>JALHLQ010000016.1:4086-92749 GCA_022844485.1 Xanthobacteraceae bacterium
GGGGCGCCCCACCGATGGGGGGCGGGGGGGGGGACCATGACCCCCTCCCGGCTCCCCCCGGTCAAGCCGTGGGTCGCCGACCTCCCCCTTTCAGGGGGAGGTGAAAGGGATGCAAGCGCTTGCCTGAACGTCAGCACGTTGATCGAGGCGAGGTTGCACGCCGTGTCGTCGAGGAACATGTATTCCGAGCACGGATTGGAGGCGCGGATCGGGCCCGAGGCCGGGCAGGTGTGCCAATCGTTCACGGTCGTGTGGAACTGCAGGCCGGGATCGGCGCAGGCCCAGGCGGCTTCGCCGATCTTCTCCCACAGCTCGCGCGCCTTCACCGTCTTTGCGATGCGCCCGGGCTTCGTGCGCCAGGTAAGGTCCCAATCGCCGTCGGCCTCGACCGCTTTCAGGAATTCATCGGTGATGCGGACCGAATTGTTGGAGTTCTGCCCCGATACGGTGAGATAGGCCTCACCGTCCCAATCGGTGTCGTAGGTCGGGAACTGGATGTCCTTGAAGCCTTGCCTGGCGAACTGGATGACGCGCTTGATGTAGGCGTCCGGCACGGAATTCTTCCGCGCGGCCTTGATCTCGCGGCGGAGCACCGGGTTCTTGTCGGGATCGAAGCAATCGTCGCCCGAGCCCTCGCAATTGATGCAGGCCTTCATGACGGCGCGCAGGTGCCGCTGGTTGATCTTCGAGCCGGTGACGAGATTCGCGACCTTCTGCTCCTCGATCACCTTCCAGTCGATGAACTGTTCGATGTCGGGATGGTCGACGTCGACCACGACCATCTTCGCCGCCCGGCGCGTGGTGCCGCCGGACTTGATCGCGCCCGCCGCGCGGTCGCCGATCTTGAGGAAGCTCATCAGCCCGGACGACTTGCCGCCGCCGGAGAGCTTTTCGCCTTCGCCGCGCAGGCGCGAGAAATTCGAGCCGGTGCCCGAGCCGTACTTGAACAGCCGCGCCTCGCGCACCCACAAATCCATGATCCCGCCCTCGTTGACGAGGTCGTCGGAGATGGACTGGATGAAGCAGGCATGCGGCTGCGGATGCTCGTAGGCCGACTTCGATTTCGTCAGCTTGCCGCTCGTGTGGTCGACGTAGAAATGCCCTTGGCTCGGGCCATCGATGCCGTAGGCCCAGTGCAGCCCGGTGTTGAACCATTGCGGGGAGTTGGGCGCGACCATCTGCATCGCGAGCATGTAGCGGAGCTCGTCGAAGAAGGCGCGCGCGTCGTCTTCCCCATCGAAGTAGCCGCCCTTCCAGCCCCAATACGTCCACGTCCCTGCCAGCCGGTCGAACACCTGCTTGGCCGAGTGTTCGCCGACAAGCCGGTCCTTGTCGTCGAGCTTCTCGAGCGCGGCCTCGTCGGCGACCGAGCGCCACAGCCAGGACGGCACGGTCTCCTCTTCCACGCGCTTGAGCGCGGCTGGAATGCCGGCCTTGCGGAAGTATTTCTGCGCCAGCACGTCGGAGGCGACCTGCGACCAGAAGTCCGGCACCTCCACATTGTCGGCGCGAAAGACCACCGAGCCGTCCGGATTGCGGATTTCGCTCGTGGTCAGGCGGAATCGGATGCCCGCGTAGGGGGATTGGCCGTCTTTTGTGTAGCGCCGCTCGATTCGCATTTTTTGCCCCGTTTCTGCAGTTATGTCGGCATTCCGGCCGTGCTTTGCCACCGACGCAAGCACACGGACGACCTGCCTTCCGCGGACCTTATTCGTGTCCACGTCCCCTTCGCCGCAACCCCTTCAACGCCCCTATAGAGGTCCGGTGCCGGACGGCGCCGGATCATTCGTGCGGCGATGCGCCCGCCGAGCGGCGCGAAAGCTCAAGCCCGCCGTTGCCGGTGCTCCGGCGGACCCGTTCGCCTGCCTCTCGGGGGAGCGGTGCGGAAGACTGACACACTCCGCGCCGCACGAGTCAAAGGCTAGGACGACTCGTTCGCGCCCGTCAAGAACTAGCGTACGAGTCTGAATCAAACACTAAATGTGGGGATTGATGTGAATTGCGGGGACGACTTCTTGCGCTGCGGGAAGCATCGGCGATTCCTCCGGATTCGGGAAGAAGGAATTTGCTGCCTGTTGATGGGCCCCCGGCCTCCGGCCGGATTAAACGCTCGTCAACCATGCCGAGCGAGGCCGATTGTCTCATCCGGAACATCGAACTCGTTCATACGTTGGGCTGCAGAGTCGGAGCACGATCCCCGGAAATCGGTCGTGGTTTCCTAAAAAGATCATGCTCGGACAATCATCTGGAGCCAGAACCTGATCCGATCCAGGAAGTTTGCGCTGGCAAGGAGTTCAAAGCGATTTCGATGCGGCCCCCCCGAATCCTGGTTGCCGAAGACATCGGTATTGTGGCCTTCGACGTCGCCGATACGTTCGAGCGGGCGGGCTTCGCCGTGGTCGGACCAACCGGCACGCTCGAGAAAGCCCTGTCCTTGGCGAGCTCGGAAGAATTCGACCTTGCGGCCCTGGACGTCGATCTGGCCGGCGAGCTGTCGTTTCCGATTGCCGAGGTGCTGGCAAAACGGGGCATCCCGTTCTTCTTCACCACCGCCTATACGGATTGTGTGCTCTGGCCGCCTCAGCTCCGCGCTGCGATCGTGCTCACGAAGCCGGTCAACGACGCCGTCATGCTCGACACCGCCCGCAGTTTGCTGCGCATGAGCGCAAGCCGGGCGGTTCGGGCCCCGCATCTGGCGACTGCGTAAAGCGGTTTCGGTCAGCCTCGCACTTCGAACAGCGAGCGCGTGTCGGCGCCGTGGACCACATGCCGGCAGGGGATTTCGAGTTCCCACCGGAGACCCTCGGGTAAATACTCGAGCCGACCCGTCCCATTGAGCGCAGCCGGCGTGGCACGCTCCAAGACGACGGAGCCAAATCCCTTTCGTTCCGGCTGCTTGGCTGGCGGCCCACCCTCCTCCATCCAGATGATGCGCAGGCGCGGCTCGGGAGCGGAGACGACCTCCCAATTGATCGTCACCTTGCCCGTCGGCCTCGACAGCGCCCCATGCTTCAGGGCGTTGGTTGCAAGTTCGTGCAGCGCGAGTCCGACATTCTGCGTCGCAGCGGCAGAGAGCGTGATCGGCGCGCCGGCCATCTCGATCTGCGACTGGTAAGCCGCGAAGACCTTCATCTGCGCCTGCACGATGTCGGCGATCGGCGCGCCCTGCCAGTCGCGCTTCATCAGGATATCGTTGCATTCGGCGAGCGCCTGGATGCGGGCGGAGAACTGCCGATCGAACGCCTCGAAGCTTTCGCTTTGGCGCGTGGTCTGGCGGGCGATCGCCTGCACCATCGCCAGCTGGTTTTTCGAGCGGTGTGCCAGCTCGCGCATGAGCAGCAGCAGGTGCTCGTCGCGCGCCTTGCTTTCGGTCACGTCCATATAGACGCCGATCGCGCGGCGCTGACCCGTCCCGGTATGCTCGATGGCCCCGGCCGAGCGCAGCCAGCGCACCGCGCCGTCGGGCCGCACGATCCGGAATTCCCGGTTCAGCGCGGATTCATCCCCGGCCAGGATGGCGGCGACGGTCTCATTGATGCGGGACGCATCGTCAGGATGCAAAAGCGAGGCGAACCGTTCCACCGTCGGCCGCGTGCGGTGATCCAGCCCGATGAGATCGTAGAACGAGCGATCCCAGACCACTTCGCCGGTGTCGAGATCCCACTCCCAGGCCCCCATGTCGCCGGCTTCGAGCGCGAGCCGCAACCGCTCCTCGCTGGTGCGTACGGCGTCGCCGGCCTTCTTGCGTTCGGTGATATCGTCAATGACGGCCGCCGTCCGCCAAGGGCGTCCATCGGGCAGACGCAACACATTCGCGGTGACCTGGACCCAGATGATCGAGCCGTCCTTTCGCAGATAGCGCTTCTCGACCGTTCCCGGCACGGCTTCGCCGCTCAGCCGCCGCCGCCACTGTTCTTCATCCGCGGCGCGATCGTCCGGATGCGTCAGGTCGATCGCGGTCATCCGAGTCAGCTCGTCGGCGGAGTAGCCGGTCAGTTCGCAGAATTTGCGGTTGACGCGGATGAAACGTCGCGACACGGCGTCGGCTTGGACCTGGCCGGCGCGCGACAGTTCGAACAGCGAGCGGAATTCGCGCTCGCTTTCCTGCAAGGCCTGCTGCGCTTCCTTCCGCTCGGTGATGTCTTCGATGATGCCCGCGGTGAGCCAGGGGCGGCGAGTGGAATCGCGAAGGATGGTGGCGGAGACATGCACCCAGACCGGGCGTCCGTCCTTGCGGATGTAACGCTTTTCAATCGAATATTCCGGCAGTTCGCCCGCCCGCACGCGATCCCAGAGCGCGTCGCTCGCGGCGCGATCATCGGGATGCGTGAGGTCCGTCGCCGTGAGATGCGCGAGTTCTTGGGGCGAGTACCCGGTGATCTCGCAAAATTTGCGGTTCACGCGCACGAATTGCAGCGCGCTGGCGTCCGTTTGGACCTGGCCGACGCCGGACAGCTCGAACAGCGCGCGGAATTCGGCTTCGCTCTGCAGCAGGATGTCTTCGGCGCGTTTGCGTTCGGTGATCTCGACAACCACGCCGACGAACTTTGTCGCGCGTCCCCCAGCGAAGAAGGCCTGGCCGCGGCCGGAGACCCAGCGTTCGACGCGGTCGCCCAGGCCCACGACGCGAAACTCGCCCGCATAGGTGCCGTCGCCGTCAGGATCGAGAGCGCGCGCAAGACCGTCCTGCACCGTCGGCCGATCGTCGGGATGGATCGCGCTCAAGAACAGATCGCAATCGACTTCGGAGTCCTCGGGGAGGCCCCAAAGCCGCTTCAGACGTCCATCCCAGTCGAGCTTCGAGGTGACGATGTCCCAGGTAAAAGGCGCCAGTCCCATGAGATCGACGGCGACGCGAAGCCACGTCTCGCTTTCGCCGATGGGCGCTGCTTTTCCTTTGCGCCGAGGCGCGGCTGAACGTTTCGTCTTGTCGGGCACGTCTGGGATGACGCGCTTACGTTCGGTCACAAAGCCCCCGGCCGACCAAGCAAAATCCCGTGGAAAATGGAATCCGATACGCAACGCTTCTGTTCATATTCAAGTTGCAGAACTTGTTCAGATTGTGAGCGCGGTTGAGCAGCTCATGGTTGTTTTTGAAAAAATCTTGTGTGGAAAACAGGGATAAAGTCGGCAGAGCACTTGACAGCGCTTCTTCATCTGTCGGCGCGTTTTTCAGACACAGGATCTTCAGGCGGGACCGCTACCAAGTTACCGCGTCTCGCCGCCGCGGCGATCGGCTCAAGGCGCTCAACCGTCGAACCGCCGCAGCGCGAGCACGGCATTGAGTCCGCCGAACGCGAACGAGTTCGAGAGCGCGGCCGACATCTGCATCCGGCGCGACTCGTTCGGCACGCAGTCGAGATCGCATGCGGGATCGGGCCCGAGATAGTTGATGGTCGGCGGGGCAATCCCGTGCTTCAGCGCCGACACGGTGGCGACGAGCTCGAGCGCGCCGGCCGCGCCCAGCGCGTGACCCACCATGGATTTCGTCGAGGAAAGCGCGAGGTTGCGGGCATGCGCGCCGAATGTCCGCTTGAGCGCGGTGGTCTCGGTCAGGTCATTGGCGAGCGTGCCCGTCCCATGCGCGTTGACATATTGGATGTCCTCCGGCGCGAGCTTGCCGTCGGCCAAGGCCGCGTTGAGCGCGCGAGCCATGCCGCCTTCGTCCGGGGAGGTGATGTCCTTCGCGTCGGCAGACGCGCCGAAGCCGGCGATTTCGGCGAGGATCAAAGCACCGCGGGCGCGCGCGTGATCCAGCGATTCAAGAACCACGATCGCGGCGCCTTCGCCGAGGATCATGCCTTTGCGGCCCCTGGAAAACGGGCGGCACAGGTCGGGCGCCATGACGCGCATCGCTTCCCAGCTCTTGATCGTGCCCAAGGTGAGGCAGGATTCGGCCCCGCCGGTCACCGCGCAGTCGACGGAGCCAGCACGGACCATGTGGAACGCCGTGCCGATGGCGTGGGTGGCCGAAGCGCAGGCGCTGGCGACGGCGAATGAGGGGCCGAGAAGGCCGCAATGCATGGTGATCTGGCTCGCCGGCGCGTTCGCCATCAGCTTCGGGATCGAGAGCGGCCACATGCGCGGATTGCCGTCGGCATAGAGGCGCTTGTAGCCTTCTTCTTGCGTCGTCTGTCCGCCGGCGCCAGTGCCGATGATCGTGGCTGTCCGCTCCGCCAGTGCTCCGTCGAATGTCAGCCCGCAATGCGCGATTGCCTCCTTGGCCGCAACCACGGCGAACTGCGAGACCCGGTCGAGCACCGAAAGCTGCCGGTCGGAGAAGTGGGCGAGGGGGTCGAAATTCTTGACTTCGGCGACGGCCTTCTGGTTCAGCCGCTCGGCGGGCGCAAGCGTGGGCGCGCCGATCCCGCACGCCCCTTTCACCAGGCTCTCCCAATACGCGCCGGCCGAGTTTCCGACGGGAGAGACGACGCCGATCCCGGTGACAACGACCCGGTTCAAGCGATCTTGGCCTTGCTCGCAACCAGGCCTTGGACCGCGCTGACGATATCGCCGACCGTCTCGAAGGCCATCTGCTGGTCGTTGGCGTTGAACGGAATCTCGATGCCGAATTTTTCCTCGAGATCGAAGATGATCTCGACGGCGTCGAGCGATTCCACCCCGATCTCCTCGAGCCTGTCGCTCAGTTGGATCTCGCCTCGATCGTCCTCGAAGCGAACGTGCTTGGCGATGATCGCCTTGACATCACGCGCAACGTCCATCGGAACCCCTCGTCCGTTCTGCCCCATCCTTACGCCGGGCCGCCGGGGGCTCGCAACCCCCGACGACACGCTGTAGGGCCGTGAAGGCGACCCAATTATGACGATCGCTGCGGCAGCGTTGTGATCTCTGCGCGGCCGCGCGGCAGAGCGCCCGGGAATTCCTCCTGGAGGAAGGCGATCAGCCGCTCGCGGATCTCGCAGCGAAGCTCCCAGTTCGCTCCGGCCGTCGCCGAACTCACCAGCGCCCGCAGCTGCACGGACCGATCGCTCGCATCGACCATTTCGAGCTTTGCCGTCTTGCCGTCCCAGTGGGGGGAGGAGCGGACGATATCCACGAGTTTCTCCCGGACGCGCGCGACCGGCACGCCGTAATCGGCATGGATGACGACCGTGCCGAGCGTTTCGGTCGATTCCCGCGAAAGGTTCTGGAACGGTTTTTCGATGAAATAGGCGATCGGCAGGACCAGCCGGCGCAAATCCCACAGCCGCACGACGACATAGGTGGAGGTGATTTCCTCGATCGTCCCGGATTCGTTCTCCACATTGACGCTGTCGCCGATGCGGATCGGCTGCGTCAGCGCGATCTGGATGCCGGCGATGAGATTGCTGAGCACCGGACGCGCCGCGAGCCCCGCAATCAGCCCGGCGATCCCCGCCGATGCGAAAAGCGTCACGCCAAGCTGGCGGACCGTCTCGAACGTCATCAGCACGAAGGCCGCCGTGACGATGACCAGCGTGACCTCGGCCGCGCGCCGGAGGATGCTGATCTGCGTGACATGCTTGCGGGCGCGCAGATCGTCCCCGCCGATCCCCTCCACGCGACGCAGATAGAGGTCGGAGGCGAGCACGATCGCCGCGCGCAACAGCCAGCCGCCGAGGACGATCGCTGCAATCAGGAGAACATGATCGATCCATTCGGCCGTTCGCGCGGGCAGGGGCGCGGCCCGCACGGCCAAGGCCAGCGCGACCACGACGAAGGCCGTGCGCGCTGCCGACCGCGTGCGCGCGATCAGCGATTGCAGGAAGGGATGAGCAAGTCCCGGCGCCCGCCGCGCGAGGGCCGCGAGCAACTGATAGAAAAGAAGCGCAGCCAGGACCGCCCCGAGGATCAGCGCGAGGCTTGTGGCCCAATCGGGAAGGGAGGTCAGCACCACGGCGCCGTCCGCAACGGTCGGAGACGCTTCGGCGCATGCCGCGCATACGCGACAATACGGGCCCCGGCGGCGCGATCCTGGACAGGTGCAGCGCGCAATGGCAGAAGGTCAGCGACCCTGATCACAGCAGCCGATCCATGATGAACCGCATCACGACAATTCTCCTTCGCATCCTCACCTGGTGGAACGGACAGACATTCGGGACGCAGGTCTGGACCTGGCGCTACGGCGAGTTCGTCGGTGAGGACGAGTTCGGGAACCGATACTATCGCACAAAGGGTGGCAAGATCGATCCGTCGCTCGGGTTCGAGCGGCGCTGGGTCATCTACAACGGCTATGCCGAAGCCTCGGCCATTCCGCCGGGCTGGTATGGGTGGATGCACCACAAAACCGATGTTCCGCCGACCGAGGAGCCATACGCGCCCCGGGCCTGGCAGAAACCGCATCATCCGAACCTCACCGGCACGCCCGCGGCCTACCGCCCGCCGGGGTCGACGCTGAGCCGGGCGCGGCGGGCGGCTGCAACCGGCGACTACGAGCCCTGGACGCCGAAGCGCTGAGGCGGACACATGGCTGAAAAGCGCCATCACTATCGGGCGACCATCCTGTGGAGCGATCCCGCGGGCACCCCACGCGCATCGACCCATTCGCGCAACCACGTCATCCGCATCCCCGGCAAAGCCGACCTGCAAGCGTCGTCAGACCCGGGCTTCCGCGGCGACCCCTCGCTCCACAACCCGGAAGATCTCCTCGTCGCCTCGCTCTCCTCCTGCCACATGCTCTGGTATCTCGGGTTGTGCGCGCGCGCCGGCGTCATGGTCACGGCCTATGTCGACGAAGCCGAGGGGACGATGATCGATCTCGGCGCCGAAGGGGGACGGTTCGAGCGCGTCACGCTGCATCCGCGCGTGACCGTCAAGCAAGGCAGCGACGTGGAGAAGGCTCGTGACTTGCATCGCGATGCGCACCGCCTTTGCTTCGTCGCCAACTCGGTGAATTTCCCCGTCGCTTGCGAACCGGTGGTGGTGACCGCTCCGACTTGATACGGTGGCGCCCCCGAAATAGCGCTGACCATCGGAGCCATGCTGGCGCTCGAAATCGCGGCCGTGATCGCGCTGATCCTTGTCAACGGAGTGCTTGCACTGTCCGAACTTGCGGTCGTGTCATCCCGCCGCATCCGTCTGAAAACGATGGCCGATTTCGGCTTGCGCGGGGCTGCGACCGCGCTCGACCTCGCCAATGACCCCGGACGCTTCCTCTCCGCGGTACAGGTCGGCATCACGCTGATCGGCGTTCTGGCGGGCGCCGTATCCGGCGCGACGCTGGGGCAGCGGCTTGCCGAGCTGCTGGTGATGAGCGGGCTGCCGCCCGCCTATGCCGACGCCATCGGCATCGGCGCCGTGGTGGTTGCGATCACCTATGTGTCGGTGATCATCGGCGAACTCGTGCCGAAGCAGCTGGCGCTGCGTGACCCCGAGCGGCTCGCCTGCCTCATTGCCCCGGCAATGGCGGCGATCGCGCGCGGCGCCGGGCCGATCGTCACCATCTTCGATCTCTCCGGGCGAGCCGTGCTTCGGCTTCTCGGCGTGTCGTCGAGCCCGGCAACGACGGTCACCGACGAGGAGATCAAGACGCTGATCACCGAAGCCGAAACGGCCGGCGTCATCGAACCGGAAGAGCGCACGATGATCGCCCGGGTGATGCGGCTCGCGGATCGTCCGATCCGCGCGGTGATGACGCCGCGCACCGACGTGGACATGATCGATCTCGATGCCGGCCCCGACGAAATCCGCAAGACCTTGCGCGAGAGCATTCATTCGCGGCTGCCCGCCTATCGCGGCACGCCCGACGAAATCGTCGGAATCGTGCAGGCCAAGGATTTGCTCGATGCCTACCTCGCGGGCGAACCGGTCGACCCGCGGGCGCTTTGCCGTCCGCCCGTCATCGTTCCCGACACCATCGACGCGCTGGACGTCATCGAGTCCCTGAAGCAGTCGCCGGTGCACATGGCGCTCGTGCACGACGAATACGGCTACTTCCAGGGTGTGGTGACGACAGCCGACATTCTCGAGGCGATCACCGGAGCCTTCCGCACCGAGGAAGGCCCGCCGCAGCCGAAATACACGCGCAGAGCGGACGGGAGCTTTCTCATCGAAGGGGACATGCCGGCGGATGAACTTTCGGACCTGCTCGGGATTCGCCTGCCGTCTCCGGCGAGCTTCAATACAACCGCCGGATTTCTGCTCTGGGAGTTCGGCCACCTGCCGAAGGTCGGCGACGACGTCGTCGTGCAGGGCTGGCGGATCGAAGTCGTGGATCTCGACGGCCGGCGCATCGACAAGATTCTCGCCGAGCGGGTCGGCACCAACCGGCGGGTACGAAGCTGACTCGTCGGACCGGCTGTTCCCCGGCCGAAGCGAGCGCGCAGCGCGAGCGAAGAGCCGGGGCCCAGCACAAAACCTTGCGGAGCGCGTTACGGTTTTGCGCTTCGCCGGTTTGATCCTGGTTCCCGGGTCTCGTTTCCCCGGATCAAGTGGGGTCCACTCGCCGGGACACGAGTCAGCTCGCCCTTTCCCCGCCTGATTCTCCATGTTAACGGAGCCACGCGAAAGGGCGCATGAGCGCGCCAGAAACTCCCGTATGATCCGAAAACCGCTTCTCATCCTCGCTGCCGGCGCGGCCCTGCTTGCGCCGGCGGACGTGCTCGCGCAGTTCGGAACCATATTCGGTGAGCCGCCGCCGCGCCCGCCCGGGAGCGTGCCGCGCGCGCCCGGATCGGCGCCGCCGCCTGCGCAACCGTTTCCGCAGACTTTGCCCCCGCCTCCACAGACCCTGCCGTCGCCGCCGCAGACCCTGCCGCCGCCGCAAACGCAACGACCGCCGGGCGGCGTGCAATCGCAACCTTTGCCGCCGCCGCCCGGTACGCCGAGTGCGCCGGCGCAACAGCAGTCCACATTGCCTCGCCCAGGACAGGCGCCGCTTCCGGGTCTTCCGCAAGGACAGCGGCAGCCGCGGGGAACGCCGGGCCAGAATACCGAACCGCAGCCCGGCGACGAGGTCGTGGTCGCGCCGCCGGCGCAACGCATCGCCAATTCGAACGCCGTCTTTTCCGGTCTCGACAAGATCACCGGGCGCATCATCACATTCGACGCAGCGATCAATGAGACCGTACAGTTCGGCGCGTTGCAGGTCACGCCGCGCGCCTGCTATACGCGCCCGCCGACGCAGTTGTCGAACACGGACGCCTTTCTGGAGGTGGATGAAATCACGCTGCAAGGCGAGGTGCGGCGGATTTTCACGGGCTGGATGTTCGCGTCGAGCCCGGGCTTGCATGCGATCGAGCATCCGATCTACGACGTGTGGCTCGTCGATTGCAAAAGCGACAAGCCCGCGGTCGTGAGCTCTCCTCAGCCGCAGACTGCGCCACAGCCGGCTCCGGCCTCGCCGCCGCAAACGCAGCGCCGCTGAGTTCCGAGCGGCTGGCCGTCGCCAAGATTGTGGACTACGCTTGCGCCGCTCCGGACACCGGCGCAATCAAGAACAGGAAACTCCATGCTGTTCAGGCGGCTGCAACCGTCCCGACCATGGCCGCTTTCCGCCCATCTCGCCGCGTTTGCGCTTGCGCTGGCGCTTCCCGTGCTGGCGGTTGCCGGAGTGGCGATCTGGCGGCTCAATGCGGCGATGCATGCCGCGGTCGAAGAGCGCGTGCTGGCGTCGGCGCGCGCTCTCTCGGCTGACATCGATCGGCAGTTCACGGCCCTGATGACCACGCTCGAAGTGCTCGCGGGCTCGCCGTCTTTGCGCGCCGGCGAGCTCGACGCCTTCGAGCAAAGCGTGCGCCGGATCGCCGAGAGGCAGGATTGGTACATCGTGCTGGCCGATCCCGAGGGCCGGCAACTGGTCAACACGCTTTTGGATCGCGGGGCGGCGCTCCCCCACCTGGCCAACAACGAAGCCAACCGCACGGCGATCGAAACACGGCGCCCTTATGTGAGCGATCTGTTCGTCGGGGCCGTCGCCAAGCGCCCGATCATCACGATCAGCATGCCGGTGATCGATCTGAACGAAGTTCCTTTTGTGCTGGTGATGGCCATCCCGCCCGAATATCTGCTGCCCCACTTCGAATCGATCGGGATGGAGAAGGGCTGGATCGGAAGCGTTCTCGACCGCAACGGACGGATCATCGCCCGTTCAGAGGCCCATGAGCGGTTCATCGGCCAGCCGGCGACTGAAAACGGCGGAACGGCGATGCAGGCGAACCCGGAGGGCGTGCAGCGGAATTTAGCTCTCGAGGGTTCTCTGAGCATCCGGGCCTGGCGGCGCTCGCAGCAGACGGGTCTTACATCCGCGGTGATCGTGTCGGTGGACCTCTTGGAAGAGCAATTCCACCGCGCCTGGATCGGCTTCGCATTGGGCGCGCTTGCGCTGTTGGCCCTTGCCGGCTTGCTCGCCTATTTGTTCGGACGCGAAATCGCGAAGCCGATCTATGCGCTGACCAAGGTGGCGGACGCGGCCGGCGCAAGCGGATTCGAATGGACGCGCCTGAAGGAGGCCAATGAAGTTGGCCGAGCCTTGACCCAGGCCATCGGGCGGCGCCAGATGAGCGAGACGCGGTTTCGCGTGCTGGCCGATCGCGCCCGCGACATCGTGATGCTCATCAGGGAAGACGGCACCATCGTCGAAGCCAACGCCGCCGCCACCGCGGCTTACGGCTACGCCCAGAGCGAACTCGTGGGAATGAACATCGCAATGCTCCGCGATGCATCGAGGCGGCATGAGGTCGCCGCTCAATTTCGGCAAGCCATGGCCGGCGGCGTCATGTTCGAAACCCTGCATCAGCGCAAGGACGGCTCGACCTTCCCGGTCGAAGTCAGCGCCGCCTCCGCCACGGTCGGAACCGAAACCCTCATTTTCAGCATCGTCCGCGATATTTCCGTCCGCCGCGAGCATGAAGAGAAGCTGAGGCGCGACGCGGACCACATCCGTTTCCTGATGCGCGAGCTCTCGCACCGGACCAAGAACCTTCTCGCCGTGATCCAGGCCATGGCGCGGCAGACCGGACGGACCAGCAAGGATATCGAGGAATTCGAGCGCCGCTTCGAGGCGCGCATTGCCGGGCTCGCGCGATCGCATGACCTGCTGGTGAAGCAGAATTGGCAAGGCGTGCCGCTCGCCGATCTGGTCCGCACGCAGGTGTCGCCGTTTGTGGAGCGCTTTGCGGAGCGCGTCATCGCGCGCGGCCCCGGCCTGATGTTGCGGCCGGAAGCGGCCAACAGCATCGGCATGGCGCTGCACGAATTGGCGACGAATGCGTCCAAGTATGGGGCCCTGTCGGTTCAATCCGGAAAAATCGCCCTCGACTGGAGCGTCGAAGGGGATCCTTCCGGCGAGCGGACGTTTCGCATCGTTTGGCGCGAAGTCGACGGGCCGCAGGTGCAGGCGCCTGAGCGCAAGGGTTTCGGACACCAGGTGGTGGGGCGGCTCGCTGCCGAAGCACTCAACGGGCGCGTGGCTCTCGACTTCAAGCCGAGCGGCTTCGAGTGGCGGCTCGAAGCTCCGCTCGCGACGGTCGGAGATTCCTACGCGGCGACCTCATTGCAGCCGCAGCCGAGCGATGCCGGCGAGCGCGTGCATCCTTAAGACCCGTAGCCAGGATTGAGCGGAAGCGAAATCCGGGACATTCCGCCCCGGGTTTCGCTGCGCTCAACCCAGGCTACAGGAGCGTAACCCAGGTTTCGCGGCGCTCAATCCGGGCGACGTTTTGCAGCCAGCGCAAGTTCAAGCGCACGCGCGCCGGCGATGGGCTCGTCCAAAGGGAGCCGCGCGAAATCCGCCTCGCCCGCGACTGCGGCCTCGAGGAGCTTGTGATACTGGCGTCTCGACAGCTCGAGGGCTCCGAATGTCTGCAAATGGTCCGTCACGAACTGCGTATCCAGGAGCTTGTAACCTCCGGCGCGAAGCCGGGCCACCAGATGCACCAGCGCAACTTTGGAGGCATCGCGCACCTCATGAAACATGCTTTCGCCGAAAAACGCTGCGCCGAGGCTGACGCCATAAAGCCCGCCGACCAGGGCGCCCGATTGATAGACCTCGACCGTATGGCAATGCCCGCGCTCGAAAAGGGCGCCGTAGAGCGTGCGAATGCGCGTGTTGATCCAGGTGCGTGCGCGTCCGGCCTTGGGCTTCGCGCAGCCATCGATCACCGCGTCGAAGTCGCCATCGACGCGGACCGTGAGACGATCGGAACGCACCGTGCGCGCGAGGCGAGACGACACATGGAACGCGTCGAGCGGCAGCACGCCCCGGCGCTCCGGCTCCACCCAATACAGAGCCGGATCATCGGCGCTCTCCGCCATCGGAAAGATGCCGCAGGCATAGGCCTTCAACAGCACCTCCGGCGTGATCTCCACATAGTGGTCGCGGGGATGGCTCATGCGTTCACTATATAGGTAACCGTCGAGAACCCTGTAGGCTGAATGGAGCGAAGCGACATCCGGGATATGAGTGCAATTCAAGCCACGGCCCTTAACAGCTCTTATCCCTCCCCCGCCTGCGGGGGAGGGTCGGCGCGAAGCGCCGGGGTGGGGGCTCTTCGCGACGACCCCACCCGGCTCGCTATCGCTCGCCACCCTCACCTTTCAGGGGAGGGACTAAGTCTCAAAACCGTAGCCTGGATGGAGCGGAAGCGACATCCGGGGCAACCGTCCCAGGTCACGCGATCACCGGCTGCCGCACGGCGCCTTCGCGGCCAAAAACGCGCAAGTAGCGCTCGATCTCGGCCGCGCTCCCGCTTGCCTTCAGCGGATTATCAGACAGCTTGACCGCGCTGCGGCCGTTCGCGCTCACCACCTTGCAGACGAGGCTGATGGGATCGAGGGTTTTCAGCCCGCGCGGGTGACAATTCCGGAAATCGTTGGTTGACAGCGTCCCCCAGCCGAAACTCTCGCGCATGCGGCCGTGAAATTGCTGGTGAAGGCCGATCATGAGATCGACATCCAGGCTGTCGGAGAACATGCCGCGCTTCGTCTGGGCGTCGCGGCCGCGCGAGCGATACCAGGCGATCATCTCTTCGCCGGCGGCGAAGGGTTCCTTGGAGTCGAAACGCATGCCGGTCCAGTCAGCGACCCAGTCCGGCGCGTCGCGCAGGAACTGGGTCGAGCCGAAGGTGTCGGGCAGGACGATCAGCAGCGCCCCGTCATAGACGCGCTGCCATTGCTCGAGCGTGAGATACTGCGCCTGCTTCAGATCGCGATCGGTAGCGGCGAGCGTCGCCAGCACCATCGGAAGCTCGTGCGAGTTGGTTCCGATCGCCTCGACGCCGTGCTTGAACGAGAGATAGGCGTTCGACGTGCCGACGAAGCTCGGCCCGAGCTCGTTGGCGAGCGCCGTCGTGCTCCATTCCTGCCAGAGAAAGCCGTGACGGCGGCGCGTGCCGAACTCGGCCAGCCGCAATTCGGGAAACTTTCGCAGTTTCTGGATTTTGTCCCAGGTCTTCGACTTCGCCTGCGCATAGAGCACGTCGAGCTCGAACTTGCCGAGATTGGCCATCGCCGCGCGCGAGCGCAGCTCGCTCATGATGGCGAGCGCGTAGATTTCCCACAGCGTCACCGCCGCCCAAGGACCCTCGAATGTGAGGACATATTGGCCGTCTTTCGTTTCCAGACGGTATGGCGGGAGCTGGAAATCTCGCAGGTACTCGATGTAATCCGCGCGGAAGATGTCGCGCCGGCCGTAGAACTTGTTGCCCGCCAGCCAAACCAGCTCGTTCTCACGGAACCGCAAATTGCGGACATGGTCGAGCTGCCTGCGCAGCACCGTTTCGGGGATCACATCGGCAAGCCGCTCGCTCGTCGTGCGGTTGATCAGGCCGAAGGTCAC
This sequence comes from Xanthobacteraceae bacterium, assembly GCA_022844485.1. Taxonomy (GTDB): domain Bacteria; phylum Pseudomonadota; class Alphaproteobacteria; order Rhizobiales; family Xanthobacteraceae; genus JALHLQ01. Next base: position 19,841 of record JALHLQ010000016.1, read on the forward strand.
CGGGACATCCGGATAGAGCATCCAGATGAACTGGTGCATCAGGAACTTGTAGAAATCGGTGTCGAGCAGCGACCGGATGATCGGGTCGAGCCGGTAATTGTGGTTGTGGACGCGGTTGGCGAAATCGACCATGGACGGACTTTCCGGCTCGGGTTCCGAGCGCTCAGCTTTCGAATGTTTGCATAGTTTCGCCGCTTGCGGGAGGTGCGAAGGTTTCCGCGAGCGGATCAGCTATCCATGCCGCCGCGGGCGAGAAACTGCTCCAGCCAATGAATGTGGTATTGGCCGTCGAGGATGTCGGGCTCGCGCACGAGCGCGCGGAACAGCGGCAGCGTGGTTTCGATCCCGTCCACGACATACTCGTCGAGCGCCCGCCGCAGCCGCATCAGGCACTCGGTACGCGTCTTGCCGTGCACGATCAGCTTGCCCACCAGCGAGTCGTAATAGGGGGGGATCAGGTAACCCTGGTAGACGGCGGAGTCGACGCGCACCCCGAGGCCGCCGGGGGTGTGATAGTGCGCGATCCTCCCCGGCGAAGGCCGAAACGAGACCGGGTTTTCGGCATTCACCCGGCACTCGATCGAATGGCCGTGGAATTTGATGTCCTTCTGCTCCATCGACAGGTCCGATCCGGCCGCGACGCGGATCTGCTCGAGAACGAGATCGATGTCGGTGATCATTTCCGTCACCGGGTGTTCCACCTGGATGCGCGTATTCATCTCGATGAAATAGAAGGCGCCGTCCTCGTAGAGAAATTCGACCGTGCCGGCGCCGCGGTATTTGATCTGGCGCATCGCTTTCGCGACCGTCTCCCCGATCGCGTCGCGCGCCGAGGCGTTGAGGGCAGGCGAGGGGCCTTCCTCCCACACTTTCTGGTGCCGCCGCTGCAGCGAACAGTCGCGTTCGCCAAGATGCACGGCACGCCCCCTGCCGTCGCCGAGCACCTGGATCTCGATGTGCCGCGGCCGCTGCAGATACTTTTCCAGATACACCACATCGTCGCCGAAAGCCGCCTTCGCCTCGGCGCGCGCGGTCGCCAGCGCGGACGACAGATCCGCTTCGGTCCGGGCGACCTTCATGCCGCGCCCGCCGCCGCCCGCGGCAGCCTTGACGAGCACGGGAAAGCCGATGTCGCGCGCGATGCGCAAGGCTTCGTCGTTGGAGGAGACGCCGCCTTCCGAGCCGGGCACGACGGGAATGCCGAGCCGCTTCGCCGTGCGCTTGGCCTCGATCTTGTCGCCCATGATGCGGATGTGCTCGGGGCTCGGGCCGATGAAATCGATGCCGTGCTCTTCAAGGATTTCGGCAAAACGCGCGTTCTCGGACAGGAAGCCGTAGCCTGGATGCACCGCATCGGCGCCGGTGATCTCGCAGGCCGCCAGCAGCGAGGGAATGTTGAGGTAGCTGTCTTTTGCCGGCGGCGGGCCGATGCAGACGCTCTCGTCGGCGAGACGCACATGCATCGCATCGCCGTCGGCGGTCGAGTGCACCGCGACGGTCGGAATGCCGAGCTCCTTGCAGGCGCGCAGGACGCGCAGGGCGATCTCGCCGCGGTTGGCAATCAATATCTTGTCGAACATGCCAGGCACAACCGGCGCTCTCGGGCGCGCGCCCTTCCTTACTCGATGATCATCAACGGCTCGCCGAACTCCACCGGCTGGGCGTCGTCGAACAGGATCTGGGTGACGGTCCCCGGTTTCGGCGCGGGGATCTGGTTCATGGTCTTCATCGCCTCGATGATCAGCAGCGTGTCACCCGCCTTGACTTGGCTGCCGACCTCGACGAACGGCTTGGCGCCCGGCTCCGACGAGCGATAGGCGGTGCCCACCATGGGCGAGGGCACGACGCCCGGATGTCTCGACGGCTCGAGGACAGCGACCGGTGTGGTGATCGGGACGGCGGTGGTCGGCGTTGTCGTCGGTGCGCTCGGATGCAGCATGGCGGGCGCCAGCGCAGCGAACGACGGGGGCAATTGCCGCGCCACGCGCAGGCGCAGTCCACCCTGCTCGATCTCGATTTCGGTCAGCCCGGTTTCGTCGAGGAGCTTGGCGAGGTCCCGGATCGAATCGTGATCGATCGCAATCTTCTTGTCCGCCATCGCCTCCTCGATCCGCCTGTCTACTTCGTCTTGGCGCCGACGAGCGCAGCAAGACCGGTAATCGCCAGCGCATATCCCTCGACGCCGAAGCCGCACAGAACGGCGCGTGCTCCTTTCGATACAAAGGAGCGGTGCCGGAATTCCTCGCGCGCATGGATGTTCGTGATGTGCACTTCGATTGTGGGCAGCGATGTCGCAAGGATGGCGTCCAGCAAGGCGATCGACGTCGTCGTATAGGCGGCCGGATTGATGACGAGGCCCACGGCCTTGTTGCGCGCGGCTTCATGGATGAAGTCGACAAGTGCGCCTTCGTGGTTCGACTGGCGGAACTCGACCGCGAATCCGGCGCGCTCCGCGGCCTTGCGGCAGACCTGCTCGACATCGGCAAGAGTGGCCGTGCCGTACGTGTCCGGCTCGCGCGTGCCGAGCAGATTCAGATTCGGTCCGTTGAGAACGTAGATCGTCCCTGCCATTCCAGTGTTCGCGTTGCTGCCGCCCCCGCGGCCGGCGCCGGACGACATGCCGGTGCTCGTTCGATTGGGTTATAGGGGGCCTGAACGGCGAGGGGAAGCCTGCCGCTGTGGGCACCGCGGACGGAGACGAATCGATGTCGCGTCGGCGGCGTCGCAATCAGCACATCGGTTTGCCGCAGCGTGCGCCGTTGATCTTTTCCCGCAAGGTCGCATGGCCCACGGCACCGATGACCACATCCTGGCCGATGACGTAGCTCGGCGTTCCGTTCAGTCCCAGCGCCTCGGCCAGCTTGAAGCTCTCTTCGATGCTCTGGCGCACCTCGTCGCCGGCCATGTCCTTTTCGATCCGCGCGACATCGAAGCCGGTGTCCTTGGCCACCGCCAGCGCGCGCGCCTTGTCCGCCTGGCCGCGCCCCATCAGAAGCTTCTGATGGAATTCGAAGAATTTCTTTCCCCCCTTGTCCTGCAGCCGCGCGGCCGCGGAGACTTGGGCCGCCTCGATCGAGCCCGGGCCCAAGACCGGGAATTCCTTGAGCACGATCCGGAGCTTCGGATCGGACTTCATCAATTCCACCATGTCGGTGAAGGCGCGCTTGCAGTAGCCGCAATTGTAGTCGAAGAACTCGACCATCGTGACATCGCCCTGCGGATTGCCGAGCACGACGCTGCGCGGGGATTCAAAGATCGCCTTCGCATGCTGCTTGACGGACGTGCGGTGGCGCTCGGCTTCCGCAACGGACTGCTTCTTCTCGAGCTCGGTCATCACCTCCTGAAGGATTTCCGGATTTTTCAGGAGGTAGTCCTTGACGATACGTCCGATTTCCTCGCGCTGCGCGTCATTGAAAGTCTGGGCGCCCGCCGCCGCCGGCAACAGCGCGAAAATCGCAAGGCCGCACAGCGCGGCCAGCATGCGGAGACGCGAACGGATCATTCTGTGTCCTCTCGTGCCGTCAGTTTTGCCGGGAGGCGCCGGACGGCAGCTTGGTCGAAACGATGTCGTCCGCTTTCACCCAGCCCGGCGATCCGGTCGGAAAGCGGTTCTTTGCGCGGGCGGCGAGCTCGCGCGCTGTCTTCAGGTCCCCCCGCGCCATGGCAGCCTGCGCGGAGGCAAGGTCGGCCTGAGGAATATCGCCCTTGCGCCCGTAGGCGATGGCAAGCTGCGAATAGACATCGGGAAGATCGGGTTCGCGTTGCATGGCGACGCGCAAGATCCCGATCGCTTCCTCCGCATACTGCTTCTCGCCGGACGAAATCAATGCCTGGGCCAGCATGACGCGGATCAAAGCGGCATTCGGCGCCAGCGCGGCGGCGCGTCGCAGCGGCGGCACGGCCTCCGCGGCGCGGCCGTTTTCCAGCAGCGCCTGGCCCTTCAACTCATGAAAATAGGGGTTGTTCGGCTGCGCGGCGATCAGCCCGTCGATTTGGGCCTGGGCGCTGCGGATGTCGGAATGGCGGTAGGCGGAGATCGCGCGCGCGTAGCGCGCCGGCAGGCTCGTATCGCTGATCGGGTAGCGCCGGGCGACGGTCTCGGGCCGCTCGGTGAAGCCCGAGAGCTTGGCGCGCATCATGTCGTGGCGGAGCTGAAGCTCCGGGGCATCCTTCCGGTCCCAATAGGGGCTTGTGCGCGCAAGCTCGTCCAGCGCGGCGACGCGCTCCTTCGGCATGGGATGCGATTGGGAATAAGGGTCGGCGTTCTGGGCGATGAACATGATCTGCTCGGAGAGCCGGCGGAACGTGTCCGCCATCCCTTTCGGCGATTGCCCGGTGGCCGTGAGGAACTTCACCGCCGCGCGGTCGGCCGATTCCTCCTGCGCGCGCTGATACGACAGAAGCGTGCGGCGGATCATCTCCTGCGGCGCCATGATCGCGGCCGGAGCGGCCTGGCCGATGCCGGAGCCGCCCCCCGAGCGTGCGCCCGCGGCGATCGCGCCGACCCCGAGCAGCAGCGCGATGATCGAGGCGGTTTGCGCATTCGACAATTCTTCACGCAGCCGCGCCAGATGGCCGCCGGCGATGTGGCCGCTTTCGTGTGCCAGAACGCCGATGATCTCGTTCGGCGTCTTGGAATCCATCAGCGCGCCGAAATTCACGAAAATGCGCCTGCCGTCCATGACGAAGGCGTTGAAGCTCCGCTCGTTGATGATCACGATCTGGATGTTCTGCTGGGCGAGCCCCGCCGCGCGCAGGATGGGACTGGTGTAGTCGCGCAAGAGCTGCTCGATCTCGGCGTCGCGGATCAGCGGCAGGCCCGGCCGGCGCGATTGGGCGAAAGACGGTTGGGAGGCAAGGACGACCGACAGCGCCGTGACGGCGGCAAGTATCCGGCTCGCTGGCGCCCGATTGCGTCCCCTGCTAGGTGTCCGTTCGCTCATCGAAGTCGGGCCCGATCTTGCCGCAAACTAGGGGTCTCGCGGAGTATGGTCAACGCAAGCACGTGTGGCGAATTCGCGGGCGGACGCAAGCCGCGGAATGCGGCAGGAGCGAGGCGCGGCCATTGAGGATAAAGCATGCTTGACGCGGCAAAACGGCTGCTCATGCCGTCGAAACGCAGCGATGTCGCGCCCTTCATCGTGATGGACGTGATGGCGGCAGCGGCCCGCATCGAAGCAGCCGGCGGCCGGGTCATCCACATGGAAGTCGGCCAGCCGGCGGCGCCCGCGCCGTCGACGGCACGGCGCGCCGCCATGGCCGCGCTCGCGGCCGGCAATCTCGGCTACACGGCCGCTCTCGGGATGCCGTCGCTGCGGCGGCGTATCGCGCGCTATTACAAGGATTGCCACGCGCTCGACATCGATCCGGACCGCGTGGTGGTCACGACCGGATCGTCTTCCGCATTCATTCTGAGTTTTCTCGCGTTGCTCGATGCCGGCGACCGCGTCGCCCTCGCCAGCCCCGGCTACCCGCCCTATCGGCACATCTTGCAGGCGCTCGACTGCGAGCCCGTGTCGATTCCGATCACGCAGGCGACGCGCTACGCGATGACCGTGGACGCCTTGCGCGAGACGCATCGCACCTCACCGCTGCGAGGCATTCTTGTCGCAAGCCCGGCCAATCCCACGGGCACGATGATGGCGGGCGCGGCGCTCGGCGATCTCATTCGCGCAGCGGAAGCCGAGGGGATCGCCTTCATCTCGGATGAAATCTATCACGGGCTCGACTACGCCTTCGCAGCCGAGACCGCGCTTGCGTTTTCGCCGAACGTGATCGTCATCAATTCCTTCTCCAAGTACTTTTGTATGACCGGCTTTCGCATCGGATGGATGGTGGTGCCGGAGACGCTCGTGCGCACGATCGAGCGGCTGCAGCAGAACCTGGCGATTTCGGTGCCGACGCTGTCGCAGATCGCGGCGGAGGCGGCGTTCGAGGGGCGCGACGAAATGGAAGCCGTGAAGCGCGGCTACGAGGAGAACCGGCAAATTCTGCTCGACGGGCTGCCGAAGGCCGGGCTCGACCAATTTCTGCCGGTGGACGGCGCGTTCTATCTTTACGCCGATATTTCCCGCTTCTCGAACGACAGCCATGATTTCGCGCGGCGCATGCTGAGCGAGGCGGGCGTCGCCGCCACGCCCGGCATCGACTTCGATCCGCTGAACGGCGGGAAATTCCTTCGCTTTTGCTACGCCGGATCCACCGCCCACATGCGCGAGGCGGTGGAGCGGATCAGCGGATGGCTGCGGCGTTGATCTTTAGCTGTTGTCCTACTAACCGTCGGACAATGATCACTCGGAGGGGGCGTAACCGCGAGAGTCGAGCCTTCACCAGCCGGGCTTATGCAGCTTCCGCAAGTCTTCGAATGCGGTCGTTTGGGGTGTCATCTTCGATGACGTCTGCGGACCGTGAAAGGACTGTAAGCAGCGTTCCCAGTTCGGCCCGATTGTGCACTACTGCTACCCGACGCGGTGCATCTCTCAGAAGCGCAATGTCTCCAAATTTCATTGTAGCGTTAGCTATGGAATTTGGATGCTTTGTTACGGGCTCAAAAATGGTAGGTCGATGGTGTGGAAGAGCTACAACAGTAGCAACGCGCCACTTTTGTGTGGACGCTCCCACAACCTCTACATTCCTACTGACGATTTTCGGCTCGAAGACTTTGACCAGCTTTTCATACAGGCGGGCTTTCTTGTCTTCGAATGTTTTCTCAGCCAAGGCGTCCGAGGCCCGTATTGTCGCTTCTTGTGAGCAGTTCGCTATTGTAACTACTGCCCCGGCAAGCTGGTCCCGCGATGCTTCAAGAACAAAGAATGCTTGATTGTCAAATCTGACCCCAGCTGTTTCCGCAATCAAACCCGCCGGCTTTGCATACATTGTGCCAGCACCCATCATTGTCGCTTCCTGATAGCCGAAGCCCATATCGGAAACAAAGAATCGATCTGCCCCTTCTTCAATTCGAACGACGACTGTCGAGCCGCTCGGATAGAGCAGCGGAGTTCGGACAAACGATCCTCCCACCCGATGCTCGCTCGCAACGATCTCGCGCACGACGTCATCGACAATTGCTTTGAACTTGGTGTTAGCGGTCGTGCTCATGGCCGGTCTCAAACAAGAGTTGGTTCCCATGGAGGCTCAACAACTAACTCTAGATTGACAATCCTAAACTCTTTCTTCGCGAACTCAATCAACTCGCGAAAATTTGCAGGGCTGTCGTTCAGCGGCACGGCTATAGGCAGATTTCCACTCCGCCGAAGTTGGTTCTCGGCATGCTCAAGGTTCAGATCAAAGCGATGATAGTGGCAACCGGAAATGATCCTATTTTGCCATTCTGCTGGCCCGCGCCCTTTATTGTTGTGACTACTTATCGGGCACCATTCGATTCGCGCAAGCGGGCCACCCGGTTCGCCCGCAGGATGGTACTCAAGTTGGATTGTGACGAGTTCGTCTGGTAAGCGCTTTTTTGCGACAGCCCGAAACTGGAGGCCCTCAACAACGACCCCATCGATCTCCAATGGGCAGACGAGTTCCAGTGCTTCCGAATCCCTTTCGACCCATAGCGGCTTTAGCGCCAGGGACTTTTGCGCTTCAAACAGCTCTTTAACGTCGAGTGCCATCCAGTATACCAGCCCAAGAACACTCAAGCGGGCAAGACCAGATAAAACAACCCCAATTCCGTAAACCGTTCATTCTTCGATTGCTCTCAGACAAGTCCTTACCCCTTCCCGAACATGCGGCGGCTCCACCACCCGGAACGGCGCGGCTGCGCTTCAGCCGGCTCTTCGGTTTCCGCTTTGGGGGTGGGCGCATTCCTCATCTCAGCCGGGGGAGGAGGTGAGGGATGCGGCGCCGCCGCCGGCTCCTCGCCGAGAGCAAAGAAGGGCGCGGGCTCCCGGACCGTGGAACGCCGCCGTGGCGATTCGGCCTCGGGTGATTTCTCCTGCTGCGACGACACCGGCGGCGCCCGTTCGGCTTGCACGGATGGCGGCGGAGCAACGTCGAAATCGGAGACCGCGCTCACGATTTCAGGCTCCTCCGGCGCGACGACATCCGGGGCATCCTCCGATCCGTTTCGTTCCCGCCGACGCCCGCCGCGTCGGCCCCGACGGCGACGGCGGCGCTCGCTCTCGCGCTTGCTCTCGCCGTTCGTGGGAGCGGCAGTCTCGGCGTCTTCGGCCTCATCGCCGTCCTCGGACGCCCCGGTCGAAGCGGGTTCGAAGTCCTCGCCATGGGTGATGGTGTGTTCGGCAACGGTGTCGCTTGTGAAACGTTGCGGCTCGCGTGCGTCTTCCCGGTCACGCTCGCCCCGCCGGCGCCGCCGGCGCTTGCGGCGACGCCCGCCATCCGCCGTTTCCCGTTCGTCCGCCGATTCGCGTTCGCCTTCGGCGACCCCTTCCTGCTCGGTCTCGGCTTCGTCCTCCTGATCCGCGTTATCGCGTTCATCCTCCTCCTCTTCCGCCGGCGCGGCGGCTGGCGGTTCGAGGACGAGCGCGCGAGCCGCTTCGACCGAATGGACCTGCTCGCCGCGTTCGATGACGAACGGGACCGTCGCCCCGATCGCCGGGTCGGCGTTGATCGCCACGGTCAGGCGGAAGCGTTCTTCGAGTTCACGCAGGTGGGCGCGCTTGTGATTGAGCACGTAGAGCGCCACATCCGAACGGGTGCGAGCGATCAGATTATGGGTCGCGCCTTTGAGCAGCATCTCCTCCAGCGCGCGCACGAGCTGCAGCGCGACAGACGCCACCGAACGCACATGACCGGTGCCGCCGCAATGCGGGCATTTGTCGGTCGAGCTTTCCAGCACGCTCGTGCGGATTCGCTGGCGCGACATTTCCAGGAGGCCGAAATGCGAGATGCGCCCGACCTGGATGCGCGCGCGGTCGTTGCGCAAGCATTCCTTCAGCTTGCGCTCGACCGAGCGGTTGTTGCGCTTTTCGTCCATGTCGATGAAATCGATGACGATCAGCCCGGCGAGATCGCGCAAGCGGAGCTGGCGCGCGATTTCCTCGGCCGCTTCAAGGTTCGTCTTGAGCGCGGTGTCCTCGATGTGATGCTCGCGGGTGGAGCGGCCCGAGTTCACGTCGATCGAGACGAGCGCCTCCGTCTGGTTGAGGACGATATAGCCGCCCGAGCGGAGCTGGACGATCGGCGAGAACATCGCGTCGAGCTGGCTCTCGATCCCGTACCGCGTGAAGATCGGCTGCGGATCCTTGTAGGCCTTCACGTTCTTCGCATGGCTCGGCATGAGCATGCGCATGAAGTCCTTGGCTTCGCGCAACGCATCGTCGCCTTCCACCACGACCTCGTCGATATCCTTGCCGTAGAGGTCGCGGATCGAGCGCTTGATCAGCGAACCTTCCTCGTAGACGAGCTTGGGCGCGGTCGACTGCAGCGTGAGATCGCGCACGGTCTCCCACAAACGCAGAAGATATTCGAAATCACGTTTGACTTCGGTCTTGGTGCGATTGGCACCGGCCGTTCGCAGGATCACGCCCATGCCTTCCGGCACTTCGAGTTCCTGCGCGACTTCCTTCAGGCGTTTGCGGTCCTGCGCATTGGTGATCTTCCGGCTGATGCCGCCGCCGCGGGCGGTATTCGGCATCAGCACCGAGTAGCGGCCGGCCAACGAAAGATAGGTCGTGAGCGCGGCGCCTTTCGTGCCGCGTTCCTCCTTGACCACCTGCACCAGCATGATCTGCCGGCGCTTGATCACCTCCTGGATCTTATATTGCCGGCGCGCTCGCGCCGGCCGCTCGGAGACTTCCTCGAGCGCGTCGGCTCCGCCGACCGACTCGACCATTTCCTCTTCGGCGCCGCTCTCGACCTCTTCGATGCCGGAGATCTGTCCGTTCTCGGACGCGCCATGGCCGTTCGCCGAGGAATCGGCTGACGCCGTGCCGGCGGACTCCGCGCCTTCCCGTTCGCCGCCCGTCTGCGAAACGGCGGGTTCGAAGGGAATATCGGCCGGGATCTCGAGCTCGCGCGGGGTTTCGCCGATGGAGCCTTCCAGCTCCCCTGACCCGGCGGCCTCGATCCCGGCTGTCTGGTTCTCGCCGGCGTCCTGCTCGGAGGGCTCGTCGGGCGAGGAATCGCCTTCAGCCTGCTCGTCCTCGTCAGCCGCGGCGTCTTCCGCGGCCGCTTTGCTCTTGCGGGTGTGCTCGGATTGCCTTGCCGGGCGATTTCGCCGTGCCCGGCGGTCATCCTCGTCATCTGCCGCGCGATGGGCGCGCTGCTCTTCGTCGATCAGCGCCTGACGGTCGGCAAACGGGATCTGATAATAGTCGGGATGGATTTCGCTGAAGGCGAGAAACCCGTGGCGGTTGCCGCCATAGTCGACGAAAGCCGCCTGCAGCGACGGCTCGACGCGGGTCACTTTCGCAAGATAGATGTTGCCTCTCAGCTGGCGGCGCTGAGCAGACTCGAAATCGAACTCTTCGACGCGGTTTCCGCGCAAGACGACGACCCGGGTCTCTTCCGGATGCGTCGCATCGACAAGCATTTTGTTCGCCATTGGTGATTCTTTCCGCGGCGCGCGAATGGCGGCGTCCGGAGCATGATGGAAGCCCCGGACGGCGCACGATCAGGCGCACCGAATACGTTGTTGCAGATTCGGGTCTGGGCTGTCCGCGAAAGCGCACCGAGAACTCCGCCCGCGGGCGTGCCGCGCAAGCGGGGCCTTTGGTGCGAAATAAACGCGCCGTTTGACTGAAACATTCGACCCGTAACGGATGGCGGCGCCAAGGGCAGCCGCTTGGTTCAAATATGCCGCCGACCGACGGGCACGCTCGAAGGCGACCCGCAGTCCGGACATCCATCTTAAGGGGCTCGGCTCGCCGCTCACTGTGCGCCAGTGCTTATGCAAGCAGGCAAAACAGGGCGACTCCCGCCCGCCTCGGCCAGTCCCAAGCTGCGGGCTGGCTTGTCGCGGGCGTGCCGGATGCCCGAATACGGCAAATCCGGAACTCAATCGTCAGCTTTGCCTTCATATGACCGCACGCTCCCAATAGCAAGGGCGCCAGGACCGGTGCCCGCCGGTGCGGCGGGGCGCAAGTCATTGTGATTCAAGCGTCGTCACCGATTGGCCACACGAAGCCGATAAAGCGGGACAACGTTCAAAGGGCATTAACCAAGCAGGCCTATTGGGGTAAGACGGCAAACGGGGAGGACTGCGAGGCCGTGTTTCGTGCCATTTTCGTGCCGCGAGCTGTCCTGTGCGGCGTGTTCTTGGCCGGCAGCCAGATGGCTCTGGCCGTCGAGCCACCGGGCGCGGCGCGCGCCGCTGCTGCCGGAGCGCATCCGGTTGCCACCGAGGCGAGGCTCGGGGGCGATTCGAACAAGACCCGTTTCATTCTCGACCTTACGCGCGCCGTCGAGCTTGCCGCTTTCACCCTCGGCGACCCGTTCCGCGTGGTCGTGGACCTGCCGCAAGTGACGTTTCAGCTTCCGCCCAAGAGCGGTCAGGAAGCCCGTGGCCTGATCAAGGCATTCCGCTATGGCCTGGTGATGCAGGGCGGATCCCGGATCGTCATCGACACGACCGGTCCGGTACGGATCGAACGCTCATTTGTTCTGGATGCAGCGGATGGCCAGCCGGCTCGTCTCGTGCTCGACCTTGTCGCCGTCGATCGAGAGACGTTCCAGCGGGCTCTTTCGCTTGACCCGGTGCCGCGACGCAATGGCGAATCCAGGAAGACCGACGTTCCGGCCATTGCCAAGGCCTCCGAGGATCCTCGGCCGCTGGTCGTCATCGACCCAGGCCACGGCGGTCTCGACACCGGCACTGTGGCGCCGAGCGGAGAAACGGAAAAGGCGATTGTCTTCGACTTTGCCCAACTTCTCAGGGACAAGCTGGAAAAGACCGGGAAGTACCGTGTTGCGATGACGCGCACCGATGATCGCTTCGTACCCCTGGCGGAACGCGTTCGCTTTGCGCGATTGCGGCAGGCCTCGCTCTTTATTTCGATTCATGCGGATGCCATCGCGGCGCAGGATGACGATACCCGCGGGGCCACGATCTACACGTTGTCGGAAACGGCGACCGACGCCGAGGCGGCGCGGCTGGCCGAGGCCGAGAACCGCGCGGACGTGATCGCCGGCGTCGATTTGCGGGCGGAGCCGGGCGAGGTGGCCGATATTTTGATCGACCTTGCGCAACGGGAGACGAAGACCTTCTCGAACCACTTCGCCAAGACGCTCGCGTCGGAACTGCGGCACGCGGCGCGGCTTCACAAGCAGCCGCTCAAGTCGGCCGGGTTTCGGGTTCTGCGCGCCCCTGACGTTCCCTCGGTGCTGGTCGAACTCGGCTACGTTTCGAGCAGAGGGGACCTGAAGCTTCTCACCTCGGACGCTTGGCGTGGACGGGCAACCGAATCGATCGTGACGGCGGTCCATACTTTCTTTCGGACCCGTCTTGCCGGGGCCGAGTCGGCCCGCCCGGATTGAGCGCGTCATGGGCCTCAGTTTGACCACAAAACCGGCTGACGAGGGTGACCTTGCCGCCTCGCGGAACTTCGAACCGTGAACTTTCGGGGCCCGGATGCGTCAACTATTATAATGTTGGAATTTGCTGCTAGCCGAGCCGCCTGAGTGAAGGTCCCTACGGAACCTCGACCATGAAGCTGCTGATGCGTTTTTTTGGTTGGGCGTTTGCCGTGGGGACGGTGTTTTTTCTCGTCGGCATCGCCGCGGCGGCCGGCCTGTTCTGGCACTTCTCGAAAGACCTCCCGGACTACTCGCAGCTGCAGGACTACGAACCGCCGGTGATGACGCGGGTGCATGCCTCGGACGGCTCCCTCATGGCGGAATACGCGAAGGAACGGCGGCTGTACCTGCCCATCCAGGCGATCCCGAAGAGGGTCTTGCAAGCCTTCATCGCCGCCGAGGACAAGAACTTCTACGAGCACGGGGGTCTCGATTTCACCGGCATCGCGCGCGCCGCCGTGACCTATTTCCAGAACATGGGAACGAACCGCCGGCCGCAGGGCGCCTCCACGATCACGCAGCAGGTGGCCAAGAATTTCCTCCTCACCAACGAGGTGTCGTTCGAGCGCAAGATGAAGGAGGCCCTGCTCGCGCTCCGCATCGAGCGGACCTATTCGAAAGACAAGATCCTCGAGCTCTACGTCAACGAGATCTATCTCGGGCTCGGCGCCTATGGCGTCGCAGCGGCTTCGCTTCTGTATTTCGACAAGTCGGTGCACGAGTTGTCGGTGTCCGAGGCGGCCTATCTTGCGGCCTTGCCCAAGGCGCCGAACAATTACCATCCGTTCCGCCAGCGCGAGCGCGCGATCGAACGGCGCAATTACGTCATCGACCGCATGATCGAGGACGGCTACGTCACGGCGCAGCAAGGCGAGAAATTCAAGAAGGAGCCGCTCAGCGTCACCCCGCGCCCGACGGGCGCGCATATCTTTGCCGCGGAGTATTTCGCCGAAGAGGTCCGCCGCGAAATCTACGAACGCTACGGCGAAAAGAAGCTGTACGAGGGCGGGCTGTCGGTGCGCGCCACGCTCGATCCGAAAATGCAGGTCGTCGCGCGCAGGGTCCTGGCCGAGGGTCTCGTGAGGTTCGACGAGCAGCAAGGCTATCGCGGGGCGATTCAGAAGCTGGATATCTCCGGCGACTGGGGCGTCAAGCTCGCCGACGTGAAGACGCTTTCGGATGTGGCGCCGTGGCGGCTAGCGGTGGTTCTCGAAGTGAGTGACCAGTCTGCGCGAGTCGGCTTTCAGCCCGCGCGCGAACCCGGCGGCATCGTCAACAAGGAGCGGCAGGTCGGGATTGTGCCGCTCGAAGGCGTGCGATGGGCGGCATCGCGCCAGCAATCCGCGCGCCAAGGCCCGCGCGTGAGCCAGGTCCTGGCGCCCGGCGACGTCGTTTACGTCGAGCCGCTGAACAAGGACGCCAACACGTTCCGCCTTCGTCAGGTTCCGGAGGTCTCCGGCGCGATCGTCGCCATGGATCCCTGGACCGGCCGCGTGCTCGCGCTGGTCGGCGGATTCTCTTATGACCTGAGCCAGTTCAATCGCGCGACGCAGGCGCTGCGCCAACCGGGCTCCTCGTTCAAGCCCTTCGTCTACGCGGCGGCCCTCGACAACGGCTACACGCCGTCGACCGTCGTGATGGATGCGCCGATTGAAATCGATCAAGGCGTCGGCGGCGGCATTTGGCGCCCGGAAAACTACTCCGGCAAGTTCTACGGGCCGCAGACGCTCCGGTTCGGCATTGAGCAATCCCGTAACGTAATGACGGTGCGGCTCGCGCAGGATGTCGGGATGCCTCTCATCGGCGAATACGCCAAACGGTTCGGCGTCTACGACGACTTGCCGCCTTATCTGTCTTTTGCGCTCGGCGCCGGCGAGACGACCGTGCTCCGCATGACCGCGGCCTATTCGATGTTTGCGAACGGCGGCAAGCGGATCAAGCCGACCTTGGTCGATCGCATCCAGGACCGCTATGGCCACACCATTTTCCGCCACGATCAACGCGAGTGCCGCGGCTGCCAGGCGCAGCGCTGGCAGAATCAGCCGGAGCCGACGCTGGTGGATCGGCGTGAGCAGGTGCTCGATCCGATGACCGCCTACCAGATCACGTCGATGATGGAAGGTGTGGTTCAGCGCGGAACGGGGACACTCGTTCGCGAAGTCGGCAAGCCCATCGCCGGCAAGACCGGCACCACGAATGACGAGAAGGACGTTTGGTTCGTCGGCTTCTCGCCTGATCTCGCCGTGGGCGTTTACATCGGCTACGACAAGCCGCGCCCGCTCGGGCGGGGCGCGACCGGCGGGCTGCTGGCAGCTCCGATCGTGAGGGATTTCATGAAGGTTGCGCTGGCCGACAAGCCCGCGGTGCCTTTCCGCGTGCCGCCCGGAATCAAGCTGATCCGCATCGACGCCAAGTCCGGAATGCGCGCCGGGGTAGGCGACGGCAAAGTGATTCTCGAGGCGTTCAAGCCGGGGACCGCGCCGCCGGATTCCTATTCCATCATCGGGTTTGGCGATCCGGACGCCCCGCCCCGGGGCGGTCTGTTCGGCGGGGCGATTTCGCCGGACGCCGATCGCGCGATCCGCTCGGGAACCGGCGGTCTGTATTGATCCCGATCACAGAGGCGCCACTCGCGCCGCCATGGAGCACCGCGGTTTGAGGTGCGTCAACATCCGGCCGTATCGTGATGTTATTCTTGCATAGAGAATGATGCTGGACCCATTCTTCGGAGAGAAGCTATGCACAGAGATCACTCACGCACCTTGTTGTCGGCGATGCTGGGGGCGGTCGCGACCGTTGCGGCGGCGCTGGTGATTATGGGAAGCGTGATGACGGTCGCGCCGCAGCGTGCCGACGCCTCGGCAGCGATCACGCAAAAAACCGGTTTGCCTTGCGCAAAGTGCCATACGCGCCCGCCCGCGCTGACGGAATATGGCCAGCAGTACAAGAGCGGTCAGGCGAAGTAGCCGCGGCGGACCGGGCACTTCGGAGCACCCTTGGCCAGAAGGCAGCTGATCGTGCCGGAGGTGGATCATTTCAGCCGCAATGGCCGTTGATGTCGCGGCAGGGCGAGGCGTACGCGCAAGCGGCGTCGCCATACGTGGTTCGCGCGTTCTTCTCGATTCAACTGCCGCAGGCTTGCCGGCGCAGCAGGAGGGAGAGATGACATATCGCGTCTATAGCGGCCCACGCGGGTCGGAAACGATCCGGCCCATGGAAAAGGATCAGGCGCTGTACAAGGAGTTCAACCGCTTGGACGAGGCCCTGAATTGGGCTTTGCACCTGAGCAGGGGCGAACATGTTGCCTTGCTGATCGAAGGCGACGACGGGACGCGCCTGACCAAGCAGGAGATCGCGGCTGAGCTCGCCGGGCGGGTCTCCAGCTAGAGCATTGCCCGGCCAAGCGGCACGACGGCGCGCCCGCGATCCTGACCTGTGGGGAACTTTCGTCGTCTCGCCGAGTTGCTCCCTCCGCCAGGAGGCAGCAGATGGCGATCAACGGCATCTCGGAGCATATGACTGTCGTCGCATCGGATGGTGTACCGATCGGCACGGTCGATGTGCTCGACGCAACCGATCGTATCCCGCTGGCAAGGGAAGGCCTTGCTTCCGGCAGCAAGGCGCATCGCATTCCGATTGAATGGGTGGAATACGTGGACACGGAAGTCCACCTCTCCAAGTCGAGCCGGGACGTTCTGAAGCACTGGGGGCAGGCGGCCTGACCGCCATCGGCCTCGACGGCCCGGCCCAAATTGGGCGGCCGCGCCACGATTAGGTCATTCAAACGCCTGCTGAATCGGTCTCTATCCGCTTACGCTTCATCGCTGGAGTGGAAGGGGGCGAGAATGACTGTGCTCCGCATCGGCGGAATTTCCGCCGCGATCGCGATCGTCTGTGTTGCTTCCGGATCGGCCATGGCGTGCCCGCAGCGTTGTATCAGCGTGGCGGCCGTCACCGACGTCGATAGGAACGATGCCGTTGAACTCTCTGCGGCCAAGCGGTCTCGCAGCACGCGCGACCGTGCCGCGCGGCTTGCCGAGCAGGCCTCCGAAGCCGAGCTAGCGGCGGAAGTTCGTCCGGCGCGGGTCAGCCGAAAGAAGAGAACGTCTCGTACCGCATACTCGCGTTCGCGGGGAAATGCGCGAGACGCGGAGGCAGTCGAGCAGGCAAGAACCGCTCAATCCTGGAAGCAACCGGAACCAGACATTTCGCTGTTCTTTCCGCAGACGGGCCTGCAACAAGCGCCACTCGCGGCGGCGACTGCGGCGGTGGCTCTTGCGCCGCCAACAGCCGCGGCCGCTCCGAAGGCAGCCGATCCGGTTTCTGGGCGTGCATTGCCGCATCAGAATTCCACCCTTGCATCGCCGGTCCAGGCGTCCGAGCAGGTTGGTGTCGAAGTGCCTCCTGCCGATGCCGCCGATGAGCAGCGCGAGGCTTCGGCCCATTCGGTCGGCATGCAAACGGCCACGGACGAAGAATCCGTTGCAGCCGCTCAGACCCCGGCGGACTCGACCGCGCTGCGCAACCTGGTGCTCGCGCTCGGCGGCGTGGTCACCCTCGCATCGGCTTTGCGGTTCCTGGTCGGCATCTGATCCGTTTCGTGCTGGATTTGGACATGCTAGATGGGGATCGATGATCCCCTACCGCACAGCATTGATCGTCGGAGCAGGAACCGGATTGAGCGCGTCGCTGGCCCGGCTTCTTCACCGGCGCGGGCTCGCGGTCGCACTGGCCGCGCGCAATCCCGCAAAACTCGCCTCGCTCGCAGCCGAAATTCAAGGCCGGGCCTATGCGTGCGACGCGACACAGCGCGAGCACGTGATGCAACTGTTCGAGGCGGCAGCCTCCGACGGCGGCGAGCCGGACCTCGTCGTCTATAACGCGAGCTACCGCACGCGCGGACCCTTCGTGGAGCTTGATCCGGCGGATGTCGCGCGATCACTCGCGGTCTCCGCCTTCGGTGGATTCCTCGTCGCGCAGGAAGCGGCACGGCGCATGGCGACGAAGCAGAACGGCGCGATCTTCTTCACCGGCGCATCCGCGAGCGTGAAGGGCTACGCCCAATCGGCGCCGTTCGCCATGGGCAAGTTTGCGCTCCGCGGACTGGCGCAGTCCCTGGCCCGGGAATTGTCACCGCAAGGTATCCATGTCGCGCATTTTGTCATCGACGGCGGCATTCGCAGCGAACGCCGGGCGCCGCCGCCGGACAAGCCCGATAGCCTGCTGGATCCCGACGCCATAGCTGCCACCTACCTCCATGTCCTGGAGCAGCCGCGCAACGCATGGACCTGGGAAGTCGAGCTCAGGCCATGGCTCGAACGATTCTAGAGCCTGATCCGATCGGATAGAATAGAACCGGACCAGACTCGTCCCGCAAACAAAAAGCGCGCAAAACGCGCGCTTCTCGTGATGATTGATCTGCCGAACGCCGGTCAGCCTGCCGTGATGCGGCGCCACTCCGTCGTGACCCACTCCTGCAACAGGCGCACGTTGCGCTCGACAACGCCCCAATTCACGATCGGGCGCTGCTCGGCCATTCCCTGGCCCGTCGTCGCGCGCGTCGACGACGTATCATGAATATATGCGGCGCCGATCGTGAGCGCAGCGCCGACGATGACACCAAACAAGAATCGCATTGTCCGTCTCCCCGATGCGTACATACCTCAACGCTGTCATCCTGCACCAGTTCCGGGCGCGGCTGTGACGCAACCGTGTTCGCGGGGAGGCGGCGAGAGATGCGCTTGAATCGCAAAGGGGATTGCACACAACCCCCGGACTTTTAGGTGGTATATTGCGCTGCGGTCGGTCATAATTGTTGCGGTGTTCTTGCGGGCGGGCACGCCATGAATCTCGACAGTGTCGTAGGGTTTGATCTTACCGGTTCGATTGCGCTTCCCCTGTGGCTGGTGGGTGCAAGCGCGCTGCTGTTGATCGTGTTTCTTTTTCTGGCCTTCTTTCGCGCCGGTCCGGCGAGCACGCTCAGCACTGTACTCTGGATCGTTGCCGTTCCGTTCGGCGTCTGGGCGTCGTGGACCTTCATCGAGCGCTCGGCCGAACAGGACCGCGCAGCGGAGCGCCGCGCTCTCGAGACAAGGGCAATCGAGTTGACCGCGCGGGCGATCCTGCCCGGCTCGGCGCTCGCGTGCCTTGACGGCATCACGGATACCACCGAAAGCGCCTGCGAAGCGTCGATCTTCGCAACTCCGGAAAGCGTCGCTGCCGCAGCCTCCTATGTGGGCGCCCGGCTCAGGCTTTACGCCGACAGCGTGGATTTCGCCAACCGCCGGGACGCGTCCTATGCGGACAGTGTTGCGGGACTGCGCCATTCGCTCGAGACCGACCGCTTCGGGATCGTGGCGCATGTTCTCGCCACGCGTGAAGGATGCACGGCGGATCGTTGCGAGGTGATGACGCTTCTGCGCGATCCGAACCGCGTGCGCGCGAATCTCAGCGGCCGAACGTTCGAGATCGTGATCGCTCGCCACGTCGCGAATTGGCCCGCGCGCCCCCGCGCCGCGGCGGCTCCGGCCAATGGGCCTTCGGCGCTGGCCGCCCCGAGCGCGAGCACCTTGTCGTTTCCGTCCGCGGCCTCGATCCCGCCCGTCAGCATCATGACGGCCGAGCCTCCGTCGCCGGCACCGCAGGCCGCGCCGGCACAGCAATCTCCGGCACCATCGCCTGCTGCCGGCCCGCCGCGGCGTCCTCCAACTCCGCAAACGCAACAGCAACAGCCGCCGCAAGCCCAGACGCGCCCGGTCGCCGCCCAGACGGCGCCACCGCGGCCCGCGCCTCCAGTCCAGCTGGTGCCGCCGCCCCCGCCTCCTCCGCGCGCGCAATAGGCGGCTGAAGAGTGGGGCAAAAGTCCTGTATTCCTCGGCGCCGGTGTTGGGGATAAGACAAATCGATGTTTGCCTCCGTCCTCATCGCCAATCGCGGCGAGATTGCCTGTCGCATTGCCCGCACGGCAAAAGCATTGGGGCTTCGCACGATTGCGGTCTACTCCGAGGCGGACGCGGACGCCTTGCATGTCCGCCTGTGTGACGAGGCGCATCTTATCGGGCCGGCGCCGGTGCGCGAGAGTTACCTGTCCATCGAGAGGCTGATCGAGGTTGGCCGCCGCGCGCGCGCGCAATGCGTGCATCCCGGCTACGGCTTCCTGTCCGAGCGGGCGGAATTCGCGGAAGCCTGCGCGGGGGCGGGCCTTGTGTTTGTCGGCCCGCCGCCTTCGGCGATCCGCGCGATGGGCCTGAAGGATGGGGCGAAGGCCTTGATGGAGCGCGCCCGCGTCCCAGTCGTGCCCGGCTATCATGGCGAACGTCAGGATCCGAAGTTCCTGAAAGAGAAGGCTTACGAAATCGGCTACCCGGTGCTGATCAAGGCTGTTGCCGGCGGCGGCGGCAAGGGCATGCGGCGCGTCGACCGCCACGCGGAATTCGACGCCGCGCTCGAGGGCGCGATGCGGGAGGCGCACTCTTCCTTCGGCGATCCGCGCGTGCTTGTGGAAAAATACATCACCGCGCCGCGGCACGTGGAAATCCAGGTCTTCGCCGACCGGCACGGACAGGCGATCCATCTCAACGAGCGCGATTGCTCCTTGCAGCGCCGGCATCAAAAGGTGATCGAGGAAGCGCCCGCACCTGGGATGAGCGCGGCCGTGCGCGAGGCGATGGGGCGCGCGGCGGTCGAAGCGGCGAAAGCGGTCGGTTACGTGGGCGCCGGCACCGTCGAGTTCATCGCCGATGGCGCCAAGGGCCTTCGCCCCGACGGTTTCTGGTTCATGGAAATGAACACGCGCCTGCAGGTCGAACACCCGGTGACCGAGGCGATCACCGGCCTCGATCTCGTCGAATGGCAATTCCGGATCGCGGCGGGCGAGAAGCTGCCGCTCGCGCAATCCGCGGTCCCGTTGCAAGGGCATGCCGTCGAAGCCCGTCTCTATGCGGAAGACCCCGAGCGCGGATTCCTCCCTTCGACCGGCAGGCTGGTCGCGCTCGAACTGCCCGAAGGGGAGGGCGTCCGCGTCGACGCCGGCGTCGAAGCCGGTGCCGAAGTCACGCCGTACTACGATCCGATGATCGCCAAGGTGATCGCGCATGCGTCGACGCGCGAAGCCGCGCTCGATCGGCTGGCCGCGGCGCTCGACCGCACCCTGATCGCCGGCCCGCGCACCAATGTCGGCTTCCTCGCCGCGCTTTGCCGCGCGCCGGAGTTTCGTGCGGGACGGTTCGACACGGGCTTCATTGATCGAAACCTGGAGTCGCTCGGCGCGCTGCCGCGGCCGTTCGACCGCGCTGCCGCGGCCTTCGGGGCGTTGCGCCTGATCGCGCGCGAAGAGGCGCGTGTGGCCGCCCGCGCAAGGCTGGTCACCAACGAGGCATGCTCGCCGTGGGACGTCGATGATGCGTTTCAGCTCACCGGCGCCCGGACCACGATGCTGCCCGTGGTGGTTGACGGCGAGGCGGCGATTGCCCACGTCCAATTCCAGGACAAAGCGACGCGGGTTTCGCTCGACGGTGTCGCGGCGGCGAGCGACGCCACGGCGGTGGAGAGCGGGGAGGCGATGTTCGTCGTCCGCCGCGGCAGGCAAACCGTCGTCCGCCTGAAGGATTTCGACTCGATCGACGTCGAGCACCTCGACGACAGCGGCCTTGTGAAAGCGCCGATGAGCGGCAAAGTGATTGCCGTGCTGGTCGAGCCCGGGGTGGAAGTCGAAAAGGGTCAACGTGTCGCCATCATCGAAGCGATGAAAATGGAGCACGCCTTGCAGGCGCCGCTCCGAGGCACCGTCATCGAGGTCGCGGTCACCGTGGGCCTGCAGGTCGCGGAAGGGGCCAAGATGATCGTGATCCAGCCGCGCGAGAGTGACAAAGAGGCATGACGCTCCATCTCATCAAGCTTTGCGTCGGCTGCGATTCAGTGAAAGAGCTCAAGGATTGGATCGCCGAGAAGCAGCGCGAAAAGAAGAAGCGGCGGCAGCCGCTCGATCACGTCCACACGACGCGCATGGTGCCGAAGCGCGCCGACGAGCTTCTGGCGGGCGGCTCGCTCTACTGGGTGATCCGCGGCGAGGTCGCCTGCCGGCAAAAGCTCCTGGATGTCCGGCCCTTCGTCGACAAGGACGGCGTCGGCCGCTGCCGCCTGGTGATGACACCGAAGCTCATCCTTACCGAGCCCAGGCCCTGCCGCGCTTTTCAGGGTTGGCGGTATCTGGACGCGAAGGAAGCGCCGCGCGACCTCGACCGCGCCGCGCCCGGCGCGAAGATGATGCCGGAAACGTTACGGCGTGAACTGCGCGAGCTCGGGCTGCTGTAATCCTGTGCCGGCCGGAACGCCGGACCGCTAAGGCCGTGCCGGCAGGGATACGCCCACATTGTCGATCAGTCGCGTCCGCCCGAGCCGTGCCGCCACGAGCAGGCGAACCGGCCCGTCCGTCATCGAGGCGACAGGCTCGAGCGTCTCGGCGTGCCGCGCCTCGAGGTAGTCGAGCTGGAAGCCGGCGCGGGTGATGGCCTCGCGGCCATCGGCCATGACGGACGCGATCGGCGCCCCGCCGGCGATCTTGCGGCTGCAGTCCTCAAGCACGCGAAAGAGCGTCGGCGCCGCCGCGCGCTCTTGCGGGCTCAGATAGACGTTGCGCGACGACATCGCGAGCCCGTCCGGCTCGCGGACGGTCGGCACGCCGATGACGCGGACCGGGAGATCGAGGTCGTGCGCCATGCGCGTGACGACCTTCAGCTGCTGATAGTCCTTTTCACCGAACATCACGATGTCGGGCAGGCATTGGATCAAGAGCTTGGCGACGACGGTGGCCACGCCGGCGAAGAAATGCGGCCGGTAGGCGTCTTCCAGTCCGACTAAAGCCGGTCCGCCCGGCGTGATCCTGGTCGAAAAGCCATCCGGATACATTGTGGCAACGCTGGCCGGCGCCCAGACCAGATCGGCCTTTTCCTTTGCCAGCGCCGCCAGGTCGGCATCGAAAGTGCGCGGATAGCTCGAAAGGTCCTCGTTCGGGGCGAACTGGGCCGGATTGACGAAAATCGAGACGACGACGCGTTTGGACCGGCGGCGCGCGACGCGGACAAGCGACAGATGCCCCTCATGCAACGCGCCCATGGTCGGAACGAGGGCCACGCTCTCGCGCGCACCGCGGAAGCGCGCGACGGCCTGGCGCAAAGTTCGAACAGTCCCGGCAACGCGCGGTCGTCTGACCATGTGGTGCTCACTCGCTCGCGGGCGAACGTAGCAAAGCGCGGACAGCCGTGCCACGCCGAACGCAAACGGAAATATTTTTGCAGAGCATGTGCGCGGCATCTTGACCGAAAGCACTCTCGACACAGACAATCGATTCTATCGAGGGAAGCGTAAATGTTGCTGCAGGCGCCGGTTGGGTTACCCAAATCCGCGCACGTGATAGTGCTCGGCAATGAGAAGGGCGGTTCGGGCAAGTCAACAACCGCCATGCATGTCTGTGTGGCGTTGCTGAAAGCAGGCCAGCGGGTCGCGACGATCGACCTCGACAGCCGCCAGAAGAGCTTCACGCACTATATCGAGAACCGGCAGGCCTGGGCGAAACGGGCCGGGATCGAGCTTGAAATTCCGACCTATTACAGCGTGGCCCGCTCCGAAGGCGCCAAGGTGGACGAGAACGAGGCGGCCGAGTTCTCGCGCTTTGCCGAAGCGATTACCGCGGTCGAGCACACCCATGATTTTGTCGTGATCGACACGCCGGCAAGCGACAGCTATCTCATGCGGCTCGCCCATTCGATGGCCGACACGCTCGTGACTCCGATGAACGACAGTTTTGTCGATTTCGACGTTCTCGGGTCCGTGGACCCGAAAACCTTCGAGGTGACCGGGGTCAGTCACTACGCCGACATGGTGCGGGTTGCGCGGCGGCAACGGCGCGCGGTGGATGGCGGGCATACCGACTGGATCGTCGTGCGCAACCGCCTCGCCCAGGTCGCATCCCGCAACAAGCGCCTGGTTGGCGACAGCCTGAACAGCCTGGCCCTGCGTCTCGGCTTCCGGCTGATCGACGGTTATGCCGAACGCGTCGTCTATCGCGAGTTCTTCCCACGCGGCCTGACCGCGCTGGACAACCTTGACGAGGCTACCCTCGGCTCACGGCCGAATATGTCGCATATCACCGCCCGGCAGGAAGTCCGGGCGCTTCTGGACGCGCTGCGGCTGCCGATCGACGAGCGCGGAAAGCGGCGTGCGGCCGCCCGCAACGAGTGGCTTGCCTCTGCGGACAAGCCGCTCGACGTGCACGACATGCTCGGCGACGTGGAGATCCGGGCGGCCGAGTAGCCGTCGCCGCGGCCGCCTGCCTCTGGCGGGCCGGCTTGCCATTGCAAGCGCCGCCCAAAATGCCACTTTATCCGCAGATGTTCAGGCGGCGGCCGAGCTTGGCCCGGGGTCTATGACGAACAAGTCCGATAAGCCTCCGATGAGGAGCGAAGGCGAGAAGCCCGCAACGGCGTCCGTCTCGGGAGAGATCGGCGCTTTTCTCGCCCGTGCCCGCACCCTGGCCCCGCCGGCCGAGCCTGGGATGCGTGGCCGGCTGATCTTTGCGCTCGATGCCACCATGAGCCGGCAGCCAACATGGGATCACGCCTGCCGATTGCAGGCGGATATGTTCTGCGAGGCGGCTTCGATCGGCGGTCTTGAGGTGCAGCTCGTCTATTACCGCGGCTTGACCGAGTGCCGCGCCTCCAAGTGGGTCTCCGACGGCACGCAGCTTGCCGATCTCATGACCCGCATCGATTGTCGCGGCGGCCATACACAGATCCGAAAGATCCTCGCGCACGCGCGCGCCGAGACCGAGAGGCGCAAGGTGCAAGCGCTGGTCTTTGTCGGCGACGCCATGGAGGAAGCCATCGACGACCTGTGTGCGTCGGCCGGCGAGCTCGGCTTGCTCGGCGTGCCGGCCTTCGTGTTCCAGGAGGGCCACGATCCGATCGCCGCGCAGGCGTTCCGGGAGATGGCGCGCCTCACCCGCGGGGTCTATTGCCGTTTCGACAGCGGCTCGGCGCACCAGCTTGGCGAATTGCTGCGCGCCGCCGCGGTATATGCAGCCGGCGGGATCAAGGCTCTGTCAAACCTGTCGCGCCCTGGAACAGGTGCTCAGCGACTCCTGCAGCAGCTTAGGTAGACAATGGCGCTGCTCATCGGGGCCGTGCTCCTCGTCCTCATTCTTCTCGTTCTATATCTCGCCTCGCGCGCAGATGCGAAGGCGCTCGCGCGCGGAATGCGGACGGGCGGCGGCATTGCGGCGCTGGCCGGCGCGGCGTTTCTCGCATTCCGCGGACAATTCATGCTGGCGGTGCCGCTGGGCTATGCGGGACTGACCCTGCTTGGCTGGATTCCGATGCCGGCGGGCTTCGGCGCCCGCACCAGCAAGACCGCGGGACAGGTCTCGCGGGTGCGCTCCGCCATGCTCGAGATGGAGCTCGAGCACGATACGGGTCTCATGCGCGGCCGGTTTCTCGCCGGACGCTTTGACGGCGCCAATCTGGACGCGCTCGACGTCGCGACGCTGATCGGTGTCCTCGCCGAAATGGACGAGGAAAGCCGCGCGCTACTTGCAGCGTATCTTGACCGCCGGGATTCCGGTTGGCGTGAGCACGCGCAGGCTGATGCTGCAGCGGGGCGCGGCGCTCCGCCGAGTGGCGGGCCAATGACGGAACAAGAGGCTTACCAGATCCTTGGCCTTCAGGCGGGTGCGAGCGCCGACGAGATCGGCCGTGCGCACCGGAGCCTGATGAAGAAACTCCACCCCGACCAAGGGGGGTCGACTTATCTCGCGGCCCGGGTCAACCAGGCCAAGGATGTTCTGCTTCGCCGCCATCGCTGAACTCCAACTCAACGCAACACCAACACTGCGCTTCCGGCCGACGTTCCCCTGTCATGTTCTTGGACCCTAGTTTTTCAGGGTCACGCACGCGATTTCATTACGCTTGAATAGTTTACAAGCTGCTTCCGCAGTGTCCCGATCGAGCCCGGTAAAGCGGGCGCGGTAGAAATTATGATCTCCCTTCTTGACGCGCTCGGTCAGCGGAGCCGCTTTGACCAAGAGAGCTTTGGCTATGGATTGGGCGGATTTCAGGCGGCCCTTCGCCTGCTCTTCATTGGGGAAGGCGCCGACCTGGATGGCCCAGTCCCCCCTTAAGCGGCCAGGCTGCGCCTCGACCTTGGCCAGACGCATGTCCCGGTGGGCGCCCGGAGGAGTGGAAGCGGCGGCAGACCCCTGTTCGGCCAAAGGCGGCCCTGCTGCCGGCTGACCCGACTGCATCTGCTGGAGCGATGAGCCGGGTAGGACGCCGAGGACGCCGGGCGCTGCGCCAGGCGGGGGCGGCAGTCCGGCCGGCAAAAGGGCGGAGTCTTGGGAGGAGTAAGCGCTTGCCGCCGACGGCATGCCGGCGGTGAGCTGATTGATCGCGGCGGAGTGGTTGGCGCCGGCGCGAACAGTGACGGTCTTCACCGCAAGCGGCTGAATGGGGTCGAGGGCACCCGTGCCGACACGGATGCTGCCGGTCGGCGGCGTCTCGATACGGGTTGAATCGACCTCCGCAGGCGGCGAGCCTGCCAGGGCCATGGCCATGGGCGCGTTCTCGGCGGTTCTGGTTCGCGGCGTCGGGCGGGAGTCGGCCGCCGCTTCCATGATCCGCGGCGCGCTGCGATGCGCGGAGGCGGCGACGATATGCTGCTCGAGCAGCGAGCGCATGCGCGCATCGCGCTGGTTGCCGGAGCGGCCGCCGAGCACGACGGCGATCACGTGGCGGTTGCCTCTGCGCATGGATGAGACGAGGTTGAAGCCGGACGCATTGGTGTAGCCGGTCTTGATCCCGTCGACGCCGGCCACGCGGCCGAGGAGCTTGTTGTGGTTGCGAAAGGCGATGCCGCGATACTGGAACGAGGCCGTCGCGAAGTAGCGGTAATAGCGCGGGAAACGATCCTGGATGGCGCGGCCCAGAAGGGCCTGCTCGCGCGCCGTGGTGACTTGCGCTTCATCCGGTAACCCGGACGCATTCCTATAGACCGTGCGCGTCATGCCAAGGGCGCGCGCTTTCGCCGTCATGCGCCGTGCGAACTCGGCCTCGCTCCCGCCGATCGCCTCGGCCACGATCACTGCGGCGTCATTCGCGGACTTCGTGATCAGCGCGCGGATGGCGTCTTCAACGGCGAGTGTCTGACCGGGCTTGATGCCAAGCTTTGAAGGGGCCTGCGCCGCTGCGTGCGCAGAGACCTCGAGCTGGGAATCGAGCTTGAGCTTGCCGGCTTCGATCTGCTCGAAAAGCAGGTAGAGCGTCATGATTTTCGTGAGAGATGCGGGATGGCGCAGGCTGTCCGCGTTTGCGTGATGCATCACCTGGCCCGAATTCACGTCCACGAGGATGGCGGCGTAGGGCGGGTTGTAATTGCGGGCCGCCTTCTTGCGCTTGCCCTTGGCTTCCGCGTCATCGACGCCGGCCGCGGATACGGTAACGGTCGCCGCAAGCACGAGCGGCATGAGCCAATGTTTGCGCGACCGAACTTGCCCCGCCATAGGTGCTCCCGTCTTCCGGGTCCGAGCAGCCGGGAGCGGCGCCTGGACACGTTGCCCTGTCTGTCAGCCGCTGGTTGGCAGCCTCAGCGACGAGGTCTAATCCGATTCTCCGGAGTGGTCGGCCTCGGATGCCATCTTACGCCGGTTCCAGCCAGATGCCCTTGCGGCACCCCCGACGGTAAGATCGCATCGTTTCCAAAGAGTTAAGTAGGATGTGGCAATTTCATGGTGTTTTGCACTGCAAGAGGGATATTGACTATTTTTGTGCAGTGCACCATATTGGGTTGTGAGCCGGTGGAAGCATCGGCGCGGCCCCTCACAGACTGAGCCCGGCGCGGGCGGAGGATCGACCATGATGAAGAATATCGAAGACCTGCAGAAGCTTGGAAAGGACAATGTGGACATTGCGACGAAGCAGTTCGGCGCCATGAGCAAGGGTTTCCAGGCCATTGCCACCGAATTTGCCGATTACTCGAAGAAGTCCTTTGAGGACGGCACAGCCGCTTTCGAGAAGCTTGCGGGCGCGAAGTCGCTCGACAAGGCGCTTGAGATCCAGACGGATTTCGCGAAGTCGGCCTACGAAGGCTTGGTCGCGAAGGCCACCAAGATCGGCGAGCTTTACACCGATATGGCCCAAGAGGCTTTCAAGCCGCTGGAAGGCTATCTCGCCAAGGTGACCCCGGCGAAGTGAACCCTCGTCACTCCTTGGTTTAGTTTCCGAACCCGGCCGGGTCCTTCGGCCGGGTTTTTGTTTTCCGCCGGCCCGTCCACGCGGCGGGCCGGCTTTCGACCCCTCGGGCCTGCGTGGGCCGCAAGAGCTGCAGCGCACGCGGCAAGCGGCTCTCGGCCCAGCCCGCTGCCCTGCGGGAGGGCCTTACTTCGACACGCGCAAATTGGCCAGGGTTTGCGCGATGGCGCTGAAGACGCCCTCGAGATCGCCGGCCTGCCGCACGTCGTAATACATCTCCTTCTTGGTTGCGCAGGCCTGCAGCAGGTCCGCATTTCCTTCGATCACTCGCACCGTATAGACCTTGATGCCGGTCGTGCTTCGAATGGCATTGCAAGCGGCCCTCGTGCGTTCGTCGATCTGCCACGTCGTCGACGTGAAACGGTTGCGCGTGTTCTCTCCGTCGGTGAGCAGAATGATCGCCTTGTCGAGATCCGGTTGCGGGAGCGAAGCCTGTGTATAGGGGACGGTGCTGGTGAGAGCATGCCAGGCCCAGACCAGGCCGATCGTCACATTGGTGTTGCCGTTGGGCTGCATCTGATCGACCTTCGCTCGCAGCGCGGCCCAATCGCTGGTCAGCGGCATCGCCTTCGCAAGCAGACTGCAATTGCGGGCGCGGAAATAAGTGCTGGCGTTGCCGTTCACCGGGCTTGTGTCCGCAACGTCATGGGGCATCGGCCTGTCGTCGACGCAGCCGGTCCAACTCCCTTTTGAGACCAGCGAATAGTCGATCCAGAACTCGTCCTTCACCGGCGTTCCGACATGGACCATGGTGTCGAAGGGGACGATGGCGACTTTCACGTCGTCCGGCTTCTTCGCAGCCTTCTCAAGAATAGCGAGAAGGCTGTGAACGGCCTTCTTCATCTCCGCCATCTTGTTCAGCGAGCCCATCGAGCCGGTGTTGTCGAGCGCCAGCGCCACCTCCAGCCGTTTCATCCCCCAGACCACTTCGGCCGAAGTCGCGATCGGGATCTCCGAGAAGCCGAGAAACCGTCCGACGGTGGTGTCGACGACGGCCTTGCCCGAAACAAGCAGCTTGAACGCCCCCGTCTTAGGACTGGTCAGGCTTGGCGTGATGGCGGCATTCCGCGCGTCCGCGAAGCGGAATGTCGCGGCGAAGTAGTCCTTGGCCTTGGCGCTCAACTGGCCCGCGGTCAGCGCCGGCGCTTCCTTCGAGAGCATGAGCGCCGTGGAATCGAGCGCCGCTTGGAGAGCGGTGCGCGCCGCGTTGGCCCGGCTGTAATCGACCGCGACGCCGACCGCCGCCATGATCGGGACGGCGGCCAACGCAAAGAGCGGCGCGATCGCGCCGCCACGATCTGGCAGGAACCGAGTGGGCATGGACACCGCCTTTGTCGCGAGTCGGCGGCATCATGGGAGCAAGGCCTTGCGCTTCCGTTCAGGAGCAGGCCAGGCTTTTCGGCTAAATTGCCGCGCCTTTTCCGACCAAATAGCGAGAATTCCCGCTACGTCCGGCGCGGACTATTTTGCAACCCGGAGATTGGCGAGGTTTTGCGCGATCGCGCTGAACACGGTGTTCAGCTGGCTCGCCTGCTTCACGTCGAAATACATGTCCGCCTTTGTGGCGCAGTTCTTCAAGAGCGCGGCGTTCCCCTCAATGACGCGGATCGTGTAGAGCTTGATATTGGCCGCCCTGATATTGTTGCACACCGCCGTCGTGCGAAGGTTGATCTCGCCCGTGTTCGTCGTGAAACGGTTGCGGGTGTTCTCGCCGTCGGTCAGGAGAATGATGACCTTGTCCAGATCCGGCTGCGGCGCGGCCGCCTGGTTGAGCGGCATGTTGGCGGTCAACGCATGCCAGGCCCAAACGAGGCCGATGGTCACGTTGGTCGCGCCATTCGGGCTCATGCCGTTGACGGTCAAGTCGAGGGCCTGCCAATCGCTGGTCAGCGGACGCATCTTCTCCAGGGCGCCATTCGCGCTGCATTCGGCGGCCGGAAAAAGCGTATCGGCGATTGCCGCATTGGGCGACACGTCGGTCACATCATAAGACTTGAGATAATCACGGTCGGCGATGCATCCGATCCAGGTGTTTTTGTTCTTGGTGAAATGGTCGAAGGTGACCCACGGCGCGACCGCAGTGTGGTCCTGATCGATGCGTACGGTCGTGTCAAAGGGAATGATCGCGACCTTGACATCGTCT
The DNA here is from genome assembly GCA_022844485.1 of Xanthobacteraceae bacterium. Classification (GTDB taxonomy): domain Bacteria; phylum Pseudomonadota; class Alphaproteobacteria; order Rhizobiales; family Xanthobacteraceae; genus JALHLQ01. The sequence goes on from JALHLQ010000016.1 coordinate 49,760, forward strand.
GGCTTCTTGGCGGCCTTGTGCAGGGTGTCGAGCAGGCTTTTCACCGCCTTCTTCATCTCGACCATCTTGTTCGACCAGGCCATCGACCCGGTGTTGTCCAGCGCCAGCGCCACTTCGAGCCGCTTCATGCCCCAGGCCACTTCGGAGGACGCGCTGATCCTCATCTCGTCCGTTCCGAGTAGCCGGGCGAAATTGGCGTTGACGGCGGCATCCGCGGTGACGACGAGCTTGAAGCTGCCTTGCTGGGGCGTGGTGAAGCTCACATTGACGTTTGGCGGCGCCTTCACGAAATCATTCGTGAAAAGCGATTGGAAATAGGCCTTCGCCTTCGTCTTGAGATCGCCCTCGGCGAGGTTGGGTGCGTCTCTCGAGAGCATGAGAGCGGTTGCATCGAGCGCCGACAGGAGCGAGGTGCGGGTGGAGTTGGCGCGGCTGTAGTCCACCGCGGCCCCCACCATGCCGGCCATTGGCAGCAGGCTGAGCGCGAAGATCGGCGCGACATTGCCGCCGCGATTGCGACCGAAGACGCCGCACGATGCAAGAAGGCGCGTGAACAGCATTTGAATCCACTGTTGCCGGAGACTGGCGCGGATTCTGCCCACGACTTGTGATGATTGCGTTCAGGAATTGGCGCGCAATTTGCGATCAATTGTCGGAGTTTTTAATCGATTGTCGGCCCAGGTCCCGCCGGGGGCCCTGATAGGGTTGATTATTTCGCAACGTGCAAATTGGCCAAATTTTGCGCAATGGCGGCGAAGACCGTGTTCAACTGCGAGGCTTGGCGCACGTCGTAATACATGCTCGGATTCGAGGCGCAGTTCTTGAGCAGACTGGCGTTCCCCTCGATAACGCGGATCGTGTAAAGCTTGATGTTGGCGGCTTTGATGTTGGCGCAGGCGGCCCTGGTGCGGGCGTCGATCTTGGCGGAGTCCTTCTCCTTCCACCATCTGTTCTCGGTGTTGTCTCCGTCGGTCAGCAGAATGATCACTTTCTCGAGGTCGGGCTTGGTCGGCGACGCTTCCGCCAAAGGCGCGCCCGATGTGAGGGCGTGCCAAGCCCAGACGAGGCCGATGGTGACGTTCGTGTACCCGTTCGGGTTCATCTGATCGACCCGCCGCCGCAGGTCCCGCCAGTTGTTCGTGAGAGGCAGCACGTCGGCAAGGCCGCCGCTGCAATTTGCTGCGGGGAAAAGCGCGGCCGGACTGCCTGGAGCAGTATCCTGGACGTCGTGGGGCTGGTCGCGATCCTCCACGCATCCTTCCCACTTCTTTTTGGCGATGGCGTTCACAGCGTAATTGATCCAAGGCTCGTCGCGGTAGCTTTTTCCGATGCTGACCGTGCTATCGAAGGGAATGATGGCGACCTTGATGTCGTCCGGTTTCTTTGCCGCCTTTTCCAGAGTGTCGAGAAGGCTCTTCACCGCCTTCTTCAATTCGCCCATTTTGTTGTTCCAGGCCATCGACCCGGTATTGTCGAGCGCCAGCGCGACTTCGAGACGCTTCATGCCCCAGTTGACCTGGGAGGTAGCGCTGAAGCTGATCTGGCTCTGGTTCAGAAACCGCGCTACTTTCGTGTCGACTTTCCCAGAACCGGTGACGACGAGATTGAAGTTCCCCTGAGAGACCTTGAGATCGGGGATGATCAGGAGGTCTTTGGCTTCGGGGTAGGAATAGATGTCCGAAAAGAAGTCCTTGGCCTTCTTGCTCAGTTCGGACTTGCTGAGGTTCACCGCTTCCTTGGACAGCATCAGCGCGGTCGAGTCGAGCGCGGCCTGCATGGCCGTGCGCGCCGAGTTCGCGCGGCTGTAATCGATTGCCGCGCCGACGAATCCCATCAAGGGGATGGTCGCGATAGCGAAGATCGGCGCCACGGAGGCGCGGCGGTCTCGAAAAAAGCGGGACAGGGGCATGGTCCGCCTCAGTGTCTGAACGGACTTGCATGGTGGGCCGCCATTTTTGAAATTTAATTGAGAAGTGTCCCGATTTTCTGCCCTAATCGGGAGCGATTCTGTTTACCCTGTCCGGCCCGGTGCGGAGCATAGGGGAATCTGGAGCCGAAGGCAGGCCGGCGTGTCGTCAACATTCGCGTTCCAATCTGGAACATGTGGCATCGAATCCTTATTATTGTCGGAGAAGGCTCTAAGTCTGGTCGCACCGCCTTCGGCGGTCGGGGCGAATGGGCTCGGGGCGCAGCCGAATGTGAGCGCAAGGATCGACTTACCTTGACTGCAAGCTCCTTCATCCTGGAACGACTTGCCAATGAGGACCGCAAACGGCGCGGAGAGGGCACCGGCGCGCCGGGGACGGCCGTGGTCACCAAGACGCGGCCGCAGACCAAGCGTCCCAGCATGTACCGCGTGCTGCTGTTGAACGACGACTACACGCCCATGGAGTTCGTCGTTCATGTGCTGGAGCACTTCTTCGCCAAGGACCGCGAAGGCGCCACCCGAATTATGTTGCATGTGCACCATCACGGGGTCGGCGAATGCGGGGTGTTCACGTATGAAGTGGCGGAAACCAAAGTGACGCAGGTCATGGATTTCGCGCGCAAGCATCAACATCCTCTCCAATGCGTGATGGAAAAAAAGTAACAACGGAATCGAACTTATGCCCACATTCTCCCGCAGCCTCGAGCAGTCTCTCCACCGGGCATTGGCGCATGCCAATGAACGGCACCACGAATACGCGACGCTCGAGCACCTGCTCCTTTCGTTGATCGAGGATCAGGACGCCGCCGCGGTCATGCGCGCCTGCAACGTCGATCTCGACAAGCTGCGGCGCAATCTCCAGGCCTATGTGGACTCCGAGCTGGAGAACCTGGTCACCGACGGCAGCGAGGATTCCAAGCCGACGGCCGGCTTCCAGCGTGTCATCCAGCGGGCGGTGATCCACGTGCAGTCATCCGGGCGAGAAGAGGTGACGGGCGCGAATGTGCTCGTCGCCATTTTCGCCGAGCGCGAGAGCCACGCTGCGTACTTCCTGCAAGAGCAGGATATGACGCGCTACGACGCTGTGAATTACATCAGCCACGGCATTGCGAAGCGGCCGGGGCTTTCGGAGGCGCGTCCCGTTCGGGGTGTGGAAGAGGACACGGATTCCAAGTCGGGCGACGACGCCAAGAAGAAGGGCGACGCGCTCGAGGCCTATTGCGTGAACCTCAACAAGAAGGCGCGCGAAGGCAAGATCGACCCTCTGATCGGTCGGGACCCCGAGATCAACCGCACCATTCAGGTTCTTTGCCGCCGGCAGAAGAACAACCCGCTTTTCGTCGGCGAGGCGGGCGTGGGCAAGACCGCGATCGCCGAAGGGCTGGCGCGCCGGATCGTCAAGGGCGAGGTTCCCGACGTTCTTCGGAACGCCACCGTCTTCGCCTTGGACATGGGCACGCTGCTCGCGGGCACCCGCTACCGCGGCGACTTCGAGGAGCGCCTCAAGCAGGTCATGAAGGAGCTCGAGGCCTACCCGGACGCGATCCTGTTCATCGACGAAATCCATACCGTGATCGGCGCCGGGGCGACCTCCGGCGGCGCCATGGATGCCTCGAACCTGCTCAAACCCGCTCTGGCCTCAGGCGCCATCCGCTGCATCGGGTCGACGACCTACAAGGAGTATCGGCAGTATTTCGAGAAGGACCGCGCCTTGGTGCGGCGCTTCCAGAAGATCGACGTCAACGAGCCTTCCGTGCCCGATGCGATCGAGATCCTCAAAGGGCTCAAGCCCTATTTCGAGGACTACCATCGTCTGAAGTACACGAACGAGGCGATCAAGGCAGCGGTGGAACTCTCGGCCCGTTACATCCACGACCGCAAGCTGCCGGACAAGGCGATCGACGTGATCGACGAATCCGGCGCCGCGCAGATGCTGCTGCCGGAGAGCCGCCGCAAGAAGACGATCGGACTGAAGGAGATCGAGACCACCATCGCCACCATGGCGCGGATTCCGCCGAAGACGGTCTCCAAGGACGACGCCGAAGTGCTCCAGCATCTGGAAGACACGCTCAAGCGTGTCGTCTATGGGCAGGACAAAGCGATCGAGGCCCTCTCGTCCTCCATCAAGCTCGCGCGAGCGGGTCTGCGCGAGCCTGAGAAGCCGATCGGCTGCTATCTCTTCTCGGGTCCGACCGGCGTCGGCAAGACCGAGGTGGCGCGGCAGCTCGCGTCGCTGCTCGGGGTTGAGCTCATCCGCTTTGACATGTCCGAATACATGGAGCGGCACACGGTCTCACGCCTGATCGGCGCGCCGCCCGGCTATGTCGGCTTCGACCAGGGCGGGCTTCTGACGGACGGCATCGACCAGCACCCCCACAGCGTGCTCCTGCTCGACGAAATCGAGAAGGCGCACCCGGACCTGTTCAACGTGCTGTTGCAGATCATGGATCACGGCAAGCTGACCGATCACAACGGCAAGCAGGTGGACTTCCGCAACGTCATCCTCATCATGACGACGAACGCGGGCGCCTCCGACTTGGCCAAGCAGGCCTTCGGCTTCACGCGCTCGAAGCGCGAGGGCGACGACGTGGAGGCGATCAATCGGCTGTTCGCCCCCGAGTTCCGCAACCGTCTCGACTCGGTCATCACCTTCGCGCACCTGTCGGAGAACGTGATCGCCAAGGTCGTCGAGAAGTTCGTCCTTCAGCTCGAGGCGCAGCTCGCCGACCGCGATGTGACGATCGAGCTGTCGGAAGAGGCCACGCGCTGGCTGATCACGAACGGCTACGACGAGCTGATGGGGGCCCGGCCCATGGCGCGGATCATCCAGGAGCACGTCAAGAAGCCGCTGGCCGACGAGGTGCTCTTCGGCAAGCTGAAACACGGCGGTCACGTGCGCGTGATCGTCCAGAAGGGCGAGGCCGGACAGGAGAAGCTCGGCTTCGAGTTCCTCGACGGGCCGGTGCAGCCGAAACCGGAGAAACTGCCGGAGCCGCGCCGCGCGAAAGCCAAGGTCAAGCGCCGCGCGCCGGTCGCGCGACGGCCGAAGCCAGGCCCGAAGGGCGATGGCGGCGGTGGGCCGAAGCGCGGCTCGGTGCCGAAGGTGCCTCTGGTCAAAGCGTGATGATGACGTGACAGCGAAATGCAAGGCCGGGTGAGACAATCACCCGGCCTTTTCATTCGTGCTGTCGGCATCCGCGCCGGCTAGGCAGGCAAACGCGATTGCGGCAGCGGTCAAGCTGTGAGACATGACGCGATCACATGCCTTTCGCGCCATCAGACACCCAGCAGTCCCGTCTCGCCATTTTCGCCGGCGGCGCGAAGGCGGCATTCATGTCGGTGCTCGCCTATGTCCTGTTTGGGACCTACATCAGCATCGGCGCGCTGGCTCATGATTTTGGTTTCAGCCTGTTCTGGCTCTTGGCCTCGACCGTCCTTGTTTGGGCCGGACCCGCGCAAGTCATCCTCATCACGGCGCTGGGCGGCGGCGCGACCCTGATCGAGACGGCGATAACCGTCGGGCTGACCGGCGTGCGCCTCTTCCCGATGGTCGCCTCGATGCTGCCGATCCTCAGAGGGCCAAGAACGCAATCCTGGCATCTTCTTCTTCCCGCTCACCTGACCGCGATCAGCATGTGGGTCGAGACCTTCCGGCTCGCCCCGCAACTGCCCCGCGAGCACCGGGTCGCCTTTTGCAATGGGCTCGGCCTCGGCTTCATGGTTGCGGCGCTCTCCGGCGCGTGGGCCGGATTCTATCTTGCGGGCCGCCTGCCTCCAGTGCTCACCGCGGCGCTCCTGTTTCTCACACCACTGGTGTTTTTGGTCTCGACCGTCCGCAACAGCCGGCTGATCGTTGACCGGATCGCTTTGGCGCTGGGGCTTGTGATCGGACCTGTCCTCGCGGTGAACAAGATTGGTTTGGACCTGTTGTGGACCGCATTCATCGGCGGCTCTCTCGCCTACGGGATCAATCGGATTATGAAGGCGGTGCGATGACGGCCGTCTATTCCGATCTCAACCCATACCTGGTGCTGATCCTCGTCGGCTTTCTGCCCAATGAGATCTGGCGGCTGCTCGGCTTTGCGGTCGCGCGCGGGCTCAACGAGGACTCTGAGATCGTCACCTGGGTCCGCGCCATTGCGACCGCGGCGCTCGGCGCCGTCATTGCTCAGGTGGTCTTTTTCCCGCCGGGCGCGCTCGCCTCGGTGCCGCTTGCCGTCCGCATCGCGGCGATGCTGATCGGGCTCGCCGCATTCCTAGCCATCCGCCGCTCCGTGTTGGCCGGAGTCATCGTCGGCGAATGCGTGCTGCTGGGCGGGCGCTTCCTGTTTGCACCACAGCCTTAAAGCTGCGCCAGCGCGGCGCGCAGCGTTTCCGCGTTCTTGGCGAGGATCTCGGGCTTTTCCATCTCGCTCGCGGGTGGCTTCATCGCGACCCCGTTATGGCGGGGCACGATGTGAACGTGCAGGTGGAACACCACCTGGCCGCCGGCGCTCTCGTTGAACTGCTGCAGCGTGATGCCGTCGGCTTTGAAGGCGCGCATGGCCGCTTTCGCGATCTTCTGGGTGACCTTGGCGACATGGGCCAGGTCCTCGGGATCAACGTCGAGCAGGTTCCGTGCCGGCGCCTTCGGGAGGATCAACGTATGCCCCGGCGCGCGTGGCATGATGTCGAGAAGCGCCACCGCGCGCTCATCCTCGTAGACCTTATGGGCAGGAAGCTCGCCCCGGAGGATCCTGGCGAAAATGTTGTTCGGGTCGTAATCGGACACGGAAAACCCCTCCACGACCAGGCACGTTGGACCAGAGCCGGGAACCGCGCAAGGGCCAGAGCGATTCACGTCTTCCGGAACGGCGCCGCCGCGGCGAGCGCTTCGCCGGCCGCTTCGACATAGGCGCGCTCGCGCGTCAGATAGCTTGCGATCGCCCGCCGCAGCGCCGGGTCGGCGATGTAATGGGCCGAGTAGGTCGTCACCGGCACGTAACCGCGCGCGAGCTTGTGCTCGCCTTGCGCCCCCGCCTCGACGCAGGCGATCTTCTTGGCGATCGCAAATTCGATTGCCTGATAGTAGCAGATCTCGAAATGCAAGAAGGGGTGATGCTCGATCGCGCCCCAGTGGCGGCCATAGAGCGCGCCCGAGCCGATGAAGTTGATCGCGCCGGCGATGTAGCGTCCGGCCCGCTTCGCCATCACGAGCAGGATGTCGTCGCGCATCGTCTCGCCGATCAGGGAGAAAAATGCGCGCGTGAGATAGGGACGGCCCCATTTGCGCGAGCCGGTGTCCATGTAGAACGCGAAAAAAGCGTCCCACACGAATTCGGTCAGGTCCGAACCCGTCAGCCACTCGACCGTAATGCCTCCTTGCAGCGCCTCGCGCCGCTCGCGCACGATCGTCTTGCGCTTGCGCGATGCGAGCGCGGCGAGGAAATCATCGAACCGGGCATAGCCTTGGTTCAGCCAATGGAACTGCTGGTCGGTGCGCTGCAGGAGACCTTGCTCGCCGAGCCGCGTCCATTCCGTCTCCGTCGGAAAGGTGATGTGCACGGACGAGGCCCCGCGCAGCCGGCACAGTTCGATCAGGCCGGCGAGCAGCGCGTCGCGCAGCGGTGCGGCGTCGCGCGTGTTGGCCGTGAGCAGGCGAGGGCCCGTCACCGGGGTGAACGGCGCCGAGACCTGGAGTTTTGGATAATAGTCTCCGCCGGCCTGCTCGTAGGCTTCGGCCCAGCCGTGGTCGAAAACATATTCGCCCCACGAATGCGATTTCAGGTAGCAGGGCGCGGCGCCCGCGGGAATTTCCCCACCGCCCTCGAGCAGCAAGTGTTGCGGATGCCAGCCGGTGCGAGCCGTGGCCGAGCCGGAGCGCTCCAGGGCCGACAGGAAAGCGTGCGACACAAACGGATTGTACCACTTCGCCGGGTCCGGATTGGCGCAAGCATCCCACAGCTCCGCTCGCACGTCCGTAAGCGAGTCGACGACGCGGATGCGGAACGTTGCTGCGGCCTCGGCGTCCGATGCGCGACGCGATGTCACGGACGAAAACCCTCGAACACGATCTGATCGGCCCAGCGGGCCGCGCGGCGGCGCTCTTCGTCCGTCCGTACCGTCCACGTAAGCAGCGGCAGGCCGAGAATCCAGCGTGCGAGCAGCGGAGCCGGGGAGGGCAGGTCGGCGATGCTGAAACCCACGAAGTGCGGCTTGGTGCGGAAGATATGGAGGAGATAAGCCATGCTTCGTCTCTGCGCCGGCGTCAGCTTCCGCCAAGCAGGATGCGTGAACGAACTGACTGCGAGGATGCCGCGCGGCAGCCCGGGGGCGACGGCATGCAAGGCGACCAGGTGCTCCGGATCGAACGACATGGCCGCAACCGGACCCGCATATCTCGCGAGCACGGTGGCGGTCCGTTCGACAAGCCGCGTGTCGGCGGTGAAATAGCCTTTGAGTTCGAGGAAGAGCGGCGCGCGCCCGGCGGTCAGGTCGCAAAGCTCGCCGAGGGTCAGCATGCGGTCCCGCGTGAGCTTGTGCGGCACGAGCTGCAGATCGGCGGCGCTCATGCTGGCAAGCGCGCCTCGTCCCTCGGTCAGCCGGCCGAGCGCGTCGTCGTGATGGACCATTGCCTCGCCGTCGACGGAAAGCTGGAGATCCGCCTCGACGCCGTAGCCCGCCGCAATCGCCGCCTCGATCGCCGAAGCGGTGTTCTCGATGATGCCGGCGGCGGCGTCATGCAGTCCGCGATGCGCAATCGGCCGCGCGGTGAGCCAATCGAGACCAGCCATGAGCGTCGCCGTGCGCGCTTTCTCAAGAGACTTCGAACAGGCCCTCGACCTCGATCGCGGCATCCATCGGCAGCGCCGCGACCCCGACCGTCGTGCGCGCGTGGCGGCCCTTGTCGCCGAACGCCTCGACCATGAGGTCGGAGGCGCCGTTCATGATCTTGGGTCCATTGCTGAAGTCGGCGCCGGCATTGACGAAACCGCCGAGCCGCACCACGCGCGCGACCTTGTCGAGATCGCCCAGCGCCGCCTTGAGCTGGGCCAGGAGGTTGATGGCGCAAACGCGCGCCGCCGCGGTTCCCTGCTCGACGGTCACATCGACTCCGAGCTTTCCCTTGGCGACGAGCTTGCCTTCGCCATCCGCGCAGATCTGACCGGATACCGCGATCAGATTTCCCGTGCGGACAAAGCCGACATAATTCGCAATCGGCGCGCGCGGCGTCGGCAGCGTGATTCCCGCGCTCGCCAATTTCTTCTCGATCGTGCCGGCCATGAAGTCCTCCCGTCGTGGTAGCGCTGCCCTGTTTCCGGCCGACTCATCGCCTATCGAGGGATGCGGCGCAAGCGGCCCTTTGGGTTGGTTGCGGGTTCCCAATCGCCCGCCTATGTTGCGGTGAGTCCAAAGAGGAGACCCAATGCATTCGTCCCCCCGTCAACTGTCTTCCGTGCTTGCGATCGCGATGCTCGGCGGCGCGCTGGCCTTCGGTCACGCCGATACGGTGCTTGCGCAATCCTCGGCGCCGGTGAACTTTGCTCCGCACCGGGCGATCTACGACTTGAAGCTCGTGAACTCCCGCGGTCGCCGCTCGCTCGAATCCGTCCAGGGGCGGATCGTGTACGATTTTTCCGGCAATGCGTGCGAGGGTTACGCGCTGCAGTTCAGGCAGGTGACCGAGCTCGATTCGGGCGAAGGCAAGGTGATCGTCAGCGACCTGCGTTCGACGACGTGGGAGGATGCCGCCGCGAGGAGTTTCCGCTTCAATTTTCAGAACTTCATGGATCGCAAGCTGGTCGACGCCGTCGACGGCCGCGCAACCCGCTCCGCGGACAAAGCCGTCGCTGTTTTGGGCAAGCCACAGGACAAGAAAGTCGAGCTTGGCAATGTGACCTTCCCCACCGACCACATGCGCAAGATCATCGAGGCGGCGCGCGACCGCAAGCCGCTGCTCGAAGTTCCGGTCTATGACGGCTCGGAGAACGGCGAGAAGGTCTACAACACGCTCGCGGTGATCGGACAGCCGATCGCGCCCACGGAGCGGCCGCCCGAAGATGCGATCAAGGGCAAAGACATTTTTGCAAACCTGCCGCGCTGGCCGGTGACGATCAGCTATTTCGAGCGGGGCAAGACGGCCGAAGGCGAGCAGACGCCGGTCTATTCCATCAAGTTCGAGCTCTATGAGAACGGCATCTCGCGCGCGCTCACGCTTGATTATGGCGATTTCGTGCTTGCTGGGACGATGACGACGCTGGACGTCACCCAGCCGAAACCCTGTCAGTAAGTCCGAAGTCCGGACTGCTCCTCACCGCTACGAGCCGGCGCGCGCCTTGCCTTCATCGAGCGCCAGTCCCTTGACCACGGCTGCTTGGCCGAATTTTGCGCGCAGCCGATCGATGGCATGCTCGGCTGCCGCCTGCGCGGCTCCGCGCATGTCGATCAGGTCGCGCGGGTCGGCCTTCGCCGCCTCGGTGAGCTCGGATACGCCGATCCCGATCAGCCGATAGCGTGTGCCGTCCGCTTCGCGCGCAAGAAGGTCGCGCCCGGCTGCAAAAATCTTTTGCGCCAGCTGGGTCGGATCATCCAGCGAACGCGCCCGCGTCCTGGTCTTGAAGTCGGCGGTTTTCAGCTTGAGCGTGATCGTCGACCCGGCCAAGTCGTTGGCCTTGAGCCGCGACGAGACGCGCTCGGACAACAGCCAGAGATAACGTTCCAGTGGACGGAAAGCGGCGACGTCCTCCTCGAGGGTTGTCTCGGCGGAGACGCTCTTGGCTTCGCGATCGGGCGTGACGCGCCGCTCGTCGAGGCCGCGGGAGAGCCGGGCAAGGCGCAGACCCTCGGACCCGTAGCGCCGCATGAGGTCAGCCTCGGCGGCGGCGGCGAGATCGCCGACGGTCCGAAAACCGTCATGCGCCAGACGCTCGCCTGTCACCTTGCCGACGCCCCAGATGAAGGTGACCGGTTTCGGCGCGAGGAAAGCGCGCGCCTCCTTCGGTCCGAGCACGGCGAAGCCGCGCGGCTTGTCGAGGTCGGACGCGATCTTGGCGAGAAACTTGTTGGCCGAGAGCCCGACCGACACCGTGATCTGAAGGGCGTCTTCGACCCGCCGGGCAAAGCGCGCCAATTGCCGCGCCGGGCTTAGCCCATGCAGCCGCTCCGTACCGGACAGATCGAGAAAGGCCTCGTCGATCGAGAGCGGCTCGACCAGCGGCGTCAAATCCAGCATCAGCCCGCGAACCGCACGTCCGACGCGCACATATTTGTCCATGTCGGGGCGTATCACGACGGCATTCGGGCAGAGCGCGCGAGCCTTGAACATCGGCATCGCGGAGCGCACGCCGAAGGTGCGGGCGATATAGCAGCAGGCGGCAACCACGCCGCGCTTGCCGCCGCCCACGATGACCGGCTTGTCGGCGAGACTCGGATCGTCGCGTTTTTCGATGGTCGCATAAAAAGCATCGCAGTCGACGTGGGCGATCGACAGCGTATCGATCTCGGGATGGCACACGAGCCGCGGCGAGCCGCAGGAGCGGCAGCGGCGTTCGTGGTCCGGAGCCCCGGTCAGGCAGTCGCGGCAGAATCCGGGCATGATTCGAAAACCCCGTTCACGCCTATTCTCTCAACCCTCAGCCCAACGGGATAGAGGTCATGGCGCCTGGTGCTCCAGGGGGTCCGATTCCAGCTTTCGCATCCCGTTTCGGCAGGCGACTTTCAATTCACTCCGCTGTTCGCCTGCCCGAGAGCGGCAAGTGCCAGGCGGATGTCGGCGGGATCGACCGCCGCGTGCTCCGCGAAGGCCAGGAGATCGGGCTCATGGCCTGCGATGTGCTCCAGCACGCCTTGCAGAAATCGCGGGTCGCGCGCGGATGCGCGGATGCCCGCCGGACCGAGCCCCGTGAGGGCAAGAAACCGCCCGATCCGCTCCGGGTCGGACGCCAGGAATCCAAGGGCGCCGATGGCCAGGGATTCGGCCCTGTCGCGGCTCATCGGCTCCGGTTTGACCATTTGATTCTGTTTGCCTTTCTGTAACAAATCGCCACTACCTTGGACCCTTCCATCCTTGCCCGAGTGAGGGCGCAGGCGGCGCGCAAGAGTGACGATCGCGAGGGCCTATGATCGCCGGTCAAGAGCAGACAAGGCAAGCCGGGATGGGCAAGACCGTTCTGATCGTTGAGGATAACGAGCTCAATATGAAGCTCTTCAACGATCTGTTGGAGGCGCACGGCTACCGAACCGTCGGGACGCGCAACGGCATCGAGGCGCTCGATCTCGCGCGCCAGCATCGCCCCGACCTGATCATCATGGACATCCAGTTGCCTGAAGTGTCCGGCCTCGAAGTCACGAAATGGCTCAAGGACGATCCGGATCTCAGGCTGATCCCGGTGGTGGCCGTGACGGCCTTCGCGATGAAAGGCGACGAGGAGCGCATTCGTCAGGGCGGATGCGAGGCCTATCTGTCGAAGCCGATCTCGGTGGCTAAATTTCTTGAGACTGTCCGGCTCTATGCCGGGACAGCGTGAGGGGCCATGACCGCGCGTATCCTCGTCGTTGACGATGTCCCCGCGAATGTGAAGCTGCTCGAAGCACGCCTTTCGGCCGAGTATTTCGACGTCGTCACAGCCGAGAGCGGCACCGAGGCGCTGAAACTATGCGAGCGCGGGCAGTGCGACGTCGTCCTGCTCGACGTCATGATGCCCGGCATGGACGGGTTCGAGGTCTGCCGCCGGCTGAAGGCGAGCATCGGGACGCATCACATCCCCGTGGTGATGGTGACGGCGCTCGACCAACCCTCCGATCGCTTGCAGGGCTTGCTGGCCGGAGCCGACGATTTCCTGACCAAGCCTGTTTCCGACATCGCCTTGATCGCCCGGGTCCGATCGCTCGCGCGGTTGAAAATGGTCACCGACGAGTTGCGCATGCGCGCGCTGACCTCACGCGAGATCGGGTTCGACGATCCGGTACGAAACGCCTTGGCTGATACCGGACGCAACGGACGCGTGCTCGTGGTCGACGATCGGAACGCCTCCTTCGAGCGCATCGCCCGCATCCTGACAGCCGAGCATGCGGTGGATGTCGAGCCGAACCCGCAAGAAGCGCTCTTTCACGCCGCCGAGGGAAATTACGACCTGCTGATCGTGTCGCTCAACCTCCAGGATTTCGACGCGCTGCGGCTCTGCAGCCAGGTTCGCTCGCTCGAGCGCACGCGCAACCTGCCGATTCTGGTCATTGCGGATGCCGAGGACAATGCGCGCCTGTTGCGCGGCCTCGATCTCGGCATCAACGACTATGTGACGCGCCCGATCGACGCCAACGAGATGCTGGCGCGCGTGCGCACGCAAGTGCGGCGCAGACGCTACACGGAACGGTTGCGCGACAACGTCCAGCTTTCGATGGAACTGGCCATCACCGATGCGCTGACGGGGCTGCACAACCGCCGCTACATGGAAAGCCATCTGGCGACGCTCGTCCAGCAGGCGGCGGCGCGCGGCAAGCCGCTGTCGCTGCTGCTGCTCGACATCGACTACTTTAAGTCGATCAACGACACCCACGGGCATGATGCGGGCGACGAAGTCCTGCGTGAATTCGCCACCCGCGTCCGCAAGTCGGTCCGCGGGATCGACCTTGCGTGCCGGCTGGGCGGCGAGGAATTCGTCATCGTCATGCCGGAAACCGACATGGCCGTCGGCGGACTGGTCGCCGAGCGGATCCGCCGGCGCGTCGCGACCGAGCCGTTTGTGATCGGGACCGGCGGCAAAACCGTCGAAGTCACGATTTCGATCGGCCTTTCATCGCTGATCGGCGCCGAGGATCGCGCGGAACACCTGCTGAAACGGGCGGATCAGGCGCTGTACCGGGCCAAGCGGGACGGGCGCAACCGGGTTGTGGCCGACGCGGCCTAATTCGGCCCATCCCCCCGGCCGGCCGTCAACCAAATTTCTTTACGTTGGTACCGAATCCGGGCAGGTTCCCGGCATAAGCGGCGTTGATTTCTCTGCGCATTGCATTAGCCTAAGCCATAAAGCGCAGACGAGGCCAGGAATGCGGACCTAGGCCAGACATTGTTTTCGCTGACTTTCCGCATGGCTGCCGAATAACCCTACGGAGTGCTCAGGTCCGCCGCATCTCCTGGGTCCGTGGGGTTCGGCCGGCTCGGAGGCGGTGTGAGTGGCCTCCTCATGACACCGCTTCCGGCCGGCCACTCATCCGGCGTCCGGAGCCATTTAACCCGGAACTCTCGACCTACTTGATCTTGGATTCGCGGAATTCGACGTGCTTTTTCGCGACCGGATCGTATTTCTTCTTCACGAGCTTTTCCGTCATCGTCCGCGAGTTCTTTTTCGCCACATAATAGAAGCCCGTGTCGGCGCTCGACACCAGCTTCACCTTGATCGTTGTTGCCTTGGCCATTTGAACGAGCTCCAAACCATGTTCACCGCGCTCGCCCATCCGGCGAGCCATTCGCGGCGCAAGCTAGTGGTGGCGGTTCAGAAGTCCGCATCAAACTTGCCGCAAGTCTGTAATGCGGACTTCTGAACCAAAGCCACACTAGATCAATAAGTTGCTAGTGTCCTTCGATTCCGAAATTCGCAAACGAATGTACCGCGGATCGTGCGAATTTCGGAATCGGGACACTAGCCATCGAGGTCCGAAAGTCAAGAAAGCCGGCTCACGGAAGCACGGAACGGTGAAAGCGGCCGCGGATCATCCGGTAGAACGGCACCGGAAGGTCATGCGTGAACCCCGCCGCCGTGCGGGCCTCCAGTTCCTTCAAGACAACCTGCGTGATCGCCGGCAAATCGAGGCGCGTGGCCTCCGTGATCGGCATCCAGACCAGTTCGACCAGTTCCGTGTTCGGGCCGACGACGCCGTCGATGCGGTGCGCGACGCTCGTCAGATCGGCCACGAAGAAGCGCGTGTCGAAGCGACGCGGCCGGCGCGGCGGGGTGATCGCGCGGGCGACGAAGTGCAGGTCACCAAGATCCGGCAGGATTCCCGCGTCGGTGAAAACCGTCCAGTCGCCTCCGGGCCCAAGCACCGGTTCCGCCTGCTTTCGGCCAAGGACCAAGCCAGTCTCTTCCGCCGTCTCGCGAATGGCAGCCAGCGCAAGCGCGCGCGCCTTCGTCGCGCTTGGGCGTTTGCAGCGAAGCATGAGCCGCGCTTCGACCTGTGGAACGAGCGGCCGGGCGATCGGCATCCGCCGATCCAAAAGCTCGGCGCGCCCACCCGGGAACACGAACTTGCCCGGCAGGAACTTGTGGCCGGCATGTCGCCGGCCGAACAGAACTTTCGGGTTGGGTTCGGAGCGGTCGATCAGGATCAGCGTCGCCGCATCCCTGGGCCGTAAATTCGGCGAGGTTTGGTCGCGCCTGACTTCGTTCAGGATGCGCTCATTGTCCTCCCGCGCCATCTCCGTCATGGATGGATGTCCGGATGGTTTCGCTTCACGACAGCCGGCGCGGGTCGTCCTTCGGTCTCGAATCCGTGCATACGATGCGCCCACTGCCAACCAATGATGGCGCCTTTGATCGGTTGCAGCAGCACGAGGGAAGCGATCAGCGTCACCGGCACCCAGATCAGGAATTGAACCAGATAAGGCGGCGACATCGCGATCTCGAGGGCAAGCGCAAGCGGCACGACGATGTGGCCCACAATGGCAATGACGAAATAGGCGGGCGCGTCATCCGCGCGCTGGTGATGCAGCGCCTCGCCGCAATGCCCGCAGCGGTCGGCGACTTTCAGGAAAGCGCGGAACATGCGGCCCCTCCCGCAGTTCGGGCACCGTCCGGCAAAGCCGCGGCGCAAGGCGGTGAAGCCGCCGCGGGGAGAATCGGCTGTGTCAAAGGTGGCGTTCATCGTTTCGGTCGTCGTCGAGCGGGCTTGTGTTTGCCTTGTCCTCGCTGAAAATGGGTAGCACGGCCACCTTTTTCACGTGCAGAACGCCTTGCTGGTTTTGCATGGCTCCCTTCGGACAGGAGTTCAAACCGAAGCGCGCCGGCGACCGGTGCCGCCTCGACCAGCCGCACCGTCACCCTGTCGCCCAAGCGGTGGGTTTCCCCGCTCACGCTGCCGACCAGGGCATGCTCGGCCTCATGATAGCGGAAATATTCGTTGCCGAGAGTGCTGGCGGGGATGAACCCGTCAGCGCCGGTTTCGTCGAGCTTGACGAACAATCCGGCCCGGGTGGCGCCGGAGATATGCCCCTCGAACGTAGCGCCGATGCGGTCGACCATGAAATGGGCGATCAGGCGGTCGACGGTTTCGCGCTCTGCCGCCATCGCGCGGCGCTCGCTGGCCGAAATGCGGGCGCTGATCTCGCCAAGCGCCGTGGGATCGGTGGAATCCGGCAAGCCGTCGCGGCCCCATCGATGCGCCCGGATCAGCGCCCGGTGGACGATCAGGTCGGCGTAACGGCGGATCGGCGAGGTGAAGTGGGCATAGCGGCGCAGATTCAGACCGAAATGACCGTAGTTCGCGGCGGCGTATTCGGCCTGCGCCTGGCTGCGGAGCACCACTTCGTTGACCAGCTTCTCGTATTCGGTTTCCTTCACGCGATGGAGAATGTGATTGAAGTTCGCAGGTCGTAGCACCTGGCCTTTCGGCAGAGACATGCCGATTGTGGACAGGAATTCACGCAGCCCCTCGACCTTCTCCAGCGCCGGACTGTCGTGGACGCGATAGATGAGCGGCACCTTCGCCCGCTCGAGCGTTTCGGCGGCGGCGACGTTGGCGAGGATCATGAATTCTTCGATCAGACGGTGCGCGTCGAGCCGCTCCGGCGTTGTGACGCGATCAACGGTGCCGTCCGGGTTCAACAGTATCTTGCGCTCCGGCAAATCGAGGTCTAGCGGCGCGCGGTCATCGCGCGCGCGCTTGATCGCAGCATAGGCCATGTACAGCGGTTCGAGGATTGTCGGGATGAGCGGCTCGGTGGCCTCGTCCGCGCGGCCGTCGATGGCGGCTTGCGCCTGAGCGTAATGAAGCCGCGCCGCGGAGCGGATCATGACGCGATGAAAGGCATGATCGCGCTTGCGCCCATCTGCGCCGACGACCATGCGCACCGCCAGCGCCGCTCGGTCGACGCCGGGTTTCAGCGAACACAGGTCGTTCGAGATGCGCTCCGGCAGCATCGGAACCACCCGGTCCGGGAAATAGACCGAGTTGCCGCGCAGGAGCGCTTCGCGGTCGAGCGCCGAATGCGGCCGCACATAATGCGCAACGTCGGCGATTGCCACGGTGACGATGAACCCGCCGGGATTGGCGGGATCAGTGTCCGCAATCGCATGGACGGCATCGTCGTGATCCTTCGCGTCAATCGGATCGATGGTCACGAGCGGCACTTGCCGCCAGTCTTCGCGATGCTCGAGCGAGGCAGGCTTGGCCTCTTCTGCTTCCGCGAGGGCGTCGCGCTTGAACTCGTGCGGGATGCCATGCGCGTGAATGGCGATCAGGCTCACGGCGCGCTCGCTCTTGAGCGACCCCAACCGCTCCTTCACTCGTCCGGATGCCGCGCCCGTGCGCGGATGGCGCGAGACATCGACTGCGACGAGATCGCCGTCGGCCGCGCCGCTTGCCGCGTCCGGTGCGATCAAGAGCTCCTGTCCGAGCCGCTTCTTGTCGACCGGCAGCAGCCGCCCGCCGCCCCCGGGGATTTCCCGAAAGATGCCGATCACCCGATGCTTGGCGCGGTCGATGACCTTGATGATCCGCCCCGAATGGCGGATCGGACCTTCGTCGGCGGTTTCTTGCGTGCGCAACAAGGCGCGGTCGCCGACGCCGGCGACTTCGCCGGGCCGCGCACGGCGCGGAATATGGATGCGAATTTTCGGCGGCGCGCCATGCGCGTCCTCATCCCACTCGGTCGGGACTGCGATCAGTTCGCCGTCGCGATCGCGTTCCGCGATGTCGGCCATCACGACGTTCGGAAGCTGGCCCGGGTGATGGAGGCGCTTGCGGCGCTGCTCGACGCGGCCTTCGTCGCGGAGATCACGCAGCATGTTTTTCAAGCCGACGCGGTCGCCGCCTTTAATGCCGAAGTGGCGCGCGATCTCGCGCGCGCCGACTTTTCCGGGCTGTGAGCCGACAAAGGCGAGGAGATCGTCCTTGGTGGGCAGCCCTTTGGGCTTGTTCTGAACCTTGATCAATCGAACGGAACTCTTGCTGCCCCCTTGACCGGCGCGAGGCTTTCGGACCAACGCGCTAGTTGCGAGCTTTGTTCTTTTTTGTCTTCGAGGCGGATTTCACCGCGGATGCCGCGGCGCGGCGTGCGGCCGTGCGGGCGGGGTGAGGTGATTTGGCTTTGGGCTTCGCCCTCGCCGTCGGCTTAGGCGGAGGCTTCGTCGCCGCCTTGCGCGGCGCCGGCGCAGATGGCTTCGGAGTCCGCGGCGGCGCGGACTTGGCTTTCGTGCTCCGCCTGCGCGCGCTGTTGCCGCCTTTTCCAGCCTTTGCGGCCAGAAGTTCAAGTGCCTGCTCCAGCGTGACGCCGTCGGGGGCGATATCCGACGGAAGCGTCGCGTTCACGCCGTCATGGCTGACATAGGGGCCATAGCGGCCTGCCTTGACGACGACGGCCCCGCCTTTTGGATGGTCGCCGAGGGAGCGTCCCGGATCCCCGCCGAACCGGCGTCCGCGCGGGCCGCGCGCCACCTTCTCGGCGATCAGCGTGACCGCGCGATTGAGCCCGATCGCGATGACGTCGTCGCCAGCCTCCAGGCTGGCGTAGGTCTTTTCGTGCTTCACATAGGGGCCGAAGCGGCCGATGCCGGCCATGATCGGCTCGCCCGTTTCCGGATGACGTCCGACCTCGCGCGGAAGCGACAAGAGCTTGAGCGCAAGGTCGAGGTCGATATCGTCCGGGGACGTCCCTTTGGGAATACCGGCGCGTTTGGGCTTTTCGCCGTTCTCGGCTTCCCCAAGCTGGACATAGGGACCGAAGCGTCCGGTGCGCAGCGTCACGTCGAGGCCGCTCACCGGATCGACCCCAAGTTCTTTGATGCCGCTGCCGGATCCGTCTTCAGGGACGGAGAAGGCGCGGGTGAAACGGCATTCCGGATAGTTCGAGCAGCCGATGAAGGCGCCGAATTTGCCAAGGCGCATCGAGAGCCGCCCGGTCCCGCAGCTCGGGCACTGGCGCGGATCGCCGCCGTCCGCGCGTGCGGGGAAGATGTGCGGTCCAAGAAGCTCGTCGAGCGCGTTCAAGACATCGCCGATGCGCAGATCCTTGATGTCGCTCACCGCGCCGATGAAGTCCCCCCAGAAATCGCGCAGGAGATCGCGCCAATTCACCTCGCTGTTGGAGACCTGGTCGAGCTTCTCTTCGAGATCGGCAGTGAAGTCGTATTCGACATAGCGCGCGAAGAAGCTCTCCAGAAACGCAATGACGAGCCGGCCCTTGTCCTCCGGAATGAGGCGGCGCTTGTCGTGGCGGACATAGCCGCGATCCTTCAGCACTTGCAGGATCGAGGCGTAAGTGGAAGGCCGGCCGATACCGAGCTCTTCCATGCGCTTGACGAGCGAGGCTTCGGAGAAACGCGGCGGCGGCTCGGTGAAATGCTGGTTGGCCGCGATCGCATGCTTGGCCAGGCGCTCGCCTTCGCTCATGGCCGGCAGGCGGCGCGACTCCTCGTCGTCGCCGTCCTCGTCGCGCCCCTCCTGATACAGCTTCAGGAAACCGTCGAAGCGGACGACCGAGCCGGTGGCGCGCAGATCGATCATGCGCGTGCCGGCTTTGGCCGCGATGTCCACGGTGGTGCGCTCGATCTCGGCGGATTCCATCTGGCTTGCAACCGCGCGCAGCCAGATCAGCTCGTAGAGCTTCGCCTGCTCCGGATCGAGATAGCGCGAAATGTCGCGCGGGCGTTGCACGACATCGGTCGGGCGGATCGCCTCATGAGCTTCTTGTGCGTTCTTCGCCTTGCTCTGATACTGCCGCGCGGCACCCGGCACGTAGTCGCGCCCATAGTCGGAGCCGATCAGGCTGCGGATGCCGTTGATCGCCTCGCCATCCATCTGCACGCCGTCGGTTCGCATATAGGTGATGAGGCCCACAGTATCGCCGCCGATATCCACGCCTTCGTAGAGGCGCTGGGCGATGCGCATCGTGTGTGCCGGCGCAAAGCCGAGCTTTCGGCTTGCTTCCTGCTGCAGGGTGGAGGTCGTGAAGGGCGGTGGGGGATTGCGTTTCGCCGGGCGCGCTTCGACGAGGCTCACCGTGAAGGTTGCGGCTTCGAGCGCGGCCTTGAAGGCTTCCGCTTCCGCTGCCGAGCCGATGTCGAGGCGTTGGATCTTTTGCCCATCGGCGCCCACAAGGCGCGCCTCGAACGTCTCGCCGCGCGGCGTCGCCAGTGTTGCGACCAGCGACCAGTATTCGCGCGCAACGAATTTCTCGATGTCCAGCTCGCGGTCGCAGACAAGCCGCAAGGCCACCGACTGCACCCGGCCGGCCGAGCGCGCGCCGGGGAGCTTTCGCCAGAGGACGGGAGAGAGGGTGAAGCCGACAAGGTAATCGAGGGCGCGGCGGGCGCGATAGGCATCGACCAGCGCGTCATCGATCGCGCGCGGATGTTTCATCGCCTCGCTGACGGCCTGCTTGGTGATGGCATTGAAGACGACGCGCTCGACCTGCTGGCCTTTGATGGCGCGCTTCTCCTTCAGGACCTCGAGGACGTGCCAGGAGATCGCCTCGCCTTCGCGGTCGGGGTCGGTCGCAAGGATCAGCTTGTCGGCGCCCTTGAGCGCCTTGGCGATGTCCGACAGTCGCTTCTGCGCCTTGGGATCGACCTCCCAGATCATGCGGAAGTCGGCGTCGGGATCGACCGAGCCATCCTTTGGCGGCAGGTCGCGGACATGGCCGAAGGATGCCAGGACCTCATAGCCGCGGCCAAGATACTTATTGATAGTCTTGGCCTTGGCCGGTGATTCGACGACAACGACGTTCATGATTTTCCTAGAGAATTTGCGCCGGTACAGGCGCGAATCCGGCCGCCCGAGACCGGTCAAATCGCCCGGAACATGGGTAAAACACCCCCCGGTGTCAAATCGGTTCGGCCGGCCTGCCGCTAAGCCCTTGTCTTGAATGTACTTAAAAACGTAAGGCGGCGGGCTGCGCCGAAGCAATCAAGGCGTGCAATAGAGCATAATACAACAGCTGGTGTACTGACGCGAGGTCAGCTAGCCGGACAATGATACCAGAGCGTCGCCCCGTCGCTCCAGGCGCCCGGCGAGGTCGAGTTCCAAGAGCACAATGCGGACGAGAGCGGGAGGCGCGCCCGAGATCCGGACGAGGTCATCCACGGTGACCGGTGTCGGGCCGAGCAGGTCTGGAATCCGCCCGCGCAGATCCGAGTCCGGCTCGGGGTCCGACATCCGCTCCCGATCCGGCTCTCGAAAGATCGGGTCGCCGATCCGCCCGATAATCGGCCGCACGACATCGAGCACGTCGGCCGCCTCGCAAACCAGCGTCGCGCCCTGTTTGATGAGAGCGTTGGTCCCCTCCGCGCGCGGATCGAGCGGCGAACCCGGGACGGCAAAGACTTCGCGTCCCTGTTCCAGTGCCATGCGCGCCGTGATCAACGAGCCGGAGCGTTTCGCGGCCTCGATCACGACGACGCCAAGCGACAGACCCGAGACAAGCCGGTTCCGGCGCGGGAAATCGCGCGCGCGAGGCTGCCAGGTGAACGGCATTTCCGAGATCGCCGCGCCCTCGGCCAGAATGGCTTCGAGTAGATCGGTGTGCTCCGGCGGATAAATATGCGCGTGGCCGCCCGCCATTACGGCCACAGTGCCGGTTGCAATGGCCGCCCGGTGCGCGGCGGCATCGATCCCGCGCGCGAGGCCGGACGCGATGACGAAATCCGCGGCAGCGAGATCGCGTGCGAGGCGCTCAGCGAACTTGATCCCGGCCGCCGACGCGTTGCGCGAACCCACCATCGCGATCATCGGGCGCGTGAGCGCGTCGCGATTGCCCCGCACCGCAAGGATCGGAGGCGCATCGTCGATCGCCTGCAGGCGGCGCGGGTAGCCGGGTTCGCCCAGCGCGACAAAAATCACCCCGGCCTCGGTCGCCGATTCGATCTCGCGCTCGGCCTCGGCGCGGGGGAATGCGCGAGGTGGGTTCGACGCACCGCCGCGGCGCGCGAGATCCGGCAGGGCGTCGAGCGCTGCGCCGGCGCTGCCATAATGATCGAGCAGTGCGCGAAACGTGCGCGGACCGACATTGTCGCTGCGGATGAGGCGCAGCCAGTCGATCCGCTCCTCGTCGGTCAGTGTACGGCTTTGCTCTGCGTCCACGCCGCCCCCGCTTCATGTTTCTCGCATTGTCACGGCGCGCCGGTGTCCACTTCGCCGAAAAAATGCCGGGCAGCATGGCGCATCATGCGCGCGGCGGCAATCGCGATCAGGGTTCTACAGGGGAAGCCGCGGATTTGCCGATCTTGCCTTCGGTGCCGCGCGTGAGCCGCACGATGTTGCCGCGATGCATGATCCACAAGAGCACGGTCATCAGCAGGACGAGTTGGCCCTCCTGCCGGTCGCCCCAGATCCACAAGAGGCCGGGTGTGACAAAGCTCGCGACCAGCGCCGCCAGGGACGAGTAGCGCGTGAGCGCTGCAACCGCGAGCCAGATCAGGGCAAACGCGAGCGCCGCCTGCCAGACCAGCGCGAGAAGCACGCCGAGATAGGTCGCGACGCCTTTGCCGCCTTTGAAGCGCAGCCACACCGGAAACAGGTGCCCGACAAACGCGCCCAGGCCGGCGATGATCGCGTGGTCGCGACCCCAGATCGCGAACATGATCAGAACTGCGGCGGTGCCCTTCAGGATGTCGAAGAGAAGCGTTGCGGCCGCGAGCCCCCTGCGACCCGTGCGCAGGACATTCGTCGCGCCGATATTGCCGGAGCCGATCGCGCGGATGTCCTGTGTGCCGGCAAGCCGCGTGACGATCAGGCCGAACGGAATGGAGCCGAGCACGTATCCGAACGCGAGCGCGACGAGGTAGTAGGGCAGGGCGATCGACCAGTTGATCGGATCGGGCATGAATCAAACGTACTCGTACACCGTCCGCCCGGCAACGATGGTGCGCACGACCCGGCCCTGCATCCGCGCCTCGTCGAAGGGCGTGTTCTTGCACTTCGATTTCAGCGTCACGGGATCGAGCACCCAGGGCACGTCGACATCGACCACGATCACGTCGGCCGGCGCGCCCGCCCGAAGCGTGCCCCCGGGCAGACCCAACAACTCGGCCGGCCGCGTCGAGGCGGCTTTCAGGAAGGTCATCAGCGTGATCTCGCCGCTATGGACGAGGCGCAGGCCGGCCGCGGTCAAGGTCTCGAGGCCGATGGCGCCGGGCGCCGCTTCCGAGAAAGGCAGGCGCTTTGTTTCCACGTCCTGCGGGTTGTGGTCTGACATGACGACGTCGATCAGGCCGGAGCCGAGCGCTTCCGCGAGCAGCGCGCGATCTTCCTCGGCGCGCAATGGCGGCGCGAGCTTGAAGAACGTCCGATAGGACGCGACGTCCACCTCGTTCAGCGTGAGATGATTGATGGAAGCGGCGGCCGTGACGTTCAGCCCCGCATCCTTGGCGCGCCGAAGCACCTCGAGGGAGTCGCGGCAGGTGACCGAAGCCGCATGATAGCGCGACGCCGTCAGCGCGACGAGCCGCATGTCGCGTTCCAGCATGACGGTTTCGGCGGCGCTCGGATTGCCCAAGAGGCCAAGGCGCGCGGCAAACTCGCCTTCATTCATGACGCCATCGCCGACGAGGTTCGGATCCTCGGTGTGATGGACGACCAGCGCATCGAAATCGCGGGCGTAAGTGAGCGCCCGCCGCATCACCTGCGCGTTGGTGACGCTTCTTGCGCCGTCGGTGAAGGCGAGCGCGCCGGCGGCTTTCAAAAGGCCGATCTCGGCCAGCTCTTCGCCGGTCAGCCCCTTGGTCAAGGCGCCCATCGGATGGACGTGGACAATCGCCGTATCGCGTGCGCGGCGCAGGATGAAATCGACGATCGCCGGGTCGTCGATCACCGGATTGGTGTCTGGCTGGCAGACGATTGTCGTCACGCCGCCTGCCGCCGCGGCATGGCTTGCGGAAGCCAGCGTCTCGCGATACTCCGCGCCGGGCTCGCCGACAAAGGCGCGCATGTCGATCAGGCCGGGCGCGACCAGCCGGCCGCGGCAATCGACGACCTCGGCGCCTTGCGGCATGCCCGATGCGTGGATGCCGCGCTTGGTGTCGCGGATCACGCCGTCGGCGATCAGCACATCGCCCGGCATGTCGAGGTCACGCGAGGGATCGACGATGCGCGCGTTCGTGAGCAGGATCGGATGGCGGTCGGTCAGCATCGCGCGATCGCTTCCTTCGCGATTTGCCATTCCCTCTGTCCCCTCCCCCTGAAAGGGGGAGGGTCGGGGAGGGGGTCACGAGTCGGGCAAGTCGTCTCTGCCGACCTTGTGACCCCCACCCGACGAGCTTCGCTCGTCGACCTCCCCCTTCCAGGGGGAGGTGAAAAGCGGAGAGGTTTGGATTCACGCATTTGGCAAATTCCGCGACAGCGCCTCGAGCACGGCCATGCGCACGGCGACGCCCATTTCGACCTGCTCCTTGATCAGCGATTGCGCGCCGTCGGCCACCTCGGTCGAAATCTCCACGCCGCGGTTCATCGGTCCCGGATGCATCACGAGCGCGTCGGGCTTGGCGTAGCTCAATTTCTTTTGATCGAGCCCGTAATAGTGGAAGTACTCCTGCACGGAGGGAACGAAGGAGCCGTTCATCCGCTCGCGCTGCAGGCGCAGCATCATGACGATGTCGGCATCCGCGAGCCCCTCGCGCATGTCGCGATGGACCTCGACGCCAAGGCGCTCGACGCCCGGCGGCAGCAAGGTCGAGGGGGCGACCACGCGCACGCGCGCGTTCAAGGTGTTGAGCAGGATGATGTTCGAGCGTGCCACCCGCGAATGGAGAATATCGCCGCAGATCGCAACGACCAGCCGCTCGATGCGGCCCTTGTTGCGGCGGATGGTGAGCGCATCGAGCAGGGCCTGCGTCGGATGCTCATGCGCGCCGTCGCCGGCATTGATGACGGAACAATCCACCTTGCGCGCAAGCAGTTCAGCGGCGCCGGACGCGCTGTGGCGGATGACGAGGATGTCGGGATGCATCGCGTTCAGCGTGACGGCCGTGTCGATCAGCGTCTCCCCCTTGCGCATGGCGGAGGAGCCGACCGACATGTTCATCACATCGGCGCCCAGGCGCTTGCCGGCCAGTTCGAACGAAGATTGCGTGCGGGTCGAGGCTTCGAAGAAGAGATTGATCTGGGTGCGCCCGCGCAGGGAGGCCCGCTTCTTCTCGATCTGGCGGTTGAGCTCGACGAATTCTTCCGAAAGATCGAGGAGGCCGACGATGTCGTCGTGGGATAGCCCCTCTATCCCCAACAGATGACGCCGGCTGAAGGCGAAGGAGGATTTTTGGGCATGGGCCATCAAAGGCGGTTGTATAGGGTCGCGAGCGTCTGGCCGCAAGGCTCGGCTGACACGGTCCACAATCGGAGTAAAAGAAGGTGAATAGCCTTGATCTCCATCCAGAACGGTTCCGCCGGGAAAACGCCATGACAGCAGCCTTCGAGACCCATGAGGTGTTCAACCAGTCACCGCCCTTCGAGGACGTCGACCTGTTTGGCTCCGATCGGCCGCTGCAAGACGCCGTCGCTGCGAATGGGGCGGGCGGCGCTTCGAAGTCTCTTGCGGAGTTCGGCCAGCGCTGGGGCGCGGCATCGATGCTGGACGCGGCGCGGGTCGCGAACGAGCACACGCCGGAGCTGAAAAGCTTCGACGCCAAAGGTCACCGCCGCGACATCGTCGAGTTCCACCCCGCCTATCATCAGTTCATGGCGGAGAGCATGCGCGCCGGTCTGCACGGCGCCACCTGGGGCGATGACGGACAGCCGGCCGATGCTCCCGCCGAAGTTGTCCGGTCGGCCCGGTTCTATATGGCGGCGCAGGTCGAGCAGGGGCACCTCTGTCCGATCACCATGACGCGCGCCTCGGTCGGCGCGCTTGCGGCCGAGCCTGCCGTGCGCGATCGGCTTCTGCCGAAGATCCTGTCCCGGCACTACGATCCAAGCTTCCGGCCATGGTGGGAGAAGAGCGGCATCACGCTCGGCATGGGCATGACCGAGAAGCAGGGAGGCACGGATGTGCGCGCGAACACCACGCGCGCAAATCCGTCCGAAGACGGATACGGGATCACCGGGCACAAATGGTTCCTGTCGGCGCCGATGTGCGACGCCTTTCTCGTGCTCGCACAGGCGCCCGGCGGCCTGACCTGCTTTCTGATGCCGCGCTTTCGCCCCGACGGCTCCACAAACGCGCTGCGGGTGCAGCGGCTGAAGGACAAGCTCGGCAATCGCTCCAATGCGTCGTCGGAGGTCGAGTTCGCCGACGCGTTCGCGTGGCGGGTCGGCGAAGAAGGCAAAGGCGTGCGCACGATCATCCAGATGGTGCAGCTCACGCGGCTCGACTGCGCCGTTTCGTCCGCCGGGTTCATGCGCATGGCGCTGGCGCAGGCCCTGCACCATTGCCGCCACCGCAGCGTCTTTCAGCGCAGGCTGGTCGACCAGCCGATGATGCGGGCAGTGCTTGCGGACATGGCGCTCGAGGTGGAAGGGGCGATTGCGCTGGTCATGCGGCTTTGCCGATCCTTCGATCTGGCGCCGACGGATTCTTTGGAAGCGGAGCGTGCGCGTCTGCTCACCCCGGCGGTGAAATACTGGATCTGCAAACGAGCGCCCGCCTTCGTCTATGAAGCGATGGAGTGTCTCGGCGGCAACGGTTATGTCGAGGACGGCATGCTCGCGCGGCTCTATCGCGAAGCCCCGGTTAACGCGATCTGGGAAGGCTCCGGCAATGTCATGGGCCTCGACGTGCTGCGCGCGGTCGCGCGCAGTCCGCAATCGGCGCAAGCGGTCCTCGGGGCGATGCTGCGCAAGACGGGCGATCTGCCTGGTGTGGCCGAGACGGCGCGATCGATCGAGCGGTTTTTCGCCAAGCCGGCCGAAAGTCACGCCCGCCGGATGGTCGAAGCGTTGGCGCTGATCGCAGCACTCGAGGCCATGGCGGACAGCGCGCCGCCGGAGGTCACGGAGAGTTTTGCGAGAACGCGCCTCGTCGATTCGCGAAGCGCGAATTTCGGAACGGCGGATCTCGGCGAAGGCGAGGCTGCGCGGCTTCTCGAGCGCGCGCTTCCGGCATGACGAGGCAGCGTCACGCCCGCCGCAGGCGGTCGAGCGCGCCCTGCAGGATGAAGGCGGCGGCGTGCTGATCGATCACGGCGGCGCGCTTCTTGCGGCTCGCATCGGCGGCGATGAGTTCGCGCTCGACGGCGGCGGTGGACAGGCGCTCGTCCCACAAGCCAATCGGCAGATCGGTGATTCTCGCGAGGTTGCGCGCGAAGGAACGGGTGGATTGCGCGCGCGGACCTTCCGAACCGTCCATGTTGATCGGCAGGCCGAGCACGAGTCCCACCGCGCGCCTCTCGCCGGCGAGCGCAAGAACGCGGGCGACGTCAACCGTGAAGGTCTTGCGGGGGATGGTCTCCACGCCGGCTGCGAGCCGCCGGTCCGGATCGGACACCGCGACCCCGATCGTCTTGGTCCCGAGATCGAGCCCGAGCAGGGCGCCGCGAGGCGGAAGGTGAGCCGCAGCCTCGGCAAGCGGCAGGACAAGGGCCGGCATGGCGCGAAAGCCCTATCATCCGCCGACCGCTAATCCAAGTTGATCTCGTCGCGTCCGGCACTATCCTCCGGCGACCAAGACGCGCGGGAGAACGCCATGCAACTCACCTGGTTCGGCCACTCGGCATTCCGTCTCGACTTCGCCGGCAAGGCGGTGCTCATCGACCCGTTCTTCACCGGCAACCCGGCCTTCGTGACGGACCGTGCCGCCGCGGTCAGAGGCGTCACCCATATTCTCGTGACGCATGGCCACGGCGACCATGTCGGAGACACGGTCGCCATCGCCAAGGAGACCGGGGCGAAGGTCGTCAGCAACTATGACCTGCTGATGTGGCTCGCCAAACAAGGGCTCGAGAACTTCGATCCGATGAATACCGGCGGCACGACCGATCAGGACGGCTTCACCGTGACCCTCACGCGGGCGGATCATTCGGCCGGTCTGGTGGAAGCCGATGTGGGATTCCCCCTCGGTTCGGCAAATGGGATCATCATCAAGCCGAAGGGGGAGCGTGCCGTTTGGCACATGGGCGACACCGACATCTTCTCCGACATGCAGCTGATTTCCGAACTGCACGGCGTGAAGATATGCCTTTGCCCGATCGGCGACCGCTTTACCATGTCTGCGCACACGGCGGCGATCGCCATGAAGCGCTTCGTCACGCCGCAGATCGCCGTTCCCTGTCATTACGGCTCATTCCCGATCATCGAGCCGACGGCGGACAAGTTCGTGCACGAGATGATGGGTTCCGGGATCAAGGTGATCGTGCCGGAGAAAGGAAAGCCCGTAAAGATTTAGTTCAATGGATTGATGTCGATCCCGTTGTCCTCGACCGCTTCGGCGACTTCCCACCAGCCTTCCCAGATCATCTGCAAGGCCACATAGAGGATGATCGCGAGACCGACGTAAACGAGCCAGTGATAGCGCTTGAGCAGCCGTCCGATGAAGGTCGCGGCGACGCCCATCAGCGCAACGGAGAGGATAAGGCCGGCGACGAGGATATAGGGATGCTCGCGTGCGGCGCCCGCCACCGCAAGCACATTGTCGAGCGACATCGATACGTCGGCCAGCACGATTTGGAACGCGGCCTGGCCCAACGTCTTCTGCGGAGGCTTTTCCGCCGATGCGGGCCTCGCTGCCATCGCGGCGGAGAGGTCGCGCATTTGCGGCTGCAGTTCGGGAGCGGGTTCGTGCTGCCCGCGACCTTCGCGGATTTCGCGCCACAGCTTCCAGGCCACCCACAAGAGCAGAATGCCGCCCGCGAGCAGCAGGCCCACGATCGCCAGGAGCTGCGTTGCGATCAAGGCGAAAGCAGCGCGCAGAACGGTCGCGCCGATGATGCCGATCAGGATCACCTTGGCTCGCTGGCTATCGCGCACGCCCTGCGCCGCCAGCGCGATCACGACCGCGTTGTCGCCGGCGAGCACAAGATCGATCATCAGGACCTGAAAGGCCGCGGTGAGTTGAGACCAGTCGAGCATGGCGATCAGTTCGGTTCCGAGGCGGCAACGCGCCGCTCCCGACGATGTTCCGGGCGCCCAACGATCCAGGTCGCCGGGATGTCGAGTGTCCACATCGCGCCGGCTGGAAGAAAGTCCAGGCGCGCCGTGCCGGATAGTGCCTGCGGTGCGATCCGCTCCAGAACGATGCGGCCAAAGCCCGTCCGTTCCGGCGGAGCCACCGCGATGGGCCCGCCGCTTTCTATCCAGGTCAGGCGGAAGCGCGTCTCCGGCCCGCTCCCGTCGATGCTCCACTGCACACCAATCTTTCCGTGGAGCGTGGCGAGCGCGCCGTGCTTGGCCGCGTTGGTCGCAAGCTCGTGCATCGCCAGCGAAATGTTCTGCACCGCTTCCGGGCGCAGCACGACGTCCGGCCCGTCGAGCACGACCCGGCCTCCGTCGAAGGGAGCGAGCTGGTGAAAGATCACGTCCTTGATGGGAGCGCCGGCCCAATCGTGACGGAGCAGCAGATCATGCGCGTCGGAGAGAGCCGTCACCCGCGCATTGAACCGGGCTTCGAACGCGCTGAAATCGGGGCTTTGGCGCGCGGTCTGCCGCGCAATCGACTGGATGACGGCGAGGAGGTTCTTCGAACGGTGCGAGAGCTCGTGCATGATGAACTGGATATGCTGCTCGCGCAGCTCGCGTTCGGCGACCGCTTGGGAGAGCGCCTTCCACACGTCGGCCAGCTCGGGGAGAGGTGACTCGAACGACACTTCCTTTCCATCCACAAGGCTTACCGCTTTGTCGCCAAGTTCGTGAACGGGACGGACAATGCGGGAGGCGATCCAGAGCGCGAGAAGGAGGCTCAGCAGCGTAACGGCTGCGCCGCCGATGCTCGCTTGGAAAAGGGTCGCGGTGACCGGCGCATCGAGCACGGCCTTACGCGCGGCTACCCCGACGCGCCATCCGCTCAAGCGGGAGATGACGTTGGCCTGGCTGATGAGATCGCCTTCGAGCGACGGAAACTCGAAGTAGCCTTCCTTCTCCATGACGGCGCGCCAGCCTGCGGCCGCCGGCGTTCCCACACGCTGATCGTGATCGTGGGAGCGGGCCACGAAGTTGCCGACGCGGTCGATGATGCCCAAGAGCCAGCCTTCGGGCGTATCCTGCCGGTTCAGCAGGCCCAGGAAATTCTCCGGCTCCAGAATGCTCGACACAATGACGTGCGGTTGGCCGTCTCGGAATACCGGAACCTCGACCGAGGCGATGGGCGTTCTTGCGAGTGCTCCGACAAAGACATCGGATATCTGCGGCTGGCGCGTCTGGAACGCGCGCATCGGAACATCGAGGGAGAGACGCCGCGGCAGCGGGGAGCCGGGCGGCAGCCCCGTGTTCACCAACTGCTGTCCGGCAGGATCGGAGACGACGATTCTGCCCCCGGGCATGCGCTCGAGGGCGGCTTCGGCCTGCTTGCGAAACGAGACGAAATCGTTTTCCACCAGGGCCGGCGCGGCGGCGAGAGCGCTGCCCAGGGCGAGGCTCGCTTCGATTTCCGCTTCGACGCCACTGAGGATCGTGCGGGCCGCAAAGACAAGCGCCTCGCGCCGGCTATCACGCTCACGCTCGGCAAGCTGCAAGGCCGTCCACGCCGACAGCAGCGCCAGGGGAATAGCGGCGGCCAGGACGATGAGGACAAGGCGCGCGCGAATGCTGAGAGCGGGACGCGTGCGCAGCCATCCGCTCGGCGGGATATTGACTCCCAAGCAACGTCTCCCGGGGAGCCACGGCCTTCCCCAAGGCTAGCTCCCGAGAGGTTATCAAGACAGGCCAGGGTTCTCAATGCTTTGAGCGGCGTCAACCCGCATTGCCTCCCGCCGGACGGCTCTGCTATAGGCCGCCCGGTCCTGATCGGCCTCGGAGCTTTCATGTCGGTTGACGCCAAGACCGTCCGGCGCATTGCGCATCTCGCCCGAATTGCCGTGGCCAACGACGAAGTCGAGCATCTGCAGGGCGAGCTCAACGCGATCCTCGCTTTCGTCGAGCAGCTTTCGGAGGCGAACGTGACGGATGTCGAGCCGATGACCTCGGTCACTCCGATGGCGATGAAGAAGCGCCCCGACATCGTGACCGACGGCGGCAAGCCGGATGAGATCGTCGCCAATGCGCCGGTCACGGAAGACCACTTCTTTCTCGTGCCGAAGGTGGTGGAGTGAATCATCCCTCCCCTTGATGGGGAGGGTGGCGAGCGAAACGAGCCGGGTGGGGTGATATGGCGAATGGATTTGCTCGTTTTGGAGTTCTGCGCTTCTGGAATTCGGACGTAGATACGAATATCGAAGGAGTTCTCGAAGCAATAATGGATGTTGCTTCAAATCCCCCCACCCGGTCCTCACTTTGTTCGGACCACCCTCCCCACCTTGGGGGAGGGATGGAGCACTCTTCAAAGCCTAGACCATGACCGACCTGACCACCCTGACCATCGCGGAAGCGCGGGAGCGCTTGCGTAAGAAGGACATCACCGCGCTCGAACTCACCGATGCGCATCTTGCCGCCATCGAGAGGGCGCGTGCGCTCAATGCCTTTGTGCTCGAGACGCCCGACCAGGCGCGGGCGATGGCGAAGGCGTCGGACGCGCGGCTTTCGAAAGGCGAGGGCGGCGCGCTCGAAGGCATTCCGCTCGGCATCAAGGACATGTTCTGCACGAAGGGCGTGCGCACCACGGCGTGCTCGCACATCCTCGAGGGTTTCGTGCCGCCTTACGAGTCGACGGTGACCTCGCAGTTGTGGCGCGACGGCGCGGTGATGCTCGGCAAGCTCAACAATGACGAGTTCGCCATGGGCTCATCCAACGAGACGTCCTATTTCGGCGCGGTGACCTCGCCGTGGCGGCGCAAAGGATCGGATGCGAAGCTCGTGCCCGGCGGGTCCTCGGGCGGATCGGCGGCGGCCGTCGCGGCCAATCTGTGCCTTGGCGCGACCGGCACCGATACCGGCGGCTCGATCCGCCAGCCCGCGGCCTTCACCGGCATCGTCGGCATCAAGCCGACCTATGGCCGCTGCTCGCGCTTCGGTATCGTCGCCTTCGCCTCCTCGCTCGATCAGGCGGGGCCGTTCGCGCGCACCGTGCGCGACTGCGCGATCCTGCTGCGCTCGATGGCGGGGCACGATTCGAGCGACACGACGAGCGCCGACCGGCCGGTGCCGGACTATGAAGCCGCACTCGGGCGCTCGGTGAAAGGGATGCGCATCGGCATTCCGAAGGAATACCGGCTCGCCGGAATGCCGGCGGAGATCGAGACGCTTTGGCAAAAGGGCGCGGAGTGGCTCAAGGCAGCCGGCGCCGAGCTGGTCGAGGTGTCGCTGCCGCACACGAAATTCGCTTTGCCTGCCTATTATATCGTAGCGCCGGCGGAAGCCTCCTCGAACCTCGCCCGCTACGATGGCGTGCGCTACGGCCTGCGCGTGAACGGGCGCGACATTGTCGACATGTACGAGCGTACGCGCCGCGAAGGCTTCGGCCCCGAGGTGCGCCGGCGCGTCATGATCGGCACCTATGTGCTCTCGGCCGGCTACTACGACGCCTATTATCTGCGCGCCCAGCAGGTCCGCACGCTGATCAAGAAGGATTTCGAGGACTGCTTCGCCGCCGGCGTCCACGCCATGCTGACCCCGGCGACGCCCTCGGCCGCCTTCGGCATCGGCGAAAAGGGCAAGGCCGATCCGGTCGAGATGTATTTGAACGACGTGTTCACCGTGACGGTGAACATGGCGGGGCTGCCGGGCATCTCGGTTCCGGCCGGGCTGGATGCGCAAGGACTGCCGCTCGGCCTACAGCTCATCGGCCGGCCGTTCGACGAGGAGACGCTGTTCGCGCTCGCGCAGGCGATCGAACAGGCGGCGGGGCGGTTCAGCCCGGAGCAGTGGTGGAGTTGAACTCTACCCTGGAGCGAGTCTGAACTGCGTTGGATGCGCGCGGCCATGCGCTTTGGCCGTGGCCTTTGACCTGCTTCAATGACGAATTCCAGTTTTTGAATACAAGAACAGCATGGATTCACCGTAAGGGAATGCCATGCTGCGACGACGCTCACACGCAATTCAGACCCTGGCCGCCGTCGCGGCCGGAGTCATCGCCGGCCTGGTGGCCGCAGGATCGGCGGGCGCGCAGACACCGGCAAAGGCCGACCACACGAAGTTCCCGACGCTGCAAGGGCCGTTCGCGACAGGCCCGGACGTCACCAAAGCGTGCCTGACCTGCCACACGGATTCGGCCAAGCAGGTGCAAAGGAGCCTGCACTGGACCTGGGACTACACAAACCCGATCACCGGCCAGAAGCTCGGCAAGCGCAACGTCATCAACAACTTCTGCGGCTCGCTCGCCACCAACGAGCCGCGTTGCACGTCGTGCCATGTCGGCTTCGGCTGGAAGGATGCAAAATTCGACTTCACACAAGAGACGAATGTCGACTGCGTGATCTGCCACGAGCAGACCGGGACTTATCGCAAGTTCCCCACCGATGCCGGACATCCGAACTATGAGCCGAAGAAATTCGGCGGGCGCGACTTCCCGGTCGCGGATCTCGCGAAGGTCGCGCAAAGCGTGGCGCTGCCGGGCCGGCGCAATTGTGGCGCGTGCCACTTCTTCTCCGGCGGCGGCGATGCGGTGAAGCATGGCGACCTCGACAGCTCGCTCACCAATCCGGATCGCAATCTTGACGTGCACATGGCGAAGGAGGGGCTCAATTTCGCCTGCAGCACCTGCCACGAGACCAAGCAGCACATCACGTCCGGGTCGCGCTTCACGACGAAGGCGGCCTACAACGCCGCCGAGCCCACGGGCGCGAATTGCGGAACGTGTCATGGCACGACGCCGCACAAATCGCCCCAGGCGGCGACGCTCGACAAGCACGCTACGCGCGTGGCGTGCCAGACCTGCCACATCCCCGAATTCGCGCGCGTCAAGGCGACCAAGACGCTCTGGGATTGGTCGACCGCCGGTCAGCTCAAGGACAGCAAGCCCTTTGTCGTGAAGGACGAGAAAGGCAACGACATCTTCGACAGCCTCAAAGGCACGTTCGAGTGGGAGGCCAATGTCCGGCCGACCTACATGTGGTTCAACGGCGAGATCAAGTACACGCTGCAGGACCAGAAGATCGACGATACGAAGGTTGTGCCGATCAACGTGATCGGCGGCTCTGCGACCGACGGCAAGTCGCGCATCTGGCCCTTCAAGATCATGCGTGGGCGCCAGCCCTATGACACGGTGAACAAGACGCTGCTGTTGAACCACGTGTTCGGCAAGGACGATTCGGCTTTCTGGGGCAACTTTAACTGGGAGAAAAGCCTGGCCTTCGCCATGAAGGATGCGGGGCTGCCTTACTCCGGCAAGTTCGCCTTCGTTGACTCGACCTACGCATGGCCGATCACCCACATGGTCGCCCCGAAGGAGAGGGCGCTGTCGTGCAATGAGTGTCACACCCCGAACGGCCGTATGAAGGACGTGCCCGGATTGAGGATGCCGACGTTTAATTAGGGCTGCCGGCGGCGCCGGCGCAAGGCGTTGCGCGCGCGGCGCAGCGCCTCCTCAGCCATTGAACAAGCCTCTTGCGTGACCGGCAGTGGCAGCGTCACGTCCCGTACACGCCGCCCGGTGCTCACTTACCATCGTAAAACGCCGTGAATGCAATTCAACAACGGTTCTTTAGGAAGCGGCGACTATGCTCGCGACGCTCCAACCGAGGTTTCGTCAATGCTTGACGCCCCGATCTGTCCGGAAACCGTCTCGTCGAACGAGGCGACCGAGAAGACCCGTGTGCTCGTTCGCCAGCTCTACGACGCCTTCGCAAGACGTGATCGCGACCGGCTTGCGGCCCTGATCGCCGAAGATGTGGACTGGATCATGTTCGCTCCGGTGCCCGTGTTTCCGTTCGGCGGCCCGCGCCGCGGCCGGCAAGAGGCGCTGGATGCGCTGAAGTCGCTGGCGCGTGATTTCGAGTTGAAGTCGCATCGGCCGGAAACGGTCATCGTCGACGGCGAATCCGCTTCGATCCTCTCGGACACGGTGTTCGTTCAGCGCGCGACCGGACGGCGTCTGCGCGGCTATGCCATCGATTTCCTCCGCTTCAAGGACGGCGAACTGATCGAGTTCCGGCAATTCATGAATTCCTTCGATGTGATCGAACAGGTGCTGGGCCGCGAGATCGACGTGTGACCGATCGGCATGCCTTGAGGCGCGCCGCAAGCGCGTGGTGAGGCATCGGGCCATCTTGCTCCTCCGGCGCGGCGCCTGGGCGCCGCGCACGGCCTCCGGAATCGCTTCCCGCTCCGCCACGCCTGCGCTAGAACGCGCGCGCCGGCGCGTTCGCCGGCAGCGGAACCCCGATCAATGAACGTTCATGCGCACCCGAAAAAGCTCGTCAAGGGCGCGACCGGTGACTGGGAGGTCATCATCGGCATGGAGATCCATGCCCAGGTGACCTCGAAGGCCAAGCTTTTTTCCGGCGCCTCGACCGAATTTGGCGGCGAGCCCAACAGCCACGTATCGCTGGTCGACGCCGCGATGCCCGGCATGCTCCCGGTCATCAACCAGGAATGCATCAGGCAGGCCGTGCGCTCCGGTCTCGGTCTGAAAGCGCAGATCAACCTGAAGTCCGTGTTCGACCGGAAGAACTATTTCTATCCCGACCTTCCGCAGGGCTATCAGATCAGCCAGTACAAGTCGCCGATCGTGGGCGAGGGGGAGGTGATCGTCGACATGCCGGACGGCGAGAGCATCCGCGTCGGCATCGAACGGCTGCATCTCGAGCAGGATGCCGGCAAGTCGCTGCACGACCAGCACCCGACGATGTCCTTCGTCGATCTCAACCGTTCCGGCGTCGCACTGATGGAGATCGTCTCGAAGCCGGATCTCCGCTCCGCCGACGAGGCGAAGGCCTATGTGACCAAGCTTCGCACGATCCTGCGCTATCTCGGAACCTGCGACGGCAATATGGAGCAGGGAAGTCTGCGCGCCGACGTCAACGTCTCGGTGCGGCGCCCCGGCGAGCCGCTCGGCACGCGATGCGAGATCAAGAACGTCAACTCCATCCGCTTCATCGGCCAGGCCATCGAATACGAGGCGCGTCGGCAGATCGGCATTCTTGAAGACGGCGGCGCCATTCATCAGGAAACGCGGCTCTTCGATCCGGGCAAGGGGGAGACGCGCTCGATGCGCTCGAAGGAAGAAGCGCACGACTACCGCTACTTCCCGGATCCCGATCTATTGCCACTGGAACTCACGCCAAAATTCGTCGAGGACGTGAAGGCGCACCTGCCGGAGCTTCCGGACGAGAAGAAGGCGCGTTTCGTGCGCGACTACGGCCTGTCATCCTATGACGCCGGCGTGCTCGTCGCCGAGCGCGAGACGGCGGACTTCTTCGAGGCCGTCGCCAAAGGGCGCGACGGCAAGATGGCGGCGAATTGGGTCATCAACGAACTGTTCGGGCGCCTCAACAAGGAAGGCAAGGACGTGAACGCCTCGCCCATGTCCGCGGCACAGCTCGGCGCCATCGTCGATTTGATCGGAGAGGAAACAATTTCGGGCAAGATCGCCAAGGATCTGTTCGAGATCGTATGGAGCGAGGGCGGCGATCCGCGCGCGATCGTGGAGGCGCGTGGCATGAAGCAGGTGACCGATGTCGGCGCGATCGAGACCATGATCGACGAGATCATCGCCAGGAATTCCGACAAGGCGGAGCAGGCGAAGGCGAAACCGACCCTGATCGGCTGGTTCGTGGGACAGGTGATGAAGGCATCCGGCGGCAAGGCCAACCCGCAGGCCGTCAATGAGCTGTTGAAGGCGAAGCTCGGCATTTAATCAGCTCATGTCGCGATGTGGGGGCGAGAGAAGCGAAAGCCGGAACTCATGGACGCCGGCATCGCCTTCTGTTCGAAGCCCCGGCTGTGAACGTGCCTTCGCTCGGCTGCGCAACCGGCGTCGGTCTCGCCATCCCGACACCGCGTTAACCATCTTCTCCCTCGCCGCGCGCAAGTTCTGTCCGGTTGAGCGCCTCCGCGGGCGCAAATCCCGTGACGGAAAGAACGAGGAATCCGCGCTGCAAGCTGATTTGAGCTCCCGTTCTCGGGACTCTGCCGGCGCAACGCGTCAAAGACGCTGATCAGCGCACGCCATCCGCCGCGACGGCCGCGAATCCGCTCGGATGAGACGATCGGGTGGATCATGGATGCATGAGTCCGACCCGCTCAGTCCTTGTTGCCTCTCCGTCCGCCGAATCGATTCGCACGGCGATTCGCTCAAGTCGAACCGTTTCCCGCCGTTGATAAGGCGATGCGACGCTTTGCCCGAAGATTTTTTTTTGGCCAGGGGGATTCCTTGCCACACCGGCGATTCACCTCCTCGGCGCGCGAGCAATGCGCCTCGATGCATGCGCGCTTCGATACGTTTGGTGGAGTGGTGCTGTGCAAGGAAACATGCTTGTCACAAGCACTTCTTACATTCGGTGCTTTGCAAGACAGGCTGCCACGTTGATCCGATGACCGCTCCGCGCGACCGCGCCGCGAAGCATCGCAGCGCCGCGTGATCATGCTCGTGCCAAGCCGCACGTCAGTCGCGTTCTTGCGGAGTCGGTGTTTTTTTCTTTCGCGCTGGTGTAAATAGGTTTCGGTGTGTGTGCGAACGCACTTGCACCACACGACATCGCAATCTCTTAGGAGGGCACTATGGCAAAAAGAGCCAAGTCGAAGACCAAAGCCGCGAAGAAGACGACCGCGCGCAAGACCAAGCGGAAGTCGAAGAAGAAGTAAGCGTACGGTTTTGTCTTCGACGCGGTTTCGCGTCGAGCGAGATCGAAGTGCGACGCAGATGCGGACATCGATCCGAATGCGTTGAAGGCGGACGAGGGCGAGATGCAGATTTCAATGCTCTGGTTGTCAGACGGATTTCTGCAGCACGCCCCGCCGCCGCACGTTTTCCAGCAGAGGGCGTCGGCGCACATCAGGGCTCATTCTTTTGAGCAGGCGAGCGGACAAAGCTCGGTGAGTAATCCGTGATGCTCGTCACGACGATCGGTTTCCGACGAGAACGGAACGATCGATAGCCGGCGGCCTCTGCTTTCAATCGACATCAGCCGAACATCGACGGGACACGCAACGGTAAACGCCGGTCGGCAGCCGGCGGCGGTGTTTCCCGTTTGTTCCGCATTGCAGCGCATGGCTGCTCCGCGCATCGTTTGTTTGCGCGCCAAGATCACATTTTCGCCTTATCTCTCCACAAGGTCGCTCAAAAGTCGCTCGATTTATCGGCACTCTGGCGTTAGCCGCGACCGGCCCCGATTCGCTTTTGGGGAATACGCATTGCGCTTTGGTTTTTGTTCGCAGTCGTTCCCGGGATTGAGCGGTCCACCGGCTCGGAACCACGAGCCCAAGCTCACCTTTGAGATATAGGAGTCATCATGAAACGGTTTGTTGCTGTTGCAACCGGCGTCGCGCTGTGCGCGCTGACTTCAACCGCTCATGCTTTCAGTACCTCCCGCGGATGCTTGCCCGGTTCCGTGAAGACGGCACTGGGCCAGCTCGATAGCCATTTCGGCGGGATCAAAGTGATTTCCACGCATCGGCCCGGCGCAAGGATCGCCGGCTCCGGTCGCATCAGCCTGCACGCGTCGTGCCGCGCTGCCGATTTCCGCCCGCCTCCGGGCCGCTACCGTGAAGTGGTAGCCTGGCTGCGCAACAATTTCGGCGGCGAGGTCATCACCTATCGCGGTCCCAACGCCCACATCCATATCGGCGACAATGGCGGTCGAACCTATGCCTCGGCCTCACGCAAGCGCAGCCGTGTCTATGCCGTGCAGCGGCGCGAGAACGTTCGCTACGTGCGCAACATGGCCCAAGAGATTCCCTATTCAAGGGATGTCTTGAACTGAACCGGCAAAGTCGGAACCGGTTCGCCGAAGAAACTGTGACAAGATCAATGCCAAGGCGGTTTCCGCTTCGATCGAAGCGGGAACCGCTGCAGCAAAGCCAGCCGAACCGTCGCTGTGACGGCTCACCGCGATTCCTGACTCCGCGGCTCAAGCCTTCTTTCGCTTGATGCATTCGGACGAAAACTGCCGCCAGGTCGTCCCTTTCGCCTTGGCGTCCTTCTTTGCCGCTCTCCATTCGGCGCCGCATTCCTTCATTCGCGCCCGCGCGGCTTTCTGTTTTTCCGTGGGCTGCCGGGTCGAGGCGGCCGCGGACTCCTTGGCCTTCTTTGCAGCGAAAGAGGGAGCAGGAGCGGCGAGGCCGACCGCAAACGCCGCCGCGGCGATCATGAGTGCGCGCAAGATCATTCATCTCTCCCTTCGACCGGCACGCGATCCAAGACGGCGGCTGCCGGTTCTGAGAACGGATCGCCCGCGATTGAATTGTACGGTCTGGCTGGCCGCCTGCAACGGGTGTTTTGCGCCCGCAGGCCGAGCGCAGTAGAAGTCGCGTGTTGACCTTGCAAGGAGCCCGTCATGGCCGCCGCATCCGCAAAGCCGATCGATGTCTACTATTGGCCGACGCCCAACGGCTGGAAGATCACCATCATGCTGGAAGAACTCGGCATGGCGTACAAGATCATTCCCGTCGATATCTCGAAGGGCGAGCAGTTCGCGCCCGATTTTCTCGAGATCGCTCCCAACAACCGCATGCCGGCGATTGTCGACCACGATGGCCCCGGCGGGCGGCGGATTTCGGTGTTCGAGTCCGGCGCGATCCTGCAATATCTGGGACGCAAGACGGGGAGGTTCTATCCAAGCGAAGAGCGCGCCCGCGTCGCATGCGAGGAGTGGCTGTTCTGGCAAATGGCCGGGCTTGGTCCCATGGCGGGACAGGCGCATCATTTTCGCATCTATGCACCGGAGAAGATCCCCTACGCCATCGACCGTTATACGAACGAGTGCCATCGGCTCTATGGCGTGATGAATCGCAGGCTCGAGCGCAACCGCTATCTTGCCGGCGCGGACTATACGATTGCCGACATGGCCTGCATCGGCTGGGCCTCGCGCCACGAGCGGCAGGGGATCGATTTTGGCGAGTTCCCGCATCTCAAGCGCTGGCATGACGAGCTTCTCGCGCGGCCGGCGGTCGATCGCGGCTTGCGCGTGCGCGTCGAGGAGGCGGGCAAGGTCGACATGACCGATCCGAAGGTGCGGGCGGTACTGTTCGGCCAGCGCGCGCGGTAAGGAACTTTTTGTAGGGCGGCTTCGCTGCGCGAAGCCCACGATTTTTCGCGTGGGCACGGCGCTTGCGCGCCTTTTGCCCACCCTACACCACCATGAATCTCCGCGTGCCTACGAAACTTTCATCTCCTCACCGCGTCCAGTATGAGGCCTTGCACATCATGCCGCCGAGCGCACAGCCCTCCAGCTTGATGCGCTTCTGGTCTTCGAGCGTGAGGTGGCCCGCATAGGTCTTGCCGTCCTCCGCATTGTAGACCTGGCCCGACCATTTATTGCCGCCGTTCGGCTTCATTCCCATGACGATCTGCACGCCGATCATGGGCCGCGCGCGCTTGCTCTGATCGGCATTGTTCTTGTCGGTTTTCGGCTGCCCCGTTGCGGGGTCGTTCGGCTCTTTGAGCCCGATGATCGTGCCGCAGATCGCGCCGCCGCATGGCGCCACGCGCACCTGCGCGCGGCCGCCTTCCGTCTGCCAGACGCCGGTCGGATCATTGGCGAGCGCCGGCGCGACAAACGCGAGCAGCGATACGGCTCCGAGCGCGACAAACCTGATCATTGGTCCTCCTTTACAGATCCGCCGTGGCGCATCGTGGTTATCAAAGCGTCAATCTGCCGCGACTTGGCGCGCGTGTCACGCGCGAGGGGCCTTCGGCCAAGACTATTCACGTAGCGAAATCCGGGGCCGGCGAGTCCCGGGTCTCGCTGCGCTTCGACCCGGGCTACGGGGCTGTGGCTACCGCGCCGGCGCCCCTAATTTCACGAAAGATTCATTCCGCCGCTTAAGGCCGCGTTGAAGTTTTCCCGCAAACATCGGGGGTGACCGCGCATCGCGGGCAGGGGTCGCGCAAGCCTGAGTGGGACAAGCAGGCACGCGGCCAAATGGGGGCTTCAAATGGGACGTCTTGAATTTCCGGACATCGACTCCGGTGCGCCCGGCTGCGCCGCGGCGAGCGAGACCTTCTTCGATCTCGGCCTGATGTATTCGACCGGCGAAACCGTGCCGGCCGATCTCGTGGCCGCGCATAAATGGTTCAACATCGCCGCCGCGCGTGGCAGCGCGGACGCCGGCCGGCTTCGCCGCGAAATCGCGTCCGAGATGAGCGAGCGCGAGATCGCCGAGGCGCAGCGCGCTGCGCGCGACTGGCTCGCGCGTGACGCCGCG
The DNA here is from genome assembly GCA_022844485.1 of Xanthobacteraceae bacterium. Taxonomy (GTDB): domain Bacteria; phylum Pseudomonadota; class Alphaproteobacteria; order Rhizobiales; family Xanthobacteraceae; genus JALHLQ01. The sequence goes on from JALHLQ010000016.1 coordinate 91,191, forward strand.
CTGACGCCGAAAGCGGCCGCCTGAGTCGTTGACGATTACCGCTCCGCGGCAACCCGCGCAATTCGATAAAGCCCAACGGCCGCTTTTCTGACGCAAGAACAAGCGCTGCCTATGAAACGTAACCTATGTGTCTGGAACGGACCCAGGAAGGCTGGCGGAGCCGGAGGGATTCGAACCCTCGATACGCCTTGAGAGCGTATAACGGTTTAGCAAACCGCCGCCTTCAGCCACTCGGCCACAGCTCCGTATCCCGAGCATATGCCTGACGGGGTCCGGCTTTTCAAGAATAACGCCCGCACTCGCGTCAAGATGGAGGAATTTGCACAGTCGGTGGAAGTGGGAACAGGCTGCCAAACTCTCATGAATCCTTTACCTTCAACGTGGGAGTGAGAAGAAGGTTCTTGATGCGCATCACATCCAAGGGTCAGGTCACGATCCCGGCCTACATTCGTGAAAAGGCCGGCCTGCTGCCGCACACGGAAGTCGATTTTGAATTCGACGGGCGCAGTGTGCGCCTCGTTCGTGCCGGAGTTCAGAAGAAACCAAGCCGCGGCGCGCGCGCCGTCGCGGCTTTGCGCGGACGTGGGGACGTGAACCTCAGCACGAAAGCGATCATGGCGCTCACCCGGGGGTCATGACGGCTCAGGGACTATGTGCGTACTTCCCCAAAGTCCAGCTCATGACACCATGAGGAGATAGACCTCACAGCCGCCGCGCGACGCCCTCGATCACCGGTCCGCGCTCGTAAGCGTCGAGATGCTCGCGCAGGATCCGCATGTTGCGTTCATTGGCACGGAACATGACGTCGAACACCGTGCCGATCAGCGGAATAGATCCGAGCGCCGCGTCGAGGCCGATATTGCCGATCATGCGCGCGAGCGTCAGCGGCGGCACGCCGAGCTGCCTCGCTTCGAGGATCAGATAGGCCGAAAGCGCGCTGGTCGCGAGCGTGCCGATCACCGGCACGATGCCGATCACCGCGTCGGCGCCGAATTTAATCGACGTTCCGGGAACAGCCACGGCGCTGTCGAGAAAACGGGCCAGCGCTTCGACCCGCACGCGCGCTCGGCGCGGCGCTTCGGCGTCGAAACGCACAAAATCGGATGCGGTCGCAGCGGGCATGAGGTCTCCTCCAGCAAGCCGAGAAATGTCCGACATCGCGGTCGACATCGCCGCCAGAGGGGCCCGGACAAGGGATGAGATGATGCATCGGACGGCGGATTCAAGCGCGAGGATTGACGCAGGCGCCCAGCCTTTGAACGATCGATTCCGCTGCCGCCCGAGCGCGCGCGAGGTGGATAGTCCTATGAACGAGGTCCTAGTGGAGTGGATTTGACATTCGCTACCCATCGAGCAGCGGGCTCACAAGCGAATGTCAAATCCAAAACTCCACTAGCAACCGAATGTCAAATCCAAAACTCCACTAGCAACTTAAAATTGCTAGGCCGTGTTGACCGTTTTTGACAGAGGAATCGAGTTTTGATTCAAGACTGCCTTTCTGAGGGAGGCAGGATTGAGTCGGGGCGATCTGACTGACGAGCAATGGCGCATTATCGATC
>JALHLQ010000017.1 GCA_022844485.1 Xanthobacteraceae bacterium
GGCTCGCCAAGGATTGGGAGAACCTCAATCGCAAGGCGCTCGCGTTCTTGCGCCTCGCATCAATCCGCCTCATGCTCCGAAAACTTTGTAATCCAGCTTGATGTTCCCGGACAGACTCTTACATTGCCAAGAGATTCGTGCTCCCCGTCCTTCTTGATAAGAATGTTTTTCAGGAAATTCGAGTCCGTTACAGCGTGTTGCTTATAGCTACGGTGCGAAATCATGTCCTCAATGAAATAGAGACCGTCGCTACGCAGCTTGGATCGAAATCGCTCAAGTTTGTTCCTCGGAACGTTACCCGTAGAGGTGCTCGGAAACTCGTAGCACTTGTACGTCTCCCGTTTCAGAAAACGGCGAGAGAGCTCGGAGCCTCTGCCCCAATTGTTCCCTGCTGCTATTTGTGCAATGGCCAAGACCGACGTATCATCTAACTCAAGATAAGTTGACAGCGTTCCCCGGTCGCGAAAAAATCGTGCAATTGGCAAGCTCTTGATTTCAGCGCGATCAGAATTCTTCGTCAGCAATTCAATGAGCATATCGCGGACAAGATATTGAATTCCTCGAGTTGTCTTGTGGAAATAAACATTTTGATACATTTTCATGTACGCGATCACAAATTCCTCGGCAACAGCCAGCCCTTTCTCCGAGAAAACAAAGGAGTACTCCTCTGCAACTCCTGTATCGTCCACCGCGACTTTCTCGATTCTGAGACTGTCGAATAGCCACTCCAGGTCAATTGCAGCCGATCGAATGCCGGTATGATGACGATCTCTGCACAAAAAATCTAAACGGTCGCAATCCATCTGACTGGAGATGATCGCGTTGAAGACGCTGTAACCCGGTTCCTCTGAAAAAAACCGTCTCGTCCGCTCATAGACCCCGAATCGGACAAGCTTCTCTTTGATTTCGGCGTGATCGATAAGTTGTAAAGTATACGTTTCATGATCTTGGCCTAAATCAAAATAATCCGAAATTTCTTCGAAAACATGGGAATATGGGCCATGACCTATGTCATGTAGTAGCGCTGCAGCCAATGTCGCCATTCGGTCGAGAGTGAGATCACCATCCCCCGCACCAAGCGCCTCATTCCTAGTAAGCACATCCAGCATTCGTCTGGCCATGTGCATCGCACCTAAGACATGTGAAAATCGGGAGTGAGTTGCGCCTGGGTAAACAAACTCGGAAAAGCCAAGCTGCTTAATCCGACGGAGGCGCTGTACCGGTTCTGTTTGGATCAGCTCCCAAAGAAGTACGTCTTCGTCCCGCGACCGCTTGAACTTGATCAGGTCATGAACAGGACATCTAATTCGTTCTTCTTCTTTCATCTAACTCGACCTCGAACAACGCCTCCCGCGCACGTCGAATGACATCCGGTTCAGATTTGGCCGGTTTCATTAATTTCGTTTGCTCTATCGCCTCTTGTAAATCGAACCTCTTCGACAAAAAAATCGAATGGTAGACGCAATTTCCAACTCAAGCGTCGTGTACTTGTGGAGCTTCAATATGGTCTCTCGAACTCGCTCCGGCAAGCGTTCACGCAAGAGCGTCGTCTCCGGGAGGCGATAACGCTTTACGAACCGCTTTGTTCTCCCAATTTGGGTGTCTTCCTCGCTTATATCCCCGATGAACGAGAGGATGTCCGTGGCTGCCGCAATTTTGGGACTGAACGGACCATAGTCGTGCAGGAAAAAGCTCACATCAGTCGGCAGCCCACTTTCGGTTGCAAAAAAAGCGAGCTTCTGAAGCCGTTTCTTGCCAAGTATTTCGTGCTTAGGAAGAGCGTCGAGCAAAGCGAGCACCAAAGCTTCTGCGTCCATGCTCTCCTCCTCGTGCCTTTGTTGAAGTCGCGATTCGTCTGTTAGCGTACAGAGAACAAAACAGGAACATCTATAATAAAAAGTTACCGGAATGGCAAGTCACATCCTGAAGACGCCAAAGCGGGTTTCCGGGATCGGCGCGTTCAGCGTGGCGGAAAACGCGAGCCCCAGCACGCGGCGGGTCTCGGTCGGGGCGAGGATGCCGTCGTCCCAGAGCCGGGCCGTCCCGTAATAGGGATTGCCTTCGCGCTCGAAATTCTCGCGGATCGGGCGCTTGAATTCTTCCTCCTCCTCCGCGCTCCAGGCGCCGCCTTCCGCCTCGATATTGTCGCGCCGCACGGTGGCGAGAACGCTCGCCGCCTGTTCGCCTCCCATCACGGAAACGCGCGCGCAGGGCCAGGTGAACAGGAAGCGCGGCGAGTAGGCGCGTCCGCACATCCCGTAATTGCCGGCGCCATAGGAGCCGCCGACGATCAGCGTGATCTTCGGCACAGCCGCGCAGGCGACCGCGGTGACCATCTTCGCGCCGTCCTTGGCGATGCCGCCCGCCTCGTATTGGCTGCCCACCATGAAGCCGGTGATGTTCTGGATGAAGAGCAGCGGGATGCGGCGCTGGCAGCACAGCTCGACGAAATGCGCCGCCTTCAGCGCGCTTTCGGAGAACAGGATCCCGTTATTGGCGACGATGCCGACCGGGATGCCGAAGATGTGCGCAAAACCGGTGACCACCGTCGTGCCGTACAGCTTCTTGAACTCGTCGAATTCCGAGGCGTCGGCAAGGCGGGCGATCACCTCGCGCGCGTCGTACTGCTTCTTGAGATCGACCGGCACGATGCCGTCGAGCTCCTTTGGATCGTAGGCCGGCTCGCGCGGCGCGGCGAGCGGGATGTCCACCTGCTTGGTCGTGTTGAGGTTGGCGACGATGCGGCGCACGAGCGCGAGCGCGTGATTGTCGTCGGCGGCATAATGATCGGCAACGCCGGATTTGCGCGCGTGCACGTCGGCGCCGCCGAGATCCTCCGCGCTCACCACTTCGCCGATGGCCGCCTTCACCAGCGGCGGCCCGCCGAGAAAGATCGTGCCCTGCTTGCGGACGATGATCGTCTCGTCGGACATCGCGGGCACATAGGCGCCGCCCGCGGTGCACGACCCCATGACGCAGGCGATCTGCGGAATGCGCTGCGCGGAGAGATTCGCCTGGTTGTAGAAGATGCGGCCGAAGTGATCGCGGTCGGGAAACACGTCCGTCTGATTGGGCAGATTCGCCCCGCCGGAATCGACAAGATAGATGCAAGGCAGCCGGTTCTGCCCGGCGATCTCCTGCGCGCGCAAATGCTTCTTCACCGTCATCGGGAAATAGGTGCCGCCTTTGATCGTGGAATCGTTGCACACGATCATGCATTCACGGCCTTCGACCCGGCCGATGCCGGTGATCACGCCGGCGGAGGCGATGTTGTCGTCGTACATGTCCCAGGCCGCGAGCGGGGAGAGTTCGAGGAAAGGGGACCCCGGGTCGATCAGGCGCATGACGCGCTCGCGCGGCAGGAGCTTGCCCCGCGCAAGATGCCGCTCGCGCGCACGGGGCGGCCCGCCTTCGGCAAACTGCGCGCGGCGCTTCTGCAGCTCATCGACCAGCGCCCCCATCTCGGCGGCGTTGGCGCGGAACGCCTCGCTCCGGGTATCGGCAATCGACTCGATTCTGGCCAAGAGAAGCCTCCCTGTCGGGCCGCAAGGTGCCTTGGCGCGGGCGGCAAGGCAATCTCCCGGTCCCCCGCTCCTTCGACGCCCCTGCCGAAATTTTGGCGACGGTGCCGCGGCAGGAGGGGCTTTATTGTTTCGCGATTGCCTCGCAGGATGCGGCAGGAGGATTACATCTCGCCCCATGTCCCGCCGCTCGCAGATCAGCGCCGGCCTGATTGCCTTCCGCCGCCGGACGGATTGGGAAGTGCTGCTCGTTCACCCCGGCGGCCCGTACTGGCGAAGCCGCGATGCCGGCGCCTGGTCGATCCCCAAGGGCCTGGTCGAGGCGGACGCCAATCTTCTCGACACCGCGCGGCGCGAGTTCTCCGAAGAGACGGGCCTCGTCGCGCAGGGCACATTCATTCCGCTCACGCCGGTGAAGCAGAAGAGCGGAAAAACGGTGCATGCCTTCGCGGTCGAGGGGGATTTCGACCTTTCGAACTTCACGAGCAACCTTTTCGAAATGGAATGGCCGCCGCAAACCGGCAAACGGCGGCAATTTCCGGAAGCCGACCAGGCCGCCTATTTCGATTTCCGGACAAGCCTGACCAAGATCATTCCGTATCAGCGGCCTTTGCTGATCGAGTTGCTCGGCAAGCTCACCTCCGGCCCGCTTGTGGGCGAGACCGTCACGTCCGCGGGCACCGGCGGGTGATCCGAATGTTGCGCGCCGCCGGACACGGGGCCGATCAGTCCACCTCGTCCTCGGCGACGATCCAGGGTTCCGTCAGCGCCGCCGCCTTCCATTCCGCCCAGGCCGGCAGGGCCATGACCGTCTGCATGTAGGAGCCCGCGGTCGCCGAGACCTCGATCCCGTACACGTGGAAGCGCGCAACCACGGGCGCGTACATCGCATCCGCCGCGGTGAAAGGCCCCAAGAGAAACGGCCCGTCGGGGCCGAAGCGGGCACGGCAGTCCGTCCAGATCTCGTCGATGCGGCGGACATCCGCCTCGACCGCGGGCGTCAAGGCGCGCTTCTTCGGCGTGCGGCGCATGTTCATCGGACAATGGTTGCGAAGGGCGGAAAAGCCGGCATGCATCTCCGCGGCGATCGAGCGCGCATGCGCGCGCGCCCTGGGCTCGGCCGGCCAAAGCGCGGCTTTTGGATGCTTCTCGGCGAGGTATTCGATGATCGCAATCGATTCCCAGATCTGCACGTCGCCGTCGACCAGCGCGGGCACCCGGCCGGCCGGCGTGTAGCGCCGCAGTTTTGCTTTCCATTCGGGATTGCCGAGCGGCTGGCCGAAAGGAACGAGTTCCTCGGTGAAGGGGATGCCCGCCGCTTTCATCGCGATCCAGGGGCGGAAGGACCACGACGAGTAGTTCTTGTTTCCGATAACGAGCGTCGGCGCCATGCAGATCCTCCTGCTCCGGCGCAGCATCAGTGCGTCCGGTAACCGGGGCAAATGATTTCATTTGATGGACGGGATATCCGGGGTGAATAGACCGGCGGCCGGACCTAGTGGAGTGGATTTGACATTCGCTACCCATCCAGCAGCGGGTTCACAAGCGAATGTCAAATCCAAAACTCCACTGGGTCCAATCGACATTCAGGATTCCCATCGGGAATCGGTTCTGATTCATTGCGCTTCGGATCAACTGATTCGGAGCGCAATGCATGGCCAAGCGGTACGAGCTCAATGACCAACAGTGGGCGCGTATCGCTGACATATTGCCGGGCAAGAAGTCCGATCCCGGCCGAACCGCAAAGGACAACCGTTTGTTCGTCAACGGCGTTCTCTGGGTCTTGAGGTCCGGAGCGCAGTGGGACGAGTTGCCCGAGCGGTACGGCAAATGGAAGAGCGTACATAAACGCTTCACGCGTTGGGCGAAGAACGGCGTATGGGAGCGGGTGTTTGCCGATCTCATCGAAGATCCGAAGAACGCGTATGTGATGCTCGATGCCACCCTCGTCAGGGCCCACCAGCAGGCCGCCACCGGTAAAGGCGGCGCCAAAAAGGGGGGGCGGACGAGGCTCTGGGGCGTTCCCGAGGTGGACTGACGACGAAGATCCATCTGCTCGCCGATGCGCTCGGACGGCCGCTGCGCTTCCTTTTGACGGGCGGCCAAGTGCACGAGAGTCGCACCGCCGAGGCCATGCTGGAGGGCGTCGAGAGTGATGCCGTGATCGCCGACAAAGCCTACGACAGCAACGCCATTCGCGACACCGTTAAGGCGGCCTGCATGAAGGCGGTGATCCCGTCGAACCGCTCCCGCAAGCGACCCATACGCCACGACAAGGTGCTCTACCGCGAGCGAAACCGCATCGAGCGCTGCTTCAACAAGCTGAAGCACTTTCGACGCCTCGCCACGCGCTATGACCGCCGAGCCATCCACTTCCTCGCCTTCCTCTGTCTCGCAGCATCCATGATATGGATGCGCTAAATGTCGATTCAGCCTAGCTGGACCGTCCACCTCGAGGATGAGCGTCAAGTCGCCGTGTTCACCGACAGTGCCTGGCGCGACCGGATTGTCGGCACCTCCAGCGGAGGGGGCATTCGCCTCGTCGCCATCGAGGAGGAGCTAATGCTCACCGGCGCCTTCGTCGACGCGACGGCGGCGGTCATCCAGGATCGAACGATCGTGCTCGCCGTCGCCTCACGAACGACGGAAGCGGTCACCGGAGCGTCGTCCTACTCGGTCGGAATCGCCGGCGATCCATCTAAGTTCGGCGGGTCGCTCGATACGGCTCTCGGCTCCACCAACATCGGCGTCATCGGGCCGACCGCATTCTATGCCAACACGCCCATCCGGGTGACGGCGAACGGAGGGAATTTCGCGGATGGGAAAGTCCGCGTTGTGCTCTACGCGCTCGCCTTCGCTGCGCCCTCCTCGTGACCTCCTTTGGCCTGATCGCGCCGAGCACCGCGGCATGGCTGTGAGGTCAATCTCGCCGGGGCGCGTGCCAGAAACACGAAACCGTTGAATCCTCGCCCGGCATGCTCTCTCAACATCATGGTCCGGCCGCATAGGCCGGCCACGCGGCCGGACTTACGACCGCCGGCCTGGTGGACTCCGAACGATCCGTGGCCATTTCCACGACGAAGTAATCGGCATTGAGACCTCACCTAACTGTCAGCTCTGCTCGGCGTCGGTTTTTTATGTGACGCTCCATCTCGACGTTCAGCCACTGGTAGACTCCAAGCCCGAGCACGATGAGAATTCCGGTCATAAGCAGGGCGGTCGGGTAGAGCATCTTCTCGACGTTAAGCTTGCTGACTTGGAAAACAATGACCAACCCTTCGATGAAGACAGCTATCGCGATCGTCGAGATGAACTTCGTGAGGCTGCGCCGTTCCTCGGACGCGGTGACGGGATCGCGACTGTGAATAACCTTTTCCTCCACGAAGTACTTGGCCACGTCAAAGACGGCCATGGCGATCACCACGTAGCCGATTGCTGTGAGAAGTGCGTCACCGCCCTCGGACCGGGATCTGCCTAGCGCGGCGATCAGCTCGAATGCGCCATATGCGACAAGTCCTATTGCCAGTAGCATGAGGATAGCACTCAACGTCCCGAAGGTGATGCGCGACAGAGCTTCCATGATTTTGGCCAAGTTTTCTGTGGGTTGTTGGTGAGACTACTCTGGTTTAGTCAAGACTCTGCGGAGGATCCCGGCTCGACTTTAGCTGCGAGGAGCCGTTGCCCTCAAGGCGCCAGGGCTTGTCTTTGTACTACGTCGTCCACATTCGTCCCAGCATCAGAGGCGCATCGCCTCGTCGTATGAGATGGTGTTTGCCGAAATGGTGGATGCATCCGTGCGTAATCCTCTACAGCCCCGCGTCGAAACACGGGGCGGCAACCCGAGAATGCGATCACGATGGGTCCCGAACACCGGTGACCTGAGCCCCTTCTTTCATCCAGCGATGAGTAGAGTACCGGGTTGATTTGAGCCTTGTTGGCTCGGCGATGCAACGGGATGGGGCGCGGAGCCCCCGGTGTGGCGCAGCGCCCCGTCCCGTTGCGTGACGGGGACGCTGAGTTCTGCGTACGCCGCCGGCGGCAGATTGCCGACGCCGCTGTGCGGCCTGACGGTGTTGTAGTCGTGCCTCCAGATGGCCAAAGCCTCTCGCGCGTTGGCTGAGCGAACTGAACAGCATCTCATCACGCAGCTGCCCAATGAACAACTCTGCGAAGGCGTTCTGCTGTGGCTTGCCGGGAGCGATGTAGTGCCACTCGACCTGCCGCTCCTGCGACCAGCGTAGGATCGCCATGCTGGTCAGCTCGGTGCCGTTGTCCGATACGCACGACGCCGGTGACCCGCGGAACCGGCGCACCTGCAATCCTTCCTCGCGGTAGAGACGGCGAAGCTTCTTGTGGTTCATGACCAAGCCCTCGCGGGTCAAGAGGAGATGGAGGCGGCGATAGCCGAAGCGGCGACGCTGTGACGCCAGCTCACGCAGGCGCGCTCGCGCGGCCGCTTCGTCAGGTCGCATGCTGCGGTAGCGCACCGAGGTCCGATCCGCCTCCAGCACCGAACACGCCCGCCGCTCGCTCACCTCGAACGCGGAACAAAGGCGGGCGACGGCCTCTCGCCTGGCAGCGGGCATCACCATTTTTTTGCGGCGATCTCCTTGAGCATCGCGTTGTCAAGCATGGCGTCGGCCAACAGTCGCGCGCCTCGGGCGGCAACCCGAGCAGCTCAAGCCTGTTGCCTACGCCCACAACGCCGGCGCTATGCAGGCGCCGAGCGCGCGGCGGCTGCCGCCGGCGCGCAAGGAGATCGTCGGCGTCGACGTCTTCGTCCACCATCGCGGCGGAGCGGACGATCTTGCCGGCAAGCTGAACGCGGCGTCGGGCAACGGGCTCGGGCTGGACCTCACCATGATCACCAACCGCGGCGTGAAGGTTTGGCCGGACGGGCTGCCTGAAACTTTCTGCACCGACCATTGGCGCTGCCGGTTCCAGGCCTCCTCGGACGGGCAGGCGGCGACCGATCATCGCGCCATCATCGGGCTTCTCCAGCATCTCGCCGAAGCTCAGGTGGACTTCATCAAGACCGAGCACCTGTGCGTCTTCGACGGCCAGCCAGGTTATTCCCTCGGGCAGGGACAATAACCGGGGCGGGCCGCCATGCGCATGACCGCGCCACTCAGGTCTCGCGATCGCATTGGACTGGACCGACGTACCGCGGGGCTGCGGCGGTCCTGGCCACCATGCACGGCAAGGAGAAGGCCATCGCGCCTGCCTTTGCCGATCGCCTCGGTCTTCTCGTGCGGCCCGCAGGCGCGCTCGACACCGACGCACTTGGTACGTTCACCGGCGAGATCCCACGGCAGGGCACAATGCTGGAGGTCGCGGTCCGCAAGGCCCAGCTCGGCATGGAGACGAGCCGGCTTCCGCTCGGGCTCGCCAGCAAGGGCACCTTCGGGCCGCATCCGGCGGTTCCGTTCTTCCCGGCCGGGATGGAGCTCCTGGTCTTCGTGGACGACGAGCGCGGGCTTATTGTCCACGAGAGTCTCGTCGCCGAGGCGACGAATTTCGCGCATCTCGTTGCCGTCCCCGGCGCAACTCTCGATGCCTTCCTCGATCAGATCGGCTTTCCAGCGCACGGGCTCATCGTCCGCCCGAACGCCGGCGACCCGCTTGCGGCCCTCACCAAGGCCTAGTGTGAAGGGCGTTCTTATCGATCACCGATGCGGAGTTCGCAAGGCGTGCTCCGCCAGTGTTAGGTGGTCACGGCGGGCGCGCCTGCATGGCATCGGCTCCATTAGATGGGCCAAATAGCAGCCACGTAAACAGCGTAGGCTGATACGAGAAGCGCGCCTTCGCGCCGCCCGATCCGCAGGCCCGTCGCCGCGACCGCCACCACGAGAATCGAGACGCCGACCATCACGAGGTTGTCGAAGCGGATGATCTCCGGCGGCACGGCCGTCGGGGCGATCAGCGCTGTGACGCCGCCGATGCCGAGGATGTTGTAGATATTGGAGCCTAGGATATTGCCGAGCGCCACGTCGGCATGCTTGCGGAGCGCGGCGACGATCGAGGTCGCCAGCTCTGGTGTCGAGGTGCCCACCGCGACGATGGTGAGCCCGATTACTGTCTCCGAGATTCCGAACCCCCGCGCAAGATCGACGGCACCCTCGACGAGCAGGCGGCCCCCGAGCACGACCAGCGCGAGGCCGCCGATCACGAGACCAAGTGCAATGGTAATGTCCACGGCCGCCGACCGGGAATGGCGGCCATGTAAATGGGGTACGGCGCCCTCGACCGCCGCCGCCCGCTCGAAAGCAGCCGTGTGCTCAGAGGGCGCGGTGCGCTCCTGGAGATAAGCATAGGCCAGATAAGCCAGGAGAAGGCTGATGAAGAGGAGCCCGACCCAGCGATCGAGCATCCCGACGACGGAAACCGCCGCGAGCAGCGCGGCGGTTGCGACCATGATGACGCCGTCTCGCTTTAGTGCGCTCGAGCGTACCACGATAGGATGGATGAGGGCCGCTACCCCGAGGATCAGGAGGAGGTTGGCGATGTTCGAACCGACGATGTTGCCGACGGCGATGCCAGGTGAGTCGACGAGGGCGGCCTGAACGCTGGTGACGAGTTCCGGCGTCGAGGTGCCGAAGCCCACCAGCGTCAAACCGATGAACAGAGGCGAGAGACCCATCCGCTCGGCGACGCGCACCGAGCCGCGGACGAGGAACTCGCCCCCGGCGATGAGCAGGGCGAGCCCGCCGACGAGCAGAAGCACGATGTCCATCGTTGGCACGCTTCCGACCGGGCCTCTCCCTCGCTCAGGTCGCGGCGCCGGACAGGAATGGACGGGCGGCCCGGACCGCCGGCCCGCAAGCTGGAGCCGCATCGGTCAGCACGCTCTCCGGCGAGGTCGTGCCGACCCACACGCGGATCACCGTCGAGGCGCCCCACCACGGATCGGACATCGCGCGATCCGCCAGGATCGGGGTCGCGGTCCTGGCACATTGCGAGATCTCGGCGACGACCGCCGGCGGCGCCTGCGCGGCCGCAAGCTTCTCGTTCAGCTCGGCCTGGAAGGGCTCGACTACCAATGTCGTGAACAGGAAGATCAGGAAATCGCGGATCATGGTCGGCCCTCATTGCCGGCGTGCGGTGTCGCGTTCAGTCCGACCTCGCGAGAGCGCCGGTGCGCTCGCCAGAGGGGCCCGGACCACGGGTAGGGAACTATATGGTGGCAACCTACACGCCTTTCAAGCGGACAGGCAGCGAACCATGTCGTTCAGTCTCGCATGACGGCATGGTTCGGTGGGTGACCTCACCAGCCGATCAGGGCGAGCCCGCGGTCTATCAGAGAGGCGCCGACAACGAGCAGAAACCCAGTCCAGACAAGCGCCGCGAGACTTAAGATCAACGCGAGGAGGATCGCCGCGCCATCGCGGGCCATGAAGCCGAATGCGAAGGCGATGAGGGCGAGTGCCGGAGCAACATTACCGAAGGGGATCGGCAGCATGATCGCGCGCGCCAGAAGCAGGAGAGGGAAGGCAAGCACCACACGGGCACGGCGCCCGGTGAGGAGGGCCAGGCGGCGCTCGTTACCCCACCGCTCCGTCCGCACGAGCCACGGCAGGGCTCGCGCGATCACGTCGCGCTCTTCCGGCCGTTCTCCATACACTGGCGCATGGTCGTTGGGCGCTTAATCACCACCGTCCGACCCTGGGAGTCTCGCCAGTATTGTTCACCCTGCCGCGGCGCGGAGTGCAGAGCCGCGGTGGTGCCAAGCAACAAGCACACCGAAAGGCTAAATAGGATACCTATGCGCATTGTCCTCCCCCATCTCGGATCACCGTTCTCGCGATCCGCGCACCCACCACAATCAGGTGGGAGAGCCTGCCCGTGAACCTGATTGCCGGTCTGGAGGAAGGATTGATCCGAGAGCTGCATCCGACGTGGAATGTCCGCGGTCTCGGTGCGGTTCGAAAGCTTGCCCGATCGGTGGCGAACGTCCCTCCTGCTTAAGGGGGAGCGGCATTGCTCATGGGACCACCATTGAATTGTTGCCACGCGCGCAGGCGCGCGCGGGTGCGCGAGACGCGACGGACACGACGGACAGGCTTTACTGGGGGGCCTTCATGCCGAGGGGCGATCGGGCGGTGTTTGTCGACAGCAAGGGCTTTCGCGCAAAGCGCACGGGAAGGGCACCATGGGTGTAAACCGCCGCGCCGATGATCTGAAGACGGCCCCAGGCTTCGCCAAGAACGCGACGCCCAGGCGATGGCGGACGCCCTGAGTACCATCCACCTATTCAACGAGCGGCTGGCTTGGGGCCGCGCGCCGTGGTTCTGGCCGACGGTCGGCGCCACCCTTCTAACCAAGCACCATTGGCTGCAGATCGCATGCGACGCTTGCGGCACCGTCCTTGATCTAGCCCTGCTTCAACGCCTCGCCGGGGGCGGGCTCCGGCAGGTCGGCAGGGCCGCCGGCCTTCTTCCAGGCGCCGAAACCGCCTTTGATGTGGGCGACCGGCTTCAGCCCCATCCGCAACGCGGTCTGTCCCGCAAGCGCGGAACGCCACCCGCCGGCGCAGAAGAAGACGAACGTCTTGTCCTCGGCAAAGACCTTCTTGTGATACGGGCTCTGCGGGTCGATCCAGAATTCGAGCATGCCGCGCGGACAATGGAAGGCGCCGGGCATGCGGCCCTCGCGGTCGAGCTCGCGGATGTCGCGCAGATCGACAAAAACCACGTCGCCGCGCCCGTGCAGCGTGATCGCATCCTCCACGGGCAGCGTCTCGATCTCCCGCTCGGCAGCCTCGACGAGCTCGCGAAAACCTGTCTTGATCTCTTGCGGCATCAGGTCGGTCTCCGCTTTCGGGATCACGCGTGATCTTGTCCGAAAACCGGGGTCCACTTTTCGGGATCACGCGTCGTCTTTGCGCGTGATCTTGTCCGAAAACCGGGGTCCACTTTTCGGGATCACGCGTCGTCTTTGCGCGTGATCTTGTCCGAAAACCGGGGTCCACTTTTCGGGATCACGCGCCGTACAAAGTTGCAGGTCGTCCTATCAAGTGCAAGCATGGGCGGCAATGCACCCTGCCCTGCCGCTTTTTGCCCCGATCGACGTCCTTGCCCTGGCGTTCTTCGTCGTCGCCTGGATCGGCTACGCAATCACGCTCGAGTGGACGCGCGTCGGACGAACGGGTCTCAACGCGCTGATGGACCGCTACCGCGACGAGTGGATGCAGCGCATGCTCGAGCGCGACATGCGCATGTTCGACGGTCAGATCATGGCCTCGCTGCAGAACGGGACGGCGTTCTTCGCCTCGACATCGTTGATCGCGATCGGCGGCACGTTGACCTTGTTCCGCTCCCCGGACGAGGCGCTGAATCTGTTCGCCGCGCTGCCATTCGGCATCGCCACCTCGCGAGCCGAATGGGAGGCGAAGGTGATCGGGCTCGCCGTGATCTTCGTCTATGCCTTCTTCAAGTTCGCCTGGTCGTACCGGCTGTTCAATTATGTCGCGATCATGCTGGGCGCGGCGCCGCCCGCGGTCGAAAAGGACACCCCGGCCGCGCAAGATTTCGCGCGCCGGACCGCCCGGCTCGCCGAGGAGGCGGGCCGTCATTTCAATCGAGGCCAGCGCGCGTTCTTCCTCGCGCTCGGCTACCTTGGCTGGTTTGTCGGGCCCTACGTGTTCATGGGCGCAACAGCAGCCGTGCTCGTCGTCATGTGGCGACGGCAGTTTGCCTCCCAGTCGCGCCGGGCGGTCGCGGACTGACCGCAGGCGGCGGCTCGCCGCCGCCTGCGCAATGTTACGCTTACGGCGTCGCCCAGATCGCGAACAGGACGACAAGGGCGAGGGCGCCGACAGTCCATAAAATCGTCGACTTGGTATCCGAGGGGGTCTCGTGTTCCATTGACATCGGACGTCTCCTCCAAGGAGAGGAGCGGGTCTCGGCCAGCATAGGCCCGCATGGGCAGATGTCCGACTTCCCTCCAACTGCGGCCGGCCAGGGACGGGCACCTGCAGTTCCGGTCTCGCTTCACGCGCAGACCGGCTCGGAGTAAGGATGCTCCAAGCACGGACAATCATACGCCTCCTTGCGCCGGCCTACAACTTTAGTCGTATGCCGTCCCCGACCTGCGAATATACGTAAATCTACTGAAAGAACCGGGCCATCTGATCGACCAGCTGGTCGGGTACTTCCTCGGGCAGGTAGTGGCCGCAGTCCAGCGATTCGCCGTCGGCTTTTCGAGCCACGCGGCGCCATTCCTCGACCGGCTGGAAGCATCGGTGCACAACCCCGTGGCGGCCCCACAACACCCGAACGGGCATCGCCAGCTTGCGGCCGGCGTCGCGGTCGGCGCGGTCATGCTCCAGGTCGATCGTCGCCGCCGCGCGGTAATCCTCGCACATGGCGTGGAGCGTTTCGGGGTTTGCCGCGCAGCGGACGTACTCGCTCCAGGCGTCGGGATGGAAGATCTTCAGCCCCGCATGGCGGCTTCCCATGAACTGCCGGAGCGTGAATTCGGCATCGGCGCCGATCATACGCTCAGGCAGCGGCTCCGGCTGGATCAGGAAGAACCAGTGCCAATAGGCGCTCGCGAAGGCGAGGTTCGTCTGTTCGTACATCGCGAGCGTGGGGGCGATGTCGAGAACCATCAGCGCGCGCACGGCCGCTTCGTGATCGGCCGCGAGCCGGTGCGCGACGCGGCCCCCCCGGTCGTGGCCGCAGAGGAAGAAGCGCTCGAATCCCAGCTGCCGCATGACGGCAAACTGATCGCCCGCCATGGCGCGCTTGGAGTAAGGCGCGTGGTCGCGGCTGCTCGGCGGCTTGGAGGCATCTCCATAGCCGCGCAGGTCGGTCGCAACCACCGTGAAACTCTCTGCAAGCCGCGGCGCCGCGCGGTGCCAGATGATGTGGGTCTGAGGAAAGCCGTGCAGGAGGAGGAGCGGAGGCCCCTGTCCACCCATGACGTAAGGGATCGAGACCGGCCCCTGTTCGGAGGGCACCTCGACACGGCCGCGCGCAAAGCCTGAAAAGAACATCCTCTCCCCCGCCGCAATTGCTCCCCTCCTGCACGCGGCGGCCCGTGATAGCCCGTCCGCCGGCATCAGATGATCGCGCCGCCAAGGCAGGCCCATTGACTCCCAATTTGTATACAAGTACACAAATCTTCTTTGGGGAGTCCATGGCTCATTTCACCTGCGACGTCGCCATCATTGGCGGAGGGGTTACGGGAGTTGCGGCGGGTCTCGCCGCAGCGCGATCGGGTGCGAGAGCGATCCTGATCGAGCCGCGCCCGTTCGTGGGCGGCAATGCCACCACCGGTCTCTGCTTGCACAACTTCGTCACGCGCTACGGGCGGCAGGTCGTGTTCGGAATCGCCCAGGAGATCGTGGACGAACTTATCGCGATGGGCGGCGCGGTTGGACACATCCCCTATCAGGGCTTCACCAGCGCGGTGACGCCGGTCGACGGCAATTTCTTCCGGATCAAGGTGACGGAGATGCTCGCTCGCGCCGGCGTACAGGTCATCTACGGCGCGACCGTCGTCGGTCTCAAGCGCGAAGGCGATCGGATCGCGTCGCTCACCGTCGCAGCCAAGGGCGGCCTGCATACGCTCGAGGCAAAGAACGTCGTCGACGCGTCCGGAGACGGCGATATCGCCGCGATGGCCGGCGTGCCGTTCCGCAAGGGCGATGGACCGGCCGGCCGCATGCAGCCCATTTCGATGATCCTGCACTTCCATAACGTGGATACGCGGCGCATCGCGGAGGAGATCGGCGAAGTGGCGCCGGCGATGGCGGTCCGCCCGGAGGGGGGAGAGCCGATCCCCGTGTACTTCAACGGATCGTTCTCGAAATGGAACGACCTCGTCATTGAGCAAGGCATCTTCCCAAACCGTGACCGGCACGTCTTCTTCAATACGGTGTGGCCCGATCAGGTCAACGTTAACACGTCCGCCGTGCTCGATCTCGACGGCACGGACCCGGTGCAGCTCTCACGCGCAACGGTCGAGCTGACGGAACAATGCCGACGCATTGGCGACTTCCTGCGCGCGCATGTGCCCGGATTCGAGAACGGCTATCTGGTGCCAGCCGCCATTCCCGGCGTGCGGGAGACCCGCAACATTCATGGACGCTACGAAATCCAGGATGACGACGTGATCGAAGGCCGCAAATTCGACGACTCGATCGGCCAGGTCTGCTTCCCGATCGACATCCACGCGCCGGAAAGCAGCCAGGCGGTGTTCATCCAGATCGGCGGCGACGGGGCCTTCGACATTCCCTACCGGGCGATGCTTCCGGTCGATCTCGACAACCTGGTGGTGGCCGGGCGCTGCGTGTCTGCGACCCACATCGCGCATGGCGCGACGCGCAACATGGCGCCCTGTCTCGTGATGGGCGAGGCTGCCGGCACGGCTGCGGCGATATCGGCAAAACGTAATACAAGCCCGGCCAATCTCGACGTGCGGGATCTTCAGCGCAGACTTGTCGAGAACGGCGCGTTCCTGGGCGACTCCTTTGGAGGGAGCCATGCGAAGCGAGCGGTCGCGGTTTGATCCGCTGTGGGTTTTCGTCGCCGATTCCTTGCGGCGCGCGATCGTGGAAGGCGCTCTGCCGCCGGGCGCTCCCCTTTCGGAAAACAAGCTCGCAGCCGAATACAATGTGAGCCGCACGCCCGTGCGCGAGGCCTTGCGTCTTCTCTTGGAGGAAGGCCTGGTGGAGATGCTTCCCGGACGGAAGCTGCGCGTCGCCGTCCCGAGACTGGCCGATATCCGCGAGGTTTACGACATCCGCTGGGTCCTGGAGTCGGAGGCCGTACGCCGCATCACGCAGGACGACAAAGCGGCGCCCATCCTCGCTGCGATGAAAGCCGCGTGCCAAGCCGCGAGCGCGGCGCTCGGAAAGCGGGACCTGACCCAGCTCGCGGCGGCCAATGAGCGGTTTCACGCGGCTCTCGTGAGCGCCCTGCGCAACGAGCGGCTGATTGCGCAGTACCGGACCGTCCACAATCTGATCACGCTCTACCGGCACCAATCCTTGCGGTCCGAAACCTGGGCCGAGGCAGGCACGGCCGAGCACGGCCGGTTGCTCAAACTTCTGCAATCGCGCGAGCAGGACGCGGCCCTCGCCCTTTTGCGCGATCACATCGAGCGCGCCCGCGATGTCGTTTGCCGACAACATGAAACGACCGGCGACGCTCGGGCTGCATAGCGCGAGCGGGCCGGGAAACAAGCACAGGGAGATGATTCGATGAACAGACGACAGCTACTGGCGGCGTTGGCGGCTTCCACGCTCGTCGGCCGGACGGCCGAGGCGCAAACATTTCCGACGCGGCCGATCCGCATCATCGTTCCCTTTCCGCCGGGGCAGGCGTCCGACGTGATTTCGCGCCTGCTCGGCGAACGCATTTCCGCCTCCATCGGCCAGCCGATCGTGGTCGAGAACCGTACCGGCGCCGGTGGCAATATCGGCACGGAAGCGGGCGCGCGCGCTCCGGCTGACGGCTACACGCTGACCATCGCGACGGCGGCGCTGCCGATTTCGAAGCTGACTTACAAGAAACTCTCGTTCGACCCGGTTGCGGATTTTGCCCCGGTCACCTTGATGACCATCACGCCCCTGATGCTCGTCACGTCACCCAAGCTCGAGGTCGCCTCGGTGGCCGAGCTGGTTGCGCATGCGAAGAAAAATCCGGGCAAGGTGACGTTTGCGTCCAGCGGCGTCGGGACCAGCCACCAGCTTTCCGGCGAACTGTTCGCGACGCTGGCCGGGCTGCAGCTCGTGCACGTCCCCTATCGCGGGAGCTCACCGGCGCATATCGACCTGATGGCCGGCACCGTCGACATCATGTTCGACAATATCGTCGCCGTCGGACCGCAAGTGCGCCAAGGCAACCTCAAGGCCCTCGCGGTCACGACGAAAACGCGCGCGCCGTCCTTTCCCGACCTTCCGACGATGCAGGAGGCCGGTTTCCCGAGTTTCGAGGCCGTCGCATGGTTCGGCGTGCTCGCGCCGAAGGATACGCCCGCGCCCGTCGTCGAACGCCTCAATGCGGAGTTCGTGAAAGCGCTTTCGGTGGATGCGGTGCGTACCAAGCTGAACGATCTTGGCGCGCAGGTCGTCGCCAGCCGGCCGGATGAATTCGGCAAATTCCTTGCTTCGGAAGTCAACAAGTGGAAACCGATCGTGGAGCGCGCCCAGATCTCGCTCGATTGACGCCATAAGGCGCATCAGCCCGGTCCGGGAAACAGCTCGCCGGTGCGGCCGCTCAGCCAGTAGATGAGCAGGCCCACATATTCGTGGACCGCGGTGTCGACGCGGCGCAGTCCGCCCCCGAGCGAGTCGAAGGGTCGCAGGAGGTCCGAGCGGCCGCGCGTGCGCCAATCGACCGGATAGGCTTCGACCCTAAAACCGGCCCGGCGGAAGACGCCGACCGCGCGCGGCATGTGATGGGCGGAGGTCACGAGAAGCCATCGCTCGGTCGGCTGGGGGCGCGCGATCTCTTTCGAGAACTGCGCATTTTCATAGGTATCGCGCGACTGGTCCTCGCCCGCGAAACGGTTGCGCGGAATGCCGAAACTGTCGAAGAGGCGGGTTGCGAGCGTCGCCTCGGTTGTCCCGCGATAGACCAGCCGGCCCGAGCCGCCGGAAAAGACAATCCGCGCCTCGGGGAACCGCCGCGCAAGCTCGGCGACGGCCGTCACCCGCTCGGCTGCCTCGTTGAGCGAGACTTCGTTTCTGGCGGGCCCCACCAGCGTGTCGAAGGCGCCGCCGAGCACGACAATCCCGTCCGGCGAGCGGCCCTGGCCTTGCCAAGCCGGAAAGCGGTTCTCCAACGGCAGGATCAATGCGTTGCCGAGCGGCGACAGCCCGAGCACCGCCAGCAGGACGACGCTCGCCGCCATAAGCCGCGTGCCGATGCGCGCGTAGCGCGTCGGGACGAGAGCGACCCCGAGCACTCCCATCGCGATCGTCAGATTGGATGGCAGGGCGAAGAAGCCGAGGATCTTCGCCAGTACGAAGAACATCGCCGGCCCCTCCCCCGAGCGCCGCGAATCAACGGCCAGACTTCTCCTTGTTGTAGCGGGCCTTTGTGGCGTCATTCGGCGGGTAGAGGCCGGGAAGCGACGCCCCCTTCTCCACCTCGCTCACGACCCAGGCCTCGAAGCGTTCCTGCTCGAGCCCGGCCTTTGCCACGTCCTCCACAAGCGCTTGCGGGATGAGCGCCACCCCATCCCCGTCGGCGACGACCACATCGCCCGGAAACACCGCGACGCCGCCGCAGCCGACCGGCTCCTGCCAGCCGACGAAAGTGAGGCCCGCCACCGACGGCGGCGCGGCCGTGCCTGCCGACCAGACCGGGAGCCCGGTCGCAATGACGCCGACGCCGTCGCGCACGACGCCGTCCGTCACCAGTCCGGCCACGCCGCGCTTCTTCATGCGCGCGCAGAGGATATCGCCGAATATGCCGGCATGGGTGACGCCGCGCGCATCGGCGACCGCGATCACCCCCTCCGGCATCTCCTCGATCGCTCCGCGCGTCGAACGCGGCGAGGCCCAGCTCTCGGGCGTGGCCAGATCCTCGCGTGCGGGCACGAAGCGCAGCGTGAAAGCGGGACCGACAATGCGCGCCGCCTCTCCGGCAAACGGCATCGGCCCACGCATCCAACCGGAGCGGATGCCCTTCTTCAAGAGCAGCGTGGTGACGGTCCCAGTCGAAATATTCTCGAGCGCGCGGCGAAGGTCGGAAGACAAGGTCATGGCGTCTCTGAGGTCTGCGAGGAGGGACCGCAAACATAGCGGCCGGTGCGCCCGGAAGCGAGCGGCTTGTCAGCCGTTTGACGCTGCAACGGGGTGATTTGGCTGGGCTAATCCCAGCGCGGCGCCCAGGCCACGTCCAGGAGACGGCCGGAGGCGTGCGCCAATCCGCGGATTTCGTCCATCTCCTTTGCCGTCAGCTCGAAATCGAAGATGGCCATGTTCTCCGAAAGCCGCTCCACGCGCGAGGTGCGCGGGATGACTACGAAGCCCTGCTGCACGAGATAGCGCAGCGAGACCTGGCTGGCCGTTTTTCCGTGACCACGCCCGATCCGGGCGAGCACCTCGTCGCTGCCCGCGCGCCCGCGCGCGATCGGGCAGTAGGCGGTGATCGAAATGCCGTGGCGCTTGCAGGCCGCGATCACCTTCGACTGGTCGAGATAGGGGTGGAGCTCGATCTGGTTGGTGACGATGGGCTCGGTCGAGAACTGGACGGCCGCCTCGATCAGCGCCACCGTGAAATTGGAGACGCCGATGTGGCGCGTGTAGCCCTCCTGCTTGACCCTGCAAAGGGCGCCCAGCGTTTCGGATAGTGGAATCTGCGGGTTCGGCCAATGCAGGAGCAGGAGATCGACGTCCGTCAGGCGAAGCTTGACCAGGCTCTCTTTCACCGAGCGCTGCAGATCGTTCGGCGCAAAATGCGCCATCCAGACTTTCGTGGTGACGAAAACCTCCGATCGCTTGATCCCGGAGGCGCGAATCCCCTCGCCGACATCGCGCTCGTTCTCATAAATCTGCGCGGTGTCGATGTGCCGATAGCCCAGGCGCAGGGCCTGCTCGACAAGGCGCGCGCATTGCCGGCCGCGAAGCTCCCAGGTCCCCAAACCCAGAAGCGGGATGCGTGCGCCGTGAGCCTCGATGGTCTGCATGATGCTGCCTCGCTTTGAGTCGGCGACCGCCCCGAGATTACCCGGAAATAGCGGCCAAGCGCAGGTCTGTGTTCGCCGGCTCGTTTCCTTGAGGTCGGGCAGCGCCTGCGCATAGCGCCATTCAAGACCATGCGAAAGCGCTGCGTGGAAATGCCACAAAGCGCGCTAAAATTGCCGGCAGCCGGCCGCGGCATTTGATAGGCCGGCGTTGTCGGGAGGACTTTATGAAACGCTTGATGACGAGCGCCGCCTTTGCGGCCGCGCTCTTGCTTGCTGCGCCGGGTGCCCATGCCGATGTCCGTCTGCCGCTGCCGCAAGTCGCGGCCGATCAGGCCGGCATGTCGCCCAAGAAGCTCGAGCGAATCCGCGAGGTGCTGAAAGAGGAGGTGGATAAGGGCAACCTGCCCGGCACGGTCGTCATGGTCGCCCGCAAGGGGAAGATCGTCTATGCCGACGCGTTCGGCATGCAGGACGCCGATGCGAAGAAGCCGATGTCGGTCGACTCGGTGTTTCGCATCTATTCGATGACGAAGCCGCTCGTGTCGGTCGCGGCCATGATGCTGGTCGAAGACGGCAAGATGCAGCTGACCGACCCGGTCTCGAAATTCCTGCCGTCGTTCAAGGGCCAGCAGGTGAGCGTGGCGCGGGCCGACGGCCAGTTCGCGCGCATCACCTATGTCACGGTGCCAGCGGACCGGGAAGCGACGGTCCAGGACCTGCTGCGGCACACGGCGGGCCTCGCTTACGGCGAGATCACGCAGAATGCGCCGGTGAAGGCGGCCTACACCCAGGCCGGACTCTATAAGCCCGGCCTGCGCGACTACGATGCACGCGATCTGACCCCTGCCGAATTCAGCGAACGCCTCGGCAAGGCGCCGCTCGCGCATCATCCGGGCACGACCTGGGAGTATAGTCTGGCGAGCGACACGCTCGGGCGCGTGGTGGAGGCGGCGTCGGGCAAGCGGCTCGGCGAGTTCCTCGACGAGCGCCTGTTCAAGCCGCTGAAGATGAACGACACGAGCTTCGTGCTGCCGCAGGACAAGGCCGGCCGTCTTGCCCAGCCGTTTGCGGTCGACAAGCCGAGCGGACAGAAGATCACCGTGATCGACGTGATGCAGACCCCGGGCAACGATTCCGGCGGCGCCGGCGCGGTCTCGACCGCCGCCGACTACATGCGCTTTGCGCAGATGATGTTGAACGGCGGCCAGCTCGACGGCGTGCGCGTGCTCTCACGCGCGACGGTCGCGCTGATGACCTCCGATCATCTCGGCACCCGCATCTCGGCGCCGACGACGCCGGGCGAGCTTC
This sequence comes from Xanthobacteraceae bacterium, assembly GCA_022844485.1. Taxonomy (GTDB): domain Bacteria; phylum Pseudomonadota; class Alphaproteobacteria; order Rhizobiales; family Xanthobacteraceae; genus JALHLQ01. Next base: position 21,474 of record JALHLQ010000017.1, read on the forward strand.
TGCTCGGCGTGCCGGGCTATACGTTCGGCCTCGGCTTCGCCGTCCGGCAGGGACCGGGCGTGGCCGGCGTGCACGGCTCGCAGGGCGAGTTCATGTGGGCGGGCTATGCCGGCACCTACTTCTGGGTCGATCCGAAGGAGGAGATTGCTGCCGTGTTCATGAGCCAGGCGCCGAGCCCGATCCGCGCCTATTACCGCCGGATGACCAAGGGGCTCGTCTATCAAGCGCTGGTGGATTGAGCGCAGAGAGTGACTGACAAGCTGCACGCCCCGGCCGGACGCTCCGGCCGGGCACCATGTTGCCATGTCAGGAGGGCTTTTTCTCCAGAACGGAGAAGGCGAGTTCGGGCGCTTCGTTGATCACTCTGAGCAGCGCGCGCGCGGGACCGCGGGGCGAGCGTTTCCCCTGCTCCCAATTCCTTACGGTTTCGACCGGAACACCGATCCGGCGCGCAAATTCCGATTGGGTCAGCTTCGTGCGCGCGCGGACACGACGAGCATAAGCGGCAGCATCCGCCCTTGCGTTGCGGTCATCCGCCGCTTTATGTCGGCCGATATCCTTCTCGCTCGCCGCATCGACGCGGCTCCAATCAACTTTGTGTTTGATGACGCGCTCGCGACCGCGCGCCGTCAGAAGTACGACTTTTCGACCTCGCTTAAGCCTAGCCTGCGCCATATTGCCGAACCTCTCGCTTGTTCGCCTTGCGTGCGGAGATGATGCGATACACTCCGCGGCGCACCGTAAAGACGACGACAAGTGGGTCAATGGCTTAGTGGGTCAATGGCTGATCTGCTCGATAGCCCGAATTGAGCATCAGTGAATCAGGGCTTCCCGGCTGTCGCGCTCGCTGCAGTCGGGCTACGACGCTGACCCAAAACTCCGTGCGCGTTCCGCCACGTCGGAGGGCAGCGAGCAGGCGCGGCGGGCGACGGTATCAAGATGCACGCCGGTGATCGTCGTACTCGCTGCCACGGCCTTCGTCTCGTCATTGATCAGGTCGTGGGAAAAGTGGATCGACTTGTCCCTCACCTCCAGCACGGCGGAGCGAATCGAGACAACGTCGCCCGCCAGCAGTTCCTTCTTGTACTGGATGTGCTGGTCGACAGCCGCCATGCCGCGGGCGTTCTGGCGCAGGAGGGACGGCGTGAGCCCGAGAGCAAAAAAGAGCTGCCAGGTGGCTTCGTCGAACTTGCCCATGTACCACATGACGTTCATGTGCCCGACATGGTCGCACTGCCAGGGATAGACCACGCCACGGTAGGTCAAGACTCCTTCGCTCATGTCGACACTCCCTGTGCGGTCCCCATACGCGCGCCAGCGCTGCGCGCCGGCTACTTGGTCTTTTCGAACAGCTCGCGGCCGATGAGCATGCGGCGGATTTCGCTGGTTCCGGCGCCGATCTCGTAGAGCTTGGCGTCGCGCAGCAGCCGCCCGGTCGGATAGTCGTTGATGTAGCCGTTGCCGCCGAGACACTGGATCGCTTCGAGCGCCATCCAGGTCGCCTTTTCCGAGGCGAACAGAATGGCGCCGGCGGCGTCCTCGCGCGTGGTCTCGCCGCGATCGCAGGCGCGGGCAACGGCGTACACATAGGCTTTCGCGGCGTTCATCGTGACATACATGTCGGCGATCTTCGCCTGCATGATCTGGAACGAACCGATCGGCTGGCCGAACTGCTTGCGTTCGTGCACGTAGGGCCCCACCACGTCCATGCAGGCCTGCATGATGCCGAGCGAGCCGGCGGCCAGCACCGCGCGCTCGTAATCGAGGCCGGACATCAAGACCTTTGCGCCCTCGTTCACTTGGCCGAGCACGTTTTCTTCCGGCACTTCGCAATCGTCCATCACGAGCTCGCTGGTGTCGGAGCCGCGCATGCCGAGCTTGTCGAGTTTTTGCGCGGTGGAGAACCCTTTGAACGTGTTCTCGATGATGAAGGCCGTGATGCCGCGCGGACCGGCATTCGGGTCGGTCTTCGCATAAACGATCAAGGTCTCGGCAACCGGGCCGTTGGTGATCCACATCTTCGTGCCGTTGAGGATGTAGCGGTCGCCCTTCTTGTCGGCGCGCGCGCGCATGGAGACCACGTCGGAGCCGGCGCCCGGCTCCGACATCGCCAGCGCGCCGACGTGTTCGCCGGAAATCAATTTCGGCAGGTACTTGCGCTTTTGCGCATCGTTGCCGTTGCGGCGAAGCTGATTGACGCAGAGGTTCGAATGCGCGCCATAGGACAGGCCCACCGAGGCGGAAGCGCGCGAGATTTCCTCCATCGCGACGCAATGCTCGAGATAGCCAAGACCCGCGCCGCCATAGTCCTCCTCGACCGTGATGCCGAGAAGGCCGAGATTTCCGAGCTCGGGCCACAGGTCGCGCGGAAACTGGTTGGCGCGGTCGATCTCCTCGGCGCGCGGCGCGATGCGGTCACTGGCGAAACTTGCGACCGTGTGGCGCAGCATGTCGACCTCTTCGCCGAGACCGAAATTCAACCCCGCCCATGCATTCGCAAGCATGGTCTTTCTCCTCAGGCCTTCGTCTTTTCCGGCGACCCTTGCAGGCCCATCATGGTCGCGAGCATCCGCGCGACCATCTTCTCTTCACCGTCAGCGATCGCAACGACATCGCACTCGGTTGTCGTCAGCGCCCTGCCCGCGCGAATGACCAGGCCGCGGGCAAGGAAGCGCTCGCCGGCCGCCGGGGCCATCAGGTTGATCTTGAACTCGACGGTGAGCACGGCGGCGCCCGCCGGCATCAGACTGAAAGCCGCGTAGCCGGCGGCGGAATCCGCGATGGCAGAGGTGACCCCCGCATGCAAGAACCCGTTCTGTTGGCACAAGTCGGCGCGAAACGGCAGGCTCAAGGTGCAGCGCCCCGGCGCAAGCGCGGCGATCTCCGCCCCGATCAGGCGCATGAAGGATTGTTGCGCAAAGCTCTCGCGCACGCGCCGCTCCCATTGCGGATCAGCGGGGACTTTCATCGGGCAGTCAATTCCATCCCATTGACATACGGTACCGTATGGTCAAGAGTTTGGCTTGTCAACGGGAGGATCGATGGCGCGCGCGCGGGCAAGAGCTGAACCGGAGCGGAGCAACAGGCTCGACGGCTCGGCCTGGATCGCTGCCGCGCTCGATGCACTGGCCGACGGCGGAATCGATGCCGTGCGCGTCGAGCCCCTGGCCAAGGCGCTGGGCGTCACCAAAGGCAGCTTCTACTGGCATTTCGCGGATCGGCGTACGCTGATCGACGCCATGCTTGCGGAGTGGCGCGACGGCCGCATTGTCGCGATCAGGACGCAGGCCGCGGGCTCGCACCCGCCCCAGGAGATCCTGCGGCGTCTCGCGCATCTCTACACGCAGCGGTCAAATCTGCACGGCCTCGCCATCGAGCTTGCGGTCCGCTCTTTCGCGCGGCGCGACCATGGGGCGGCCGCCGCCATCGCGCGCGTGGATGCCGAGAGGCTGGCGCGGGTCGGCGGGCTGTTCCGGGCGCTTGGATGGCCGGACGCGCAGGCGCGCGCAGTGCTGTTCTACAGCTACCTGTTCGGCCAGGCGCTGCTCGATCGCCGCACCGCAACGACGGCGATGCGCAAGAGCGCAGTCGAGTCGCTGCTGGCCCCGCCTTGACGGCGCCCGCTCAAAAAATGCCGAACGCCACGGTCGCGAGACTGAGGAAAATGAAGAAGCCGAACACGTCCGTCGTCGTCGTGACGAAGACACCCGACGCGACGGCAGGGTCGATCCGGAAACGGCTCAGCAGCAACGGCACCAGGATGCCGAGCGTGGTGGCAATGACCACGGTCAGGACCATGGCGCCGCTCAGCACCAGACCGAGGGTCTGACTGCGGAACGCGAAGCCCGCAATCGATCCGGCGATCACCGCAAGGACCAGACCGTTCACCAAGCCGACCATGCATTCGCGCAAGATGATGCGCCCGCGGTTGGCGCGCGTGATCTCGCGCGTGGCGAGCGCCCGCACCGCAATCGCGAGCGCTTGGGTGCCCGCATTGCCGCCGAGCGCGGCATTGACCGGCATCAGCACGGCAACGGTCACGACGGCTTCGATCGTCGCTTCGAAAAAGGAGATCACCGTCGCCGAAACGAAGGCAAGCCCCATGTTGACGATCAGCCAGGGCAGCCGCGAACGCGAGGTCACAAGAACATTGTCGGAAAGTTCTTCGTCGCGGTTGATTCCGGCGAAAGCCTTGAGGTCCTCGTCGGCCTCCTCTTCGATCACGTCGACGACGTCGTCGACCGTGATGACGCCGGCAAGCCGGTCGGCGGTATCGACGACCGGAACGGCAATCAGGTCGTAACGCTCGAACAGACGCGCGACCGACTCCTGATCGTCGGTGACGCGAACGCGCAGGCGCTCCTCGTCCATCAGTTCGCCGATCGGGACCGGCCGCTTCGTCCTGAGCAGCCGGTCGAGCGCGACCACGCCAAGAAAGCGGTAGGCCGGATCGACGACGTAGAGCTCGAAAAAGCGCTCCGGCAGATCGACGGTTTCGCGCATGTAGTCGATCGCCTGGCCGACCGTCCAGAACGGCGGCACGGCGATGAATTCGGTCTGCATCAGCCGGCCGGCGGAATCCTCGGGATATTCGAGGCTCTTGGCGAGGGCGACCCGATCCGGCATCGGCAGCCGTTCGAGGATTTCGGCCTGCTCGTCTTTCGGAAGGTCCTCGAGAATGTAGACGGCGTCGTCGGAATCGAGTTCGCGCACGCCCTCGGCGATCGTCTCGGAGGGCAGTTCCTCGAGGATTTCTTCCCGGATCGCGTCATCGATCTCGGTCAGCGCCGAGAAATCGAAGTCGGCCGCCATGAGCTTGACGAGGCGCGGCCGCAGCTCCGGATCGAGCGCTTCGATCAGATCGCCGGTATCGGCCTCGTGCAGTTCCCCGACGATCGTCTTGAGGGTCGCCGCATCTGCGGCCTCGACCGCGCGGGAGACGCGTTCGACGAATTCGGGGTGCAGGTGGCCGTCGGCATCGCGCAGCGCGCTCTGCTCGGAGGCGGGCGCCTCGGTCCCAGATTCGTCGAGCATGCGCGCCTCGCCACCAAGCGGTTCAGCCGCTTGTAAGCCGGGCGCTTGGCGCAACGCAACCCGTAAGCGCGACCCGCAAAGCGGGCGATGTTGCCCGCCCGCCATACATTCGCGGCATCGCTTGCGCATCATCATGATTCGCTGGAGCTCGCCGCGCGAAGGCGTTTAACGTGCGGGCCGCGCGCGTTCAGGAGGGGGAAGCATGCGCAGGACCGCCATGGCGGCGAGTTTGGTTGCGCTGGCCATGGCCGGACCAGCCTATGGCTGCGGTGGCAATCGAGACGCGCTCGGCACGTCGCGCACCATCGCCGTGGACCCGATGGACTTTGCGCGCGTCGGCTCGATGCAGTATCCGCGCATGCTGCCGCTCGCGGACAAGGAGGTGGTGCTGAGTTTCGACGACGGGCCGCTGCCGCCCTATACGGGGCGCGTTCTCGAAACGCTGGCCGCGGAGTGCGTGAGGGCCACCTTCTTCCTGGTCGGCCGCATGGCGCAGGACTTCCCCGAGCTCGCGCGCCGCATCCTCCATGAGAGGCACACGGTCGGCTCGCACACCCAAAATCACCCCGCGCTGTTCTCGGACTTGCCGGCCGCAAAGGCGCGGGCCGAGATCGAGCAGGGAATCGCGTCGATTGCGGCCGCGCTCGGCGATCCCGGCGCGCTCGCGCCTTTCTTCCGGCTGCCGGGATTGCGGCGTTCGCCGGAAAACGAGGAGATCGTCGCCGGACGCGGGATCATGCTGTGGAGCGCAGACATTCCCTCCGACGACTGGCGCGGGATCGACGCCCAAGAGGTGATCGCCCGCACGCTCGGCCGGCTCGAACGCAAGGGGCGCGGGGTCATTCTCTTCCACGACATCCAGCCGGTCACCGTGCTTGCCCTGCCGGTTCTGCTGCGCGAACTGAAAGAGCGCGGCTACCGCATCGTCCATGTCGTGCCGGCCGGCGGCGACCGTTCAAAGCCGGTCATCGCCGCCGGCGAGGGCGCGCCGCACCGCCCCGCCGTCCAGCCCTGGCCCCGCGTACCCGCGGCAACCCTGGACGCGGCCTCGTCCGCCCGCCGCACGGCCGGCGCCGCGCGCGAAACAGTGTTTGGGTCGAGGCAAGCACAAACGGCGATACAGACGCCCGGTCCCCTCAGCCTGCCGGATTTCGGGCCGCGCTGGAGCAGTCTGCAAGACGACGATCCTCGAACGCCGCTTCCCGAGGCGCGTTTCGACGCGGTCGGCGCGCCGTGAATCATTGGTCAGGATTGGTGCGGTCGAGAGGACTCGAACCTCCACGGGTCGCCCCACTACGACCTCAACGTAGCGCGTCTACCAATTCCGCCACGACCGCAATTGTGGGTTATTGACCGGCTCGCGGCCGGCTGGAGCGATGGGGTCGATGTAACAAATCGACCTCCCCGCGACAAGGGCCGCAGCCCAAGCCGGCTGCGCAACCGGGGCCAACCGTGCAGCGCGCCCGGTCTCAGCGCTGATCCACGCCGCGGGCCAAAATCTCCTGGACCTCCACGGCAATGCGGTTGCCGCTGACCACCACCGTCCCGGTGGCGACCGCAAGGTTGTTGGCGAGGATCCTCACCTCGTCGTCCTCGGAGGAATCGAGCTCGATGATGGCGCCGCGGCCGAGCCGCAGCACCTGGTGAATCGGCATGTAGGTGGTGCCGAGAACAACCGCGATGTCGAGATGGACGCCTTCGATCGCCGCCACGTATTTGCCCCTGCCCGCTTGAGGAACGATATAGTCAGAGGTCAGCATGGGCATGGTTACCCAGTGGTTAACGAGCGTGAATATTTGACGCCGGGGCTGGAGGCCAAGAGCGGCGTCCCGGCCGCGTGGCGGGTGAGCGAGGGCCGCGTCGCCTATCCCGATGCGCTGGCCGCGATGGAAGCGCGCGCGGCGGCCATCGCCGATGGCCGGGCAAGCGAACTGGTCTGGCTTTTGGAGCACCCTCCCCTCTATACCGCCGGGACGAGCGCCGTTGAACGCGACCTGCGCGAGGCGCGGTTTCCGGTGTTTGCAGCGGGCCGCGGCGGGCAGTTCACCTATCACGGGCCCGGGCAGCGCGTCGTCTATCTGATGCTCGATCTGAAACGCCGGACCCCGGATGTCCGCCGCTACGTGGCGACGCTCGAGGAATGGCTCATCCGCACGCTCGCAGCCTTCAATGTCCGCGGCGAGCGGCGGGACGATCGCATCGGAGTTTGGGTGCGGCGCCCCGACAAAGGCGCCGGATTCGAGGACAAAATCGCCGCCATCGGCATCCGGCTCAAGCGATGGGTGAGCCTGCATGGCGTGAGCCTGAACGTCGAGCCGGTGCTGTCGCATTTCTCCGGCATCGTGCCGTGCGGCGTCGCCGACCCACGCTATGGCGTGACAAGCCTCGTCGACCTTGGCCTGCCGGTCACCATGGCGGAGGTCGATGCGGCGCTGCGGCGGGAGTTCGAGCCGCTGTTCGGGCCGACGATGGAGCCGCCGGCGTCGGTGGAGGCCTCCCTGTCGGCTTGATTTTTCGTGATCTTTTCCGAGGAGGGCGCCCAATTTTCGGGATCACGCGTCAGCGCGGTGACGGAAGGAGCACGGAGTCCGGCGACCGCGCCTGCAGATCGCAATCGATCCGCGCCGCGGTTTCCCGGATGCGCAAGAGGTCGGCGCGCTCCTTCGCCAGCGGGGTCGAATAGACCAAGGTGTTGACGAGGGGGCCGATCGGATCGCGCCCCGCCCGCTCCATCTGTTCGACCAGCTCGCGCTCGCGCTTCGAGGTCTCGTCGTAACGGGTGAGAAGCTCGGTGCAGTTCAGCGCGTCGAACTTGCCGCGCACGTTCACGAGGCCCTCCTCGGTGAGGAGCGTGCAGCCGGCCACGCCGATCGCGAGACTTATGGCTGCCGCCGACCGGCGCATGACGATGCGTTCCCCTGCCCCACCCGCATCATCGGAGAACGCCGATTTGGCTGCAATCGCAATTTGCGCAATGGCTTAATCGGCGCTCCGCAGGACCGAAAACCGCTCCCCCGGCCGGCGGGGCTGCAACAACTCCGGATCGCCCGCGCGGCGATCAACGGCTTCGACCCGGGCGCCGCGTGGGCCCGCGCGGCAGCGTTCGACCAGCGCCTCGACCGTCTCCGCGGGGCCGACAAGAACCGCCTCGACCGAGCCGTCGCCGCAGTTGCGGACCCAGCCCTCGACATCGGCGGTGAGCGCGGCCCGTTCGAGCCAGGCGCGATAGCCGACGCCCTGCACGCGCCCGCGCACAATGAGATGGGCGATCACCCGATCGTCGCTCACGCGGATTCTCCGGTATCGACGGCGCGGACGCCGCTCCCATGCGGCGAGGAAAGACGCGCAAGCGACATGACATAAGCGTCCGGCAAAGCCCAGTCGCGCGCCGCTCCGACAACAATGGCCGCGTAGCCCGGCTTCGGACGCCCCGCCGCCGCGCTGCGCCCCACATAGACGAGCGCCGAGACGCGGCGGCCGCGACACGCCACAGGCAACAGGCGGCGGCGGTAGAGTCCGCTGCCGAGGCTTTCATAGGCGTCGAGCGCCGCGCGGTCGCGCGGCGTCACACGCCAGAGCACGCCATGCACGGTGCTTCCGGGACATGGGATGACCGAGGCATAGCCGTCGACCGTGATGACAAAGCGCCAGCTCTCAAGCCGCGCCGGCCCGAGCGCCTGCGCTCCTGGACAACGGCGCTGCATGAGATCGCGGCTCATATTGGACCCGTAGGCGAAATGCAGGGTCATCAGGCACTCGTGTAGGCGCGGCGGCGTCAGGCGAATTCCATGATCACAGCATCCACGGCCAGACTGTCGCCGGGCTTCGCGTGCACTTTCTTCACCAGGACATCCCGCTCGGCACGGAGCACGTTTTCCATCTTCATCGCTTCGACGACCGCCAGCGTCTCGCCGGCCTTCACGTCCTGCCCCTCGATCACGGCGATGGAGACGACGAGGCCCGGCATGGGACATAGCAGCGCCTTGCCGGAATCAGCGGTCTTCTTCGGCGGCATCAGCCGCGCCGCATCGGCCTCGCGGCCGGTATAGACCCAGGCTTTCACCTGAACGCCGTGGTGCGCGAGATCGAACCCGTTGGGAATTTGGCGAACCTGCACCGCGGCATGCCTGCCGTCGAATGTGCCGAACCAGACCGGATCGCCCGGCTTCCAGCCGGACTGGAGCGTGTGCACGTGCTCGCCGTCCGGACCCGTATCGTGGAAGTGGACGTGCATCTGGTCGTTCTCGCGCTTGATCTCGAGGCGATGCTCCTCGTCGTCGAGCCAAACCGCGCGGCGGCTCTCGCGCGTGACTTTGCGGCCCCCCATCTGGCCGGAGATCTTGCGCCGGCGCTCGCCCATCGCGAGGTCGATGGCCGCGGCGACCGACGCCACCAGATGCGCAAGCTCGCCGGTGGGCTTGCGCGCCTGAAAGCCGTTCGGGAACTCCTCCGCGATGAAGCCGGTGGAGAGCCTGCCCTCGCGCCAGCGCGGATGCCGCATGAGCGCGGAGAGAAACGGGATATTGTGGCGGATGCCTTCGATGTAGAAAGCATCGAGCGCCCGCGATTGGGCATCGATGGCCTGCTCGCGCGTGGGCGCGTGGGTGACGAGCTTGGCGATCATCGGATCGTAGTAGAGCGAAATCTCGCCGCCCTCGTACACCCCGGTGTCGTTGCGGATGGTGATCCCGTCGGCGCTCGCCTCTTGCGGAGGACGATACTTCACTAGGCGTCCCGTCGAAGGCAGGAAGTTGCGGTAGGGATCCTCGGCATAGATCCGACTCTCGACCGCCCAGCCGCGCAGCTTGATGTCGCTCTGCCTGAGCGCCAGCTTCTCGCCGGCTGCGACGCGGATCATCTGCTCGACGAGATCAATGCCGGTGACGAGCTCCGTCACGGGATGCTCGACCTGCAGCCGCGTATTCATCTCCAGGAAATAGAAGCTCCGATCCTGGCCCGCGACGAACTCGACCGTGCCGGCGGAATCGTAGCCGACGGCTTTCGCCAGCGCGACCGCTTGCTCGCCCATCTTGCGGCGCGTGGCCTCGTCGAGCAGCGGCGACGGCGCTTCCTCGATCACTTTCTGATTGCGGCGCTGGATCGAGCATTCGCGCTCGCCGAGATAAACGAGGTTGCCGTGCTTGTCCCCGAGAACCTGGATCTCGATGTGGCGCGGATCGACGATGAACTTTTCGACGAACACGCGATCGTCGCCGAAGGAGGACTTCGCCTCCGAGCGCGCGCGCGCAAAACCTTCCGCGACTTCGTCCTTCGAATGCGCGATGCGCATGCCCTTGCCGCCGCCTCCGGCGGAGGCCTTGATCATCACCGGGTAGCCGATCTCGTCGGCAATCCTGAGGGCATGCGTCGCGTCCTCGATCACGCCGAGGAAGCCGGGCACGGTCGAGACTTTCGCACGCGCGGCGGCCTTCTTGGACTCGATCTTGTCGCCCATCGCGGCGATCGCACCCGGGTTCGGTCCGATGAAGACGATGTTCGCGGCGGCCAGCGCCCTTGGGAAGGCTTCGCGCTCGGACAGGAATCCGTAACCGGGATGCACCGCCTCGGCCCCGGCGGTCCGGCAGGCTTCGATGATCTTGTCGATCGCCAGATAGCTTTCCGCGGCGGGGGGAGGGCCAATCGGGATGGCCATGTCCGCCATCTCGGCATGCAGTGCATCCTTATCGGCGTCCGAATAGACCGCAACCGTCTCGATGCCCAGGCGCCGCGCGGTCTTTATGATGCGGCAGGCGATTTCGCCGCGATTTGCGATCAGGATGCGCTTGAACATACGCTGAGGGCCCAGCTCCTGCCCGCGCTTTGCGGCTTGGGACAGCAAAAGTCAATCAGGGCTTTCCGGACCGTTCTCGGCCCGAGAACCAACCTTCCGACGACGCCCGATGCAGGCCTGCAAGCGCCTCTTGCTTCCGTGGCGGCCGCATGCGGCCTTCATACATCATGGCCCAGTGGCTCGAAACCCGAGGTCATCATGGCCAAGAGCGCCGGAATTCATCACGTCACCGCCATCGCCAAGGACCCGAACCGCAACGTCGCGTTCTATCGCGACGTGCTCGGGCTGCGGCTGCTGAAGAAGACCGTCAATTTCGACGATCCGGGCGTCTATCATCTCTATTACGGCGATGAGGCGGGCCGGCCCGGAACGATCCTCACATTCTTCCCTTGGCCACATGGGGCCAGCGGACACCAGGGAACCGGACAGGCCGTCGAGACGAGCTTCGCCGTACCGGCGGCCTCGCTCGGCTTCTGGCTTGCACGGTTCGTGCAGAAAGGGGTGGAGCATGAGCGCGCCGCGGGCCAATTCGGCCAGCCGACGATCGCGCTGCGCGATCCCGACGGCCTCCTCTTGGAGCTTGCCGGCGCCGCGGGGCTCGAGACGTCGCCCGGATATGCCGCGAGCGGCATCCCGGCCGAGCATGCCATCCGCGGATTGCACGGCGTCACACTTTGGATCAAGGAGATCGAGGCCACGTCGCGCGTGTTGAAGGCGCTCGGTTTCGAGCCCGTGGGCACCGGGGAGAACCGCGCCCGCTTTTCGTCGGGGGACGGCATCGGGACCGTCGTGGACTTGCGCGCGACGCGAGGCTTTCCCGATGGCGCGCTTGGCACGGGCACGGTGCATCACGTGGCCTTCCGCGCCGCCGGCGACGCGGAGCAGGCAGAACTGGCGCAGGCCGCGCGCGAGCTCGGCCTGCAGGTCACCAAGCAACTCGACCGCAACTATTTTCGTTCGGTCTATTTCCGCGAGCCGAACGGGGTGCTGTTCGAGATCGCAACCGACGATCCGGGGTTTGCCGTCGATGAACCCGTGGAGACGCTCGGCAGCGCGCTGCGGCTGCCGCCCTGGTTCGAGCGCGAACGCGCACGCATCGAAGCGGCGCTGCCTGAACTCGTATGACTATCGATCCAGCTTGCGAGCCGGCGAATGCGGCCCTTCCGCTTCCTCCCGCGTCGCCGGCGTCCGGCACTCTTCCGGCCGTTTCTGGCAGTCGATGGCCATGGTCGGAGAGGCCGACGGCCCGGATTGGTCGGCATAGGGGACGACGGCGCTCTCCTCGACTTGAAGACCCTGCCGGGGAGTCGGTATCGGACCTTGCCCGGTGCTGCCGGTTCCGGTGGCCCCGGAATCAGCCGGCGGCGAGCTCTGCGCGAGGGCCGAGGTTGCAAGGACGGCGGCAACCGTTGCGGCGAGCAAAATTCGAATTCTCATATGGCCTCCGTAACGTTCCCCGGAGAGAGAACAGAAGCCGCTCCGGAATGTTCCTGGCGGGCGCACAATCGAATGCAGGCAACCCAGAGGCTGACGTGGAAACCAACACCGGTTTGAACTTCGTCCATCGATTTGTTCCCGCCGACGATGCCCGGCGCACACCGCTGCTGCTTCTGCACGGGACCGGCGGGAACGAGGACGATCTGATCCCGCTCGGGGCGCGGCTTGCTCCCGGCGCCGCGCTTCTTTCGCCGCGAGGACAGGTCCTGGAAAACGGAATGCCGCGATTTTTTCGACGCCTCGCCGAAGGCGTGTTCGACATCACCGACTTGAAATCGCGGACGCATGCGCTGGCCGGCTTCCTCGCCGCCGCACGCGAGACCTATGGATTGCCGGCGCCGATCGCCGTGGGCTTTTCCAACGGCGCCAACATCGCGGCCGCGATGCTTCTGCTCCGGCCGGAGGCGCTCGCGGGAGCCGTGCTGATGCGCGCCATGACCCCGTTCGAGCCGGATGCGCTCCCGGATCTCCGCGGCAAGCCCATCCTGCTGCTGGCGGGCGCCATGGATCCGCTGGTCACGCCGGCCAATCGGCAGGCATTGGCGGAACTCTTCGCAAAAGCCGGCGCCGACCTGACCGACCATGTGCTGCCCGCCGGACACAACCTGTCCGCCCAGGATCTTGCGATCGCAACGGAGTGGCTTGGCCGGCACGGGTCAGCCGCGCCCGAGGCAACATAAATTCCGCGCCTCCCCTTTCCGCCTCGCCGCCATCGACCACATATTCCAAATATGGAATATCCTGCCAGGCAAACAGCGAGGACTGACGCGATGACCTACCACTTCTCGAAGACCGTGGACCTGCCGTTCGAACAGGCCATCGAAGCCAGCATACAAGCCCTGCAGCGGCACGGGTTCGGCGTGCTGACCGAGATCGATGTCAAAGCCACGCTGAAGAAGAAGCTCGACGTCGATTTCCGCCCCTATCGCATCCTCGGCGCGTGCAATCCGACCATGGCGCACCAGGCGCTGCAGGCTGAAGACAAGATCGGCACGATGCTTCCCTGCAACGTCATCGTCCAACAGCGGGAGGACGGGACGGTCGAAGTTTCAGCCGTCGACCCGATCGCGTCCATGCAGGCGATCGACAATCCGAAGCTCGCGGGCATTGCCGGTCAAGTCCGCGACATGCTGCGGCAGGTCGTCGAGGAGATCGGCCGGGCGCGCCAGGCGGCCTGACCGCGCTTCGCGCCTTTGATGCTCGGGCGGCCGCAACGCGCGGCCGCCATTCTGTGCGCGTCCCAATTTTTGCCGCGGTGTTTGGGCATAAGCGGATTCGCGCAGGGGAATTCGCGCCCACGAACTGAATTGGTTCAGGTCCGCCGCAAGGCGAGCCCGCGATCGTCTGCGCCGCCGCAACCGGTTCGAGGTTCAGACGAATGCTGCGTGCCGCCTTTCCGCTTCTCCTGCTTGCCGCCACGTTTCTGCCCACCACTCCCGCGGAGGCGATCTATCGCATTACGCGCGATTTCGGCGGCCGCGTCGATGTCTACAAAACCAAATATGTGGCCTTGCGCGACAAGCGCGAGCGCATCGTGATCGACGGCGTTTGCAATTCGGCCTGCACGCTTCTCCTCGGCATCATTCCGCGCAACCGCGTGTGCGTGACGCCGCGCGCGAGCCTCGGCTTCCACGAGGCCTACTTCGATCCGCGCTACACGGCCGGGGTCAAGATCACGAGCAAGGAGGCGACCGCCGAAATGATGGGATATTACCCGCGCGAGGTGAAGAGCTGGATCGCCAAGAAGGGCGGCCTCACCCCGCAGATGAAGAGCATCAAGAACGGGGCGGACCTCTGGGCAATCCTCGACCCCTGCCCGGAGGAATTCTAGTGCAGTGGATTTGACATTCGCTCGGGGGTTTGCGGCCCACGGGTACAAATCGCACGCACAAGCCGCGATGCGCCGTCATCAAGGGCGCATCGCTTCCAGGACCGAGCTGGAGCGCGCCAGGGGGATTGCGCCTTCGGCAGCCTGAAGGTCTAGCCCGGCGCGGGCGCACCGATCGCTACCGGGCGCACGGGCGAGCCCGCTCCGCCCTGCGACCGCAGCGGCAGAATGATTGTGCATGACAGCCACACGCGGTCCCGCGCCATCTCGCCGAGCCGCGCGTTCTGAATATTGTAGATTCCCGACTGCGTCAGATTGTGATGGTGAATGGCGAACGGCAGGCCGGGTGGAGTTCCTTCCGGCGGCGGTGACTTGCCTTGGAGCTGGCCTTCCGCCACCGGATCGGTGAACGGGTTATCGAGCGCGACCAGCACCACCGCTTTCTGCTCGAGGTATTTGGCTGCGTCATAAGAGAGACCAGGACCTTTTGTGTAGTAGAACTTCTCGACGTCCGGATCCTTCCAGTAATCGCCCCAGCCCGTGTAGATGTACAGCACGTCGCCGGGGAGAAGACCGCGGCTCGCAAGGTTGTGTGCGGCCAGCATCGCATCGATGTCCTTGGCGGTGACGAGCTGTCCGGGCTGCATCGGCTGCCCGCGGCCGAGATGCGTTTTGGCGTCGAGCAGGACGGCGGTGGTGACGATCGGCGGCACCTTGTCGATGCCAAGCTTGAGCAAGGGCGAGTCCGGCGACGGCTTCACCTGCGATTGCGTATAGCCGCCATAGTACCGCGCCTCGTCCGAGGGCACGTCGCCTTTGCCGTCCCACTCCTTCGGCAGCACCGCAAAATGCCCGAGCGCGTCCATCTGCGTGCCTTGCGCGCCGGGCTCGCCGCTGACGATCTCCTCCCCGTTGAAGAGGTGACGCGTGCCGGGAATGCCGACCGTCGGCCGGAACTTCTCGCGTAGCGGCGTGCCGAATGGCGATTGCGGCATCGTGTTCGAACGTACATGCGACAGCTCGTAGGATTTCGCGCGTGGCTCCGCGAGATGCGGCGCGCAGCGCGCCCACGTGGTCGGACCCAGCGTATTGGCCATGCCGATCTCGTCGCCTTGCACCCACGGCGGGCGCTGTGCCTGCGCTTCGGCTTGCACCAGCATCGGGCCAAGAATCAAAGCGGCGATACTGAATCGGACGGCCATGCATCTGACCATTACGTCCTCCCACTCTGAACTTATCGCGCACCATGCGGCCGCGCGTTTTCTTGCCGAGCCCTAGGAATCCCGCACCTCAGCGCTTCAAAGCAGCCGCAAGCTTGTCGTAGGCGGCGCGCGCGCCCGGAAAGAGCTTGGCGAGATCGTCCAAATAGCGATCGGTGACAGGCCGCAGCCCTTCGCGCCATTGCGCCATCGTGGCTACATCGGGCACGACCACCTCGTGGCCCGGCGCGGCAGCGCCTTCACGCACCGGCTTGTCCCATTTGTCCCACAGCGGCCCGAACTTCGCGACGAGCCCGTCTCCCGACAGCGCATCGACGGCAGCGCGAACGTCGTCGGGAAGGCTGTCGTACTTCGCACGGTTCATCAGGATGAAGAAGGCCGAAGTATAGAATTGCGTATCGGTGTGGAATTTCATGTGGTCGTTGAAGCCCTGGAGCGGGTTGCCCCAATTGGTCACGATCCCGTCGATCCGGCCCTCTTTGACGGCGGGCATCACATCGTTCACCTGCAACAGGACGGGCGTCGCGCCGACGAACTCCAGTGCCGCCGACACCGTCTTGTTCGGGGAGCGCAGACGAAGGCCCTTGAGGTCGGAGAGGCTCACCACTCGCTTCGCACTCGTGTGAATCAAACCCGGATTGTGCACGAAGAGCGCCAGCACCTTGTAATCGGCATACTCGGCCGCAAGCGTTCCGTCCTTGTACAAGCCCCAGAGCGCGCGCGATCCGGACAGCGCGTCGGGGGTGAGGAACGGCAGCTCGATCACGGAACTGCCGGGAAAACGATCGCCTTCGGCGCCGCGCAGGCCGAGTGCGATATCGACCGTGCCCTCCTGCACTTGCTTGGCCTGTTCGGTGACTTTGCCGAGCGCGGACGCGCCGTTGAATATCTCGACTTTGACCTTGCCGCCGGTCCTGGCCTCGAGCTCACGCGCCCACGGCTCGACGACGTCGTTCTGAAAGAAGCTGGTCGGTCCCAGAAAATGACTGAACTTGAGCGTGATCGGCTGCGCCGCAGCCGAAACGACGGCGGCCAGGAGCGCCGCAATTGCGGTCACGCCGAGCCGTGTGACCGGCTTGATCCGAGCGAATTCGCGCATCTGACCTCCTCGCCCCGTTCTATATCGAGCTTATGGGACGGAGCGGCGGACGACAAGAGAACGCCCAAGACAAACAATCGAGTCTCGTTCGCCGGCCAAGCACGCCAAAGCAGGGCCGTTGATTCGCCTGATGTCGTTTCGATTCCGCCTTCGGAACACATGCGCCGCAAATGGGTTGTCCCGATCTCGCCGGAGGAAAAGTCCGTGCTCGACAGCAGAAACGGCGATCGGCGCTTGTCCGGGCAAAGCCGCACGAAATGGATCTGGCTCGTCGGTGACTGCCCCGAATGCAACGGCAGCGGGCAACTTGAGGACAAGTTCTGCCCGTCGTGCCTTGGCAGCGGCACCATCGCGGTGCTCGTGGGCGATGCGTAGCCGAGGCCCTGGGCGCATGATCAACCCCTGGAAAGCATGGTTGGACGCGGCGATCTTCGCCGGCGAAGCGCAGACGGTGATCGCCATGCGCATGATGCGGCTCGCGGGCGGCGGCGCCCTCGCCAATGCCGAAGCGCAAAGGATGGTAACCGAAAAGCTCGCCGCCTTCGCGGCGGCGCAGGCAGCCGCGGGCGTTGCGCTCGCAGCGGGCAAAAGACCGAAGGTCGCCATGACGCGCGCGATGACGCCGATCCGAAAACGGATGCGGGCGAACCGGCGCAGGCTCGGGCGGGCGCGCTAGCGCGCCAGGCGTTGGTCACACCGGCAGATTGTCGTGCTTCTTCGCCGGCATCTCGACCTTCTTCTCGCGCAGCATCGCGAGCGCGCGGGCGATGCGCCGGCGGGTCGCGTGCGGCATGATCACGTCGTCGATATAGCCGCGCTCGGCGGCGACGAAGGGCGAGAGGAAGCGCGCCTCGTATTCCTTCGTGCGGGCGGCGATCTTCTCGGGATCGCCGATGTCGGCGCGGAAAATGATCTCCACGGCGCCCTTCGCGCCCATCACCGCGACCTGCGCCGTCGGCCAGGCATAGTTCACGTCGCCGCCGATATGCTTTGAGGCCATCACGTCATAGGCGCCGCCGAAGGCTTTTCGTGTGATGACGGTGACGAGCGGCACGGTGCACTGGCTATAGGCGAACAGAAGCTTCGCGCCATGCTTGATGAGGCCGCCATATTCCTGCGCCGTGCCCGGCAAAAATCCCGGCACGTCGACGAAGGTCAGGATGGGAATTTCGAAGGCGTCGCAGAACCGAACGAAGCGCGCGGCTTTGCGGCTGGCGTCGGAATCGAGCACGCCGGCCAGCACCATTGGCTGATTGGCGACGACGCCCACCGTGCGGCCGGCGATCCGGGCGAAGCCGGTGATGATGTTCTTGGCGAAGCTCGGGCTGATCTCGAAGAAATCGCCTTCATCGACGACCTTCGTCACCAGTTCCTTCATGTCATAGGGTTTGTTGGGATGGTCCGGGATCAGCGTATCCAGGGACAGATCCTCACGCTCGATATCGTCGAAGCTCGGCCATTCCGGAACGCCGACCTGGTTGTTGGACGGCAGGAAGTCGATCAGCCGCCGCATCTGCAAGATGCATTCGACGTCGTTCTCGAATGCGCCGTCGGAGACGGACGATTTCGTGGTGTGCACGCTGGCGCCGCCGAGTTCTTCCGCGGTGACGACTTCGTTTGTGACCGTCTTCACCACCTCGGGGCCGGTGACGAACATATAGCTCGTGTCGCGCACCATGAAAATGAAATCGGTCATCGCCGGCGAGTAGACATCACCGCCCGCGCAAGGCCCCATGATGACGGAGATCTGCGGAATGACGCCGGAGGCGATGACGTTGCGCTTGAACACCTCGCCATAACCGCCGAGAGAGGCGACTCCCTCCTGGATGCGCGCGCCGCCGGCATCAAACAGGCCAATGATCGGCGCGCGCGCCTTCATCGCCATGTCCTGCACCTTCACGATCTTTTGCGCGTGCGTTTCGGATAGCGAGCCGCCGAACACCGTGAAGTCCTTGGCAAAGACGAAAACGGTTCGCCCGTTCACCGTGCCCCAGCCGGTGACGACCCCATCGCCCGGGGTTTTCGGCTGGTCATTCATGCCGAAGTCGACGCAGCGGTGCTCGACAAACATGTCGAACTCCTCGAAGGAGTCCTTGTCGAGGAGGAGCGCGATGCGCTCGCGCGCGGTCAGCTTGCCGCGCTTGTGCTGCGCCTCGATGCGGCTCTTGCCGCCGCCAAGGCGAGCATTGGCGCGCCGGACATCGAGCTTCTCGAGAATGTCTTTCATCGCTTGTCCTTTGGGGGTCTCCCAATCCTCGGTTGAATTCCACAAGCAGGCCGCAAACACAAGAATGAGAATGTCGCCGATCCCGGGGAGCCCGGCGGGCGCCCGAGCCCCGCTTGCGGCCTCCCCGGGCCTGTGCGGCCATCGTGAGCGCGGATTAAGCAACGCGCGCTTACAAGCGCAGGCCGCACAACCTGAGTCGATGCCATCCTGTTGATGTATTGTATAGTATAACGTCCCTCTGGGAGCCGAACCGACAAGGCTTGGAGTCTGCCATTGAGCACGGTCGAGGAATGGCTCACATCGATCGGCCTGGGCGAGTATTCTCAGCGCTTTGCTGAGAATGCCATCGATCTCTCCGTCATCGCCGATCTCACCGAGCAAGACCTGCAAGAGCTCGGGTTGCCGATGGGACACCGGCGCAAGTTTCTGCGTGCCGCAGCGGAGCTGCGCGCGGCCGAATCGGCTCCGCTGCAGCCCGTCGCGGCCGCCCGCGAGACAGCGGAGCGCCGCCAGCTTACGGTCATGTTTTGCGACCTCGTCGGGTCCACGAACCTGTCCGCCCAGCTCGACCCCGAAGACATGCGAGGCGTGATCGCGGCCTATCAGGCGTGCATCGGCGAGGTCGTCAACTATTACACCGGCATGGTGGCCCGTTATATGGGAGACGGAGTCCTTGCTTATTTCGGCTACCCGCAGGCGCAGGAGGATTCCGCAGAGCAGGCGGTGCGAGCCGGCCTTGCGCTTGTGGAGGCGGTTTCCAAGCTGGATACGCAGGCCGCCACTCGGCTCAGGGTTCGCGTCGGAATCGCCACCGGCACGGTCGTCGTCGGCGACCTTCTTGTCGCCCAGACGGGCGCTCAAGAACAGGTCGTGGTCGGCGATACGCCCAATCTTGCATCACGACTGCAAGGGATCGCCGAGCCCGACCAGGTCATCATCTGCCCAAACACGCGCGAGTTGACCGGCGGTCACTTCGAGTACCGCGATCTCGGCGGCGTTACGCTGAAAGGCTGGTCGGAGCCGGTGCCGGCCTGGCAGGTTCTGCGGGCAACCAACGTCGAAAGCCGCTTCGAAGCCAGGCACAAGACCAGCGTGTCGCCGCTGCTCGGCCGCGAAGAGGAGCTGGACATCCTCCTGCGCCGCTGGCGACAAGCATGCGAGGGCGAATGCCGCGTCGTGGTCATCACGGGCGAGCCCGGCATCGGCAAATCGCATCTCATCCTTGCCTTGCGAAAGGCCATCGAGCGCGAGCCGCACATCCTGCTGCAGTATTACTGCTCCGCGCATCATACAAACAGTTCGCTGTTTCCCTTCATCGTCGGGTTCGAGCGCACCGCCGGCATCGAGCGAAGCGATAGCCCGGCGCAAAAGCTCGCGAAGCTCGAGGCGCTGCTCGCACGCTGGGGCACTCAAGCGGAGCACGTTGCATTGTTCGGCTCGCTCCTTTCGCTCCCGACGGATCCGCACGCCTTGCCGGCGGAGTGGAGCCCGCAGAGGCGCAAGGAGGCGACCCTGAACGCGCTGTCGGCGCAGCTCGAGGGGTTCGCGTCACGCCAGCCCGTGCTCGTGCTGTTCGAGGATGCGCACTGGAGCGATCCGACCTCGCTCGAGCTTGTCGCCTCCATTGTCGAGCGAGCGCCGCAAGTCCCGATCCTCATGGTCGTGACGGGACGGGCCGAGTTCAAGCCGCCCTGGCCGAACCATGCGCATGTCACAACGATCCAGCTCACGCGCCTCGACCGGCGCTGCGGTGCGGCGCTGATCGAGAGAGTGGCCGGCAAGGCGCTTCCTCAGCAACTCGTCAAGGAGATCCTTCAGCGCACCGATGGCGTCCCGCTTTTTATCGAAGAGCTGACAAAAGCCCTGCTCGAGTCCGGCGCCTTGCAAGAGCGTGACGGCGAGTACGTCATGGGCCAGTCCTTGTCGACAATGGCGATACCCACCACACTGCAGGCATCGTTGATGGCGCGCCTCGACAGGCTCGCTCCGTCAAGAGATGTCGCTCAGATCGGCGCTGCAGTCGGCCGGGAGTTCTATTACGAGCTGATCAGCGCCGTTGCCGGACTGTCCCGGCAGCGACTCGAAGAAGCGCTGAACGAACTCGTGCGGTCGGAACTCGTCTTCTGCCGCGGCGACATTCCGCAAGCCGTCTACAGCTTCAAGCACGCCCTGGTGCGGGACGCGGCTTACAGCGGCCTTCTGAAAAGCCGCCGCCTCCAGTTGCACGCAGCCATCGCCAGCGTGCTCGAGCAGCGTTTCCCCGACATCGTCGAAGCCGAACCGGAAACGCTGGCGCGGCACCTCACGGAGGCCGGGCTGATCGAGAAGGCGGTGGGCTATTGGGTCCAGGCGGGAAAGAAAGCCGCGATGCGCTCCGCCAACGAGGAAGCGATCGCACACCTTCAGCGTGGGCTCGAGTCGATCACTCAACTTGCGGAGGGCGCCGAACGGGACCGTCTCGAGCTCGATCTGCAACTGGCATTGGCGCCCTGCCTGATCGCAACGCAGGGCCCTGCCGCCAGCGCGGCGGTAAGGACGTTCACGCGCGCACGCGAATTGTGCGAGCGCCTCGGAAATCCGCCGGAGCATCTTCAAGTCATGTTCTGGCTCACCACGGCCTGTGTGGTGCGCGGCGAATTGCCGAAAGCCGAAGAGATGGTCAGGACGCTCATTCGCTTGGCCGAGTCACGCGGCGAACGTCCGGCGCTTCTCAACGCCATGCGCGGTCTGGCCATGATCCTTCTTTTCATGGGTCGGCTGACGGAGGCGCGCGAGGCGGTCGAGCGAGCGGTTGCCAGTTTCGACGCGAGCGATGAAAGACAGCAATTTGCGGCCCGCGCCGCCGGGCAGGATGCAGGCGTTGCAAATCTTGCCCTGATGTCCTGGACCCTTTGGCTTCTCGGCGACGTGGATCAAGCCATCGCCCGATCGGAGGAGGCTTTGCGGCGTGCGGACCGCCTCGGACATCCGCACTCGCGCGCCTATGCGCTCTACTATGGCAGCGTTCTTCACGCGCTCTGCGGCGATGTGGCGCGCGCGCAGCACCAGGCGATCACGTGCTACGCGCTCTCGGTCGAACACGACTTCCGGCAGTGGCGTGGCCTCTCCGGAGCCGTGCGCGGCATTTGCAGCGCGCTGATCGCGCCTGGCCCGAGCGCGCTCGAGGAGGTCAAGGCCGCTTTAGACGAGTATCGCGGCGCAGGATATCAACTTGGTATCACGGTGCTCGATGTCCTGCTGTGTCAGGCCCTGATGCTGGTCCAAGCACCCGAGGCCGCACTCGAGGTGATCGAGCGCGGCCTTGCCACCGCGCAGCAGAATGAAGAGCGCATATTCGAGGCCGAGCTGTATCGGCTCAAGGCACATGCCTTGCGCGGGCGCGGCGTCCCGAACGCGCAGGCGCAAATGCATGCGCTGCTCGAGCTCGCCTGGTCCACGGCGAGGCGCCAACGGGCGCGCTCGCTCGAGTTGCGGGTCATGGCGGACCTCGATCGCCTCCGGAATGTCGCCGCGCCGGGTCAGGCCACCCGGGATGGTCTCGGGCCGATGGTCTTTCCAGCCAACGAGGACCTTCCAGCCGGACCGGGATAGGGCGCCTGCGATTTGTAAAAGGCCGGCGGCTCCCGCAGCGCAAAGGGTGGAGCGTCGTGAGCTGCACTCGCCTGTTCGTTGATGACCCTGAATCCGCCTGTCTTGTTGATTGAACCGCCCGCCGCTTTGTACGCTTTCAGCGCTTCGTCGGCTGCCTGGTAGCCGGCCGTGCGTCCGTCTTCGAGATTGCGATGCGACCAATCGAAATTGATCCCGCTGTCGACGCGAATTTCGACCACTGTCCCGTGCCAGGATTTGTCCTTCCGCACATGGTGTTTGAACAGGCTCACGTCATCCTCGCCGACGGTCGCCGCAAACAATTGACAGAGGTTGGCGAGGCCATCGTGGAGGTTCGCCGGCTTGCGGACCTGCTTTGCATCGACGATGCGGCTGATCCAAATTTCATCGAGCGTGAACGGGTCGTCGTCGAGTTTCCTGATGAAATGGTCTTTCTGAACGAGGTTGTAGAAGTTGACCGTATCGACAAGCGCGCCTTCGCAGTAGGTCGCGCCGTCGAGATCGACGGTCCCTTCAACGAAGGGGAGCGCCGAGCAGGCACAGAGCGAGCCCGCGCTGATGTCCTTGTAGCCGACGACCGGCTTGTTCGAGAAAAGGTCGAGACGCTTGGCATCCAGATTCCACGCGTTGTGGAACATGAACGGCTTGTCATCGCCGTACAGCCGCTCGAACTTGATCGACTTCATGAATTCGCTGTCGGGATAGTAGATCTTCGACAAGCCGTTGACCGGCGACAAATACATCATCGAAGCCAGAAAGCGGACGAAGGGATTCGGGGCCAAGGCGTGATTGAGAACCCACTGGTTGAAGTCGCCTTCCGTCCATTTCGACGGCGTGGAAAAGAAGCTCGCCGTCTCGCGCCATGAGTTCATCAGGTGGCTCGGCACCCAAATGCTCTCATAATTCTTCGGGTTCGAAAAAAAGGCCGTCAAGGAACGGGCGTTGCCGAACCAGTCGGGGCCGAATACCGCGTTGATCGGAAAGCGACTGTAGGAGAGGTCATCACGGAAGACGTGCTTCTTGAAGAAGTCGTAAGTCTGCTCGGACTCCTTGCCCTCGTCGCATTGGTTATGGACGATCCCAACCCAGGCTCCGATGCAGGAGAGCGCCCAGACATCGAACTTCATCTTTTCCTCGGCCAGGCGTTGCAGAACACCGATATGCAGCCCTGCGGCGGGGCCGCCGCCGGCCAGCGTAATGGCTCTCCTCGTCATGGGACTCTCCGTTCGAGCATCGTTGTGCACTGGGGACCTGGTACAACATACCCCCAATTATTTGGCCTTTGTGTGAGGACAAAGGCTTGACAAATGTTTCGGAATTGCCGGCGGGCCGGGTTCGGCCATTTGCTAACCGAGCTTCCCCGCCGCGCGCAGGATGAAGGTCAGGACCTCGGCGACCGCACGGTAGAGAGCCTCAGGAATTTCGTCCCCAAGCTCCACCTGTGACAATGCCTCGGCCAGCGCGGCATTCTCTTCGAGCGGAACACCGTGCGTGCGTGCGGCCTCGATGATGGTCTGGCCGATCGCGCCTCGCCCTT
The DNA here is from genome assembly GCA_022844485.1 of Xanthobacteraceae bacterium. GTDB lineage: Bacteria > Pseudomonadota > Alphaproteobacteria > Rhizobiales > Xanthobacteraceae > JALHLQ01. Next base: position 45,316 of record JALHLQ010000017.1, read on the forward strand.
TAGCGACGACAATGGGAGCGTTCGGCTTGTCGTAATGCAGCGCGATGGCAAGCGTTTTTGCGAGGTCGCTCATGACGCGCGATCCAGGAAGCGGCCGGAAGGGGTGCGTTCCGGCGGCGGCTGTCGCGGAGACCCATGGCGCACCTGGATCTCGGAGGGCTCGAGGTCCGCACGTTTCATGTTTTCAGCAAGTCCGCCCGATGTCTCGCGCAATTGCGCGGCAACTCCGTCGCGTTCGGCCCACAGCGTGACGGCGGCGCGCTCGCCGATCAAGGCGATCTGCGCGTGCACGGGTCCGATCGGCTCGATATCGACGGAAAATCGCGCGCGCCATACGGCCGGCACGTCGTCGCGCTCCCCGGCCCGGCCGCCTTCGCGTCCGATCTCGAATTGCGCAATGCTGGTGCCTTGGGTGGAGGCGAGCGGTACTTCGAACAGCCAGCGCTGGCCCTGCGGTTCGTTTCGAGCCGATTCGAGGCGATCGGGAAGCGACGCCGCCTGAAGGAGCGTCTGGCGGGCTTGCGCCCCTTCCGCTTGAACCAGCACTTGCTTGCCGGCTTCGCGCGGCAGGATCCCCTCTCCCACCGTCGGCATGACCGCGGGTTGTGGCGCGGTCGGCGCGCCGCGGTAGGGCAGCGGCGGGGGCATGCTCGGCACGTGGCCGGAAGCCGTCAGTGGCGCGGCCTGCGAATCCAGCGCCGCAAGGTCCTGCCGCGCAATCCCCTTGTCGGGCGTCGCGATCCACGAGCGCAGCGCGTGCTGCAGCACCATCAACGCGTGCTTGATATCAGGAGCATCGGCACGCGGCGGATTCCCGGCGGCGATTTGCTGTTCGAGAAACAGACCCGATCGCTTGACGGCGGACTTGATCGTCGCAGCATCGACGGGCGCGTCGGCACGGATGCGCGTCTGCAGCATGGCGCCCGCGGCTGACAGCACCTCCTTCGGAAGCGGCATCTTGATGAGCTGTTCGATATTCGCAAACAGCGGCGCCAACCCGCTCTGCCGCACGGCGGCGGCACGCACGGCGAGCGACAAGGCTTGGCTCGGGTCCGGGCTCGCCGCCTGCATCTCAGGCGCCCCCATCATGGACCGTGATGCCGGCGCGGCCTTTGTTGCAGGCCCATCTGCCAAGGTCGCAGGTGAGACGGGCCCCGGAGATTGCGGCCCCTCAACGTCCAACCCGGCACTTGCGAGCGCGCGCGTCGCGGCGGCCGATATCGCCTCGGCGAGAACAGGCGCTCGCGCTCCGGCCGCGCTCAACTCCACACGCAGCACGGGCTCGGGTTCAGCCGCGTGAGGAGTCGGGGACCGGATCGCGCTCGTTGCACCGCTTTCGCCCACGGCCGGCGCCGCCGCCTGGACGTTCGAACCCACGGGCGGCTGCACATTCTGCCCCGGCGCCATCGAAGCGTTTGGCGGGCGCACGCTGCCCGGAATGGGAGTAAGCCGGACTCCGCCGTCCGGTGCCGCTTTCACGGCGAAGCGCAGCGTCGTGCCGGGCGCAAGAGGAAGTTCGGAGCGAACATCGAGGATGGATTCGGCAATCGAAAGACGCACCATTCCGTCTTTCAGAAGCGCGAGCACCACGGCTTCGACAATCTGGCCCGGCGTAAACTGCGGGTGCTGTCCCCCGTACTGCATCGCTGCAGTGACCGACAAAGGATTGATCACAAAGTCCACCGGGAGCCCTCCGCGGTGAGTCGTTGGAGCGAGATTGACGCAGGTCGGATCGCTTTGTGTGACCTTTTACGTCTGCGCAAGATCTCGTCGGCCGAACCGGCGTCCAGTTCGCCGGATCATGTGCAAGAACCTAGGTCGCGAGGCCTTAAGGGACTGTTAACCCGCCTGCGGCTCCGATTGCCGGGGTCACAACAGCTCAAGCACCTGCCCGGCTGCGCGCATTTCAGTGAAACGGAACGCCCGGCGTTCAAGCGCCAGGCCGTCCTGGCCCCACTGCTCCATGTTCCAATCCTCGTCCACATGAGCGATCGACCAGGCCTGGGCCGTATCGAGTCGCCGGGCAAGGACTGCAAGTGCGATCAAGGCCGAGCCGGTCAGCGTGGTCATCGCGTGAACCGCGCCGAGGCGCCACGGATCGCGCGGAATCGCCGCGCTGGTCCGCTCAAGGGCGACATCGGGCTGTTCGGTATACAGCACGCCTTGGGAGAGGACGAAGCGCGCCTCGAGTGCGTCGCTTGCCCAATCGATTACCGGGTTCCAGAGACGCTCCTGGCGATCGACCAGCTCTTGCGGGCGCTCGGCGCGATAGAACAAAAGGTCGGAGCGGAGATACCTTGCAATCTCCGCCGCAACCGCATCCGCATTCGAAACGACCCCGTCGATGATGGTATTTGAAAGCCGGGTCAGCGGCATTGTCGACGGGTCGACGCGCTCGCGCTGCGCCTCCCATTCGGCGGCGACCGCTTCGGCGAGCGCACGCGTCGGAAGTGCAAGCTCGTTGCGCGCCGGGGTCTTGATCGGACGGCCGTCCAGCAACGGGCGTATTCCGTTCCCGGCGTCCGCGATGCTCGCTTGGCTGTAAAAGCGCGTCCGCAGTTGCGGCCGCGCGGCCAAGCGTGCCGCCTCGGTCGGATCAAGCGGCTGGTTCTTGAAGACGTCGTCGAAGATCTCACGCATGGCGAACGGCATTGTGCGGCGCAGCAGGCCGCGTTTCACTACCTCGAAATGAGCGCCTTGAGCGCCGCCGTCAAGCATCGGCGCTCCGATCGGCCGCTGCGACACCAGTCACCCCGGCATGACGTTTGTATGAGTGGAATTGGCAAGGCGCGTCCTCTAACATCCGCCCCCGGAATCGGCAGGAACTTGGTCAGCGGACGCCGCCACAAAGAAGACGCTTCTCGTGTGTTGAGAGAGACATGAAACCCACCGACATCTCGCATCCGGACTACTTCCACAAAGTCGTCGATTGCCAATGGGCCTGTCCGGCGCACACGCCGGTTCCGGAATACATCCGTTTGATCGCGGCCGGACGTTACAGCGACGCCTACATGGTTAACTGGAAGTCGAATGTCTTCCCGGGAATTCTGGGGCGCACTTGCGACCGGCCGTGCGAACCGGCCTGCCGGCGCGGGCGCGTGGAGAAAGATCCGGTTGCGATTTGCCGCCTCAAGCGCGTGGCCGCCGACCACAAGGACGATATCCGCGACCGGCTGCCGAAACCCGCGGCGTACAAAAACGGCAAGCGCATTGCGCTGGTCGGGGCTGGACCCGCTTCGCTGACGGTCGCGCGGGATCTCGCGCCGCTCGGCTACACCTGCGTGGTCTTCGATCAGGATCCGAAAGCGGGCGGCATGATGCGCACGCAGATCCCGAAATTCCGTTTGCCTGATACCGTGATCGATGAGGAGTGCGGCTATATCCTCGACCTCGGCGTCGAGTTCCGGCCCGGCAAACGCATCGACAGCCTGAAGGCGCTGCTCGCGGAAGGGTGGGACGCGATCTTCGTCGGCTCCGGCGCGCCGCGCGGGCGCGACCTCGACATTCCCGGCCGCATGGAAGCGGCGAAGAACATCCATATCGGCATCGACTGGCTATCGAATGTCTCCTTCGGCCATATCGACAGGATCGGCAAGCGCGTGATCGTGCTCGGCGGCGGCAACACCGCCATGGACTGCTGCCGATCGTCGCGCCGCCTGGGCGGCGATGACGTGAAGGTTGTCGTGCGCTCCGGTTTCGAAGAAATGAAGGCGTCGCCCTGGGAAAAGGAAGACGCGATGCACGAAGGCATCCCGATCTTCAATTACCTGGTCCCGAAGGAGTTCACATACAAGAACGGCCAGCTCACCGGGATCACCTTCGAAAAGGTGAAGGCCGAGTATGACGAGAAGGGCCGGCGCAAGCTGGTCTCCTCCGGCGAGCCCGATCAGCATTTCGAATGCGACGACGTGCTCGTCGCGGTGGGCCAGGAAAATGCGTTTCCTTGGATCGAGCGCGATATCGGCGTGCAGTTCGACAAATGGGACATGCCGAAGGTCAACCCGGACACGATGGCTTCGACGCACCCCCGCGTCTTCTTCGGCGGCGATGCGGCGTTCGGGCCGAAGAACATCATCTGGGCCGTCGCGCACGGCCACGAGGCGGCGGTGTCGATCGACAAGTATCTCAATGGCGACGACATCAATCACCGGCCGCTGCCGGCCGTGGAGGTCGTCAGCCAGAAGATGGGCATCCACGAGTGGAGCTACGACAACGACATTTCCGGCGACAAGCGCTATCGCGTGCCCACGCTCGATAACGTCATTGCGCTGAAGGACATCCGCAAGGAGGTGGAACTCGGCTACGACGAGAAGCTCGGTTTCGCCGAGGCTCAACGCTGCCTCAACTGCGACGTGCAGACGGTATTCACGACGTCGCTCTGCATCGAATGCGACGCCTGCGTCGACATCTGTCCGATGGACTGCATCACCTTCACCGCCAACGGCGAAGAGACGGATCTGCGCGGGCGGCTGAAGGCGCCGGCGCCCAACCTGACCCAAGACCTGTATGTCTCGTCCGTGCTCAAGACCGGACGCATCATGGTGAAGGACGAGGACGTGTGCCTGCATTGCGGGCTGTGCGCCGAGCGTTGCCCGACCGGCGCCTGGGACATGCAGAAATTCCTGATCGATATGACCCATGCAGGACCTCAATGCCGATCCAAAGTGTCAATGACTTCGTTGTAAGATTCGCCAACGTCAACGGTTCGGGATCGGCCAGCGCGAACGAGATGTTCGCGCGCGCGATCCTGCGGATGGGCATTCCCGCCGCGCCGCGCAACATCTTTCCGTCGAACATCCAGGGACTGCCGACCTGGTACGAGGTGCGCATTTCCGAAGCCGGCCATCTCGGGGCGCGTGGCGGCGTCGATCTCATGGTCGCGATGAACCCGCAGACCTGGGACAAGGACATCGCCTCGATCGATCCCGGCGGCTATCTGCTTTACGACTCCACAAAGCCGATGCCGGCTTCGCGGTTTCGCGACGACATCGCCGTGATCGGCGTGCCGCTCACGGCCATCTGCAACCAGGAATATTCAGACCCGCGGCAGCGGCAGCTGTTCAAGAACATCATCTATATCGGCGTGCTTACCGCATTGCTCGACATGGATGTCGCCGAGGTCACGAAACTCATCGGCGAGCAGTACAAGGGCAAAGACAAGCTGATCGAACCGAACGTTCGCGCGCTGCATATCGGCCGCGACTACGCCATGATGAATCTCGAATGCCCGATCGGCGTGCGGTTGCGGCGTTCGGACCAGGTCGGGGACCGCATCTTCATCGAAGGCAATTCGGCGGCGGCGCTCGGCGCGGTGTATGGAGGCGCAACGGTGTGCGCCTGGTATCCGATCACGCCGTCATCGTCGCTTGCCGACGCCTTCACGCGCTACTGCGCGCGCTTGCGCGTCGACCCGGAAACCGGCCAAGCCAAATACGCGATCGTGCAGGCGGAAGACGAGCTTGCATCCATCGGCATCGTCATCGGCGCGGCCTGGAACGGCGCACGCTCCTTCACGGCAACCTCGGGGCCCGGCATCTCGCTGATGCAGGAATTCATCGGCCTCGCCTATTTCGCCGAAATCCCGTCCGTGATCTTCGACGTGCAGCGCGGCGGACCTTCCACCGGCATGCCGACGCGCACGCAGCAGTCGGATGTCCTCAGCTGCGCCTATGCCTCCCACGGCGACACCAAGCACGTGCTGCTCTTTCCGGAGAATCCGGCGGAGGCCTTCGACTTCGGCGCCGACGCGTTCGATCTCGCGGACCGGCTGCAAACGCCCATCTTCGTCATGCTCGATCTCGAGATCGGCATGAATCATCACCTCTGCCGTCCGCTGACCTGGGACGAGAGCCGCAAGTATGACCGCGGGAAAGTGATGACGGCGGCCGAGTTGCAGGCCGGCAAGGATTTCGGCCGCTATCTCGACGTGGACGGTGACGGCATCCCCTACCGGACCTATCCGGGCGCGCATCCGCAGCGCGGCGCTTTCTTCACGCGCGGCACCTCCCGCGACCGCTATGCCAAGTACACGGAAGAAGGCGGGCCCTATGTCGACAACATGCAACGGCTGTTGCGCAAGTTCGAGACCGCGAAACAGCTTGTGCCGCGTCCGATCCGTCGCGATGCCGACCGGCCCACGAAGTACGGTGTCATCTATTACGGCTCGACCAGCCCGGCGATGGACGAAGCGATCCAGACGCTGAACACCGCAGGCAAGCATCTCAACATGCTGCGGGTGCGGGCGTTTCCGTTCCACCAGGACGTGGCCGATTTCATCGCCGAACACGAATTTGTCTTCGTAGTCGAGCAAAATCGGGATGCGCAGCTGCGCACCCTGATCGTGAACGAATGCAATCTCGATCCCGTGCGGCTCGTGCCGATTCTGCACTACGATGGGACGCCCATCACCGCGCGCTTTATCGCGCGCGCCGTCGGGGATCACCTCGATGCGCTGAAGGTCACGCCGCTGCGCAAAGTGGTGTCATGAGGAAAGGTCGCTCGTCGATTTCGAGTGAAAACAGTCACCCTAGCCTTTTGCGTTTTTCTCCCGAGAACGCGATATGAAATCCTGCAGATCGAGTTCTCGTCCTTGGCCGGCGTCGAGCGAGCGCAGGCCCGCCTCGATGTCGGACCGAAGCGCTCGGAGCTTCTCAAGGTGGACCAGCAACTCGTTGGCGATTTTTTCCTGCTCTGCTTCCGGCAGGCGTGCGATCTCGGCAACGGCTCGTTCCAAAGCTTTAACCATCAGGCGGACCTCTGAAAGTCGCGAAGAGACTGGGCATTCGTTCATCGGGAGTATAGGCCAGACATGACCTACATCGCAAAACCCAAGTTCCACCACCCAGCACTGCCGAAGAACGAGCTCGGCTACACGCATCGCGACTACGAAGGCTCGGTGTCGACCCTTTGTGCGGGTTGCGGGCACGATTCGATCTCGGCGGCGATCATCGAGGCTTGTTTCGAGCTGTCCATCGAGCCGCACCGCGTCGCCAAGCTTTCAGGCATCGGCTGCTCGTCGAAGACGCCGACCTATTTCCTCGGTCAAAGCCACGGCTTCAATTCCGTGCACGGGCGGATGCCGTCGGTGCTGACCGGCGCCAATCTCGCAAACCGCGATCTGATCTATCTCGGCGTTTCCGGCGACGGCGACTCGGCCTCGATCGGGCTCGGCCAGTTCGCGCATTCAATCCGCCGCGGCGTCAACATGGTCTATATCGTCGAGAACAACGGGGTGTATGGACTGACGAAAGGCCAGTTCTCGGCCACCGCCGACCGCGGCTCCAAGTCGAAACGCGGCGTCGTGAACACCGACAGCGCCATCGACCTCGTCGCCATGGCGCTGCAACTCGGGGCGACCTTCGTCGGACGCTCGTTCTCCGGCGACAAGGCGCAGCTTGTGCCGTTGATCAAGGCCGCCATCGAGCACCGCGGCGCGGCGTTTCTCGACGTGATCTCGCCTTGCGTCGCGTTCAACAATCACGCCGGCTCGACCAAAAGCTTCGACTTTGTGCGCGAACACAATGAGGCGGTGAACCGGCTCGACTTCATCACCGGGCGCGCGCCGATCCACATCGACTACGAGCCAGGAACGGTCGAGATCGTCGAGCAGCATGACGGCTCGAAGCTGGCGCTGCGCAAGCTCAATGCCGACTACGATCTGCACGACCGTGTGGCGGCGATGAACTTCCTCCACCAGCATGCGGCCAAGGGGCAGGTCGTCACCGGTCTGCTCTATCTCGCGCGCGAACCGGACGACATGCACGGCCACCTCAATACGGTGGACACGCCGTTGAACGCGCTCGGAGAAAGAGAGCTTTGCCCTGGGCCGGCGGCGCTCGAGCGGATCAACGCGTCGTTGCGTTGAGTTAAGCGGGCGCGCTGCTCCGCTACATGCAATTGTGCAAATACGCGCCGCGCTCCGACCCCCGCACGCCGGAGACGGTCGCGCTGTGCTGGCATCGCGTGACGCGGTCGCCAAAAGATTCGCCAGGCTGGCGCGAGGGGACCGGATAGGCTCCCCGCGATCCGAGGTAGGGCGACTGCGGGAGGGGCGCCGGAGGGAGTGCCGATCCGATGCGAGCCGAGGGCGGCAGGGGCGCCACGCCCGGCGTCGGATGGGGCTGGACCGGCGTCAGGCTCGGCGGAGTCGACGATCCGATGCGGCGTTTGCTCTTCCCTTGGATCGGCTGGCTCTTCTTGACCTCCGGCGCATCGGATTTGTTCTCGGCCGGAGCCGCGACGGCCACGGCGGCGGTGAACAACGCGGCAAGGGCCGCAGCAGCGATGCGCATCATGGCACGGCTCCCAATTCCGGCCTTACTTAGGGAGCCCCGGACCAACCCGCGAGCCCTATTCTTCCGGGGCATCCTCGATCGGATCAAACCGGCTTGTGTCCAAGCCGAGGAGGTTCCAGCTTTGCTGCATATGCGGCGGAAGCGGTGCTGTCGCATCGATGATCCCGCCGCGCGGGTGGGGTACGACAATGCGGCGCGCAAGGAGATGCAGGCGGTTCTGGATGCCGCCCGGCAGCTGCCAGTTCTCCTTGTTGAAGTATTTCGGATCGCCGACGATCGGATGCCCGATGTGATCCATGTGCGCGCGAAGCTGATGAGTGCGGCCGGTCACCGGCTTCAGCGATACCCAGGCCAGCCCCTGCCCCGCCGTTTCGACCACGGCATAGAATGTGACCGCGTGGCTCGCGCCCTCTTCCCCGTGGCGCGCGATGCGCATGAAGGAGTCCTCATCAACCTCCTCCTTGGCGAGAAAGGTCGAGATGCGCCCCTGCTTGGGCCGCGGGACGCCAACCACCAGCGCCCAGTAGACCTTACGAGCCGAACGCGTGCGGAAGGTCTTTGCCAGCGCGGTCGCGGCAAAGCGGGTCTTTGCCACAAGCAGACAGCCGGCCGTGTCCTTGTCGAGCCGATGCACCAGCCGCGGCCGCTGCCCGTGAGCATCGCGCATCACCTCCAGCATCCCGTCGACATGCTTGACGGTGCCCGACCCGCCCTGAACAGCCAGACCCATCGGCTTGTTCAACACAAGGACGTCGGCGTCTTCGAACAGCGTGATCGATTTCAGGAATGCGCGTGTTTTCTCGTCGGCTTCTTGTCCCTCCCGCTGTTTGGGAGCACCAAGCTTCAAAGGCGGGATGCGGACTTTCTGGCCGTCCTCAAGACGGTCCTTTGCGTCCACCCGTTTTCCGTTCACCCGCAGCTCGCCTTTGCGGATCACGCGCTGGATGTGGGAGAAGGAGAGGCCGGGAAACTTCGCCTCCAGAAAGCGATCAACGCGCATCCCGGATTCGTCGGGTAAAACGGCGATTGTCTGCACGGTTGTCGGTACAGGTGGCGCCTGCTCAGGCTGTCGCGCCGCCACGTCGTCGGGGGGCGGCCGGCGCACCACCCGCTTTCCTTCGTTCTGGGGAGCCCCCTTGCCCATCCGTCGAGATGCGGGCTTCGCCTGCTTCTCGGGACGAGGACGCGTCTCCAGGGACGAGGTCCGCGACATGCGCTTGCGCCGCTGTTCCTGACGCGGGCCGGCGATCTGGCGGCCACCTCCGGGTTGTCGCGGTCCGCCCTTGCCCCTCACGCTTTCCGGTCCTTTCGCAGCTTCGCCCAATAGTCGAGCCGCTTCCTGATCTCACGCTCGAAGCCGCGCTCGGGCGGATCGTAGAAGGTCTGACGCCCTAAAGCTTCCGGGAAGTAGTCCTGGCCGGAAAATGTCTCGGGCGTCTCGTGATCGTAATCGTAGCCTGCGCCGTAGCCTTCCGCCTTCATCAGCCCGGTCGGAGCATTCAAGATGTGCTTCGGCGGAAGCAGCGAGCCGGCCTCTTTCGCCGTGCGCATGGCCGCGCCATAGGCGACATAAGCGGCGTTCGATTTCGGCGCCGTGGCGCAATAGATCACGGCCTGCGCGATGGCGAGTTCGCCTTCCGGGGAGCCGAGGAAATCGTAGGCCTCCTTTGCCGCGTTCGCGACGAGAAGCGCCTGCGGATCGGCGAGGCCGATGTCCTCGACGGCCATGCGCACCACGCGGCGGGCGATGTAGAGCGGCGGCTCGCCCGCATCGAGCATGCGGCAGAGATAGTACAAGGCCGCGTCGGGGTCCGAACCGCGCACCGACTTGTGCAGCGCCGAGATCAGGTTGTAGTGGCCGTCCTGCGACTTGTCGTAGATCGGCGCGCGGCGCTGGACGACCTCTTGAAGCTTCGCGGCGTCGAACACTTCGCCGGCGCGCGCGGCGCGCCATACCTCCTCAGCGAGCGTCAATGCGGCGCGTCCGTCGCCATCCGCCATGCGGATGAGCGAGGCACGGGCGTCCCCGTCGATCGGCAAAGGCTTTTGTTCGATCGCCTCGGCGCGCGCAAGCAGATGCTCGATCGCCTCCGCGTCGAGCGGCTTGAAGACGAGCACCCGCGCGCGCGACAGGAGGGCCGCGTTCAACTCGAATGACGGGTTCTCCGTCGTTGCGCCAACGAGGATAACGGTTCCATCCTCCATGACGGGCAGGAAGGAGTCCTGCTGCGCGCGATTGAAGCGGTGGATCTCATCGACGAATAGCAGCGTGCCCTGCCCCGTCTCGCGGCGGGACCGGGCGGCCTCGAACGCCTTTTTCAAATCGGCGACGCCGGAAAAAACCGCGGAAATCTGCTCGAAGTGCAGGTCGGTCTCGCTTGCCAGCAAGCGCGCAACGGTCGTCTTGCCGGTGCCCGGCGGCCCCCAGAACACCAGCGAGCCGAGCGAGCGCGCCGCCAGCATGCGCGTGAGCGCGCCATCGGGTCCGAGCAGATGATCCTGGCCTACGACTTCGGCCAGCCGCTTCGGGCGCAGCTTGTCGGCGAGCGGACGCGGCGCATCGCCCTCGAGGCCGGCCGCTTCGAACAAGGTGGCGGTGCGGGACTTCGCGGTTTTCATTCACCCGCCGACAATCGTATTCAGCACGCGCCCGCCGCGTTCGATCTGAATCCGCCAGATGCGTTGCGGGTTCTGCGTCAAACGCTCGAGCGTACTTGGGCGCTCCACCTTGGTGCCGTTCACCGACAGAATGAGGTCCCCCTTCTGCAGACCGAGCAGCTGCGCGGGCGTGCCTTCCTCGACCTCGACGACCACCACGCCTTCGGCATTGGCGTCCCGCCGCATTTCCTCCGCGAGCGCCGGCGAAAGACTGGTGAAGGTCGCACCGGTCAGCGGCGAGCGGCCGCGCGGCTTCACCAGATCGCGCGATGGCAGGTCCGGCGCAGTCTCGAGCGCGATCGGAAGCTTCAATTCCTTTCCGCCGCGTATGACCGTCAGCTGCGCTTGCGTGCCGATGGCCTTGGTCGCAAAGCGGAAGCCGAACGATTCCGGATCGTCCACCGACTGCCCATCGATGCCGACGATCAGATCGCTGGTGCGCAGGCCCGCGCGCCCGGCCGGGCTTCCTTGCCGCACGGTCCCAACCAGGGCGCCGGCGGGCCTTTTCAGCCCAAGCCCTTCGGCAATCTCCGGGGTCACGGCCTGGAGGTTGGCGCCGAGCCACGGCCGCTTGACGCTGGTGCCGCCGCCCTTCGCCGAAGCGACAACGACCCGCACCATATTCGAGGGAATGGCAAACCCGATCCCCTGCGAGCCCCCCGAGCGTGAAAAGATCGCCGTGTTGATCCCGATCAGGCGCGCCGCGGCGTCCACCAGCGCGCCGCCGGAATTTCCGGGATTGATGGCGGCGTCGGTCTGGATAAAGAACTGATAATCGGTGATGCCGACCTGTGTGCGCGCGAGCGCGGACACGATGCCGTGAGTCACCGTTTGCCCAACACCAAAGGGATTGCCGATCGCGAGCACATAATCGCCGACTTGAAGCTCGTCGGAGTTGCCAAGCTCGATGGCCGGAAAGCGTTCGCCGCGATCCTTGATGCGCAGCACGGCGAGGTCGGTTCGCGAATCCTTCAACACGATCTCCGCCTCGAACTCGCGCCTGTCGGCGAGCGCGATCTTCACCTCGGTCGCGCCCTCGACCACATGGTTGTTGGTAACCACGAAACCTGACGCATCAACGATGACCCCGGAGCCGAGCGACCGCTGAACCTGGTCGCGTGGAACGCCGAAACCCGGCCCGCCAAAAAACCGCCGGAAGACAGGATCGTCGAGCATGGGATGACGGTCGACCACGCGGGCGGCATAGACATTCACCACGGCCGGCGCCGCCCGTTGCACCACGGGCGCAAAGGAAAGCCGAACGTCGGTCCCGGATGCCGGCGCCCGGCGCTCTTGCGCATCCGCCGGAGTTCCCGTGATGATGGGAGCGAACGCAACCACGAGGGCTAGGCAAGCGGCTCGAACCATTCGGACAATCCCTGGAATACACCGCAGATACGCAGATATAGAGAGCAGGTGGGAGTAAATGAAGGGCGCACTGCCGCGCCAGGGGGCAGGTCAGCGGGCGCCCGCCTCCTCCAAGATCCGTGCAATCGCCGCGTAGCCCCGCCGCCGGGCATGGGCGAGCGGCGTTACGCCATCCTTATCCGCGATGTTCACGCCGGCCCCGTGCCGGACGAGCAGGCGCACAATCTCCACATGCGTCGGCCCCCCATCGCTCAAGATCACCGCTTCGAGCAGCGCCGTCCAACCCTGATTGTTGATGTGATCCACGTCGATTTTCGACTTGGTCAACAAGAGCCGAACGGCGTCGACGTGACCCATATGCGCGGCGGGGATCAGCGCATTGCCGCCGAACCGGTTGCGCTTCGCGTAATCCACGCGGCCCGTCGCCAGCATCCATTCCAGCATGGCGGTTCGGCCGCGCGCTCCGGCCAGCAGCCACGGCGTATCGAGGTTCTTCGCCTGGGCATTGATGTCGGCGCCGGCCTCGATAAGGCGGCTGGCGATCGGCTCGTGGTTTTGCTGGACGGCGATGAGCAGCGCCGTTTGTCCCAGGTCGTCGCGCGCATTCAGGTCAGCTTTCGCAGCGATCAGCCGCTCGACTTCGGCGAGATTGCCGCGCGTGGCCGCCACGAGCAGCGGATGATCCCGGCCTGCCTGGGCTTTGGCAACGATCATCGCGGCCCCCAAGACGCAGAGCGCAGCCGCCGCGCGACAGAACAGGCCCTGCAAGCAGCCTCTCCTCATGGTTGGCGCATCATAGGGCAGAGCGCCACACCGTCGCAACGCGCCCTTCCGCGGCTGCAGCGGTGCTGTTAGGAGTGCCGTTCTTCAGACAGGACCGATACGGGGCAACCGTGGACCAGGTGAGAGAATTGAAACAGAACGATACCCCGACGGACGGAGGCTTCACTGCTCTCGTCTACGTGGTCGCCTTCATCGTGGGCGCCATCGTCATGAGTTTCGAGATGCTCGGGTCGCGCTATCTCAATCCGTACTTCGGCAGCGGCATCTACACCTGGGCAGCGCTGATCTCCACGGTGCTGGCGGCGCTTTCGCTTGGATATTTCCTCGGCGGCTGGCTTGCGGATCGCGCGCCTTCGGCGGCTGTCCTCGGCGCCACCGTGGCCGTCGGATCGGCCTATCTCCTGGTCTTGCCGTTCTTCGCACAGCCAGTGCTTGAGACCGTGCTCGCGCTGTTCGCCGACGTCCGCGCGGGAAGCCTCCTGTCAGCCCTCGCCATCATGCTGTTTCCGGTCACGCTGCTCGGCATGTATTCGCCCTTCGCCATTCGTCTCCTCCTGCGTTCGGCAAGCACATCCGGCACGGTGAGCGGCACGGTGTACGGCGTGTCGACCGCCGGTAGCATCGTGGGGACGCTCGGCACGACATTCTTTCTCATCCCCGCCATCGGCTCGCGCGCCATTACGCTCTGGCTTGGCGGCGCAGGCGTCGCTGCGGGGCTGGCGCTCATCGCGGGACGACGCCGCGGTGCGGCTGTTGCGGCACTCCTCGCCGCAGCATTCATCGGCTTCTCGGCCGAAGCCGAAGAACTGATCGATTCCAAGATCCGGGCCGAGGTGCTGGCCAAGAAGGACGGCCAAATCGCCCATATCGAGACCGAATACAACGACATCTTCGTGACCAAGCGGCGCAACGAACTGACGATGTCGTTTCAGCTGAAGGGCTTCGACTACACGGAAACGGTCGTCAATCTCGCCGATCCCGACGATCTTCCCTTGCGCTATACGCGCAACATGACGGCCGCCCTTGCCTATCCCGCGAAACTCGAGCGGGTGCTGATGCTGGGTTTAGGCGGCGGCGCCATATCGACCTATCTCGGGCGCCACATGAAGGACGTGGCCATCGACACTGTTGAAATCGATCCGGGGGTCATCAAGGCCGCAAAGCAGTATTTTGGGCTGATCGAAACTGCGCGATTGCGATACCTCGATGGAGACGGCCGCGTGTTCCTCAATCGCAACAAGCAGACCTATGATCTCGTTCTCGTCGACGCCTATCACGGCGGTTACGTCCCCTTTCATCTCCTGACCAAGGAATTCTATGAACTCGTGAAGATGCGGCTCGCGCCGGGCGGCGCTGCAGCGTTCAATGTCCATGACGGCACCAAGCTTTACGGCGCGACGCTGGCAACGCTGCGCTCGGTGTTCGGACGGGTCGATCTGTATCCGACGGGGCAAGGCGAGGTCATTGCCGTTGTGGCGGCGTCGCTAACCGACGAGCAGACCCTGGCTCGCCGGGCGGACGAGCTTCACGGCCGGCATCAATTTCGTTTCCCTTTGCCTGAGCTTCTCGCCAAGCGGACGGAGAAGCCGCCGCAGGCAAAGGCGGCGGTGCTCACGGACGATTTCGCGCCGGTCAATCTCTACGACGCAATCCGCGAGACGAAGGAACAGAAGCGGAAGTGACGCTGATTTATGCCGCAGGCGCAGCAGCGGCCTCGCGCTGAACAGGGCCCGAATCCTTGCCGCGCGCATCAGCGTCGCGGTCGACGAATTCGATCACCGCGACGGGCGCCGAATCTCCATAACGGAAGCCGGCCTTGAGCACGCGCGTGTAGCCGCCGTTCCGTTCCTTGTAACGCGGGCCGATCACCTCGAAGAGCTTCTTGACCATGGCCACGTCGCGCACTTGAGAGATCGCCTGACGGCGTGCATGCAGGTCGCCGCGCTTGCCGAGCGTAACGAGCTTCTCGACCACCGGACGCAACTCCTTGGCCTTGGGCAGCGTCGTGATGATCTGCTCATGCTTGATCAGGGCCGCCGCCATGTTGGCAAACATCGCGCGCCGATGCTCCGGCTTGCGGTTCAATTTGCGGTGCGCTTTGCCATGGTTCATCGGCGTCTTCCTTTAGTTTCCTTTGAGCATGATCTTATCCGAAAACCGGTTCCCACTTTTCGGGATCATGCTCTGGATCAATAATGATCCTCGAAGCGCTTGGCGAGGTCCTCGATATTCTCAGGCGGCCAGCCCGGCACTTCCATGCCGAGGTGCAAGCCCATCTGGGCGAGCACTTCCTTGATCTCGTTCAGCGACTTGCGGCCGAAATTCGGCGTGCGCAGCATTTCAGCTTCCGTCTTCTGCACGAGGTCGCCGATATAAACAATGTTGTCGTTCTTCAGGCAGTTCGCGGACCGCACCGACAATTCGAGTTCGTCCACCTTCTTGAGGAAGGCCGGATTGAAAGCAAGGTCCGGGATGGTCTCAGGGGCGATTTCCTTCCGCGGCTCCTCGAAGTTGACGAAGACGTTCAACTGGTCCTGCAGGATGCGCGCGGCATAGGCCAGAGAATCCTCCGGCGTCACGGCCCCATTGGTCTCGATCGACAATGTCAGCTTGTCGTAATCGAGGATCTGGCCTTCACGCGTATTCTCGACCTTGTAGGAGACCTTTTTCACCGGCGAATAGAGGCTATCGATCGGGATCAATCCGATCGGTGCGTCTTCCGGCCGGTTACGCTCGGCAGGCACGTAGCCCTTGCCGGTGTTGACCGTGAACTCCATGCGGATTTCCGCGCCCTCGTCGAGCGTGCAGAGCACGAGCTCCGGATTTAGAATCATGATGTCGCCGACGGTTTGGATGTCGCTTGCGGTCACCTGACCGGGTCCCGACTTCTTCACCACCATGCGCTTCGGGCCTTCGCCCTGCATCTTCACCGCGATGTCCTTCACGTTGAGGACGATATCGGTTACGTCCTCGCGCACGCCGGGGATCGACGAGAATTCGTGCAGCACGCCGTCGATGTGCACGGATTGCACGGCCGCACCCTGGAGCGAGGAGAGAAGGATGCGCCGCAGCGCATTTCCAAGCGTCAGTCCGAAACCGCGCTCAAGCGGCTCGGCGACAACCGTCGCGATCCGCTTTGGGTCATGCCCGGGCGCAACGTTCAGCTTGTTGGGCCTGATCAGTTCCTGCCAGTTCTTCTGGATCACGACGTCACCCATCGTATTCACGAGCGCGGCTCCTGCATGCCCACTCCGCCCATGGGAAAATCAACGGAGGCGAGCGAGGCCCGCCGGATCGAATGAAATCAGACGCGGCGACGCTTTCGCGGCCGGCATCCATTGTGGGGGATCGGCGTCACGTCTCGGATCGAGGTGATCGTAAATCCCGCCGATTGCAACGCACGAAGCGCCGACTCGCGGCCCGCACCGGGTCCGGCGACTTCGACCTCGAGCGTGCGCATCCCGTGCTCCTGCGCCTTTTGCGCGGCGTCTTCAGCGGCAACCTGCGCCGCGTAAGGCGTCGACTTGCGCGAGCCCTTGAATCCCTTGGTTCCTGCCGAAGACCAGGCAATGGTGTTGCCCTGTGCGTCGGTGATGGTGATCATCGTGTTGTTGAAGGAGGCATTCACATGCGCGATGCCGGAGGCGATATTCTTGCGCTCGCGTCTGCGCACGCGGGTGGCTTCTTTGCCCATGCTTGACCCTTTCGCGGCCCGGCCGTCTCAGCGACGGCCGTTCCTCAATCCTGTGCTCTGATCACTTCTTCTTGCCGGCGATCGCCTTCGCCGGACCTTTGCGCGTGCGCGCATTCGTATGCGTCCGCTGGCCGCGCACCGGCAGTCCCCGGCGGTGCCGCAGCCCGCGATAGCAGCCGAGGTCCATCAATCGCTTGATGTTCATCGACACTTCGCGACGGAGATCACCTTCGACCATGAAATCGCGATCGATGATCTCGCGGATTTGCAGGACCTCCTGGTCGGTGAGTTGCGCCACGCGGCGATCCTCCGGAATGCCGACCTTGCCCATGATGTCTTTTGCATTCCTCGGCCCGATGCCGTGAATGTATTGCAGCGCTACTTCGACGCGCTTGTTCGTAGGTATGTTGACACCGGCGATACGGGCCACGTTCGCTTCTCCTCCAGGCCTTCGGCAGGCCGATCTTTCAGTTCAAAACCCCGGGGCAGATGAACGCGAAAACGACACCCGTGCCCGCCAATTCAGGGCCCGGCATCGTCCATAGGTCTGGCCAACTGGATACCCGGGTACTTAAAGATTCCGCTTGACTTCGTCAACCTCGTAAACCGCGCCGGCTCACTTCCGAGACCGTTTGGACACGACCTTTTTCTTCACCCCGCCCCGACTTGGGGTTCGGTCGGCCTTCTTGGCTGCAGGACGCCCGGTGGGTGCCCTGCCGGCGCTTTTTTTCGTGCCCCGTTCCGGTACGGACTTGCCGGCCTTGCGCGCCGACCCTGAGGCCGGTTTGCGGCCTGCCGGCCGGCGGCTCGGAGCCTTGGTGGGCGGGCGGGCCTTTTGCCCCAAGGCCTTGTCGATCTGCTTGGCCACTTCGGGGATGTCGACCATGCCATCCACGGTCCGCAGGAGCCCTTTCTTTTGGTAATAGTCGATCAGAGGGGCGGTCTGAATACGGTAGGACTCAAGCCTTTTCTTCAAGGCGTCGGGATTGTCGTCGGCCCGGATCGTCTGCCCGCGCGACTTCATCTGGGCAATCCGCGTCTCGATCCGCTTCAAGAGGATCCCCTCATCGACGCGGAGCTCGATCACCGCCTTCAGTTTCAGTCCTTTCCGGGACAGAATGCGATCGAGCGCCTCGGCCTGAGGAACCGTACGCGGGAAGCCATCGAGGATGAATCCCTTCTTCGCGTCAGGCTGCATGATCCGCTCGGCCACAATGGCGACAACGATGTCGTCAGGCACGAGGTCACCACGCATCATGATATCGCGCGCCTTGAGCCCCACCGCGGTGCCCGCTACGGCCGCGGCCCGCAGCATGTCGCCGGTCGACAGTTGGACGATCCCGAACCGATCGACCAACCGCTGCGCCTGCGTACCCTTCCCCGCCCCTGGTGGTCCAAGCAGTATCAGTCTCATCGCCGTCGTCCTCGCAGCTTCGACTTCTTGATCAACCCCTCGTACTGGTGGGCCAACAGGTAGCCCTGAATCTGCGCCACGGTGTCCATCGTGACGCTGACCACGATCAGAAGCGAAGTTCCCCCAAAATAGAACGGGACGGCGGCATACGAAATCAGGATTTCGGGGATTAAGCATACTATCGACAAATAGGCCGCGCCGACGACGGTAATCCGGGTCAGCACATAGTCGATATATTCCGCCGTCCGCTCGCCCGGCCGGATTCCGGGAATGAACCCCCCGTGCTTTTTAAGGTTATCGGCGGTCTCGGTCGGATTAAACACGATGGCCGTGTAGAAAAAGGCGAAGAAAACGATCAGGGCGACGTAGAGGATCATGAAGGCCGGGCGGCCGTGGGAGAGCTGGGTCGTCAGGGTCGTGAGCCAATTGGCCCCCTGACCGGCGTTGAAATTCGCCACTGTCGCCGGCAGCAGCAGCAGCGAGGAGGCGAAGATCGGCGGGATGACCCCGGAGGTGTTCAGCTTCAGCGGCAGGTGAGAGGACTGGCCCTCGAACATTTGATTGCCAACCTGGCGCTTCGGATACTGGATCAGGAGCCGCCGCTGGGCGCGCTCCATGTAGACGATGAAAGCGATGACCACGACGGCCATCACGATCACACCCAGGATGAGAGCGGTCGAGAGCGCGCCCTGGCGGCCGAGCTCGAGGGTGCCGGCAATCGCCGAGGGAAGCTCAGCCACAATCCCGGCAAAGATGATCAGCGAGATGCCATTGCCGACGCCGCGCGAGGTGATTTGCTCGCCGAGCCACATCAGGAACATCGTCCCGCCAGTCAGGGTGAGGACGGCGGAGATGCGGAAGAACCAGCCGGGATCGGAGATGACGTTGCCCGCGCCCTCCAGCCCGACCGCGATGCCGAAGGCCTGAAAGGCCGCCAGAACCACCGTCAGGTAGCGCGTATATTGGTTGATCATCTTGCGGCCTTGCTCGCCCTCTTTCTTGAGCTGCTCGAGCGTGGGCGAGACCGTCGTCATCAGCTGGATGATGATCGAGGCCGAGATGTAAGGCATGATGTTCAGCGCGAAGATCGCCATGCGCTGGATGCCGCCGCCCGCGAACATGTTGAACATGCCGAGGATGCCGCCGGCCTGCGTGCGGAAAATCTGGTCCCATGCGGTCGGATCGATGCCCGGCAAGGGAATGTAGGTTCCAAGCCGATAGACCAGCAGCGCCCCAAGCGTAAACCAAATGCGCTTCTTCAATTCCTCGGCTTTTCCGAGAGCCGAGAAATTCAAGTTAGCTGCGAGTTGTTCCGCTGCAGAGACCATTGTCCACTTCCGAGCGCCGTCCCAGCCTGTGCTGGGCCTATATAGGGATCACGCGGCTGTTTCACCCGCCGGCGGGGGCGTGAGAATCGTGACGGACCCGCCTGCCTTCTCGACCGCACCCAAAGCCCCCTTCGAAGCCGCCGCGACGCTGAAGGAGACTTTGGCCTTCAACGTGCCGTTTCCGAGAAGCTTCACGCCGTCCTTCGCCCGGCGCAGTACCCCAGCCTTGACGAGCGCCTCCGCGTCCACCGTCGCTTTCGGATCGAGCTTGCCGGCGTCGATCGCCTTTTGGACACGATCGAGGTTGATCTCGTTCAGATCGCGGGGGAACGGATTGTTGAAGCCGCGCTTCGGCAGCCGCCGATGCAGCGGCATCTGACCACCCTCGAAGCCCTTGATGCGGACGCCCGAACGCGCGGTCTGCCCCTTGCCTCCGCGTCCGCCGGTCTTGCCCTTGCCGGAGCCGATGCCTCGTCCGATGCGGGTGCGCGACTTGCGCGCGCCCGGATTGTCGGAAATTTCCATGAGCTTCATTGCGACTTGCTTTCTCTGCTGTCCACGACGCGGACGAGGTGCTGGACCTTCGCAATCATGCCGCGGGTCGCCGGCGTATCCGGCAATTCCGAGACACGGCCGATCTTGTTGAGGCCGAGCCCGATCAGCGTCTGCCGCTGGCTCGCCTCACGCCGAATAGGGCTGCCTGTCTGCTCGACCTTGATGCGTTTGCCTGCCATGGGCCTGTCCCTTTGCGTCACTCGGTTGCGGCGGCAGCGGCGTCGCTGTCGACGTCGCGACGTCGCGCCTGCAATTGCGAGACCTTGATATTTCGGCGGGCTGCGACCGAGCGTGGGCTATCTTGATGTTTGAGCGCATCAAACGTCGCCCGCACCATATTGTAGGGGTTCGACGAGCCGATCGATTTGGCCACCACGTCCTGCATGCCGAGCGTCTCGAAGACCGCACGCATCGGACCACCGGCAATGATCCCGGTTCCCGGAGGCGCCGCGCGGAGAAAAACGCGGCCGGCGCCGTGATGGCCGGTGACATCGTGATGGAGGGTCCGGCCTTCACGCAGCGGAACGCGAATGAGGCTGCGCTTGGCGGCATCGGTCGCCTTGCGGATCGCTTCCGGCACTTCGCGCGCTTTGCCGTGACCGAAACCGACCCGGCCTTTTTGATCGCCGACGACGACGAGCGCCGCAAAGCCGAAGCGGCGTCCGCCCTTCACCACTTTGGCCACGCGATTGATATGGACGAGCTTGTCGACGAATTCGCTGTCGCGCTCTTCCCGGCTTCGTTCGCGTTCACGTGATTGACGTGCCATGTATTTGTTCCCGTCCGGGCGTTCGCGCCCGTGTTACCTCAAAAACTCAGACCGCCTTCGCGGGCGGCATCCGCCAAGGCCTTGACCCGGCCATGGAAAAGATAGCCGCCACGGTCGAACACGACGTCCTTGATTCCATTCGCCAGCGCGCGCTCGGCCACAAGCTTGCCGACCGCCTTCGCCGCGTCCACATTCGCGCCGGTGGCCTTGCCCTCGCGCGCGCCTTCTTCCAAAGACGATGCGGCGGCTACGGTGACGCCGCGCCGATCATCGATCACCTGCGCATAAATATGCTTGGAGGAGCGAAAGACGGACAGGCGTGGCCGTCCGCCCGCATTGGTGCGGATGGAACGGCGAACGCGCGCCTTGCGCCGCTCGGTTCTGTTAAGCACCTTGGCCATTGCGCGCCCTCACTTCTTCTTGCCTTCCTTGCGGAAGATGAACTCGTTCGCGTATTTCACGCCTTTGCCCTTGTAAGGCTCGGGCGGGCGGAACGCGCGGATTTCGGCCGCCACTTGGCCGACCTTCTGCTTGTCGATGCCGGTGATGACGATCTCCGTCGGACGCGGGGTCGCGACGGCAATGCCGTCCGGGATCGCATAGGTCACGTCGTGGCTGTAGCCGAGCGAAATCTGCAAGTTCTTGCCCTGGACGGCCGCGCGATAGCCGACGCCGGTGATCTCCAGCCGCCGCTCGAAACCCTTTGTGACACCGGCCATCAGATTGTTTACGACGGCGCGCGACATGCCCCACATGGCCCGCGCGCGTTTGGTCTCGGCGCGGGGATCGAGCTTGATCGCGTCTTTCTCCATGGCGACCGCGACGTCGCCCGGCACGTCGAACTGAAGCGCGCCTTTCGGGCCCTTCAGCTTGACGGTCTGGCCCTCGACATTGGCGGTGACGCCAGAGGGGACCGGAACCGGTTTCTTACCGATACGTGACATGGCCCATGGTCCCTTAGAACACCGTGCAGAGGATTTCGCCGCCGACATTGGCGTCGCGCGCGTCGTGATCGGCCATGACGCCTTTCGGCGTCGAAAGGATCGAAAGCCCGAGCCCGTTATTGACGCGCGGCATTCCGTTCACCGAGGCATAAACCCGACGTCCGGGCTTGGAGACGCGGGAAATCTCCCGGATCACCGGCGCGCCGTCGAAATACTTCAGCTCGATCTCGAACTCCGTGCGCCCGTTCGGATACTCCACCACGGAAAATCCGCGGATGTAGCCTTCCGACTTCAGCACATCGAGCACGCGCGCGCGAAGCTTCGAGCCGGGAGTCGAGACCTTCGTCTTGTGCCGTTCCTGCGCATTGCGGATGCGCGTGAGCATATCGCCGAGAGGATCGTTCAAGGCCATTGCTTTGCCCTCCTCACCAGCTCGACTTCACGAGACCGGGAATCAGGCCCTTGGAGCCGAGATCCCGAAGCGCGATACGGCTCATCTTGAGCTTGCGGTAAAAGGCGCGCGGCCTGCCTGACACTTCGCAACGATTGCGGATGCGCGTGCGGGATGAATTCCGAGGCACTTGCGCGAGCTTGATCGCGGCAGAAAACCGCTCCTCCATCGGCAACAACTTGTTGGAGGCGATCGCCTTCAACCGCGATCGCTTGCCGGCGAGGCTTTTCGCCATGCGCCGCCGCCGATTGTTCTTCTCAATTGCACTCTTCTTTGCCATCTGGCTCTCCAGTGTTCCGCGTTTGAAGCTTTCGCCTCACTGCCGGAAGGGAAAATTGAACGCGGCCAGCAACGCACGCGCTTCGTCGTCCGTGCGCGCCGTCGTGCCGATCGTGATGTCCATGCCCCAGACCGCTTCTGTCTGGTCGTAGTCGATCTCGGGGAAGATGATGTGTTCCTTCAGCCCCAGCGTGTAGTTGCCGCGCCCGTCAAAGCTCTTCGGGTTAAGCCCCCGGAAGTCCCGCACGCGGGGCAGCGCGATGTTCACAAGCCGATCGATGAAGTCATACATGCGCGCCTTACGCAGGGTGACCTTGGCGCCGATCGGCTGGCCTTCACGCAGCTTGAACGTCGCAATCGACTTTCGGGAGAGCGTGATCACCGCTTTCTGCCCGGCAATTTTGGTCAAATCGGCGGCTGCCGATTCCACCTTCTTGCGATCACTCACCCCCTCGCCGACGCCCATATTGAGAACGACCTTATCGATCGAGGGCACCTGCATCGGGTTCTGGTACTTGAACTGCTCGGTCAGCTGCTTGCGCACGACATCGTCGTAATGCGCGCGCAGGCGCGGCACGTAATGCGTCTCAGCCATCGATGTCGACTCCCGAACGCTTGGCGAAGCGCAGCTTGCGGCCGCCCGGCATGATCTTGAACCCCACACGGGTCGGCTTGCCGTCCTTCGGATCGGCGAGTGCGAGGTTCGACAGGTGGACGGCGGCCTCCTTGGAGACGATGCCGCCTTCCTGCTGGGCCGTCTGGCGCTGATGGCGCTTGACCATGTTGACCCCGCGAACGATGGCGCGCTCCTCGGCGGGGCGCACTTCGATGACCTCGCCGGTGCGGCCCTTGTCGCGGCCCGTCAGCACCACGACGCGGTCGCCTTTTCGGATCTTCGCGGCCATCACAGAACCTCCGGCGCGAGCGAGATGATCTTCATGTGGTTCTTTGCGCGCAATTCGCGCGGCACCGGCCCGAAGATGCGAGTTCCGATCGGCTCCATTTGCGGGTTGATGAGGACGGCCGCATTGCGATCGAAACGGATCACCGAGCCGTCCGGCCGGCGGATGTCCTTCGCCACGCGCACCACCACCGCCTTCGTCACGTCGCCCTTCTTCACGCGGCCGCGCGGCGCGGCCTCCTTGACGGAGACAACGATCACGTCGCCGACGGTGGCGTATTTCCGCTTCGAGCCGCCCAGCACCTTGATGCACATAACGCGGCGCGCGCCGGAATTGTCCGCCACGTCGAGGTTGGTCTGCATCTGAATCATGATGCACCTCTTGTTCTGTTGGAACGCACGGCGTTCACACTCTTGCTCGCTTCTCGCCCCGGACCACGGTCCAGCGCTTGAGTTTCGAAATCGGACGGTGCTCCTCGATCCAAACGAGATCGCCCACGCCATACTCATCATTGACGTCATGCGCGTGGTAATGCTTCGACCGGCGCACGGTCTTTTTCAGGACCGGATGGGTGAAGCGGCGCTCGACGCTGACGACGACGGTCTTCGCCTGCTTGTCACTCACCACGGTGCCCTGCAGCACGCGTTTCGGCATCTCCGTCTCCTTACTTCGCCTGCGATTGCGCGCGCTTCTGCGCCGCAATCGTCTTGATCCGCGCGATGTCGCGCCGCACCTGGCGCACGCGCGCCGTATTCTCGAGCTGTCCCGTCGCGCGCTGGAAGCGCAGATTGAACTGCTCCTTCTTCAACTTCGTCAACTCGTCCGAGAGCTGGTCGGGAGTCATCGTCCTCACGTCTTCAGCCTTCATGAGCCTGCCCTCAGTCGACGATGCGCGCGACAAAGCGCGTCTTGATGGGGAGCTTCGCAGCCGCGAGCGCGAGCGCTTCGCGCGCGATCTCGATCGGCACGCCATCGATTTCGAACATGATGCGGCCCGGTTTCACGCGCACGACCCACAATTCCGGCGTGCCCTTGCCGGAGCCCATGCGGACTTCGGCGGGTTTCTTCGATACCGGGACGTCGGGAAAGATGCGGATCCAAACGCGGCCCGAGCGCTTCATGTGGCGCGTCATCGCACGGCGCGCCGCCTCGATCTGGCGCGCGGTCACCCGCTCCGGCTCGAGCGCCTTGAGACCGTACTCACCGAAATTCAAATCGGTGCCCGACGAGGCCTTGCCGTGGATGCGGCCCTTATGCGCCTTGCGGAACTTGGTTCTATTCGGTTGCAGCATGACTTTTCTCTGCTTGCCTCAGGCTCACGCGACATCCCGGCGCGGACGGCCCGCCTCGCCTTCCGCCATCCGCTTGTCCTGCGCCATCGGATCGTGCTCGAGAACCTCGCCCTTGAAGATCCAAACCTTGACGCCGCAGGTGCCGTAGGTCGTGAAAGCGGTCGCCACGCCGTAGTCGACATCGGCACGCAGCGTGTGCAGCGGCACGCGGCCTTCACGGTACCATTCCATGCGGGCGATTTCCGCGCCGCCAAGCCGGCCCGAGCAGTTGATGCGGATGCCTTCGGCGCCAAGGCGCATCGCCGATTGAACGGCGCGCTTCATGGCGCGGCGGAAGGCGACGCGACGCTCGAGCTGCTGCGCAATCGACTCGGCGACAAGCTGGGCGTCGAGCTCCGGCTTGCGGATTTCGACAATGTTGAGCACGACGTCGGAATCCGTCATGTCGGCGACCTTGCGGCGAAGCTTCTCGATGTCCGCACCTTTCTTGCCGATGACGACGCCGGGGCGCGCCGAGTGGATGGTCACGCGCGCCTTCTTGTGGGGCCGCTCGATAACGATGCGCGACACGGCGGCCTGCTTGAGCTGCTTCATCAGCTCTTCGCGGATCTCCATGTCCTCATGGAGCAGCTTGCCGTATTCGTTCTTGCCAGCGTACCAGCGGGAATCCCACGTGCGATTGATGCCGAGCCGCAGCCCGATCGGATTGACCTTTTGACCCATCTCGTCTGCTCCCGCGCCGTTCAGGCGCTTGCCTCGACCTGACGAACGACGATCGTCAGGTGCGAGAACGGTTTTTCGATACGGCCGGCGCGGCCGCGCGCGCGCGGCGTGAACCGCTTCAACACGATCGCCTTGCCGACATGCGCCTGGGCGACGATCAGGTCGTCCACATCCAGGTCGTGGTTGTTTTCCGCATTGGCGATGGCCGACTCCAGGCACTTGCGGACGTCTTTCGCGATGCGCTTGCGGGAGAACTCCAAATCCGCGAGCGCCGTCGCAACCTTCTTGCCGCGGATCAGCCCCGCGACGAGGTTGAGCTTTTGCGGACTCACCCGCAGCATGCGGGCGACCGCCTTCGCTTCGTTCTCTGCGAGCGCCCGCTCGCGCGCCTTCTTGCCCATGACCTCTACCTCATGCTCCGGCGCGCTTTGCCTTCCGGTCCGATGAATGACCGTAGAAGGTGCGCGTCGGCGCGAATTCTCCGAACTTGTGCCCCACCATTTCCTCCGTGACGAGTACGGGGATGTGCTTCTGGCCGTTGTAGACGCCGAACGTCAGCCCGACGAATTGCGGCAGGATGGTCGAGCGTCGGCTCCAGATCTTGATGATCTCGTGCCGCCCCGACGAGCGCGAGACTTCCGCCTTTTTCAGCAGATAACCGTCGACGAAAGGACCCTTCCAGACCGACCGCGCCATGATGCCCTCTTACTTCTTCTTCTTCCGCGCGTGGCGGCTTGAAATGATGAATTTGTTGGTCGCCTTGTTCGAGCGCGTCTTCTTGCCCTTGGTCGGGAAGCCCCACGGCGTCACCGGGTGACGGCCTCCCGAGGTGCGGCCTTCGCCGCCGCCATGCGGATGGTCGACCGGGTTCATGGCGACGCCGCGCGTGTGCGGACGTTTGCCGAGCCAGCGCGTGCGGCCGGCCTTGCCGATCGAGATATTCATGTGATCGGGGTTCGATACGGCGCCGACGGTCGCCATGCAGCGCCCATGCACAAGACGCTGCTCGCCTGAATTGAGCCGCAGGATCACGTAATCCTGATCGCGCCCGACGATCTGCGCATAATTGCCTGCCGAGCGCGCAAGCTGGCCGCCCTTGCCCATCTTGAATTCGATATTGTGGACGATGGTGCCGATCGGCATGTTCGACATCGGTGTCGCATTGCCGGGTTTAACATCGACATTCTCGCCGGCGACGACGGTGTCTCCCACTGCAAGACGCTGCGGCGCCAGGATATAGGCGAGTTCGCCATCATCGTATTTCACGAGCGCGATGAAGCCGGAGCGGTTCGGATCGTATTCCAGCCGCTCGACCTTGCCCGGAACATCGAACTTCCGCCGCTTGAAGTCGATCTTGCGATAGGCCTGCTTGTGTCCGCCGCCGCGGAAACGAACGGTCGTGCGGCCTGCATTGTTGCGGCCGCCGGACTCGTTCTTGCCCTCGGTCAGCGCTTTGACCGGCGGCCCCTTGTGCAGCCCGGAGCGGTCCACCAGAACGAGCTGGCGCTGGCTCGGCGTTACGGGCTTGTAGCTTTTAAGTGCCATCACTCGCCCCTTACAGACCCGTCGTCACGTCGATACGGTGACCCTCTTCGAGGGTCACGATCGCTCGCTTCACATCGGATAGTTCGCCGATGCGCCCCTTGAAGGCCTTGATCTTGCCTTTTCGAACAAGCGTGTTCACGCTCTTCACCTTGACATCGAACAGCTTCTCGACCGCTTCCTTGATCTGCGGCTTGGTCGCATGACGGGCGACCTTGAACATCACCTGGTTGTGCTCGGACGCCATCGTCGCCTTCTCGGTGATGACAGGGGCGACAATGATGTCATAGAGGCGCGGATCGACTGGCGTCATTTGAAGCGCGCCTCCAGCGCATCGAGCGCGGCGCGGGTCAAGACAAGCTTTTCACGCCGCATGATGTCGTAGACGTTGATGCCCTGTATCGGCAGCACGTCGATATTCGGAATGTTGCGCGCCGCGCGGCCGAAATTCTCGTTCACCTGCGCGCCGTCGATGATGAGCGCGTTGGCGAAGCCGAGCTTGCCGAACCGCTGGGCAAGGGTCTTCGTCTTGCCGTCGGCGACCTGCGTCTGATCGATCACGACGATGCCGCCGTCCTTCGCTTTTGAGGAGAGCGCGTGCTTGAGAGCCAGTGCGCGCACCTTCTTCGGCAGGTCGGTCGCATGCGAGCGCACAAGCGGGCCGAATGAGCGGCCGCCGCCACGAAAGAGGTTGACCCGTGCCGAGCCGTGGCGGGCGGAGCCCGTCCCCTTCTGGCGATACATCTTCTTGCCGGTGCGGTTGATCTCGGCGCGGTTCTTCACCGCATGCGTTCCGGCGCGGCGCTTGTTCAACTGCCAAAGCACGCAACGATGAATGATGTCCGCGCGCGGCTCGAGGCCAAACACCTCATCCGAGACCGTGACGGACCCGGCGTCTTTGCCGTCGAGGGTTGTGACTTTCAGCTCCATCACGCGCCCTCCCCTGACGCTTCGGCCGGCGCCGCCTCGGCAGGCGCGGGTTCGCCGCCGCCATTGCCGACGCGGAACTTGCCGGGCTTTGGGGCATCCTTCGGCAGGGCCTTCTTCACGGCGTCGCGTACCGTGATCCAGCCGCCCTTGACGCCGGGTACCGCGCCTTCGACCAGGATGAGACCGCGCTCGGGATCGGTCTGCACGACCTTGAGATTGAGCGTGGTCACGCGATCGACGCCGAGATGACCCGGCATCTTCTTGTTCTTGAACGTCTTGCCGGGGTCCTGACGTCCGCCGGTCGAGCCGATCGACCGATGCGAAATCGACACGCCATGCGACGCGCGAAGGCCGGCAAAATTCCAGCGCTTCATGCCGCCCGCAAAACCCTTTCCGGTCGAGATGCCGGTCACATCCACGAATTGGCCGGGGACGAAATGGTCGGCGGTGATCTCGGCGCCCACCGGGATTAGCGCATCGCCGCTCACGCGGAATTCGGCCAGCTTGCGCTTGGGCTCAACCTTGGAAACGGCGAAATGGCCACGCTCGGCTTTGGTGGCCGTCTTCGGCCGGCGCGCGCCGGAGCCAAGCTGCAGCGCGACATAGCCGTTCTTGTCCATCGTGCGGTGGGCGACGACCTGACAGTTGGCAAGTCTGAGCACTGTCACGGGGACATGCTCGCCGGTGTCGGTAAAGACCCGCGTCATCCCCAGCTTCTGTGCGATCACTCCGGAACGCATCGGTTGTTTCCTCAATCGGTCTTCAAAAGGCTTACAGCTTGATCTCGACATCCACGCCCGCGGCAAGGTCGAGCTTCATCAGCGCGTCCACGGTCTGCGGGGTCGGATCGACGATATCGAGCAGACGCTTGTGCGTGCGCATCTCGAATTGCTCGCGGCTTTTCTTGTCGATATGCGGCGAGCGGTTCACAGTGAACTTCTCGATCCGCGTCGGCAGCGGGATCGGGCCGCGCACCTGAGCGCCCGTGCGCTTGGCGGTAGAGACGATTTCGCGCGTCGACGCATCGAGAATCCGATGATCGAAGGCCTTGAGCCGGATGCGGATGTTTTGGCCGTTCATTCTATTTCTCTCTGTCCTCTCAACTCCCTCTTCCCGCGTTCGGGAGAGGGTCGGCTTTTCAGGGGTTCTTTCGAGCTGCTCCGGCTTCGACAAAACCCCTCACCCGCGCCTTCGCGCGACCTCTCCCCGCGTGCGGGGAGAGGGATTCCTCACTCGATAATCTTGGCGACGACGCCGGCGCCGACGGTGCGGCCGCCTTCGCGAATGGCGAAGCGAAGCTTCTCCTCCATCGCAATCGGCACAATCAGCGTCACTTCCATCGCCACATTGTCCCCCGGCATCACCATCTCGGTGCCCGCCGGAAGCGTCACAACCCCCGTCACATCCGTCGTGCGGAAGTAAAACTGCGGGCGATAATTGGTGAAAAACGGCGTGTGACGGCCGCCCTCCTCCTTGGTCAGGATATAGGCCTCCGCCGCAAACTTCGTGTGCGGCTTCACCGAGCCCGGCTTGCACAAAACCTGACCCCGCTCCACCTCCTCGCGCTTCGTCCCGCGCAAAAGGCAGCCCACATTGTCCCCCGCCTCGCCCTGATCCAAGAGCTTGCGGAACATCTCTACCCCGGTCACCGTCGTCTTCGTCGTCGGCTTCAGCCCCACGATCTCGACTTCCTCGCCGACCTTGACCACCCCGCGCTCGATCCGGCCCGTCACCACCGTGCCGCGCCCGGAAATCGAAAACACGTCCTCAACCGGCATCAGGAAGGGCTGATCCTTCGGACGCTCCGGCTGCGGAATGTAGCGGTCAACCTCCTCCATCAGCTTCAAAATCGAGCTCTTGCCCAGTTCCGGCTTCTTCTCCTCCAGCGCCATCAAGGCCGAGCCGCGAACAATCGGAATGTCGTCGCCGGGAAAATCATACTTGGACAGCAGTTCGCGAACCTCGAGCTCGACCAGATCAAGCAGCTCCGGGTCGTCAACCATATCCACCTTGTTCATGTAGACCACCAGCGCCGGAACCCCGACCTGACGGGCCAAAAGAATATGCTCGCGCGTCTGCGGCATCGGACCGTCCGCCGCCGAAACAACCAGAATGGCGCCATCCATCTGCGCCGCCCCGGTGATCATGTTCTTCACGTAGTCGGCATGACCGGGACAGTCGACATGCGCATAATGGCGCTTGTCCGTTTCGTATTCGACATGCGCCGTCGAGATCGTGATCCCCCGCGCCTTCTCCTCCGGTGCCTTGTCGATCTGGTCATAGGCCGTAAACTGCGCCTTGCCCTGCTCCGCCAGGACCTTCGTGATCGCCGCCGTCAACGACGTCTTGCCATGATCAACATGGCCAATCGTCCCAATGTTGCAGTGCGGCTTCGTGCGGGCAAATTTCTCTTTCGCCATCGAACTCTCCGTGCCTGGCCTTCCTTAGATCAGGCGAACTTCGCCTGGACTTCCTGCGCAACGTTCGACGGCACCTGCTCGTAGTGGTCGAACTGCATCGTGAATGTGGCGCGCCCCTGTGACATGGAGCGCAGCGTATTGACGTATCCGAACATGTTGGCGAGGGGCACCATCGCGCTGACAACGTTGGCGTTGCCGCGCATGTCCTGACCCTGAATCTGCCCGCGGCGAGAGTTGAGATCGCCAATGACCGAGCCGGTATAGTCTTCGGGCGTTACGACCTCGACCTTCATGATCGGCTCGAGCAGGACCGAACCGCCCTTCTGCAGCGCTTCGCGCAGCGCCGAGCGCGCCGCGATTTCGAAGGCGAGCGCGGAGGAGTCCACCTCGTGATACGCGCCGTCAACGAGCGACACTTTCAGATCGACGACCGGGAAGCCGGCGAGCACGCCCGAACCAAGCACGGATTCAAGGCCCTTCTCGACGCCCGGGACATATTCCTTCGGCACCGCGCCCCCGACGATCTTGCTGTCGAACTCGAAGCCCGAGCCGGGCTCTCTCGGCTCGGCGATGATTTTGACGCGCGCGAACTGGCCGGAGCCGCCGGTCTGCTTCTTGTGCGTGTAATCGATCGTGACCGGCTTCGTGATCTTCTCGCGATAGGCGACTTGCGGCGCGCCGATATTGGCGTCCACCTTGTAAGTGCGCCTGAGGATATCGACCTTGATGTCGAGATGGAGCTCGCCCATGCCCTTGAGAATGGTCTGGCCCGATTCCTGATCGGTCGACACCCGGAACGAGGGGTCCTCGGCGGCAAGCTTTGAAAGCGCAACGCCGAGCTTCTCCTGGTCGGCCTTCGATTTCGGCTCGATCGCGATCTCGATGACCGGATCGGGAAATTCCATCTTCTCGAGAATGACCGGTTTGGCGGAATCGCACAGCGTGTCGCCGGTGCGAACCTCCTTCAACCCGGCAAGCGCAACGATGTCGCCGGCATAGGCCTCCTTGATGTCCTCGCGATTATTCGCGTGCATCAACAGCATGCGGCCGATGCGCTCTTTGCGTTCCTTGGTCGAGTTGATGACGCCTGTGCCGCTCGAGAGCGTGCCAGAATAGATGCGGCAGAAGGTGATGGTGCCGACGAAGGGGTCGTCCATGATCTTGAAGGCGAGCAGCGACATCGGCTCGGAGTCGGAGGCCTTGCGAAGAATCTCTTCGCCCGTATTCGGGTCGGTGCCTTTGATGGCCGGCACGTCGACCGGCGACGGCAGATAATCAACGACGGCATCGAGCAGGGGCTGCACGCCCTTGTTCTTGAAGGCGGAGCCGCAAAGAACGGGATAGAAAGCGCCCGTCACGACCGCCTTGCGCAGGAGACGCTTCAACGTCGCCTCGTCCGGCTCCCGGCCCTCGAGATAGGCGTTCATCGCCTCGTCATCGAGTTCCACCGCCGCCTCGATCATCTTCTCGCGGGCTTCCTTCGCCTGGTCGAGCTGATCCGCCGGAATTTCGATGTCGTGATACTTCGCGCCAAGCGTCTCCTCATCCCACACGACGCCCACCATGCGAACGAGGTCAATCACGCCCTTGAACTGGCTTTCGGCGCCGATCGGGAGCTGGATGGGGACGGGGTTCGCGCCGAGGCGCGTCTTGATGTCGTCAAGGCACTTCGCGAAGTCCGCCCCGATCTTGTCCATCTTGTTGCAGAACACGATCCGCGGGACGTTGTACTTGTCGCCCTGACGCCACACCGTCTCGGTCTGCGGCTCGACGCCCTGGTTGGAGTCGAGCACCACGATGGCCCCGTCGAGCACGCGCAGCGAGCGCTCGACCTCGATCGTGAAATCGACGTGACCCGGGGTGTCGATGATATTGAGGCGCTTGTTCTTCCAGAAAGCCGTCGTCGCGGCCGACGTGATCGTGATGCCGCGCTCCTGCTCCTGCTCCATCCAATCCATCGTCGCGGCGCCTTCATGCACCTCGCCGATTTTATGGCTCTTGCCGGTGTAGTAGAGGATCCGCTCGGTCGTGGTGGTCTTCCCGGCATCAATGTGAGCCATGATGCCAAAGTTGCGGTAGTCCTCGATCGGGTGGATACGGGGCATGGGAATCCTTGAACCTTGTCCTTTGCGCCTACGTCACCAGCGATAGTGCGAGAAGGCCCGGTTGGCCTCCGCCATGCGGTGCGTGTCTTCGCGCTTCTTGACGGCGTTCCCCCTGTTGTTCGACGCATCGAGCAGCTCGGCCGAAAGCCGCTCGGTCATTGTCTTTTCATTGCGGTCGCGGGCGGCGGAAATGAGCCAGCGGATGCCGAGCGCCTGACGACGCGAGGTGCGGACTTCCACCGGAACCTGATACGTGGCACCGCCGACGCGACGTGAGCGTACCTCGATCGCCGGCATGACGTTGTCGAGCGCCTGCTCGAACACCGAAACCGGGCTCTGCTTGGTCTTCGCCTCGATGATGTCGAAGGCACCGTAGACGATATTCTCGGCCACCGACTTCTTGCCGGCATACATGACCGAGTTCATGAATTTGGTGACCACCATGTTCCCGTATTTCGGATCCGGGAGGATTTCTCGTTTCTCAGCGCGGTGACGGCGGGACATCGTTCTCTTCTCCCTCCGGTTATTTCGGTCGCTTCGCGCCGTACTTCGAACGGCGCTGCTTGCGGTTCTTGACGCCTTGCGTGTCGAGCACGCCGCGCAGGATGTGATAGCGGACCCCCGGCAGATCCTTGACGCGGCCGCCACGGATCATCACGACCGAGTGCTCCTGCAGGTTATGACCTTCGCCGGGGATGTAGCCGATGACTTCGAAGCCATTCGTGAGGCGTACCTTGGCGACCTTGCGCAACGCGGAATTCGGCTTCTTCGGGGTCGTCGTATAGACGCGCGTGCACACGCCCCGCTTTTGCGGGGATGCCTGCAAGGCCGGCACCTTGTTGCGCCCTTTCACCTGAACCCGCGGCTTGCGGATCAGTTGCTGGATCGTCGGCATCGTTCGCCTTTTCCCTCTCGGCCCTTGAAGGCCGTCGTTAACTCTGCCCCGCGACGGTTCGTCCGCGCGCGCAAAACGAAACGCGCCATCCGCCCGCGAGGACGGGGGGCGCTCTTTCATCCCAGAGGACCGCCACGCCAAAACGAGCGGTCTTGCACTCCAAAACTGACGTTTATGTCAGCGGCAGCGTTTGAGGCTTCGTGGGTCGAGGCGCTTGGACGCGCCCGAACGAGAAGGCTCACCGCCTGCCGGAAAGTGGGGGGTATGTATCGGCGGGGTAGAACGAAGTCAAGCGTTTAGCCTGGAACGCGCCTCCATCCGGCGCCGAATTGCCGGTTCGCGCCGCATATCGCCACCTAATCCTGGCGGAACGAGGCGGCGTAGTTTCGAACAGGTCCCAGAAATGACTTGGGGCGGTTTCCCGCCCCTATGAAATGACTTGGGGCGGTTTCCCGCCCCAATGAGTTTCGTGATCGGGCCTGGCCCTAGAAACCTGCGGTATCGCAGGATCCTTTACGCCCGTAGCCCTCGTCGGTCTGACAACCGTTGGGGTAGGTCGGCCAGGATGCCGCGACGCCGTTGCGGTCCTGCTGCCGCTGCGCTTGCGCCGGTGTGACGGCGAGAACAGCCGCTATTGCGATGACCGAAGAGACGACACCGATAACTTTCAACATGGACTCCTCCTCTGGTACGCACTCGGGGGTGAGCGCACGGTCTTGATAAAGGAGAGGTCCGGTTTTCGATGTGAGCGGCTTCACACCGAATCAAGAAAATACACAAACTTTCCGAGAAACGGCTGCGAGCATGGACGAAGGGCCGCCCGAAAGCGGCCCTTCGCAGTCAGATAGCGTGCGGCTTACTCCGCCGCCGGCAATGCCGCCGGCTCGGCGCCCTGCCCTGCCGTCTCCTTCTTGCGCTCCTCGAGAATGAGCCCATCGCGATGGGTTGCGACTTCGCGGATCTCGTCCATCGTCGCTCCCGTTCCCGCCGGAATGAGACGGCCAACGATGACATTCTCCTTGAGGCCCTCGAGCGTGTCCGCCTTGCCGTTCACGGCCGCTTCGGTCAGCACGCGCGTCGTCTCCTGGAACGAAGCCGCGGAGATGAAGGAGCGCGTCTGCAGGGACGCCTTGGTGATGCCGAGCAGCACGGGATGCGCGGTCGCCGGCTTCTTACCTTCTGCCTGGATTTGCTCGTTCACCTCGTCGAACTCGACGCGGTCGACCTGCTCGCCCTGGATCAGGTCGGTATCACCGGAATCATCGATCTCGACCTTCTGCAACATCTGGCGGACGATCACCTCGATGTGCTTGTCGTTGATGTTCACGCCCTGCAGCCGGTAGACCTCCTGAATCTCATTGACGAGATAGGCGGCGAGTTCCTCGACGCCCTTGATCGCCAGGATGTCATGCGGCGCCGGGTTGCCCTCGACGATGAAATCGCCCTTTTCCACGACGTCGCCATCCTGCAAATGGATGTGCTTGCCCTTCGGGATCAGGTACTCGACCGCTTCCGCGCTCTTATCGGTCGGCTCGATCGTGAGCCGACGCTTGTTCTTGTAATCCTTGCCGAAGCGCACCGTGCCGGTGGCCTCGGCAATGATCGCGGCTTCTTTCGGGCGGCGCGCCTCGAACAGCTCCGCCACGCGCGGCAGGCCGCCCGTGATGTCGCGTGTCTTGGCGCTTTCGGTCGGAATACGCGCGATGACATCGCCCGCCTTCACCTTGGCTCCCGGATCGACCGAGATGACCGCATCGACGGCGAGCTGGTAGCGGGCCTCGCCGCCGCGCGCGAGCTTTGCGATCTTGCCGTCCTTGCCTTTGATCACGATCGCCGGACGGAGGTCCTGCTGACCCCGGACCGAGCCCGTACGCCAATCGATGACCACGCGCTTGGCGATGCCGGTCGACTCGTCGAGCGTTTCGGAGATGGACTGGCCTTCCACGAGATCCTCGAACGCAATCGAGCCTTCGGCTTCGGTCAGCATCGGCCTGGTATAGGGATCCCATTCCGAAAGCCGCTGGCCGCGCTTGACGCGATCGCCGTCCTCGGCCCGCAGGCGCGCGCCATAAGGAATGCGATGCACCGCGCGCTCGGTTCCGTCCTGATCGACCACCACAAGCGCCATATTGCGGGCCATGGCCACCGTGTCGCCGTCGGAGTTCTTGGCAATGTTCTTGTTCTTGATCTTGAGCTTGCCTTCGAAATTCGACTCGATGAACGACTGCTCCGAAATCTGCGCCGCGCCCCCGATATGGAAGGTGCGCATCGTGAGCTGCGTACCCGGCTCGCCGATCGACTGCGCCGCGATTACGCCGACCGCCTCGCCGATGTTCACCGGCGTGCCGCGGGCAAGATCGCGCCCGTAGCACATCGCGCAAACGCCGGTCTTGGTATCACAGGTGAGCACGGAGCGAATCCGCACTTCCTGGATGCCGGCCTGCGTGATCGCATCGACGTGATGCTCGTCGAGCAGCGTGCCGCGCTTGACCAGAACCTTGTTCGACACCGAGTCGCGCAAGTCCTCCGCCGTGGTGCGGCCGAGAATGCGGCTTGCGAGCGAGGCCACCACATGGCCCGCATCGATGATGGCCCGGACCTTGATCCCCGCGGAGGTGCCGCAGTCCACGGTCGTGATGATCGAGTCCTGGGCGACGTCCACAAGCCGGCGCGTCAGATAGCCGGAGTTCGCCGTCTTCAACGCGGTGTCGGCAAGGCCCTTGCGCGCACCGTGAGTCGAGTTGAAGTACTCGAGAACGGTAAGCCCCTCTTTGAAGTTGGAGATGATCGGACTCTCGATGATCTCGCCCGAGGGCTTGGCCATCAGGCCGCGCATGCCGGCGAGCTGCTTCATCTGCGCCGGCGAGCCGCGCGCTCCGGAATGCGCCATCATATAGATCGAGTTGACCGGCGCCTCGCGTCCGCTGTCCAGCTTTCGAACAGCCGAAATTTCCCGCATCATCTCGTCGGCGATGCGGTCCGTGCACTTCGCCCAGGCGTCGACGACCTTGTTGTACTTCTCGCCCTGGGTGATGAGGCCGTCGTTGTATTGCTGCTCGTATTCCTTCGCGAGTTGACGCGTCTCCTCGACGATCTTCCATTTCGCTTGCGGTACGACCATGTCGTCCTTGCCGAACGAGATGCCCGCCTTGAAAGCGTGGTGGAAGCCGAGCCCCATCACGCGGTCGCAGAAGATCACCGTCTCCTTCTGGCCGCAGTGGCGGTAGACCGTGTCGATCATGTTGGAGATTTCGCGCTTGGTCATCAGGCGATTGACGGTGTCGAACGACAGCTTTGAACTGCGCGGCAGCACGGTGCCAAGGAGCACGCGGCCGGGTGTCGTCTCGAACCACTGGCGGAAGGTCTTTCCGCCTTCGTCGATGCCTTCCCAGCGATACCTGATCTTCGTGTGCCAGGTCAGGACGCCTTCCTGCAAAGCGTGCTCGATCTCAGCCATCTCGCCGAAGACCTTGCCTTGACCGGGCTCGCCATCGCGCATGAGCGAGAGGTAGTAGAGGCCAAGCACGATGTCCTGCGACGGCACGATGATCGGCGAGCCGTTTGCCGGATGCAGGATGTTGTTGGTCGACATCATCAAGACGCGCGCCTCGAGCTGCGCCTCGAGCGAGAGCGGCACGTGCACGGCCATCTGGTCGCCGTCGAAGTCGGCGTTGAAGGCGGCGCATACGAGCGGATGGAGCTGGATCGCCTTGCCCTCGATCAGCACGGGTTCGAAGGCCTGGATGCCGAGACGATGGAGCGTCGGCGCGCGATTGAGCAGCACCGGATGCTCGCGGATGACCTCATCCAGGATATCCCAAACCTCGGGCTTCTCCTTTTCAACCAGCTTCTTCGCTTGCTTGACGGTCGTCGACAGCCCCTTTGCGTCGAGCCGCGAGTAGATGAACGGCTTGAACAGCTCGAGCGCCATCTTCTTCGGCAGGCCACATTGGTGCAGCTTCAGCTCGGGGCCAACCACGATCACGGAGCGGCCCGAATAGTCGACGCGCTTGCCGAGCAGGTTCTGGCGGAAGCGGCCCTGCTTGCCTTTGAGCATATCGGCGAGCGACTTCAGCGGCCGCTTGTTGGCGCCGGTGATCACACGGCCGCGCCGGCCATTGTCGAACAGGGCATCGACCGACTCCTGCAGCATCCGCTTTTCGTTGCGGATGATGATGTCGGGCGCGCGCAGCTCGATCAACCGCTTCAAGCGATTGTTGCGATTGATGACGCGGCGATAAAGATCGTTCAGGTCGGAGGTCGCAAAGCGGCCGCCGTCGAGCGGCACCAGCGGACGCAGGTCCGGCGGAATGACCGGCACGACGGTCAGCACCATCCATTCCGGCTTGTTGCCGGACTGGATGAACGCCTCGATCAGCTTGATGCGCTTGGCAAGCTTCTTCTTCTTGATGTCGGACTCGGAGCTCGCCATTTCCGCGCGCAAGTCGTCGCGCATCTTGTCGAGGTCAAGCGCCCTCAGCATCGTGCGGATGGCCTCCGCGCCGATCATCGCGGTGAAGGAGTCCTCGCCGTACTCCGACTGCGACTTGAGGTAATCGTCCTCGCTCAGCAGCTGGCGGTCCTTCAGCGGCGTGAGACCCGGCTCGATCACGACGTAATATTCGAAATAAAGAATCCGCTCGAGATCCTTCAGCGTCATGTCGAGCAGAAGCCCGATGCGGGAAGGCAGCGACTTCAAGAACCAGATATGCGCAACCGGAGCGGCGAGCTCGATGTGGCCCATGCGCTCGCGGCGTACGCGCGACAGCGTCACCTCGACGCCGCATTTCTCGCAGATGATTCCCTTGTACTTCATGCGCTTGTACTTGCCGCACAAGCATTCGTAATCCTTGATCGGGCCGAAGATGCGCGCGCAGAACAATCCGTCGCGCTCGGGCTTGAACGTACGATAGTTGATTGTTTCCGGTTTCTTGATCTCGCCGTAGGACCACGAGAGAATCTTCTCCGGGCTCGCAATCGAGATCCGGATCTGGTCAAAGACCTGCGCCGGCTGCTGCGGGCCGAAAAGATTCATCATCTCTTGATTCATTGCATTCTCCTTGCCGGTGCTGCGCCGGCGTGGCCTTTATCTCTCGGTTGCGTCATGGCCAGGCCGGGCCCGGCCATGACTTCAGGCGTTCCGCCTGTCTGTCACTCCGCCGCCTCGGCCTGGCCGTCGCCGGCACGCTTGGAACTGTGCAAGTCGACATTGAGACCGAGCGAGCGCATCTCCTTGACGAGCACGTTGAATGATTCCGGAATGCCGGCCTCAAAGGTGTCGTCGCCGCGCACGATTGCCTCGTACACCTTGGTGCGCCCGGCGACGTCGTCGGACTTCACCGTCAGCATCTCCTGGAGCGTGTAAGCGGCGCCGTAAGCCTCAAGCGCCCACACCTCCATTTCGCCGAAACGCTGTCCGCCGAACTGCGCCTTGCCGCCCAAGGGCTGCTGTGTGACGAGGCTGTAGGGACCGATCGAGCGCGCGTGGATCTTGTCGTCCACGAGGTGGTGCAGCTTCATCATATAGATGTAGCCGACCGTCACGCGGCGATCGAACTGTTCGCCCGTGCGCCCGTCATAGAGCGTGACCTGGCCCGAATGATCGAGGCCGGCGAGATCGAGCATCTTCTCGATATCGCCCTCTTTCGCGCCGTCGAAGACCGGGGTCGCCACCGGCACGCCGTGGCGCAGGTTGGTGCCGAGCTCGACCAGCTCGCCTTCATTGAGCGACTTGATGGTCTCGTCGTCGCCATAGACCTTGCGCAGCGTCTCCTTCAGCGGGCGAACGTCGTGCTTTGCGGTGTAGGTGTCGACGGCCTGCCCGATACGCAGACCAAGGCCGGCGCAGGCCCAGCCGAGATGCGTCTCGAGGATCTGACCGACATTCATGCGGCTCGGCACGCCCAACGGGTTGAGCACGATGTCGACCGGCGTGCCGTCGGCGAGGAACGGCATGTCCTCCGCCGGCACGATCTTCGACACCACGCCCTTGTTGCCATGACGGCCCGCCATCTTGTCGCCGGGTTGGATCTTGCGCTTCACCGCCACGAAGACTTTGACCATCTTCATCACGCCGGGAGGCAATTCGTCGCCGCGCTGCAGCTTCTCGACCTTGTCGAGGAAGCGTTGCTCGAGGCCCTTCTTCGACTCGTCGTACTGCTTGCGGATGGCCTCGACCTCGGCCATCAGCCGATCGTTCGAGACGGCGAACTGCCACCATTGCGAGCGCGGGTGCTCCTCGAGGATCACGCGGGTGATTCGCGTATCCTTCTTGAAGCCCTTCGGCCCGGCGATCCCGTTCTTGCCCTCAAGCATCTCCGCCAAGCGGCCATAGACGTTGCGGTCGAGGATCGCCTGTTCGTCATCGCGGTCCTTGGCGAGGCGTTCGATCTCCTCGCGCTCGATGGCGATCGCGCGTTCGTCCTTCTCGACGCCGTGGCGGTTAAAGACGCGCACTTCGACGACCGTTCCCTGCACGCCCGGGGGGACGCGCAAGCTCGTGTCGC
Source organism: Xanthobacteraceae bacterium (assembly GCA_022844485.1). GTDB lineage: Bacteria > Pseudomonadota > Alphaproteobacteria > Rhizobiales > Xanthobacteraceae > JALHLQ01. The sequence goes on from JALHLQ010000017.1 coordinate 85,168, forward strand.
GCACGTCGGAGGCCTTCTCGCCGAAAATGGCGCGCAGAAGCTTTTCTTCCGGCGTCATCGGGCTTTCGCCCTTCGGCGTGATCTTGCCGCAAAGGATGTCGCCGGCGCGAACTTCGGCGCCGATGTAGACGATCCCCGCCTCGTCGAGATTCTTCAGCGCCTCTTCCGACACGTTCGGAATGTCGCGCGTGATCTCTTCGGGTCCGAGCTTCGTATCGCGCGCCATCACCTCGAATTCCTCGATGTGGATCGAGGTGAAGACGTCGTCCTTGACGATGCGTTCGGAGAAGAGGATCGAGTCCTCGAAGTTGTAACCGTTCCACGGCATGAACGCGACGAGCACGTTGCGGCCGAGCGCGAGCTCGCCGAGATCGGTCGATGGACCGTCGGCGATGATGTCGCCCTTCGACACCTGATCGCCCACTTTCACCAGCGGACGCTGGTTGATACAGGTGTTCTGGTTCGAACGCTGGAACTTCTGCAGCCGATAGATATCGACGCCCGACTGCGTGGGGTCGAGATCCTCGGTCGCGCGGATGACGATACGCGTCGCGTCGACCTGATCGACCACGCCGGTGCGGCGCGCGCCGATCGAGGCGCCGGAGTCGCGGGCGACCACGCCCTCCATGCCGGTTCCGACAAACGGCGCCTCGGCGCGCACGAGCGGCACCGCCTGGCGTTGCATGTTCGATCCCATGAGCGCGCGGTTGGCGTCGTCGTTCTCGAGGAAGGGAATGAGCGCCGCCGCGACCGACACGAGCTGCTTCGGGGAGACGTCCATGTAGTCGACGCGATCAGGCGTCACCATGAGCACGTCGCCCGCATGGCGGCACACAATCAGGTCCTCCGTGAAGCGGCCGCGTCCGTCGAGCGGCACGTTCGCCTGGGCGACGTAATAGCGCCCCTCCTCCATCGCCGAGAGATAGACGACTTCGTCGGTGACGCGGCCGTCCTTGACCTTGCGATAGGGCGTCTCGACAAAACCGTACTTGTTCACGCGCGCGTAGGTCGCGAGCGAGTTGATCAGGCCGATATTGGGGCCTTCCGGCGTCTCGATCGGGCAGATGCGGCCGTAATGCGTCGGGTGCACGTCACGCACCTCGAAGCCCGCGCGCTCGCGGGTGAGGCCGCCCGGCCCGAGCGCCGAGAGGCGCCGCTTGTGCGTGATCTCCGACAGCGGGTTCGTCTGGTCCATGAACTGCGAGAGCTGCGAGGAGCCGAAGAACTCGCGCACCGCGGCCGCCGCCGGCTTCGCGTTGATCAAGTCCTGCGGCATGACCGTGTCGATATCAACCGAGGACATGCGCTCCTTGATCGCGCGCTCCATGCGCAAGAGGCCGATGCGATATTGGTTCTCCATCAGCTCGCCAACCGAGCGCACGCGCCGATTGCCGAGATGATCGATGTCGTCGATCTCGCCGCGGCCGTCGCGCAGATCGAGCAGCGTGCGGATGACGGCGAGGATGTCGTCCTTGCGGAGGATGCGCATCGTGTCCGGCGCGTCGAGGTCGAGACGCATGTTCATCTTCACGCGGCCGACCGCTGAGAGGTCGTAGCGCTCCGGGTCGAAGAACAGCGACTGGAACATCGCCTGCGCGGTATCGAGGGTCGGCGGCTCGCCGGGACGCATCACGCGATAGATATCGAACAGCGCATCCTCGCGCGCCATGTTCTTGTCGACCGCGAGCGTATTGCGGATATAGGCGCCGACATTGACATGGTCGATGTCGAGGATCGGCAGTTCCTTGTAACCGATCTCGTTCAGCACCTTCAGGGTCTTTTCGGTGATTTCCTCGCCCGCCTCGACGTAGATTTCACCCGTCTTCATGTTGACGAGGTCTTCGGCGATATAGCGGCCGATCAACTCCTCATCCGAGAAGCGGAGCGCCTTGAGGCCCTTTTCGGCGAGTTGCTTCGCCTGGCGCACGGTCAGCTTCTTGCCGGCCTCTACAACCACGCGGCCGGTATCGGCATCGACGAGATCATTGACGGCCTTGTACCCGCGCATGCGGTTGGCGTCGAAGGGCACGCGCCAGCCTTCCTTCGCGCGCTTGAAGATGATCTGGCGATAGAAGGTGTTCAGGATGTCCGGCCCGTCCATTCCCAGCGCAAAGAGCATCGACGTGACCGGGATCTTCCGGCGCCGGTCGATCCGGGCATAGACGATGTCCTTGGCATCGAACTCGATGTCGAGCCAGGAGCCGCGATAAGGGATGATGCGGGCGGCAAACAGGAGCTTCCCCGATGAATGGGTCTTGCCCTTGTCGTGATCGAAGAAGACGCCAGGCGAGCGGTGCATCTGGCTGACGATGACGCGCTCGGTCCCATTGACGATGAAGGTGCCGTTCATGGTCATGAGCGGGATGTCGCCCATGTACACGTCCTGCTCCTTGATATCCTTGATCGACCGCGCGCCGGTCTCCTCGTCGACATCAAAGACGATGAGGCGCAAGGTCACCTTCAGCGGGGCAGCATAGGTCATGCCGCGCTGACGGCACTCATCCACGTCATACTTCGGCGGCTCGAACTCGTAGCGGACGAATTCGAGCATTGCAGTATTGGCGAAATCGGAAATCGGAAATACCGATTTGAAAACAGCCTGCAAGCCCTCGTCAGGACGCCCGCCCGTCGGCTCCTCGATCTGCAGGAACTGGTCATAGGAGGCCTTCTGAACCTCGATGAGGTTCGGCATCTCCGCCACTTCCTGGATCTTGCCGAAGAACTTGCGAACCCGCTTGCGACCGATGAACGTCTGCGCCATTGTATGTGTGTCCCGCTCCATCACGCCGCCCTGCGGCGACGGGGCTCCCGGAAGCCGAAATGGCTTTAGCCGGGGTGTTTGAATGTGGCCTGACGCCGCCCGACGCGCTGGCCTTAATTCCTACTCGCTTCAATCGGGGCGTTGCCCCAACCATCCTCTGTGTTCGTCGCTTCTCGCAGCGATGTGGGGCGATTCCGGGTGCTTGCGTACCCGGAATCGCCCTCACCCGATCACGATTACTTTAGGTCGACCTTGGCGCCGACCTTCTCAAGCTGCGCCTTGATCTTGTTGGCCTCGTCCTTGGCTACGCCTTCCTTCACGTTCTTGGGCGCTCCCTCGACGAGGTCCTTGGCTTCCTTCAGCCCAAGCCCGGTGATCGCGCGCACTTCCTTGATCACCTCGATCTTCTTGTCCCCAGCAGCGGCGAGCACGACGGTGAATTCCGTCTTTTCCTCGACCGCTGGAGCCGCGGCTCCGCCACCCGGGGCCGCCGCGACTGCGACCGCGGCCGCCGCTGAGACGCCCCACTTCTCTTCGAGCATCTTCGCAAGCTCGGCCGCCTCGAGGACGGTGAGGTTGGAGAGATCCTCTGCCAGTTTGGATAGATCAGCCATTGATATAGGTCCTTTTTCGGTTCGAAACAGATGCGGTTAGCGGAAGAGCGTCACGCTGCTTCGCTCTTGTCGGCATAGGCCTGCACCACCCGGGCCAGCTTCGCCGCGGGGGCGGTGAGCACTTGCGCCACCTTGGTTGCCGGCGCCTGAATGAGGCCAACGAGCTTGGCCCGCAGCTCATCCAGCGACGGCAGGGCGGCGAGTGCCTTCACGCCATCCGGGTTCAGGGCGGTCTTGCCCATCGCTCCGCCCAGGATCACGAGTTTCTCGTGCACCTTGGCGAAATCGACGGCCACTTTCGGAGCCGCGACCGGATCGCTGGAGTAAGCGATCAGGGTCGGCCCCTTCATCAGGGGCGCGATGCTCGCGACTTCCGTGCCTTCAAGAGCGATCTTGGCGAGACGGTTTTTTGCGACCTTCACGGAGCCGCCTGCCTGCTGCATCTGCCGACGCAGCGTCTGCATTTGGCCAACGGTCAGGCCGGAGTAGTGAGCCACCACAACGACGTTCGTGGTCTTGAAGACCTCGCTCATCGTTGCAACGAGCTCTTTCTTTTCCGTCCGATCCACGTGGATCCTCTTTCCGGTTGGCAGCCCGCGTCTCACACGAGGGCTGCCGGTTGCGGGTTGCCGCCGCACGAAGGCGTTTTGGCCTTCAGGCGTCGGCGTTGCACTTCAGCCCTGTCCCCTGAATGAGCTTGCGCCCGCTCAGGTCTTCGCGGTTCGAACCGAATCGGTTGCCCGAATTCGTCTCTTCCCCATCTGTGCAGGCCCTTGTCGAATTAAGCGAAGCACCGCTTCGCGCCTGCAGTCTCGGACAGGACAGTCCGAGCTTCCGCTCGGACTTCCCCGGCCCGGTTACCCGGTCCGGAACTCGTTCTGGAGGGATCCGGGTTTGACCCGGACCGCCAGATATAGGCGTTCAATCCTCGCTTGTTACCCCCCCAACACCGTGGAGGGCTCGACTTTGACGCCGGGGCCCATGGTCGAGGAAATCGCAATTCTCTCGACGTAAGTTCCTTTGGCCCCGGACGGCTTCGCCTTTTGCACCGCGTCGGCAAAGGCGCGGATGTTTTCGACCAGCTTGTCCTCGGGGAAGGAGGCCTTGCCGACCCCGGCATGGACGATCCCCGCCTTCTCGACGCGGAATTCGACCGAGCCGCCCTTGGCGCCCTTCACAGCGGCGGTCACGTCCATCGTCACCGTGCCGACCTTCGGATTCGGCATCAGCCCGCGCGGCCCTAATACCTTACCGAGACGGCCGACCAGCGGCATCATGTCGGGGGTGGCGATACAGCGGTCGAATTCGATGGTGCCGCCTTGTACTTTCTCGACAAGATCCTCCGCGCCGACGATATCGGCGCCCGCCGCGCGCGCCTCATCGGCCTTTGCGCCGCGTGCAAACACCGCGACGCGCTGCGAGCGGCCGGAGCCATTCGGCAGGTTGACGACGCCGCGGACCATCTGGTCCGCGTGGCGCGGATCGACGCCGAGGTTCATCGCGACCTCGACGGTCTCGTCGAACTTGGTCTTCGCACGCTCCTTGATCATTTTCACCGCTTCGGGAAGCGGATAGAGCTTCGTGCGATCGACGCCTTCGCGGGCCGAGCGGTAGCGTTTTCCGTGCTGTGCCATGGCTTACTCCACCACCTCGAGGCCCATCGAGCGCGCCGAGCCCTCGACCATCCGCATGGCGGCGTCGACATCGGCGCAGTTGAGGTCCTTCATCTTCTTCTCGGCAATCTCGCGGACCTGGTCGCGCGTCACGCGCCCGGCGCTGCCGCGGCCTGGGGTCTTCGAGCCGGACTCGATCTTCGCTGCCTTCTTGAGGAAGTGCGACACGGGCGGGGTGCGCATCTCGAACGTGAACGATCGGTCCTGATAGATCGTGATCACGACCGGGATAGGCGCGCCCTTTTCCATTTGCTGGGTCTGCGCGTTGAACGCCTTGCAAAACTCCATGATGTTGAGGCCGCGCTGGCCCAAAGCCGGTCCAATCGGGGGAGACGGGTTCGCCGCCCCCGCCGGAACCTGAAGCTTCAGGTAGCCGGTAACTTTCTTCGCCATTCACTCGCTCCTTCGCCGGATTGTCCGGCTTCTGAGTTTTGTGGTGCGGACGAGAACGGTTGGCGGCCGCCCGGTCCTCCCACATCGTCTCCCCCTCTCCCCGTTTTCGGGGAAGGTGACTTACAACTTCTCCACCTGCCCAAACTCGAGCTCGACCGGCGTCGCGCGGCCGAAGATCGAGACAGCGACCTTCAAGCGCGAGCGGCCTTCGTCCACTTCTTCGACCACGCCGCTGAACGAGGCGAATGGCCCATCGGAAACGCGCACCTGCTCGCCGACCTCGAACGACACGGAGGGCTTCGGCCGCTCAATGCCTTCCTGCACCTGATGGAGGATCCGTTGCGCCTCCTGATCCGAGATCGGGAAGGGCTTATTGTCGGCGCCGAGAAAGCCCGTGACCTTCGGCGTATTCTTGATCAGGTGATAGGCTTCGTCGGTCAGGTCCATCTTCACGAGCACGTAGCCCGGAAAGAACTTCCGTTCGGCATCGACCTTTCGCCCGCGCCGCATTTCGACCACCTTTTCGGTGGGCACGAGCACTTCGTCGAACAGGTGCGCAAGCCCGCGCTGCTTCGCCTGCTCGCGAATGGACTCCGCCACCTTCTTCTCGAAATTCGAGTAGGCGTGCACAATGTACCAGCGCTTCGGCCTGGTGGTGACTTCTGCTTGGACCATTAACTGCCGATCCCCAAAATCGTCGTCACGGCGAACCGGATGATCTGGTCCGCAATCAAGAAGAAGACCGCGGCAACCGCGGCCATGACAAACACCATGGCGGTCGTGATGGCGGTCTCCCGGCGGGTCGGCCAGGTGACCTTTTGCGTTTCATCACGCACTTCCTGCAAGAATTCGAACGGGCTCTTGGCCATTCTTTGTCCTGTTTGCCGCTCTCGAGCGGCGGCTCAACCTCGGAGCACTGGCCCTCCCAAACCCGTCAGCGCGACCGCTGGCAGGAGTGGAGGGACTCGAACCCCCAACCCCCGGTTTTGGAGACCGGTGCTCTAGCCAGTTGAGCTACACTCCTACGTGTGATGGGCCGGCCGCCTCAGGCGTCTCCGGTCCGGGTTATATAAAGAAGAGTGGAAGTGGCGTCACCCCCGCTCTTCTCGATCAGTCGTACCTCCGCGCAATGCAGGGGTAGGGACAGGGACACGGCGCAAGCGCGCCCTTGCCCGCCCTGCAGCAGTTCCTCACTCGATAATCTTGGCGACGACGCCGGCGCCGACGGTGCGGCCGCCTTCGCGAATGGCGAAGCGAAGCTTCTCCTCCATCGCAATCGGCACAATCAGCGTCACTTCCATCGCC
>JALHLQ010000018.1 GCA_022844485.1 Xanthobacteraceae bacterium
CGCGGGCGGCGCGACGTGCTGCCGACCGGCCGCAATCTTTTCACCGCCGATCCGCGCACGCTGCCGACGCCGACCGCCATGGACCTCGGCCGGCTCGCCGCCGCCGAGCTGATCCGCGTGCATCTGCAGAGCCACGGCGAGATGCCGCGCGCGCTGGTCATCGACCTGTGGGGCAGCGCGACATTGCGCTCGGGCGGCGAGGAGATCGCGCAGGGGCTCGCCTTGATGGGCTGCCGCCCGAGCTGGGACGCGGCGACCGGCCGTGTCACCGGCATCGAGGTGCTGCCGCCCGCCGCGATCGGCCGGGCGCGGGTCGACGTCACCTGGCGCATCTCCGGCCTGTTCCGCGACTTGTTCCCGGCGCAGATTGCGCTCATCGACGCCGCGGTCCGCGCAGTCGCCGCGCGCGAGGAGGCCGACGACGAGAACCCGATCGCCGCAGCGCGGCACGCATCCGGCCCGGCGTTGGCGCGCATTTTCGGCACCGCGCCCGGCGCCTACGGCGCCGGCATCGAGGATACGCTCGGCCGCGAGACGAACCGCGACGCGCTCGGCGCCGCCTATCTCGCCGCGGCCTCGCACGCCTATGGCGGCGGCAACGGCGAGGGTAGGGAGCAACCGGGTGCCTTCGCGGCGCGCGTCGCTGCGGCCGATCTGCTCGTGCATCCCACCGCAGACCCCGCGCACGACCTGCTCGAAGGCGAGGCCGATGTCGCCTTCGTTGGCGGCTTCGCCGCAGCCGCGGCGATGCTCGGCCGAGCGGCCGATCTCATCGTGCTCGACACCACCGACCCGCGCCGTCCGCGCGCGCGGCCGCTCGCCGCGGCGCTCGCGCGCATCGTGCACGCGCGTGCGGTCAGCCCGCGCTTCATCGCCGGCCAGATGCGGCACGGCCCGCGCGGCGCCGCTGAATTCGCCGAGACCGTCGATCGGCTTGTCTCTTTTGCGGAGACGACCGGCGCGGTGTCCACCGAACTTATCGATCTCGTCTACGACGCCTATGTCGCGGACTCGCGCGTACGCGAGTTCCTCAGCCGCGAGAACCCCACCGCTGCCCTCGCCATCGCCGAACGGCTCGACGCGGCGCGCCAGCGCGGGTTGTGGCATCCGCGCCGCAACGATGTCGACGCCAATCTTTCTGCGCTGCGGCTGGAGGTGGCGTCATGAACGTGGCGCTTCGTCGCGGCGCTTGCCCTGCGCTCGCCGCGCCGATGGCGACCGGCGACGGCCTGCTCGCTCGCGTGATGGCGGTGGGCACGGTCGCGCTCGACGCCTTCGCAGGCCTGTGCGCGGCCGCTCGCGCGCACGGCAACGGCGTCATCGAGATCACCGCGCGCGGCAGCCTTCAGGTGCGCGGCCTTGCGCCGGAATCAGCGCCTCTTCTGGCCGATGCGGTGGCTGCGTTCGGCATCGGCGTGGCGCATGGCATCCCCGTCGCGGTCGATCCGCTGGCGGGGCTCGATCCGCAGGAGATGATCGACGCTGGCGCGCTCGCCACGTCGGTGTGCAACTCGCTCGCGACAGCATCCATCCGCGTTGCCCCGAAGGCCTCCGTGCTGATCGACGGCGGCGGGCCGCTGCATCTCGATGCGCTCGTCGCTGACGTTCGGTTGTGCGCGCAGGGAGACGGACTGCACGTAGCCATCGGCGGCGACGCGGTAAGCGCGACGCCGCTCGGCGCCATCGCGCTCGAGCACGCAACCCAGGCGGTCGGACGACTTCTCGCCGTGCTCGCGGGCCGAGGCCCGGCGGCGCGCGCGCGCGACGTGATCAGAGCGGAGGGCGCCGATCCTTTCCGTAGGGCAATGGCCGAGCTGCTCATCGAGGCCCCCGCGCCGGCTGCCCGCCCGTCGGCGGAGCCGATCGGCATTCATGCGCTGCGAGATGATCGTCTCGCGCTCGGCGTCGGGCTGCCGTTCGGGCATGCGAATGCCTTGACTCTGGAGCAGCTCGTCGAGACGGCTCGGCAGGCCGGTGCTGCGGGTGTGCGCCCGGCGCCCGGCCGTGCACTCCTCATCATAGGTATCGGGGCGGACGCGGCCCCTTCGCTCACCGCCGGGGCGGAGCGCCTCGGCTTGATCGTCGAATCGTGCGATCCGCGCCGCCGGGTGATCGCCTGCCCGGGCGCACCGATCTGCTCGTCCGCGCAAATCCCGGCGCGGGCGCTGGCTCCGGCGATCGCCGCGGCCGTCGCTGCGTGGCGCGGCACCGTCCATGTTTCCGGTTGCGCCAAGGGTTGCGCACATCGCGGCGCGGCGGCGCTCACCATCGTCGGTCGCGACGGGCGCTGCGACCTGCTCGCCGACGGCGTGCCGGCCGGCAATGTGGCAGTGGAGACATTGTTGCACAGCATCGCGCGTCTCGCCGCGCACCGGGAGGCCGCGCATGGCTGAGCGCATCGATTATCTGCGCGAGGGAAACGCGATCTATGAGCGCTCCTTCGCCATCATCCGCGCCGAGGCAGACCTTACTCGCTTCTCCGAGGAAGAAGCGGAGGTGGCCGTGCGCATGATCCATGCCTGCGGCCTGGTCGAAGCAGCCGCGCGCATCGTCTTTGCCGGCAACGTCGTAGCTGTCGCGCGTGCCGCACTTGCCGCTGGCGCATCCATCCTGTGCGACGCCGAGATGGTGGCGCACGGCGTGACCCGCGCGCGATTGCCGGCGCGCAACGAGGTGATCTGCACGCTGCGCGACGCGCGCGTGCCGGCGCTCGCCGAGAAGCTCGGCACTACCCGCTCGGCCGCCGCGCTCGAACTATGGCGCGAGCGGCTGCAGGGCGCCGTCGTCGCCATCGGCAATGCGCCAACGGCGTTGTACCGTCTGCTGGAGATGCTCGACGACGGCGTCCCCAGGCCGGCGGTGATCCTCGGCATCCCCGTCGGATTCGTCGGTGCGGCGGAATCGAAGGAAGCACTAGCCGCTAACCCGCGCGGCGTGCCGTTCATCGTCGTGCGCGGGCGGATGGGTGGGAGCGCCATGACGGCGGCGGCTATCAACGCGCTGGCGAGGGCGGAGCCATGAGCGGGCGGCTGATCGGGATCGGCGTCGGCCCGGGTGACCCCGAGTTGATTACGCTTAAGGCGATACGTTCTCTCGAAGGCGCCGATGTGGTCGCCTACTTCGCCAAGGCAGGAAATCGCAGCGTTGCGCGCCGCATTGTTGCCGTGCATCTGCGCCCCGGCATCGAGGAACTGCCGCTTTTGTATCCGGTGACGACGGAAATCCCGCGCCACGACCCGGGCTATCGCGCGGCTCTGCGCGACTTCTACGACGCGGCGGCGCAGGCCGTCGCGGCGCACCTCGATGCCGGCCGCACGGTGGCTGCGGTCTCGGAGGGTGATCCGCTGTTCTATGGCTCCTACATGCACCTGCACGCGCGGCTCGCCTTCCGCTACCCGACTGAGATCGTTCCCGGCGTCACCGGCATGAGCGGCTGCTGGTCGGCGGTGGCCATGCCGATCGCGCAGGGTGACGACGTGCTCGCTGTGCTGCCAGGCACGCTGTCGGAGGCGGAGCTGGAGCGCCGTCTCGCCGAGGCCGACGCCGCCGTGGTGATGAAGCTCGGGCGCAATCTGCCCAAGGTGCGCCGCGTGCTCGCCTGCACGGGCCGACTCGACCGCGCCATCTACGTAGAGCGCGGTACCATGGCGGATGCGCGCATGCTGCCGCTCGCGCAGAAGCCGGACGACGACGCGCCTTATTTTTCCATCGTGCTGGTGCCGGGCTGGGAGGAGCAGCCGTGAGCGGGTGGCTCGCCGTCATCGGGCTGGGGCCGGGCGACCCCATGTTGCTCACGCCGCAGGCGCAGGCGGCGCTCGCCGCGGCTGACGCGCTTTACGGCTACGGGCTTTATCTCGATCGCGTGCCCGCGCGCGATGGCCAGAGCCGTCACGTTTCCGACAACCGCGAGGAAGCCGCGCGCGCCGCCGCCGCGCTCGCCCGCGCCGTCGAGGGCGCGAACGTGGCCGTCGTCTCCGGGGGCGATCCCGGCGTATTTGCCATGGCGGCGGCGATCTGCGAGCAGATCGAGGCGGGGCCGGAGGCGTGGCGCGCACTCGACGTGAGCGTGGTGCCGGGCATCACCGCCATGCTGGCGGTCGCCGCCCGCGTCGGCGCGCCGCTCGGCCACGATTTCTGCGCGCTGTCGCTGTCCGACAATCTGAAGTCTTGGGAATTGATCGAGCGCCGGCTCGACGCCGCGGCCACGGCCGGTTTTGTCATCGCGCTCTACAACGCGATCTCGCGCGCGCGGCCGTGGCAGCTCGGCGCCGCCTTCGAACGGCTGCGCCGCCACCTGCCGGCGACGACGCCCGTGGTGTTCGGCCGCGCGGTGAACCGCCCGGACGAGCGGATCACGGTCACGACGCTGGCGGACGCCGATCCGGTGAGCGCCGACATGGCGACCCTGATCATCGTCGGCTCGGCGGAGACACGGGTGGTCGAGCGGCCGGGGCTTCCCCCGCTCGTCTATTCGCCGCGGGGGGTGAGAGCATGATCGATGAACGCGACCGCCTCCGCGACCGTCGCGACGCTCGGCGCCTCGGGCAGCGCCGGGCGGCGCAGCAGGATCACCTCGACGTCGAGCGCACGCGCGGCGGCGATCTTGCCGTAGGCGGCGCCGCCTCCGCTGTTCTTCGACACCACCACCTCGACGCGGTGGGCTTCGAGCAGCGCACGGTCGTCGTCTTCCGAGAACGGCCCACGCGCCTGGATGTAGGTCGCGTGCGGCACCGGCAGCGGCGGATCGACCGGTTCGACGCTGCGCACGAGATAATGGTGCTGCGGCGCGCTCCCGAACGGCGCGATCTCCTGGCGGCCGAGGGCGAGAAAGACCCGGCGCGATGCGGGGCCGAGCGCGCGCACGGCTTCCTGCGCATCGGCGACCTCGGTCCAGCGGTCGCCGGCGATCGGCGTCCAGGCCGGGCGGCGCAAGGCCAGGAGTGGGATGCCGGCGATGGCGGCCGCTTGCACGGCGTTCTCCGAGATCGTCGCCGCGTAGGGATGGGTGGCGTCGACCAGCATATCGATGCGCGCGGCGTTGAGATATTGCGCCAGCCCCTCGGCGCCACCGAAGCCGCCGATGCGCACCGGCGCCGGCATGGGCACGGGCGAATTGGTGCGGCCGGCGAGGGAGAGCGTCAGCTCAAGGCCGCGGCCGGCGAGTCGGTCGCCGAGCAATCGTGCTTCCGTGGTGCCGCCGAGAACGAGGATGTGCATGCGTTCTGATCCGATCGCGCGCGACAATGCCGGATCGCCCCCGTGGCTGTCCATCGTCGGCATCGGCGAGGATGGGGTGGAGGGCCTGACCCCGGTCGCGCGTGGACTCGTCGCGGCGGCCGAGTTCGTGTTCGGCGGTAGGCGCCATCTCGCTTTGGCGACTCCGCTCATCCGTGGCGCGGCGCGACCTTGGCCAAGCCCGTTCGAGCGGGCGGTCGAGGAAGTGCTTGCGCATCGCGGGCGGCCGGTCTGCGTGCTCGCCTCCGGCGATCCCTTCGTGCACGGCGTCGGCTCGGTGCTGGCGCGCCACGTCGATCCGGGCGAGACGGTCGTGGTGCCGGCGCCGTCTGCATTCAGCCTCGCCGCCGCACGGCTCGGCTGGGCGCTGCCCGACACGGCGACGGTGTCGCTACATGGGAAAGCGCTCGACTTGGTGCGCCCGCATTTGCAGCCGGGTGCGCGCGTGCTCGCACTGACCTCCGACGGCGATGGCCCCGCGGCGCTGGCGCGGCTGCTCGCGGAGAGTGGCTTCGGCCGTTCGCGACTCTCCGTGCTGGAAGCGCTGGGTGGTCCGCGCGAACGCGTGCGCACGGTATGCGCCGACACATTCGACCTCGGCGTGATCGACCCGCTCAACGTGGTGGCGATCGAGGTCGTCGCCGGCCGCGACGCGCGGGTGCTGGCGCGCGCTCCGGGACTCGCCGACTCGCTGTTTGAGCACGACGGGCAGATCACCAAGCGCGAGATGCGCGCGGTCACGCTGTCGGCGCTGGCGCCGCGACGCGGCGAGCTCATGTGGGATATCGGCGCCGGCTCCGGTTCGGTGGCGATCGAGTGGATGTTGGCCGATCCCTCGTTGCGCGCGATCGCTATCGAGGCGCGCGCGGAGCGCGCCGCGCGGACCCGCCGCAACGCGGCGGCGTTTGGCGTGCCGGGGCTGGATGTGGTCGAGGGACATGTGCCCGAGGCCTTGACCGGGCTGCCGCCGCCGCAGGCGGTTTTCGTCGGCGGCGGCGCGAGCGCCGCCGTACTCGATGCCGCCATCGCGGCGCTCGTCTCTGGCGGGCGGCTTGTCGTCAACGCGGTGACGCTGGAGACCGAGGCACTTCTGATCGCGCGTCACGCCGCGCAAGGTGGCGAGCTGGTCCGCGTCGCAATCGAACGTGTCGATGCGCTTGGCCGCATGCAGGCGTGGCGGCCGGCGCTGCCGGTGACGCAATGGACGTGGGTGAAGTCGTGACCGTGCATTTCATCGGCGCCGGGCCGGGCGCGGCCGATCTCATCACCGTGCGCGGGCGCGACCTGCTCGCGCGCTGTCCGGTCTGCCTTTATGCCGGCTCGATCGTGCCTAGGGACCTGCTCGTCCATTGCCCGCCCAGCGCGCGGCTGGTCGACACCGCACCGATGTCGCTCGACCAGATCGAGGCGGAATACGTCGCCGCGCACGCGGCCGGGCTCGACGTGGCGCGGCTGCAGTCCGGCGACCTTTCCGTCTTCAGCGCGGTGGCTGAACAAATGCGCCGGCTCGATCGGCGCGGCATTCCCTATACGTTGACGCCGGGCGTGCCCGCCTTCGCGGCCGCAGCGGCGCGGCTCGGCCGCGAGCTGACCGTGCCGGAGGTGGCGCAGAGCGTGGTGCTCACGCGCATGTCTGGCCGCGCCTCGCGCATGCCGGCTAGCGAGACGCTCGCCGCCTTCGCGGCGACCGGCGCGACGCTCGTGCTGCATCTCGCCATCCATGCGATCGACAAGATCGTTGCCGAGCTGATCCCGTTCTACGGCGCCGATTGCACGGTCGCCGTGGTGGTGCGCGCGACCTGGGCCGACGAGCGCATCCTGCGCGGCACGCTCGCCGACATCGTCGACCAGGTCGCGGCCGAGCCGATCGAGCGCACGGCGATCATCCTGGTCGGGCGGGCGCTCGCGGCGGAGGACTTCCGCGAGAGCGCGCTCTACGATCCGGACTATCGTCGTCGATTCCGCGGAGGCGCATCGTGAGCGGCTACGAACGGCGCATGGCCGACCAGCTTGCCCTCGCGGTCGAAGATCGCGATCTCCAGCATCGTGCCGGTGCTCTCGATCACGCGGGCGGCGGTCTGCCAGGCGGCGCGCGCGACGAGGTTGCCGAGCGCGACGCCCTCGGCGGCGGCGAGGGTGAACGCCTGCGCTGCCGTGTTGGCCGTGCGGATGGTTTCCGCCAGAGCGGGCGTGCCGCCGGCGGCCGCGGCGAAGGCGGCGAGCGCGACGAGGTCCACCGTACCGCGTTTGGAATGCAGATCGAGCAGGCCCTGCGCCAGCTTGGTCATCTTGGCGACGCCGCCGGCGACGGTGACCTTCTCGACCGGATGGGCACGCAAATATTTCAGCATGCCGCCGACGAAGTCGCCCATGTCGATCAGAGCCGGCTCGGGCAGATCGTGCAGCTTGCGCACCGCGGCCTCCGAGGTCGAACCGGTCGAGCCGGCGACATGGGCGAGGCCCATAGCGCGGGCGACATCGATGCCGCGGTGGATCGAATGAATCCAGGCCGAGCAGGAATAGGGCACCACGATTCCGGTGGTGCCGAGGATCGACAAGCCGCCGACGATGCCGAGGCGAGCGTTGAGCGTGCGCGCGGCGAGCGCCTCGCCGCCGGGGATGGCGATCTTCACTTCGACGTCGCTGGGCAGGCCGGTCGCTGCCGCCACCTCGGCGATGGCGGCGCGGATCATCTCGCGCGGCACTGGGTTAATCGCCGGCTCGCCGGGCGGGATGGGCAGACCAGGACGGGTCACGGTGCCGACGCCTTGGCCGGCATGGAAGCGCACCCCCCCGCCGGGCGCGCCGGGCCGCACGGTCGCCAGCACCAGCGCGCCGTGGGTGACGTCGGGATCATCGCCGGCATCTTTGACGACGCCCGCCGTAACGGACGCTTCATCGCGCCGCGTAAACGCCAGTGCGAAAGCCGGGCGCTCGCCGCGGGGCAGCGTTACTTCGACCGGATCGGGAAACTCCCCGGTGGCCAAGGCGGTGAAGGCGGCCTTGGCGGCGGCGGCGGCGCAGGTGCCGGTGGTCCAGCCGCGGCGGAGCGGTCGGTCGGGCGTATCCATGTTCGTTGTTCTAGTGCGCCGACGCGGCGCCGTCACGTCGGAGACGCGTCAAATGAATAGGAGAGATGCGCTGGAAGTGCTGCGCGGCAGCGTCGCGGAGCTGGAGCCGGGGCATGTGTGGCTCGCCGGCGCCGGGCCCGGCGATCCCGGCCTCGTCACGCTCGACGCGCTCGCCGGTCTGGCGCAGGCCGACGTGGTGGTACACGACGCGCTGGTCGATCCGCGCGTGCTCGCATTGGCTGGGCCGCATGCGCAGCTGGAGTTCTCCGGCAAGCGCGGCGGCAAACCTTCGGCGGCGCAGGAGGACATCTCCAAGCGGCTCGTCGATCTGGCGAAGCAAGGGAAGCGGGTGCTGCGGCTGAAGGGCGGCGACCCCTGCGTGTTCGGGCGCGGTGCCGAGGAGGCGATGGCGCTCGCGATGGCTGGCGTACCGTTCCGCCTGATCCCGGGCGTCACCGCCGGACTCGGCGCGCTTGCTGCTGCGGCGATCCCGGCGACCGTGCGCGGCATCAACCGCGCCATCATCTTCGCCGCCGGGCACGGTGCTGCCGGGAGCGCGGTAGCCGACTCCGAGTGGGAGGCGCTGGCGCGTACCGCCCAGCCTATCGTCATCTACATGGCGATGCACAACCTCGCCCGTATCGTCGACGCCCTGCGGCGCGGCGGGCTCCAGCCGGCAACGCCGGTCGCCGTCATCGCTGCGGCCACCACGGCGACCGAGCGCATCCTCGTTTCAACGCTCAAGCGCGTGGTGGCGGAGGTGCGCGCGCAGGGGCTGGAACCACCGGCCATCATTGCCGTGGGCGAGATCGTGCAATTTCGTGCAAAGCTGCTTGACGCGGTCGCGGCGGCCGGGAGCGCGGTGCGATGAGCGCGCGCGGGCTCATCGTTTCGGCGCCCCGCTCCGGCGCGGGCAAGACGACGGTGACGCTTGGTCTCATCGCCGCGCTGGCGCGGCGCGGCGTTGCGGTGCGCGCGGCCAAGTCCGGCCCCGACTACATCGACCCCGCCTTCCATGCCGCCGCCACCGGCGCGCCGGGCTGTAACCTCGACAGCTGGGCCATGCCGCCTGCGCTGCTCAATGCGCTCGTGGCGGATGCGGCACGCGCGGCGGATGTGCTGGTGATCGAAGGCGCCATGGGCCTGTTCGACGGAGTGCCGGTGCCCGGCCGCACCGGCGCGGCCGCCGACCTCGCCGCGCGCTTCCATTTGCCGGTGCTGCTGGTGCTCGATATTTCGGGCCAGTCGCAATCGGCGGCGGCAATTGTGCGCGGCTTTGCCGCCCACGATCCGGCGGTGCGCATCGCCGGCGTTATCCTCAACCGCATGGGCAGCGAGCGGCATCGCAGCCTGGTCACGGATGCCATTGCGCGAGTGGGCGTGCCGGTGGTCGGCGCGATCGCACGCGACGAGACGCTCACGCTGCCCGAGCGCCATCTCGGCTTGGTGCAGGCGGGCGAGCATGCCGATCTCGCCGCGCGGCTCGCCCGGCTCGCCGCAATCGCCGAGCGCCACATCGACATCGACGCTATTCTCGCCCTCGCGGCGCCGCTGTCGTCGCACGCGGCAAGTGCGGCGCCTGCGTTGGCGCCACCCGGCCAGCGCATCGCACTCGCCTCCGACGCGGCGTTCAGCTTCATCTATACCCATGTGCTCGACGGCTGGCGGCGGGCCGGCGCGGAGATCGTCCCGTTCTCGCCGCTCGCCGACGAGACGCCACCGGATTCTTGTGACGCCTGCTGGCTGCCGGGCGGCTATCCGGAACTCCATGCGGGCCGGCTCGCGGCGGCGCAGCGGTTCCGCGCTGGGCTTTCGCGTTTCGCCGAGACGCGGCCCGTGCACGGCGAATGCGGCGGCTACATGGTGCTCGGCCGCAGCCTGGAAGATGCCGACGGCGTGACCCACGCCATGACCGGCCTGCTCGGTCACGCCGCCAGCTTCGCCAAGCGGCGCATGCAGCTCGGCTACCGCGCGGCGCGGCTGTTGTCGACGAGCCCGATCGGAGCGGCGGGCGAGGTCGTGCGCGGCCACGAGTTCCACTACGCCACACTGGTTTCCGCCGGCGACGACGCGCCGCTGGCCGATCTTGCCGACGGCCAAGGCCAGCCACTTGGCCCCGCTGGCGGTCGGCGCGCCCAGGTCACCGGCGCCTTCTTCCACGCCATCGCGCCGGCGTGAACTCAATGCGGCTTGTTGGAAACGCCCGCCTCGCCGAAAGTCGCCATGCCGGTGTGGCAGGCGAGTGCGGCACGCGCGACCGACACCGCGACCGCGGCGCCCGAGCCTTCGCCGAGCCGCATACTAAGATCGAGCAGCGGATTCAGCGCCAGCTCGTCGAGCAGCACGCGGTGGCCGGATTCGGCCGAGACGTGCGCGGCGACGGCATGGTCGAGGGCGTCGGTGCGCAGCTTCTTCAACGGCGCGACCGCAGCGGTGCAGACGAAGCCGTCGAGCAGCACCGGGATGCCCTGATGCCGCGCGGCGAGGCAGGCACCCAGCATGGCGGCGAGTTCGCGCCCGCCAAACGCCGCCGCGCAAGCGAGCGGATCGGCGCGCAGCGCCGCGTGGCGGGCGAGCGCCTCGTCGATGACGACCTGCTTGCGCCTCAGCCCGCGATCGTCGACGCCGGTTCCGCGGCCGACCCAGCGTGCGCCGCCGCCGTCGAACAGGGCCGCCGCCAGCGCCGCCGCCGCCGTGGTGTTGCCGATGCCCATTTCGCCGAGGCAGACGAGATCGGCGTCTGGCGCGACAGCGTCGTAGCCAGCATCAACCGCGGCGAGGAAGCAGTCCTCGTTCATGGCCGGCGCCTGCGTGAAGTCCGCGGTCGGCCGGTCGAGATCAAGCGGGATGACGCGCAAATTCGCGCCGGCGTGGCGCGCGAGCTGATTGATGGCGGCGCCGCCGGCGGTGAAGTTCGCCACCATCTGCGCCGTCACCTCCGCCGCAAAGGCGGAGACGCTCTGCTTGGTTACCCCGTGGTTACCGGCGAACACCAGCACGTCGACCCGTTCAAGCCGCGGCGGGTTGCGGCCCTGCCAGCGGGCGAGCCAGGCTACAATTTCCTCCAGGCGGCCGAGGCTGCCCGGCGGCTTGGTGAGCTGGGCGTCGCGCGCGACGACGGATGCCGCAGCCGTGTCATGCCCGGAGGGCAGGTCGAGGCAAGCTGCACGCAAGGCGGCGAGCGAGCCGAAGCGGGGCGCGCGGCGGTCGAGCGAAGGGGTCGCGGTCATGGAATCTCCGGTCGAAGCAATAGCGGATCTGCCGCACTGTCTAGCAAATCCGCGCGCGATGAGCCCATAACGAAAGCGCGGCGGCGGAAGGGTGAGCGATGATGTCCCGGCTTTCCGGCCTTGCCACAGATCTTAGATTTGGCATCGGCTTCTACACGCGCCTGCCGGTTGGGCTCCCGCCCATCGCGGGCGGCGCGTTGGCGCGCGCGCTGTGGACGGGGCCGATAGTGGGGGCGCTCGTCGGCCTCCTCGGCGCGCTCGCCTACGGATCTCCATTACGCTCCACCTGCCGCCCTGGCCAGCCGCCGCGCTAGCTGTCGTCGCCACGCTCGCCGCCACCGGCTGCCTGCACGAGGACGGGCTCGCCGACGTGGCCGACGGCTTTGGCGGCGGCGCGACACGCTAGCGCAAGCTTGAGATCATGCGCGACAGCCGGATCGGGACCTACAGTGTCTGCGCGCTCGCTATGTCGCTGCTGCTGTGCGTGAGTGCGATCCCAAGTCTCGCCGAGCCGATCGCCGTCTTCTCCGTGTTGATCGCGGCACATGCCGCGTCGCGCGCCGTCATTCCGGCGTTCATGGCGCTCGTGCCGCCGGCTCGCACGGATGGATTGTCGGCCGGCGCGGGCCGGCCGCCGGCCGTCAGCGTCGCCGCAGCGGCTACAACAAGTGAGCGAGATGCTGATTCTGGTGACGGCTGCGACGAGGATAGGGGGCGCATGAAACCAAGCAAATCGTCATCTTGCTAGTGGCATTGCTCGCGGGAGCGGCGCTGGCGGGCGTTGTCGCAGCCGCCGCACCGACCGCCACCGCCGCATCGGCTGCAAGCGCTGACGCAGCGAATATGCCCGTCGAGGTCTCGGCCAAGAAAAAGGCGCGCAAGAGCAAGGCTCGCCGGCAGGTTCGTTTCTACCGGAGCCATCCTCGGCGTGCGCAGGTCTATGTTGGTGCGGGACCCCGCCGCTACGCTTACCCGGCACCCGGCGGAGACTACGGATATCCATTCGATCCGCGCCGGATCGGCCCGGGCGGCGCGTATCAGGGCAATATTCCCGGCTGCGCGGTCGACCTCGGCTATGGGCGTTGGGAGCCTTGCGGCATCCGCAGGTGAGCCGGCGGTAGCGTTTTCATGTCTCCAGCCCGGTCGCGACGTTCCGGTTTTCGCTCGCGAGCTTCATCCCGGCGCCGATCGCCATCGTCTCGATCAGGGCCGCGAAATCGCCCGCCAGATATTTTTCCGGGTCGCTCTTGAGCTGCGCGGCGCCGAAATGGGATTGCAGCACTTCGCGCGTCGCGGCGGTCACCGGCATCGGCACGTCGTAGTCCGTGCCGAGTGAAAGTCCTAGATCGAGATCCTTGCGCAAGAGCTCCGGCGTGAATGTCGTGGTGAAGTCGAGATTGACGAGAGCCGGCGACTTGTAGCGCGTGAAGATCGAGCCCATCACGCTGTTGTTCATGAAGGCGAGAAACGCGTGGCGCGGAACGCCGGCCTTGTTGGCGAGGAGGGTGATCTCGATCAGATTCTCGATCACCACGCCGAGCATGACGTTATGGGCGATCTTGCAGATGCGGGCGAGGTCGCCCTCGCCGACATAGTAGACGCCGCGCGGCGCATAAACCTCGATCAAGGACTCGACCGAGCGGCACACGTCCTGCGGGCCCGAGACCACGGAGGACAGCTTGCCTGCCTTGACGCATTTGCCGTTTCCGCTCACCGGAGCCGACACGTAGGCTGCGCCCAAGCCCGCCAGCTTGGTGCGGACTGCGGCCGATTCCTCGACCGCAATCGTCGAGCACTCGACGAAAACGCGCGGCAGCTTCCCCTTTCCGTTCGCGGCCACGCCGTCCGCGCCGAAATAGACCTGTTCGAGGTCCTTGCCGGTGGACACCATGGTAAACAGAACGTCGACATCCGCGAGATCGCTGGGCTTGTTGACGATCTTTCCGCCAAGCGCCGCGAGCGGCTCCGCTTTCGAGCGCGTGCGATTCCAGATCGAGACGTCGTGGCCCGCCTTGATGAGCCGCTCGGCCATGGGCGATCCCATGCGGCCCAGGCCGATCCAGCCGATGCGTTGCGTATTCGCGGCCATCGATGTGTCTCCCTTGGAGAAGGCGCGGAGGCGCGTCTCTCGATCCATTTCCTATGGTGAAACCGGCGCTGGCGCCGGTTGAGCGAGTCTGCGCCACTACCATATGGGTCGTAGCGCGACAACGCATCAACGGCATAGTCCGAGATGCGAAAGGCCGCGCCGTGTCGCGTCCGGTATCGCCGAGGATCGACCATGCCGAAGCGTTCCACGCGGCCGGAGGATCGGGCTTACAGCGGTTCGCCGTTCAACCAGCCTGCGCCGCGCCGATAAAGGGCTTCCACCTCCATACCCACAAGACCCGGCATGTCGGGCTTCACCTTGTAGCCGATCTTGGACTGAAGGTAGGCGAGGTGGCGGTAGCCTTCGGGAAAGCTTTCGAGCAAAGCGGTATCCAATCTCGGCGGCGCGGCTGCCGGATCGACCGGGTCGATACGGTCTTTTTCGTAGATCGGCTGGCGCAGCACCAAGCCCCATCGGCCGCGGCGCTTCTCGAGAAAGTCGTAAAAGCGGCCGTGCAACGTGACGTCGCAGAGAACGCCCTCGACCGGTGCGCGCTGCATGATGCTCATTTTCGTCTGGCTGACCGCCCGGTCGCCGGCCACGTCCACCGATTGGGCGCCGAGGAAGTGCAGGATGCGGACCCCCCGCTTGAAGCCTTCTTCGCTGACCTTGATGAATTCGGACGCCGGGCCTTGAAACCAGGTGGCCATCATCACGCCGTCGTCGTGCCAGACCGTGCGGAAACGGTCCCATTCGCCGGCGTCGCGCCAGACCACCCAGTTCTCGATCAGATCGCGAATGGCGAGGCGGTCCTCGAAAGCCTTGTCCATCTTCCGTCCCTCTTCTTGTCGCCGATCGGCGCCTGCCTGTTCGGACATGCTTAAGCGTTTCGTCAAGCGCGAAGCTCCACTATAGTGGCAGAGAGGCGTTGCGTGAGCAGGAGGTTTCCGTGGCAGGGGTGGCAAAGAGGCGTAACGGGCAACCGCCGCGCGGGCACAATATCCAGTCGGCGCGCGACGATTTCTACACACGCATCTCGGCCCACGACATGGCGCCGCTTTGGGAAGTGCTGAAGAAGCTCGTTCCCAAGGAGCCGGTCACGCAATGCGCGCCGGCGATCTGGCGCTACAAGGATGTGCGTTCGTTCGTCGATGAGTCGGGCGAACTGATCACGGCCAAGGAAGCGGAGCGCCGCGTCCTCGTGTTCGAGAATCCGGCGATGCGCGGCCAGTCGCGAATTACGAACACGCTCTATGCCGGGCTGCAGTTGATCCTGCCGGGTGAAGTCGCCGTGGCGCACCGCCACACCGCCTCCGCCATTCGCCTCGTGCTCGAAGGGGAGGGCGCCTACACCTCCGTCGAGGGCGAGCGGACGCTGATGTCGCCCGGCGATTTCGTCATCACGCCGCACTGGACCTGGCACGATCATGGCAACGCCTCGAAGAAGCCGATGATTTGGCTCGACGTGCTCGATCTGCCGACGGTGAATTTCTTCGAGGCGGCGTTCATGGAGCATCACGATCGGCCGACTCAGAAGGCCAACCGCGACTCCGGCGATTCGCTCGATCGCTACGGGTCCGGCGTCTTGCCGGACGGCGCGCCGATGCAGATGAAGCGAAGCCCGATCATCAGCTATCCTTACGCGCGGATCCGGCCCATTCTCGATCGCATGAAGAAGGCGGGCGATGTCGAGCGCCGTCATGGCGCGCGCGTGCGTTACGCCAATCCGCTGAATGGCGGCTGGGCGACGCCGACCATGGGCGCGCATCTCGCGTTATTGCCGAAAGGCTTCAAGGGGGAGAACTATCGTTCGACCGACGGCGCCGTTTTTGTCTGCCTCGAAGGGCAGGGCGCAACCAAGATCGAGGGACAGTCGTACGACTGGTCTTATGGCGATGTGTTCATCGTGCCGCCCTGGAAGCCGCACGCGCATCAGGCGAGCAAGGAGTCGGTGCTGTTCAGCATTTCGGACCGCCCGATGCAGGAATCGCTTGGCATCTGGCGCGAAGCCATCTGAGGCGGCGAACGACTATCGGGCAGACCGATGCACGTCGCGTTGCGTGTTGCGTCGAGCCTCAGATCGCGACGCTGAAGCCGTCATGTTCGAGAACGAGTTCGCCCCGCGCGGCGGACGACGCCCATCGCGCCGTTGCCGTGATGCCGCCGAAGGAGAAGAGGTGTGGCGCGACGTGCCCCAGTCTCCCGCCCGACGCCGCCAGGCTCAAAGCGCGGATCAGGGCGTCCGGCGCCGCTTGCCCGAGCAGATGCTTCGCCATGCCTCCCATGCGCACCATGCCTTGCGCCGAGGTTCTCACGCCGCAACGCTGCGCGTATTTCAAGAGCGTGGAAAGGCGCGCGGGCCCGGCAAGCCCGATCCGCACGGGATGGTCGATTCCCTCATTGCGCAACTGGTCGATCCAGCCTGCGATGCGGCGCGCATCGAATCCGAATTGCGTGATGATATGGACGCCCAAGGCGGTGTCTTCCGCCGCGGCGATCTTGGCGACCATCAGGCGGTGCAATTCATGATCGGCGATGGCCGGACTTCCTTCCGGGTAGGCCGAAATTCCGATCTCGGCCATGCCGTGCTCCTGGAGGAGCCCGCTTTCGATCACTTCCACGGCCGCCGTAAACGGACCGGCGGCGTCGGTCCGGTCGCCGGCGAGAACGAGCGCGCATCGAACAGCGGCTTCCGCGCGCAGGCGGCGCAGCAACCGGCTCAAGGCGTCGCTGCTGTCAAACTCACGCCCGGCAATATGCGGCACCGGTTCCAGCCCGGCCTCGCGCAAGCGCGTCGAGGCGGACACGACCTCGTCCTCGGTCAAACGCGGAACCGATGAGAGATAGACGCGCGTCCCGGCGGGAACGATCCCTTTCAACGAGACGATCTCGGCGAGGGTCGGGCGCGTCGCCTCGATCGAATAGCCTTGCATGAAGCGCGAAACGCCCTGAACCGTCTGCGCGCCGGAATCCGGTCCGCTGTTTGGGATCATGCTCTAGTCCCGACGCCGCGAGATGACGAAGGATTCATCATTGAACCACAGTCCATTGTTTTGATGCAGCACATCGCGTGTCGCGTCGAGATAGCGCGTCTCGCGAACCACATCGGCAAGCCGGTCATCCTCCACTTGCGCGACGTAGATCGCAGCGTTCCAGGCCGCGAACAATGTCGACGTCCCGATCGATTCCGATACTTCCGACGGCAACGTGTGCATGTCGTAACGGAAAATCGAGCGGTTATCGGCATAGGCATTGAAATTGAGGTCGCGGCCGGCCGGACCGAGTTCGGCCTTGACGGCTTTTAGGATCTGATGCCGGTCATGGGTGAAGGGATTATCCCCTGGCCAGATCCGGTCGATGATCGCCATGCCGGGATCATGCCCATGCGAATGGATCGCGATCAGCCGCCCACCGGGGCCGAGCGCGCGGGCAAGCGGCGCGATCACGCGACGGGCCTTGAAATCAAGCGAGGCGCGCGCGCGGTAGGGCTGCGATGCGATGACGAGATCGTAGTTGGCGACCGTCCCGCCCGGCCGGGGAATGGTGGAGTCGAGCAGGAATCTGTGGTCCTCGCGGTAAATCACCAGTACGACGGGACGTTCGTAAACCGGGTTTCCCGTCTTCCGGCTGACGCCGGCTTTCCAGTTCTCCGACAGAAACGCCTCCAGGTCGGTGATCTGCTGTTCGAAGCTGTGCGAGGAGTTGCCGGTCAAAGCGAGCTCGCGCCAGACCAGGCTCGACGCCGCGCTCATCGACTTCACCGCGAGCCAGGGCGCGTCGGCATAAGCGAGATTCGTCAGCACAAGAACGGTGGAGGGATGCTCGAAAAAGCGGTCCGCCATTTTCTGCAGCGTCAAGCGGATGTCTTCCAGGCTGATCTCCTTGCCGACGATATAGAACGGCATGGTCGGGAAGCGATCATGCATCGCGCGCATCGCGCGCGCGAGGACCGTGCCGTCGCCGACGCCGGCGTCGAAGACCCGAACCGCCGGCGGACGCGGATGAATGTTCGCGAGCTCGAGCGAGACGCGGTTCGCCACCACCTGCTTTTCGCTGCAGGTGTTCACAAAGAGCAGGTATTTCTGCCGATTGTCGAAGAATCGGAAGTTGCGTTGCGGGTCGCGCGCATCGGCCGCGCGCGGCGTGGCGCTACCAGGATTCTCCGCGGCCTGTGTGCCGTTCTGCGCGTGCGGCGCTGCGGCCCTGCGCACCGGCTCGATAAAGGACGGTCGCGGCAGATGGCTGCGGTTCTCGACCATGAAGGCGCGGATGCGGTCGAGGGTGTCCGTCGTGATGCGGCCGCCATTGCGAAGCCGCGCCGCGAGCTTCCCATCATTCACGGCCCGCCGTCCAAAGGTCGACTCGGCCAGGCCGGTCGCGCGGCAGAAATCGGATATTTCCTTCAGCAGGAGCTGGTTCAAAGGGCTCATCGGCGTTTCCGGCGCGCCCTGTCTTGAGGCAAGGCTGCGCGGGAGCGAACCATTGCGCGGAAACGCGGTCAACCACAAAACGTCCCACACGAAAGGTGGGCAACGTGTGGGTGCCATCGAGATCAGCCAATGACGAAGGTTTTATCGACGGTTCTCAGCCCGGGCGTTGCGGGGAGCGGGCCACGTCCCACTTGTGGGTGGGCAAAAGGGGCGATTCAGAGCGCGTCGGAAATCGCCTTGGCGACCGCGGCGGTCCCATCCGTTCCGCCGAACTCGCAGGGATGCAGACCTTTTGCGAAGGCGCGATCCACCGCCTGCTCGATCCGCGCGGCCGCGTCCGCGGCGGCCGGATGGTCATGCCGCTCCGCCAGCCAATCCAGCATCAAGGCGGCGGACAAGATCGTCGCCGTGGGATTGGCGATACCTTTTCCCATGATGTCGGGCGCGGTGCCGTGGCAGGGCTGGAAGACGGCGTGCCGGTCGCCGATGTCGGCCGACGGCGCCATGCCCATCCCGCCGACAAGGCCGGCGGTGAGGTCGCTCAAGATGTCGCCGAACATGTTTTCCGTGACCAGCACGTCGAAATCCCAGGGACGCTGCACCATCGCGACCGCACAGGCGTCGACATAGATGTGATCGGCCGTCATGTCCTGGAAGCCGCGCGCGCGCGCGTAGAAGATCTGCCGGAAGAACGCGAAGGCGCGAAAGATGTTGGCCTTGTCGACGCAGGTGACCTTGCCCTTGCCGCCGCGCCCCTTTCGCCGCTCCGCGAGGCGGAATGAAAAGTCGAACAGACGTTGCGACGTGCGACGCGTGATGACCATGGTCTCGCGCGCTTCGTCTTGCGTCACCACGCCCTTGTCCATCGACGCAAACAGCCCTTCGGTCGACTCGCGGATGACGACGAGATCGATCCCGCGCTTGTCGGCGCCCACGATCGGACTTTTCACGCCCGGCACCAGTCTGGCCGGCCGGACACCGGCATAGAGGTCGAAGATGATCCGCAGATCGACTTGCGGGCGCAGCTCGGTCCCGTCCGCCTTGCGCACGTCGGGAAGGCCGCACGCGCCAAGCAGCACGGCATCCGCCTTTTCACAGAGCCTGACCGTCGTCTCGGGGAGATCGGTGCCGGTTTGAAGGTAATGCGAGGCTCCCGCCGGCGCTTCCTCGAAGCGAAAGCGCAAGCCCGGAGTGGCGGCCTCGAGCTTGCGAAGGAGATCGAGCGTCGCGGCGACGACCTCGACCCCGATTCCGTCGCCCGGAATTACGGCAATGTGGAAGCTGTCGTTCGCGCGCATGGATGATCGTGGAATTCCGAGTGGCGGGACGCCACTGAACAAGGATTGGGGACGCGATGCAAGCGCGTGCGGGTGTCTTGCGGCTTCGGTCCCGCTATGATGCAGGCGGTTCACAAAGGCCCTGCACCGCGATGCCAAGATTTGCCGCCAACCTCGCCTACCTGTTCACGGAATACCCGTTCATCGAGCGCTTCGGCGCGGCGGCCAAAGCCGGGTTCGAGGCGGTCGAGCTGCAGTTTCCCTATGACACGCCGGCGGCCGAGGTGAAGCGCGAGCTCGACCGGCGCCGCCTGACGATGATCGGCGTCAACACGCCGATCGACGAGGGTGAATTCGGATCGGCGGCGGTCCCCGGCCGCGCGGCCGATTTCGCCGCTCACTTCCGCCGGGCGCTCGACTATGTCGGGGCGATTGGCGGGCGCGCGGTCCATTGCCTGGCGGGCAAGGTGCAACCGGACGATCGCGTCAGGGCCGAAGCGGCGTTCGTCGCCAATCTCCTGCGCGCCTCCGATGCGGCGGCGCAGGCGGGGATCACGGTCCTCATCGAGCCGATTAATCCCCGCGACCGGTCGGGCTATTTCCTCAACTCGGCGGAGCACGCCGCCGATCTCCTGACGAAGATCGATCGGGTCAATGTGCGCATGCAATTCGACTTCTATCATGCGCAAATCGTCGGCGGCGATCTCATCCGCCGTTTCGAGAAATACTTACCGCTGGTCGGGCACGTTCAGATCGCGGCCGTGCCGTCGCGCGCCGAGCCGGACGAAGGCGAGGTCAACTATCCGGCGATCTTCGGCATGCTCGACGATATCGGCTATGCCGGCTGGATCGGCGCCGAGTACCGCCCACGCGTGAACACCGAAGCCGGGCTCGGCTGGGGACTGCCTTACGGGCTTCGTCCGACACGAGAGGGCAGGGGAAGCGAATGCGCCTGAAGGAGAAGGTCGCCGTCGTCACCGGGGCAGGCTCCGGGTTCGGTCAAGGCATCGCCGAGACCTTTGCGCGCGAAGGCGCGCGCGTCGCGCTCCTGGACATCAACGAGAGGGCCGCCAAGGAGGCCGCCGCCAAGATCGGATCGCGCGCGGTCGCGATCGGATGCGACGTGTCGAAAAAGACGGATGTCGATGCGGCGGTGCGGGCCGTCGCGTCGGCTTTCGGTCCGCCCGACATCCTCGTCAACAATGCGGGCGTCAGCCATCGCAACCGGCCGATGCTGGAGGTCGACGAGGCCGAGTTCGACCGCATCTTCGCCGTGAACGTGAAGTCCGTCTTTCTGCTGGCCCATGCGGTTGTGCCGCTCATGCGCCAGAGCGGACGCGGCGTGATCGTCAATATCGGCTCGACCGCGGGCCTGCGGCCGCGGCCGGGCCTCGTCTGGTACAATGCCTCGAAAGGAGCGGTGAATCTCCTGACCAAGGCCATGGCGATCGAGCTGGCTCCCGATCGGATCCGGGTTTGCGCGCTGGCGCCGGTGGCGGGCGACACGCCGCTGCTTCCGACGTTCATGGGCGGAGACACGCCGGAGCTGCGGGCGAAATTCATCGCCTCGGTGCCCTTGGGCCGTCTGTCGACGCCGCAAGACGTGGCCCATGCCGCGCTCTTTCTTGTCTCGGATGAGGCGGAATTCCTCACCGGCGTCGTGCTGGAGGTGGACGGCGGCCGCTGTATCTGAGCGGGCGGCCAAATCGTTAAAATTTGAGCGGGGGTTTTAGCGGCTCCTTGTAAACTGTGCTTTACCATCGGCTCCTCGACATCGAGCCTTTCGGAGCAGAGAGCGCAGATGCTGACGTCCCCCGCCACACGCTTTTGGTGGAGCAAGAACCGCCGCATGCCGGATACGCCGCCGCTGTTTCGGCTGCTGTCACAGCGCTGGCGGCCGATGGCGCGCGTTCGGTCCGAGGATCAGGCGAACGCGACCCGCTATCGCCGGCGCGGTCCGCACAATTGGGAGAAGGCGCACAGCGCCGCGTGGAATCCCTGGCTCTGGGTCAAGTAGCGCGGACTCAAACGACGCTGATGGCCTCGGCGCCGACCGCCTTCGCCAGAACTTGCGGATCGACCGGAAAAACCGCGCGCGGCGTGCCGGCTGCCGCCCACACGACATCATAGCCAAGCAAGTCGCGGTCGATGAAGGTCGGCAGCGCGGTCGCGTGCCCAAACGGTGGAATTCCGCCGATGACATAGCCGGTCAGGGCACGCACGCGCTCCGCGTCGGGACGTTCCAGCGGCTCGCCGAGCCGCACAGCGATGGCCTTTTCGTCGACGCGGTTCTGGCCCGAGACCAACAGCAGCAGCGGCTGCTTCGACTGCGCCCGCAGAAAGACCAGAGACTTGACGATCTGGCCGACGGCGACGCCGCAGGCCGCCGCGGCCTCCTCCGCCGTACGGGTGGAGCGGTCCATCTCACGAATCTGGACAGCAAGCCCGAGTGCATCGGCCGCGTCCTGTACCTTCTTGGCGCTGGGCGGGAGTTCGGTCATGCGCCCTCTTCAGCCGATCAAGACGCGACGCGTCAATTCCATGACGCCCTGCTGCCCGCGTTTCAGTCCGCGCGAGACGAGCTCGCAGCGCCACGCTCCCGCCTCTCCGGAAATTCGGTAGAGATTGTAGGCGGCGGGGTCGAGATCGCTGTGCAGCGTCGCGGACGCGGAGGGCACGCCGACGACCGGCACGGGTCCGTTTGGGCCCTTGATGGCATTGAAAAGGTGCCGGTGCTCGTGGCCGTGTAGGATCAGTTCGGCGCCGCATTCGGCAATGGCATTACGGAAGCGACTGGCATCGACAAGGCGCTTGAAGCGGCCGCCCTTGATGGTCATCGGCGGATGATGAATCAGCACGATGCGGAAGAGGCCCTCGCGTGCGAGCGGACCAAGCGTGCTCGTCAGCCGCAGAATTTGATCGGCTCCCAACTTCCCGGTTGCCATGAATGGCGCCGTCGGAATCGCCGTCGAGAGACCGATCAAGGCCACCGGGCCGCGCCGTCGCACGATGGGAAATGGCGGCATGCGATCGACTGGGGCCGCCGCGCCGACGCCGTCGCCCCGCATATAGTCGCCCCAATGCGTCGCCGGATGTTGAAGGGCGCCACGAACATAGGCGTCGTGGTTTCCCGGCACGACGGTGACCTGTTCGGGCGCGCCGACCTGCGCGAGCCAGGCCCGCGCGGGCGCGAATTCAGTCTCGAGCGAAATGTTCACCAGATCGCCGGTCACCGCGATGTGGTCCGGCTCGGCGGCCTTCAGATCGCTCAGGATGCCGTCAAGAACGCTGGACAGGTGGCCGGCATTGCGATTGCGGCGCCAGTTCAGAAAACCGAGCGCGCGCTTTCCGGCAAGGTCGCGCAAGCGCGCCTGCGGCAGCGGTCCGAGATGCGGATCGGACAGATGCGCAAGGACGAACATCAAGAACTGCCGATGAGGATACCGGCCACGAACACCAGCACGCCGCCGACGATCACCTGGAAGGCTGCAGCCAGGAACGGCGTGTCCATATAGCGATGCCGGATCCAGGAAATCGCCAGTAGCTCGACGATCACGACCGCGAAAGCGACGATCGTGGCTGTCCAGAAGTCGGGAATGAGATAGGGCAGCGTGTGTCCGACGCCGCCGATCGTGGTCATCACGCCGCACACGGTTCCGCGCAGCCAAGGCGAGCCGCGGCCGGTGAGAGAGCCGTCATCGGAGAGCGCTTCGGTGAAGCCCATCGAGATGCCGGAGCCGACGGAGGCCGCCATGCCGACCAGGAACGTTTCCCAGGTGCTGTGCGTGGCAAAGGCCGCCGCAAAGAGCGGCGCCAAGGTCGAGACCGAGCCGTCCATCAGGCCGGCCAGCCCGGGCTGCACGTATTGCAGCACGAAAACGCGCCGCGCCGTCTCGTCCTCCTCGCTGCGCGCTTCCTTGGTGAGGATCTCCGCTCCGAGGCGCTCGGCCAGGCTTTCGTGATCCTCCTCGATTTCGGCGAGGCGGGTGAGGAGTTCGCGCACCGAGGCGTCGCGCGTCTTTTCCGCCGCCTTGCGATAAAAACGCGCGGCCTCGAATTCCATCTCGGCCGCGTATTTCCGCACCTCGTCGAGCCCCAGCGGGCGCACGAGCCAGAGCGGCCGGTGGCTGATGAAACCTTTCACGTCCTGCCGCCGGATCAGCGGCAGGTAGTCGCCGAACTTTGCGCGGTAGAGCTCATAGAGCATTGCGCGATGGCGAATCTCCTCCTCCGCCATTTCCTCGAAGACCTTGGCGGAGGAAGCGTATTTTTCCCTGAGACCGTCGGCGAAGCCGCGGTAGATCCGGCTGTCTTCCTCCTCGTTGGTGATCGCCAGCGCCAAGACTTCCTGCTCGGTCAAATCGGCAAATCGCTTCACGCCTGGCCTCCTCGCGCTGTCCAGCGGGTATCGCGTATCGGGTATATAGAATACGGACTCGGAGGAGGGCATAGCACAAAGGACAACGGCGCCTCCCCGGGAAGGGGAGACGCCGTCGGAGCAGGAAGCGAGGGAGGAGCGCTTCCCGCTTCATGCGCGTCACATAGGGAGTCCGGAATATGTGCGCAAGGCCGCGCCCTGCGGGATGGCTTGGCTGCTATGTTCCCTGCGCATCGGTTGGAGGAACCCGTGGCGATCAGCGGCTGGCGGCGCGCAACCGAGCCCGCGCTGCGGCGCGCGCTCCATCTCTACTGGCGCTTCTCGCGCGGGATGACGCTGGGCGTTCGGGCCGTCGTGCTGAATGGGCGAAGCGAGGCTTTTCTCGTCAAGCATTCCTATGTCAGCGGCTGGCATCTGCCGGGCGGCGGCGTCGAGCCGGGAGAGACCCTGCTCGATGCGCTCGCGCGCGAGCTCAAGGAGGAAGCGAACATCGTCTGGGCCGCCGCGCCGGCGCTGCACGGCGTGTTCTTTCAGGACAGCGCGTCGTCGCGCGACCATGTGGCCGTGTTCGTCGTCAAGACCTTTCGGCAGGACGCGGCGCCCGTCCCCGATCGCGAGATCGTCGGCCATGGTTTCTTCCCGCTCGCGGCCTTGCCCGAGGACACGACGCGAGGAACGCGGGCGCGGCTCGCCGAGGTGCTCGAAGGCGCGCCGATCAGCGAACGGTGGTGAGCGCCTCGCGCGTCCGCCGATCGAATCGATGGCGGTCATGCGGCGCTGTGAAATCGAGCAGCGGGCCGCGCGGCACGATGCCGGTCGGGTTGAGCTGACGATGGCTCCCGTAATAATGTCGCTTGATCTGATCGAGGCTGACGGTCTCGGCGATCCCGGGCACCTGATAGAGATCGCGCAGATAGTTCGACAGATTCGGATAATCGGCGATACGCCGCAGATTGCACTTGAAATGTCCGACATAGACAGCATCGAAACGGACCAGCGTGGTGAACAGCCGCCAATCCGCTTCGGTCGATGAATCGCCGACGAGATAGCGCCGCCCAGACAGACGCTGCTCGAGGGCGTCGAGCGCCTCGAACAGTTCCGTGAAGGCTTCATCGTAAGCCTCTTGCGTCGTTGCGAAACCCGCGCGGTAGACGCCGTTGTTGATGCGTGAGTAGACGAACGCGTTGATCGCGTCGATCTCCTCGCGCAGCGCGGGCGGGTAGTGATCGCCGGTGTCGCCGGTCAGTTCCGTGAACGCCGAATTGAACATGCGGATGATCTCCGCCGACTCGTTGTTCACGATCGTCCGCCGCGTCTTGTCCCAGAGCACCGGCACGGTGACGCGGCCCGAGTAGTGCGGATCGGCGGCCAGGTAGACTTCGAAGAGCCGCCTCGCTCCGTTCACGGCGTCGGGAAACGGGCCGGACGCATCCGAAAAGATCCAGCCTTCCGGTCCCATCAGCGGGTCGACCACGGAGACGGAAACAATCTCCTCGAGGCGCTTGAGCTTGCGGAAAATCAGCGTGCGATGCGCCCAGGGGCAGGCGAGCGACACATAGAGATGATAGCGATTGCGTTGCGCAGGGAAACCGCCTTCGCCGCTCGGCCCGGGGCCGCCGTCGGGGGTGACCCAGTTGCGAAATTTCGATTGCGAGCGCACGAAGCGTCCCCCGCTCGCGCCCGTGTCGTACCACTGGTCCGTCCAAACGCCATCCACAAGCAGGCCCATGAGCGTCGTCCTTCGCGCTTTCACGCGAGGTAGCGACGGCGCAAGGACTTTCCAAGGCTGCCAAGCCCGGCTTGCGTGCGTGCACGCGTCAACCTTGCCAACAGGTCCGATCGTCCGACGATGGCGGAGCGATGGACCTTGTCCGGCGCAAGTGGTAACCGGCCCCTATGACGGAACTGGCCTTCACGATCCTGCCCGAGAGCGAGGACGACGCCGCCGCGATCGAACGGCTGCACGAGCGCACCTTCGGCCCCGGCCGCTTCGCGCGCTCCGCGTTTCGGATTCGTGAAAGGATCGCGCATGACCGCGAGCTTTCTTTCACGGCGCGCGTGGGCACCTTGCTGGTCGGGTCGGTCCGCCTGACGCCGATCTGCATCGGCGATACGCCGGCCCTGTTCCTGGGGCCGCTCACGATCGAGCCGCCGTTCCGCGGGCGCGGCATCGCGCGCGCGCTGATCGCGCGCGCCGTGGAAGAGGCCAAGGCGAAGGGACACCGGCTGATCGTGCTGGTGGGCGACGAGCCGTATTACGGCGAGTCCGGATTCAAGCGCATCGCCAAAGGCGCCGTGGCCATGCCGGGGCCGGTCGATCCGGAGCGGCTTTTGGTCGCCGAATTGACCGCGGGCGCCTTCGACGGCGTCAGCGGCGCGATCCGGCCGGATTGGGATCAGGCAAAAATCTGACCGAGAGTCTCAACGTCCCTCGCGCAGCCAGGTGGCCGCGAGGCTGCCGATCAGGAGCAACAGTCCGAGCAGGCCGGCAAACACGGGGAGGACGCCGATGTCGCGCACGACGCTGGCGTCGCGCATCTTCAAGCCCATCCAGTCGTCGCCTTTGTAGGTGTTTCCCGAGCGCACCGTGACGATGCGCGGAAGGTTGACGCCTGTCTCCTGCGTGAGCCGGCGCGCGTCGCCGCCGGTCTGGCCGAGCAGCGGCGCCAGCGTCTCGGTGGTGGAGGTGACTTCCGTGAATTCGCGCGGATTCGCCGGCCCGACATTGACCAGCGCCGAGAGCTTTCCGTCGGTCGCCCGCCACAGGCCGAGCTCGTTGACGACGAGGCCGGCGCGCCAGATCCCGGGCTCGGCGGAATCGAGATTAAGCGTGCGCGTTGCGCCGGTCGGGCTCGTGAGCGTCACCGGAGCGACGCTGTCCTCCATCGTCTGCCGCTGCACGATGAGATCGCGGCCGCGCACCGACAGGCGCAGCGCTTCTTCCTCGAGGTCCGGCTGCTTCATCAGCCAGTGCGAGAGGCGCCGCAGCAAGTCGAGGTGAGGGCCGCCGCCTTCATAGCCGCGCGCCCAAAGCCAGATATGATCCGAAAGCACCAGCGCGACACGGCCCTTGCCCTCGCGCTGGAGCAAGACCAGCGGCTTTCCCTGCGGACCCTGCATGACCGGCGTGCCGGTGGTCTTCACGGTATCCACGATGCGGAAGAAGCGGCTCCAGTTCGGCGGATCGTTGTCCGCGCCGTTCAAACCGCGCGTGACAGGGTGCCGTTTGCCGAGCTCGGTTAGCCGCGCATGGAACGGGCCTTCGATCATCCGCCCGCTCGGCTCGGCGGGAAGGACCACGTCCAGCGGCGTGCGCCAGAGGCTCGTGGGACTGGCGTAGTCGGGGCCCGCGGCCAGGAGCACCGCGCCACCTTCGCGCACGTAGCGGGCGACATTGTCGAGATAGATGATCGGCAGCACGCCCTGGCGCGCGTAGCGGTCAAAGATAATCAGATGGAATTCGTTGATCTTCTGCTGAAACAGCTCGCGCGTCGGAAATGCGATCAGCGACAGCTCGTTGATCGGCGTTCCGTCCTGCTTCTCGGGCGGACGCAGAATCGTGAAATGCACGAGATCGACGCTCGCATCCGACTTCAAGAGATTGCGCCACGTGCGCTCGCCGGCATGCGGCTCGCCGGAGACGAGCAGCACCCGCAGCTTGTCGCGCACGCCGTCGATCGATACGACCGCGCGGTTGTTGATCGTGGTCAGTTCGCCCTCGAGCGGCGAAGCCTCGATCTCGACGATGTTCGCCCCGGCATGCTGGATAGCGACGGGAACGCGGATCGTTTCGCCGGGCGCCGCCGTTCGCGCCGCGATCTGCTCGCCGTCGCGCCGCACGACGATCTGCGCCGGCGCACCGCGCACGCCCTGGTCCTCGATGCGGAAGGCCACGGTCTGCGACTGGCCGACGATGCCAAAGCGAGGCGTCGCCACAAGCACGATGCGGCGGTCGCGCTCGTCCGGCCGTCCCGTGATGAGCGCGTGCACCGGTGCGGAAAAGCCGAGCGCCGCCGCCTCCGCCGGCACGTCGTGCACGCGGCCGTCGGTGATCATGAAGGCACCGGCGATGCGATCGGGCGGCACGTCGGCCAGCGCGGCGCTCAATCCGGCGAAGAGCCGCGTGCCGTCGGTCTCGCCGTCGGATTCGCCGGCTTCCACGACGCGGACTTCCAGTCCCGCCACGCGCGACAGTCGCTGCGCGAGCGCGGCGCGCGCGGCCACGGTCTGCGCGGCGCGGTCGCCGAATGTCTGGCTTGCGCTTCGGTCGATCACGACGGCCGCGACCGAGGGGAGGGGCTCGCGGTCTTCACGGGTGAAGGAGGGATTGGCGAGCGCCAGGACCGCAAGCGCCAAGGCGACGGCGCGCACCGCGGCGCCGCGCGTGCGGGTGACGAACAGCAACGCGGCAACAACAAAAGCCGCCGCCGCCGCCGCCCACAATACGGAGTCGGGCACGAGAGGCGCGAAAGTGATTCCGAGGCCCACAACTCGCTCCCTACTGTCCCAGGCGCTCGAGCAGCGCGGGGATATGCACCTGGTCGGCCTTGTAGTTTCCGGTGAGCGTGTACATCACGATGTTGACGCCGGCGCGGAAGGCGAATTCGCGCTGCCGCGGCTCGCCCGGCGACATCGGCAACATCGCCTGTCCGTCCTGGCGCGTCGCCCAGGCTCCGGCGAGATCATTCGAGGTGATCAGGATCGAGGAGACGCCGTCGCCCGCCCGCGCGGGACGTTGCGGATCCTCTTCGGCGGCGGCGGGCAGCGCCTCGATCCAAAGCTGTCCGGAATTGAAGCGCCCCGGAAAATCCTTGAGCAGGAAAAACGTCTTCGTGAGCACGTGATCGCGCGGCACAGGCTCGAGCTCCGGAATGTCGAGCGAAGACAGAATTTGCCGCAGCGCCTGCATCCCGGGCCCGCGCGCTTCGCCGCCCGGACCCGGCGGGGCCAGCACGGCGTCGCGGGTGTCGAACAGAACCGTGCCGCCTTGCTTCATGTAAGCGTCGATGCGCGCCAGCGTCTCGGCGCTCGGCCGCCGCGCCTCGGGAAGGACCGGCCAATAGATCAGCGGGAAGAACGCGAGCTCGTCGCGGCTGACATCGAGTCCGACAGGATCGCCGGCCTCCAGCGCCGTGCGCTGCGCGAGAAAGAGCGTCAGCCCCTGCAGGCCGGCCCGGCTCACGTTGTCGACCTGCGCATCGCCGGTGACGACATAAGCAAGGCGCGTCTCCAGCGTCGACCTCAACGCGAACTCATCCGTCTTCGGATCGGCGGACTGCGCCGCCGCGCCCGTCGCGAGCGCAAGCAGGGCACCTGATCCGATCGCAAAAGCCATGGCGGCCGCCGCGCGCCGCCGGCGCGGCACGAGCCTGCTCATGCCGCCGGCGAGCCAGAACACGATCAGCGCGTCCAGCAAGAGCAGCCCGAGAGCCACGAGGAAAATGGGTCCGCGCAAATCTTCCGGCTCGCTCGAACGATAGGCTTCCAGGCGCGCATTCAGCGGCGCGAAGTCGATCGGCGCGAGCCGGTCAGCGGGCACAAGCGTATTGACCGCGACCAAGCCCTCAGGCGGACCGTAGAAACCCGGCGGATGCTCGGCGCGCGCCCGCTCGGTGTAATTGGCCGGAATCGGCCGCGCACTCGAAGGCGGCGGCGTAAAGCCGCCGAAACCGTCGAGCACGCGCGCCGGCGGAACGAACTCGCGCGCGTCGCTGCGGCCTGCCGCCGCCGTTCCGCTCTCGGCGGTCGCGGAGGATCCCGCCAGGGCGACGATTCGCTTGAGCATGTCGACAAACGTGCCTGAG
Source organism: Xanthobacteraceae bacterium (assembly GCA_022844485.1). Lineage (GTDB taxonomy): Bacteria > Pseudomonadota > Alphaproteobacteria > Rhizobiales > Xanthobacteraceae > JALHLQ01. The sequence continues at coordinate 29,515 of JALHLQ010000018.1, forward strand.
ATCGGCAGGTCTGACCAGCGCGTATCGGCCGTGACATGGAAGAGCACGACCATTCCCTTGCCGCGCCGGCCGCCGGTAACGAGCGGCGTGCCGTCGGCGAGCGTCGCCCAGGTCCGTTCGCCGAGAAGCGAATCGGGCTCGGCCAAGACCTGCCGCGTGACGGTGACGTCGCTCGGCACCGCCATGCCGCCGAAAGGAGCCTCTCGCGCGAAGCTGGCAAGCGGCTGCGGCTGGTCCCAGCTCAAGCTGCCGCCGAGCACGCGTCCGCCCCGGCGCAGCTTCACCGGCACGAGGTCGTCGTCGGCCGCCGCGAGGCGGGGGCCGGCAAACCGCACGAGCATGCCGCCGTCCTCCACCCAGCGCACGAGCCGCTCGCGCGCCTCGCCGGCGACGGTGCCCACGTCGGCCAGTATCATCATCGGCAGGCGCTGGTCGATGAAGCGGCGCACGGCGTCCGCCGGCGCGACTCCTTCCGCCGAGCGGATATCGGCAAACGGTCCCAGCGCGCGGGAGAGATAGAATGTCGATGCGAGAAGCGGCTGCGCCGTCTCCGCGGTCGCGCCCGAGACGATGCCGACGGTGCGGCGCCGCCACCGCTTGTCGAGAAGCTGCACGGCGCCGGCGGAGCGCTCGGCGTTGATTTCGAGCCGCGCGATGTCGTTGCGGATCTCGACCGGAAGATCGAGCACGGCATCGGTTTCGCGCTCGCCCGGCTTGAACGCGAAAGCGCTTTCGCCGAGCGGCAAGCCTTTGAGATCGACCGCGCGAACGACGCCGTTGTCGCCGCCCGCCGTGGCGGCGCGCAGGACTTTCACACCGAGTCCTCCCGCGGCGTTTTCAGCGGCTGCAAGCGCAAGTGCAGGCCGCATCCCTCCGTCGATGACGGTCGGCGGGCGACCATTGAGCAGGCGTGCGAGCCCGGTGACGAATTCATTGGCCTGGCCGAGGTCGACGCCGTCGGAGAGCCAGATCACCTCCGCCTCGGGGGTCGCGGCGAGGAATCGGCCGATGGCCGGCAGTATTTCCGCGCGATCGATCGTGTGCGGCTTCGGCCGCATCTGCTTCAGGCGGACGCGCGCCGAACCCGGGGTCTCGAGCGTCATGTCGCGCGTCTGCTCGGAGAGCGGAATAATCGCAACACCGCGGCCGTCCGCTTCCGCGCGGGCGATGAGGTCGTCCGCCGTCCGCAGCCGCGCATCCCAGGTCGAGGCCGCGGCCCAACCGTCGTCGACAAGCAGCGCAAGCGGTCCGCTCGCGCGCTGGGCGGCAACCGGCGGATTCCAGATCGGCCCGGCGGCCGCGATGATGAGCAGAGCGGCCAGCGTGAGCCGCAGAATCGTCAGCCACCAAGGCGTTCGCGCCGGCGTTTCCTCGCGCGGCGCGATCTCGAACAGCAGGCGGGTGGGCGGAAAGTGGATGCGCCGCGGGCGCGGCGGGACCAGCCGCAACAGCCACCACAACACCGGCAGGCTGAGGAGTCCGAGCAGAACCAGCGGCTGAGCGAAGGCGATGGGCAGGCCGCCGATCATGCGGACCTCGACGGATGCGCAACGGCGCGCCACCGGTTGATGCCGGTGGCATCGGGGCCGGCGCCCATGCGCCCATGCAGCAAGAGCAGCAACTCGCTTGCGGGGCGGTCGGTGCGGTGTATGGCGAAGCTCCAGCCGAGACGGTCGGTTTCGGCGCGGATGTCGTTGCGATGACGGGCGAGGCGAAGCTCATAGTCGGCGCGCCAGCTTTCGGCGCGCCCGGCGGTGATCGCGCCGGCGCCTTCCGGCTCGATGAACTCGATGCGCCCGCTATAGGGAAACGTCTCCTCCGCCGGATCGACGACCTGAACCACATGGCCGTGCGCGCCCGTCGCCGACAACTGGGCGATGGTCGCATGCACCTCGGCCGTCGGGCTCCAGAGGTCGGACAGCAAGACCACCTCGGCCAGCGGCGACGGCGAAAAGGTCGGCGGCAAGCTCGTCCGTTCGAAGGGATCGTGGATGATGGCCTGCGCCATGCGCTCGATCACGTTGCGGCTGGCGGTCGGGCGCAACAAACCGGGAATGCCGATCCGCTCGCCGCCCTCGACCAGCACTTCCGCCAGCGCAAAGGCGACGACCAGAGCACGCTCGAGCTTCGGCTCCGCAGCCAATCCCGACTTGAACGCCATCGACGGCGATCGGTCGGGCCAGATCCAGACCGTATGCGCGGCCTCCCATTCCTGCTCGCGCACGTAGAGATGATCGTCGCGGGCGGAGCGGCGCCAGTCGATCCGATGTGCCGGCTCGCCGGAGATGAAGCGGCGATACTGCCAAAAATTCTCTCCCGAACCCGCGCGGCGGCGGCCATGCAGCCCGTGAATGACGGTGGCCGCGACACGACGAGATTCCAGGATCAGGCGCGGCATGGTGGCGGCGAGGGAATGCGCATCGCCCGTCGCCCGCCGGGCAACCTCGATATCCTGTTGCTCGCCAAGCGCGTCCGCCATTCGGATCATCCGATGCGCGACTTGAGGCGGCCGATCACGTCGGGGATCGTCTCGCCGTCGGCGCGGGCGGCGAAGGTCAGCGCCATGCGATGCTTGAGCACCGGCTCCGCGAGCTCGATGACGTCATCGACCGAAGGAGCGAAACGCCCGTCGAGCAGCGCGCGCGCGCGCACGGCGAGCATCAAGGCCTGGCTCGCGCGCGGCCCCGGACCCCAGGCGATCAATTTGCCGAGATCGCCGCCTTCCGGGCCAGGACGGGCAGAGCGCACGAGCATGAGTATCGTTTCCATAACGGACTCGCCCACCGGCAAACGCCGGATCAGCCGCTGCGCCGCCATCAGGTCGTCAGCGGTCATCGCGGCCTTGGGCTTGGTCTCTTCGGCGCCGGTCGTTTCCACCAGGATGCGCCGCTCGGCCTCGAGGTCGGGGTAGTAGACGTCGATCTCCATCAGGAAACGGTCAAGCTGCGCTTCGGGAAGCGGATAGGTCCCTTCCTGCTCGAGCGGGTTTTGGGTCGCGAGAACATGAAAGGGACGCGGGAGATCGTGGCGCGCCCCGGCGACGGTGACATGCTGCTCCTGCATCGCCTGCAACAGCGCCGATTGCGTGCGCGGGCTCGCGCGGTTGATCTCATCCGCCATCAGAAGCTGCGCGAATACGGGCCCGGGAATGAAGCGGAAATTGCGTTTTCCGCCCGGGCTCTCTTCGAGCACTTCCGAGCCGAGAATGTCGGAGGGCATGAGGTCGGGCGTGAACTGGATCCGGCGGGCGTCGAGGCCGAGCACGGTGCCCATGGTGTCGACCAGCTTCGTCTTGGCCAGGCCGGGCACGCCGACCAGGAGCGCATGGCCGCCGCACAGAACCGTAATCAGCGCGCGCTCGATAATGAGATCCTGGCCGAAGATGACGGCGCCGATGCCGGCCTTGGCCGCACGGACATGGCCCGCCGCCGACTCCGCCGCGCGCACGATCATGTCTTCGAACTTTTCGAGCCCTTCGCTCGTCGACACCGCCATATTATTTCTCCTGTTGCCGGTCTCCGACCGGAGCGTCCTGGCTCTTATATCGGCACCTGAGGCATTCTCGCAGCGGCTCCCGCGGCCTCGGTGCGATTTGTCCTAGATTCTATAAGTTTACGGTATTTGCTGATCATGGCGATTGTGGTCCGGGTCATCACGATCGCGCGAGAACGGCCCTACGCGCCTACACTTTGCGGAGGCAACCATGCCGGACAAGCAAGCTGCCGGAGCGCTCGAATCCATCACCGCGGAGCTAAAACGCGGCAGCAAGGGCAAAGGTCCGCCTCCCGTGCACCTGTGGAATCCGCCCGATTGCGGCGATATTGATATGCGCATTGCCGCGGACGGGACCTGGTTCTATCAAAAGACGCCGATCGGCCGGCCCGCGCTGGTGAAGCTGTTTGCTTCGGTTCTCAAGCGCGAAGGGGAGAAATACTATCTCGTCACCCCGGTCGAGAAATGCGGGATCGTCGTCGACGACGCGCCGTTTCTCGCCGTCGAAATGACCGCGGATCAAGAGGATAGGGGACGCGTGCTGCATTTCAGAACGAACGTGGATGAATGGGTGACCTGCGGGCCCGACCATGCGCTTCGCTTCGAGCGCGAGAGCGGCAGCGGCGGCTTGCGACCCTATCTGCATGTGCGCCGGGACTTGTGGGCCAAAGTGACGCGGGCGTTGTTTTACGATCTCGTCGCCATGGGCGAGGAACGGGATGTCGAGGGCAGGATGATGTTCGGCGTCGCCTCGCGCTGCGTCTTCTTCCCGATGGCGCCGGCCGAAGCCGTCAGGGACTTCGCATGAGCGACGCCACCGTGTCGGGAGAAGCGATCGCCGCCGGACGCGAGTTCCTGGCGCGCGCGCGGGCGCGGCTGACGATGGACGTGCCGGACGCGCTCACCGATCCGACCAAGCCCGCGAGACGCGGCGACATGGATCTCGACCCGGACCTGTGGGTGCGGGCCGGCGTGTCGGCGACGCGCCCCGCCGCCGTTCTGATCGGCGTCGTGGCGCGCCCCGAACCGGCCATCCTGTTCACGCAAAGAGCGGCGCATCTGCCGAGCCATCCTGGTCAAATTTCGTTCCCCGGCGGCAAGATAGACAAGAACGACGCGTCGCCCTTCGACGCCGCCATGCGCGAGGCGGAGGAGGAGATCGGCCTCGATCCGGCGCTGGTCGAGCCTCTCGGCTATCTCGACCTGTATCTCACCATGAGCGGGTTTCGGGTCTTGCCGAGTGTCGGGCTGGTGCAGCCAGGCTATGAGCTCACGCTCAACGCGAATGAAGTGGATGATGCCTTTGAAGTGCCGCTGGCTTTCCTGATCGAGCCGGCCAATCATCAGCGCAAGCGGTGGGAGTGGCGCGGCATCCCCCGCGACTACTACGAGATGCCGTATGAAGGCCGGCGGATCTGGGGGGTGACCGCAGGGATTCTGCGCAATCTCTATGAGCGGGTGTATGGCGACTGAGGCTCGCCTGTGGAGGGGATTTGACATTAGCAACGCCGCAGAATCGGACCACTCGCGGTTTGCGGATGTCGGGCGCCGCATAATGGCGTAAGAACGCGCATGATCCGAACGCTTGCGACCCAGTTTCTCCTGTTCTTGGCACCGTTTGCGCTCTACGCCGCCTATCTTTGGGCGACGCGCTCCGGCGTGCTCGAACCGAAGTCTTGGCCAATGAACAGGGTGGGATGGCTCACCGCCGCCGCCCTCGTCCTCGTGATCGGCAGCTTCATCGCGCTCGCGCAGTTCAGCGGCTCGCCGCCCGGTTCGACTTACGTTCCGGCGCATATCGAGGGTGGCCGGTTCGTTCCGGGGCAGACGAAGTGACAGGCGGCGCGGCGGCCCCTCTGCGCGATGCGCCGTGGCTGCATGAGGGCCCGCTGGCGCGGCTCCTCATGGCCCTTGATTCCGAGGGGGAAGAAGCGCGCGTCGTCGGCGGCGCGGTCCGCAACTCGCTGTTTGGGCAGCCGCCCGGAGACGTCGATGTCGCAACGACGGCGTTGCCCGACGAGGTGATCCGGCGCGCGCGGGCGCAGGGAATGAAGGCGGTGCCGACCGGGGTCGAACACGGCACGGTGACTGTCGTCGCCGAAGGCCGTCCCTTCGAAGTCACGACGTTGAGGGAAGATGTCGAGACATTCGGCCGCAAGGCGAAAGTCGCCTTCGGGCGCGACTGGAAGCGCGACGCCGAGCGGCGCGACTTCACGATGAACGCGCTTTCGGTGTCGCGCGACGGCAGGATCCACGACTACGTCGGCGGGCTTGCTGATATCGCGGCGCGGCGCGTGAGATTCATCGGTGATGCTGCGACCCGCATCGCCGAGGATTATCTGCGCATCCTGCGCTTCTTCCGGTTTCACGCGATCTACGGGCACGGCGCGCCGGACGCGGATGGCTTGCACGCGTCGATCGTCGCGCGCAGCGGACTTGCCCAGCTGTCGCGCGAGCGCGTGCGGATGGAGTTGTTGAAATTGCTGCCCGCCAAAGATGCGGGCGCGACGCTGGCGGTGATGGCGGATTGCGGCATTCTCGTCTCCGTTCTGGGCGGCGTGCCGTATCTGGCGAGTCTCGACGGCATGATCGGCGTTGAAGCAGCGCTCGGGATCGAGGCGGACGCGGTCCGCAGGCTCGGCGCGCTCGGCGTGTGGGTGGCCGAGGATGCCGAACGGCTCTGGCAGAAGCTGCGCCTGTCGAACGAGGAGCACGAACGCCTCGTCTCGATGGCCGATCGGTGGTGGCGCATCGGGCCGGGCCTGGACGAGAAAGATGCGCGCGCGCTGCTGTACCGGCTTGGCCCGGAGCGCTACCGCGATCGCGTGATGATCGCCTGGGCGCGGGGGCGTGAGGCCGCAGGGCAGGGGAACCTCGGCCGGCTAGCGGGATTGCCGGAGCGGTGGAGCGCGCCCGCTTTTCCGCTGCGGGCGGCCGACTTCCTGGCGCGCGGCCTCGAAAAAGGTCCGGCGCTGGGCGACGCCATGCGCGCCGCCGAGGAGGCGTGGATCAGGGCCGGTTTTCCGCTGGACGCGCCGGCGCTGGCAGCGATCGCGGACGAGGCGCGGCGCCGAGCGTGACGCTGGCCGTTTTCCGATGACATGCATAGATGAAGGTATGGATGCCTTGGCGGAGGATGTTTCGATGTCGCGAGACCGCTCGCCCCGCGAGATCGCCAAGAGAATCGCCGAGCGCCGCCGCAGTCCGGGCGACGGGTTCCAGCGCGACACCTTCGCTCTGCCGCGTGCGGCTGCACGCGAGAAGGCGCGCGAGTTTCTCCGACGGTATCCGAAAGCGGCCTATATGACCGAGGTCGAAAGCTGGCGCGAGCTCGACGACGGCCGCATCGAATTCACCATGCGGCGGCTGCCAAGCGCGGATTAATCCGCGGACAGCAGCTTATTCGTCCTCGTCCTCGAGCTCGACTTCGTCGAGCAAGGCTTCGCTGAAGACATGGGTGCGGAACTCGCCTTGCGCGCTCGCGTACCACAGGCAGGCGATGCGGTTCACATCCTCGATCTTGACGACGGTCATGACGGGGCCGCCGGATTTCAGCTGAACGGTCGATCCGATCTTCAGGGCCATGCGGTTCCTCGCGAGCGATTTGACCCGCGGTTCTTATTCGCTCGAGGGAAACAAGTCACGGCGCCGCCGCGTGAAAGCTCACCCCGCGCGCTTTTTGCGTGACCTCGTGTCTTCTTCTTCGTCTTCTTCGTCTTCTTCGTCTTCTTCGTCTTCCTCGTCGTCCTCGTCTTCTTCGTCCTCCTCCTCTTCTTCTTGCTCGTCGTCCTCCGATTCAGCCTCTTCCTCTTCGAGCTCGAGACGGTCCAGCGCGACGGCCGGCAATGTCTCGCGGAAGAAATCGCCTTCCTCGCCGAGCCACACGCACTCGATCTCGTCGTCATCCACCTCCACGGCCGTCATCGGCTGACCGCCGGATTTCAGCATCACCACATCGCCGGGCTTGATCGCCATCGCGCAACTCCTGACCTCGGGTCCCCCGGGAGCCCCGAACTTACGTGGTCGCGGGATTGCGAGAATCAAGGCGGGTCGGCGAGCACGATCAAATGCGCAGCGAAGTCCGCAGGGTCAATTCCGACGTGGTGTTCCGCATGGTGGACGCCGAGTTTCAGCGCCACGCAACGCGTCTCGCTTAGCGCCAATAATTTCTCCCCCTATTTCCGCCTCGAGGGCGGAGCGCGGGCTCGCTATCTCGCGTGGAGCCTTGGCATGGCGCTGTTTATGGCCGGGTATTATTCGGCGAATGTGGAGACGCGCGGAGGCGGCGCGCCCGCTTCCTTGAACGGCGAGATGGAGTGGAACTACGGGGTTAAAGCCGAGGCCAGCCTGCCGTTCTAGCGGCGCCGTCGCAGGGCGGCCTTACGCGTCCCGAGCGGCGGGGCAGGCCATCGAGCTCAGGAATCGGTTTATCGGATCAGCGGGTTCACCACCTTCACATCGGTGAACCGGCTGAAGTCCCGATCGGCGGACCACAATTCGCGCACCCCGTAATGCCGACACAGAGCGACAATGCGGGCATCGTGAATCCGCGCTCCTGTCACCTGGCTCGCACTGATGGTCGCGCGCAGCGTCGGCCAATACCCCTCCGTTTCATGAAGCAAGGCGAGATTCGGCGATTCCAGCCAGGCTTCGACTTGACTGAGAGCCATGTCGAGCGGCGAGGGCGGTTTGTAGACGCCCAGGCGGGTTACGATTGCAAGAAACTCATGAATGCAAGGCCATGGAATGGCCCAGGCAACGGTGCCTTCCGCAAGTTCGGTGATCCTCCGGTCGGCTGCGGCATGAAACGGGGAGTCCTCGCGGTGCGCATACACCAAAAGGTTGGCGTCAACCGCGATCAACTTCCGCGACCTTCATAGATCGTGTCGCGGATACGATCCCAGCCAGCGTCGGCAAAATCGGGATGCAAACCTTCGCCCTTGACCGTCACCTTCCGCAAGCGAAACGGCTGTTTCCGCTGTCGTCTGCGAGCGATGACTTGCCGCAGTCCTTCCTCGACGAGGGCGCGCATGGTCGTCCTTTCGGCCAACGCGATCTTGCGCGCGTCACGAAGGAGAGGGTCTGAGATTTCAAGCGTGGTCTTCATCGGCATAAGTATAGTTTGTCTTATATGGGCACCCATATATCACATCGGAAGCGTATTCGCAAGATGGGCCAGTGGTCGGATTCTGACATTCGCAAGATCGCTGCCGAGACGGGGTGCGAATGTTGGAATCAGAGCCCACTATCGGGACCGCGAATGTCAAATCCACTCCACTAAGGCCATTTCACCAGCGGCGGCAGGGACGAGAGGATCGATTCCACATTGCCGCCGGTGCGCAGCCCAAAGATCGTGCCGCGATCGTAGAGCAGATTGAATTCGACGTAGCGGCCGCGGCGGACGAGCTGCTCCTCGCGTTCGGCGTCCGTCCACGGCGCATCGAAATTCCGTCGCACCAGTTCCGGATACACGCGCAGGAACGCGCGGCCCACATCCTGCGTGAAGGCGAAATCCGCCTCCCAGTCGCCCGAGTCGAGCCAGTCGTAGAAAATGCCGCCGATGCCGCGCGGCTCGCCCCGGTGCTTGAGAAAAAAATACTCGTCGCACCAGGTCTTGAATTTGTCGTAAGGCGCGACATTCGCATGCGCGTCGCAGGCCGCCCTCATCGCCGCGTGAAACGCGATCGCGTCAGGATCGGTTTGCGTGCGGCGGCGGTCGAGCACCGGCGTCAGATCCGCGCCGCCGCCGAACCAGGCCTTGGTCGTCACGACGAAACGCGTGTTCATGTGCACGGCCGGCACGTTCGGATTCCACAGATGCGCGATCAGCGAAATGCCCGAGGCCCAAAAGCGCGGGTCGTCGGCGGCGCCGGGAATTTCTTTCCGGAACTCGGGCGCGAACTCGCCATGCACGGTGGAGGCATGCACGCCGACTTTCTCGAACAGCCGCCCCTTCATGATCGCCATCACGCCGCCGCCGCCCGGCATGCCGGAGTGGTCGGCGCGCTCCCACGGCTTGCGCATGAAGCGTCCGGGTTCGCCGCGGTAAAGGCGCGCCGGCGCGTCCCGCTCCAAGTCCTCGAAAGCCGCGCAGATATCGTCGCGCAGGTTCTCGAACCAGACTCTGGCTCGCGCCTTGCGGGTCTCCAAGAGCGATGCGTCCATAGTGCGTTGGCCCGCCTGTCGAGGGGAGTGATCCCCAAGGGGAGTGCGGGACGTCTCCTACGCCAAGCCGCGCCACGCGTCACGGTCGCTTCGCGCCGGAACGCATGGCATGCTGCGACATTCTGATCAGGGTGGAGCGTGGACATCGCATGCGCGTTTGGGCTGCTCTCTTGCTGACGAGCCTGTTTGCGGCGGCGCCGGCCGCGGCCGAGCCCGTTTCCGTCTCCTATCGCGCCATGGCGGGCGTGCGGCCGATCGGCGAGGGCGCCCTGACCCTCACGCTCGAGGGCAACCGCTACGCGGCCAGCGTCGAGGGGCTTCTGACAGCGCCGCTGACGACGCTCGCGGACAAGCGGGCTTTCGCCGAAGTCGCCGGAACGCTGGTCAGGCGGGCGCTCCTGCCGGACCGCTACGCGGCCGGAGTCGCGCGATCGCGCACGGCCGTTCGCGTGGCAGTCACCTTTGCGGACGGCGCAGTCGGCTCGCTCTCGATCGAGCCGCGCGCGCCGCCCGACCCCAAACGCATTCCGCTCGCCGAGCGCCACAGGCGGGGCGTCGTTGATCCGGTGAGCGCGCTGATCGTGCCCGCCGCCGGCCCCGGTTATGCGCCGCTGTCGGCCTGCTCACGGATGCAAGCGGTCTTCGACGGCTGGACGCGCTACGATGTCGCGCTCTTTCCCTCGCGCGTGGAAACCGTCGTGCTGCATGGGACGCCGCTGACGACCTTTGTCTGCCGCCTTCGGTCGCAGCCGGTTGCGGGCCATCTCCGCGCGGCCAAGGGTTCGGGTCCACGGGGGCTCGTCTGGCTCAGTGCGGTCGGCGACGGGCGGCTCATGGTTCCGCTCCGCATCGAAGCCGATTTCGGCTTCGGCCGGCTGGTGATCGAGGCGAAGGACGCGCGGCCTTTCGGCGCGGCGCAGCACGAAGCCGGTTTGGGCGGGGACAGCCGTGACGGGGTTCACTCCGCATCGACTTTTTCGGCGAGCCACACCTTGATCAGCGATTGGTAAGGAACGTCACGCTTGTTCGCTGCGATTTTGATCTGTTCGAGCAGGCCCTGCGGCAGGCGCAACGAGATCGAGGTGGTCGACAACTTCAGATTGGGAAAGCGCGCGCGCCGGGCCTTGCTCCAATCCACGTAGCCGGTCGAATCATGACTCTCCCAGAACTTCCGCTCCTCTGCTTCATTGCGGAATTTTGGAACGGACTTAAGCTTTCTGCTCATAAAGCGGCCTCTCCTTACGATTCATTGGGCGGATGGAAATCACGCGGATTTTGGTGCCGCCCTCGCGCAACATAAAGGTGGCATGGAGGCGGCGGCCGTCATGCGTCTGCCCGAGAGCGTGAAAGCGTGGCTTAGCCTCGCTGTGCCTTACATCAGCGACCACGAGCAGGGCAGGATTGACGAATATCTGCTCCGCCTCCGACTGACTCACGCCATGCTTGTCCACACTCTTGCGAATGTTGCCTTCATCCCATTCGAAGCCGGTGATCAGGGTGAAGTCAACCATTGATGTATATTCTGGTAATATACAGGTGAATGCAAGCCCCGTTTACAGCCCCCCGCTTGCTAAGCCGCCTGCTGCCGCAATGCCTCTCCCGCGACCATTGCCGCGGCCATGGCGACGTTGAGCGAGCGCAGGCCGGGTCGCATCGGCACGATGAGCCGCGCGTCCGCCGCGGCGTGAACATCGCCAGGCGCGCCCGCCGATTCGCGGCCGAACAGCAAAACCTGGGCCGGGCGGAAATCGTGGTCGAGATAGGATGTCTCGGCGCCGGTCGTGAGCAGAGTGAGCTTGAGCTCGGCGGCTTTGCGCCAGCGCTCGAACGCATCCCAGGATGCGTGGCGGACCAGAGAGACCTTGTCGAGGTAATCCATTCCCGCGCGGCGGAACGTGCGGTTAGACGTCGGAAATCCGGCCGGCTCGATGATGTGCGCTTCCAATCCGAGACAGGCGCAAAGGCGCAGGATCGTTCCGGTGTTCTGGGCGATATCCGGCTGATAGAGCGCGATGCGGATCATGGCTGCCACCTCCGTCGCCGAGGCTTTGCCGCAGGTCGCTGCGGCCGGCTCCAACGTGTCGGGCAGCGACTTATATCCTCTATCAGCGGACTTGAACTTGCCCGGCAAGGGTGCAATGAGAGCCCGCCAGCCGCCGCATGCCGCTCGATGCTCGATCGAGCCGCGGGCGAGCTGCTCGTATCCTTGAGGGCGCGTTCCGCCCGATAGGATTCCCGCGCGGGAGTTCGCTGGTTCAACGGAGAGGACTGACACTCGTGGCAGAAACGACATCGGCCGAGCCGACCCGCCGCGACATGCTCTACGTCGCAACCGGGGCGGTCGGCGCCATCGGGGTGGCGATGGCCGCCTGGCCGCTCATCCATCAGATGAACCCGGATCGATCGACCGTCGCCGCCGGCGCGCCGATGGAACTCGATCTCGCTCCGATCCGGCCCGGCCAGATCGTGCGTGTCTTCTGGCGCGGCAATCCGATCTTCGTTCGCCACCGCACCCCGCAGGAGATCGAGGCCGCCCGCAAAGTGGACCTCAGCGAATTGCCCGATCCGCAGCCGGACAGCGCGCGCGTGAAAGAGGGCCATGCGCAGTGGCTGATCGTCTACGCCAACTGCACGCATCTCGGCTGCATTCCGCTCGGCAATCAAGGCGACTACGGCGGGTGGTTTTGTCCCTGCCACGGCTCGCAATTCGACACAGCGGGGCGCATCCGGCGCGGTCCGGCCCCGACCAACCTGCCGCTGCCGCCTTACGAATTCATGTCCGACACACGCATCCGGATCGGCTGATGAAACCCGCTGGAACGACCACCGCCCCCGACAAGCCTCCAAGACATCTGAGCTGGCAGCCCAAGAGCGGGGCCGCGAAGTGGCTCGAGCGCAGGCTCCCGATCATGAGTCTGATGCACGAGTCCTTCGTCGCCTACCCGACGCCGCGCAACCTGAATTACTGGTGGACGTTCGGCGGCATCGCCACGTTCATGCTCACGGTGCAGCTCGTGACCGGCATCATCCTCGCCATGCACTACATTCCGCATGTCGACATGGCGTTCAACTCCGTCGAGCGCATCATGCGCGACGTGAACTACGGCTGGCTGCTGCGCTATCTGCACGCCAACGGCGCGTCGATGTTCTTCCTCGCCGTCTATATTCACATGTTCCGCAGCCTTTATTACGGCTCGTACAAGGAACCGCGCGAGGTGCTGTGGATCATCGGCGTCATGATCTACCTCGTGATGATGGCGACCGGCTTCATGGGCTATGTGCTGCCCTGGGGCCAGATGAGCTACTGGGCCGCGACCGTCATCACCAACCTGTTCTCGGCGATTCCGCTGATCGGGCAGGATGTCGTGGTGTGGCTGTGGGGCGGCTACTCGGTCGGACAGCCGACGCTGAACCGCTTCTATTCGCTGCACTACCTCCTGCCGTTCGTCATCACCGGCCTCGTCGTCCTGCATGTGTGGGCTTTGCATGTGGTGGGGCAAAACAATCCGGCCGGCATCGAACCGAAGTCGCACCAGGATACGGTGCCGTTCACGCCCTACGCGACGGTGAAGGACGCCTTCTTCATGGTCGTGTTCACCATCCTGTTCGCGTGGCTTGTCTTCTACCTTCCGAATTATCTGAGCCACGCGGACAACTACATTCCGGCGAATCCCGGCGTCACGCCGGCGCATATCGTACCGGAGTGGTATTTCCTGCCCTTCTACGCGATTTTGCGCGCGATCCCGAACAAGCTCGGCGGTGTGGTCGCGATGTTCGCCTCGATCCTCGTCCTGTTTGTCCTGCCCTGGCTCGACACCTCGCGCGTGAGATCCGCTGCCTACCGGCCGCTGTTCAAGCAATTCTTCTGGATCTTCCTCGTGGTCTGCATCGTGCTGGGCTGGCTCGGCGCCAAGCCGGCCGAGGGCGGCTATCTGATCGCCGCGCGCATCCTCACGGCGTATTACTTCATTCACTTCCTGATCATTCTGCCCGTGCTCGGATTGGTCGAGCGTCCGAAACCTCTGCCGAATTCGATCACGGAGGCCGTGTTGAAGGGCAAGGTGGCGCGTTCAGGCGTCGCGGGGATGCTTGCGCTCGGCATCGGCTTGCTTGCGCTCGGCGCGCCGCAGCCGGCGGGAGCCGCCGAGGCGCTGAACCCGCCGAGGCTCTCCTGGTCGTTCAGCGGACCGTTCGGAACGTTCGATCGCGGACAATTGCAGCGCGGCTTCAAGGTCTACCGCGAGGTTTGTCAGGCCTGCCACGGGCTGTCGATGCTTTCGTTCCGCACCCTGGCGGAGCCGGGCGGCCCCGGCTTCACCGCCACGCAGGCGGCCGCGCTCGCCGCCGAGTACCAAGTGCGCGACGGGCCGAACGACCAAGGCGAGATGTTCGAGCGGCCCGGACGCGTAGCGGACCGCTTTCCCCCGCCGTTCCCGAACGAGCAGGCGGCGCGCGCGGCAAACGGCGGCGCCTATCCGCCGGACATGTCGGTGATGGCCAAGGCGCGCTCCTACGAGCGCGGTTTCCCCTGGTTCATCATCGATTTCTTTCAGCAGTACCAGGAACACGGCGTCGATTATCTCGCCGCCCTGCTGCAGGGCTATGTCGCTCCGCCGCCTGGGTTCAACCTGCCGGCCGGCGCGCATTACAATCGCTATTTTCCGGGCAATGCGATCGGCATGCCCAATCCGCTGCAGCCGGGCGTGGTCAGCTATCCCGACGGCGCGCCGGAGACGGTCGCGCAATACGCGCGCGACGTCGCCGCATTCCTCATGTGGGTCGCGGAGCCGCATCTGGAGGCGCGCAAGCGCATCGGCTTCCAGGTGATCATCTTCCTGATCGTCTTTGCGGGCCTGCTCTATTTCACCAAGAAGAAAGTCTGGCACGAGGTTGAAAAGCCGCGTGAACTGGCAGTCGGCCAGGACCCGAAACAAACCACGATCTGATCGTCCAACATCTCTCCCGGCGCGAGGCACGCCGCGTCGCCGAAGCGCCGGGCCTTCGGAGCAGGCCGCATGATAAAATCCGTTCTGGGAATCATCGGCGGCTCCGGCATATACGACCTCCCTCTCGAGAATGTGCGGGAAGAGCGCGTGGCGAGCCCTTGGGGCGAGCCCTCGGCGCCGTTGCGGATCGGCACGATCCAGGGCCTGCCGGTCGTGTTCCTGTCGCGCCACGACAAGGGGCACCGGCTGTCGCCCTCCGATATCAATTACCGCGCGAATATCGACGCGCTCAAGCGCGCGGGCGTGACCGATCTGGTGTCGCTTTCGGCTTGCGGCTCGTTCAAGGAAGAACTGCCGCCCGGCACGTTCGTGCTCGTCGACCAGTTCGTCGACCGCACCGTCAAACGCGAGAGCTCTTTCTTCGGCAAAGGACTCGTCGCGCATGTCTCCATGGCGCATCCGGTGTCGCCGCGGCTGCGCATCCATCTCGCGGAAGCGGCGGAAGCGGAGGGCATCCACTTCGCCCGCAGCGGGACCTATGTCTGCATCGAGGGCCCGCAGTTCTCCACCTATGCCGAAAGCGTCACCTACAAGGATCTCGGCTATTCGGTGATCGGCATGACCAACATGCCGGAGGCGAAGCTCGCGCGCGAAGCGGAGATTTGCTACGCGACGGCGGCGATGGTCACCGATTTCGATTGCTGGCACCCCGATCATGACGCGGTGACGGTCACCGACGTGATCAAGGTTCTCACCACAAACGCCGAAAAGGCGAGGCGGCTGGTTGCGCGGCTTGCGGCCAGTTTTCCGCGCGAGCACGAAGCGTGCCCGATCGGCTCCGACCGGGCGCTCGACCACGCGCTGATCACCGCGCCCGAGGCGCGCGATCCGCAACTCGTGCACAAGCTCGACGCCGTTGCCGGCCGCGTGCTTCGGCGCGCCTAGCGCATGTTCCGGCGAAGTGGCGACCAGCCTGTCGCAATCAGTACGGCCAGCGGTGCATCCACCAGCCAAAGGTTCCGCCGAAGATCGCCGCCACAAGCATCCAGAAGATCATGACGACGATCCAGACGATGAAGAAAGCGGGGATCGCGGCCAAAGTGGCTTTGACAAAGAACACCACCAGCCGCCGGAACGGAATATCGATATCCCCCAAGACGGTGCGCTGCTCGTGAAGCGGTGTCTGGCTCATGACGGTTCTCCGGTTGCGCGGGGGTCCATCGTTCGCCAGAGTGGGCCCCCGCGCAACCCTCATACCTCCCCGAAAACCGCGAGACCGCCATGATCACACCGACGCTTGAAATGGATTTGAGATCGGCGATCCGCACGATTCCCGATTATCCGAAACCCGGGGTGATGTTTCGCGACATCACAACCTTGCTCGGCAATGCGCGTGCGTTCCGCCGCGCGGTCGACGAGCTTGTGCAGCCCTGGGCCGGCCAGAAGATCGACAAGGTGGCCGGAATCGAAGCGCGCGGATTCATTCTCGGCGGGGCGGTGGCCCACCAGTTGTCCGCCGGCTTCGTGCCAATCCGCAAGCGGGGCAAGCTGCCGCATCAAACCGTGCGGATGGCCTATGTGCTCGAATACGGAACCGATGAGATGGAGATGCATGTCGATGCGGTCGCACCGGGCGAGCGCGTCATTCTCGTCGACGATCTGCTCGCCACGGGCGGAACGGCCGAGGGCGCGATCAAGCTTCTCCGCAACATCGGCGCGGACATCGCCGCGGCGTGCTTCATCATCGAGTTGCCGGAGCTGGGCGGCGGCGATCGCTTGCGCAAGCTAGGCGCGGCCGTGCGAACGCTGATTTCATTCGAGGGACATTGAGGGCCGCAGACCGCATCTTCAACTTCTTGTTGAAGATGATCCTTTTCCGAGAACCGCTTTTGCGCTTTGATTTGCGCGTGATCTTTTCCGAAAACCGGCAGCCACTTTTCGGGATCACGCGCTAGAATTTTGATTGACGCGTGATCTTTTCCGAAAAGCGGCGGCCACTTTTCGGGATCACGCGCTACCCGGCCGGCGCTGAATGAACACCGTGCTCACGTAAGAGAGCACAAGCTCGCCGGCCTGATTGGTTCCGGTGTTCTTGTAGCGGAGGATGCCCCATTCGGGCATGCTTTTCGACTCGCGCTTTTCCACGACCTCCGTTGCATAGGAGATCGTGTCGTCGGCATAGACGGGCTTCAGCCATTTCAGATCGCGGAAGCCGGGGGAGGGGCCAAGCTCCGCAACCGGCTGGCCGCGGGCGCGGTGTTCCGTCGCGAGCTTGTCACGATATCGGATTGCAAGCCGCATCCAGGTCGAGGCGCTGTGCCAGCCGGAGGCGCAGAGTCTGCCGAAGTGCGAACGCTTGGCCGCGCTTTCGTCGAGGTGGAATGCCTGCGGATCGAACTGGCGCGCGAAGCGCTTGATCTCGTCGGCGGTGAAGGTATGGCTGCCGAGCTCGGCCCGCTCGCCGATCCGGATGTCGTCGAAATAGCCGACGAAGGTCACCGGTCCGCTCCGTGCGCGGTTGCGCCTTCGGGCGTTACGGACGCCGGCGCGTTCGCCGGATGGCGGCGCGCCACCATATGCGCGGTCTCGAGCCAAAGCACCGGTTCGCCGTTCTGGTTGACCATCTCGTAGACGAACCGGACGAAGCCTGCTTCCGGCCGGCTCTTCGAAGGACGCGTTTCCGTGATGGTTGCGCGCACGGTGAGCCGGTCGCCCGGGCGCACCGGCTTCAGCCATTTGACTTCGTCCACGCCGGGAGCGCCCATCGACGCCGAATTGAGCACGAACCCATCGGCGATCATGCGCATGAGAAGGGAGCAGGTGTGCCAGCCGGACGCCGCCAAGCCGCCGAGCATCGTGCGCCGCGCGGCCTCCTCATCGAGATGCATCGGCTGCGGATCAAACTCGCGCGCAAACGCGATGATCTCCTCGCGCGTGATCAGCCGCGGGCCGAAGGCGCCGAAAAAACCGACCTTGAAGTCTTCCCAATGGAGTTTCGACACGGCAATCCTCGGGGGCGCAACGGGCCTGTTCCGTAAGGGGCCGCATCGCGCGGGTCAACCCGAGGCGACCGCAAGCCTGCTATTCCTTCGTTTGCGCGCGCTCTTTCCGAAAACCGGTTCCCACTTTTCGGGATCATGCTCGTTTGTTCGAGCATGATCTTGCCCGAAAACCGGTTCCCACTTTTCGGGATCATGCTCATGTGGCGAAGCGGAAGTGCATCACGTCGCCGTCAGCAACCACGTAGTCCTTGCCTTCGAGCCGCAGCTTGCCGACATCGCGCGCGCCGGCTTCGCCGCCCGCCGCGATGTAATCGTCGTATGCAATCGTCTCGGCGCGAATGAAGCCGCGCTCGAAATCGGTGTGGATCGTGCCTGCCGCCTGCGGCGCCCGCGTGCCGCGGGTGACGGTCCAGGCGCGGGCCTCCTTGGGCCCCGCCGTGAAGAAGGTGACGAGATCGAGCAGGCCGTAGCCGGCTCGGATCAGCCGATTGAGGCCTGGCTCCTTGAGCCCGACGGTCGTCAGAAATTCCTCGCGCTCGGCCGGCGGCAGCACGGCGATCTCCGCTTCGATCTTGGCCGAGATCACGACGCTCGCAGCGTCCTCTTCCTTCGCGCGGCGCTCCACCTGCCGGGAATAGCCGTTGCCGGTCCCGGCGCACGCCTCGTCGACATTGCACACGTAAAGAACAGGCTTTGCCGTCAGGAGGCCGAGTGCGCGGAACGCCTTTTCTTCCTCCGGCTTGCGTTCGAGAAGCCGTGCCGGTTTTCCGTCGCGCAAGAGGCCGAGCGCGCGCTCGATCAGCGAGAGCGTCTCCTTCGCCTCCTTGTCGGCGCCACGCGCGCGCTTGGTCAACGCATCGATGCGCTTTTCGAGACTGTCGAGGTCGGCCAGCATCAGCTCGGTCTCGATCGTTTCGATGTCGGCGATCGGATCGATCTTCCCTTCAACATGCGTGACATCGGAATCTTCGAAGCAGCGCACCACATGGGCGATCGCGTCGACCTCGCGGATATTGGCGAGGAACTGATTGCCCAAGCCTTCCCCCTTGGAGGCGCCGCGCACGAGGCCGGCGATATCCACGAAGGTCAGCCTGGTCGGAATGATCTCGGCGGATTTGGCGAGCTTCGCCAGCGTGTCGAGGCGCGGATCCGGCACGGCGACCTCGCCGACATTCGGTTCGATGGTGCAGAACGGATAATTGGCCGCCTGCGCGGCGGCGGTTTCCGTCAGCGCGTTGAAAAGCGTCGACTTGCCCACATTCGGCAATCCGACGATGCCGCATTTGAATCCCATGCCGTGTCTCGCTTGTTTCCCCGACGGGGAGAGGGGAAGGTCATTCGCGCGAACCAAAACCTTTCGCATCCATCGCGAGGTGGACCTTGTTTTGAAAGCTGGCGTCCTGGCCCGCCGCGAGAAGCCCGGCGCAATCGGCCGCGATCTCGCACAACGCCGCCACCCAGGGCCGCTCGGCCTTGGCGAAATCGCTCAAGACATAGGGGTGAACCAGCTCCTTTACGCCGGGATGGCCGATCCCGATGCGCACGCGCTTGTAGTCGTTTCCCACGTGTTCGGTGATCGAGCGGAGCCCATTGTGGCCGGCGACCCCGCCGCCGGTTTTCACGCGAACCTTTCCCGGCGGCAGGTCGAGCTCGTCATGGAACACGACGATGTCGGCGACGCCGAGCTTGTAGAAATGCGCGGCTTCAGCGACGGCGCGTCCGGACTCGTTCATGTAGGTTTCGGGCTTGAGCAAGAGAATCCGTTCGGAGCCAACCGGGCCCTCCGCCGCAAGACCGTGGAAACGGCGACGCCACGGCGCGATGCCGTGGCGTTTGGATATCTGATCGACAACCATGACGCCGATATTGTGCCGGTTCCCGGCGTAGCGCGTCCCCGGGTTTCCAAGTCCGACGAACAGCAGCATGGGTTCTACGCCATTGTCAGTCGGGGCCGCCTACCGGATCGAAAATTCCGGCGATCGACCTCACTTCTTCTTCTCGGCCGCGGCTCCGGACTTCTTTTCAGGAGCAGCGCCGGCCTTCTTCTCAGCAGCAGCACCGGCGCCGCCGGCCGCGCCGCCACCCGCTGCTGCTCCACCGGAGGCGGCCGCGCCGCCCGCAGCACCAGCAGCGCCTGCAGCCGCTCCGGCCGCAGCCTCGGGGACCACGCCGGCCGCAGCCAGCGCCGCGGCTTGCGCCGCCTTCTGCTCTTCGGCATAGCCCGACGGCGGCACGATCGTGACGAGCGTCGCGTCCGCTTTCGTGAGCACCCTGACATTCTCGGGCAGCTTCACGTCTCCCAAATGCTTCGAGTAGTTGATCTCCAGACCGGAGAGATCGACTTCGATGGCGCCCGGGATCGCATCCCAGGGGCAGAGCATCTCGATGGCATGCGTGACGATGTTCACGGTGCCGCCGCGCTTCACGCCCGGCGCCTGATCGGCGTTGATCGCGCGAACCGGAATGGCGACCTTGATCTGCGCACCGTCGCCGAGCCGCAGGAAATCCACGTGGATGGGATTGTCCTTCACCGGGTCGAGCTGGAAATCGCGCGGGATGACGCGGTGTTTCTTGCCCTCGACCTCCAGCTCATAAATCGTCGTCAGGAATCGCCCGGCAAAAATCCTTTGCTTCAGCTCCTTGCCGTCGAGCGCGATGGTGAGCGGGGGCTGCCCATCGCCGTAGATCACGCCGGGCACATGGCCCTCGCGACGTGCAGCCCGCGCGGCCCCCTTGCCGGCCTTCGGACGCGCCATCGCCTTCAGCTCCTTGACGGTCGCCATATCGAAACCTCGTTGTCAGCTTTCCAATACAAACAGCCGCCCTGTCACAAGAATCAGGACGGCCACCCTCGCGGCCAACCTCCAGGGGTGTCAGAGGCCGCAACGGGAGGGCTTATAGCGGCCCCTCCCTGCGAATTCAAGAAAAGCCGCGCGGGTCGCTGGGTCAGATGGCCGGATCGTAACCCGCGGCGGCCGCGCTCTTGGGCTGCCTTGCTTCGAGCTCCGCGATCCGGGCTTTGAGCGCCTCGTTCTCCTCGCGCGCCAAGCGGGCCATCTCCTTGACCGCCTCGAACTCCTCGCGCTGGACGACGTCGAGGTCGCGCAAAATGCGCTCGGCCTGGGTGCGTATCAGCGTATCGAATTCCCGCCGCATGCCCTGCGCCACGCCGCTGGCGTCATTCATCAGCCGCGCCATCTCGTCGAACAGCCGGTTAGAGGTCTGAGTCATTTGTCCAATCTCCAGCCGCGATCATCCTCCCAGAATGGGGATGGCCGGGAGCGGTCGCAAGTGGTCCGCTGCGCTTGACTCCAAAGCTTCGCGGACGGCAACTCCCGGCATGCCGGCGCTCATCCTCCCGTTCCCGAACATCGATCCCGTGCTCCTGCAGATCGGCCCCTTCGCGATCCGCTGGTACGCCCTCGCCTATATTGCCGGCATCCTGCTCGGCTGGGCCTATGCGCGCGCGATCATCCGCTCGCCGAAGCTTTGGGGCGGGAGCGCCCCGCTGTCGGCCACGCATTTCGACGACTTCGTGGTGTGGGTGACCCTCGGCATCATCCTCGGCGGGCGCGCCGGCTATGTGCTGTTCTACAACCCCGCCTACTTCGCGGCGCAGCCGCTACAGGCTTTGCAGTTGTGGCAAGGCGGCATGTCCTTCCATGGCGGTTTCCTCGGCTGCGTGCTGGCGGTGATCCTGTTTGCGCGCTCGCGCGGCATTGCGATGCTGTCGCTGGGCGATATCACCTGCGCCGTGGGACCGATCGGCCTTCTGCTTGGGCGACTCGCGAATTTCGTGAACGGCGAATTGTGGGGGCGTCCGACGGAGGTGCCATGGGCATTCGTATTCCCAGGCGCCGGGCCGCTGCCGCGCCATCCGAGTCAGCTCTATGAAGCCGCCCTGGAAGGCGTCGTGCTGCTGCTCGTCCTCGGCCTCGCGCTGCGCGCCGGTGTGCTCAAACGTCCGGGATTTGTAATTGGTTTGTTTGCAGTCGGTTATGGTTTGGCGCGCATCTTCGCCGAGCTCTTCCGTGAACCCGACCCGCAGCTTGGTTTCCTCTGGGGCGGGTTGACGATGGGAATGCTGCTGTCGCTGCCCATGATCCTCGCAGGCGTTCTGTTCATCGTTCATGCCTTGAAACGCACGCCGCTGAAGATGGCCTGAGTGTCGCATGAGCCCGATCGAAGCCGAGATCCGCGCGATGATCGCGCTCGACGGGCCGATTCCCGTCTCGCGTTTCATGGCGATCTGTCTCGGCCACCCGCTGCACGGCTATTACATGGTGCGCGATCCGCTGGGGGCCGGGGGCGACTTCACGACCGCGCCCGAAATCAGCCAGATGTTCGGCGAGCTGATCGGCTTGTGGGCGGCGGCGCTCTGGCGCCAGATGGGGGAGCCGCCGCGGTTCAATCTCGTTGAGCTTGGACCCGGACGCGGGACGCTGATGGCCGACGCCTTGCGCGCGGCCGCCGTTTTGCCGGGCTTGCGTTCGGCGATGTCCGTGCATCTCGTGGAAACGAGTCCGGTCTTGCGCGACAAGCAGCGGTCGGCTCTCGAAGGAGCGGGCGTCCCGCTTCAATGGCACCGCGGTCTTGCCGAAGTGCCGGAATTGCCCATCATCGCCATCGCGAATGAGTTCTACGACGCCTTGCCGATCAGTCAGGCGGTGAGAGGGCCGAAGGGCTGGCACGAGCGCATGGTAGGCATGGCGGAAGACAGACTCCTGTTCGCGCTGCATCCGGAGCCGCTGGGCCAGATCGATGCGGTGATTCCGCAAGCGTTGCGCGACGCGCCGGAAGGCGCGCTGTTCGAATGGCGAGCCGAGCATCTCACCACCGAACTGGGCCGCCGCGTCGTCGAATCCGGCGGCGCCGCGCTGATCGTCGACTATGGGCACGCCGAAAGCGCCCTGGGCGACACGTTTCAGGCGGTGCATGGGCATCAGTTCGCCGATCCGCTGCAGACGCCCGGCAAAGTGGATTTGACGGCGCATGTCGATTTCGCAGCGCTTCGCCGACAGGCCGAGTCCACCGGCGCGCGCGTGCACGGGCCGGTGCAACAAGGCGAGTTTCTGCGCCGGCTCGGAATCAAGACGCGCGCGAAGCGGCTCAAGGAGGCGGCCAGTCCCGAACAGCGCGCCGACATCGACGCGGCGTTGAAGCGGCTCACCGGCGGGGGCAAGGGCATGGGAGAACTGTTCAAGGCGCTGGCGATCGCCGATCCGAAGCTCGGAGCGCTGCCGGCATTTGACACGCAAGATTGATCGAGTGATTAAGGCGCATGCTGCAAGCGTCTTCCTTGTCCGGTTTGCCGACCATTCGCCACGCTTTCTTCACGCGCGAGGGCGGCGTCTCGCGCGGCCTGTACCGAAGCCTCAACGGCGGCATGGGTTCGAACGACGACGCGGCGATGGTGCGTGAGAACCGCGCGCGCATGGCGGCGGCCCTCGGCGTTGCGCCGGGGTCGCTCGTGACGGCCTATCAGATCCATTCGCCGGACGTGGTCGTGGCGGAGAAGCCCTGGACGCGCGAGAACGCGCCGCGCGCCGATGCCGTGGTCACGCGCGTTCCCGGCCTTGCGGTCGCGGTGACGACAGCCGACTGCGGTCCCGTCCTGTTCGCGGACGAGGCGGCCGGAGTCGTCGGGGCGGCGCATGCGGGGTGGAAAGGGGCGCTCTCGGGCGTCCTCGATTCCACGATCGACACCATGGAGCGGCTCGGAGCGTCGCGGGCGCGGATCACGGCCGTCATCGGCCCCACGATCCGGCAGGCCAATTACGAGGTCGGTCCTGAATTCGTCGCGCGCTTCATTGCGCAGGACCCAGACAGCGAGCGGTTCTTCATGCCGTCCGGCCGCGAGCGGCATGCGCTGTTCGATCTGCCGGGATTCATCGCCGCACGGCTGAAAAGCGCCGGGCTGGTCCGCATCGACGATCTGGGACACTGCACCTACGCCGATCCCGACCGGTTCTACAGCTATCGCCGCTCGGTGCATCGCGCGGAGCCGGACTATGGCCGGCACGTGAATGCGATCGCCTTGCGTGAAGATTGAGGCACGCTGGACGGCGGCGGCGGGAGCCGTTACGAATGCCTAAGTCGGCGACGCCGGGCTCAAGACCCGATTCGAGGCGCGACCGGCGAGGGGCGTGTCGATGCAGGGTGGGGCGGCTCCCGTTACCGGGGCGCAGGGCGGCGATTGGGCGTCCGTGCGTCGGCTCGCAGCCGTGGCCTCGCTCGTCCTCGCATGTGCATGCACGACGCAAGACCGCTCGACGACGGCATCGACTGTACGCAGCGGTCCGACGATCGCCTTCGACTCGATCGACGGCCCGCCGCCGGCCGTGTTCAATCGTCTTGTGGACAATCTCAGTATGGAAGCGGAGGCGCGTCGCGTCGCGGTCGTGTCGCGGGAAGGACAAGCGAGCTTTCGGGCGCGCGGCTATCTTGCGGTTCATGTGGAACGCGGACGGACGCATGTCGGCTGGGCGTGGGATGTCTACGATGCGGAGCGGCGGCGGACGTTGCGGCTCACCGGCGAAGAGCTCGGGGCGGCGGCACCAAGCCGGCCCGCCGACGCCTGGAGGGCGGCGGACGAACAGGTGCTGCAGCGCATCGCACGCTCCAGCATGGAGCGGCTCGCCGCGTTTCTCGCAGCGCCGGACGTCCCGCCGGAGCCGAGCACGGCGCAAAATCCGCGCGTGGCAACAACGGACCCTCCATCCGGTACGCTGACCGTGGCAGCCTCCCGTTAACCTCGCTTCGACGGCCTGGGAAAAGCTTCGGGACAACGGGTTTGGCCGATATTGCCGCGCTTTGGCTGACTTGTTATCACGACGCCGCGCGGACGGGCTGAGGATCGGAGAGGTCGATGGCGAGCAACAATGGCGCAATGAGGCTCGTCGCCGGAAACTCCAATCGCGCGCTGTCGGAGGCCGTCGGTGCCTATCTCGCCACCCCGCTGACCAAGGCCGTCGTCCGCCGCTTCGCGGACATGGAAATCTTCGTCGAAATCCAGGAGAACGTCCGCGGCGCGGATGTCTTCGTTTTGCAATCGACCTCGTTTCCGGCGAACGACCATCTGATGGAGCTTCTGATCATCATGGACGCGCTGCGGCGCGCGTCGGCGCGGCGCATCACGGCCGTCGTGCCTTACTTCGGCTATGCGCGGCAAGACCGCAAACCCGGACCGCGCACGCCGATCTCGGCCAAGCTCGTCGCCAACCTGATCACGCGCGCCGGCGCCGACCGCGTGATGACCGTCGACCTGCATGCGGGGCAGATCCAGGGCTTCTTCGACATCCCAACCGACAATCTCTACGCCTCGCCCGTGATGGTGCGCGACATCCGCGAACGCTTCGACCTTTCGACCTTGATGGTGGTCTCGCCGGACGTCGGCGGCGTGGTGCGCGCGCGCGGACTCGCCAAGCGCATCAACGCGCCGCTCGCGATCATCGACAAGCGCCGCGAGCGGGCGGGCGAATCGGAAGTCATGAACGTCATCGGCGAAGTCGACGGGCGCACCTGCATCCTCATCGACGACATCGTCGATTCCGGCGGCACGCTGGTGAACGCCGCCGAGGCGCTGCTCCTGCAGGGAGCCAGCGACGTCTATGCCTATATCAGCCACGGCGTGCTTTCGGGCGGAGCCGTCAAGCGGCTCGCGGACTCGAAGCTGAAGGAACTCGTCATCACCGACTCCATTGAGCCGACCGCAGCGGTGCGGACGGCGCGCAATATCCGCGTGCTGTCGATCGCCACCCTGATCGGCGAGGCGATCGGGCGCACGGCGTCGGAAGAATCCGTCTCCAGCCTCTTCGACTGAGTTGTGGCGGAGTCGTCCGACTCGCATGACGCGAGTCGGAAACGTCGAGTCGCTTCCGACACATGTGGACGGACCCTCGCGCGCCTTGCGCCGATTCCACGAATCCTCGATCAAGGCACAGGCAGCGTTGATTGAGTGCTGGCGGCGACCGGCTATAGTCGGAAGCGCTGGTGATTCGGCAAGACGGGACGGCGACGTCGAATCTTGCCGGCGCAGGCCGCGTCAGCTGCGAGTCTATTCGCGTACGCGAACCCACTGAGCGAGGAGCCGGCATGTCGCTCGCTAATGTCACCGACGATCGCCAGATGAATCCGCTCGACGTGATCGAGCACATGGCGGCGACGCACGGCTGGTCTTTCGACCGCTCGCATGACGATGAAATCTCGATCTCCATCGCAGGACGCTGGACCGACTATCACGTCTCCTTCTCCTGGATGGACGAGATCGAGGCGCTCCACCTCGCCTGCGCCTTCGATCTGAAAGTGCCGGACCCTCGGCGGACCGAGGTGCTGCAGTTGATTTCGCACATCAACGAGCACCTCTGGGTCGGGCACTTCGACCTGTGGAGCCATGACGGCATCGTCATGTACCGGCATGCGCTCCTGCTCGCCGGCGGAGTCGAGGCTTCGGGCAAGCAGTGCGAGGTGCTGCTCGACATGGCGCTGGAGGCTTGCGAGCGCTACTACCAGGCCTTCCAGTTCGTCGTGTGGGCCGGCAAGCCCGCGCGCGAGGCGGTGGACTCCTCGTTGTTTGAGACAGCCGGAGAGGCATGATCCCGGCGCGGCTCGATCGCCTGCCTTATGCTAGATAGGCCGCGACCTTCCGCCCGGCTGGGCGGTCCGCAACCTGTCGAGACCCCGATGCCGATTGCCCCCGATGCAGAAACACTGGCCGATTTCGCCGGCAGCCTGGTCCTGTTCGGCGCCGGGAAAATGGGAAGCGCCCTACTCGAGGGCTGGCTCCGCCTCGGTCTCGATCCGCGAAAGGTCGCGATCGTCGATCCGCAGCCTTCGGCCACGGTCACACGGCTCGGGGTGTCGATCAATCCGCCGCGCCTTGATCAGCCTGCCACCGTCTTGGTGCTCGCGGTCAAGCCGCAGATCGCGGCCGAGGTGATGCCGCAAGCGGCAAAATTCGTGAGCTCGACGCTGGTTCTCTCGGTCATGGCAGGCAAGACGATCCGCTATCTCGAAGCGGGACTTCCGGCCCGGGCGGCGGTCGTGCGCGCGATGCCGAACACGCCGGCGGCGGTCGGGCGCGGAATGACCGTCGCCGTCCCCAATGCCGCGGTGAGCAGCGCCCAGCGCGGCTTGGCGCAGCGTCTCCTCGGCGCCGTCGGAGAGGTGGAGTGGGTTGCGGACGAGGGGCTGATGGATGCGGTCACGGCCGTGTCCGGATCAGGCCCCGCCTATGTTTTTCTGCTTGCCGAGAGCCTGGCCAAAGCCGGCGTCGCCGCCGGCCTTCCGCCCGATCTTGCCGCCCATCTGGCTCGCGCCACGGTCGCCGGCAGCGGCGAGCTGCTGCACCGCTCGCCCCTCGATGCCGCCACCTTGCGCGAAAACGTCACCTCTCCCGGAGGCACAACCGCCGCGGCGCTGTCGATCCTGATGGCGGCCGACGGCCTCGATCCGCTCCTGCGCGAGGCGGTTCTGGCCGCGGCCCGCCGCTCCCGCGACCTTGCGGGATAGCGCCTTGGAAGCGGCGGGTTCGGGCGTATATCCTGGTTTGACGCATAGGAGCACCCCATGGCCCGAAGACCCCGCACCGAGCAGCCCGCCGAGGGCGCCGGCCTGTCGAACCGGCAGAAGATCGTCAACGCCTTCCTCGCGCTGCTCGCCGAGCGGCGTTTCGAGGAGATCGGCCTGAACGACATCGCCGCACGCGCCGGCGTTTCGCTCGCGGATTTCCGCGGCGAGTTCGGATCCGCCTTTGGCATCCTGGCCGCGCATGTGAAGGAGGTCGACCGCGCGGTGCTCGCCGGCGGCGATAGCGACATGTCCGAGGAGCCCGCGCGCGAGCGGCTGTTCGACGTCTTGATGCGCCGGCTCGAATTGCTCGAACCGCACAGGGCGGCGATCCGCTCGCTGCTGCGCTCGGCGACCTTCAATCCGCCGCTCGCGCTCGGCCTGAACCAGCTCGGCACGCGCTCGATGCAATGGATGCTCACGGCCGCCGACATCGACGCGCAAGGCTCGATGGGGATGGTGCGGGCGCAGGGACTGGCGTGTCTCTTTGCCTCGGTGCTGCGCACGTGGGTCGATGACGACGATCCGGGGCTTGCACGCACCATGGCCGCGCTCGACCGCGAGCTCGCGCGTGGCGCGCGGTGGGCGGGCTTTCTCAACGACCTCTGCCGGCTTTCGCCGACTCGCTTCTTCGGCGGAAGCCGCTGGCGTCCGCGCCCGCGCGGCGACGAGGATGCAGGCGAGACGCCGATTCCGGTGTGAGCGATTACACGGGGACGCGCACCGTCGCGCGCAGGCCGCCGAGCGGACTGTCGCCCAACGTCACGTCGCCGCCATGCGAGCGGGCGATGTCGCGCGCAATCGCAAGTCCGAGGCCGGTGCCGCCCTCGTCCTGGTTGCGCGCATCGTCGAGCCGCAGGAAGGGCTTGAAGACCTCCTCGCGCATCTGCGGCGCGATGCCGGGGCCGTTGTCGTCAACCGTCACCGTCAGCCAGCGATGGTCGCGATGCCCGGTGATTTCGATCGCGGCGGCGTGGCGCGCGGCGTTGGAGACGAGGTTCGCCAGGCAGCGCTTGAAGGCGGCGGGGCGCACGGTCACTACCGGATAGCCGTGGAAGGCGACGCCGGCCCTGTGGCCGTGCCGCTCGGCGTCGGAGCGCAGTTCCTCGAGGAAGGCGGCCATGTCGGTCGGCGCGGATTGTTCGCCGGCATCGCCGCGCGCGAAGGCGAGATAGGCCTCGAGCATCCGCCACATCTCGTCGACGTCTTTCCTCATCGCTTCGGTTTCCGGACTGTCGCCGACCAGCGCCAGCTCCAGCTTGAAGCGCGTCAGGATCGTGCGCAGGTCGTGCGACACGCCGGCCAGCATGGTCGTGCGCTGCTCCATCGTGCGCTCGACGCGGCGCTTCATGTCGAGAAAGGCCTGCGCGGCCCGGCGCACCTCGCGCGCGCCGCGCGGCTGGAATCCCGGAACGTCGCGTCCCTTGCCGAAACTCTCCGCCGCGTCGGCGAGCTTGAGGATGGGGCGGATCTGGTTTCGCAGAAAAAGGATCGCGACGGTGAGCAGGACCAGCGACGTGCCCACCATCCAGACCAGGAAAATGTGGGAGTTCGACGCATAGGCGGCATTGCGCCGCGCAAAGACGCGCATGATCGAGTCGTCGAGCTGGATGCGGATCTCGACGAGCGCCGAGCGCCCGACGGTGTCGATCCAGAACGGCCGGCCGATCTGCTGGCGGATTTCCATCGACAGCGCGTGATCGAGCAGCGAGAAGAACGGCTTCGAGGTCGTCGGCGGCAGCCCGGTATTGGGAAGGAACTCGACGGTCAGTCCGAGGCGCTCCTCGGCGATCTTGCGAAGCTCCCGCCGCTCGGCGTCCTGCGGATAGATGCGATAGATGTCGATCAGCGCCGCGATGTCCTGCGTCACGGCCGCGGAGAGGCGCTGCGTGACCGTGCTCCAGTGGCGTTCCATGAAAACGAAGGCGACCACGGATTGCAGGATGACCATCGGGGCGATGATGATCAGCAGGGAGCGCGCATAGAGCCCCTTCGGCATGATCCCCGACAGCCAGTGTCCGAACCGGTCCCAGGTCCGGCTGACACGGTGCGCCGCCGAGCGAAGCCTCCCGATGCCGAGGTCGAGACTTGTCATGCGCCGATGACCAGCCGATAGCCGATCCCGCGCACCGTCTGGACAAAGCGCGCATTGGCCGGATCGCGCTCGATCTTGCGCCGGAGCCGGTTGATCTGCACGTCGACCGCGCGGTCGTTCGAGGCCGCGGCGCTGCCGGCCAGGGCGAGACGGGGAATCGTCTCCCCGGGCTTGGCGGAGAGGACGGTCAGCATCTCGCGCTCGCGGTCGGTGAGATGGATGATGTCGTCGCCGCGCCGCAATTCGCCGCGCAAGATGTGAAAAACGAACTCTCCAAAGCGGACGGATTCGACTGCCGGCTGCGGCGGCGTGATCTGGCGTTTCAGGATGTTGCCGATGCGCAGCGACAACTCGCGCGGCTCGAACGGTTTAGCGATGTAGTCGTCGGCGCCGAGCTCGAGGCCCATGATGCGGCTCTCCGGCTCCGAACGCGCGGTCAGCATGATGATCGGGACCTGCGAATTCCCGCGCAAGGATTTGGCGAGATCGAAGCCGCTCTCGCCCGGCATCATCACATCCAGCACCAGCAAGTCGAAGGAGAGGCCGTGCAGTCGGGCGCGTGCGTCGGCAGCCGAGTCGGCGGTGGTGACCCGATAGCCTTCATTGGCGAGAAAGCGCGACAGGAGACTGCGAATCCGGCGGTCGTCGTCGACAATGAGGAGGTGCGGCGCGTCATCGGGCGGCGGCCCTTTGCCGCTGACGATGATCGGTCTGTTCATCGGTCCCGCATCCGCCGCGCCGGGTCGGCGCGGGCAATCATCCGGAGCACGCCGTCGCGTTCATCCGGATCGATCATGGCGGCCAGAAAACGCCGCGCGGACTCGTTGGCCCCCGGCCCGAGATCCGCGAGCGCGCGGGCGATCCGTTCTGTCTGCAGCCGGGCGAGCTTCATGGCGAGGGCTTCGCCTTTCGGCGTGACGTAAAGAAGGCGCTGACGGCGATCATTGGCCCCGGCCTTCTGCTCGACATAGCCCTCGTCCATCAATTGTTTCAACACGCGGCCGAGCGACTGCTTGGTGATCTTCAGCGTATCAAGCAGATCCGCCACCGTTATCCCGGGGTTGCGATTGACGAAGTGGAGCACGCGGTGGTGGGCGCGGCCGAACCCGAGCCGTTTGAGCACGTGATCGGGGTCGCCGACGAAGTCGCGATAGGCGAAGAACAGGAGCTCGATCAGGTCCCAAATGGGCTCTGGCTGATCGTGGGGGAGGGGAGAACTCGCGACCCGATCCGCATCCGCCGGCACGGTGACAGTTACGTCAGCCATATTGACATATTTCGGTTTGATTGTTACGCGTCTGCTTGGTTTTCTGAAATGATCGTGCGGGGCGGCACGCCGATAGTCCCCGCCCAACCAGGCGCAACATACCGGGACTTGCCTTGCGAGGCAAAACCGCCACAAGGCTGGCCGGGCGGCCGCGCTCAGGACCAGGAGAGGAAGTCATGGCTGTGCCTTTCGACCAACGCAACGGTGTGATCTGGTACGACGGCAATCTGGTTCCCTGGTCGGAGGCCACCCTGCATGTCCTCTCGCACGGCCTGCATTATGCGAGCTGCGTCTTCGAGGGCGAGCGGGCCTATGGCGGCCGAATTTTCAGGTGCACGGAGCACTCCGAGCGGCTGAAGAAATCCGCCGAACTGCTGGATTTCGAAATTCCTTATTCCGTGGCGGAGATCGACGCTGCGAAGCGGCTGGTCCTGGAGAAGAACGGGCAGAAGGACGCCTATGTGCGTCCGGTCGCCTGGCGCGGCTCCGAGATGATGGGCGTCTCGGCCCAAAACAACGCGATCCACCTCGCCATCGCGACCTGGGAGTGGCCGAGCTATTTCGACCCGGGCGAACGCTTGAAGGGCATTCGGCTCGACCTCGCCGAGTACCGCCGTCCCGACCCGGCGACCATTCCCTCGAAGGCGAAAGCCTCGGGCCTCTACATGATCTGCACGATCTCCAAGCACAAAGCCGAGCGCAAGGGCTATGCCGATGCGCTGATGCTCGATTGGCGCGGGCGGGTGGCCGAGTGCACCGGCGCCAACATTTTCTTCGTCAAGGACGGGACGATCCATACGCCGACGCCCGACTGCTTCCTCGACGGAATCACGCGCCGCACGGTGATCGAGCTTGCGCGCCGGCGCGGGTTCGAGGTGATCGAGCGGACGATCATGCCCGAGGAGCTGGCGGGCTTCTCCGAGTGCTTCATCACCGGAACGGCGGCCGAGGTGACGCCGGTCTCCGAGATCGCGCAGTGGCACTTCAATCCGGGCGGCATCACCAGGCAGTTGATGGACGACTACTCGGCCGAGGTGCAGCCGAAGGGCAAGGCCGAAGCGGCGTGACCTCTCCCGTTAGAGGGGATGGAAGACCTGCCGACTTGCACCTTCATCCCGGATTTTTCATCCCGGATTTCGCTCTGTGACGAATCCGCGCTGCGGGATCTATTCCGCGGCGTCGCGCCGCGGCCGCGGCTGCGCCCAACGGTCGGCGGCGGCGTCGTCGGCCTCCCGCGCTTCGACCCACCGGGCGCCGTCGGCGCGCTCTTCCTTCTTCCAGAACGGGGCGCGGGTCTTCAGATAATCCATCAGGAATTCGGCGGCGGCGAACGCATCCTGCCGGTGCGATGAAGCGGTGACGACCAGCACGATGTTCTCGCCCGGCGTCAAACGGCCGTGCCGGTGAATGACGGTGACGCCTTGCAAGGGCCAGCGCCGCTCGGCCTCCTCGACGTGGCGCGCGATTTCCGCTTCGGCCATCCCGGGATAGTGCTCGAGCGTCATGGCGGCGACCGATTGGCCGGCCTCCGCGTCGCGGCAGATCCCGGTGAAGGTCGCAACCGCGCCGATGTCGGTGCGGCCTTTCGTGAGCTTCGCCACCTCGGCGGCCACGTCGAAATCTTCGCGCTGGATGCGGACGGTGCTCATGCGCTCACCCGCCGGTCATCGGCGGAAAGAAGGCGATCTCCTTCGCGCCGGCAAGTTTCGTGTCCGGCGGCACATGCG
The DNA here is from genome assembly GCA_022844485.1 of Xanthobacteraceae bacterium. GTDB lineage: Bacteria > Pseudomonadota > Alphaproteobacteria > Rhizobiales > Xanthobacteraceae > JALHLQ01. Next base: position 61,776 of record JALHLQ010000018.1, read on the forward strand.
TGCGGTCGATGGCGGCGCGGATGACCTTCGGATTTTCGAAGGCATGCGCATATTCCTCACCGCGGCCGGCGAGCCAGGCGATCAGCTCGCTGACGGTTGCGACGGTCGGCGGCGGCGACACGTCCTCCTCGGTCTTGCCGACGCGCTCGCGGACCCAGGCGAAATAATGAACTTTCACGGCCGCCCCTCAATTCAGATGCCGGGCGCCCGCCCGGAAATAATCCCATCCGGTGTACAGCGTCACGATGGCGGAAATCCACAGCAGCGAAAGCCCGATCAGACTGGTGATCGGCAGGATCTCGTCGCCCGCCTCGCCGGCGATGAGAAAGCCGACGGCCACGAGCTGCGCGGTGGTCTTCCATTTGGCGAGGCGCGTCACCGGGACGCTGACGCGCAGGCCCGCCAGGTATTCCCGCAGGCCGGAGACCAGGATCTCGCGGCAGAGAATGACGATCGCGGCCCAGAGCGACCATCCGCGGATGGTGCCGTCGGCGGCGAGCATGAGGAGCACACTGGCGACGAGGAGCTTGTCGGCGATCGGATCGAGCATGCGCCCGAGGCTCGATTGCTGCCCCCAGCTGCGCGCGAAGTAGCCGTCGAGAACGTCGGTGATCGCGGCCGCGATGAAGATCGCGAGCGCGATCCAGCGCAGCCACAGACCGCCCTGCAGGATATCCGACCAGTACATGCAGCCGACGACCACGGGCACCGCGACGATGCGGCCATAGGTCAGGAGATTCGGCAGTGAATACGCCGAAGAGCCGGTTTGCGCGGGGGAGCTTGCGAACTCGGTCATGGCCAGAAGGAACACCTCGTGATGCAGGGCGTCAACCGCCAAGGGGTGGAGTCAGTTCTGAGCGGAGCGACGGTCACGCTTTCGTCAACTTGGGGAAGCCCGGAAATAGCCGAAAATCTTGCGCGCAGTTTCTTCGTTGATGCCGGGAACCTGCTCCAGGTCCGCGATGGAGGCGCGCTCGATGGCCTTGAGCGTCCCGAAATGATGCAGCAGCGCCCGCTTGCGCGCCGGCCCGATGCCGGGAATCTCCTGCAGGCCGCTCTCGCGGAGTCCTCGCTTGCGCCGCTGCCGGTGCGAGCCGATCGCGAAACGGTGAGCTTCGTCCCGAAGGCGCTCGACAAAATAGAGAACGGGATCGCGGGCCGGAAGGCGGAACGGCTCGCGGCCTGGCTGATAGAATGTCTCGCGGCCGGCGTCCCGGTCGGGCCCTTTGGCCACGGCAACGATCGGCAGGCCGGTGACACCGAGCTCCGTGAGGACGTCGCGCGCAGCCTTCATCTGGCCGAGGCCGCCGTCAATGAGCACGAGGTCGGGCCAGGGGGACGAGGATTCGCCATCTGCGTCTTGTATCAGGTCAACCTCGCCGGAAAGGGGAGGGTCGGACGATCGCAGATCGTCCGCGGATGGGTCGTTATGCCCCCCGCCCGGCGAGCTTTCGCTCGCCGAGCTCCCCCTTTCAGGGGGAGGTTCATTCGCGATCGCAAATGCATCACCGCGCGGCGCTTCCGACATCAGCCGCTTGAAACGGCGGCGCAGCACTTCGCGCATCATGCTGGTGTCGTCCCCGGACGCGATATCGGCGGAGCGGATGTTGAACTTGCGGTACTGGTTCTTGCGAAAGCCGTCCGGGCCGGCGACGATCATGGCGCCGACGGCGTTCGCGCCCTGGATGTGGCTGTTATCGTAGACTTCGATCCGCCGCGGCGGGCGGTCGAGCGCGAAGGTCTCGGCCAGTGCGTCGAGAAGACGCGCTTGCGACGACGCCTCGGCCAGCTTGCGGCCCAGCGCCTCGCGCGCGTTCGCCAGCGCATGCTCCACGAGATCTCGCTTTTCTCCGCGCCGGGGAACGAGCACTTCGATGCGGCGGCCGCTCTTGATCGAGAGCGCCTCGGCCAACAGCGCGCGGTCTTCGATCTCGTGCGAGATGAAGACGCAGCGCGGGCAGGGCTTGTCGTCGTAGAATTGCGCGAGGAACGAGCCGAGCACGGCTTCCGCCGTCAGCGACTTGTCGGCTTTGGGGAAGTAGGCGCGGTTGCCCCAATTCTGCCCGGTGCGGAAGAAGAAGACCTCGACGCAGGTGAATCCGCCTTGCTGGTGCACGGCAAAGACGTCCGCTTCCTCGACCGTGCGCGGATTGATCCCTTGCTGCGCCTGGATGGCGGAGAGCGCTGCCAGGCGGTCGCGGTAACGGGCGGCCCGCTCGAAGTCGAGCGCGCCGGAGGCCTCGTCCATCTCGCGCGCGAGCTGTTGCTTCACCGCGCGGCTCTTTCCCGACAGGAAATCCCTCGCTTCGCGCACCAGCTCGGCATAATCGCTGTGCGATACTTCTCCGGTGCACGGCGCCGAGCAGCGCTTGATCTGGTGCAGCAGGCACGGACGCGTGCGGCTGAAATAGACGGTGTCCGAGCACGAGCGCAGCAGAAATGCGCGTTGCAGCGCGGTGATGGTGCGGTTGACCGCCCAGACCGACGCAAAGGGGCCGAAATATTCGCCCTTGAAGTCGCGCGCGCCGCGATGCTTGCAGATCTGCGGCGGCGATTCCCCGGCGGTGATCAGGATGTAGGGAAAAGACTTGTCGTCCCGCATGAAGACGTTGAAACGCGGGCGCAGGCGCTTGATCAGATTGGCTTCGAGCAGAAGCGCTTCGGTTTCGGTCCCCGTCGAGACGAATTCGAGCGAACTCGTCACGGCAATCATCCGCGCGATGCGGCTCGTATGCCCGCCCGCGCGCGTATAGGCGGTCAGCCGCTTCCTGATGTTCTTCGCCTTGCCGACATAGAGCACCTCGCCTTTCGCATCGATCATGCGATAGACGCCGGGCGCCGAAGGCGCGTGGCGGGCGAAGGCGGCAATGGCGGCGGTGCCCGCCGCCAGCGCAGGGATCTCTGCGGCCGAGATCTCCCCGGCCTCCTCGATCGAGGCCGGCAGCGAAGACTCGTCGTCGTCTTCCTCGAACTCGATCTCGGGATCGATGTTGTGCTTGGTGCCGTTCATATCGACACAGGTAGGTCCTGCGGGAGGACTCGGCCAGCGTTTTCCGCCTACTCGACGGCGCCCGCCGAGACGGTGCGCCAGGCCAGATGCTGGCCGCCGTCGACCGCGATGGTCTGGCCCGTGACCGCCCCGGCTTGCGCCAGGAACACGACCGCGTCCGCGATCTCGTCCGGGCTCGGGCCGTGCCCAAGCGGCAGGGCCGAAACCTGTCGCGCGAAGTCCGTTTCGGTCTGCCGCGCGCTCGCAAGCACCGGGCCGGGCGCGACTGCATTGACGCGGATCCGCGGCGCGAGCGCCTGGGCGAGCGTGGTCGTGGCGGCGTGCAAGGCGGACTTGGTGAGCGTGTAAGACACGAAATGCGGCGTCGTTCTGAAAACGCGCTGGTCGAGCAGGTTGACGATGCTTGCCCCGGCGGGCGCCTGGCCGGCGAAGGCCTCGGCGAGAAAGACCGGCGCGGCGAGATTCACGGCGAAGTGGCGGTCCCACCGGGCGCGATCCAGCGCGCCGATCTCGTCGCGCTCGAACTCGCACGCATTGTTGACGAGCAAGCTCAGCGGGCCGAGCGCGTCCCGCGCGCGCGGCACGAGCTGTTCGACATCGGCGTGGATGGCGAGATCGCCGCCGACTACCGCCGCCCGCGCGTCCGTTGCGGCCAGCTCACGGACGAGCGCTTCGGCGTCCTTCACCGACGCGTTGGCGTGAACGGCGACGGCATAACCGTGCCGCGCGAGCGCCAGCGAGATGGCGCGTCCGATACGCTTTGCGCCGCCGGTGACGAGGGCGGCGCGGCGCGGCGTTCGATCATGCGAAGGCATCGGGTGATCTTCGGCCTTTAACGATCCGGTAATCGTAATGGAGAGTATCTTAACCGCCGCGGAAACCTTAAGCGCGGATTAAGACGGCGGCGCTAATTCTGCTCTCGACAATTTTCCGCCATCCCCGCGGCCTGAGGGTGCCGTGATCAGCCCTTAACTCGCGGGCGGGCGGAATTCCGGGGGAGCGCGCTGCTCCTGCCGGCGTTGGAGGGGGTCATGCGTTTGTTGCGCTTGCGTGCGGCTGTTCTGTCTTTCGTCATTGTTTCCACGCCGGCGTTGGCCGCCGACATCCAAAGATACGGCGGAGGAGCCTACGCCCCTTACGCCGCCTACAATTGGTCGGGCGCGTATTTCGGCCTCAACCTCGGCTACCAGTGGGGATCGGTGACTGGCCTCCCGGCTGATCCCTCCGGCTTCTCGGGCGGAGCGCAACTCGGCTACAACTGGCAGGTCGCGCCGCAGATCGTGATCGGCGCCGAAATCGATCTCCAGGGGTCCGGCGCGGACGATCGATTCGGAGCCTACAATTTCTCCAACCCATGGTTCGGCACTCTGCGCGGCCGCGGCGGCATCGCGATGAACAACGTGCTGTTGTACCTCACGGGCGGGCTTGTCTTTGGGGGGACGAAACTGGAACTCGGCGGCTTAAGCGAGTCGAATACCGAGATCGGCTGGACCGCGGGGGCTGGAGTCGAGGTCGGCTTCGCCTCGAACTGGACGGCCAAGGCGGAATTTCTTTATGTCGATCTGGCGGATAGCGGATACGTGCTGACCGGCGTCAGCCACGGGCTCGAATCCGGCCTGTTGCGCTTCGGCGTCAACTACCGTTTCTAGCTCCAACGTTCCGTTTGGAATTGTGGCTTTAGGCGGGCGGCCACGCCCGCCTAAACGGCTGGCGCCGCGAGACAAAGTTCCAGTCCGGAAGGCTGTGGGTTTGTCGCCGCGTGTGGCTTTTTTGCACTAGGCAGCGGCACCTCAACTTTGCATTCTCGCGTCATCTGGGACTGATTCAGGCAGTGGGGTGCACTATGAAGAAACTGGCTTTGGCGGCAGTGGGGCTGATCGCGTTGGCGGCGCCCGCAGTGGCGGCAGACCTGGGCCCGAGCCGTATGCCGGCAAAGGCAGCAGTGATGGCCGCGCCCGTCGTATTCAACTGGACGGGCTTTTATGTCGGCGCGCATATCGGTGCCGGCTGGAGCAGCAAGGATGCGGCTTTGGTCACGACCGGCGGCGTCTTGAACGCCACGGGCGCAAGCGATCCGGACGGATTCCTGGGCGGCCTGCAGGCTGGCTTCAACTGGCAGTTCGGCCAATGGGTCTTCGGCGTCGAGGGGCAGGTTTCCTGGTCCGATATGGACGGAACGGGGTCGGCAACAGTTGCAACACCCGGTTTCTTCATCACCGGGGATAGAATATCCACCGATATCGATTTCGTCGCGACGCTGGCCGCTCGGCTGGGCATCGCTTTCGATCAAGCCCTTATCTACGTGAAGGGCGGCGTCGCCTGGGCCAACGAGGACCACTGGGTCGCAACGGCAGCCGGCGTTCCTCTGACCACAACCGTCGGCGATACGCGGACGGGCTGGATGCTCGGAGTCGGGCTCGAATACGCCTTCGCTCCCAACTGGTCGGCGAAGATCGAGTACAATTTCATGGACTTCGGGGATGACCGCTATGCGATTGTGTCGCCGGCGGGCGTGAGCCGCGGTTTCCTCGACATCGATCAGCAGATGCATGTCGTGAAATTTGGCGTGAACTACCGTTTCGGCTGGGGTGGCCCGGTCGCTGCGCGGTACTGACCGCCTGACGAACTCAATCCAAAGAAAAGCCCCGGGCTCGCCCGGGGCTTTTCCGATTCCGGGATGTAGGGTGGGCAGAGCGCCGAAGGCGCATGCCCACGTCACGCAGACTGTGGGCTTCGCTGCCGCGAAGCCCACCCTACGATGATCAACGCGTATCAATGTACCGTAGGGTGGGCAAAGCGAAGCGTGCCCACCGTCGGGCCCTCCCGGAAATTACGTGGGCACGGCGCAAGCGCGCCTTTGCCCACACTACGATGGGTTAAGCGGCGATCTTGGTCGCTTCAAAGGCGGGGACCTTGGCGGCGAACCGGTCGAGCCAGGCGACAAGCTTCGGATGATCGGTGCGCCAGGCGCCGCCGAAACGCAGGTCGAGATAGCCGAGTGCGCAGGCCAGCGCGATCTGACCGACATTGGGCGTGGGATCGAGGCCGGGCGGCGCGGCTTCAAGCGCGGCGAGCGCCCGCGCCATCTTGCCGGCCTGGTGATCGAGCCACTTCGGCTCATGCTTGTCGGCCGCGCGCCAGCGTCCTTCGTACACGTGCAGGATCGCCGCATCGAGGACGCCGTCGCAAAGGGCCTGCAAGCGCAACGCGGGGAAGCGCCGCGCCGCATCGCTCGGGATGATCTTTCCGCCGCCGGCGCGATGATCGAGATATTCGAGGATCACGCGCGAATCATAGAGCGCGGTTCCGTCGTCGAGGATGAGAGCCGGAATCTTGCCGAGCGGATTCTGCTTGCGGATCGGCTCGTTCGGATTCGTCGTGTCGGCGAGCTCGACGCGGACATCGCCGGTCAAGCCGAGAATATCCACAGCCAGTTTCACCTTGCGTCCAAATGGGGAGGCGGGGGCGGTGCGCAGAATCATGCTTGTCATGCCTTTGTCTTTTTCCAGAGTGGTTCGTTGCGCGTGATCTTGCCCGAAAACCGGCCGCCACTTTTCGGGATCACAAGGTTTGCCTGGCGCGTGATCTTGCCCGAAAACCGGCCGCCACTTTTCGGGATCACAAGATTTTCCTGGCGCGTGATCTTGTCCGAAAACCGGTCGCCACTTTTCGGGATCACAAGGTTTTCCTGGCGCGTGATCTTGCCCGAAAACTGGTCGCCACTTTTCGGGATCACGCGGTTTGCCTGGCGCGTGATCTTGTCCGAAAACCGGCGTCCACTTTTCGGGATCACGCGGTAACGACAAGGTTCACGGCCTTCGGCCCCTTGCCCTTCTTGTCGGGCTCGACATCGAAGCTGATGCGCTGGCCTTCGGCCAGCGACTTCATCCCGGCGCTCTCGACAGCGGTGATGTGGACAAAGACATCGCGGCCGCCGTCATCCGGCTTGATGAAGCCGTAGCCTCGTTCGCCATTGAAGAATTTGACCGTACCAGTCATCGCCATGGGAAGCTCCTTTCCCCAACTGCCCGGCCGCCGGCCTCCTCGGCGCGGCGGCGCGGATCATCATTCACAACCGGGGAAAGGCGTCGGGTGTCGCCGGCCCGCTCGCCTCCGCCAGCCCCCCGAGGCGCGGAACGTCAAAGCCACATTGTGAACACAAGTAAATCAATGCCCGGGGCCGGGGGCAAGTGCGATCAGGCCGGTTCTGCGGCCAGCCAGACCAGGCGGTGCGTGGCGGACGCACCGCCCAGAATCGCCCCGAGTTCGGGAAGCAGGCGGCCGAGCTCCGACTCGAGCCGCCACGGCGGATTGACGACGACAAGACCGGCACCGTTCAGCCGGGCGGCATCCGCCGCGCGCCGCACCATCAACTCCACCAGGAGCATTCTTGGGATTCCGAGTGCTACGAGCGACTTGGCGAAGGCGTTGGTCTCGCGCGGGTCCTTGATGGGAAACCAGAGCGCATAAAGGCCGGTCGCCCATTTGCGGTATGCGCCCGCCAAGGCGGTCTGCAGCCGATCGAATTCTCCGCGCTCCTCGAACGGCGGGTCGATCAGCACCGCGCCGCGCCGCTCGCGCGGGGGGACATAGGCGTTCAGCGCCGTCCAGCCGTCGATCTCGACGGCTTTGACGCGGCGGTCGCGCCGCATCAGGGCCGCGAGCGCGCGCGCCGCGCCGGGCTCGCGTTCGCACGCAACGAGGCGGTCATCCGGCCGCAGCCATGCCTGCACCAGCGCCGGCGAGCCGGGATATCGGGTCAAAACCAAGGACGGATTGAGATCGCCGACGACATCCAAGTAGGGCTTGAGCAGCGCGCGGCTCTCCTCGCTCAGCGCAGCGCCCATCAACCGGGCGATGCCGTTTTCCCACTCGCGCGTTTTCGATGCTTCCGGACCGGTGAGATCATAGAGGCCGGCTCCGGCATGCGTGTCGATGATCCGGAACGGCGCCGGCTTCTCGCGCAGATGCGCGACGATGCGGGCGAGCACGGCATGCTTGACGACATCGGCGAAACTGCCGGCATGAAATGCATGTCGGTAATTCATGCCCCATCATCGGCGCGACGCCGCGCCGTGTCACGTTTCCGAGCGGCTCCCGCGTCGCGCAGGCGAATGTCAGCTGCTTCCGCGCATCGGCGGCATCACGAGCTGCTCGCGCCGGCACGAGCGCCGGTCGACCTCCGGGCATTCCTTGAAACCCAGTTCGCGGTTCAGGCAGATGCGGACTTCCTGCAGCCGCCGGTCGCGACAGCCGATCGCGATCGCTTCCCGGTTCATTCCGGGATTGGCCTTGAGAAAGGCGTCTTCGACCTCCGCCGGAGCGACGGTCAGGGAGGACTTGAGCTCGAGATACTCGGCCGGGATCTTGATGGCGGCGCGCGCCTTGCGCACCGTTTCGAAATAGGCGCGCGGGCTCAAGCCCGAACAGGTCCCATGCTTGTCCCACTGCTGGAAAACAAGCCGCGGCGCCGGCATCAGATCCAGCATCGACGAGACGATGTTGCGGTCGAGCCGCGGCGCCGGACGTTTGCAGAACTCGGGAAAGCCGCGCTCGTATTGCGGCCAGAGCCCATGCACCACGAAGGAAAAAGGACGTCCCGCGCATTGCTGCGGACTCTGCCCGCCGCGCTCCTCGGCCGAGGCGCAGTAGGAAGGGGACCAGGAGAGGGAGAGGACATAGAAATCGAACTCCCCCGGCGCGTTCTGGCGCGGGTCCTGGGCCAAGGCGGCACCAGAGATAAATGTGAACACCGCGGTGATGGCGGCTGCGGAAGCCTGCACGGGTCTCATCGACGCCTCCCTGACATCTGCGCTATGACGTCAAGCGTAGTCGGCTGCCAGGAACTAATCAAGAACAAAGAAGAACAAATGGTGCTCAGCGCGATCGCGCGCGGATGCCTGTGGACAATTCGTACGGCCGCGCCATCGAGCAGGCCGGGTTGAACGCCCAGGCGCGATCCAGGCCGACGACGCAGAACTCCACGCCGGACCCGACCCCGGCGAAGCTGCCATCCTCGATGACATTGTAATAGACCGGCCGCTTGCTGCCGTCGTTGAGATAGACGACGCCGCTGCAGAACCGGCGCGGGATCGTATGCTCGGCCCAAGGCCGGAACGCGAGTTCGCGGACATGGTCGAATGCCATGATCTGCAGCGCGGACTGCCAGTGTCGGCTCTCCTTCTGGCCGAAACGGGATTGCACCTTGCCGAGGACGAAGGGGTCCTCGCACAACGGCACGACCGCCTCATAGCGTGGCCCGGACAGTCCGAAATTCAGCTCCAGCAGGTTCGCGGCTTGCGCGGGCGCGACGGAAAATCCGCAAAAGACCAGGACAGCCGCCACGGCCAAGAATCGTCGTCTGCGCTCGATCATGGTGCCCCTCCGTGCCATGACCGTGCAGCGCGTCGCGTCACCGGTCAAGGGGGTGCGGGATGCCAGACGCAGGTTCCCATGAAGGTGTGGCGGAAAGGCACGGCATCAAGCACCATGGGCGCGGGAGCCTAATCCGGCGAATGATGGAGGGAGCCATGCGGCTTTTGATTTTCGCTCTCGCTTTGCTCTGCGGCTTTCCGGCCGCCGCGGATGCGCAAACGCGCCGTATCGTGATCCACACGGCGAACGACAGCTTCGAGAACGTGAAGCAGGAGGTCGTGGACGCCATCGTCAAGCGCGGGCTCGTGGTCGACTACACCGCCCAGGTCGGATCGATGCTGGAGCGCACGGCCAAGGATGTCGGCGCCAGCAAACGAATCTATTCCGACGCGCAATCCGTGCAGTTCTGCTCGGCGACGCTGTCGCGGCGGACGATGGAAGCCGATCCGCAGAACGTCGCCTTCTGCCCCTACGTGATCTTCATCTATGCGCTCGATGGGCGGCCGAATACGACTTTCGTGGGCTACCGTCCGCTTCCGCGGCTTGGGTCACGCGAATCCCGGCGTGCGCTGGGCAGCGTGAACCAGTTGCTCGACGGCATCGTTCGCGAGGCCGTCGGGAAGAATTGAGATCAAAAAAAGAGCGGCGCGAACGCCGCCAGTTCAGTCTCGAATGCAGGAGCGAGGGAGCAGGATCGAGTCAGGTGTGATCGGGTCGCTTTTCACGCTTTGGTTTGCCGCGTGATCCCGAAAAGAGGCTATCGGTTTTCGGGATCGATCGCCGCGCTCATCTCGTTGCGAAACATCGCGCAGACCTTCGCGGCGGAGGCCGACTGGGTTTGCTCGAAGCTCGCGAAGCGGGCGCGCAAGTCAGGGTCGCGAATGTCGGTGACATGTCCGCACCCGGCCGACACGCCCATCGAGGAGCCGGCCGGCACGCCGGCCGACAGGAGAGACAGGGTCGCGAAGGCGGCCATCAGAAGAGTGCTTCGCATCATGATCAGCCTCCAGCGGCAGCAGCGTGGTTAATCGCTGGTTAGTCGCGGCCGACCGTTTGCCGGTTCACGCCGCGCCTCTGCCGCAGGCTGGAGAATGGCAGAGATCTATTGCGCTCTTTTCAATACGTTTGCGCAAAGTTTGCTAATTGGCGGAAAGGATTTGGGCAGCGCCCGCAACCCCCCGACCCGGGGATTGGATCAATTGACGGCGCCCACGCCCTGGGTGGAGGCCTCGGGACAGCTCCTTGCAATGACGCTCTGAAGGTCGGACAGGGCGACGTCCATGTGGCTCACATCCTTGTCCAGGGCGTTGCCGGAATTGCAGCGGGCAAACACTTCACGCGCCTTCGTCACCTGTTGCGCGTAGTCGCGGTAGGCCACGCAGCGGGCGCTCGCCTCGGCCTTCTTGGCTCCCTCGAGGCGCACCACCGTCTTGATCAGCTTCGTCCGCGTCGTCACCACGTCCCTTTGGCAGGCTTTCGCGGGGGCCGTCATCGCCGGCGCCGCGGCGAACAAGAATCCGATTCCGACACTCAACACGACCAACAGCGCGCGCACGCACATAGCGGCTCTCCACCAACAGGCTGTATGGAACAAACAGTGATCGGGACGATCACCGGCATTCGTAGTTTAAACGCTCGAAGCCGCCCGCGGGTTCAATTTCTTGGGAACCGTTAACCCACACGGGCGACCGCTGGCCTCGGCTCGCGCGCGGCCGGCAAACGCGTTCGTGTCCCGGGCGAGTGGAGCGCAGCGGAACGAGACCTGCGGACTAACGGCGGCGCGACCTGTCGCCCATCCCCACCAGCGGGTCCTCGGATTCGGATTTGCAGCTCCCGGGGGCGGGGGCAAGCGAGGCGGCCACGCGCGTGACAAGCCGGTCATAGGCTCGCTTCCGTTCGGCGGGATATTCGAGCGCAATGTGATGCCAGACCTTGTCGCCGCAGCTCAAGATCGCGCGGCGGTAGAAAATGCGGTCGCCCTTGTACCCGGACACGACAACCCACCGCCGCCCATGCCGCAGATAGGTGATGTCCTCGCCGGCGGCCTGGATCACCGATCGGAGGTGATCGTCGATGCGATCATCCTTTTGCGGTGCTCCGTAAATCGCGAGCCAGGCATTGCCGTCGGGCGAGACGAAGCTGCGGCCCTCCCAGTCGGGCTGGGCGGGGAGCTCGCGCCAGTCGCCGGGCACCAGCGCCATGGCGCGAAACCGCGCTTCGATCTCCGGCCGGTAGCGCTCGGCTTCGCCTCCCGGAGCGCGCTGCGCCGCCGCCGGCGCCGACAGGCCGGCCGCGAGCACGAGGGCGAGTGTGGCGGTCTTGATCGACTTCCGCATCGCCTTGTAACGCGGGAGCGGCGATGCGGTTCGATTGCGGCGGGCTTGCCGCTCACTTTACCTCGATCGAGCCCTTCATTTGCGGATGCAGTCCGCAGATGTAATCGTAGGTGCCGGGCTCGCTGAGCGCGAGCGTCGTGCTTTGACCTTTCAGAATGACAGCGCTGCGCTGCGGCTTCGGCCCGCGAATGGTCACCTGGTGCGGCGACGCGTCGGTATTGACGAAGGTGATCTCCTGGCCGGGCGCGGCGGAGATCTTCTCCGGTCCGAACAGGAAGTTCGTGATCGACACGATGCCCGGGCCGCTTTTCGGTGCGGCGGCGCCGGTCTCGGTGCCTTTCAGACTCGCAAGCGAGATGACGAAATCCTGTCCCTCGTGCGGCTTGTGGCACTGGAAGCACGCAGTCAGGTTGGCCTTTTCGTTGACCTTCTTGTCGGGGCCGAACGCCTGGTACTCCCATTCGCCGTTGCGGATGTCCGGCGGGTATTCCGTTCCCCAGCCCGTGCGCTTTTCCATCACCGTGTAGGCGAGGAGATCGCCTTTGACGAAACGCCCATTGGCGTCCTTCGCCGGATTGCCTTGCGCATCGAGCTGCGCCCGGTATTGCACAAGCGTGAGCACCGTGCCGCTCGGGATGGGCTGGCCCTTGCGCACCGCTTCGACCGCCGCCGGGGTCGCATAAAGCTCGCGGTACTGCTTGACGTCGTAGCGGTCGACCGTCGCATAGAGCGTGTCGTTGGCGTAGTTGTCCGGAAATCCGACCTCGCCGCCGCCGGCCTTGACCGCGTGGCTTGCGAGCGCAAGTCCGGCGAGGACGCCGAGAGCGGCGGCGGACGCCGCCGAACGTTTCAAATCCACCGGAAATCCCTCTGTCGAATGAGCATCTGAAAAGACGCCCAGACTACGAGCCCCGCGGCAGCGCGCCATTCACGTTCTCGGGAGGGTTCGCATAAGGCGCCGAGACTGTGACCGGGCTCACACGGCCGGCCGAAAATGTCCTCTACACAAGGAACTTGCTCTGCCCGTCCGCTTTGTAGGCGGGAGCCCGAACTTTGAACCGTTGCGGCGTCTGCAGCGACAAAGCTGCAAACGCGAGGATGTGCTATGGCCGACGCTCGATCGCTGGGTATGCTGGGTTACATTTTCGGCGGCATCACCGCCGCCGTGATCGTGATGTCCGCCGTCATGGTGCATGCGCATATCGGCGGCCGCTTGTCGCTCGACGGCGCGCAGACGATCGAGGCCACCGCCGTCAAGTAGGACCGTGGCTCGCCTCGCGCGACGCGCATTGGACTGTCAGCAGCGGATGACGCTGACGCGCGCGTCGCCGCCGCCCAAGGCGCGCGGAACAACGACGTCTTCGGTCCAGCAGCCGCGTTCGCGCTGCGCGAATTGGACCGGCGCCTTGACGGCGAGGAATTCAGGCGCGTCCGCGACGTCAGCGTCGGCGCCGTAGAGAACGACCGGGCCGGCGGCGAACGGCAGGCCGAAGCTGATCAGCTTCGGTCTGCGATGATGAAAGCCGCCATGCCGCGCATGCGCCAATGCGCCCGGCTTGTGCATGCCCATTTTTTGTTTCGGGACGACCGGACCGCCAACCGACGGTCTCGCCAGCGCGCGCGGTGCGTGCAGCATGCGTGGCGCGTGCAGCATGCGTGGCGCAAACCCGGCCCCGCCCTTGAATCCGGCGCCGCCGCCCGAGGGAGGCCGGGCGTCCGCCGTCGCGGGACAAAGAAAAAGAACGAGCGAAAGGCAAAGGGGGAGACACGCGCCGATCCGAGCCATTCCGGCTCTCCTCACCCCCGCGCGGCCTCGCGCGGGGCCACTCCAGTGGCGCCACATCGCGCAAATCATAGCACGCAAGGGACAGGGCACCAGCGGCGGTGACCGGAGAAGATTAGCTTTGCCGGATTCCTTGCTCCTTGCAGACTTTCTTGGCGCATGTTCTTGCGGCGAACCGGTCCCCGCTTCGCCGGACCATGCGCTGGCTCAGGCGGTCCGGCGGATGGCGCTCTTCCACTGGCTCACGCTGTCGGTGACGATCTTCACGGTCGCGACCGCCGCCTGGTTCACGTGCGCGTAGCCGGTCAGCTCGCGCTGCATGCGCTCGCCTTCGGTCCGCAGAAAATCGCGCACGCTCTGCATCTCGGCGATGAGCGCATCGATTTCCTTGATCGAGGCTTCGGTCACGCGATCGATCAGCGAGGTCAGCTTGTCGGTCGGCAATTCGTTCGGCTCGGGACGCACCGCCACATCGCGGCGGATGAATTCCCGGATCTCGCCTTCCACGGCCGGTACGCCGAGCGGCGTCACGTTTTCCTCAATGCGCTTCGTGTTCTTAAGGACGTTCATGCGATCCCCCTGATGATTCACACACCCTGTCGCGGGCGATTCCCGCCGGTGCGGATCTCGGCAGTCGAATCGGGCCATTTCGCGGGCGGAATCAGCCGTTTGTGAGGATTTGCAAAGGCTTGGGGAACCCGTCGACCAGCCAGCCACCGCCTGCGCTTCCTAGTAGCCGATCAGGATCTCGCTGACCGTCGGCTTCGCCGCGCGCATGATCTCGTCGCTCGACATCAGCGTCTTGTCGCCGGCGACGTCGCCGCGCGCGGCTTCCGCTTTCGGATCGGCGCGCAGGGAGACGCCGACCTTGCAGCCGCCGGGAAGCGAGGCGAGCGCGCCGCCCTGCCAGTCCTTCACGCTCGCGACATTGTCCTGGTCAAAGCCCGAGATCTGGAAGGGCCTCCCGTTCAGCTTCTCGAGCGCGGCGAGCGTGAGCCCGAGACGCAAGCCCTTCGGCGCGGTCCAGGTGGACTGTCCGTTGATGGCGATGAGCTGCATGTCGGCGCGCGCGGCGTCATCCTGCCAGATCACTTCGAGCCGCCGCTTCGGGTCGGTCGGAAACAGCACCGAGGCCTTGATGCGTGAGCCTTCCGGGCCGTCAACGTCGGTGAAGGCGACGTTCTTGGAATCAAAGGTCTGCGCGAGCTTCAGATGCGAGGAGTTTTTCGCGAACGCGCCGGAGCAGGCGATGGCGCGCGCGGGCTGCGCGGCCTGCTTCGGCGGGGCGGCCGCGCGCGGCGGAGCGGCGGGCCGCTGGATTCCGTCATCCGGATCCCAGGGCCGCGTGCCCTGCGAGGCCGACGGACGTGGTGCGCCCTGCGCCTGCGCGGGCACGGACTGCGTCTGCTCGGGCATGGGCTGCTGCGCCGGCGGCGGCGCTTGCGTCTGCGCCGGGCGTTGCGGC
>JALHLQ010000019.1 GCA_022844485.1 Xanthobacteraceae bacterium
TCGCCAGTCCAGCCATTGAAGGCAGAACCCCATAGTGGGCCCGGACGGTTGACCCCGAGGCCACCCGAGTGCCCAGGCTGACGAGGCCCAGGCCCGCAGGCGCCGCATCTTGCTCCATCGTCCGAACGTCACCGGTTGACGCCCCTCAGCGAGCAAGACGTGTGGAGGGAAGCAGAGCGAGTGGGCCGCGCGCAAGAGAAAGGCATAAATTTTTTCAGCATGTCGTAGGGTGGGCGAAGCGCCGAAGGCGCGCGCCCACGCAAGCACAAGACGTGGGCTTCGCGCGGCGAAGCCCACCCTACGATTGACATTCGCACGATCGAGATTCGGTAGGGTGGGCGAAGCGCCGAAGGCGCGCGCCCACGCAAGCACAAGACGTGGGCTTCGCGCAGCGAAGCCCACCCTACGGCGCTGGATCCCGGCTCACGCTCCGGCTTCGCCTGCGCTGCGCCCGAGATACAACCGGTCAGAACACGACCCGCGCCCCGCCGCGGCCGGCCAGCACGTGGCTGGAACCGTCACATCGTTTGCGGGCATACCGAGACTTCCTCGAGGGCGGCCAAGACGAGGATCGCGCAGCGCGCTAAAAGACCATCTCCGAGCAACGATCGAGCATTCCGGAGCTCAAGCTGCGATGACCCGTCCTCCGCCCGTGCAGGCGCTCTTCTTCGACGTGTTCGGTACGCTGGTCGACTGGCGGACCGGCATCGCGCAGGAGGCCGAGGCGATCCTGAAGCCGCACGGGCTCAACCTCGACTGGCTCGCCTTCGCAGATGCCTGGCGCGATCAGTACCAGCCGGCGATGGAGGAGGTGCGGTCCGGCCGCATCCCGTTCTCGAAGCTCGACGCCCTGCACCGGTTGAACCTGGAACGCATCCTGCCGGCCTTCGGGATATCGGACCTCGACGAGTCGACCCTGCGCGCGCTTACTCTCGCCTGGCATCGCCTGCCCGCCTGGCCCGACGTGGCCCCTGCTCTCAACCGGTTGAAATCTAAATATCTCCTGGCGCCGGTCTCGAACGGCAACATTTCGCTGATGATGCATCTCGCGCGTCGGAACGGCTTTCCGTGGGACGCGATTTTGGGCGCGGAGATCGCCGGCGACTACAAGCCGAAACCCATTGTGTACCAAGCCTCCGCGGACGCCTTCGATCTTCCGGCCGGAGCCTGCCTGATGGTCGCCGCACACTCCTCCGATCTTGCGGCCGCCGCCGCCGTCGGGCTTCGCACGGCGCATGTCGCGCGTCCGAATGAGAGGGGTCCGGGCAAGGGCGAAGCCGCACCGGCCGTGCCGGTCGATATTGCGGTGGCGAGCCTTACCGCTCTCGTCCAGGCGCTGGAAACGTCATAATCCGAAGCCTTGGCCCCGCCTTTCCCGAGGGCCGCTGGAGGCGCCGTGATCGCCAACCCGACCGAGCCACCTGCCGCCTTGGCGCCGAGCCAACGTCTGACCGCACGCGCGCTGCTCCTTGGCGAGCGCCTCGACACCGCCGGCCTTGAGCGAAGCGACCTGGTCCATGTTTCGCCGCTCGCTTTTCGGGTCGGGACGACCGGTTCTGCCGTCCTGTTTCGTTACGGCGTGGCGGTGCTCATCGGGCTCTCGCCGGTGCAGGAGGATGAGGTCCTGCGCGGCCTCCGCTCGCGCATCGTCGGCCCGCTTGCTGCGTTTGAAGACGAAACGGCATTGATCGAAATTACGCCCGAGCACGAGGATCAGGTGACGCCTGGAGGCCCGATTGTCGTGCGCGACCTCTCGCCCGAACGCCTCGTGGTGATTGCCGATGCCCTCGCCAAGAACGTTGCCTTGTCGGGCGACGAAAGGCAGGTCAGCAAGGTCTTCGACGTTATCGACCCTTTCGCGGCCGAATTGGCCATGGGCGGCCGCCCGCCGGGCAACCGTCGCAGCATGTTGCGGCTGATCGGGCAGGCGCTGCTCGTCCGCCATCGTATGACCGGCCGCGTGGAAATCGAGGAGAAGCCGGACGTTCTGTGGGACCGTCCGGATCTCGAGCGCCTCTATGCCAGGCTCGCGGATGAGTACGAGCTGAAGGAGCGCGCCGGCGCGCTCGTCCGCAAGCTTGAGGTGGTCGGAGAAACCGCCCGCGCTCTCACCGACCTCATCGATGTGGAACGCACAGTTCGGCTTGAGGCTGCGATCGTGCTGCTGATCGTGCTCGAAATCTTCATTACATTTTACGAGCTTTTCTTCCGCGCGGCGAAGTGACCGAGCACGCGTTCGGCCGCCGCCTCCGGCGCAAGCCACTCGAACTCCGGCAGCTGGTGGCGGAACCAGGTCATCTGCCGTTTCGCATAATGCCGCGTATCCTGCTTCGCGCGCGCGGCCGCCTCCTCGAGCGGCAGGTTTCCTTGCAGATGCTTGATCAGCCAGGGAATCCCGTGCGCCTTCATCGCCGGCATGCGGGGGTCAAGTCCGCGCGCGGCGAGCGCTCTCGCCTCCTCCAGCGCGCCGGCCTTGAGCATCGCGTCGAAACGCGCGTCGATACGCCGATAGAGCTCGCCGCGGTCGATATCCAGAAAGACTTTGACCGCTCGTCCGGACTCCACGAGCGGCGGCAAACCTTCGCGGTGCCAATCGACGATGGATCGTCCCGTCGCCTCGTAAACCTCCAGCGCCCGCGCCGCGCGCATGCCGTCGCCAGGCCTGATCCGCGCTGCCGCAACGGGATCGCGGCTTGAAAGCCTCGCATGCAAGGCCGCGGCCCCCTGCGCTTCGAGCTCGGCGCGAATGCCGGTTCTGATCCTGTCCGGAATCGGCGGAACGGCGGCGAGACCGCGCGTAAGCGCCTTGAAATAAAGTCCCGTACCGCCCACGAAGATCGGCATTCTCCCGGAGGCCCGAAGATCCTCCAGCACGGCCTTCGCCTCACGCACCCACTGCCCGGTCGAATAGCTTGCGCCGGCATCCGCATGCCCGAACAGGCGATGCGGCACGCGCGCTTCCTCCGCCGCGGTCGGGCGCGCGGTGATGACCCGCAGGTCGCGGTAGACCTGCATGGAATCGGCGTTGACGATCATGGCGCGCAGTTCCTCGGCAAGCGCCAGCGCAAGCGCGGACTTGCCGCTCGCGGTCGGACCTGCAATGAGCACCGCCTGGATCAAGGCCTTCCCCCGATGACGCATATCTTGACGCTGATCTCGAACCCGGCCGCCCCTGCCGTGACCGGAGAGATTCTGCGTGCCGCCGCGCGAGCCCTACCACAGCCCGGCGCGCCCGTGCGCCTCGACGACGCGGTGGCCGCCGACGTGCCGTTCAGCCCGCCGCCCGGGACTGATCCTCACGCGCTCGTCCATCAGGTCCGAGGGGCGCTGGCCGGCGCCGCGCTCGACGTGGTCGTGCAGCCGCTTGCGGAGCGTCGCAAGCGGCTGCTGGTCGCCGACATGGATTCCACCATGATCGGTCAGGAATGCATCGACGAACTGGCGGAGATTGCCGGATTGCGCGACCATGTCGCCTCGATCACCGAACGCGCCATGCGCGGCGAGATCGCGTTCGAGCCGGCCTTGCGTGAGCGCGTCGCGCTGCTCAAAGGGCTGCCGGCCTCCGTCATCGATGACGTCATCGCCAAGCGCATCCGGCTTACGCCCGGCGGGCCGACGCTGGTCGCCACGATGCGCGCGAACGGTGCCCATACCTGCCTCGTGTCGGGCGGCTTCACGCTGTTTGCTGCCCGCATCGCCGCCATGATCGGCTTTGACGAAAGCCGCGCCAACCGCCTCGTCATCGACGGAGACGGGAAGCTGTCAGGGCATGTGGAAGAGCCGATTCTCGGCCGCGAAGCCAAGCTGATCTGGCTCGAGGATTTGCAAGCTCGGCTGAAGCTCGAGCGCGCGCAAACCCTTGCCGCCGGCGATGGCGCGAACGATCTGGCGATGTTGCAGGCGGCAGGGCTCGGCGTCGCCTATCGCGCCAAGCCCGCCGTGGCCGCGGCGGCGCATGCCCGCATCGATCACGGCGACCTCACCGCACTCCTTTATGCGCAGGGATATCGACGCGAGGAGTTCATCAATCCGTAGGGTGGGCAAAGGCGCGCTTGCGCCGTGCTCACTTTTCACTCTTTGCACGGAAATGGTGGGCACGCTTCGCTTTGCCCACCCTACTGAATCGTCAGCGCGACGAACCGCAATTCGCCTTCGGCGTTGGCGACGAGCAGCAGCGCCGACTTTCGCCCTTCCTTCTTGAGCTGATCGATCCGGCCTTGCACCTCGGTCGCATTCGCCACGGCCTGCTGCGCAATTTCGACGATGACGTCGCCGGCATTGAGCCGCTTCTCCGCCGCGTTGGAACTCGGGTCGACACTGGTAATGACGACGCCCTTCACCGTGTCCTTGATCTTGTAGCGGCGGCGCAGATCGTCCGAGAGATTGGACAGTTCGAGCCCGAGCGTCCGCTGCACGACGCTCTTTTGCTCCGGCGTGTCCGACTTGCCGCGTGCGGCGGCCGCCTGCTTCTCGCCGTCCTCGAGCCGTCCCAGTCTGACGGTCTTGGTCTCTTCCTTCCCCTTGCGGATGATGGTGACCTCGACGTCCTTGCCCACCGGCGTGTCGGCGACGATGCGCGGAAGGTCGCGCATTTCCTTGATGTCGCGGCCGTCGAACTTGACGATCACGTCTCCCGGCTCGATGCCGGCTGGCTTTGCCGGGCCCTTGTCGTCGATCCCGGCGACGAGCGCGCCGCGCGTGGGCTTGACATTGAGGCTCTCCGCGATGTCGTCCGTGACCTGCTGGATGCGGACGCCGAGCCAGCCGCGCCGCGTTTCGCCGAAACTGCGGAGCTGATCGATGACGGCCACCGCCGTTTTCGCGGGCACCGCAAAGCCGATGCCGATGGAGCCGCCGGAGGGCGAGATGATGGCGGTGTTCACGCCGACCACTTCGCCGTCGAGATTGAACAGGGGGCCGCCCGAATTCCCGCGATTGATCGCGGCATCGGTCTGGATGTAGTTGTCGTAAGGTCCGGACTGGATGTCGCGGTTGCGCGCCGAGACGATACCGGCAGTGACCGAGCCGCCGAGGCTGAACGGATTGCCGATGGCCACGACCCACTCACCCAGCCGCAGCCTGTCGGAATCGCCGAACTTGACGGCCTTGAGCGCCTTCTCGGGCTTGACGCGCAGCAGTGCCAAATCGGTCTTCTGATCCCGTCCGACGATCTCGGCTTTCAGCTTCGATCCGTCGTTGAGAACCACCGTGACTTCGTCGGCGTCGGCGATCACATGGCTGTTCGTCACCACGAGGCCCGACGCATCGATGATGAATCCGGAGCCCAGCGAGTTCACGCGGCGCGGCGTCGGATGGCGGTTTTGATTGTTGTCGCCTTGACCGCGGCGGTTCTTGAAGAACTCCTCAAAGAACTCCTCGAAAGGGGAGCCCGGTGGGAGCTGCGGCCCCGAGCCGCTGCGTGATTCCACCCGCTGCGAGGTCGAGATGTTGACCACGGCGTCGATGACCATTTCGGCCACGTCGGCGACCTTTTCGGGCCCTTTCGCGAGGCCCGGAACCGTCAGTGGTGGAACCAGCAAAGCCGCTGCGACGATGGCGGCAATGGCGCCGCGGGAGCCGGGTAAAACGGAGGCATGCAAGCCAGCCATGGGCGTCAGATCTCCTAAAATCTCGATTTCAGAATGCGCTCCCCGAAACCACGGCGCAAGACTCATCGAGGCCACAGGTGAAACCGGATTGGGGCGGAATAGCGACTGTTCAACGACCTCACGTTTGCGTGACGCGCAGCTAGTGGTCCGATTCTAACATTCGCATCCCGTTGCGGCAGGCCATTTTGCGAATGTTAGAATCGAAGGACCACTAGCAAATTCAAATTGCTAGTGGAGTTTTGGATTTGACATTCGCCTTGTGAACCCGCTGCTAGATGGGTAGCGAATGTCAAATCCGCTCCACTAGCCGCGCGCGATCCAGATCAGCACCAGCCCGAACAGCGCAGAGCCGATTCCGATCGCGCGAAGCGACCCCTCGGGGGTTTGCAAGACGCTCTCCATGGCGCGCTTGGCGTGCTCTGGAAAGGCGGCGAATAAAAGTCCCTCCATCGCGAAGACCAATCCAAGAGCAACCACGAAGTCGGTCATGGAGGTCAGCGCGCGGCGGCTCCCGGGAACTCGCGTTGCTGTCCGGCGGGCCCTTGCGGAACCTGCGCGACCGAAGGCGGCAACAACGCAGGCTGTTGCGCGCCCTGCTGGCCCGGCCGCTGCAACAGCGGAGAGGGTTGCGCGGTTTGCGGGCCGGCAGGCGGCGACCCGGTCCCCGCCTGACGCGGACCGTTCCGGCCGCTCGGATCGCCGAAGTAGCGGAAGAATTCGGAATCCGGCCGCAGGAGAAGACGCGTGTCGCGATGGCCCAGGCCCTGCTCGTAAGCTTGCATCGAGCGGTAGAACGAGAAAAAGCCGGGATCCTGGCCGAAGGCTTCCGCGAAGATGCGGTTGCGGGTGCCGTCGCCCTCGCCGCGGATCTGCTCTCCGCGCGAATTGGCCTCGGCGACGATCACGGTCGCTTCGCGCTCGGCGCGCGAGCGAATCTCCTGCCCGCGCTGCGCACCCAGCGCGCGGAATTCCGCGGCCTCGCGCTGACGCTCCGTCTGCATGCGCTGAAAGATCGCCTGGCTGTTCTGGTCCGGAAGGTCGGCGCGTCGAATGCGAACGTCGACGACATTGATTCCGAACACCTGCGCTTCGCGATCCACTTGCTCCAAGATCCGCTGCATCATCGCCGAGCGCTCGTCGCGCACGACGCGCTGGAACGTGGACTCGCCCAGCACGCGGCGCAGCGCGCTGTTGAGGTAGGTCGACAGCTGCGAATTGGCGCGCTCGACGGTGGCGACGGTTTGATAGAACCGGAGCGGATCCTGGATGCGGTAGCGCGCGAACGCATCGACCACGAGACGCTTCTGGTCGGACGCGATCACCTCCTGCGCGGGCGCTTCGAGGTCGAGGATGCGCTTATCGATATAGATGACGTTGTCGATGAACGGCAACTTCGCTTTCAATCCGGGCTCGGTGGCCACCCATCTGGGCTGACCGAGGCGAACCACCAGCGCCTGCTGCGTTTGCGGCACGGTGAATAGCGCGCTGTAGGCGACAATGGCCGCGGCGATCAGAAGGACCGCGACGAGCCCGCCGACGAAACCGAGTCTCATTGGTTGCCTCCCTGTCCGGGCGGCCTCGGCCGCAGCATCTCGTTCAAGGGCAGCACGGGGAGGATTCCGGGCGAGCCCGCTGGTCCCCCCGTGTCGACGATGATCTTGTCGGTCCCGCCAAGAATCCGTTCCATCGTTTCGAGATACATGCGCTGGCGCGTCACGTCGGGCGCCCGGCGATATTCCTCGTAGATCTTCACGAACCGGGATGCCTGGCCGCGCGCCTCGGCCACCGTCTGCTCGCGATACGCCTCGGCGGCCTGGATGATTTGCGCGAGGCGTCCGCGCGCTTCCGGAACAACCCGGTTTGCGTAGGTCTGCGCCTCGTTCTGCGCCCGCTCGAGGTCGGCGCGCGCCGCCTGCACGTCGCGGAAGGCATCGATCACTTGCGCCGGGGGATCGACTTTCTGCAACTGCACCTGATTGATGAGAATGCCCGCACCATACTGATCGAGCGTCTTCTGCATGAGGTCGTGCACGGCGGTCTCGATGTTCTGCCGCGCCCCGGTGAGAACCGGCTGGATCTCCGACCGGCCGATGATCTCGCGCATGGCGCTTTCGGCCACCGCCTTCACCGTGCCCTCGGGGTTCTGGATATTGAACAGGTATTCGCCTGCGCCGTTCGGCTTGATCAGCCAGAGCACGGCGAAATCGACGTCGACGATGTTCTCGTCGCCGGTCAGCATCAGGCTCTCTTCCGGCACGTCGCGCATGGTCGCGCCCCGACGGGGGTCCTCGATGATGCGCATGCCGACATCGATGCGGTTCAGCCGCGTGACTCTCGGGGTCAGCACGCTCTCGATCGGATAGGGAAGGCGATAATTGAAGCCGGGCCCCGCGTCGCGCACGTACTGGCCGAACCGCAGGACGACGCCGAGTTCGTCCGGCTGCACGCGGTAGAAACCGGACAGGCCCCAGATCGCGAGCGCCGCAAGCCCGATGACGGCCAATCCGCGTCCGCCAAGATTGCCTCCCGGCAGCACGTTCTTGATCTTGTCCTGGCTGCGGCGCAGCAGTTCCTCGAGGTCCGGGGGCGACGGCCCCGACGATTGCGGCCCCGATCCCCATGGGCCCTTCGGGCCGGAACCCCAGGGTCCGCCGCCTTGATTGCTCCACGGCATTGTGTTGGTACCTCCCGCGAACGCCCGAAAGTCAGGCGCTCGACAAGTCCGGCGCGGGTTATAGGGGACGCCCTGCCCCCTTTCAACGCTGGTCGGATGATTAACAGATGGGCGCCGCGCAAAGCTTATTCAATTGCGCGACCTAGGGTCGCAATCCGCTCGTAAACCACCAGGTCGAAACTGGCCTCGTCTCCTGGTGCTGCCGGATAGGGGGCGCGGGACATCTCACGCCATTCCGGCCCCGGCTCCACCGGAAACACCGTATCACCTTCGGGATTGAGATGCACCAGCGTCAAAACGATGCGATCCGCCATCGGAAGCATTTGTCGAAAAATGTCGGCGCCGCCGATAACCATGACCGCATCGACATTGCGGCGGAGCGCATCGGCGCGCGCAACCTCGAGGGCTGAACCGAGCGTCGCGGAGACGATGACGCCGGGCGCGGCAAAATCGCCCGTCGTGACGACAATGTTTGTACGTCCATCGAGCGGGCGGCCGATGGACTGATACGTCTTGCGCCCCATCACGACGGGATGTCCCATCGTCAATCGGCGGAACTGGCGCAGGTCCGATTTGAGCTTCCAAGGAAGCGTGTTGTCGCGCCCGATCACGCCGTTCTCGGCCACGGCGACGACGAGAGTAAAGCCGATCCGCGCGCTTGCCTGCGCAGGGCCGAGACTCAAACCGCGACCTCCGCCTTGATATGCGGATGCGGATCGTAGCCCTCGACCACGAAATCCTCGTAGCGAAACGCGAAGAGGTCGCGCACCGAGGGATTGAGCCGCATGCGCGGCAGCGCGCGCGGCGCGCGCGACAATTGCAATCGCGCCTGCTCGGTGTGATTGAGGTAGAGATGCGCGTCGCCGAACGTGTGGATGAATTCGCCCGGTTCGAGTTCGGTCACCTGCGCGACCATCATCGTCAGCAGCGAATAGGACGCGATGTTGAACGGCACGCCCAAGAAAACGTCCGCGGAGCGCTGATAGAGCTGGCAGGAGAGCCGGCCCATCGCGACGTAGAATTGAAACAGGCAGTGGCAGGGCGGCAGCGCCATCTTTTCCACGTCGGCCGGATTCCACGCGGTCACGATCAAGCGGCGCGAATCCGGATTGCGGCGGATGGCGGCAACGACATTTCCGATCTGGTCGATGGTCCCGCCGTCAAGCGCGGGCCAGGAGCGCCACTGATGCCCGTATACGGGACCGAGATCGCCGCGCTCGTCCGCCCACTCGTCCCAGATCCGCACGCCGTGCTCGTTGAGATACTTGATGTTCGTGTCGCCCTTCAGAAACCAGAGCAGTTCGTGCACGATCGACTTCACGTGCAGCTTCTTCGTCGTGACGAGCGGGAAACCATCGGCGAGATCGAAGCGCATCTGATGGCCGAAGATCGAGAGCGTGCCCGTCCCCGTGCGGTCGCGCTTCTCCGCCCCGTCGGCGAGGATTCGCTCCATCAGGTCGTGATACTGCCGCATGCCGGAATGGCTTCCCTGGTTCGACTCAACGCCAAAGATAACGCCCGCCTCGCCGTCCGCGAAGCGGGCGTCCGAGCCAAAACACAATTCTAGTTGAGAGCCGATCCTTTGAGGATCGGCGTCCAGCGCGCGACTTCGCTCTTCACGAGGGCGGCCAGCGCCTGCGGGGTCCGGCGCTGCGGGCCCGGGATGTCGCTGCCGAGGTCGAGCAGGCGCTTGCGCACGTTTTCGTCATCGAGCGCCTTGACCAAAGCCGCGTTCAGCTTGTCGAGGACCGGCTTCGGCGTGCCCTTGGGCGCGAACAGCGCGTTCCAGGCCGAGACCTCGAAGGCCGGCAACCCGGCCTCCTTCGTTGTCGGAAGCTCCGGCAAGGAGGGATTGCGTTCCGCCGTGGCAATGGCATAGGCCTTGATGGTCCCGCCTTTGATCTGCGGCACGGCATTGACGATCTGGTCGCACATGTAGTCGACCTGACCGCCGACCAGCGCGTTCATCGCCGGGCCCGTGCCCTGATAGGGAACCGAGGTCGGCTTGATGTTCAGGATCGAGCTGAGCAGCGTGCAGGTCGTGAACGAAACCGAACCCACGCCGGCATGCGCCTGGTTCACCTTGTCCTCGTTCGCCTTCACCCAGGTGATGAACTCCTTGAGGTCCTTGGGCGGAAGATCTTTGCGCGCGAGAATCAGGATCGGCGTACCGGCGGCCAGGCCGATCGGCTCGAAGTCCGTCTCCGGGTTGTAGGCCAGTTTGGGGTAGAGGCCGACCGAGGCGGCATGCGTGCCCATGTGGCCCATCATGATCGTGTAGCCGTCGGGCGTTGCCCGGGCGACGCGGGTCGAGGCGGTTGTGCCGCCTGCGCCCAGCACATTTTCAATGATGATCTGCTGACCGATCGTTCGCGACATATGTTCCGCGACGATGCGCGAAATGACGTCCGTGGGCCCGCCGGCCGCGAAGGGGACGACCAGGGTCACCGTCCGCGTCGGATAGTCTTGCGCCGGCGCGGGGCCGGCGAGAACAAGCGCGGTCAGCGCACCGAGTACCCCAACCAGAATGTTAGACGATCGCATGCCTTCCTCCGTAAAGTGCGGCGCCCTCGCCGAGTGCCTGCACGCTTTCAATCCGGCCCAAGCCGGGGCCCCGCGGCCCTCCGACTGCCATAATGGCGCCTCGGCCGCCTTGCTCAGCATCAATAGACCGCAGCAGGCCTACTCCGTAAAGACCACCTCGCGCTTCTTGCGGAACATCGGAAGCACCGCGAGAACGAGCAGAATGGAGGCGACGAAGATCAGCCCCGCCGAGATCGGCCGCGTCAGGAACGTGGTGGCATCCCCGCGCGCGATCAGCATGGCCCGCCGCAGGTTTTCTTCCATCAGCGGACCCAGCACAAACCCCAAGAGCATCGGGGCGGGCTCAAAATCATGCTTGATCAACCAGTACCCGACGAGCCCGAACAGGCCCGCGATGATGACGTCGGCAGGCGCATTGTTGATGGAATACACCCCGATCGCGCAGAAGACGAGAATCGAAGGATAGAGCAGCCGATAAGGCACGCGCAGAAGCCTCACCCAGAGCCCGATCAGCGGCAGGTTGATGATCAGCAGCATCAAGTTGCCGAGCCACATCGAGGCGATCATGCCCCAGAAGAGTTCGGGCTGTTTGGTCATGACTTGCGGACCCGGCACGATGCCGTGAATGGTCATGGCGCCGACCATGAGCGCCATGACGGCGTTCGGCGGGATTCCGAGCGTCAGGAGCGGGATGAACGAAGTCTGGGCCGCCGCGTTATTGGCGCTTTCCGGCGCCGCCACGCCTTCGATCGCCCCGCGGCCGAAGCGGGAGGGATCTTTCGCTATACGTTTTTCGACCGTGTAGGCTGCGAAGGAGGCGATGACCGCGCCGCCGCCGGGCAGAATGCCGAGGATCGAGCCGAGCAAGGTCCCCCGCCCGATGGCGGGAGCGGCAGCCCAGAGATCGGCTTTGGTCGGCATCAGCCCGGTGACCTTGGCCTGCACGATGTCGCGGCTGTGCGTCTGCTCGAGATTGCGCAGGATTTCCGCAAAGCCGAACATGCCCATCGCCAAGGTGACGAAGCCGATTCCATCGGCAAGCTCCGGGAGATCGAAGCTCATGCGTGACTGCCCGGTCTCGATATCCGAGCCGACCATCGACAGAAGCAAGCCGGCGACGATCATCGCCAGCGCTTTCACGACCGAGCCCTTCGCGAGCACGACGGCGAAGACAAGTCCGAGCACCATCAGCGAGAAATACTCCGCTGGCCCGAACTGGAGCGCCAGGCTCGTCAGCGGTCCGCCGAGCGCCGCAATCAGGACGGTGGCGATCGATCCTGCGAAGAACGAGCCGATCGCGGCGATCGCCAGCGCCGCGCCGGCGCGGCCTTGCCGGGCCATCTGATGCCCGTCGAGCGTGGTGACGACGGAACCGGCCTCGCCTGGAATATTGACCAGGATCGACGTGGTGGAGCCGCCATATTGCGCGCCGTAATAGATGCCGGCAAGCATGATCAAGGCGCCGACCGGATGCAGGCCGAAGGTGATCGGCAGAAGCATGGCGATGGTCGCGATCGATCCGATCCCGGGCAGCACGCCGATCAGCGTGCCGACCATGACGCCGATAAGACACAAGCCGATATTGATCGGGGTAAAGGCGACGCCGAAACCCATATAGAGGTTAGACAAGATGTCCATGGTGATCGCGCCCGCTCAGAACCGCGGCCAGATTTGGAATGGCAGATTGAGGACGTAGGGAAACAGGAAGGCGCAGAAAGCTGTGAGCGCGATGGCGGCGATCAGGCTTTCGATCCAGCGCGTCTCCTCCGAAGCCATGGCCGAGATGATGAAGGTGAGAAAGCTCGAGATCACGAGCCCAAGCGGCCTTATCGTGACCGCGAACAGCAGGATTGAAGCCGTCACGAAAAGCGGGCCGCGGACGCGGTATTTCTCGAGCGGAGATCCGTCCGAGAAAAATCCGATGGCCATCACGGCTGCGCCGAGACACAGCAACAAGCCGCCAAACAGCCGCGGCGCCGTTCCGGGACCAAACGAGAAGCCTCTCATGCCGGGCAGATCGCTGCTCGCCCAGAGTGCAAAAGCCGCAAGCCCCACGAGCGCAAGCCCGCCATAAAAATCCTGGGGATTGCGCACGAACCCGTGCCAATGCGTTGCCTTGGATGGCGGATCGTTCCGCTCAGACATTCCTGCCCTCCCTGCCGCGCTTCTTGGAGACGCGTGCGCGATTGGTAGCACAAGCCATCCCGCGGCCAAACGCTTTTTGGTCCTCACACAAGTCCCATCAAACCCAATCCGGCTGCCGCGCCAAACGCCCAGAGGGGATTGATCCGAGTGAATGTCGCGAGCGCTGCGGTGCTCGCCGTGATGACCACGGCGGCGGCGTTGTGATCGGCGGCGCGCGACAAGACGAACGCGGTCGCGGCGACAAGACCGACGCTCACCGGCACGAGTCCGTTCTGGATCGCTATTCGCCAGGGCGCGTCCTTGAAGCGATCCCAGCTCCGCCCGACGACGTAGGCCGCGACGCAGCTCGGCCCGACCATCGCAAAACTCGCCACCAGCGCGCCGGCGAGACCGGCGACGTGGAAGCCGATCAGCGTCACGATGATGAAATTCGGCCCCGGGGCCGCCTGCGAGATCGCGACGAGGTCCGCGAAGGTGCGATCGCTCATCCAGCCGGCCACCTCGACGGCTTGCCGATGCATCTCCGGCACCACCGAATTGGCCCCGCCGATCGCGAGCAGCGACAGCAACGCGAAATGCGCGGCCAGCGTGCTCAGACGCGCTTCCAACGCAGCCTCCCCCAGGCCATCGCGACGCTGAGCGGCACGAGCACGAGCAACACCCAGTAGAGGGGCCAGCGCAAGATTCCGACCCCGGCGAAGGCGACGATAGCGATGGCGATTCCGGACCGGCTGCCGCTCCTGAAAAGCGGACCGGCCATTTTGGCCGCCATCGCGACCAGCAGTCCGGCCGCGGCAGCCGCGAGTCCGGCGAGGACCCGGCGCACCGCATCTGCTTCGCCATAGTGCGAATACAGGACGCCGAGGACCAGTACGATGGCAATCGGCGGCCCGATCAGCGCCGACACGGCGACAAGCGCACCGGCAAGGCCGCGCATGCGCGAGCCGAAGACGATAGAAAAATTGACGATATTGGGCCCCGGAAGAAATTGGCAGACGGCAAAGGCTTCGTTGAACTGGTCAGCTGTCATCCACCTGCGCTGCTCGACAACGACGCGGCGCGCCCACGGCATCACGCCTCCAAAACCCGACAGCGCCATGGTGGCGAATGCGATGAAGAGTTCAGACAAGCTTGGCGCAAGCGGCGGCGGCGAATCTCGGAGCCGGGTTTCAGCCATGAGCGAGACTTAGCTTGTCCCGCCAGCGGGCCAAACAGGAATTCACCCTCTTGCCACGTCCCCGATTGCAGAACTCGCAGGGATCTTCAGGTCTTGCGGAATCAGCCCGTTGACGAGACGCCCGAGCCAGCCTGACCGAGTCGGCACTTATCAAGAGCTTGACCAAATCCGGTCTTTTTCCGTCAACTTTCACCACCTATATTGGGCGGGCCGGCCTTCGGGCCGGCTATGGCGATAAATGGCCGTCGTAATAAGCCTATCGGACCCGGGGGCAGTACCCGGCGCCTCCACCAGAGCCCGTCTTGGCGGGCTGCGGCGGGGGCGAAACAGGATCGACGAGGGTGTAAAGGGCGTGCTTTTGCTCGGCATGGTTCCGCCGATATCGGGCCATTTGTATAGTTGCCAACGACAACTATGCTCCGGTTGCTCAGGCTGCGTAACGCAGCTTGAAAGACCGATCTGAAGTCCTGGCGTCTTAGCAGCGTCAGGCGGGGTTCGGGGGCACCTGGCAACAGAAGCCCCCACTTCGACTTGATAGTTGGGCGAACTTTTCCACTTGTAGCGTGCTTGGACTGGTTTTCGCCAGCAAGCGCGCTAGCATGTCGTTTTCCTGCGCCGGTCAGGGCGGTCGAAAGAGATGGCCATCGATCACATCCGATACGATCTTCTCGCGCAGGAGGCATTGCGATCGGTGGTGCGACGCGTGCTGACGGATGTCGCGAAAAGCGGTCTCCCCGGCGAGCATCACTTCTACATTGCGTTCGATACCCGCTATCCCGGGGTCCGCATGTCACAGCGCTTGCGCGATCAGCATCCCGAGGAGATGACGATCGTCCTGCAGCACCAGTTCTGGGACTTGGCGGTCAGCGACCAGGCCTTCGACATCGGCTTGTCGTTCAAGGGCGTGCCCGAACGCCTGCACATTCCCTTCAGCGCCATCCGGGGATTTTTCGACCCATCGGTCCAGTTCGGTCTTCAATTCCAGACGGCGGAAAGCGAAAAGGCGGTGGAGCAGTCTGCGCCAGAAGTCCCCGAGCCTTCGCAACCCGTGGCCAAAAAGCCAAAGCCGGAGCGGCAACGCGCGGAGCGACGACCGCCGGTGGCGGCCCCACCGAGCGCTCCGGCTCCGACGGCCGCACCCTCAGGTCCTGAGCCCGCACCTGAGACGCCCGACAGCGCGCCCCCGAGCGCGGAAGTCGTCAGGCTGGACCGTTTCCGGAAGAAGTGATCCGGCGTCCTTGCCTGCGACGGCGGACCGCCGTCAGGCGCGCCTTCAGTCTTCGCGGCAATACGCCAAGATAGACTTTGCGGAAGATCTGCAAACGCCCGAAGGGTGAGAGCGGGACGGCGTCCTCGCATGGCACGTACCAGCTATTGAGACCGGTGCGACGGACGAGTTTGTAGCCGCGCGCGAGCATGGCGCGATGCTTACGATGATAGTGAAAGTCATCCTCCAGCAGAATCAGCCGCGGCTTGAAGCGGCGATCGAGCCCTTTCAGCACTTCGACCTCGAACCCTTCGACGTCGATGGAAAGAAAATCGATGCGCCCGATTCCGACTTCGCGAAGAATGGAGTCCAGCGTCCGGATCGGCACATTCACCATCGCGCGCGCATCGACATCCGAGCGTTGGAGCGCAAACGCCTTCACGGTATCGGTGAGCGTCGAGAGCGCGCCGGCCCGAAGCAGCGGCAGGCACGTCCCCTCCTGTTCAGGGGCGCCGCATGCGACCGAGAAGACCTGCGCTTGGCGCTGGCGCCGAAGCGGTTCAGCCAGCTCCGGCAACGGCTCGATGAGCACCCCGGTCCAACCGATTTGCTCGAGGTGATAGGTCTGCGAATACTGGACCGGATCATTCGCGCCGACTTCGACGAATATTCCGGGGCGGTGGTCGAAGAATGCACGAATGAGCGAGCCTTCCTGTTCGACAGGCAGGATGGCCGGCCTCAGAAGGTCTGAAATCCGCATCAAGGGCGCATAGAGGGTCCGCGACTTTCCGGCAAGCCGGCGCGATGCTCCAGGATCATCGGCAGTCCTCCATCCGGCCGCAGCGTCACGCGGTGCACGGGGCGGACCTCGTGCCCGGGCGCAACGCGGAGCCGGAACCGGCGGATGATGGACGCCAAGCCGAGCACGGCTTCTTGCATCGCAAAGCCGGCGCCGATGCAGACGCGCGGCCCGGCGCCGAACGGAATGAATTGATACCGGTCAATCGCGTCGCGATGGGCGGGCAGGAAGCGTTCGGGTTGAAACAGATCCGGTCCGCTCCACAATCGCCGATGCCGGTGCAGGATCCACGGCGCGATAATGACAAGGGAGCCCTTGGGCACCGTCTTGCCCAAAACCATGTCGTCTTCGATCGCTTCGCGGCTGAGTGAGGGGACCGGCGGATAGAGGCGCAAGGTCTCCTCCACGACGGCGCGCGTGAAAGGAAGCCGCTCGAGGATTTCGAGAGCCGGCAGTGACCCGGCGAATGCGGCGTCCACTTCGGTTTCCAGCCGCTCGCGCACGCGCGGATCGGTTTGCACCAGAAACAGCGCCCAGGTGAGCGTATTGGCGGTCGTCTCGTGACCGGCCCCGATAAACGTCACGATGTTCGCGGCCACCTCCCTTTCGGTCAGGCCGCGGCCGGTCTCCGGATCGGCTGCTTCCAGGAGAAGCGTGAGAATGTCGCGCGGCACATCGCCCGGCCGCTCGGTCATCAGCGCGCGGCGGGCCGTGACGATGGCTTCGACCTGTTCGGCAAAAAACGCAAGCGCCGGGCCCGCTTCACCGCGACCCAGGCGGGGAAGCCAGTCTGGCAAGCCCAGAAGATCGAAGGGGTGCAGCCGCCCAAGCGTATTGAAGTAGAGCGTAATCGCGTTGCCGAACTCTTCTGCGCCGCCGGGAATCGAATTCGAGAACAAAGTCTCGGCCAGCACGTCGAACGTGAGGCCGGTCATGTGCTGGTCGATGCGCACGATCGACCGGGCCCGCCGCCGCGCAAGGCGCGCGAGACGCGCCTCGATTGCGCCAAGCATCCGATCCGCAAAGGCTGCCGTCTGCCGCGGCGTGAACAAGGGAGCGAGCGTCCGGCGCGCGACCCGCCATGCCTCGCCCTCGGCCGTGAGAAGCCCATCACCCAGACCCGGCGAAAGCACGCGCTTCTGCAGAGCATCCTTGCGGTAGTTCTCGGCGTTTTCGACCAGCACCCGCCGCACCCCGATCGGGTCGTTGATCACGGTTCCGAAGCCGAGGAGCCCTTCGCCCTGCACGATTGGGTCTTCGAACTGCCGGCGCGTCCAGATCGTGAGCGGGTTTTGATAAAGCGCGATCGCCAGTCCGAGCCGCGACAGGGGCGCCTCCCGCGGCACCGGCGCCGGCGGCCTTCGCCTGCGGACATTCTCCTGGTCAATGACGCTGCTTAAGGTCACGTTGTCCTAAGCCCCGGGCGGCCACGCGGCCGTTTCCAGTCATATAGGAACGCGCTGCCGTCGCATGGAGACCGTCGCATGACACGCACCGAAACAGATACCTTCGGCCCGATCGAGGTCCCGTCCGATCGCTATTGGGGCGCGCAGACCCAGCGGTCGCTGCAGAACTTTCGCATCGGCTCGGAGCGGATGCCTTTGCCGCTGATCCGCGCGTTCGGCTTGATCAAGCGCGCCGCCGCGGAAACGAACCAGGCGCTCGGCTCCCTCGATCAGCGGCGCGCACGCGCCATCGTACAGGCGGCGCAGGAGGTGATCGACGGCAAGCTCGACGAACACTTTCCGCTTGTCGTGTGGCAGACCGGCTCGGGCACGCAAACCAACATGAACGTCAACGAGGTGATCGCCAACCGTGCGAACGAGCTTCTCGGCGAAAAGCTCGGCGCGAAGGCCCCGGTGCACCCGAACGATCACGTCAACATGAGTCAGTCCTCCAACGACTCGTTTCCGACCGCGATGCACATCGCTGCGGCGCGGGAGATAACGGACCGGCTCATTCCCGCTTTGGAAGTCCTGCTGGAGGCGCTTGCGGACAAGAGCCGCGCCTTTGCAAAAATCGTCAAAATCGGTCGGACACATTTGCAGGACGCCGTGCCGCTCACGCTCGGGCAGGAATTCTCAGGCTACGCCGCGCAAGTGCAGTCCGGCATCGCCCGTCTGCTGCAAGCGCGAAAGGAACTCTTTGCGCTGGCTCAAGGCGGCACCGCCGTCGGTACCGGCATCAACGCCAAGCCGCAATTCGCCCGGCGCTTTGCCAAGCGCATTGCTGAACTGACCAAGCTTCCTTTCGTCACGGCGACCAACAAGTTCGAGGCGTTGGCGGCCCACGACGTGTTTGTTTCGGTCGGCGGCGTGCTGAGTGCGAATGCGACAGCGCTGTTCAAGATTGCAAACGACATCCGGCTCATGGGATCCGGTCCTCGCTCGGGTCTCGGCGAATTGATTCTTCCCGAGAACGAGCCGGGCTCCTCCATCATGCCCGGCAAGGTCAATCCGACACAGAGCGAAGCGCTGACGATGGTTTGCTGCCAGGTGATCGGCAATCAAACGACTGTCTCATTGGCTGCAAGCCAAGGCCATTTCGAACTCAACGTCTTCAAGCCGGTCATTGCTTATGCAACGCTGCAGTCGATCGGCCTCTTGGCGGACGCGTCGGTCTCGTTCGCGACGAACGCCATCCGCGATTTGCGAGCCAACGAGCCGCGGATCAGGGAGTTGATGGAGCGCTCGTTGATGCTGGTGACTGCCCTCGCGCCGAAGATCGGATACGAACAGGCTGCGGCCATCGCCAAGGCGGCCCATCTGCGCGGGACAACGCTGCGCGAGGAAGCGATTCGCTCCGGGAGAATCAGTGCAGCGGAATTCGACCGCATCGTCAGGCCGGAGATGATGACACGCAAAGGTTGAAAAATACAGGCGTCACAACTCAGTATTCGCGTAGACTGACCCGAGCTTAGGTCGGTCCGTTTTCTGCGTGAGGACGTCTCGCGATCGCATAAGCCACCGGCGCCGTAGTTTTCGAAGGCGGTTTCTAGGACTCAAGAAAAAGATGGAACCGGTTGATCTTTGCAGAATGCCCCAGTTCATCCCGTTCGCAGTGCGAAGTGCAATTTACTGAGAGATGCTTCTGTCTTACTTGATCTTTACTTGAAGCGAAACATTCTTATGTACGGATAAGTAGATGTTTTATATGGATATTCTTGCAGGAACTTTCCTCTGTCAGTATAGTGAAAGTCCATTGTCGCTGCTTGCGGACTGACCAAATCGAGATGCGCCAGTTGGGTCCTGCTCACGCCAGGTGCCACGGAGGAGCAGAGCCGCTCCTTGGGGACGGCCCGGAAAACATCCGGACGTTCTATCTCTTTTCCGTCTCGAGCACGACGAAGGCTGCAGGTGACCGAAATACCGATACAGGTTGGGGGAACGTCCAAAGCGGCTACGCGTTCTGGGGGCGCGGAGAGCAGAATCGAGACGAGAGAGAGCAGAGGGGAAATCGATGAAGTCACCGGTAGTAAAACGCTCAATTGTCATCGCCGGTCACAAGACCAGCGTGAGTCTAGAGGATGAATTCTGGAAGGGATTGAAAGAAATTGCCGCGAGCCGCAGCATGACCTTGTCTGACCTGGTCGCGTCGATCGACGGTGGCCGGCACCAGGGAAATCTCTCATCCGCGATCCGGCTTTTTGTGCTGAACCACTATCGCTCCCGCAACCACGGTTCGGTCAACCAGCATGAACCGGCTCGGCAAGCGATACCGGTACGCGCCCTCTCAGCGGTTTGATCCAAATAGCGGATCCAGCAGGTTTCGAACGGGCGCGGTACTCGGGGGCTTCCCCGTCGCGTCATGACCGGGAACGCTGCCAGGCGGTCTGGATAACCGCGCTCCAGGGTCACGGGCCGGTCCGCCTCGACTTGGCGTGATCACGAGCGGCGGCGGAAGCGCCGGCGCTGTCTCGGCTCCCTCGGTGTTCGGGGCGCTTTTTCCCATCAATGACGGAACCACTGAATTCCCGGGCCGAGGCGCGGGATCTGGCGCGCGCTTTGGCTGCGATTGCGGCAGGACGCCTGGCACTGACCCGGTCTCGATCTCCGGCCGCATCGTTTCAAACTTCTCCAACTGCCTCGTCTGCCGCTCGACAGAGCGCAGGGCGAGCCACGCAACGAGCGGCGAACTGTCGAGAGTTCGCGTCAGCATCCCAAACGGCCCCCGGATCGCCGCGCCAATTTCCGGCCGCCCCTCCACTCCCGCCCCCGCTCCCCCGATCAGGACCAACCGCGCGTCGACTTGCTGATCGACCAGGTCAGCGCTCGCAGCGACACTCAAATCCCCCTGTCCTGACGCAATGGTCGATGATGCAAGCCGCACCGTTCCGGCCGTTGCGCTCAAGACCCCCTCCGCTCGGGAGAATGCAAAGCGCCCGCTGTTGAAAGCGGCGGCGGTCATGTCGGCGACGCGGGCGGGATCCATGATCAGGCCGCGATCCGCCGCGCGCAAAACGACATCAAAAGCGCGAACGTCGACGCCGGTCAGCTCCCCCTGCTCGACGGAGACTTGGCCGGTCCCCACGAGCGACCCAACCACGGCGGCAGGCGTCAGGCCCACGCCTTCCAGTTCACCTTGAATCGACATCCGGCCAGCGAGCCGCATTTTGCCCGCGAGCGGGATGACCGCATCCGCCTGCCGAAGCTCGAAACGGCCTTTGAACGAGGATCCCTCCGCAAGCCGGCGAAGCGCAAGCTCGCCCGTGAACTGGCCTCCCGCCACGACTCCGCTCAACCGGTCAATGACGAAGCCCCCGTCGGCCATGCGCAGGGTCCAACGCATGCCGCGGCCCGCGAGCGGCGACAGCGTCGCGCGCGCGGCCTGGAAGGCGATTTCTCCCGCGAGGGCATCGCCAAGCGGCGCAAACGGTTCGCTGGACCATCTTTCCGTCTTTTCCGCCTGGCGCGCGACACCGGCGAGCGTAGAAATGAATGCGGACGCATCGATGTGGTCTGCCTCGATGCGGCCGGTGATCGTCGGAACGCCGGTGATCGCGAGAGCAAGGCGTCCTGCCACCGGCGTGTCGGCAATCGTCCCGCTGATGGCCTCGAATGCGACCGCCTCGCCGGAGAGCGTCAATTTCCATTTCAAGGAGACCGGTAACGGCGCGCCCCCTGGGTCGCGGCGCAACGGCCGTGCGTCAGCCGCGGTGAGAGCAATCGCAAGGTTGCCTGAGGCGCCTTCACTCCCGACGAGACGCAGCGGTCCCTTTGCCGAAATATCCAGACCGCCCGCCGCGAGGCGAGCGTCAATCTCGGCCTCGGAGCCCACGCCCCTGGCGCCGATCCGAAGCGACCCGCCTCGTCGCTCCACGTTGAAAGCCTGATCGAGACTCAACATGGAAACCAGCGCCTGCCCATCGTCGGCATCGAATGCGGCGTTCATCCTCCACGCGGACGCAAGGATCGACGCGAGGCCGCCGCTTCCGTCGGCGGTCAAGCCGACGCGGATGGTTCCCGCGCGTCCCTCAATTCCCAGCCGGGTTCTCGAAAGTTCGGGTCTTGCCCCGCGTTCGATGGTGAGATGGGCGCGAAGGTTGAGGGGGGACAATTGCTGCGCCCTCGCCCGGATCCGCCCGGCAGCCTCGGGCGCGTATTGCGCCAGCAAATTCAGGATGCCGTCGAGCGAACGGCCTTCGACATCGAGGGTGAGCGCCCCGTGCGGCGCGCTCAAAGGCTCCTCGATCGTCCCGCGTGCTTGGATGGCAGCGCCACCGAAATCGGAAACGCTCAGGCGCTCGATCGCGAGACGGCGCTCTTGCATGCGGATGTCCGCGGCCACCCCGGAGGCCTGCGTACCGAACAGCGTGGCGCGTCCGAGGTCGAGCGCAAGCGTGACCTCGCCGGGGACAATCGCGGTCGTGCCGCCGAAGATCGCCCGTAACGATGTCTGAAGCGCGTCCAGATCAAGGTCCGCCGCCTTCAGCTCGGCCTCAAGCTTGGCATTGCGGCCTGCGACGGGCCAGGCATACGCCAATCGGCCCTTCATCGGCTTGCGATCGATGTCCACAGCCAGCTGTTCGATCGACATGCGTTCGCTGCCGAGCGTGACAACGCCCTCGGCGCGCAGGCTTGCTGCCGACCTCAGTCCCTGAGTGTCGGGGTTTCCCTCAAGCCAGGCGAGGAAAGCCTTTGGGTCGGCGGATTCAACGATGGCCGGACCGGTGAATGCGGCGGCGCTGGGCAAGAGATCCAGGTGCCCGCTGACGCGAACCTGGGTCAGACCCGGAGCGCGGAATTCCACCCGTTCGATGTCCCAGCCGCTGCCCTGCGCGTTGACATCTCCCCGCACGCTTTGCAGCGTCGATCCGGCAAGCGTCAAAGCATCGATGCTGAGACTGACACGGGCGGGAATGTCCGGCCACGAGATCTGCTGCACGGCATCGCCGACCGCGCGCAGGCCCTCGGCCGGTGATTTGGTCTCGCGAGCCAAGCCGAGCACGCGATCGAGATTGAGCTGCCGGGACGCCAGCACGCCGTCGATCCGGGGAAACCGCCCAAAGCGAACATCGAGCGACCCGCCAAGGCGGGAGGCGCGTTCATCGGATCCGATCTGAACCTCGATGCCCTCCAACGACGCGGCGGTGGAGCCGGCTCGGACCTTGCTTGTCGCGCGCCAGCCGGAATCCGGATTGGACGATGTCGGCAATTGCGCCAAGGCGAGTGTCCCCTCGAACCGAGGCGAGCCGGCTTCGAAGCGTAACGCGCCATCGGCCTCGATGGATGGGGCCCGGCCGGAGGGATCGATCAGAAGCCGCGCCTTGGCCGTACCGTCATCGCCCGCTCGCGCGATGTTCAAGCGATACCCGTGCCGCGCCCCGTCGTACCAAAAGCCGCCTTCTCCCTTGTATGGCCCGGCCAGGGAGCGCAGCTCCCCCATGAACCAGAGCTTCTCGAGTTGGACCTGCGCGCCGCTTGCAGCATCGAACAGGATCGCGCGTCCGTCCTCGATGCTGAGCCGTGCGATCGACAGCGTATCGGGAGCGACCCCTTCGGGCAGACTGATCGGCCAGTCGACCCGGCCGTTGCTCTGCAAACCGAATTGCAGATTGGGACCGACGATCTTGACGTCCGACGCCCGCCATTCCCCGCGCAGGATCGGCGCCAGCGCGAACTCGACGCGCAGCTCGCGCGCCGCCACGCTCTCCCCCACCGTCACGTCCTGCACGGTCATGTAAGGCGCGGGGAGAAGGCGGAGATCGATCGCCCCGCTGATGCGAACGGGAGTTCCGATCATCCTGCCGGCATGCGACTCGAAGGCCGCGCGGTATTGCGTCCAGTCGATGAAAAGCGGTCCGGCCAGCGCGGCCAGAAGCGCGACTATCGCAGCGATCGCAAAACCAAGCAGCGTTGTCTGCAACGGTGTGCTCCGACCCTCTCCGGCGCGCCTGCGGGACCAGCGGCGGAGATCAGTGACCAAGTCGTCATGCCTTTGGCCTGGACTCTATGTCCCGGGCCTGCCGCGCCAAAGCGCAATCATGGATTCATGGCAAAGATTTTACCCGGATTCATGATGTTGGCGGGATCGAGCGCCGTTTTGATCGCCCGCATCGCTGCGATCGCCGGCTCGCCGTGCTCGGCGGGGAGGTATTTCATCTTCCCCTGACCCACGCCATGCTCGCCGGTGCACGTGCCATCCATGGCGAGCGCGCGTTCGGCAAGACGCTCGACGAATCGCCGCGCCGCCGCGCATTCGGCTGCGTCATCCATGTCGATCAGCACCGAAACGTGGAAATTCCCGTCGCCGACATGGCCGACAATGGGGGCGATCAATCCCATGCTCTCGATGTCGCGTTTCGTTTCGCCGACGCATTCGGCGAGGCGGGAGATCGGAACGCAGACGTCGGTTGCAAACCCCTTTGCGCCGGGACGGAGCTGGATCACCGCCCAATAGGCATCGTGCCGCGCCTGCCACAGGCGCGTCCGGTCCTCCGGCTTGGTCGCCCAGTCGAACGGACCGCCGCCGACATCGGCTGCGATGTCCGCGAAACGCCGCGCCTGCTCGGCAACCGAGGATTCGGTGCCGTGGAATTCGAGAAACAGCGTCGGCACTTCCTTCAAGCCGAGCTTGGCATAGGCGTTCGAAGCCTTGACCTGCAATTCGTCCAGGAGCTCGATACTGGCGACCGGGATGCCGGTCTGGATTGCCATAATGGTGGCATTGCACGCGGCCTCAACACTTGGAAACGGGCAGACGGCTGACGCGATCGCCTCCGGTATTCCATGCAGCTTCAGCGTCAGCTCGGTGATGATTCCGAGCGTCCCCTCGGAGCCCACCATGAGGCGCGTCAAATCGTAGCCCGCTGAGGACTTGCGGGCGCGCCGCGCTGTCGTCATCACCTCGCCATTGGCCATGACGGCTTTGAGCGCGATGACATTGTCCTTCATCGTCCCGTAGCGGACGGCGTTGGTCCCGGACGCGCGCGTCGCCGCCATGCCGCCGAGCGAGGCGTCCGCCCCGGGGTCGATGGGAAAGAAAAGGCCCTGGTCGCGCAGGTGCTCGTTGAGCTGCTTGCGCGTGACCCCCGGTTCGATGACGCAATCGAGATCCTCGGCATGAACCGCGACAATTCGATTCATGTCCTTGAAATCGATCGACACTCCCCCGAAGGGGGCGTTCACGTGCCCCTCCAGCGAGGTCCCGGTCCCAAACGGGATGATAGGCACGTGGTGCTTCGCACAGATGCGCACCACGGTCTGGACGTCCCCGGTGTTCTGGGCGAACACGACACCGTCCGGCGGTTCGTTTGGCAGCCAGGTCGTTGTGTTCCCGTGCTGCTGGCGCACGGCCAGGGAGGTAACCAGCCGGTTGCCGAAAGCCGCCGCGAGTTCGGCGATGGCGGCTTCCGCTGCCTGCTTGTCAACCGGAGCCGCCCGGGCCTGCGCGATCGCCATGTCTCACCCCAAAATCTGCGGTTTGCGAAGCAGCTTACCAAAGACGGGCTGTCCGCAACCAGATTATGCCGAAGCCCTGGCAAACAAGGAACTTGCGCCGGCTGCTCCATCGACCCCAGACTTCATGCAATCGACAGAGACCTGATGTAGTCTGTGAGGCGATGCTTGAGCGTCTTGACCTCGAACCCGTCTTCTTCGCCCCGTTTGTCTCCTCGGCCATGCGGGTCGAGCCGGCATGGCTCGACTACAACGGCCACCTGAACATGGCCTACTACAATGTTCTCTTCGATCGCGCGGTCGAGGAGGCTTTTTTCCTGGTTGGGCTCGGCGAGCACTACGTCAGGACCAACAACTGCTCATATTTTTCCGCCGAAGTGCATATCCGGTACTTGCGCGAGCTCGGTCCCGGCGATGCGGTGCGCGTGACGCTGCAATTGCTCGACTTCGACGCCAAGCGGCTGCATTTCTTCCAGCAGCTCTTTCATGCCGCCGAGGGTTGGATTTCGGCGACCTCCGAACAGCTTTCCTTGCACGTCGACCTGGCTGCCAAGAAAACCGCACCGTTCCCGGACGATATCGCCCGGCGCCTGAAAGAGATGAAAACCGCGCACGCGCAGCTCCCGCAGCCGGAGGCGGTTGGGCGGCGCATCGCGATGCCGGCGAAATCCTGAACGGCCCTCCCTTTCCGCCGCCGCAAATGCCATCTTAAGGGCCGAGATTCGCGAGGCCCAGCCACGCTGCGCCTCACTCCGGCCCTCTTGCGCCAGTTCACCAAAACCCTATGGCCGAACCGTCAAAACTCCCGCCTATGAATTCGCCGCCTGCGGCGAGCGGCATCGCCGCGCGGGCCCGCGCCGCGATCGGCGCGCCTTATCTTGAGGGGCTCAATCCCGAGCAGCGTCTCGCGGTCGAGACCCTCGATGGGCCGCTGCTCGTCTTGGCGGGCGCCGGCACCGGCAAGACGCGCGTCCTGACCACGCGCATCGCCCATCTTCTGAGCCTCGGCAAGGCGCGCCCCTCGGACATCCTCGCCGTCACCTTCACCAACAAGGCGGCGCGCGAGATGAAGAGCCGCATCGGCATGATGGTCGGCCACGCGGTCGAAGGCATGCCCTGGCTCGGCACCTTCCATGCCGTCGGCGTGAAGATCCTCCGCCGCCACTCCGAGCTTGTCGGGCTGAAGCCGGATTTCACCATCCTCGATACCGACGATCAGATTCGGCTGCTCAAGCAGCTGCTCGAAGCCGACGACATCGACGAGAAGCGCTGGCCGGCGCGCGTGCTCGCCGGTCTCATCGACGGCTGGAAGAACCGCGGGCTCACGCCGGACAAGGTCCCCGCCGGCGAAGCCGCGAGCTTCGGCAACGGACGCGGCGGCAAGCTGTACGAGCAGTATCAGCAGCGATTGAAGATTCTGAACGCCGCCGACTTCGGCGATCTTCTGCTCGAGATGATCCGGCTTTTCCGCGAACACCCGGAAGTCCTGCGGCGGTATCAGGAGCGCTTCCGCTACATCCTCGTCGATGAGTACCAGGACACGAACGTCGCCCAATATCTCTGGCTGCGCCTGATTGCGCAGCGGCCAAGCGCTGCGGAGATGCCCCCTTGGCCCGACACTCTCCCCGCAAGCGGTGAGAGGGCGCCCAATATCTGCTGCGTCGGCGACGACGACCAATCGATCTATGGCTGGCGGGGCGCGGAAGTGGATAACATTTTGCGCTTCGAGCACGACTTCCCCGGCGCAAGGATCATCCGCCTCGAGCGCAATTACCGCTCGACCGGCCACATCCTCGCCGCCGCCTCGCATCTCATCGCCCACAATCAAAGCCGCCTCGGCAAGACGCTGCGCACGGAGGACGAGCCGGGCCTGAAAGTCACCGTCACCGGCGCGTGGGATTCGGAGGAGGAAGCGCGCGCGATCGGCGAGGAGATCGAGGAGCTGCAGCGTCAAGGCCGCGACAGCGGCTTCTCGCTCGACGAGGTCGCGATCCTCGTGCGCGCCTCCTTCCAGATGCGCGAGTTCGAGGACCGCTTCATCACGCTTGGCCTGCCCTATCGCGTCATCGGCGGGCCGCGCTTCTACGAGCGCGCTGAGATCCGCGATGCGCTGGCCTATCTGCGCCTGATCAACTCGCCGGCCGACGACCTCGCCTTCGAGCGCATCGTCAACATGCCGCGCCGCGGCCTCGGCGACGCCACCGTGAAGGCGCTGCACGAGCGCGCGCGCCGCGCCGGCGTTCCGCTCTACGAGGCCGCGCGCGATATCGCGCAGACCGACGCGTTCAAGCCGAAGGTGCGCGGCGCCTTGCGCGATTTCCTGGCCTGCGTCGATCGCTGGCGCGCGCAGAAGGATGCGCTGCCGCACAACGAGCTCGCGGAGATCGTGCTGGATGAGTCCGGCTACACCGAGATGTGGCAGAAGGACCGCTCGGCCGACGCCGCCGGCCGCCTCGAGAACCTGAAAGAGCTCGTGCGCTCGATGGAGGAGTTCGAGAATCTCGCGGGCTTCCTCGAGCACATCTCGCTGGTCATGGACCGCGACGCGCGGGACGACGCCGAGGCGGTGTCGATCATGACCTTGCACTCGGCCAAGGGGCTCGAATTCGAGACGGTTTTTCTGCCCGGCTGGGAAGAAGGCCTGTTTCCGCACCAGCGCGCGCTCGACGACCAGGGCCGCGCGGGGCTGGAGGAGGAGCGCCGCCTCGCCCATGTCGGGCTCACGCGCGCGCGCCGCCGCGCGAAAATCTACTTCGCCACCAACCGCCGCATTCACGGAAGCTGGCAGTCGAGCGTGCCGTCGCGCTTTCTCGACGAATTGCCGGTGGCGCATGTGGAAGTGACCGAGGCTAAGGGCGCCTTCGGCGGCTTTGGCGGCCATGGCGGCTACGGCCCCTCGCGCTTCGACGAGGTGGAGACCTTCGGCTCGAGCTACGGCACGCCGGGCTGGCGGCGTGCGCAGCGCCGCGGCCGCGCGCCCGATCGCGGCGGATTCGGGGAAGAACATGATGCGGACAACGAGTCGAGCGATGGCGCGCGGCGCCCATCCGGCGGCGCATTGATCGCCTCACCCGCCCTTCAGGAGAGGCCGGCGGACGAAGCGCGCCGGGAAGGAGATCCACAGCCTCGCGGCGCGCGCGCCACTTCGGAAACAACCCGCCGGCCGCCGCTCACCATCGAGGGCGAACTCGTCGCCAAATCGACCGGCGTCACGTCCGCCTTCACGGTCGGCGACCGCGTGTTTCACCAAAAATTCGGCAACGGCAACGTGACGCATGTGGACGGCAACAAGCTCACCATCCAGTTCGACCGCGCCGGCGAAAAGCGCGTGGTGGACAGTTTCGTGGAGCGGGTGTGAGCGCCGTGACCTACTACATCGCTCTCATTCATGAGACTGACGCTTCGTACGGCGTGTCGTTTCCCGATGTGCCCGGCGTCATCACGGGTGCCGGCACAATTGATGAAGCAATGCGCAAGGCCAGTGAAGTTCTCGAGTTTGCGGCCGAGAATTGGCTGGAAGACACTGGCCAGGAATTTCCCAGACCTAGGACAATCGACGAGTTGCGATCCGACCCGCAGTTTCAGGAAGACTCGATCGACGCGGTGATCGCCGCTGTGCCCTTCCGGGCC
Organism: Xanthobacteraceae bacterium; assembly: GCA_022844485.1. Lineage (GTDB taxonomy): Bacteria > Pseudomonadota > Alphaproteobacteria > Rhizobiales > Xanthobacteraceae > JALHLQ01. The sequence goes on from JALHLQ010000019.1 coordinate 28,683, forward strand.
GAAGTGGAAGCAGCCGAGTGAGGCGACGCGCGGACCACGTTAACGACAGCTTCACCTGATGGGGGATTTCCTTGTTTCGCATCCTGCGCGTCATTGCACTCACAATACTGCCCTCGGCGGCGATCCTCCCCGCCCTCGCCCAGCACCCCGCGCCGGGCGGGATGGTGTCGCCGCCCACGCATCAGCATCGGTTCGACGACCCGAAAGCCTGGTCGCGCGTGTTCGATGATCCCGCGCGCGACAAGTGGCAGAAACCCGGCGAAGTCATCCGAACGCTGGCGCTAAAGCCGAACGATCGCGTCGCCGATATCGGCGCCGGCACCGGCTATTTCGCCGTGCGGCTGGCGCGCGCCGTGCCCGAGGGCACGGTCTTTGCCGCCGACATCGCGCCCAAGATGGTGGAGCATTTGGGCGCACGCGCGAAAGCCGAGAACCTTACGAACATGCGCGCGGTGCAGGCGGGCGAAGACTCCCCGCGCCTGCCCGAGCCGGTCGATGTGATCCTGCTCGTCAACACCTATCACCACATCGAAAAGCGCGCGGATTATTTCCGCAAGCTCAAGGCCTCGCTCAAGCCGGGCGGGCGCGTCGCCATCATCGATTTCAAGCTCGACGCGCCGCAGGGCCCGCCGAAGCGCACCCGCATCTCAGCCGAGCGCATCACCGCGGAGATGAAACAGGCCGGCTACGCGCTGGCGCGCGCACACGGCATCCTGCCGCACCAGAACTTCCTCATCTTCAAGCCGATCTGATCGCGCGCTCCGCTTGGCCGCGCACACTCAAACTGTGATAGTCTGCTCGCAAGAGAGGTTTCGCCATGGGCAGCCGTTCAAAGGATGACGTTGGTCTCGCCCCCGAGACTCCGGCCGCGACCTACGATCGCGATTTCTACGCCTGGTCGAACGAGCAGGCCGCGCTGATCCGCGCCGGCCGATGGCAGGATGTCGACCGCGAAAACGTGGCAGAGGAGATCGAATCCTTGGGGCGGGAACAATTCAACAAGCTGGAAAGCGCGCTGCGCGTGCTGATTCTGCACATGCTGAAATGGGACCATCAGCCGAAGCTGCGCTCGCGCAGCTGGGCGCTGTCGATCCAGGCGCAGCGTCTCGATCTCGAGGATGTCCTTGGCGACAATCCGGGGCTCAAGCCGCGCCTCGAAGAGGCCATGTCGCGCGCCCATCGCAAGGCTCGCATCGAGGCGGCAAAGGAAACGGGATTGGACATGACCGCGTTTCCTGATGCTTGTCCGTACAGTTGGAACGACATCGTGGCGCGCCAGCACACGCTGTGACGCATCAAGAACCGCGCACAATCCCCTCGACGCCCCTCCCCTCCGGCGGAAGCATGCCGGTGTTCGGGCTCGGCACCTGGATGATGGGCGAGAGCGCGAAGACGCGCGCGCAAGAGGTCGCTGCACTCCGCTGCGGGCTCGACCGCGGCGTCACGCTGATCGACACCGCGGAGATGTATGGGAACGGCGGCGCGGAACGCGTCGTGGCTGAGGCGGTCGCGGGCCGGCGAGACGAGGTGTTTCTCGTGAGCAAAGTGCTCCCGGAAAACGCCTCGCGCGCCGGCACGGTGAAGGCCTGCGAGGCGAGCCTGAAACGGCTCGAGACCGACCGGCTTGACCTCTACCTCTTGCATTGGCGCGGCAGCATTCCGCTCGCTGAGACGCTCGAGGGCTTTGCCGCACTCGAGCGCGACGGAAAGATCCGCGCCTTCGGCGTCAGCAATTTCGACCTGGACGACATGGAGGAGCTTGCCGCGCTTGACGGCGGGGATGCTTGCGCCGCCAACCAGGTGTTCTACAACCTCGCGCATCGCGGGGTCGAATTCGGTCTCCTGCCCCACTGCCGCGCGCGAAGAATTCCGCTGATGGCCTATTCTCCGCTCGACCAGGGCGGCACGCTGCTCAGCTCTCGCACTCTCGGCGATATCGCGCGGCGCCTTGGCGCGACGCCGGCGCAGGTGGCGCTTGCCTGGCTGATGCGGGACGAAGGCGTCGTCGTCATCCCGAAATCCTCCAGCGAAGCGCGCGTGCGCGAGAACCTGGCCGCGCTCGATCTGCGGCTCGATGCCGAGGCGCTGGCGGACCTTGACCGGGCTTTTCCCCCGCCAAAGCGCAAGCAGGCTTTGGAGATGCGATGACAGTCCCCCTTCTATCCCTCCCCTGAAAGGGGAGGGTCGGACCGCGAAGCGGTCCGGGGTGGGGTCAGTGCACGACCCCCACCCGCTCGCGACCTCCGTCGCTCGCATCCTCCCCCCTGCGGGGGGAGGGAAAAGGACCCGGAACCAAACCGGCCACAATGGGCTTCTAAGGTTCTCGCTCGCCTTCTCGTGCTCCACGTGCTTGGATAGGCCATGCTCCGGTTCCAGTTGGGTTTTCTTGTGCTGTTCGGCTGTGTTCTGGCCGCGGCGCCCGCGTCTGCCTCGCTGCTGATCGAAATCGACAAGCAGACGCAAAGCATGACCGTCTCCGTGGACGGCACGGTCCGCCACACTTGGCCGGTTTCAACCGGCCGCGCCGGTTATTCGACGCCGAGCGGCTCGTTCAAGCCGTTCCGCCTCGAGGAGGACCACTACTCGAAGGAGTGGGACGACGCCCCGATGCCGCATTCCATCTTCTTCACCGAGAAAGGCCACGCCATTCACGGCTCCTATGAGACCCGCAAGCTCGGCACGCCCGCCTCCGCCGGCTGCGTGCGCCTTGCGCCGGCAAACGCGGCAAGGCTCTTTGCGCTGGTGAAGGAAGTCGGCCTCGGCAAGACGAAGGTGGTGATTGAAGGCTCCGAGCCCCTGGTCGCGCGCGAACCGCGCCGCAACGGGTCCGAGGTCACCGCCCGCCGCGCTCCGCCGCGCGGCGAGCCCGAGCCGCGCTACTACGGCGAGCGATACTACGGCGAGCGATACTACGGCGAGCGATACTACGGCGAGCGATACGCCAGTCCCGAACAAGGCTATGGGGGCTCGTTTTATGCTGAGCGCTACCCGCCGCCGCGCGCGGCCTATGCGCCGCCGCCGGGCTCGTATCGGCGCTACGAAGCGCGGCCTATGGACATCCAGCCGCAATATTATCAGCGCCGGGGATTGTTTCCGTTCTGAGCCACGGACTTTTTGTCCCCGCATCGCGCCGGACAGGCCGAACCTTGTCGCCGCCCAGCCGTTGTCGCGCACGTTCCCGACATGGAGGTTGGAATGGGACTGCTCGATGGCCTGTTAGGCGGAGACCGCTCGCGTTCAGGCGGCGGCGTCTCGCCGATCACTCTCGCGCTGTTGGCGCTCCTTGCCTATCGCACTTATCAGGGCAAAGGACGGCTCGCGGACATGCTGGACCGCGGCGAGCCCGGAGCGGCGTCCGGATCAGGCGGGCTTGGGGGCCTGTTGTCGGGATTGGGCGGCAGCGGATCCGCGGGCGGCGGGTTGGGAGGCTTGCTGGGGGGCGCCGCGGCGGGCGGGCTGCTGAGCGGCGGCCTTGCCGATCTCGTTGGCCAGTTCCAGCAGTCCGGGCGCGGCGATGTGGCGGACTCCTGGGTCGGCCGTGGGCAGAATCGCGAGATCGCGCCTCAGGATCTCGAAGACGCCCTCGGACACGACACCTTGCGCTCGCTTTCCGAACAGACTGGCCGCTCTTATCAGGAGGTGCTCTCCGAACTGAGCCGAAGCCTGCCGGACACCGTCGACCAGCTCACGCCGGAGGGCCGCTTGCCCTCGGAAGAGGAAGCGTCTCGCTGGGTCTAGCGAGAACGCGCTGCCCTAGTGTGGCGGTTCGGAAGTCCGCATCATTCTTGCCGCAAGACCGCAATGCGGACTTCCGAACCAAAGCCACACTAAATCAATAAGTTGCTAGTGTCTTTCGATTCCGAAATTCGCAAACGAGGTTGCCGCACAATGATGCGAACTTCGGAATCGGGACACTGGTGGTCCGATTCTAACATTCGCATCCCGTTGCGGCAGGCCATTTTGCGAATGTTAGAATCGAAAGACCACTAGCAAATTCAAATTGCTAGTGGAGTTTTGGATTTGACATTCGCTTGTGAACCCGCTGCTAGATGGGTAGCGAATGTCAAATCCACTCCACTAGCCGCGCTGCATAGGCGTCCACCGCCGCCCAGTCCGTGTATTCGACTTGGGCCGTGGGCTCCGTGGGCCCTCCGGTCATCCACATGATGAAACGGATGATCTGGCGGTCTCGCCATGAATAGCGCGGATAATCGAGCCGGCCGGCGAAAGCCGTCGCCAGCGTCGGATCGAGCCGGTAACGCACGATCGCTTTGCGCGCATAGACGCTGCCGTCGGCCGTATCCTTGCCGGGTTTGCGGGCTGTCAGGTTGACGGAGGCGAAGGCAAGCGGCGGCTTCGTGGGCACGGCGGCATAGGTCTCGAGAAGCCGCAAGGCTTCGGGCAAATGCCGCCCGTAGCGGACGGCGGCGATCAGCAAGACAAAGCGCGCCGCTTCGAGGTCGGCGGATGTCGGCGGGGTGATCGCCGCATCACGGGTGGTCACCTGGGCATCGTTATCGGACAGCCGCTCGGCGATGCGCGCGGCGATACGGCGCGCCTGGCCGTCCCGCGAGGCATAGAACAGCAGGATTTCGCCGCTCACTTCTTCTCCAGCATCAGGCGCGTTTGCTTCTCGAGCGTCGGCATCACCTTGTCCGCGAGCTTCGCGAGCAGCCAGGGAAGCTGCAGTTCGAGCCGCACCTGATCCTCGCCGACATCGATTGCGCCGCTCGCGGTCTGCCCCACGGCACGGATCGAGAAATCGAGTCGGTCGCCGCTCCAGGCCTCGTTATCGACCGACATCATCGCGCTATAGCTCGTCCGCAACTGGCCGAAGCCTGCCTTGAGGCGGCGGACGGCTTCTTCCTTTCCCAGGCGGTGCGGAATCGTGACGACGAGCGGCTGCGACATGAGGGCCTCAATATGAAATTTGAGGCTCATGTAGGCCTGCGGCCGGCGTTCAGAAAGATGTCTAGGCCGCGACCCGGTGCATTCCCGCGCCGCCATAGGCGCCGTGGATGGCCTTCACCGACTTCTCGATGGCCGTCCACAACCGGTTGATCTCATCGGAGGCCGGCGACGCGGCGTCGTATTCCGTCACCCCCTCCCCGCTTTCGAGCGCAAGCGAGTAGGCGGCACGGTTGGTGATCTGCCCCGACCAAATCGGCACGTTCAGCCGCGCGATCGCTTCGCGCACCTCGGTCACGTATTGGGATTCGGTGTTGTCGCGCAGCGCGGGAGCGCCATTGATCACCACCGCATAAGGCTTCTTGTATTCCCGGGCGATCTCGATCGTGTCACGGATAGCCGCCAGATCGAACACCGTAAGCCGCGCCGGAATGATGACGAGCGTCGCCGCCCGGATCGCATCCACGACGGCAGCGGAGGTATTGGGCGGAGTATCGACCAAGGCCCATTTGTACTCGTCGCGCCGCGCCACCTTGAGGATGTCGCTGATCCCGCTCCGGCTCTTGCGCAAGGCCGGGTCCCCGGTCCCCCGGAGCCCGTGCCACAGGGCCAAGGAGCCCTGTGGATCGGCGTCGATCAGAAGGCATCGGTAGCCGGCCTGGCTGACCCGCGCCGCAAGATGCGCCGAGAGCGTGCTCTTGCCGGAACCGCCCTTGCGCGAGGCAAACACGAGTACGTCCATGGTGACGGCCCTGAGTCGTGATTCGGCCGAATCGTAACACGGGCGCTGAGTCTCAGGAATGGCAAAGGCTGCTACCGCGCCGCAAAAGGCCCTAAAGGCAGGCCCGCGATCTCGGCCACGAGCTTCTTGACGATTGCCTCTGCGAACTGCTCGTAGGACTTGGCCGGCATGATGAAGGCGCCCGGCCCGCCGATCACATTATCCTGATAATAGCGGTCGAGATCGGGTTCCAAAGCGAGGATTGGCAGGCCGTTGATGCCGATTCCGGCCGCGATGGCGGCATCACGGGCCTCGGTCACGGCCCGTCCGCGATTGTTGGAGCCATCGCCCGACACGTCTATGATTCGCCGGCCGGCCTTGTAAGGGCTTCGCTCGAAGAAGGGGACGCAAAAATCGATGACCCCGGAAATCGAGGTTCCGCCGCCAAACAGGGATCGCGGGGCTTCGGCCACCTTGGCTGCAAAGGTCTCCGCGGATGCTGCGTCGTGAATCCGCATCCAGGGGACCACTTCGAATTGAATGCCGGGTCCGGTCCATTGAACCATGGAGACGGCGATGGCTCGAGCGGGGCCGGAGAGCACGGAATCCAATACCAGCCTGTTGCGAAACGCGGCGGCATAGCCGTCCCGCTGCAGATCGAATCGCTCGGCGCTGACGCTGCCGGAAACGTCGACGGCAAGCACAAGCTGCAAATCGACAGCCCGAGATTCCGCGAGCGTCACTTTGGCCGGGACCATCGCGGTGAGTCCCGCGAGCGCCAAAGCCAGTGCGGAGCAAATCCGCGAAAACGGTCTCACTCTCGAACTTCTCCGCTCGATCGATGGTCCCTTGCAATGCCGTCAGGACCCAAGAACGATGACATGAACCGCACGACAACGCTGTCCGGCGCAGTTGGGTTTCGCCGGATGCCGCGGCCGCATCGAATCGAAAGTCGGCCGCATTGCGTGGGCCACGGCTGACCGGCATGGAACCGAACACCTTTGTCTGCCGCTTGACAAGCGATGAACGAACCGCGCGTCGGATCGCGGACGTGTTGAGCGAAACGTTCGAAAACGGCACCGCGGTGACGGCTTTCGAGCGGTCGGACGGCGTGTGGTCGCTCGAGGCTCTCTTCGTTCGGCGGCCGGACGAAGAGGCTGTTCGCGACATCATCGGCTTGGTCATTGGCGTCGATGCCGCGCGAACAACGGTCTTCGAAACGCTGCCGACGCGCGATTGGGTCGAGGCGAGCCTGGCCGCGCTGACTCCGATCACGGCAGGACGGTTCGTCATTCACGGCGCACATGATCGCGCGAACATCGTTCCGAACAGAATTGCCATCGAAATCGAAGCTGCGCTCGCTTTCGGCACGGGCCATCACGGAACGACTCGCGGCTGCCTGCTTGCGCTCGATGCCTTGGCCAAGACGGTGCGTCCGCGGCGCGTGCTCGATATCGGCACGGGCAGCGGGATTCTTGCGATTGCCGCGGCCAAGGCCCTTCGCGCGCCGACGGTGGCAAGCGACATCGATGGGAATGCAGTGGATGTGGCGACTGCGAACGCCCGGCTCAACGGCGTCGCATCGTCGATCCGGTTCGTTTACGCCGCGGGCGTCGGCGCGCGCGCCATCGGCAAACGCGCGCCTTACGATCTGATCTTTGCCAATATCCTGCTGCAGCCGATCAAGCGGCTGGCCGCGCCGCTCGCGCGACTCATATCCGCGCGCGGCCGCATCGTGCTGTCAGGCTTGCTGGCGTCGCAAGCCAATGCCGCGATGGCCGCCTACCGTGCACAAGGTCTGTCCCTTGAGCGCAGCATTGCGCTCGAGGGATGGGTCACGCTGGTCATGCATCGCGCGCGTTTGGGAGCGGGGCCGCCTTAAATGTCGTCACGCGCGAGCTGAGGATAGGAATCGATCATCTCTGCGCGCATGCGAAGGGCCTCGGCCATCAGGCGGCCGCTCAAGATAAAGAATGCCAACATTGTGTGACCTCGAACCGCGTGCGCGCTCATCGCGTAAAGGGCAGAGCGGCGTCGCAAGACAGCGTCGCGGTGTAGCCGGCCTGTTTCACCTCATCCTCCGGGATGAGGTGGCGAAAACGTTCGATGTCGAGCATGGCCTTGCGCATGCGCGATTCGACTATCGCGTCCAGCACGCGGACGAGGAACGGCTTCTTTGGACTGCGCGCTGCCGAACCGAGACGAGCGCTGAGGGTTGCAGTAGCCATCGGTGTCTCTCCTGCTGTTCGAGAAGTCGACCCCGGGCATTCCTCCTGACCAGTGCTGACCTAGTTGGTCGTTCGCGCCTTGGGAAGGTTCAAACCTGCATGCGTCCGCTGACAAAGCAGCATGGGAAATTAACAGTTTCGCAGCACCTACTGCAGCGGATTGCGATTCCGCTCCCCGATCCGGTGCGATCTTGCGTTTCGGACCGGCGACATTGCCGTTTGTTGCGCTGCTCCTTAGATTGGCGACATGTTCGAAGCCCGTTTTCAAACCTTCGATGATCCCGTATCGCTGGGCGAATCGGCGCAGCGCCTGCAGGCCTTGCGCGCGGAGCTGAGCCGTCGCGGGTTCGATGGTTTTGTCGTCCCCCGAGGCGATCGGCACCAGAACGAGACCGTGCCTCCCAGCGAGGAACGGCTTGCCTGGTTGAGCGGATTCACCGGCTCGGCGGGCCTCGCGATCGTCTTGCGCGACAGCGCCTCGATTTTCGTCGATGGACGGTATCTCTTGCAGGTGCGCGATCAGGTCGACACGAACGCCTTTCGTGTGGAGCACTCCGTCGATACGCCGTTGTCGGAATGGATGGAACGCCACCTCGCCGCCGGAACGAAGCTCGGCTACGACCCGTGGCTGCACACCGTAGAGAGCGTCGAGAAAATGCGGCGCGCCTGCGAAACAGCCGGCGCGACGCTGACCCCCGTGACGAACAATCCGATCGACGCAGTCTGGACCGACCGCCCGCCGCCGCCGCTGGGCCCGATCGTGCTTCACGCGCTCCGCCATGCGGGCGAGGATGCGGCTGCGAAGCTCGGGCGCGTCCGCGCCGAGCTCGACAAGATCCGGGCCGGCGCGCTCGTCGTCTCGGACCCGCAGGCGATTGCCTGGACTTTCAACATCCGCGGCTCCGACGTTGCGCACACGCCGCTGCCGCTGGCTTTCGGATTGATCCCGAAAGAAGGCCGAGCCTTCCTCTATGTCGATGGGCGCAAGCTGACCAACGCGGTGCGCGACGCGCTCGAGAATCTTGCGGACATCCGTTCGCCCGATCGCTTCGCCGACGATCTGCGCGCGCTTGCGGCGCGCTCGACCATCCGGATCGACCAGGCCACCGCCGCCGATGCGATTGCAACCATCATCGCGGAAGCCGGAGGCAAAGTCTCGCGCGGGCCTGACCCGATTGCGCTCTTGAAAGCCGTGAAGAACACCACTGAGATCAACGGCGCGCGCGAGGCGCATCGGCGCGACGGCGCCGCCGTCGTTCGTTTCCTGGCCTGGTTCGACCGCGAGGCGCCGAAGGGCAAGCTGACGGAGATCGAAGCCGTTGCGGCGCTGGAGAGCTTTCGCCGCGAAACCGGCCATCTCAAGGACATTTCCTTCGACACGATTGCCGGCGCCGGACCAAACGGCGCGATCGTGCATTATCGCGTCACGCGCAAGACAAACCGAAAAATTTCTCCGGGCGAACTCTGTCTGATCGATTCGGGCGGCCAGTATGAAGAAGGAACGACCGACATCACGCGCACGCTGACGGTGGGGCAGCCGACGGCCGAAATGCGCGAGCGCTTCACGCGCGTGCTGAAGGGACACATCGCGATTGCACGCGCGATTTTTCCCGAGGGCACGACCGGGGCGCAGCTCGACTCCTTCGCACGCCAATCCCTGTGGGAAGCCGGGATCGACTTCGACCATGGAACGGGACATGGCGTCGGCAGTTACCTGTCGGTGCACGAAGGGCCGGCGCGCATCGCCAAGCTCGGCACGACAAGTCTGAAGCGCGGCATGATCCTGTCCAACGAACCCGGCTACTACAAGACCGGACAATACGGCATTCGGATCGAGAATCTCGTGCTTGTCGTCGAAGCCGCAGCCCCGCCCGGTGCGGAGAAGCCGCTGAACGCATTCGAGACGCTGACGCTGGCGCCGATAGACCGTCGATTGATCGCGCGCGACATGCTGAGCGCAGTCGAAACCGCATGGCTGGACCGCTACCATGCCCGTGTCGTATCGAGCCTGTCCCCGCTTGTGGACGCTGAGACTAACGCCTGGCTTGCCGAAGCGACCGCTCCCTTGTCCTCGGCCTAGAGTTCATCGTGCACGGTCCGCGCCCGATCGAGAACACGAGGCCGGCGCCGATCGCGTCCAGGCAGCTCGTGGTCCTGCTGGTGGGCGTGACCTCGGTCGGCCCGCTTGCGCTCAATATTCTGCCGCCCGCCATGCCGGACATCGCGCGCGCGATGCGCTCGACGCCGGACGTCGTGCAGTTGACCTTGTCGCTCTTTCTGCTCGGACTGGCGGTGTCGCAGCTTGTGCTGGGTCCTTTGTCGGATCGATTCGGACGCCGTCCGGTGATGCTGGCCGGACTTGCGCTCACGGTTCTCGCCAGCATCGCGGCGTTCCTCGCCACCACCATGTCTTGGTTGATCGCGGCGCGAACGATCCAGGCGCTCGGCGCTTCGACAGGTCTCGTGATCGGACGCGCCGTCATTCGCGACCTCTACGAGCGCGATCACGCCGCCTCGATGCTGGGCTGGGTCACCATGGCGATGGTGGTTGTCCCGATGGTGGCGCCCAGCATCGGGGGCTTGCTCGACACTGCGCTTGGCTGGCGCGCGATCTTTGTTTTCATCGCGCTGTTTGCGATCGTGATCCTGGTATGGACCGCGCGCGCGCTGCCGGAAACGCGCGCGGCCGTTCCTGGCGACGGGCCGACCGGCTTTCTGCGCGAAAGCGCCGCCTTGATCATGAACCGGAACTTCATGGGCTACGCGCTGGCCTCGGCCTTCGGATCGGCGACGTTCTTCTCGTTTCTCGGCGGCGCGCCGCACATCGTGGTGACGATGATGGAGCGGAGCTCGGCGATTTACGGCCTCTGGTTTGCGATCTCCGGCCTCGCCTACATGAGCGGCAATTTCATCGCCGCGCGCTGGTCCATGCGCTTCGGCAGCGACCGCATGGTGATCTGGGGTTTGAACTTGGGCGCGCTCGGCGCCGTAGCATCCCTCGCCTGCGCCCTCGTGTTTCCGCCCTCGCTTGGTCCCGCCATTATCTTCATGCCGCAGATGCTGCTCGCGATCGGCAACGGATTCTTGTTGCCGAACGCAATTGCGGGCGCGGTCAGCGCCAGGCCGGAGGCGGCCGGCGCGGCTTCGGGAATCACCGGCTTCCTCCAGATGGGGCTCGGCGCAGCGGCCGCGCAGCTGACCGGCTATCTGCTCGCAAGCGCGGCAACGCCACTGCCCTTGACGATCATGCTCGCGCTTTGCGCGTTTCTCTCGCTTGCGTCATACTGGCTGCTTGCAAGGCGGCAAAACTCACCGTGAGCCGGCGCCCACCAAGGCGAACCATTCGTCTTCGCTCAGCACGTTGACGCCGAATTCTCTGGCCTTGTCGAGTTTCGACCCGGCGCCGGGACCGGCCACGACATAATCGGTCTTGCTCGAAACCGAGCCGGACACCTTCGCGCCGAGTCGCTCCGCCATCGCTTTCGCCTCGTCGCGCGTCATCTTCTCGAGACTGCCGGTGAAGACGACCGTTTTTCCGCCGACCGGGCTGCCCGCGGCCGGCCGCTCGGCATCGCGAATATGCACTTGGCGGGTGAGACGATCAACGAGGCCGCGATTGTGCTCCTCCCCGAAATACGCCGCCAGTGACTCGATCACCGCATCGCCGATCTGGTCGAGCGAATCCAATTCGGCGCGTGTTCCGGCATCGCCCTTGGCGAGCGCCCGGCAGGCCTCGTGGAAGGCGCTCCATGAGCCATAGGCCCGCGCCAGCGCGCGCGCCGTGGTGTCGCCGATGTGGCGGATGCCGAGCGAATAAATGAATCGTTCGAGCGAGATGTCGCGCCGCGCCGCGATCGCGTCGAACAGCCTGCGCACCGAGACTTCGCCGAATCCTTCCTCCTCCTCCAGCCGGATTGTCCTGTTGCGTTCCTCGAGCGTGAAAATGTCCGCCGGCTCCCTGATCCAGCCGCGCTCGTGAAACAACGCGATCTGCTTCTCCCCGAGCCCGTCAATGTCGAAAGCGCGCCGCGACACGAAATGAATCAGATGCTCGACGACCTGGAACGGACAGGCAAATTCCCCGGAACAGCGCAGCACGGCGCCCTCCTCGCCGCTCGCCGTCGCCTCGCGCATGACGGGCGTCTTCAACGGACAGGGACAGACTTTCGGAAACTTGAAGGGCTTTGCGTCTTTCGAACGTTTGTCGAGCACCACACCCAAGACTTGCGGGATCACATCGCCCGCGCGTTGGATCGTGACCGTGTCGCCGATGCGCACGTCCTTGCGTTCGATTTCCTGCTCGTTGTGCAGGGTTGCGTTCGACACGACGACGCCGCCGACCGTCACCGGCACGAGCTTCGCGACCGGCGTCAGCGCGCCCGTGCGCCCGACCTGGATCTCGATGCCGCGAACGATCGTTGTGGCTTTCTCGGCCGGGAACTTGTGCGCCACCGCCCATCGTGGCGTGCGCCCGACATAACCGAGGCGCTCTTGCCACGCGATGCGGTCCAGCTTGTAGACGACGCCGTCGATGTCATAGGCGAAACTCGCGCGCTTCGATTCGATCTCGCGATAAGCCTTGAGCATGTCGTCGAGCGAGCGGCAGAGTTTCACATCCGGGTTGGTCACGAAGCCGCAGGACGCGAGCCACTCGACCATAGCGAACTGGGTGTCGCGCGGCATCTCGCTCATCTCGCCCCATGAATAGGCGAAGAATTTCAGCGGCCGGGACGCCGTGACAGAAACATCGAGCTGGCGCAACGAGCCCGCGGCGCCGTTGCGCGGATTGGCCATGGTCGGTTTCCCTTCGGCCTCGAACCGCTTGTTGAGCGCAAGAAAATCAGCGCGCGTCATATACACTTCACCGCGCACTTCGCAGATCTCCGGAACGCCTTTTCCCAAAAGCTCGTGCGGCACGTCGCGCAGCGTCTTCAGGTTCGCGGTGACGTCCTCGCCTTCCGTGCCGTCGCCGCGTGTCGCCGCGCTGACGAGCCGCCCACGCTCGTAGCGGATCGACAGCGACAGGCCGTCGATCTTCGGCTCGGCCGTAAACGTGAGTGCCTCGCGCTCGTCGAGGCGCAGAAAGCGGCGAATGCGGTTGACGAAGTCGCGCACGTCCCCGTCGTCGAATGCATTCTGTAAGGACAGCATCGGCACGGCATGACGAATCTTTGCGAACCGCCCGGATGGCTTTGCGCCGACCCGACGCGTGGGCGAATCCGGCCGGACAAGCGCCGGAAACTGCGCCTCGACTGCCTCGTTGCGGGCGCGCAAGGCGTCGTAGGCCGCGTCGGAGAGGGTCGGCGCATCCTCCTGATAATAGCGGCGGTCGTGCTCGGCGATCTCGGCCGCAAGCCGTTTCAGCTCGGCTTTCGCCTGGGCTTCCGTGAGATCCTTGACGGGAACTTTCGATGCGTCGCGCGCAGCCATGAGCGCCTCTCAACTCACCCCGCCGCCCGGATCAGCCGATCCGCCGCCGCTCGCGCCTCGTCGGTTATTTCCGCGCCGGCGAGCATGCGCGCGATCTCCTCGCGCCGGCGCTCCGCCGCCACCTCGACCACCCGCGTGGCGACGCGCCTGCCGCGCTCGAGCGTCTCTTTCGTGATGACGTAGTGCCGGTCGGCCTGCGCCGCGACCTGCGGCGCGTGCGTGACCGCCAGCACCTGGACGTCCCGCCCGAGCCGCGCAAGCCGCTGGCCGATCGCATCCGCCACCGCTCCGCCCACGCCGGTATCGATCTCGTCGAAGATCAGCGTCGGCGCGGAGCCTCGGTCGGCGAGAACCACTTTCAGCGCCAGGAGGAAGCGCGCAAGCTCGCCGCCTGAGGCCACCTTCATCAGCGGACCGGGCCGCGTGCCCGGATTGGTCTGCACCCAGAACTCCACGCGGTCGATGCCATCCGGCCCGGCTGTCTCCGGGCTTGTCACAATCTCGGTCATGAAGCGGGCACGGTCGAGCTTGAGCGGCTTCAGCTCCGCGCCGACCGATGTGTCGAGTGTTTCGGCGGCGCGCTTGCGATCGTTCGACAGCGCCTCGGCAGCGGCGCGATACACGGTCTCGCTCTCGCGCGCGGCGGTTTCGAGCCTCGCAAGCTCCTCCACCCCGGCATCGATCAACGCGAGATCGGCTGCGTGCTTGGAGGCCAGCGCCGCAAGATCGTCCACGGGCACGTTGTATTTCCGCCCGGCCGCACGCAACGCAAACAAACGCTCCTCGATCTTTTCCAGCTCGCGTGGGTCATAATCGGCGGCACGCAGCGCGGCCTCCAGATGGCCCCTCGCCTCATCCAGGGCGCTGAGCGCCGTATCGAGCGACTTGACCGCCGGCTCAACCAGTTCCGGAGCTTGCGCCGTCCGCCGCTCGAGCCGCCGCAACGTGGCGCTGAGGCCGGGAATGACGGAGCGGTTGCCGGCGACGCTCTCATGCGCCTCGCGAAGGTCCTCGGCCACCTTTTCGGCCTGCGTCATGCGCTGGCGGCGATCGGCAAGCGCCGACTCTTCGCCGGCCGCCGGCGCGAGGCGTTGCAATTCCTCCACCGCGTGGCGCAGCCAATCGGCCTCCAGGCGGGCCTGGTCCGCGCGCGCACGGTGAGCGTCGACCTTCTGCGCGGCCTCGCGCCATGCCGCGTGACTGCGCGCGACGGCGCGCGCCGGCCCCTCGAGCCCGCCATAGGCGTCGAGAAGCCGCCGATGCGCGGCGGCATCGACCAGCGCGCGGTCGTCGTGCTGGCCGTGGATTTCGACCAGCGCCGCGCCCAGAGAACGCAGCGTCTGCACGCTGACAGGCTGGTCGTTGACGAAGGCGCGCGTACGTCCGTCCGCGAACTGCACACGGCGCAAAATGAGCTGATCGTCGACCGCGATATCGTCCGCCGCGAGGATCGATCGGGCCGCATGGTCGGCAGCCAGTTCGAACACCGCCGTGACCTGACCCTGTTCCGCGCCGGAGCGCACGAGCGTGGCGTCCCCGCGCGCGCCCAGCGCGAGCGCGAATGCGTCGAGCAGGATCGACTTTCCCGCGCCCGTCTCGCCCGTGAGGATCGAAAGCCCGGACCTGAAATCGATGTCGAGCCGATCGATCAGGACGATGTCGCGGATCGAAAGCTGGGCCAGCATGACCCTCAGCCGAGGCCGATTCTCTTGAACGCCTTGCTGATCCAGGAGCCCTGGTCTTCGCGCGGCTCAAGCCCGCCGGATTTTACAAGCGCGTAAGCGTCCTTGTACCAGCGGCTATCCGGGAAATTATGACCGAGCACCGCCGCCGCCGTCTGTGCTTCTTGCACGATGCCGAGTGTCATATAGACCTCGGCGAGGCGCATGAGCGCCTCTTCGACATGGCGCGTCGTCTGATACTGCGTCACCACGACCTTGAAGCGGTTGATCGCGCCGGTGTAGTCGCGCTTCTTCAGATAGTAGCGGCCGACGTCCATCTCCTTAGCGGCGAGTTGATCCTTGGCCACTTCGATTTTTTTCTTGGCGCTCGCGGCATATTCGGTGTTCGGGAACTTGCGGGCCACGTCATCGAGGCTTTGCATGGCGCGCTCGGTGCGGGTCTGGTCGCGCGAAATGTCCGGGATCTGATCGAAGTAGGACGCGCCGATGAGATACTGCGCATAGGCGGCGTCCACGCTTCCGGGATGAAGCGTCACATAACGCTTGCCGGCCGTGATGGCTTCCTCGTAATCGCGCGCCTCATAATGGGCGAAGGCCGACATCAACAAGGATTTGCGCGCCCATTCCGAATAGGGGTGCTGACGGTCGACCTCTTCGAACTTTTTCGCGGCGGCCCGGAAGTCGCGCTTGTTGTTCAGAAGAAACAGGCCCTCGTTGTAAAGCTTGTCGGCCGGCTCCTCCGGAACGTTATCCTCGCGTCCGAACAGATTGAAGCTGCTGCAGGCGGGCAGCAGCAGAGCCAAGACGGCAACCATGAGGAAACGCCCGATGCGCCCTCGCGCGCATTCAAACCGGCGGGTCGACGCCCGCGAAAAGCCAGATGCTGTTGTCATCTCCGCCCCGCGCCGAACCTGTCTAGCTGAAAACGGAAAACCCCGCCACCCGGCAAACAATAAAGCCGACAATCGGCCGGGAATGTGGCGGAATCGTCAATCCGTCTCGGCGGCAGCGCCGATTGGCTCCGGATCAGGACGCGTCGGCGCGATAGGCCGGCGCGACCCGCAAGCCGAGGTCGGCATGGCCGCGGCGCGGACGCCGCACCGGCTCGCCGACTTCGACCACCGTCCAGGCGCTGCGGTCGGCGATCAGGGCCGAGAGCACCGCATGGTTCAGCCGGTGGCCGCCGCGCAGAGTCTTGTAGGCGCCGAGGATGGGTGCGCCGGCGAGGGCCAGATCGCCGATGGCGTCGAGCGCCTTATGGCGAACGAACTCATCGGCAAATCGTAAGCCCTCGGGATTGAGCAGGCGATTGTCGGTGAGAACGATCGAATTCTGGAAGTTGGCGCCGAGCGCATAGCCGGCGCTCCACAACTTTTCGACATCGCACATGAAACCGAAGGTGCGGGCCCGTGCGACCTCGCGCCGAAACGCGTTCGGTTCGACTTCGAGAGCGATTGACTGCCGTCCGACCGAAGGGTGATCGAAGTCGATTTCGGCCTCGATGCGGAAACCGCGATCATAGGGACGCAATTCTCCGAGAGAATCGCCGCTGATCACCCGGATGGGTTTGAGCACTTTCGTGTAGCGCCGAGGTGCAGCCAGCCGAACGACGCCCACCTGGTCGATCGCATCGACAAACGCAGCGGCGCTGCCGTCCATGATCGGCGCTTCGATCGAGTCGAGCTCGACGACAGCATTGTCGACGCCGAGACCGCACAAGGCGGCCATCACATGCTCGACGGTCGCGACGACAGGACCAGAGGCGTCGCCAAGTACGGTGGCGAGCTCGGTCGCGGTGACCGCGCGTGCCTCTGCTCGAATTTCCCGGTCCGGTTTGCCTTCGACTCCTGTACGCAGGAATACGACGCCACTATTCGGTTCCGCGGGATGAAACGTGAGCGTAACAGGTTTGCCGGAATGAACGCCGATTCCGCTAACGGACACCTGATCGCGCAGTGTCGTCTGCCGTCCCCCGATCATTTCACCTCCGCACTCCACGGCGAATCGCACACGAACGCGGGCGATACGCTCCCCGAAGCGGACTTGACCTTTTTATGTGGGTGGAACGAATCGCGGTGTGGTCCCCAAGACCCCCGCGCCAATCCCCCTCGGCCCGAATCCCCTGTACCACAAACCTTAACGATCGATCCCGAAGACTCAATTCACGCTTTCTTACGAACTGTTACGGCCCTCCGCATGCCTGATGCCGCGATTCGGGCCCATCGAAATCCCCTCAAAGGCAGCCGTCCGTATCAGGCGCGTCCGCGATCAGGATCGCACCAGCCACGCAAATGATTTCAACCACTTGGCAACGGTCCAGAGGCTGATTGGAAGGTCCGACCAGCACTCGAATGCAGCTCGCCGGCTCAGCTCGACTGGCGACGGAGAAATGCGGGGATGTCGAGATTTTCGTCATCCCCGGAATTGTGCACAGGCGCAGGCCGGCCGTGGACGTCCAGGCCCTGCACCGACCGATTCGATCCACGCTTTGCGTAGTCCGAAATGGGAGGCTCCGCCCGCGGCGGCAAAGGCGGAAGCCGGTCCGCGAGCGCCGCCCTTCCCGACCCGTGATGCCCGTCCTCGACATGGTGGTCATGGTCGCGCCGCCCGAGCCCCACGGAAGCGAGGCGCTGGAGCAGGGATGTCCGTTTCTTCTCGGGCGTAGGAGGTTCCGGCATTTGCCCGCTGCGCGCGCGGAGCTGGTTTTGCGCTGGCACCGGCAATTCTTCGAGGCGCGGCATGCGCGGCGGCCGCAGCGCTGCACGTTCGGGCGCCGGCGGAATGAATGCGCGCTGTTCGGACGGCTCTTGCGAGGCCCGCGGGAACTCTTCTTCAACCGGCTCCAGAAACAGGGTCGGCTTCGGCGCGATCGGCCGAATGGTAACGTCATCCAGCCCGGTCGCGTGCGGCATCGTGGATGTCTGCACGGGCGGCTGGGTCGCAGCCTCCTGCGAGGAGGCGCTCGCAGGCGCCGGATCTTGCCGTTCCAATCGCTCCGCAAGGCGCTGGGTATCCGCTTTCAGCTTCTGCGTGAGCTCCGCCAGTCGCGAGGACGGCGAAACGCCGCCGGCGGTTTGCGCCTGAGTGGCAGGAAGCTGAGCGCTGGCCTTCGGACGCGCAGCCGTGGCGGCGACGTCGATGCCGGTTGCCACGACGGAGACGCGGATGACCCCGTCGAGCCCCTCATCGAAGGTGGCGCCCACGATGATGTTCGCCTCCTCGTCGACCTCCTCACGGATACGGGTCGCCGCTTCATCGACCTCGTAGAGGGTGAGATCGGTGCCGCCGGTGATCGAGATCAGCAGCCCGCGCGCGCCCCTCATGCACACTTCGTCGATGAGCGGATTGGAGATTGCGGCCTCCGCGGCGCGCAGCGCCCGTTTGTCGCCCGAGGACTCGCCGGTGCCCATCATCGCCTTGCCCATTTCCCGCATCACCGCGCGAACATCGGCAAAGTCGAGATTGATAAGCCCCTCCTTCACCATCAGGTCGGTGATGCAAGCGACGCCTGAATAGAGCACCTGATCGGCCATGGCGAAGGCATCGGCGAACGTTGTCTTCTCGTTCGCCACGCGGAACAGATTCTGGTTCGGGATGACGAGAAGCGTGTCGACGTGCTTCTGCAGTTCGATGATGCCCGACTCGGCTATCTTCATCCGGCGCTGGCCCTCGAACTGGAACGGTTTGGTGACCACGCCCACCGTCAGGATGCCGAGTTCCTTGGCGACCCGCGCCACCACCGGCGCCGCGCCGGTGCCGGTGCCGCCGCCCATGCCGGCTGTTACGAAAACCATGTGCGCGCCCATGAGATGGTCGCGGATCTCATCGATCACTTCTTCCGCCGCGGCGCGACCGACTTCGGGCTGCGATCCTGCGCCCAACCCTTCGGTCACTTGCACTCCCATCTGGATGACGCGCTCGGCTTTCGACATGGTCAGCGCCTGGGCGTCGGTGTTTGCAACCACGAAGTCGCAACCGAGCAACCCCGCGGTGATCATGTTGTTGACGGCGTTCCCGCCTGCCCCGCCGACCCCGAACACGGTAATGCGCGGCTTGAGCTCCCGGATGTCGGGCATCTTGAGGTTGATGGTCATGACTGCCTCTGCGAGTAGCGGGGGACGCGGTTACGTTCGGCCGGTCCGCCACCGGCCGCACCCGTCGTTGGTCGATCGAACCCTAGAATCCGTCGCGGAGCCATCGGCCAACCTTTGCGAAATATCCGTCCGTCCCTGTCATCAGATGCCGCGTTCGCCGCGGTTCGAACTGCTCGAGATACGCGGCTTGCGGGTATACAAGCAGCCCCGCAGCCGTTGCGAAGGCCGGGCCTTTGGCGGGCTCCGGCAATCCTGAAATGCCAAGCGGACGGCCGAGCCGGACCTGCCGCTTGAAAATCCGCGCAGCGAGCTCACCGAGTCCGGTGAGCTGGCTGCCCCCGCCGGTCAGCACGACACGGCCGCGTGGCAAACCCGCGAAAGGCGACGCAGCGAGCCGGTCACGCACCATCTCGAGCATCTCTTCGATTCGCGGCTTGATGATGCGCGCCAAGGCCGCGCGGGAGACGAGGTTGGGCCCGCCGTGGTCGGCTTCATCGACCTGCGGCACAGCGACGGTGTCGCGATCATCGAATGAATCGGAAATCGCGCTTCCGTGCAGCGCCTTGATGCGTTCAGCATCGGCCAGGGACGTCGTCAGCCCACGCGCGACGTCCATCGTGATGTGCTGGCCGCCGAGCGCAAAACCATCCGCGTGGACGAACCTCCCGCCGGAGAAGACGGCAATCGTCGTGGTCCCGGCCCCGATGTCGACCACGGCCGCGCCGAGATCCGCCTCGTCGTCTGCCAGCACCGCCAGGCCCGACACATAGGCGGCCGAGACCATCGCTTCGACGGCCAGGTGACACTGCTCGACCGTCAGCATGAGATTGCGGGCCGGCGCGAGATCGGCTGTCGCGCAATGCATCTCGACGCTCAGTTTCTGTCCCACCATACCCCGCGGTTCTCGCACGCCCTTCGTGTCGTCGATTGAGAACGAGATCGGCAAGGAATGGAGAATGACGCGTCCTTCGCGGACGGAATGGTGGTTGCCGGCGGCCAGGACGCGCTCGATGTCTCCATCGCTGACCGGGCGGTGCAGCTGCACCGTTGCGGCATAAAGTTCGCTTCCGATCCGTCCCGCCGTCAGGGGGACGACCACGGACTCGATCTGCACTTTCGCCATACGTTCTGCGCAATGCACGGCATGACGCACCGCGTTCTCGGCTGCCGCCAGGTCGACGACGGCGCCGGCCTTCATCCCGGCGGCGCGGACATGGCCGATCCCGATCACCTCGACGGAATGGCTGCGTCGGGTCAAAACCTCTTGCGGTGGCTTCGGCGTCAACCGGCCGATCAGGCACGCGATCTTTGACGTTCCGATATCGACCGCGGCGATAACGGCGGAGCGCCGCGGCGAGAGGGGCCGCATCTTCGGGGTCAGGCCATGCGCAAGCGGATTCATGCATCCCCCCCTTTGCGCTTTGCCTTCTTGTCCTTGAGAGCTTCGTCGCGCGCCCGCGCAGCCTCCTCTGACAGCCGCACCGTGATTCGATCGGACAGGCGGAGATCGACGGCGGTGATGTCACGCGTGAGAAGTCTCTTCTCCCGATCGAGCCGGGAAAGCGTTTCGAATGCACTCTCGACGTCGGTCTCGGGCAGCCGCACATCGATCCCATTGTGCAGGCGCAAGTTCCACCGCCGGTCCGCCACGAGGATTGAAGCTCGCACCTGATCGCGGATGTCCGGAAAACGATCGAGCAGGCTCACGAAGCTGCGGGCTTTCGTTTGCGCGCCTGCCCCGACGAGAAACGGCAGATGCGAAAACCGGGGATCGGCTTCCCGGCTCAGAACCGTGCCATCTGCGGCTATCAGCGCGACCCTGCGTTCCGTCTGCCAAATCGCGAACGGCTGACGCTCCTCAACCACCACTTCTATCCGATCGGGAAACAGCTTGCGGACGGTCGCTTCCGCAATCCAGGGGTTCTGCTTCAAGCGCGCTCGAGCACCCTCGACGTCGTAGAACAGCAGCGAGGTCGACTCGCTGACGCCAAGCATTCCAATGATGTCCTCGCGACCGACCCGATGCTGGCCGGCGAGCGAGATTGCAGCGATGCGGAATCCAACGAGGCTTGCGACCCCGTCGCGCGCTTCGCGCAGGTTCGACGACAGTCCCCAGATGGTTTCCCCGCGGACAAGGGCATATCCGACGCCGAGGGCCAGCACGCACAACAACGCGCACAGGCCAGTCCAGCGCGGCAGTCTGCTGCATGTCTTCACCCTGGCCGAACGCGTTTCGGCCTGGAGCATCCGGCGCCGGACGCGCAAGCGCGAAGCGAAGCCGGTCCGCCCTCCCGGCCCGTCGCGCGTCAGCGGTCGAGCGAGGCGTCCTCGATCATCCATCGCACGAGCTCACCGAACGAAATTCCCTCATAGGCCGCTAGCTCCGGAACGAGGGACGTTTCCGTCATGCCTGGCTGTGTATTGACTTCAAGGCAGACGAGCCCGTCTGTCCCTTCGACGGAGTCGTCGTAGCGAAAGTCAGCGCGGCTCACGCCACGGCACCCCAGAGCGCGATGCGCCTCAAGGCTCAGTCTTCGAACCTCCTGGTAAACATTTGGTAAAAGCGGCGCCGGAAGAAGGTGCTGGGACCCCCCCGGGGCATACTTCGCCTCATAATCGTAGAAGCGGACCGCCGGTACGATCTCGATGACGCCAAGCGCCCGATCGCCCATCACCGCACAAGTCAGTTCCTTGCCGGGGATGTAAGCCTCGCACAGCACCCGATCGCCGAACTGCCAGTCGTCGCGATAGAGTTCTTGCGGCGGATGGTCGTGCTTGTCGGTGACGAGAAAGACGCCGACGCTCGATCCCTCCGCCAGCGGTTTAATGACATAGGGCCGCGGCAGCACGTGCTCCTTCGCCGCTTCGAAACGGGAGACAACGAGGCCGGGCGGAACCGGAATGTCTCGTGCGGCAAACAGCGCCTTCGAGAATTCCTTCTGCATCGCCAGCGCGGAGGCGAGCACGCCGGAATGCGTGTACGGAATCCCGACGACCTCGAGGATGCCTTGGATGGTGCCGTCTTCGCCGGGCCGCCCGTGCAGCATATTGAGCGCGACCTCGGGCCGGAGGGTTTGCAGGACATTCGCAATGTCGCGCCCGATATCGATGCGGGTCACACGATAGCCCTGCTGCTCGGCCGCTTCCGCACAGGCCTTGCCGGAGCGGAGCGAAACCTCCCGCTCCGCCGACCAGCCTCCCATGAGCACCGCGACATGCTTCCCGCGCTTCATGAATCCTCTTGAGCCGTCCGACGGGGGGCGGATGCAAGGTGCCGACAGGCTTGATTCGCCGAGGTTGTTAGAAGAGTCGATTCAGGGCGATTACGCCAGACCTATCCGCTTGATTTCCCAGTCGAGTAGGGTTCCCGAATGGGCTTTGACCCGCTTGCGGACTTCTTCTCCAAGCATCTCGATATCGGCAGCGGTGGCGTCTCCGAGATTGATCAGGAAGTTGCAGTGGAGGTCCGACACTTGCGCGCCACCGCGCGTCAATCCACGGCACCCCGCCGCATCGATGAGCCGCCAGGCCTTCTGTCCGGGCGGATTCTTGAACGTCGAGCCGCCGGTCCGACTTTTGACCGGTTGGGTTGATTCCCGCGCCTGCGTGATGGCGTCCATCTCCGCCTCGATGGCCGCGGGATCGCCGGGCGACCCCTGAAACAGCGCTTGCGTGAAAATCACGTCCTCCGGCACGCCGCAATGGCGGTAGCGAAAGCCCATTTCGGCGTTGGGATAAAGATGGGCTCGCCCAAGCCGGTCGACGCCGCGCGCCTCGATCAGGATGTCCTTCGTCTCCCGCCCGTAGGCGCCGGCATTCATTCGGAGCGCCCCGCCGATCGAGCCCGGGACGCCGCGCAAGAAGGCGAGCCCGGCCACCCCGGCCTTTGCCGCCGCCTTGGCCACCTGCACATCCGGCGCCGCGGCCCCGGCGCGAATACGATGCCCCTCCTCGATCGCGATGGCGTTGAACCCTCTCCCGAGCCGGATGACCACCCCCGGCACGCCGCCGTCGCGCACGATCAGGTTAGAGCCGACCCCGATTGCTGTCACCGGAACGTCTTGCGGGCATTGCTTGAGGAAATAGGCGAGATCCGCTTCGTCCTCGGGGCTGAACAAAGCCTGCGCCGGTCCGCCGACCCGGAACCAGGTGAACTCGGCAAGCGGCTGATTGGCGATCAGGCGACCGCGCAGCTGCGGCGCGTCGGCTTTCAGGTCGGCGGTGATGTCGGGAAACATCGTGCTGCTCAAATGGCCGGGGAGACCGATGTCAAGAAACCGACCCCAGCGCCCCCAGCTCCGCCGGCAGCGCATAGGCCCATTGGGTAATATTGCCGGCGCCGAGGCAGACGACCGTATCGCCTGGCCGCACCAGGGACTTCACCAGCGGCGCAAGCGCCTGCGGCCCCTCGAGCGCAATAGGCTTGCGATGGCCACGAACGCGCAGTCCCTGCACGAGCGAGTCCTTGTCCGCACCCGCAATCGGCGCCTCGCCCGCCGGATAGACGTCGGCCACAATCACCGCATCCGCATCGTTGAAGCAGGTCGAGAACTGCTCGAACAGCGCCGAGAGCCGCGTGTAACGATGCGGCTGCACGACGGCGATGACCTGGCCCGAGGTCGATTCGCGCGCCGCTTTCAGAACGGCCGCGATCTCGACCGGGTGGTGGCCGTAATCGTCGATGATCGTCACGCCATTCCACTCGCCGGTCCGTGTAAAGCGGCGTTTCACTCCGCCAAATCCCACAAGCGCCTTGCGGATCGCGTCGGCTCCCATCCCGAGTTCGCAGGCGACGGCGACCGCCGCCGTCGCATTGAGTGCGTTATGGCGTCCAGGCATCGGCAAGCGAATATCAGCCACCTCGTGCATGGCGGTGCCGGCATGCTCGCGAAGCACAACCGAGAATTCGGCGGCACCCCTCGCCTGCCTCAATCCGACGAGCCTCACATCGGCCTGCGGATTCTCACCATAGGTGATGACGCGCCGGTCCTCGACCCTGCCGATCAGCGTCTGCACCACCGGATGATCCGTGCAAGTGACGGCGAAGCCGTAGAACGGCACGTTCTCGATAAAGGCTTGGAAGGCTGCTTGCACGGCTTCGAATGTCTTGAAATGGTCGAGATGCTCGGGATCGACATTCGTCACGATGGCGATATCGGCGGGAAGTTTCAGGAACGTACCGTCGGATTCGTCTGCTTCGACGACCATCCATTCGCCCGCGCCAAGTCGCGCATTGGTGCCGTAGGCGTTGATGATCCCGCCATTGATGACCGTCGGGTCGAGCCCACCGCCGTCGAGCAGCGCCGCCACCATGGATGTCGTGGTCGTTTTCCCGTGCGTCCCGGCAACGGCAATGCAGCGCTTGAGCCGCATCAATTCGGCAAGCATCTCCGCGCGCCGCACCACGGCCATGCGCTTTCCGCGCGCGGCAACGAGCTCCGGGTTGTCTTGCTTGATGGCCGAGGACACGACCAGCACCGACGCTCCCTCGACGTTCTTCGCCTCATGCCCGATCAGAACATGCACGCCAAGTGCGCGAAGCCGTTTGACATTCGCGCTCTCGGCGACGTCTGACCCCCGCACCGTGTAGCCGAGATTCACGAGCACCTCGGCGATCCCGCTCATGCCGATACCCCCGATCCCGACAAAATGGATCGGCCCGATGTCGCGCGGCATTTTCATGCTGTTATCGATCCTTGCTGTTCAGCCCCGCCACTTTCATCACCAGGTCCGCCAATCGGTCGGCCGCGTCGGCGGCGCCGGCGGACTTTGCCGCCTGCGCCATTGCATTCAATCGTTCCGGGGCCGAGAGGAGCTCGGTCATTTCGCCGGCAAGCCTTTGCGGCGTGAACTGGTCTTGCGTCAAGAGAATGGCGGCTCCGGCCTTAGCGAGCATGGTGGCATTGGCCAATTGATCCTGATCGAGCGCGTGCGGAAACGGGACCAGGATCGAGGGCCGGCCGACGACCGCAAGCTCGGCGACGGTCGACGCGCCCGAACGCGAGATGACAAGATGCGCAGCCGCCATGCGTGCGGGCAGGTCGGCGAAAAACGGGGCAATCTCGGCGGCAAGTCCGGCCCGCTCATAGGCGTCCTCGACCCGCGCCCGATCCTCTTCGCGCGCCTGCTGGACCAGGTCGATACGACGCCGGACCTTTTCCGGAAGCGACGCAAGCGCCGGCGGCACGATGTCCGCCATGACCTTGGCGCCCTGGCTTCCGCCGAACACAAGGAGCCGGAAGCGGTCAGCGGGGCCCGGCGGGCGATACGCGTGCCTGGACAACTCGATCACGGCCGGCCGCACCGGGTTGCCGGTCTGGGCAGACTTTCCCGTCAGGTGTGGTGATAGGCCGATCACGGAGGGAAAACTGGTTGCGATCGCGGTCACCCGCGACGCCAGCAGGCGATTGGCGCGCCCCATCACCCCGTTCTGCTCGTGAATGACCGTCGGGACATGAACGAGCGTCGCGGCAAGCACCGGCGGAACGGTTGGATAGCCCCCGAAACCCACCAAAGCGGCGGGCCTGATCTTGCGGATGAGTCGAATGCCCCGGACGATGCCGAAGCCGAGGACCGCGGCCGCCCGCGCCAGTTTGACGGGATTTCGCCCCGCGAACGTCGCGCTTGGAAGGATATGCGTGTGGTCCGCCGGGAACTGCTGGCCGTAGCGCGCCGCGCGGGCATCGGTTGCAAGATCGACCCTGGCGCCGCGCGCGCGAAGCGCATTGGCAAGCGCCTCGGCGGGGAACAAGTGCCCGCCTGTGCCCCCGGCAGCGACAACGATCAGGGGCAATCCGCCATTCACGCTGCGACCCCGCGAGGCGCGACGGCCAAGCGGTGCTTGACGAGCTGCGCCCGTGGGCGCTCGCGGGTCAGCGAGAGCAGCATTCCCATCCCATAGGCGAGCGAGATCAGCGAAGAGCCGCCATAGGAAATGAACGGCAGCGTCATGCCCTTGGCGGGGATGAGATGCAGGTTCACGGCCATGTTGATTGCCGACTGCGCCCCGAACAGGAGCGCAAGTCCAGCAATCGCAAAGCGAATGAAAGGATCGTCGTCGCGCAGGGCGCACATGAGCGCGCGGATCACGATGAAAGCGAACAGGGCAACCAGCACGAGACAGAGCACGATGCCGAACTCCTCGGCGGCCACGGCGAAGATGAAGTCCGCATGGCTATCCGGCAGGACCCGCTTCATGGTGCCCTCCCCGGGCCCGCGCCCGAACCAGCCGCCGCGCACGAAAGACTCGAGTGCGGTATCGACCTGGAACGTATCGCCCGAAGAGGGATCGAGGAAGCGCTTAATGCGGCGGGCGACGTGCGGAACCATGACATAGGCCCCGGCAAGTCCGGCCGTGGCGGCGCCGGCCAGCCCTGCGACCCAGACGAACCGCATGCCGGCCATGAAGAACAGCGCGCCCCAAACGAGCGCAATCAGCATGGTCTGTCCGAAGTCCGGCTGCAGCACGAGGACGGCGACGACAACCAGCAGCAGACCGAGCGCAACCGTGTTGGCCGGCACCTCCGGTTTCCGCGTGGACTCGGCGAAGAGCCAGGCGATGAGAATGACAAAGGAAGGTTTCAGGAACTCGGACGGCTGGATGTTGAGACCCATCAGGACGATCCAGCGACGCGCGCCCTTCACCTCCGCACCGAACACCAGTGTTGCCGCCGCCAGCGCCAGGCTGCACGCGAACACGAGGAGCGCCACCCGCCGAATTTGCCGGGGCGACAGAAACGATGACGCAATGAGCACGAGCAACGCCGGCACGAGGTAGAGAACATGCCGGTTCACGAAATAGAACGGATCAAGCCCGATGCGCGTGGCAACCGGCGGACTGGCCGCCAGCGACAGAACGATCCCGCCCAGCATGAGCGCTGCGACAGCGGCCAGCACCAATCGATCGACCGTCCACCACCAGGCCGCGAACGGCGTGCGTTCAAGGCGCGAGATCATGAATCCCCCGGGCAGGCTGGCGCGCGCGCAACTCTCAGAGACTGTATTGCCCCGCTGACCCCGAAATTTGCTGCGGCGCCTGCGCCACAGCGCCTGCGAACTCCGGTGCCAGACCCCAGTCCTGCCCCGGGTTTGGTTTCAAGTCGATTAAGATTGGACCGTGTCGCCTCTCAGCGGCGCGAGTCGCGAGGTTCCGATCATGACTTCAGCGGCCAGTCGAACGGCAACCGCAAGCGGCAGCGTGTGCCGCGACTCGACGATCACCATTCCTGCAGTCCAGCCGAGCACGATCACGAGGTCCGGCAGCGACAAGCCGTGGAGATCGGCGATATCGCGCACGCTCTCGCGCAAATACAGACCCGCATGGAGAGGCTTTTCGCTCGGACGATATTCGGGCGGTGCGCTCAATGGCGGAAACGGAGCCTTCCCCAGGCTCCCGGTCACGGATTCCACCAGCCTCTTGATATCGGGCAGTTGATCGGCGGCAAGCCCCGCGGCGGTTGCGGCCTGGACGATCATGGACCAGGCGGTGTGGTTGTCTCCGTCCACGAATAGAACGTGGTCTTGCACGCCGCCCGGCAACCAGGCCCCCTTATCGGGCAGCGGCAAGCCGGCCGACCGCAAGGCGAACTCCCCTGCAAGCGCGGCGGCCGCCGAGAGAGCGTCGGGCCCGCGCAAGCCGCCGTTCTGATCCGGGTATCGCGATTTGAGCAGCGCCAGGATGTCCTCTCCTGCATTGCGTGCGCGATCATAGAACGACCGCTGTCTTGGAATGGCGTTCGCAACAGGCGAAGCGTGGGCCGGGCGGATGGCAGTTTGCATCGACATGCGAGGTACCCCTTTTGTGGTATCAGGATCGGGGCGGACCAATTGCAATTCGCCGAAGAAACTCGTTCAAGAAAGCCGCAAATTGTCTCGAAAACCGTGAAATCCGCTTTTCGATCAGACAATGCCAGGGATCGCGCGCGCGAGCGCCCGAAACGCGTCTCCCCGCATCTCGAAATTGGCGAACTGGTCATAGGACGCGCAGGCGGGCGATAACAGAACCACGGGTTCTGATGCGTCCGATCGTTCGGCGTCCCGCGCCGCGAGTTCGACCGCGCGCTCGAGCGTGCCGGCGTGAACGTGCGGAACCTGCTGGTTGAGCGTGGCGGCAAAATCGTCGGCGGCCTCGCCGATCAGATAGGCTTTGCGGATACGCGGAAAATACGCGGAGAGCGGCCGGATCCCGCCCGATTTCGCGCGCCCCCCGGCGATCCAGAAGATGTCCGCGTAGCTCGCGAGCGCCCGCCCCGCCGCGTCCGCATTGGTGGCCTTGGAGTCATTGACGAAAAGCACGCGCCCCTTGCGTCCGACCTGCTCCATCCGGTGCGCCAATCCGGGAAACGACGCGAGTCCCCTCTGAATGTCTGCCGGCGAGAGCCCGAGCGCCAGCGCGGCTGCGACCGCGCAGGCGGCGTTCTGCGCATTGTGAAGACCGCGAAGGGTTTCAATCCCGAAAAGGCGCGCAACAACGGCGCGCTTGCCGGCGCTGGCGCGCATGATGTGATCGCCGTCGAGGAAAACCCCATCCAAGAGGGGTCCTTGCACGCTGACGCGAACGGGAGTCACGCCCTTGCGCTCCAGCCGATCGGCAATGATTCGACACCACGCGTCATCGACCCCGACGACGGCCGTTCCGTGGTCGGGCACCCCGGCAACGAGCCGCTCCTTGATGCCGGCATAATTTTCCATCGTTCCATGCCGATCCAAATGGTCCGGGCTGACATTCAAGAGAATCCCCACCGAGGGGTCGAGCGAGGGCGAAAGATCGATTTGAAACGACGAGCACTCGATGACGTGAACGCGCTCGTGCGTCGGCGGGTCGAGCGCGAGGATTGCGGTCCCGAGATTGCCCCCGACGGCGACGTTTCGGCCGGCCGATTTCAACAGATGCGCGATGAGTGCGGTGGTCGTCGACTTGCCGTTGGTGCCGGTGACGGCGACGAAGGGGGAATCCGGCGTGCTTAGCCGACGCTCCCGACAGAATAGTTCGACATCCCCGATCACCTCGACCCCGGCCTTGCGAGCCAGAAGGACGGACCAGTGCGGCTCGGGATGGGTCAACGGCACGCCCGGCGCCATCACGAGCGCCGACACCTCGGACCAGACGATGCCTCGCAAGTCCCCGGTTTCAAGGCCCGCGGATTTTGCCTCGGCAAGCTTGCCGGCCGAGTCGTCGAAGGCAATCACCCTCGCCCCGCCCGCGAGCAATGCCCGGCAGCTTGCCAAGCCGGAAACGCCGAGCCCGAACACGGCGACCCGGCGCCCGGCGAAGCTCGTGACCGGCGTCATGTGCAATGTTCACCGCAGTTTCAACGTCGACAGCCCGATGAGCGCGAGCACGACCGACACGATCCAGAAGCGGATCACGATCTGCGACTCGGTCCAGCCGAGCTGTTCGAAGTGATGATGGATCGGAGCCATCTTGAACACGCGCTTTCCGGTCAGCTTGAATGAGGTCACTTGCACGATCACCGACACCGCCTCAAGCACGAAAAGGCCGCCGATGATGGCCAGCACAATTTCATGCTTGGTCGCGACCGCAACGCTCCCCAGCAATCCGCCCAGTGCAAGCGAGCCGGTATCGCCCATGAAGATCGATGCCGGCGGCGCGTTGAACCAAAGAAATCCGAGTCCTGCGCCGATAACGGCGCCACATAACACGGCGAGCTCTCCCGTGCCCGCCACATAGTGAATTTGCAGATACTCGGAAAAGACGATGTTGCCGGACAGGTAGGCGATCATCCCAAAACTCGCCGCGGCGATCATCACCGGCACGATGGCGAGTCCATCCAGCCCGTCGGTGAGATTCACCGCGTTTCCGGCTCCGACGATGATGAAGGCGGCGAAGATGATGAAGAACCATCCAAGGTCGAAAAGAAGTTCTTTGACGATGGGAAAAGCCAGCGAAGTCGCAAGTTGCGGCCGCCCGAGCTGGGACAAGGCAAAACATGCAGCAGCCGCGATCACCGCCTCGATCGCCAGCCGGGTCCGTCCCGAAAACAGATTATGGCTCTGGCGGGTGACCTTCAGATAATCGTCGTAGAAGCCGACAAGCCCGAAGCCGAGCGTCACGGCAAGCACGATCCACACGTACGGATTCGCCGGATTGGCCCAGAGCACCGTCGAGACGACAAGTCCGGACAAGATCATGAGTCCGCCCATGGTGGGCGTGCCCTTTTTCGTCAGCAGGTGCGATTTTGGTCCATCGTCGCGGATCGGCTGGCCCTTGCCCTGCTTCAGCCGCAACAGGTTGATGATTGAAGGCCCGAACAAGAAAACGAACAACAGCGCGGTGACGACCGCGCCGCCCGTGCGGAAGGTGATGTAGCGAAACACGTTGAGCGCGTTGATCTTGTCAGAGAACTCGACCAGCAGATAGAGCATATCGTCAGCCTCGCGCGGCCGCGCGTGAACGGGCGTCCTGGGGAGCGCGGGTCCGCAGCGCCAGCACGATGGGTCCCATGCGCGACCCCAAGGATCCCTTGACCATGACCGCGTCTCCCGCGCGCACTGCGGTCAAGACCTCCGGCTCGAGCGCTGCCGAGTTCTCCGCATAACCGCCGCGCCGCTCCGCGGGAAGAGCGTCCCACAAGGAGCGCATCAGCGGGCCGGCGGCGAAAACGAGGTCGATCGCATTGGCAAAAATCTCATCGAGAAGATCGCGATGAAGCTTCGGGCCCATCGGCCCGAGCTCGAGCATATCGCCGAGCACGGCGATGCGGCGGCCGCCTTTCTCGATCGAGGCCTGCCCAAGCAGCGCCAGCGCCGCACGCATGGAGGCCGGATTGGCGTTGTAGCTCTCGTCGATCAGCAGCACTGTGCCGCCAGGGGCGTGCAACACGTGCTGTTCGCCGCGTCCGCTCGCCGGCTTCACGGCCGCGAGCGCGAGCGCGGCGACAGCGAGATCGGCGTCAAGCAGCGAAGCCGCTGTCAGCACCGCGAGCGAGTTCAGCACCAGGTGCCGCCCGGGCGCACCGATCTTGTACGTCACATCGGCCCCTAGGATGCTCGCACTGACGGCAGAGCCATCCGGCCGCAAGGAAACGTCGATCAATCGCGTATCGGCCTCCCCGTTTTCTCCGAACGACACGATGCGCTCGACTCCCGCCTCCTTGGCCCGCATGCGCAGTCGCTCGTAATGCGGGTTGTCGCGGTTGATGACCGCAGTCCCGCCGGGCTCCAGCCCCAAGAAGATCTCGGCCTTCGCGTCCGCGATGCCTTCCACGGATCCAAAGAATTCGAGATGCACCGCCTCCACGGCGGTGATGATCGCCACATGCGGGCGAACGAGCCGCGTGAGAGGCGTGATTTCGCCCGCATGGTTCATGCCGATTTCGAAAACGCCGAAACGCGCGCTCGCCGGCATCCGCGCCAGCGATAGCGGCACGCCCCAATGATTGTTGAACGACGCCGTCGAGGCATGCGTCTCGCCGAATTTTGAAAGCACGAGCCGCAGCATTTCCTTTGTGCCGGTTTTCCCGACCGAGCCCGTCACGCCGACGATCTTCGCATTCGATCTCGCCCGCGCGGCCCGTGCAAGCGAGCGCAGCGCGTCGAGCACATCCGGAACGACGAGCAATCGGGCGTCGGAGGAGAATGCGGCGCGCTTGTCCTCCGCCACGACGGCGAGGGCGGCCCCGCGCACGAAAGCTTCCTCGACGAACTCATGGCCGTCGCGGTGCTCGCCTGTGATCGCGAAGAAGGCCTCG
This sequence comes from Xanthobacteraceae bacterium, assembly GCA_022844485.1. GTDB lineage: Bacteria > Pseudomonadota > Alphaproteobacteria > Rhizobiales > Xanthobacteraceae > JALHLQ01. The sequence goes on from JALHLQ010000019.1 coordinate 60,456, forward strand.
CCTTGCTTGAGCGTCCGCGTATCGATCGAAAGCCCGGACACGGAAGCAGGCAGCGCGCCCTCTCGGCGAGCACCCATGGCCTTTGCCATCTCGTCCAAGGTCCAGAGCACGTCCGCCGTCATCCCAATTCCTTCAGCACAGCCGCGACCGCCGCATGGTCGGTGAAGGGTAGCACCCGGTCGCCGACAATCTGGCCGCTTTCATGGCCTTTTCCAGCGATCAATAGCACGTCCCCGGATGCAAGTTCGCGAACCGCCTCGCGAATGGCCTCTGTACGATCTCCGATCTCACGCGCACCGGGCGCTGCGGCGAGGATTTCGGAGCGGATCGCCGCCGGCGGCTCTGTGCGCGGATTGTCATCGGTTACGATGACGATGTCCGCCTTTTCGGCTGAAATCGCCCCCATCAGCGGCCGTTTGCCTCGGTCGCGGTCGCCGCCCGCTCCAAAAACGACGATCAGCCTGTTCTTGACGAAGGGCCGCAAGGCGTCGAGCGCCTTGGCGAGAGCATCCGGCTTGTGCGCGTAATCAACGAAGATCGGCGCGCCTTTGTGCTCGCCGACGATTTCCAGCCGCCCCTTCGCGCCTTCAAGCGTTTCGAGCGCACCAAAGACCCGCGGCGCATCGCTTCCCGTGGCGATGGCGAGCCCCGCAGCGACCAGGGCGTTCTCCACCTGAAAGTGCCCGACAAGCGGAAGTCTGATCTCGAACATCCGGCCCGCATAATCGATTCGCGCGCGTTGCGCGAAACCCTCGATCGCAACCTCCTTCAGGCGGATGTCCGCTCCCTTCCGGCCGACGGTCAGCGTCTTGAGTCCGCGATTGCGGGCCGCCGAGACAAAATGATCCGCGTGCGCGTGGTCGACATCGATGACGGCGCTCCCGCCGGTTGGCAGCAGTTCCGAAAACAGACGGAGCTTCGCCTCAAGATAGGCTTCGAAGGTGAGATGGTAATCGAGATGGTCGCGCGTGATGTTGGTGAATCCTCCCGCAGCGATGCGAAGTCCGTCGAGCCGGCGCTGATCGAGGCCGTGCGAGGACGCCTCAATGGCGAGATGTGTGGTGCCTTCTTCGGCGAGCGCGCCGAGCGTTTGGTGGAGTTCGACGGGATCAGGCGTCGTCAAGGATCCATAGGCCTCTCCCTTCGGCGACACGACGCCGACGGTGCCGACGCTTGCGGCCTGACATCCGAGCAAGCTCCAGATCTGCCGCGTGTAGGCGGCGACCGACGTCTTGCCGCTCGTCCCCGTAATCGCAGCGATTGTCTTGGGCTGTCGTGGGAAGAGTTTTGCCGCGGCCAGCGCGAGCGACCGCCGGACATTGGCGACGCGCACGAAGACGACATCATCCGTCAGGTTCTCGGAGCGTCGCTCCGCCATCACCGCCACCGCGCCCGCCGCGACCGCCTGCGGCACGTACTGGCTGCCGTCCGCCTTGGTTCCGGGCACGGCGGCAAACAAGAAGCCCGGCTTTACCTTCCGGCTGTCGGCCGTGAGCCCTGTGATGTCGAGCGCCGCAGCGCACGCATCGAATTCGGCATCGGCCGGCAGGAGATCGGCAAGTTTCATCAGCGCTCTGACTCGTGTCCCGGCCGGCGAGGCGCGGTCCAGCCCAAGTGTCCTTACAAAGTTGATCGCGCTCTGCCCGGGTCCGCTCGGGTTGCCCGGCCTTGCGCGGCGCGCGTCTTTTAGCGCGCTCCCCGCACATTGGCGAGGATCAAGCGGTCCGCGGGAGGAAGGTCGTGCCGCGGCTCGAGACCCAGCATGGGTGCGACACGGGCGATGACCTTGCCTGCAGTCGGCGCGGCGTTCCAGCCGGACGTGGCGTAGCCTTGCGTTTCCGGCAGCGGCTGTGGCTCATCCAGCATGATCAGCAGGAGATAGCGCGGTTCGTCGGCCGGCATGACGGCCATGAAGGTGGTGAGCAGTTTCGATTTCACATAGCGCCCGTTAACCACCTTCTCCGATGTTCCGGTCTTGCCGCCGACATAGAAGCCTTTGACATCGGCCCGCGTCGCCGTCCCCTTCTCGGCGTTCAGCCGCATCAGGTAACGCATCATCGCGCTGGTTTCGGGCTTGACGACCTGCTTGCCGAGCGCCCGGGCGTCCGCCTCACTTCGCTTGAGAAACGTGGGCGGGATCAGCATGCCGCCATTCATCAATGCGCCGACGGCCGCGACCGACTGCAAAGGCGCCACCGAAAGCCCGTGTCCGAACGCGATCGTCACCGTGTTCAATTCCGCCCACCGCTTCGGCAGGATCGGCTCCGCGCTTTCCGGCAGTTCCGTGCGCAGGCGGTCAAGCTGTCCCATTCGTTTCAGGAAAGCCTTGTGATGATCGACGCCGAGCGCCAGGGCCATGCGCGCGGTGCCGATGTTGGAGGAGTAGGTGAAAATCTCGGGCACGGTGAGGACGCGTTTCTGGCCCTTGTAGTCGCCGATCTCGAACTTGCCGTAGCGGAGCGGCACCCGCGCGTCGAAGGTGGAGGCGAGATTGATCTTGCCCGAGTCGAGCGCCATCGCCACCGTCAGGGCTTTGAAGGTCGAACCCAACTCGAACACGCCAGTCGTGAGGCGATTGATGCGCGTCTTGTCGAGCGCCTCGCGCGGGTTGTTCGGATTGTAGTCCGGCACGGATACCATCGAGACGATCTCGCCGGTCCGCACGTCCGTGATCAGCCCCGCCGCTGCCTGTGCTTTGTACCTCTCTTTCGCCGCAAGAAGTTCATCGCGCAGCGCGTGCTGCACCCGCAGATCCACCGCAAGCTCGATCGGCTTCTCAATGCGGTCGACGGCAAACCCGGACGAATGAAGATCGGCGAGTCCGCTTGCATCGAGCCATTTCTCGATGCCGGCAATGCCTTGATTGTCGACATTCACATGGCCGATGAGGTGCGAGACGACGGCGAGATTGGGATAGACCCGCTTGTTTTCGGGAAGGAAGCCGACGCCGGGGATGCCGAGCCGGTGAATGTCCCTTTGCTGCTGCGGCGAGATTTCACGCTTGAGCCACACGAATCCGCGCTTGGACGCCAGCCGCTCGCGCGCTTCGCTGGCATCGAGGTCGGGGAGAACCGCCGTGAGAAGCTCGATGGCCTCGTCGACATCGATGATCTTGCGCGGCTCGGCGAAAAGCGACGGCGTCCGCACATCGGTCGCAAGAACCTCTCCGTTGCGGTCGACGATGTCGGGCCGGGCGGTCGCGACGACGTCCGAGGCGCCGCGCCGCGCGGTCTGCGTTTCCGGCGCGATCGCCAGAACGACAAGGCGGACCGCAATGACGCCATAGATGATGGCGAACGCTGCGATGGCCAGCGCGATGCGCGCCTTTGCTTTGGCATGACGGTCGATCTCTTTGTCGTAAAGCAGGGCTTGAGCGAAACGCGATCGCCACGACGGATCGGGTTTTCCGAGCCCTTGCGCGCTCATCGCGGTCTTGGCCTCTGTGGGCCCGCACTGCCGGTGGTCAGATCGCTGTCGATCTGCGTTTCGATAATCGCTCCGATCGGATCGGCAGTGCCCGGCGGCACGATCTGCACGGGCCGCTCGGGAAGGCGGTCCAGCGGATCGAGCTGGTGCAGTTCGAGCGGCTTGAGCGGCAGATGTCGATTTGCGAGCGCTTGAATGCGCTCAGGATTGTCGAGCTTGCTCCACTCGGCACGCAGCGCGGCGACTGCGTCACGCTCTCGCTGCACTTCGGCGCGCATTTTCGCGATCTGCGCGACATGCGCCGTTGACTCGTATTTGACGCGATAGACATAGGCTGCCGCGAGCACGAGCGCCACGACGACGAGGAGATGCAGGATGCGCATTAGCCTCGGCGGCTCCTCTTGATCGCGTCGAGCGACGGCAGATGCGGAAGCAGAAGATCCAAATTGCTGCGGGATGCAGGCGCCGCGGTTCGTTCGGCTGCCCGCAGCTTCGCCGAGCGTGCGCGCGGGTTGAGCGCGATCTCGTCGTCGTCGGGCGCGACCGGACGTTTTGTCAGCACACGCAACGAGGGCGCAGGGCCCCTCACCTCCGGAGCATGGCGCGAGCCGCCGCCTGTCCGGCTCTTGCCGGTGAAGAACGTCTTCACGAGCCGGTCTTCGAGCGAGTGAAACGAAATCACGACCAGGCGGCCGCCGGCTTTGAGGACCCGTTCTGCCGCGCCCAGCGCGGCCGCGATCTCGCCAAGCTCGTCGTTCACGAACATGCGCAGGGCCTGGAAGGTGCGCGTCGCGGGATGGATGTCGCCAGGCCTCGCCCGGACGACGCGCGACACGATCTCCGCGAGCTGAGTGGTCGACTCGATCGGTGATTTCTCCCGCGCGGCAATAATGGCCCGCGCCACGCCACGCGCATGCCGTTCTTCCCCCAGTGTTGCGATGATGGCGGCAAGATCGCCGACAGGGGCCGCGGCGAGCACATCGGCCGCGGTCGGCCCCTCGCGGCCCATGCGCATATCGAGTGGCCCCTCAAGACGGAACGAAAAGCCGCGCGCGGCCTCGTCGAGCTGCATGGAAGACACGCCGAGGTCAAGCAGGACGCCGTCCACGGGCGGCTCCGCCACGCGCGAGACAACCTGTTCGAGGTCCGAGAAGCGCGCTGTCTCGAGCCACAGCCGGCCGTCCGACTCGGCGAGGAGCGCGGCTCCGTTCTCGATGGCGCTCGGGTCGCGATCGATGCCGATCACCCGGCAGCGGGCGGCGGCGAGGATGGCCCGCGCATGGCCGCCCGCGCCGAACGTCCCATCGACGTAGATTCCGCCTTCGCGCGGTTGCAGATACTCGAGAACTGGACGGCTAAGCACGGGAATGTGACGGGCCAGTCCGCCAGCGACAGCAGAGCTGTCGCGGCCCGTTATCATTCCCGTGCTCCTTGCGCTCCTTGCGCCGCCGGCTGGGAACCCAACTGCTTTTTCAACGCACGCACCTTCCCGGTGGCCTCCGCGAGTTGCGCGCGAAAGCGGTCCGGCTCCCAGATTTGAAACTTGTGACCAAGGCCAACAAACGCCACCGCTTCGGAAATCCCCGCATGTGTCTTGAGCGGCTCGGTCAGGACGACTCGCCCTTCGCCGTCGACCTTCAAGGTCTCGCTCGTTCCGTAGAGCGCGGTCGAGAACTCGTCGCGTTCGTCGGAAAACGGCGGGAAGCGCGCAACCAGCGCCTCGATCTCCGAAAGCAGGGCATACCCCCCCGCATCCAAGGCCGGCCGGTCGAGCGCCGGGTAGCAATAGAGACCTTCGAAGCCGTCGCGAGCGAGCACGGAACGGAACGGCGCCGGGATCGAGACCCGGCCCTTCGCGTCGAGGCGCAGCGTGAAGTTGGACACGAACCGGTCCATGCCGCCTCTTCATCTCTGCGGTTCCCCGCACGGTTTCGATCTTGTGTCGGGCCGGATGCTGGAACCCTTCCGACCAGACGGGATGGGATGATTTGGGATATCATGGGATGAAATGGTCGTCAACGAAGCCGGTGACTGTCCGCGAGGCAATTGGACGCCGATTGTCCCGGCGCTGCTTTGCAAGTACTTGGCATACCGGCTCAGTTGATGATCGAGGCGCTATGACCTTCCCGCTGGATTCAGACCTCGTGCGCGAAGCCGCACCGTCGCCGAATCACGATGCGCGCGCCGCCCGCACCGACATGATCCTTTTGCACTACACCGGAATGAGAAGCGCGGAAGAGGCGCTTGATCGGCTTTGCTCGCCGGAGAGCAAGGTCTCCTGCCATTATTTCGTCTTCGAGAACGGCCGCACCGTGCAGCTCGTGCCCGAGGGACGTCGCGCGTGGCACGCCGGGGCCTCGTCCTGGGAGGGCGCGACCGACATCAATTCGCGCTCGATTGGCATAGAAATTGTCAATCCCGGACACGAGTTCGGCTACCGGGACTTTCCCGCCGCACAGGTGATGGCCGTATCGGCGCTCTGCCGCGATATCACGAATCGCCTCCGTATCCGCGCCGACCGCGTGCTGGCGCATTCGGACGTGGCCCCGACGCGCAAAGACGACCCTGGAGAGAAGTTTCCCTGGTCCGAACTTGCCGCGGAGGGCGTCGGTCTGTGGATCGAACCGGCTCCGATCTCGCCCGGATCCGTTCTGGGCGTCGGCGACTGTGGGGCGGCCGTCTCCGAGCTGCAGATGAACTTGAGCGGATACGGCTATGACCTTTCCCCGAGCGGAAATTTCGACGCCGGGACGCAGGCCGTGGTGAAAGCCTTCCAGCGCCATTTCCGGCCCGCGCGCGTGGACGGCGTGGCCGATCCATCCACGCAAGACACCTTGCGCCGCCTGCTCGCGGCAAAAGCTGGTTTGGCTTCCGGTTCTTAAACCGTCGATTTCTCCCGGCCGGGCTGGGTGATCGCCGGCGGATCGCTCGCCGGGAACGACTCTTCGATCGCCTCGTCGAGCAGTTCCTCAAGCTCTTCGTAAGTGCTTTCGCCGGTGGGCATGCGGTCGACCGCGATCGGCGAGGTGTTGTAATTCCGCAAGAGGCTTTGAGGGTCGCGGTAGATCGCGATGCAGCCGGCTTCTTTGAGCCGTTCTCTGGCGAACCCTCCGCTCAGCAACCCGATGGTTTTCAAGCCCACTTTGGCCGCCGCCTCCGCGTCGAAGGGCGTGTCGCCGACCACCAGCGCCTCGTCCGCGCCGACCCCTGCTTTCGCCAGGGCCACCGCGAAAAGATCTCCGTGCGGCTTCGAGCGCTCGACGTCGTCCGAAGAGACGGAGTCGTCGACCAGGTCCGTGACGCTTGCGATTTCGAGATAGCGTTCAACCTCGCTGGCCTTGCCGGAGGACACGACGATGATCTTGCGCTCGTCGTTGCGGATGCGCTCGAACAGCGCGCGCACCGCCCGGAACGGCTTCACCTGATCCATGTATGTGTCGGCGAACAGCTTGGCCCGGAAATCCTGGATGTCCTTGCCGCGCCGCTTGACATCCTCGGCCGACATGAAAACCGGGATCAGCTGATCCCCGCCTTTGCCGATTTCCTGCCGGATTGCGCTGAGCTCGAACTCCATCCCGAAATGGCGAAAAGCCTCCTGCCAGGCGAGAGCATGCAAATCCACGCTGTCAACGAGCGTTCCGTCGATGTCGAAGAATACGGCCTTGATCATGATTACCTGCCGGGTTGAAGGGATTGGCCAGCGGCCGGGCGACGAGTTGCAGGGAACAACGCGGCAACCCCGCTTCCGTTGCAGCCTCTGAGGTCGGGGGTAGCCGGACCATCAGCGCTGCAACATGTGACCTGAGCCCCGGAATCTCCTGCAAAAATGGTAGAGTCCATCACCCTGTGCGCTGAGGCCGAACTTTGGATCGCCGGAGGTTAGACTTTTCCGGCTTCTGCGCTGAGGCCGAACTTTGGATCGCCGCCGCTTATTTCAGAAAGCTGTGCTCGAAGGACAGATAGAAAAAAGCTCCATGATTTGGTTTTTCACCCTTGCTCAAACGGATCGGCGCACCAACGCCCCATACCAGTTGGCCGGCTGATAAATTGAAGGCGTGCCGGAACCCCGGCGCAACCGTGAAACTTTTCTCGCGTTCGATTTCAGCGGCGGCGTTGACGCTTTCGTTCCAGTCTTGCAGCACTTCCAGCATAAGGTTGAAGTCGCGCGACACTGCGTAGACGACGCTTCCTCCGAGGGCATAGCTGGTCGGCCGCCGGCCTTGCACGTCGAAATAGGAAGTCACGCCCGCGTTGAAGTGCAGCGTCACACGATCTCCGACGATCTTGCTCACAGGGAGAAAGGCCTGGTAGCCGGCGGATCCCGTTCCCAATCCCTTGTCTTCGTTGCCTGTCGGCAGAATAAGGCTGAGCCGAGGCGCAACCGCTGGAGACCTCTCGCTTTCATCAAGCGCCTGCCACCGGTAGTTCAGCATGACGTCGCCGATTCCGTGAAAGCGCTGCCCATCGGACCGCAGCCAGGAATAGGGGATGGTGTATGAGAACTGATGAGCCTGGCTGCCGAGCGGCCATTCCTGAGTGAAGCCGAAAAACCAGTCGCGCCCTTGGCGCCGCAGACTCGCGATGTGCTGAACCACGCCAGGCTCTTGGTTGTAAGCTTCTTCAATCAGGAAGGAGTTGTCCTGAAGCGCCTTTGCAATGCGGTTGTCTGCGTCTTGCGCGAAAACCGGAAGCATCCCGAAGTAGCTGATCGTTCCCCCGACCATCAGCCAACAGCATCCGATATTTCCCAACCGCATATCCAACCCCCATTTTTAGACCAGATCTATCCGAGGGTCCGAGCGAAACAAGAGAACGGCCGGAAAGTCGCTGATTCGCGAATCACAATTTTACGCTATCAATCCGTTCGAGACCACGATCTCGGTCTAGGAGCACGGAAAGCCGTATGCCCATCATGCGTCAAAGTAAGAAGCCACGAGCGTGAATAACGCAAACCCGCCAATAAAGAAGCCCGCGGAGAGACGAGTGTCGTCGGCAGCTTCATGCGCCTCGCCCAGCCTGTCTTCGACCCCAGCGATAACAAGCAGGCCGGCCGTAAAGGCCAGGGCCGACAGCTTAAGCGCATCGCTTTGATCGCGCAGCAGCCAATAGCCGATCGTGGCCCCAAGAACGCACGAATGAGCCTGCCAGCAGCAGGCGTCTTGCGCGGGTCACACCCTTGTCCCTAAAATTCGCGATGGACGCGAAGCCTTCGGGGATGTCTGCTGTCACCTGTCCCACCGCCAACACGAGGGCGAGTGCAAATGAGACGACGGAGCCGACCCCGATCATCAGGCCGTCGCTGGTCAGATCGATGAATACGGCGGCGTAGACCATCCAAGGTCCCGCCGACTTCTCGTCGCCCACCAATTTTTCTAGCGTCCATTCGAGCAGGATGTATGCGGCTCCGCCTAGGCAAAAACCAAGCACGACGAGCCATGCGGCCGTGCCCTCGAGCGCTCTCGGCATCAGCTCCACGGCCACAACGGCAACGACGATGCCGGCCGCCATATGAAGCGCTCGGCTCAGCATTCGCGGCGTTGGTTGAAACAGTTCGGCAACTACGCCGCCGAAGAAATTGCCTAGGGCTGGAAGCAGAGCCAGTCCCAGGACCTGGAGATAGTCCATCTTCTCGCCTATGTTCTCGGCCTGTGCCAGAACGTCGCTCGGCTAACAAGGTTCAGTGTTCGTTAAGAGGCCGTCAGGCAAACGGGACACCGACGCCAGACTTCTGATGCACCGAAATACCCGGGAAGGCATTTCCGATAGGCTCGTCGAAGGCCAGCGTGAAGGAGAGAAATGTGAGACTGCATGGGATACTAGGGTTGGTGACCGCAGGCCTGCTTGCGGTCGGGCTGGGCAGTGCCTCAGCACAGCACGCGCATCAGGGCGGTTATGCCCAGAAGATCGGGCCTTATGAGGTGGAGCTCGTTGTCAAGGGCTCGGAACTCACCGCGTTCATTCTGGACGCCAAGGAAAACAAGGTTAGTTCGTCGGAATTCAGCGCCACGGCGGTCGTGCTCGCGAAGGGAAATGAGCAGCGAACCGTGGAGCTCAAGCCGGCCGGTGACAACAAATTGAGCGGCAAGGTGGACTTTCCAGTTGACGGGAAGTTCCGGACAACTGTAACGCTCAAGTCGGTCAAGGGCGAAGTTGGGAAGGGCCGCTACAATCTGGACATTCCGCGATAAGCTATGCAATCGCTCGCGCGCGCCCTCGTCTTCCTGAGTCTCCCATTCGTGACTGCCTTTCGCAGTCCCTGGGTCGCAGGAATTATTGCTGTGTTCATTTTCTTGTCTCCGCTGCATGCTGCGAGCCATGGATTTCAGGTCGCTGTTTCCGGCGATAGCTCACAAATCGTGCAGTTGACCGCAGACCAGAGCGATCTGGGCGATGCCGCTGACCTATCTGATGAACCGAACTGTCACTGCCAGCACATTGAAACCTTTGAGCCCGAGCTTTGCGCAGAGCGGATCTCCTTTGGGCAGCCTCTCTTTGCCCTGACCAAGAGGCGAGTTCTCCTTCGGCCTCGACTTTCTCTCCTCGACCGACCTCCCAAGCACTGAACTGCGCGGCCTTCTAGGCCGAAGGAGCCGCGCTGCGGCTCTGATCGATGCGTGTTCGGATTGGAGTTCCGCAATAGGCGGACGTGCGTCGCGCCATTCAGTGGCGCGCAAGATGAGGTCCTGTCATGGGCTCAAGATATGCGGCCATAGGCTGGTTTGTGAGCGGAGTCATCGCGGCAGGCGCGTTCGTATGGCTCTCTCCTGTTCCGCCCAACGCTCTTGGAGGCTCAAAGCTGCAAACAGCGGCAGGCAGCGAGCGTAAAGACTCGCATGGTCACGGCGACCAGGGCGAGCACGGGTCAGAGGAGGTGGTCAGGCTGACAGCCGACCAGATTGCCGCAGCCAAGATCGCTGTCTCGGACGTCCAAGGCGGGATCCTGGCCCGCAGACTAACTGTTCCGGGTACAGTCGTGGCGGATGCCGACCGCTTGGTGCGGGTCGGTGCGAAAACTCCGGGGACTGTGGCCGAGCTGCGGAAGCGACTAGGAGACAGTGTCGTCGAAGGCGACCTGCTAGGCGTGCTTGAAAGTCGCGAGGTTGCCGACGCAAAGAGTCAATTTCTGGCCGCCCTTTTGACCCACGGGCTTCAACAGACCCTTTTCGAGCGTGAGAAATCACTTTGGGAAAAACGGGTCAGCACCGAACAAGCTTTTCTGCGCGCTCAAGCGGCCACGGATGAGAGCCAGATCAAGCTCGATGTCGCTCGGCAAAAACTGGCCGCGCTCGGGTTCGAAGAGCGGGAAATCGCGGATTTGCGCCAGCAACCAATTTCGGCTCTGCGCCGGCACGAATTGCGTTCTCCGATCGCCGGCCGCGTTATCGAACGCAAAGTCAATGTCGGGGCTCCCGTCATTCCGGAGACGGAGTTGTTTGTCATCGCTGACCTCTCGGAGGTGTGGGTCGAGCTGTCGGTCTCGCCCGCCGACCTGCCCTTTGTCAAAGACGGCCAGCCGGTCACCGTGAGCAACGGCGCGTCCACTGAGGAAGGCGTCGGCAAGGTGATCTTCATCAGCCCGCTGCTGGACAACGAGACGCGCACGGCACGGGTTGTGGCCTCAGTCAACAATAAGAGCGGCATCTGGCGGCCCGGCACATTCGTCAAAGCGAAAGTTCTTACTGAAGAAATCAAAGCCAATGTCGTCGTTCCACCCTCCGCAATCCAAACAATTGAAGGCGAGAGTGTCGTCTTCGTGCGCACTGAGGACGGTTTCGAGAAGCGTGAAATCGTCGTCGGACTCCGCGACGAGAACAGCGTGGAAGTCGTTTTCGGTCTCGACGCGGGCGAGGCGATCGCGACCGAGAACACCTTCATCTTGAAAGCCGAACTGGGCAAGCGCGAGGCCGAGCATTCGCATGCTCATTGACCATTCCGAACAATCGCGGAACTAGACCCCATGATCGAACGCGTCCTCAGCTTCTCGGTGCAGCAGCGCTGGCTTGTCTTGTTGCTGACCGTGACCGCCTGCTTCTTCGGGATTTGGGCATTGAGCAAACTGCCGATCGATGCAGTGCCCGACATCACCAACAATCAAGTCCAGATCAACACGCTGGCTCCCGCCCTTTCTCCGACTGACGTCGAGAAGCAAGTGACGTTTCCGGTGGAAACCGCGCTCGCCGGCATTGCCGGTCTCGAATATACACGGTCGATCTCGCGCAACGGCTTTTCGCAGGTGACCGCCGTCTTCAGCGAGAAGACCAATGTTTACTTCGCTCGTCAGCAGGTTTCCGAGCGTCTGACGGAAGCAAAACGGATGCTTCCGCCCGGGGTGGAGCCCAAGATGGGCCCGATCTCGACGGGTCTCGGTGAAGTCTACATGTGGGTCGTCCACTATAAGCCGCCAGGCGAACAGCAGAAGCGCCAGGGAAGGCCGGGGTGGCAACCCGACGGCAGCTATCTGACGCCCGACCGGCAGCAACTCACCACGGAGGTCGAGCGAGCCGCTTATCTTCGGACCGTTCAAGACTGGATCATTCAGCCGCAGCTCAAGAACGTGCCCGGCGTGGCTGGCGTCGATGCGATCGGCGGTTACGTCAAGCAGTATCATGTGCAACCTGATCCCGCGAACCTTATCGCATTGGGGATTTCGTTCAGCGATCTTGCCGAGGCGATCGAACGCAACAACACGAGCCGCGGAGCCGGCTACGTTGAACGGAACGGAGAGGGATTCGTCGTTCGCTCAGGCGGGCGATTGGAAAGCATCGCTGACATCGAGCAGGTCGTGGTCGCAACGCGAGAGAGCGTGCCAATTCGAGTCAAAGACCTGGGCTCGGTGAGCATCGGCCGAGAGCTGCGAACCGGAAGCGCCAGCGAGAACGGCCAAGAGGTCGTAGTGGGAACCGCACTGATGCTCATCGGCGCAAATAGCCGAACCGTGTCGGCGGCCGTCGACAAAAGAATGCAGGAGATCAACCGGACGCTTCCGCTGGACATCGAAGCGAAGACGGTCCTGAACAGAACGGTTCTCGTCGACGCTACGATCAACACGGTTGCGAAGAACCTTGCGGAGGGGGCGCTTCTGGTCATCGCCGTGCTGTTTCTTTTGCTCGGCAATTTCCGGGCGGCGGTGATCACGGCGCTCGTCATCCCAATCACGATGCTCCTGACCTCGCTCGGCATGCTGCAGGGGCGAATCAGCGCCAACCTCATGAGTCTCGGCGCGCTCGATTTCGGATTGATCGTCGACGGCGCCGTGATCATCACCGAGAACGCCCTGCGGCGGCTCGCTCAACGGCAACACGAGCTCGGACGAGCGCTCCGCCAACACGAGCGCCTGCAGATCGTTACAACATCAGCAAAGGAGATGATCCAGCCGACGGTCTACGGCCAAGCCATCATCATCCTCGTTTATGTGCCGCTTCTGACTTTCACCGGCGTGGAAGGCAAGATGTTCGAGCCGATGGCGCTGACCGTCATCATCGCTCTTCTGGCGGCATTTGTGCTCTCGCTCACGTTCGTGCCGGCAATGATCGCCATCGCGGTCACAGGGCGTGTCCGAGAAACGGAGAACTTCGTCGTCCGTCGTTTGAAGCATCTGTACGCTCCCCTACTGGCACAGACGATCCGTTCGCCGATTCCGGCGATTGCGGGAGGAGCGCTGCTGTTCATCGCCGCGGCGTTTGTGTTTTTGCGCCTCGGACAGGAGTTCATACCGACTCTAGACGAGAAGAACATTGCGCTGCATGCAATACGGATTCCGAGCACGGCCCTATCTCAGTCGCAAGGGATGCAGCTCCAAGTCGAGAGGACGGTAAGTGCTTTTCCGGAAGTGGCCTACGTTTTTTCAAAGACTGGCACGGCGGAAGTCGCAGCGGATCCGATGCCGCCAAACGTTTCCGATACTTTTGTGATCTTGAAGCCGAAGGACGAGTGGCCGGACCCGAATCTGTCGAAGCAAGAGCTTATTGATCGGCTGCAGACTGCCGTAGCGAGGTTGCCTGGCAACAACTACGAGTTCACGCAACCCATCCAGATGCGATTCAACGAGCTCCTGGCCGGAGTGCGCGGCGATATTGCCGTGAAGATATTCGGAGAAGACTTCGATCCGATGCTGCGAGCAGCGAATCAGGTCGCAGCGATTCTGCGGAGCATGCCGGGTGCAGTCGATGTACGGGTCGAACAGGCTACGGGTCTGCCGTTTCTCGATATCGCCGTCAGCAAGGCGGAGATTGCCCGGCGCGGGCTCAACCTCTCTGCCGTGCAGGACGTAATCGGCGCTGCTATAGGCGGGCGCGAAGCCGGCGTGGTGTTCGAGGGCGATCAACGCTACGACATCATTGTGCGCCTCCCCGAACATATCCGCACGGACCTCGAGGCGCTCAAGAATTTGCCCGTTCCGCTGCCGATACCAAATCGGAATGGCAATGCCGTTACAATCCCGCTTAAACAAGTTGCGACGTTCACCACCGGCGAAGGCCCGAACCAAATCAGCCGTGAGAACGGGAAGCGGCGCGTGGTCGTCACCGCCAATGTGCGAGGCCGCGACATCGCCTCACTGGTGGAGGACGCGCAGGCGAGAACGGCACAGAGCGTGCAATTGCCTGCCGGCTACTGGATCACATGGGGCGGCCAATTCGAGAACTTGGCTGCTGCAAGGCAGCGCCTGATGATCGTCGTTCCGGCTTGCTTTCTCTTGATCTTCTTTTTGCTCTACACCGCTCTGGGCGCCTCGCGCGATGCATTAATCGTGTTCAGCGCCGTCCCTCTCGCACTTACAGGTGGCGTCGCCGCACTTTGGCTGCGTGACATGCCATTCTCAGTCTCGGCAGCTGTCGGATTCATTGCATTGTCCGGTGTCGCAGTCCTCAATGGGCTTGTGATGCTGTCCTACATAAAACAACTCATGGAACAAGGATTGCGGCCGCGCGTTGCGATCTTCCGCGGCGCCGTGACTCGATTACGTCCGGTGGTGATGACCGCTCTCGTCGCTTCGCTCGGTTTCGTTCCTATGGCGTTGGCGACAGGGACAGGCGCAGAAGTGCAGAAGCCGATCGCGACCGTGGTGATCGGCGGTTTGATCAGCGCGACGCTTCTGACCTTGTTTGTCTTGCCTGCGCTTTACGCGCGCTTCCACAAGCCGGTCGAGCGAAGGTTGAAGGACTGGAAGCTTGACGAGCTCGATGGCCACCCTGTCGGCCATCCGGCGGAATAGGCGGAGGCCCGCAGATGAAGAACATATGCAACATGGTTCTTCTCGTGGCTATTCTGGGAGGCATCGAGGCGCTGCAGAGTAGCCAAGCAGCAAACAACAGCGGTTCTGCCGCAGAGGAACGGCTTGATCCCAGTCGTGCGCGTGAGGCCGCGGAGGAACACCTGAAGTTTCTCTATACGAGCTACTTCACGATCAGGGGGTGCACTGAGGCAAGCGCGACGTTGAACAATCCGGAATACAAACCTTCACTCGATCTGGAAGACGCGCGCGAGATCATGAGGTCCGTAGAAATGGCGGGAAAAGAGGTCGGCGTTGATGTGGACACCGCCTGGGCGGTTGCCTCGCCCATCGGCGAAGTCGTCGCGAACACCTTGAAGCGCGACCTCCCCGGCAATCTTGAAAAGTGCAAGCTGTCCGGCCGTTACTTCCGCCTCATCCTGACCCGGTTCCAGGCTGCCATCCACCAGCTTGGAAGCAAGAGGTCTCTGCTCAAGAAGGATTTCTAGGATCAGCTCTCGGCTGCGGCAGCCCTCCATCTTCCTTCGAAAAGCCGCGGCACTTCAAGGGTCTAAAATGGCCTCGCCATTTAGATGCGGGGCACGGCTGTCCGGGCTCAGACAGATGTGAGACGGGTTGAGTAGAAGGAGGGGTTCTCCGAAGCTCGGGTTGCAACACTCGAATCAAGGAGAACCCCGATGCAGGTTTTTGGCCTGCCTGGCCAT
>JALHLQ010000020.1 GCA_022844485.1 Xanthobacteraceae bacterium
TCGCCAAGGATTGGGAGAACCTCAATCGCAAGGCGCTCGCGTTCTTGCGCCTCGCATCAATCCGCCTCATGCTCCGAAAACTTTGTAATCCAGCTTGATGTTCCCGGACAGACTCTAAGTTACGTTAGGCAACGATTCTGCCTGCCAATGTGATCGTCAAAGGATACTGGTCAGCCACTTGGGGGCGATCCATCGGCATCAACTCTCAAATCGCGCCGCAACAAGCCCGCGGATATCGAGTTCCGATGAGGCGTCGGAGGGAAGCGCGATCGATGGTTATTTTGGCTTGATCGAAATCTTCTTCTCCAGCCTTTGCGCCTCTGGCCTTTTTGGCATGACGACAGTAAGCACGCCATTCTTGAAGCCGGCTTCAATTTTGTCCGTATCGACCCCAGCGGGGACGCGCAACGAGCGTTCGATCGCGCCGTAGCGCCGCTCGGACAAATGATAGCCCTTGTTCTTCTCCTCCTTTTCTTCCTTCTTCTCTCCTTTGATGGTCAGCATGCCTTCCGAATAGGTCACCTCGACGTTGCCCGGATCCATCCCCGGCAACTCGGCGGTGAGTTCGTAATCCTTGTCTCTTTCGACCATGTCCACAACCGGCGTGCTGCCCCAGTTCATCAGTGTCTTCCACGTGGGGTCGACTTCCGTGAGGGAACGGCCGAAAGGACTCCACCACGCGCCCCAGCCTCGTTGAAAATCTTCGAAAAGACGGTCCACTTGCTGGCGGAGCGTTTCAAACGGCTCCCACTCGCGGTTCGGCGCGGCGACAGGGGTCTGCTTCTCGGTCTTGATCGGAAGCTTGGTTACGGCTTCAGCCATGACAAATCCTCCTCCTCAACGGGCAGGGGTGTCGGCTCTCGGGAATAATTGAATATTATAGATGCGTTGGAGCAACGCGCATTGACCCGCATCAACATTGCTCGATCGAGCGGAACAACGCGGTCGTTGCGAATCATCCCGAGCAAGCTCTCGCCGCTGTGCTCCAGGCGAACGCTTCGCACTTTTCTCAGCGACCGCTCGTGGCGTCGATGGTCTAGTGCCAATCGACCGCACCGGCGTGTCCTGCTCCGGTGCGATCACAACATCCGCGCGCCCCGTGTATCAGTAGCGTGCGACTTCGCTCCAGTTGCCGCCTTTGACCACCGAGATGATGTTTACGTCGGCGCCCTGATGGTCCTTCGGACCGTAGTCGATTTTCGTATCGGTTAGAGGATCGTAGTAGTTCACCTTGTACATGGCCTGCCGAAATGTTTCGGGGGTCAGATTGCGCCCTGCGTTCTCGAGCGCGCGGACCAGAGTCCCGGCGGCGCTGCGGCCGAGCAACGCGCCGGTCCCCGGCATCTCATTATTGGCCGCGCGGTAAGCCTCGACCCACGCTTTCACCTCGGGCTTGTCCATGCGGTTGATCAGGTCCGACCAGCCGGCGCTGGCATAAAGCCCCTCCGTGACGCCGCCGGGAACCTGTGCGATGGCGGTGTGGAAGCCGGCTGACGAGCTGATGAGCTTGACCTCGTTCCAGCCCATCTTTTTCACCGTTCCCGATACGGTGATCGTCTGCCGGACGCCGAGCGCAAGCGCGATCACGTCGCATCCCGCTTCCCGGTGCCGCGTGAGCGCCCCGACGAAATCGGACTCATCAGGCTTATGCGTGGTCTCGGTCGCGTATTTGAGCTTCGTGTCCTTGGACTGATCCACCGCGCCCTGCTGGATCTCCAGACCGAAATCGGTCGGGATGTACATGGAGCAGATGGTCTTGGCCCCATGCTTCTCGGCCAGGTACTTCAGCCCCGCTCTGATCTGATCGTAATAGGACGAGAAGCCGACGAATTTGTAGTCGATCGGGTCCTGGAGCATCTGCCGCGCCGCGGTCAGCGGCGATACGTTTGGAATCTTGCGCTCGTCCATGATCTTGAAGGCCGCAAGGTTCATCGGCGTGCCGAGCGAGAGCAGCATCGCAAACACGCGGTCGCTATTAATCAGCTTGTTGATCGCCTGCGTCGCGCGCGGCATCTGGTAGGCGTGATCCTCGACGACGAAGCGAATGCGCCGACCGTGAACCCCACCCTTGCTGTTGATCTCTTGGAAGTGCTGGCTGGCCGCCTTCACAGCCGGCGCGCCGAACGCCGCGAAGATGCCAGACAGGTCGTTGTGCGAGCCGATGACGATCTCCGTGTCGGTGACGCCTTGCGTTTGTGCGTTTGCGAATGGCGCGGCGGCAAGGCTCAGCGCCGCGCATGCGACTGCGGTTCGAAGCGTTTTCATGACATCTCCTCTCTTCAAACAGGATGGTTATCCGGCATACATCTGATCGATCAGCGACTTGTACTTCCGTTCCACGAAACTCCGTTTCAGCTTCATCGTCGGCGTGAGCTCGTCGTCTTCTGCCGTCAGCAGTACGTCGATGATGCGGAAGGTCTTGATCTGCTCGACCGGAGCGAAGTGCGAATTGACCTCGTCGACCACGCCCTTGATCAGTTCGCAAACCGGCTCAGTCGCGCACAGAGAGGCAAAGTCGCCGAAGGGCACGCGATGGTCCTGCGCGAACTTCTCGACATTCTCCTGATCGATCATGATGAGGGCCGTCAGGTAATTGCGGCGGTCGCCGATCACGATCGCATCAGAGATGTAGGGTGAGAACTTGAGGCGGTTTTCGATCTCCGAAGGCGTAATGTTCTTGCCCCCGGCCGTGATGATGATGTCTTTCGCACGTCCCGTGATGTAGATGAATCCATCCTTGTCGATGTAGCCCACGTCTCCGGTCCGGAGCCAGCCGTTCGTGTATGTCTCGGCGGTCTTCTCCGGCTTTCGCCAATAGCCGACGAAATTTATCGGCCCTTTGCATTGGATTTCGCCGTCCGGTGCAATGCGCACCTCCAAGCCGGGCACCGGGCGCCCCACGGATCCATTCCGCATCGCGTCAGGCGTGTTCACCGAAATAACGCCGGAACTCTCCGTCTGCCCGTAGCCCTCGTAAAGCGGGATGCCGATGGCGCGATACCAACGCAGGAGATCTGGTGAGATCGGTGCGGCGCCGGAATTCGCACGGCGCAGACGCCCCATTCCGAGCATTCGCCGCAAGTTTCCAAGCACGAGAAACTCCCAAAACCGGAACCACAGTTCCGTCAAGAACGGAACCGGCCTGCCTTCGATCTCGAGGTTTGTGCGCTTCATGCCCGCGGCGATGGCGGACTTGTAGGCCAGGCGGCCAAGCCATGTCGCGTCGCCGACCATGATCGACACCCGCGAGTAGATCTTTTCCCAAACGCGAGGCACGGCGACGAAGACATGCGGCGAGACTTCACGCAGATTGTCGAAAACCGTCTCGGGGCTTTCGGCGAAATTGACCGTGGAGGCGGCAAATATGGGAGTCCATGCGGACGTCAAACGCTCGAGTACGTGGCAGAGGGGCAGGAAACAAAGCTGCTCGTCGGAGCTCACATGATCAATCGCGTGCGCTCCCGAGATCAACGAGAACATGATGTTCTCATGGCTGATCATGGCCCCTTTCGGCGGCCCCGTCGTGCCGGACGTGTATATCAGGACCGCAATGTCGGAAGGCTTCGATTGGGCGATCTCGATCTCGAACGCGGCCGGGTCCTTTTCAAACTCTTTCTGTCCGAGCGCATAAAGCTCATCGAGGAACATCACTTTGTCGTCATGGAATTCGTGCAGGCCCTCCCGGTCGTAAACGATGACCTTGATCAAGCCCGGCATCTGTCCACGCACCGCGAGATACTTGTCGAGCTGCTCGTCATTCTCGACAAACAGAAATCGCGTGTCGGAATCGTTGACAAGAAAAGCGAGCTGCGAGGCGGAATCCGTCGGATAAACGCCGGAGCAGACTCCCCCGACGCTGATCACGCCAAGATCGGTGTAGAGCCACTCCTTGCAATCCTCGGAAAGGATCGAAACCACTTCTTTCCGTTTCAGCCCGAGCGCCTTGAGGCCAAGCCCGATCTGCCGCGAACGATTGAAGTAGTCGCGCCAGCTGTGCGACCGCCAGATGCCCAACACCTTTTCGCGGTGCGCCGTGCGTTCGGCATTCTCGGCGCAGCGCTCCGCAAAAAGCTTGACCAGCGTGTCCGCGCCGTCGATCAGATACGGGCGCTGGCTGAGATCGGCGTTGATGCTGACGCCATGCAGAAGCACCTGTGCAGGCGCGCTTGGTCTGCGCGTGATGCTTGCTTCGGGCCGAGCGATGACTGGCGCCTCATTCATCGCCAGGTTTTCCGTTGCTTCCAGCGGCGTGCACCTCTCGTGCCTTCCTGATGCATTCCGAGGTAAAATGCCTGGACGTCCTTCGACTGCTTCAAGCGCTCCGCGTCTCCCGCCATGACGATACGGCCGAGCTCCATGACGTAGCCGAAATCGGCCAGATCCAGGGCGATTGCGGCGTTCTGCTCCACAACCATCATCGTCATGTTTTGCTCCCGATTGAGCCGCCGCATGATGGCGAAAATCTCCTGAACCAGCCTCGGGCTCAAGCCGAGACTCGGCTCGTCAAGGAGCATCAGCCGGGGCCGGGACATCAATCCGCGTCCGATCGCCAGCATTTGCTGCTGGCCTCCCGACAGGGTTCCGGCCTGCTGGCGTTTGCGCTCGCGAAGAACCGGAAAGTAGCCATAGACCATTTCAAGGTCGGCTTCGATGGCTACGATGTCGCGCCGAATATAGGCCCCGACCATGAGGTTGTCGGCGACGGTCAGCAGCGGAAAAATCTCCCGCCCCTCGGGCACATGCACCACGCCGCGCCGCACAATGGCGTCGGGCTCGAGCCCCTGGATCGGCTGGCCCTGGAAACGAACGCTTCCCTTTTCGGGGTCCATCACACCGGAAATGGTCTTGAGAAGCGTCGTCTTGCCGGCACCGTTGCCACCGAGGACCGTGACGATCCGGCCTTGCGGCACATCGAGGCTCACCCCGCGAAGCGCCATCACGGGTCCGTAATAGGTCTCCAGATTGTCCACCTGCAGAAGGGGCCGATCGGCACTCATGCCGCCTCTCCCAGGGGGCGGCCGAGATAGGCTTCAATCACGGCGGGGTTCGATTGGACCTCGAGAGGCGAGCCGAGCGCCAGGACCGAGCCGTCCGCCAGCGCCAGCACGCGATCGGAGATCGCGGAGACGAGCTTCATGTTGTGTTCGACCACAACCACCGTAATGCCCATCAGCTTGCGGATGTCGGCGATCCAGAAGGCGAGGTCCCGGGCCTCATCGACCGAGAGGCCGGAGGCCGGCTCGTCGAGCAGCAGCAGTTTCGGTCCGATTGCGAGCGCGCGGCCGAGTTCGACGATCTTACGGATGCCGTAAGGCAGTCCCGCGACATACTTGTCGCGATAGGCCTGAAGCTCGAGAAAGTCGATCACGCGCTCAACGGCCTCGCGATGCCGGCGTTCTTCGGCGCGCACGGATGGCGTGAACAAAATTTCGGATAACGGATTGCTTTTCACATGGCGGTTTCGACCAACGAGCAGATTGTCGAGCACGGTCGAGCGTTCGAACAGTTCGATGTTCTGGAACGTGCGCGCAATGCCAAGTCTTGCCAGGTCGGACGGACCTCGTTTCAAGAGGTCGTGACCATTGAAGCGGATGCCGCCGGATGCCGGCGTGTAGAACCGCGATATCAGATTGAAAATGGTGGACTTGCCCGCGCCATTCGGCCCAACCAGCGCGAACACCTCGCCCTCGTTCACCGAAAAAGAGACGTTGTTCACCGCCGTGAGGCCGCCGAAGCGCACAGTGACGGAGTCAAGCTCGATCAAACTCATCGCATGCGCTCGGTTTTCAGATAGGCCTTCTGGCGG
Organism: Xanthobacteraceae bacterium; assembly: GCA_022844485.1. Taxonomy (GTDB): domain Bacteria; phylum Pseudomonadota; class Alphaproteobacteria; order Rhizobiales; family Xanthobacteraceae; genus JALHLQ01. The sequence continues at coordinate 5,807 of JALHLQ010000020.1, forward strand.
CGGAACATGTCGCGCCGATAGAAGGGGAAGAGCTGGAAGTAAGTGCGAATCTTCAACCAGCGACCATAGATGCCCATGGGCTCGAACAGGATGAAGGCAACGAGGATGGCGCCGAATATTCCGCTCTCGAGCCCCGGAATAGCGACCGAACTTGCACCCGTGACCTGGGAAACGAAGTCTCGCAGAAACGCAAGCCCCAAGGGAATAAGGCCGACGATGATTGCGCCGAAATAGGCGCCGTGAATCGAGCCGAGCCCGCCAACAACGATCATCAAGAGGAGCTGGATGGCGAGCACGATATTGAAGGTTTCGTGATTGAAGGCGCCCGCAAAGTGCCCCAGCAAGGCTCCGGCAAGCCCGGTTATCGTGCAGGAGATCGCGAATGCGATCGCTTTCGTGCGTGCCAAGTTGATGCCCGTGGCCTGCGCCGAGATCTCGGAGTCACGCACGGCGGCGAACGCGCGGCCGAGCGGCGCGCGCAGAATGTTCCGGTAAGCTAAAGTGACCAGAACGGCGACAACAAGCACAAGATAGTAGAAGGCGATGGGCGAGCCGTAACGATCGAAAGACACGCCGAAGATCGAGATCGTCGGCGCGGACAATCCGGATACGCCGCCGGTCAGAGGCTCTGCGATAACGATCAGATCCTCGACAAGAACCGCCATCGCGAGCGTTGCGATGGCGAGATAAATCCCATGCATCCGCAAAGCGGGGATCGCCACGGCGACGCCGAGCAGACCGGACAGCAATGCCGCGAGAGGAAAGGCGATGAGAAACGGCACGCCTTGCATTTGCAAAATGGCGTTCGCGTAGCAGCCGACCGCAAGAAAGGCCGTATGACCGAGACTGACCAGGCCCGTCTGGCCGGTAAGGATCATGAGTCCCATGCCGGCGATGGCCCAAATCAGCACACCGGTCGCCTCACCCACCAGGAAGCTTGAAACGGCAAATGGCAGGATCAGCGCCGAAGCGAGAAGCACGGCATACCAGAATGCCTGTGCGCCGTGCCGAAAGAGGCGGATGTCGGCGTCATAGGAGGTCTTGAAGACGGTGCGCACCGCAATCCCTAGACCTTTTTTGCGTGCACTTGGGCGAACAGGCCATGCGGCCGGGCAATGAGTACGAGCAAGAGCACGGCGTAGGGGGCAATTTGTGCGTAGCCTGGCTCGCCGTAACGCGATGCAAAGGGCTCGATCAACCCGACGACGAGGCCGCCCATCAAAGCGCCTGGCAGACTGCCGAAACCGCCAATGACCGCGGCAGCGAAGGCTTTGATGCCGAGAAGCCCCATGCTCGGGTCGATTGACCCTTTCGAGGCAAACAGGACGCCCGCGATGGCGGCCAAGATTCCGGCAAGCGCCCAGGTCAACGACTGAATTCGTTTCACCGGAATGCCGACATAGGACGCGGCCAGTTGGTTCTGGGAGGCCGCCTGCATGGCCACGCCGAGCTTCGTGCGGCTGAAAAAAAGATACAAGACAAGGGTGAGAATGAGCGTCACGACGATGATTGCGATTTGATCGACGCCCAATACGACGCCGTAAAAGCCGACATGCCGGCCGGCCATCGGCGTCGCGAGCGTTTGTGGTTCATGCCCCCAGATCGCCCCGGCGGCGAACCGCAGAACAAAGCCCAGCGCAATCGTGAGGATCACCACTGCGATTTGCGACTGCCCAACCATTCGCCGGAGAAGCGCGCGGTCGAGCGCGTAGCCGAACGCGCCCATGATCCCGAGGGCCAGCGGAACCCCGGCCCAAAAGGGCAAATTGATGTCGCCGCTTGTCAGGCCTAATGCGATGAATGCGCCGAGCATCATTAGATCGCCCTGCGCGAAGTTCACTTGTTCGGTGGCCTTGTAGATCAGCACGAAGCCAAGCGCGACCAGCCCGTATACGCAACCATTTGCTAGCCCGCTCACAAGGAGCTGGACGTTGCTCACTCCGTTCTCCCTCTGGCCGGCTTTGCTAATTCCGCCGGCTCCGATCGCCATAGCTTTGCATGATGAAGAGGAGCGCGCCAGTCTGCAATCGGCTGATCTGACGCGGCATAAGCCGGAACCCTCGATGAATGCGGCGGCCGGTCAGCGGGCGACCACAAATGCGGAAACGGCCGAAACGACCTGCTCGTCCAATCCGGAAAAGCCGTGATGGCCGCGCGCTTCGCAGGGATCGCCCGAGTTGCTTCCTCCGTCCAGCCATGCAACGCGCGCTTTGCCCTGCGTCCAGTCCACGAAAGGCTTAACGCCCGCAGGCAAGGTGTACTGACAGCCATCGCGCCGATGATGCACCACGAGCGTTCGTGGAAGGGAGGCCGGCGATCCGAGAATACCCATCACATGCACGTTGACGCGCTCCCCCGATTGCGGGGAGAGGAAACCGGCAGTCAACACAAGCGCGTCCGGACGCGCGCCGGCGGCAATTCCGCGCGCCGCACGCTGTGTTCCCCGGCTCGTGCCGACGAGAGCGACGGGTCGCTTGACCGCGGCCATGTATTCGACTGCGGACGACACGTTCACTCCGGCCTCGGGGACCAGAACTGCGAAACCACGGGCCGCGTATTGGGCCCGTGTCTGCACAAGCTGGTTGCCGCCAAGGCGGCCAATTGAGCCCCCCGCCCCGACATCGAGCCTCCCGTCGCTGCCCCGCGAGCAGGATGAGGCTTGCCCGCGGCGGACCGCGCGGTTTGAGGAGCACGGCGGAAACGCCGCCAACTTGCACCGTCTCCGCAGCAAACGAGCCGTTAATCAAGGCCAGGGTCAAAACGGTCATCCCGACAAGTCGACCAAGCATCCTGCCCCTCTTTATTCGCTCGCGACGCCGATGACTCTATCTGGAGCGGTGGCGTAGATTCGGCATTCGCGACCCCAACTAGCAGCGGAACCACAATGCAATGTCAAATCCAAAAATCTCCTAGATTGCCGTTACAAACTCGCTCGGCTATTCCCCTGCTTCCGCCGCCTCGAACCCGATGGTTTTCCGAGCCGGCCGCACCGCCGCAAAGGACGGATTGCGTTTGTCCGAAGCCGACCGCCGCGCCGCAGCGCTTTGTAACCCGCGACTCATCGAGGAGCTCACGGCAATGGTGGCGCGCGCCGCGATCGCCATTCGCCTGATTTCGGTGGATGCGCTGCAAACGCGCAGCAAGGCTGACGCATCCCCGGTGACGGCGGCAGATGAAGCAGCGGAGCGGATCATCGTCTGCGATCTGCGCAAGCTTCTGCCCGGGACGCCCGTGATCTCTGAGGAAGCCTGGGGCCGGGGCGCACGGCCGGATTTGAAGGACACCTTCGTGCTGGTCGATCCGCTCGATGGAACGCGAGATTTCCTTGCCGGCGAGAGCGAGTACACCGTCAACATTGCGATCATCACCGACGGCAAGCCGTTCCTGGGGATCGTGGCTGCGCCGGCGCTGGGCGTCGTATGGCGTGGCCTTGCCGGGCGTCGTGCGGAGCGGCTGGCGCTGGATCCAGCAGACGCCTCCACGCCCACCGCCATCCACGCGCGAGCAAGGCCTGCCGGCGGGTACACGGCGCTCGTCAGCCGTTCGCACTTCGACCCGCGAACAGCGGCCTTTCTCGCCACCGTCCCTGTCACAAGCACCGTGCGGTGCGCCTCCTCGCTGAAGTTTTGCCGCCTGGCGGAGGGCGTTGCGGACCTGTACCCGAGGCTTGGGCCGACCTCGGAGTGGGACATTGCGGCGGGGCATGCCGTGCTCCTTGCCGCCGGGGGAATCATGACTGCGCCCGATGGCGCACCGCTCATCTATGGGAACCACAAGGACGGGTTTAGAGTCCCTGGATTCATCGCCTCCGGGGACCCTGCGTCGCACCCCGCGGAAACGCGGCCGACTGCCCGAGACCGACCTGCCGGCGATCCATAAAGGTACATTGAAGCGTCCGGCGCTCTAGGCTAAATGCATTGCATTCCCCGCCACGTTAGAAAGGTTATATGATGAGAAAGGCTGTGCTCTTTTCACTTGCCGCACTGGGCGCGTCGACAGCCATGGCCGCTGCGCAGGACCTCCCCGCGGGCGAGCAATCGTTCCGCAAATGCGCGCCCTGCCACGCGGTTGGCGAGGGCGCCAAGAACAAGGTGGGTCCCCTGCTCAATGGCCTGGAGGGCCGCAAGTCGGGTACCATTGAGGGATACACCTACACCGAAGCCAATAAGAATTCGGGCATTGTCTGGAGCGCGCAGACATTTGCCGAATACATCAAGGATCCCAGGGCGAAAATTCCGGGAACGAAGATGGTTTTTGCCGGGATCAAGAACGACAAGGAAATCGCGGATCTGTGGGCCTATCTCGCCCAATTCGGCCCCGATGGCAAAAAGAAATCCTAAGGCCGCTCCGCTCACGGGCGCCTACGATGAAGGCAGCCCCGCAAGAAAACGGTCGATGCATGCATCGACCGCTGCAAGTTTGGGAGGAAGTGCCATGTTGGCAGGATCTCGCTGCATGTCCCTGCCAACACGCAAGGCTAGATCATGCCTTTTCGATTCGCATCTTAATTCGTGTCGGTCGAGCCCGATGCGCACCGACCGTTGACATTTTGGCCACACCAGATCGCGACTTCGATTTGCGCTGACGCTGGAGCGGCGCACTCAACCCGTTTGATGGCCGTGGCGCGGTGCGATATTGCTCTCGATAGAAGTCCGGCCTTTCTGAGCGTCCGGAGTCGACAGGTCGCCGAATGACATCCGCGCTTAATTCCGCCGACCTTGACATCGTCCGCCGCATCCCGGTCTTCAAGGGCCTGAAGCCGCCGATGATTGACCGTCTGATTGGACCGGCCGCCGTTTCCACCCTCAAGAACGGCAACATACTTTTTCGACAGGGCGACCCGGCGCTTGCCTTTTTCATCCTGGTCAGTGGATGGGTGAAGCTCTACCGTGTCACCGTGGCCGGAGACGCCGCCGTGATTCACGTCTTCAAGACAGGCGAAAGCCTTGCGGAAGCCGTGGCCTTCACCGGCAGCCTTTATCCGGCGACCGGCGAGGCCGTCAGCGAAGCGCGCGTGGTGCGAATCCCGGCCGATCACGTGGTCCGTTGCATCCGCGATGTGCCGGAAATTGCGCTGGCGATGATTGCGTCTACCTCGCAGCACCTTCATCAGCTCGTCGAGCAGGTCGAACAGCTGAAAGCGCAGACCGGCGTGCAGCGCGTCGCCGAGTTTCTCGCTTCGCTTTGCCCCGCCGATCATGGCAGTTGCACCATCGCCCTGCCCTACGACAAGGCCTTGATCGCCGGTCGCCTTGGCCTGAAGCCGGAATCCTTGTCGCGCGCCTTCGCTAAATTGCGGCCGGTTGGTGTCAAGGTGCGGGCCGCGCATGTTACCGTAAAAGACGTTGGGAAACTTCGTCGGCTGGCTTCCGATGAACGCGGCGCCATGCGCGAAGCATTGCGCCAGTCACCAATGCTGGAGCGAGCGTGATGGAGCAGACTGCTCGGGGAAATCCGACCGAATTGCGCCGCGGCTATGCCGGCTTCGCGACGCCGCGCATCGCGGGCGAGACGAGAAGCGACGGCTCGAGGATTCTGCGTTCGCTCACGCCGCTGAATCCGTATCCGCAGACGATCACAGCCCGGTTCGGCCATTGGGCGCGAGAGGTCCCATCCCGCGATTTCATGGCCGAGCGCAGCGGCGCCGGTTGGCGCAGCGTCACCTATCACGAAGCGATGCAGATGATCGAGGCGATCGCTGCTTCCCTCCTCTCTCGCGACCTAGGCGCCGAGCGACCGATCATGATCGTGGCGGACAATGGCCTCGATCACGCGCTGCTCGCGCTCGGCGCAATGCATGTGGGCATTCCTGTCGCGCCGATATCGCCGGCCTATGCCAGGTTGAGCCAAGACTTCGGCAAGCTCCGCTATGTGTTCGACGCGCTGACGCCGGGTATGGTCTATGTCCACAATGCCAGCGCCATGGAAAAGGCGCTCGCCGCGCTCGACATGCACGGCGTCGAGCTCGTGTCGTCGCTCCCGGCGAAGGGCGCCACGAGCTTCGCCGCACTTCTTGCGCCGAGCGACCGCGCGGACGTCGCGTCCATCCACGCCGAAGTCGCGGCCGACGCCATAGCAAAGATTCTTTTTACCTCCGGGTCGACCGGCATGCCGAAAGGCGTCATCAACACCCATCGCATGATGTGCTCGAACCAAGCGTGCATCCTGCAAATCTGGCCGCTCATTGCCGATCGGCCGCTTGTGCTCGTCGATTGGCTGCCCTGGAGCCACACATTTGGCGCCAACCACAACTTCAACATGGTGATCCACAATGGCGGCACCTTCTACATCGACGACGGCCGCCCTTTGCCGACCGCCATTGGACGCACGGTCGAAAATCTTCGCCTCGTGCAGCCAACGGTCTACTTCAATGTGCCACGCGGTTTTGCGATGCTGCTCGATGAACTCGAGCGCGACCGGCCGACCGCCGATAAGCTCTTCCGCGCAATCGAGTTCATCTTCTATGCGGGCGCGGCGTTGCCGCAAAGCTCCTGGTCCCGCATCGAGAAGCTGTGCGAATCCGCCGGGGTTCCAGGCCTGCCGCTGATCTCATCCTGGGGTACGACAGAGACCGCGCCGATGTCGACGTCGGTGCATTACCGGATTGATCGCGCCGGCAATATCGGCGTGCCGGTCCCCGGCACGGAGATCAAGCTGGTGCCGCTGGACGGCAAGACCGAAATCCGCGTCCGCGGGCCGAACGTGACGCCCGGATATTGGCGCGCCCCCGAGTTGACGGCGGCAACGTTTGACGAAGAGGGTTTTTATCGTTCGGGCGACGCCGTCTACTTTGCCGAGGAAGGCCGGCCGGAGCGAGGACTCGTCTTTGACGGCCGTATCGGCGAAAACTTCAAGCTGACCAGCGGCACCTGGGTGAATGTCGGCACATTGCGCACAGCCGTGGTCGCCGCCATGGCGCCGATCGTCGATGATGCGGTTGTGACGGGGCACGACCGGGATGATGTGCGTCTTCTGCTGTTTGCGAATATCGGCAATTGCCGCAAGCTGTGCCCGGAACTGGCCGAAAGCGAGCCGCCCGCCAGGGTCGTCGCCGCGCCCACCGTGCGGCAAGCGATTATAGCGGCTCTGCGCGAGCACAATAGGCGCGAGCCCGCTTCGTCGACCTGCATCATGCGAGCCATCCTGATGACAGAGCCGCCCACCATCGATGCCGGCGAAATTACCGACAAGGGCTACATCAATCAGCGCGCCGTGCTCTCTCGCCGAAGCAAGCTGGTCGAGATGCTCTACGCCGATAACCCCGCGGAAGAGGTCATTGTTGTAGGCGCGGTTTGATCCTCGGGGCGGATGCCCGGTTCTGCCCGGTGCGTCGCGACATCGGGTCTAGAGGCAATGCTGCGGGGCCGCGGCCCGCGTTTTCGGCGGCGAATGCGATCAAGTTGAGCTTGTCCAATCGCTCCTGCAACTGCTGGGACCTTTGCAGGCCGCAAATCTTGAGGATCTCGTCCCAGCGGTGCCGCCCAGTCGTGCCGGCGCAACGACCGGACCGCGTTCGTCCTGTTGACCCATTGCAGGCGCTCCGGGTCACGGTTCAATTGAGCCAAGATCTCGGGGATATTCCGGGTCCGCTGGAATCTCGATCACCGCGTTGTCCAGTCGAAGTACCTCAAGAACTCCGGACATTCGGGCGCAGAGCCGATCATCACGGCGCCTTCCGCGGCGCCCTCGAAGCAGCGCGTCGACAGCGAGCGTTCTTGGAAGTTCTTGCTGATGACGCCTCGATCGAGCACGCGCAGCTCCGCTCGTAGAACGTCCAGATCAAGCGTGTAGAAGACATATGTCTACAAGGTTCTTCCGTCCACCTCCCAAGGTCTGCCGGAACAAAATTCTGACACTGCTGCAGGCTGCTGGTCATCCACGCGATTCTCGAGCCTGCTCACCCGAATGTGAAACCGCGTGCATCTTTGGTCCAGAACCCCTAGAACGCGTCCCTCCGGCCCCTATAAGGGCGTGGTCGGGGCGGCCGCGCGGCCGGCCGCCCCGGCTTGGAAGGTCTTGCCTTCGCTGCGCTTCCCCGGATCCGGCCAGTATCTTGTGAACGGAGATCCATGTCGTCTGAAGCCACAACCGGTGCACACTCCCGCACTCACCCTGCGCCCAGGGTGAGCTTCGTGTCTCTCGGCTGTCCGAAGGCGCTGGTAGACTCCGAACGGATCGTCACACGCCTGCGCGCGGAAGGCTACGAAATCACGCGCAGGCACGATGGCGCCGACCTCGTCATCGTGAACACCTGCGGGTTCCTCGACAGCGCAAAAGCGGAGTCGCTCGAGGCCATCGGTCAGGCCATGGCCGAGAACGGCCGCGTCATCGTGACCGGCTGCATGGGCGCCGAGCCCGAGCAGATCGCGCGGCGCTATCCCAGCCTGCTCGCAATCACGGGGCCGCAGCAATACGAGACCGTGCTCGAGGCCGTACACCGCGCCGCACCCCCGGTACACGATCCATTCATCGATCTCGTTCCGCCGGAAGGCATCAAGCTCACGCCGCGTCATTACGCGTATGTGAAAATCTCCGAAGGATGCAACAACCGCTGCAGCTTCTGCATCATCCCGAAGCTGCGCGGCAACCTCATTTCACGTCCCGCTGCCGAAGTGTTACGCGAGGCCGAACTGCTCGTGCGTGCGGGGGTGAAGGAACTGTTGGTAATTTCGCAAGATACCTCCGCTTACGGCGTTGACCTGAAGTATGCCGCAAGTACCTGGAAGGACCGTGAGGTCCGTGCGCGTTTTATCGATCTGGCGCGCGGCCTGGGCGAACTCGGCGTTTGGGTGCGGCTCCATTATGTCTATCCCTATCCGCATGTCGACGAGGTCATCCCCCTGATGGCCGAGGGTCGGGTGCTGCCTTATCTTGATATTCCTTTCCAGCATGCGAGCCCGGAGATGTTGAAGCGCATGCGCCGGCCGGCGGCGCAGGAAAAGACGCTGGAGCGCATTCGCTCCTGGCGAGAGGTCGCGCCGGACCTCACCATCCGCTCGACCTTTATCGTCGGCTTTCCCGGCGAAACAGATGCCGACTTCGACGTCCTGCTCGAGTGGCTCTCGGAAGCTCAGCTCGACCGGGTGGGCTGCTTCCGTTACGAACCGGTTGCCGGCGCTTCCGCGAACGATCTTGCGACACCGGTTCCGGATGAAGTGAAGGACGAACGTTGGCATCGTTTCATGCAAGCCCAGCAGGCGATATCGGCGCGCAGGCTCAGACGCAAAGTCGGCACGCGCCAGCAAATTATTGTGGATGAAATCGGACCGACGGTTGCAAAAGGTCGGAGCAAGGGAGATGCGCCGGAAATCGACGGTGCGGTGTATCTTTCCGCTCGGCGGCCGCTAAAGGTGGGAGAAATCGTTACCGCCAAGATCGAACGAGCCGACGCCTACGACCTGCACGCGACCGTGGCTGGCTTTTAAAGGCATGATTTCGCCGCCCCGCCCGTGACCGCGCAAGCGTCGTCTAGGCGCGTGTTTCGTTCACCTTGTACGCGGTGAACCACTTGATCGGCTCGACGAGCTGGAATCCGTTCGGCGTCACGGCACCTACGACGATGATTTCCGTGACTACATACGCGGCGTCGCCGTTGCGCACCGTCTGTTTCGCCTCGCCCTTGATGAACCCGAGCGCAGCCACCACGCAGGCATCCTGCTTGCCGACCGCGGCATTCACCGCGTTTATCGCTTCGTGTGCATCACCGTTGTACCTATTGATGAAGCTTTCCACTTGTTCGGCAGTGTCGCAAACCAGTGCCGACGCGACGCTGATATGCTGGGCTTCCTCCGCGGTTGCGTAGGACGAGAAAAACACGACGCTCAGCGCCGCTAACAATTTATGCACGGCGTGCTCCTACCAACGTGATGGCGAAGCTGGTCTCGACAGACCGCCGGCCTTGAGCCTCGTAACCACGATGCTTTCCGAACCGCAATCCGCAGCCCGAGCTGCCTTGACCAATGTTGCGGGTTAACCCGCATCTTTGCGCTTTAGTTCCAGGCTGGGTCTGCGGGCCGCGTTGGGCGAACCGCTGCCGCGCGAGCCATAATTGCCAAGCGGCGCCGCCGACACCGCCGTGGCGGTCTGGGTGAACGCCTCACTCATCTGCAGTTCGGCAGCTACGTCACTGACGGGCTTCGCATTGACCAGATGCGCGGCCCCTATTGGGCAGGGCGCGATCAGAAGGTCTGAGTTCTATGCCTATGGGGCAAACCGCTCGATGAATCCGATCAGCGCGGCGATTGCAGTGCCCATGTCGTGAGGGCTCGCATATTCCGCCGGATTGTGACTAACGCCACCACGGCAGCGCACGAACAGCATGGCGGAGGGGCAAAGTCTCGCCATCATCTGCGCATCGTGCCCGGCACCGGAGGGAATGGCAATTGGGCGGTGGCCAAGACCCTTAATCGCCTCCGCGAGCGCAGCTTGGAGTTTTGAATCCATTGGCGTCGTTTGCGTATCGAGAAATGGCTCGAAGGTCACCTGCAACCCGCGCGCTTCGACAATGCGCCAGGCCTCGGCCTTGATCTCCATGAGCGCATCCCGCCGCACGCGGTCAGTCATCGCGCGCAGATCGATCGTGAAGGTTGCGCGAGCGGGAATGATGTTCACGGCCCCCGGAAGGGCCTCGATGCGGCCGACGGTGCCGACCATGCGGTCGCCGGCATGCGCCCTTGCGATCCGCTCGACAGCGAGTACCATTTCGGCGGCGCCTACAAGCGCGTCCTTTCGCAAATTCATCGGCACAGTGCCGGCATGACCGGCTACGCCTTCGACGCTCACGCGCAGGCGGCTTTGTCCAACGATGCCGGTCACCACGCCAAGCGGCTCGCCTTCCTTCTCCAGGACTGGCCCCTGCTCAATGTGCATCTCGACATAGGCCGCCGCTTCGCCGGGCGCGTAAGCTGTGCGTGAAACCTCGGCCGGATTCTTGCCGTAGGCCTCCAGCGCACGCCGGTAGGTGACGCCTTTGGCGTCGGCGAGATCGAGTGTCGCGGGGTCGAAGTGGCCGGCCATCGTCGCCGAAGTCGACAGCACGGACGGAAACCGCGAACCCTCTTCATCGCCGAACGCCAGAACGTCGATGCCGAATGATGGCTTCTGCCCGCGCCGGATAAAGTGCTCCGCGGCCAGGATGCCGCCGACGACGCCGAGCGGGCCGTCGTACTTGCCGGCATCGATGACGCTGTCGAGGTGCGAGCCGATGAGGAGCCGCGGCGCCTCGCCCCAACGCCCGCGCACCGTTCCCAGAGCGTCTTCGCTCACGTGCAGGCCTGCTTCTTTCATCCAGCGCCCGGTCAGGTCCGCCGCCATGCGGTGCTCCGGGGAGAGAAAAAGCCGCACGAGGCGCCCGCGCTCGGCGGAGATCAGCGCCAGTTCCCCGATCATGCGCTCAGCGCGTTTGCCCAAGGCCTCGATATCTGCCTTCGTCAACGTGCTCATCCGCTTTTCACCTGTTCACGAACCATGAGAAGCTGCGCTGCGGTCGACGCCGCGATTGCTGCCGGTGATTTGTCTCCGATCCCGGGAACGCCGATGGGGCATATGAGCCGAGCGACCTGCGAGGGCGCCAGCCCGCCCTTTCCCATGGCCGCGACGAAACGCGCGCGTTTTGTCTCGCTCCCGATCAGGCCGACATAGGCAAAGCGCTCCGCCCTCAGCGCCTCCATGACGAGATCGAGATCCAGGGCGTGGCTATAGGTCATCACCAGGATGAAGGCGCCGTCGCTTGCTTGCGCGAGCATGCCGAGCGGTTCGTCGGTGAGAACCGTCGCGATGCCTTGCGGCGCATCGTCGAAGGCGCCGTGCCGCGAGTCGATCCACGTCACCTTAAACGGCAGAGGTGCGAGCGCACGCACGAGCGCTCGTCCGACATGTCCGGCGCCGAACAACAGCAGCGGCGTGCGCTGTTCCTGGTTCCGCTCCGCTTGCGCGAAGTTCTCGACATCTGGGAGTGTCGAAATATCGAAGCGTTCGATCGACAGGGAGACGCGTCCGCCGCAGCACTGTCCAAGATCTGGTCCCAGCGCCACGTCGAGCATGCGCATGGCTGGTGCCCCGTTCGCTTGGAGCAACGCTTTCGCTTCCGCGAGCGCAGTCCATTCCAGCGCTCCGCCGCCGATCGTTCCGCTAAAGCAGCCATCAGGACGAACCACCATGCGCGCGCCCGGCTCCCGCGGGCTCGAACCGCGCGCCTCGGTCACGGTCACAAGTGCTGCCCGTCCTTGCTCCCGCAACGCGCGTTCCACCGCTGCCCAGGTGGTCATCTACCGCCCCGCACGGCTTCCACAGCCCGCAAAATCGCTTCCGGCGTTGCCGGTGCGTCGAGCGGCACGGGGCGTAACGGATTATGGGCGTGAATTGCGTCGGCAATGGCGGCGAAGACGGAGATCGCGAGCATCAAGGGCGGCTCGCCGACCGCCTTGGAGCGGTAGATCGTATCCTCGCGGTTTGCGCCATCGTAAAGCGCTACGCGAAAATCGGCCGGCACATCCGACGCGCAGGGGATCTTGTAGGTCGAGGGAGCATGCGTGAGCAGGCGTCCGTCGTCTCCGTACACAAGCTCTTCCGTTGTTAGCCAACCCATCCCTTGAATGAATCCGCCTTCGATCTGGCCGATATCGATTGCAGGATTCAGCGAGCGTCCAACATCATGCAGGATGTCGACCCGGGTCACCTTCATTTCACCCGTCATCGTGTCCACGCTCACCTCCGAGCAGGCCGCGCCATAGGCAAAATAGAGAAACGGCCGCCCTTTCCCAAGCTCCCTGTCCCAGTCCAGTTTCGGTGTGCGGTAGAAGCCGGTCGAAGACAGCGACACACGCGCCAGATAGGCCTGCATCACGAAATCTGCGAAGGCGACCGGTTTGTTTCCGATGAGAACGTGGTTGTCGCGAAACGCGACCTGCTCTGGCGTCGCACCGTACGCCTCGCCGGCGAAGCCGACCAGCCGTGCTTTGATGGTCTCGGCGGCGGCTTTCGCCGCCATGGCGTTCAAGTCTGCGCCGGAGGAAGCCGCGGTCGCCGAGGTATTCGGGACTTTGCCGGTGCTGGCTGCGGTGATCTTGACGGCGTCCAGGTCGAGCCCGAACTCCTCGGCCACGACCTGAGCAACCTTGATGAGCACCCCCTGCCCCATCTCGGTGCCGCCGTGGTTCAAATGGATCGAGCCATCGGTATAGACGTGCACAAGCGCGCCAGCTTGATTGAGGTGCGTCGTCGTAAACGAAATGCCGAATTTGACCGGCGTCAGCGCCAGCCCGCGCTTCAAGAAGCGGCTTTTCGCGTTGAACTCGCGCGTCGCGTCGCGGCGCACCCAATAATCCGATGTGCGCTCGAGCGTCTCAAGCAGTTCGGGCAGAATATTGTCTTCGATCCGCATTCCGTAAGGCGTCACGTCGCGTCCGGGGCCATACAGATTGGCTTTGCGCACCTCCAGAGGGTCGCGCCCGCTCGCCCAAGCGATCTCGTCGATGATCCGCTCGATCGCCAGCATGCCTTGCGGTCCGCCGAAGCCGCGGAAGGCCGTGTTCGACACGGTGTTGGTCTTCATGCGCTTGGTGACGATGGTCGCCGCCGGCAGGAAATAGGCATTGTCGGCGTGGAACATGGCCCGGTCGTTAATGGCGCTGGACAAATCCGCCGAGTAGCCGCAGCGCGATGCCATCACCGTCTCGCAACTCATGATGCGGCCCACCGCGTCATAACCGACGGTGTAGTTGACCCGAAAGTCATGCCGTTTACCGGTCATCATCATGTCGTCGTCGCGGTCGAGTCGGATCTTGCATGGCCGGCCGGTAACGCGCGCGGCGAGTGCGGCCATTGCCGCCCATTGCGCGGCCTGCGTTTCCTTGCCGCCAAAGGCGCCACCCATGCGTCGGACTTCGACGGTAACGGCCGCATCGTTCAGCGCGAGCACGCGCGCGACGATGTGCTGGACTTCGCTCGGGTGCTGCGTCGAGCTATGCACGAACATCTCGCCGTCCTCACCGGGGATCGCAAGCGCGGCCTGGCCTTCGAGATAGAAATGCTCCTGTCCGCCGATGCGCAACATGCCGCTCAGACGATGTTCGCTGTCGCTAAGAGAGGCTGTGACATCGCCGGTACGAAACGCATACTCGGGAAGAATGCGTTGGTCCGCCGCGAGCGCATCGTCCACCGTGACGAGGGGCGGTTCGACCGCGATATCGATCCTCGCGAGTTGCGCGGCGCCGCGGGCAGCGTCGCGCGTTGTCGCAACCACCGCAAACAGCGCCTGGCTGTGGAATTCGACCGCGCCATCGGCGAACAGCGGGTCGTCCCCGGCGATTGGGCTGACGTCATTTCGTCCCGGAATATCGCGCGCGGTCAGCACGGCGACGACGCCCCGCGCCGCCCGTACTGCATCGAGGTCCAACCGCACGACCCGCCCGCGCGCCTTCGGGGCGCCGCCTACGGCAAGGTGCAACGTGCCTTCTGGCTCGCGGATGTCGTCCACATAAATGGCCTGTCCCCGCACATGTTTGACCGCGGAATCATGTGGGATCGGCTTGCGCACGGTCCGCAAGGTAGGATCGGCCGCAAAATCCAAAGGGGGCGCTGTCATAGAGGTACTGTAGAAGCCGAAGTCGCCGCATGCGAGAGGCGTGTCCGCGTACATCGATCCGCTACGGAAGCTGACATTGGGAGCCTTGGAACCGGCGCGCGAGCCCCGTCCAGGCCTGGGGAACCCCGGAACCGCCATACCCCAATCCCATCGAGGCCGCCGGACCTGAGCCAATCTAGAAAACGGCGAGGTATTTGGTTACTTTCTCTTTCTGAGAAAACAATGCCCAGCGCCACCTTCGAGCTTTTCCGCGAGGCCATTTTCAACGAGAAGCAGGTTCTTTGCACCTACGGGGGCTACCATCGCGAACTGTGCCCGCACATCCTCGGCCGCTCCAACGGCGAGGAGAAAGTGCTGACGTTCCAATTTGCCGGGCAAAGCCGGACTGGCCTGCCGCCAGGCGGCGAGTGGCGCTGCCTTTACCTGTCGCAGGTCCGCGACGCACGACTGCGCGATGGTCCCTGGCATGCAGGCGGGCAGCATCGTACCGCGCAGCGTTGCGTGATCGATGTCGAGGTCGACATCAATATCCACGTTCGTCGGCAACGCTGAACACGGCAGCAGCGTTGTGGGCACGAGGCGACGGTTGATCTTTCAACGCCGAGCCTAAGCTCGTTCCAGGAACAAACCCCACGACGCCCGGTTCGTCATGCGGTGTTGCCGAGGTAAGCGCATGGCCGAATCCCCTTTGCTCGACGAGCTTGCCCGCGCCCTGTGCGCCCGTCAGGCCATCCTGTTCGCGGGTGCGGGACTTTCGATGAATGTCGGCCTGCCCTCTTGGCAGGACCTCATCGATCACATGATGTCGGAACTCGGGGTCGAGACCGTGGGGCAAAATGGGGCCGGCCATTCCTATCAGACGCTCGCCGAATACTACCGCATCAGGCAGGGCAGCATCGGGGCCCTACGCAGCTGGATGGATCGCCATTGGAAGGTATCCGAAGAACAAGTCAGGCAATCGCGCATGCACCGCCTCGTGGTCGAGCTCAACTTCCCAATCGTGTACACGACGAATTATGACCGCAACCTCGAAGCCGCGTTCTCCGCGCACGGACGCGGCTTTGTCAAAGTTGCGAACGCTCGCGATATCGCCAATGCGCGCGAGGGCGTTACGCAGATCGTGAAGTTTCACGGCGACTTCGATGACGACCAATCGCTTGTGCTCACGGAGACGGACTACTTCAATCGGCTCTCGTTCGACGCGCCGCTCGATATCAAGCTGCGCGCGGATGCTCTCGGGCGCACGGTGCTCTTCATCGGTTACAGTATGTCGGATATGAACATCCGTTTGTTGCTGCACCGACTTTGGCGCACGTGGCAGACATCCGGATACGAGAAGGACCGCCCGAAATCCTTCGTGTTCATGACAAGCCGAAATCCGATGCAGGAAGCCGTGCTCGCGCAATGGGGCATCACGGTTCTGAACGGCGAAAGCGATGATCCAGAACAGGCGCTGACCACATTCCTCGAACGGCTGAAGGAGCGCGTGGACGAACTTCGCGGCGAGGGTCAGTGACGCGCAAGTGCATTACGGCATCGGGATTTCGCCGACCTTCTTCGGGACGTCGTAGCCGCGCTGAACTGCCGGGCGTTTCGCGATCGAAAGATACCAGCGCTTTACGTTCGGGAACTGATCTAGGCTGATCGTCTGCCATTCGAAGCGTGAAATCCAAGGCCAGACGGCAATGTCCGCGATAGAGTATTCGTCCGCCAAGAACGCCCGCCCCTCCAGGCGCTTGTCGAGCACGCGATAGAGTCGTTGCGCTTCTTTCAGGTAGCGTTCTTCCGCATAGGGGGCCTTGCCCGGATTATACTTTGCGAAATGATGTACTTGGCCCAGCATCGGTCCGAGGCCGCCCATCTGCCACATGAGCCATTCGATCGCGCGGTAACGCGCTTCGCCCTGCTTGGCGAGAAGCTTTCCGGTCTTGTCGGCGAGATAGATCATGATGGCGCCCGATTCCATCAGGCGCAGGCCGGTGTCCTGGTCGACGATGGCAGGAATCCGATTGTTCGGCGCGATCTCCAGGAAGTGCGGCTGGAACTGCTCATCTTTGCCGATATCGATGGCATGGACGTTGTAAGGCAAAGCTAGCTCTTCCAGCATGATGGAGACTTTGCGGCCGTTTGGCGTGGTCCAGGTGTAGAGGTCGATCATGGGTCCCGTGTCAGGTTACTTATGAGGGGAAGCTGGGTGGGCGACGAGCCGGCCTTACACCCGGTCACGTTCGTCAACAACGGCTTCAAGCAAAACGGGCCGGGCAAAACGCCCGGCCCTTCCGCGCTTCTTTTCGTCCGCGATCAATCCCCGCTGATTGTGCGCACGACGTTGGATGTCGGGCGGTCGGATACCGTCGGGAGCTTTTGCTCCTTCTGCACGAGCGCGTCGTAGCTCGCGATGGTTTTGAGCGGTTCCTTGGCCTTCATGTGCACAATGCGATAGCCGTTTGATTTGAGCACGTTCAGCAATTCCGGGACTGCTTGCGCGGTATGGGCTTGGAAATCGTGCATCAGCACGATCCCTTTGCCGTTCTTCTTCAGCTTGTTCATGACGTTCTGAATCAGCCGCTCTTTGCTGCGGATCGTGAAATCGAACGAGTCCATGTCGGTCGAGAAGATTCCAATTCCACGCTCGCCGAGATAGGTGACGAGCTCGGGCGGATGCTTGAGCGCCGGGAAGCGGAAGAAGGGCGTACCCGGCGATCCAAGCGCCATGCGCACTGCGCTGGCGCCTTTCTCGATCTCTTCCAGAGCCTCTTCTTTGGTCTTCTTAGAGAGGTCGACATGGGACCACGTATGCGAGCCGATCGAATGCCCGCCTTCGGCAACCTGCTTCAAAATCTCCGGGTACCAGATCGCGTGCTTGCCGATCGGGAAGAAAGTGGCCTTCACGCAGTGGGCGGCGAGTGCCCGCAGAACCGCCGGGGTATTCACCGGCCAGGGCCCGTCGTCAAATGTCAGGACCACCTCGTTTTGGCGCAGGAAGTCATGTTGCTTGAAGTGCTCGAACCCAAAGCCCGGACCTCCGGTGGTGTCGATTTCAACAACCCGGGCAGTGCCGAGCGCGTTGGGATTGCCGGGACAGTTTGCACCAGGCGCGGCCGTTTGCGCGTGCGAACCCTCGCTTCCAAGCAGACACAAAGAAACAACCAGCGCCGATAGCGCGACGTGACGCATGCTTTCCCCCTTCCTTGCGGGATGTGCTGACCGATCCAGCCTGCGGCAACTCATCGGATCGGGCCGCGAAACAGGTGCCGGATTCGCACCAAGTTTAAAGCAAAGCACTTGGCGCGTCACCGCAAGAAGCTGGACGGAACGTCCCTTATCCTTAACCGACCTTCCTCGAAAAGCTGATGCGCGTGTTGTGGCCGCGAAACCGCTGATCTTGAGCGTTCCGCTGAATGTTACGACGTCGAAATGGCCTATTCGACGGGCCTGACAGGGACAGTTGCGTTGACGGGCTGCCTTCGAGAATCCGTTAAGAAATGCCTCCTCAAGCTATGCCCGAGGTGCATTGCTGCACCGCAGCATTTCGGGTTCATAACCGCCAGGGAAAGGGCTAAGTAGCAAGCACTGGCTGTGGCCCGCCCACCCAACATCCTCAAGATTTCAGGATAAAAACCATGCTCTTGTCCAAGCTCCTACACGCCTATCGAAAATGGCGCGCCTATCGGAAAAACCTGGAAGAACTCTCCGCCCTGGACGATCGGACTCTGGCGGATATCGGCATCACTCGGGCCGACATTCCGGCCGTGGCCGCGGGGGCCATCCGGGGGTAACTGCGACTTTATGCGCCTGACGACGCCCGCCTCGTGCGGGCGTTGTTCGTTTTTGGGTTCGGACGGCTTGACCCCGCTTGGTCAGGGCCGCACATCGGGAGCATGCACAGACCCGTTCACATCGTCGGCGGTGGCCTGGCCGGATCTGAAGCCGCGTGGCAAGTCGCCCGGCGTGGCGTACCGGCGGTGGTGCACGAGATGCGTCCGATCTGCCCGACCGAGGTGCATAAGACGGACAGCCTCGCCGAACTCGTCTGTTCGAACTCCTTCCGATCGGACGATGCGCGGACCAACGCGGTCGGTCTGCTGCATGCTGAAATGCGCCGGCTTGATTCCCTTGTCATGCGGATGGCCGATGCCAATCAGGTTCCCGCGGGTGGCGCCCTTGCTGTCGACCGCGACGGGTTCTCTGGCGCGATCACGGAGGCGCTCACGGCGCATCCGCTCATCGAGATCAGACGCGAGGAAGTCGCGACGATCCCGGATGACTGGAACTCCGCGATCCTTGCGACAGGGCCCCTCACCTCGCCCGCGCTTGCGGAAACCATTCGCGCGATCACGGGCGAAACCGCGCTTGCCTTTTTCGACGCGATTGCGCCGATCGTTTATCGCGAGACGATCGACATGACCGTGGCGTGGTTCCAGTCACGTTACGACAAGGCAGGCCCCGGAGGATCGGGGGCCGACTACATCAACTGTCCGCTGACGCGCGATCAGTATCACGCATTCATCGACGCGCTGATTTCCGCAGAGAAAACATCCTTCCATGAATGGGAGGCATCGACGCCTTACTTCGACGGCTGTCTGCCGATCGAGGTGATGGCCGAGCGCGGGCGGGAAACTCTTCGACATGGTCCGATGAAGCCGTTCGGATTGACCAACCCGCACAATCCCGCGGCAAAGCCCTATGCCGTCGTGCAGCTTCGCCAGGACAACAAGCTTGGGACGCTGTTCAACATCGTCGGCTTTCAGACGAAGCTGAAACATGGCGAACAAGTGCGCGTATTCCGCAGCATCCCCGGCCTGGAAAAGGCGGAGTTTGCCCGCCTCGGCGGCTTGCATCGCAATACGTTCCTGAACTCGCCGAAACTGCTCGACCAAACGCTCCGCCTGACCGCGATGCCACGCCTGCGCTTTGCGGGTCAGATCACAGGATGCGAAGGCTATGTCGAGTCTGCCGCAATGGGCTTGCTTGCAGGCCGTTTCGCGGCGGCCGAGCGGCTTGGCGAGACCGTGATCCTCCCGCCGCCGACGACGGGTCACGGTGCATTGCTTGGTCACATCACCGGTGGCCATGTGGAGACGATCGATGCCGGCCCTCGCTCCTTTCAGCCGATGAACGTCAACTTCGGCCTTTTCCCGCTGCTAACGCAGTCGCCAAACCGAGGGGCCGACGGCAAGCGGCTTCGCGGCGCAGAGAAGACGATGGCGAGGAAAAGGGCCTTGACGACGCGCGCCCTCGACGATCTGGAGCGCTGGCTCGGTCTCGGACCGGCTGTCGCAGCCGAGTAGTCAACCGGCGATCCGGCCCGTGCGCGCCGAGCGCCACAAAAGCCGTTGCTTTCGCCACTGCGCAAGGTCGACCGCCGTGCGGAACGGGTCATAATCGCGAACCTCCATTTGCGCGAGATAGGGCCCGACGAGGGTCAGAGGCAGGAAGGCGGGCTTGCTGGCCTCGCCCAGTGCGAACAGGAATTCGCGCGCCATGTCGAGGTGGCGTTGCGCATGGGCGCGCAACTCGCCGAGCGCCCTTGCCAGGTCCGGGCTGTTCCGGCCGGAAACGATGTCTTCGTGCCGGATGCCGTGTTTTGTCAGGAGGTCGTTCGGCACGAAGACCTGCCCTCGCGCCGCGTGGAGCGCAAAGGCACGCAAGAGTCCGGTGACGGCATATGCTATACCCGCCGGCACCGCCATGGCGCTCGCAGCGGCATCGCTGCCGGCGAGAATCGTGGCGCTGAGGTCGAACAAGGTCGATGCCGTTGCCCGCGCATAGGCGTCGAGATGCTCGAGAGAGGGCATGGCGTCGTTATAGAGGTCGAAGCTGCGCGCCTCGATAAGATCGACAAGCTTCATTTTTTGCAGCCCATGCCGTTCGATGGTCGTGAGCAGGGCGGCAGCGACCGGATTGCCCCGCACCTCCCCACGTCCGCTTCCCTGCAACGTCTCGCGCCACCACTGCAGGCGAATCTCCCCCGCCATCGGCTCGCGGATCTGCTCGCGCACGCGCGCGACCTCCAGATTGAATGCGTAGAGAGCGAACAGCCCGGAACGGGACGCGGCGGGCGCGAAGAGGATTGAGAAGAAACGGTCGGGATCTCCTCGCCGCACGAGCTCTTGGCAATGCGGAAAGATGTCCTCCATCGCTAATCGATGGCGAGGAGCGCCGCGGCTACGCGCCGGCGTTCGTTCAGCATGATATTGTAGGTGCGCACGGCGGCGCCGGTCAGCATGACGTCCGCGACGATGCGAACGTCGCGCAGCCGCCAGCGCAGCGAGTCGGGCATGGGCCAGATCGCATGGCCCGAGCCGATCAGCAGGACGTCGATGGCGTCGCTCTCGGAGAACACGCGCACAAGCGCGTCGTCGGTGATCTCGGAAGGCGTTTGCACGGGCCAGGCCCAGATCGCGCTCGGCACGATCAACAGCGAGCCGCGATGCGACATGCCCGCGAAGCGGAACCCGCCCCGGCCATACGCCTCGATCGGCGCCGAGCCCGGAAAGTGTGGCTCGGACACGCGTCCCGTCATAGCCTAGACGTGTTCCCGCGTGGGTGCCCGGGCTTCCGTGCCCTGTGTTTTCACGCCGAGGTAGATCAGGAGCGGCGCAGCGATGAAGGCGGAGGAATAGACGCCGACAATGATGCCGAACAGCATCGCCTGCACGAAACTCTGAATAACGGCGGGGCCAAAGAAAAACAGGCCGAGGGTCGCCAGGAAGGTTGTCGAGGACGTGATGATGGTGCGCGATAGCGTCGCGTTCATCGAAAGATCGAGCAGCTGGTCAATCGGCATGCGCTTGTATCGCCGCAGCATCTCGCGAATGCGGTCATAGATGACCACGGTGTCGTTCACCGAATAGCCCATGATGGTCAGGATGGCGGCGACCGACGAGAGATCGAAGTCGACCTGCGTCAGCGAATAGAACCCGATCGTCAGCACGACGTCGTGCAAAGTGGCGATCGTCGCTCCGACCGAGAACTGCCATTCGAACCGGAACCACAGATAGATCAAGATTCCGAAAACGGCGACGAGGACGCCAAGGACTCCTCCCCGAACCAGTTCGCCTGAGACGCGTGGGCCAACCACTTCCACGCGCCGGTAGTCGACGGAGTCCGCCAGGGCACTGCGGATCTTCGCGACCGCGGCCTGCTGGGCCTCCTCCCCGCCCGGTTGTTGTGCCACGCGAATGAGAACGTCGGTCGGCGCGCCGAACTGCTGCAACTGAACGTCGCCCAAATTGAGCTGCTCGATGGCGGCGCGCATCTTGCTGAGATCGGCGGGACCGGCTTTAGACTGCACCTCGATCAGAGTGCCTCCGCGAAAGTCGATTCCGAAGTTGAGGCCCGCCGTGAAAAACAGTCCGATTGCCAAGAGCGACAGCGCGCCGGACAGGGGCAGCGTAATGCGCCGCCAGCGCATGAACGGCAAGTTGGTGTCGTCGGGGATCAGCCGGAGCTGCGGGAGCACGCCCCAGATCCACAAGATGCACAGCACGAGCGCGATGAGGCCGAGGGCCGCGAAAACGAGGGTAGAAGCCGCCACGATCAATCTCCGTCAGATCGGAATTGCGGCCGGCCGCGTCCAGCGCACCCACGAGGCCACGATCAGCCGCGTGAAGGTGAAGGCCGTGAACACGGTGGTGAAGATGCCGATTATAAGCGTCAGCGCGAAACCGCGCACTGGCCCCGTGCCGAGGAAGAACAGGACCACGGCGGCAATGAGCGTCGTGATGTTGGCGTCGAGGATTGTTGCCAGTGCGCGCGAGAAGCCGGCGTCGATGGCGGTTATCGCCGAGCGGCCGGTCCGCGCTTCCTCGCGCATGCGTTCGTAAATCAGTACATTGGCGTCAACCGCCATGCCGATGGTGAGCACGATGCCTGCGATGCCGGGCAACGTCAGCGTCGCGTTGAACATGGATAGAATGCCAAAGATCATGGCGACGTTGACGGCCACCGCGATGTTGGCGATCAGGCCCAGAAAGCCGTAGGTCGCGATGATGTAGACGATGACCAGCGCCGAGCCGAGATAGGCGGCGATGGCGCCTTTCTCGATGGAGTCCTGACCCAGGCCCGGGCCGACCGTGCGCTCCTCGATGATGGTGAGCGGCGCGGGGAGCGCGCCTGCCCGTAGCAGGATCGCCAAGTCGTTGGCCTGCTCGACCGTGAAGTTCCCTGAAATCTGCCCCGAGCCGCCAAGGATTGGTTCACGGATGACGGGCGCCGAGATCACCTCGTTGTCGAGCACGATCGCGAATGGGCGGCCGACGTTTTCCTGCGTCACCTGTGCGAAACGCCGCGCGCCATTACTGTTGAAACGGAAAGTGACGATCGGCTCGCTCGTGCGCTGGTCGAAGCCGGGCTGGGCGTCGTCGAGATCCTCGCCCGAGACCATGATCCGCCTTTCGATCAGGTACATTGCGCCGCCTTCGCGCTTGCTGCCGGGGAGGACTTCGGATTCCGGCGGCGCGCGTCCTTGCGCGGCCTGCTCGGGGCTGACGGAGAGATCGACAAGACGAAACGTAAGCTTCGCGGTCTGGCCAAGCAGGGTCTTGAGGCGCCCCGGATCCTGCAAGCCGGGCACCTGAACGAGAATGCGGTCGAGGCCCTGCCGCTGAATCAACGGCTCCACGGTGCCGAGCTCGTTCACCCGCCGCTCGACGATCTGGATCGACTGGTCGACTGCTTGCCGGATGCGTTCCGTAATGCCGGCCTGCGTGACCGCGAGCTGGATCACCCCGCCGCCGGCATCGACAACTTCAATGTTGCGCTGGCCTGTTGCGCTCAGCAGCCCGCCAAGCGGCTGTGACAGTTCCCGCAGCTTGGTCAGCGCCGGCTGAACATCGTTCGATTCGCGGATGCGAACCTCGACGCCATTGGGTCGCACGACCAAACCGGTATATCCGACGCGAATTTCACGTAGGAGCCGCCGCACATCGTCCCGCAAGGTCTCGATCTTCTCCTTGCGCACCGCATTCGAGTCGACCTCGAGCAGGATGTGCGACCCGCCTTGCAAATCGAGGCCGAGCACGACGTGGCGCTGCGCCCATTTCGGCAGCTTATTAAACGTCGCCTCGGAGAAGAAATTCGGAACAGCGAACAAGCAAACCACAAGCGCGGTCAGCACGATCGCGGCAGCTCTCGACCAGGAAATATAGAGCATGGCCTTTTCTTAAGCTCCGAACGGCGGCGATCCGCCGTAGTTACTTCGCGTCGTCCTTGACGGGCTCCCCTTTTGCCCGAACCTCCGAAATCATCTGCCGCATTTGCATGATGCGCACGCCATCGGCGACCTCGACTTCGATCTTGTCGTCGTCGACAACTTTGGTCACCTTGCCCATCATGCCGCCCGAGGTGATGACGGTGTCGCCACGCCGGACGTTCTTCACCATCTCCTGATGCTGCTTCATGCGCCTCTGCTGCGGACGCAGGATCAGGAAGTACATGATCACGAATATAAGAACGAACGGCAGGATCGAAAACAGCATGTCGCTGCTGCCTCCGGTGGCGCCTTGCGCATATGCCGGCGTAATCAGCATGAAAGCTCCTTCAGCCTCACCGGTTCGGGCGACCGGCCGTACAAGTCGTCAGATGGCACGAAAATCGCGCGGACTATAGCTGCCGGCACTTCAATTGCAATGTTGCGGGTTGCCAGGTCGCAGTCCGCCCGCAGCGGCTTGCAGGCGACGTGCGGCCCCGCTAAGGGTGCCGGGCTGCAGGGAATTCATGCCGAATCCGAAGACAAAAACCGAGACTGCCGCGCTCATGGGCTTGCTCGAGCGCATTGCCGGCGCACTCGAGCGCGCAGCCCCCGTTTCGGCGGCGAAGGCCGATTTCGGCGCGGCTGACGCATTCGTCTGGCACCCCGAGGGCCGGCGCCTGAGCCCTGTTTCGCGTGTCAACCGGGTTGAAATGTCGCTCCTGAAGGGGATCGACCGCGTGCGCGACGTGCTGGTCGAGAACACCGAACGCTTCGCTCGCGGGCTCCCGGCCAACAATGCCCTTCTCTGGGGCGCGCGGGGCATGGGGAAATCCTCCCTCGTCAAAGCAGCGCATGCCTGGGTCAACGAAAAGCTCAAGGGCAGCAAGACGCATGGGTCGCTGAAGCTGATCGAAATCCACCGCGAAGAGATCGAGAGCCTGCCCGACCTCATGGCACTGCTCCGTCCGGCTAAGCCGCGCTTCATCATCTTCTGCGACGACCTTTCGTTCGACGCCAACGACACGTCCTACAAGTCGCTGAAGGCGGTGCTCGAGGGGGGCATCGAGGGGCGGCCCGACAACGTCATCTTCTACGCGACGTCGAACCGCCGTCATCTCCTGCCGCGCGACATGATGGAGAACGAACGCTCCACCGCGATCAACCCAGGCGAAGCGGTCGAGGAAAAAGTCTCGCTGTCGGACCGGTTCGGGCTGTGGCTCGGGTTCCACCGTTGCAGCCAGGACGAGTATCTGGCGATGGTCGAGGCCTACATGGCCCACTATCGCATTCCCGTCGAGATCGATCTCATGCGCGCGGAGGCGCTCGAATGGGCGACCACGCGCGGCGCCCGGTCGGGCCGCGTGGCGTGGCAGTATGTGCAGGATGCGGCGGGGCGGCTCGGCGTCCCCCTGTCCTCTACGCCGGCCGCCCCGCGCTGATCAGTGCCCCTTGGAGGTCATCGGGCGCTGATGTTCCAATGATCCGATCGGATCCGATCCTCGACCAAGCGGTACCCACTTGGCCGGAAAATGCCCTAGCCGCCTGAGAGATATTGCATTGGATCCACCGGATCCTTGCCTTTGCGGATTTCGAAGTGAAGCTGCGGTGAGTTTACGTTGCCGGTCTGCCCGGCGCGCGCGATGATTTGTCCGCGTTTCACGGCATCGCCGCGCTTCACCATCAGCTCGCTTGTATGCGCATAGGCCGTGACGTAGCCGTTGGAGTGACGCACGAGCAAGAGATTGCCGTAGCCCTTCAGCTCATTGCCCGCATAGGCCACCACGCCATCCTCGGCGGCCTTCACCGATGTGCCTTCGGGCAACGAAATGTTGATGCCGTCATTTTGCTGACCATTCGTCTTCGGCCCGAAACCTGCGATGACACGGCCCCGAGCGGGCCAGCGGAAGCTCGGGGTCGACCCGGTCGTCTCCGTGGTCTCCTCCTCGGCTCGCTCCGTCACCGGCGTGGCCGTGCGGGCGGTGGCCGGCGGGTCAACCGAGGCAATTCTTTGCGGGGTGGGCGGGCTCGGCTCGCGCTGCGTGGTCGATTGGCCCGCGGTGCCGCGCGCGGCCGTACGCGAGCGGTGATCGATCGCGCGGGCGGCTAATTGCGGCGGAGCGGCTTTGCCATGCGGAATGATGAGCTGCTGGCCGACTTGCACGCGGTGGGCCGGTTCGAGCCGATTGGCGCGTGCGATCTCGGCGGCGCTCATTCCGTACTGGCGGCCCAGTGAACTCAGCGTCTCGCCGACCTGGACCACATGTGGCGAACCTTTGACGGTCAGCGCGGCCACTCCGGGCGAGCTAATCTGGCTTGAGGCGGCATGGTTGGATTGCGGATAGCCGAAGGCTCCGGTCGCCGATACCGGGGTGGGGGCCGGCAACGGCTGCGCATCGACCCGTGAGATTGGCGCGGGCTGGGCCGCTGGTGCAGACGCAACTGCCTGTCCTCGAGCGGAACGCGAGGCGAATGGATTGGAAAAAGGGTTGTCGGAGAATCGCGCCACATCGGCGCTGCAGCCGGCGGCCGCTGCCGCCATTAACGCAGACGCGACCAAACGCAGCCACGACCGCGAGCGGATAGGCTCGACGAGAGCACTCATGCAAACTCACCTGTACGCAACGCAACAAGACAGTGGGTGAGTAAACACCTCCGGAGTAAACAAATTTTTAAGGAGGTAACTTCGGCGAAAGCCTAATGGAGGGTGGAGGGCAAGCCGAAGTTGTTCAGGCAAACGCTGGACCGCTCGCCGGGCGTGAACTCAAGACCGGCAGTCTTGCCGGGAAAGGCTCACAACTCCCTTGCCTGCCCCGGCAAGAGGGGCACGAAACGCACCCAGATCAGGTTGGTCTGGTTAAGTTCCGTTCCTTCCTTCCTGATCTTCACGAGCCGCTGGGCGCCGGAATGAGGGCCAACCGGCAGGATCATAACCCCGTTGTCGGCGAGTTCGTTAGTAAGCTCCTGCGGCACGTTTTCGGCGGCTGCAGTGACGATGATCCGGTCATAGGGAGCATGGGCCGGTACGCCCGAGAGCCCGTCGCCGACGAGCACCGTGACATTCTGAAACCCGAGCGTTTCAAGCCGCGTTCGGGCTGAGTCTGCCAGGGTGCGGTAGCGCTCCACCGTGATGACCTCCTTGGCGAGATGGGAAAGAACGGCCGCCTGGTAGCCGGAGCCAGTGCCGACCTCCAGCACGCGGTGGTGCGGCTTCACGTCGAGCTGTTCGGTCATATAAGCGACGATGTAGGGTTGGCTGATGGTCTGGCCGCAGGCGATTGGCAGCGCCTGGTCGGCATAGGCGCCCTCCATGAATTCCGAGCCCACGAACTTGTCGCGCGGCACTTCCTCCATTGCGCGCAGCACTGACGCGTCATTGATGCCCCGCCGGCGCAAGCCCAGCAGGAATTCCATCCGAGACTCGTCGCGCGGTTCGGACACGGCGCCCCCACCTCCCTTGGGCTTCGATGAACGCTAAAGCCTGATCCGATCGGGTAGAATCCTATCAGACCCTACAACTATTGTTTTGCCGCATTTTCTTTCGGACACCGCTACCCACCTGGCCGGAAAATGCTCTCTAGCTGAAAAGCTCCGCCAGTCGGGTCATGAAGGGTTCGTCGGTCAGATCGAGGCGCAGGGGCGTGACCGCGATCCGGTTCTGCGCCACAGCGGAAAGATCGGTGCCGCTGCGCGGCTTTGGCCGTTCGCCGCGCGAAAAAGCGATCCAGTAATAAGGATTGCCGCGCCCATCATGCCGCGCATCAATGCGAAGAAGCTCCTGATCGCGCTTTCCCTGCATTGTGACGGAGATTCCCTCGACGGCGTCCGGGGGGCAATCGGGGAAATTGACGTTTACCAGGACATCGCGAGGAAATCCGAGCGCGATGATCCGTTTGATGACGGCCGGGCCGTGGCGGATCGCCGTGTCCCAATGCGGCTTCTGCCTCGTCTCGATCCCATAGGCTTGCGAGAGCGCGACCGAGGGAATGCCGATGATCGCGCCCTCCATGGCGCCGGCCACCGTGCCGGAATAGACCACGTCCTCGGCCACATTCTGCCCGCGATTGACGCCGGAGAGGATGAGGTCGGGATGCTTTTGCGCGAGGATATGGCGTACGCCCATGATCACGCAGTCGGTTGGGGTTCCCTTCACCGCGAAGTGCCGGGAGCCGACCTCGCGCAGTCGAAGAGGATCGTTGAGGGAGAGCGAATGCGACACGCCCGACTGGTCGGTTTCCGGCGCGACCACCCAGACGTCGTCGGACAGCGCGCGGGCGATTTCCTCGCACACCTTCAAACCAGGGGCGTGGATGCCGTCGTCATTGGTGACCAGGACGCGCATCAGCGAAACACTCCCTCACCTGCCCTCGCGGCCCCGCTCATCGCACCACCCGCTCGATCTTTTTCACGTCGCCCATGTAGGGCTGCAAGACGGTCGGCACGGCAATCGATCCGTCCGCCTCCTGATAATTCTCGAGCACCGCAATCAGCGCGCGCCCGACCGCGACGCCGGACCCGTTGAGCGTGTGCACCGGGCGCACCTGCCGGCCCTCCCTGGTGCGATAGCGAGCATCCATCCGCCGCGCCTGGAAGTCGCCGCAGATGGAGCAGGAGGAGATTTCCCGATAAGCGTTCTGGCCCGGAAGCCAGACTTCGATGTCGTAGGTCTTTTGGGAAGCGAAGCCCATGTCACCGGTGCACAGCGTCATCACGCGATAGGGCAATTCGAGCCGGCGCAAGACTTCTTCCGCGCAAGCGGTCATGCGCTCGTGCTCGTCGCGGCTCTGCTCCGGCGTCGTGATCGAGACCAGCTCGACCTTGGTGAACTGGTGCTGGCGGATCATGCCGCGGGTGTCCTTCCCCGCTGCGCCCGCTTCCGCGCGAAAGCAGGGCGTGCAGGCCGTGAGCCGCATCGGCAGCTCGGCCTCATCGACAATGGATTCACGGACGAGATTGGTCAGCGGCACTTCGGCAGTGGGAATGAGCCAGAAATCCGGTAGCACCCTGAACTGATCCTCCGCGAACTTCGGCAATTGCGCCGTGCCGAACATCGCCTCGTCGCGCACGAGGATCGGCGGGCTCACCTCCGTGTAGCCGTGCTCGCGCGTGTGCAGGTCGAGCATGAACTGCGCCAGCGCGCGCTCGAACCGCGCAAGCCTGCTCTTCAGCACGACGAAGCGCGCGCCGGAGAGTTTCGCCGCCGTTTCGAAATCCATCTGCCCGAGCGCCTCGCCCAGCTCGAAATGCTGCTTCGGCGCAAACGAATAATCAGGCGGCTTGCCGTAGCAGTGATGCTCGACATTGCCGTTCGAGTCTTTTCCGTCGGGCACCTCCGCCAGCGGCATGTTGGGGATTTGCGCGAGCGCCTCGCGCAGCTCTTGCGAGACCGCCCGTTCGTCCATCTCCATCGCTGGAATCGAGGTCTTGTACTCCGCAACCTCCGCCATCAACGCATTCGCCCGCGCCTCGTCCTTTGTCTTCTTCGCTTCACCGATGTCCTTCGACGCCGCGTTGCGCCGCGCTTGCGCCTGTTCGAGCCTCGTGATGATCGCGCGACGCCGCTCGTCGATTGCGAGGAGCCGTTTTGACTCGCCGGGCAGGCCGCGCCGAGCGAGCGCGGCGTCGAAGGCGTCGGGGTTGTCGCGGATCCAGCGGATGTCGTGCATGGAAGTCTCGGAGTGGAAAGGCGGTCTACATCCTGAGAAGCCGACCGCAGGTCTGCGTTTCGAAGGATGAGGCATAACGAGAAAGCGCCGCCGAAGCTACTCCGCCGGCTTGGCTTCGGGGGTGGCCGAAGGCGCGGCTCGCGGCTTGGCTTTGTGCTGCACCAGCCGCACCGACCAGATCGCTCCCTCGTAGAGGATCAACAGCGGGATCGCCAACGCGAGCTGGCTGATGATGTCAGGCGGGGTCAACACGGCGGCGATGATGAAGGCAATAACGATGAAATACCTTCGCTTCTCACGCAGCTGTTCGGACGTGACGATGCCGATACGGCCAAGCAGAGTGAGAATAACCGGAAGCTGAAATGCGATGCCGAACGCGAAGATCAGCGCCATCATCAGCGACAGATACTCGCCGACCTTCGGCAGAAGCGCGATCTCGGCTCCCCCTTCGGTGCCGAGTTGCTGCATCCCGAGCGAGAAGCGCACGAGCATCGGCATCACCAGGAAGTAGACCACCATCGAGCCGAGCGCGAAGAAGATCGGCGTCGCAACCAGATACGGCAGGAAAGCCTGCCGCTCGTGGCGATAAAGACCCGGGGCAACGAACATGTAGATCTGCGAAGCGATCACGGGAAAGGCGAGAAACATCGCGCCGAAAAGCGCAAGTTTCAGCTGGGTGATGAAATATTCGAGCAGCGCCGTGTAGATGAATTTCGAATGCTCGGGCCCCGCGACCCACACGAAAGGCCAGACGAGCACATTGTAGATCTGCTTGGCGAAGATGAAGCAGACGATGAACATCACCGCGAGCGCGATCAGCGCCTTGATCAGGCGCGAGCGCAGCTCGATCAGGTGCTCCATCAGCGGGGCCTTGGTGGACTCGATGTCCTCCTGCGTCATGCCGGACGGGCTCCTCCGGGCTTCAGCTCCGATTGGACGGTCTCGGTATTGGCCGCTGGTGCCAGCGCCGAGGGCGCGGTCTCGCTCGCAGGTGCAGATGGCGCAGCATTCGATTCGGGCAAGGCTGATGGCAGCGTCGGAGTCGGGGTGTCGATCGCTTTTGCAAGCTCGGCGTTCGCGGTCGCGACCGGGTCGAAAGTCGAGAAGCTCGAAGCTTGCTGATTGAGGTTGTCGACCTCTTTCTTGAGGTCGGCCATCTCAGCCTCGCGCATGGCTTCCTGGAACTGGCCTTGAAACTCCGACGCCATGCGCCGGATTTTTCCCATCCACTGTCCGACCGTGCGGAGCACGCCGGGGAGTTCTTTCGGCCCGATCGCAATCAGCGCGACGACGCCGATGACGACAAGCTCGCTCCAGCCAATATCGAACATGAGCCAACTCCGGGCGCTGGCTCGCGGCGGCGCCCCTACCCCAATCAGCCTTCAACGCCGTTAAGAGAGCGAGCCCTCTGCTCTCTTCTCGGTGTCCGCGCGCGCCTTCATCTCGCTCGGCGCCGCGGTCGCGGGCTGATGGTCGATCGTCTTCAACGGCTCCTTGGTCGCTTCCGCTGTTTGCGGCTGATCGTCGGCCATGCCCTTCTTGAAGGCCTTGATGCCTTGCGCCATGTCGCCCATCAGCTCGGAAATCTTGCCGCGGCCGAACAGCAGCAGGACGACGACAATAACGACGATCCAGTGCCAGATGCTCAACGAACCCATTGCGAAACCCTCTATATGCGGGTGCTCAGGAGCCCGCCCTAATTCGCGTGGAACCTATGCCCCGGCGGCGGCAAAAACAAGGACTTCCGCCGGGTCCACCTCGATCCCAATCTCGCTTTTCGGGCTCACGTTCATCATCTCGCGCACACGGCCTTTCAACGGCCGATCGAGGCCGTTCACGGCGATCTCGCACAACTCGACTTCGCCGAGGAACCGTCGCTGTTCCAACCGCGCAGGAATACACAGCCCCGCCGGCCTCACTTTGATTCCTTGCGGCCGGATCGCCACGACGGCAGCCTCGCCGTCGGGGAGATTGCCCGCGTCAAAATGCCCAAGCGACGTGGCGATCTTGCCGCCGACCACCGTTCCCGGAACTTCGTTCAGTTCGCAGAAAAATCGCGCGGCAAAGAGACTGGCGGGCTTATGGTAAATCCCATCCGGCGTGTCGGCCTGAACGATGCGGCCGTTGCGCATCAGCACAATCCGATCCGCCATGCGCAGCGCTTCTTCGGGGTCGTGCGTGACGATGATTGACGTCACGCGGCTGTCGCGCAGGACGGCAAGCGTCTGGTCGCGCATCTCGTCTCGTAAGCGGCGATCGAGACCGGAAAACGGCTCGTCCATGAGAAGAACGCCCGGCCGGGGCACGACGGCGCGCGCCAGTGCGATGCGCTGCTGTTCGCCGCCGGAAAGCATATGCGGGTAATCGTCCGCGTATTCGGCCAAGCCGACGCGCTCGAGCGCAAGCCGCGCCTCCCGCTCCGCATCCTCGCGCGGGAGAGAGCGAAGCCCGAACATCACATTGGCGAGGTTGGTGAGGTGCGGAAAGAGCGCGTAATCTTGGAACATGAGTCCGATGCCGCGGTGCTCCGGCGGCACGAACTGCGCATCGCCTGCCACCTCGCGATCGTTGATCAGGACGCGACCGTTGCTTGGGCGCTCAACGCCCGCAGCGAGGCGGAGTAAAGTGGTCTTGCCGCAGCCCGAGTGTCCGACGAGACAGATGATTTCCCCGGGCGCGACATCAAGACTGATGTCGGACACCGCCTCGACCTGGCCGTAGTGATGGGTCACGTGCTCGTAAGTGAGACGCGCCGCAATGGTTGCCGGGGTACGTCCGCGCAAGATCGCGCGGCGAAACCAGCCGGTCTCCTCCCTACGACGCCGAACCAACAATGGAAGCCTCGCTACTCCTCGGGACGCGGCGCAAGGCCAAGGTCGAGGTCCTCCGGTTCGAGAGGGTCCTCGTCCTCGCGCAACGCGGGATCGTCCGAAGGAGTAGGCACGCCGAAGCCGGAGGGCAAGCGTCCGTCAAGGAGGCCGGTGCCTTTCAGCTCTTCGAGACCCGGCAGGTCGGACACGGATTCAATGCCGAAATGCGACAGGAAGGCCGGAGTTGTTCCGTAAGTCAGCGGACGTCCCGGGGTTTTGCGCCGCCCTCGCGGGCGGACCCAGCCCGTCTCGAGGAGCACGTCAAGGGTGCCCTTGGAGGCCGATACTCCCCGGATGTCCTCGATCTCGGCCCGCGTCACCGGCTGGTGATAGGCAACAATGGCGAGCGTCTCCAAGGCCGCCCGCGAAAGTTTTTTGGGTTCGACCGACTCCTTTGACAGGAGCCAAGCAAGATCGTTGGCTGTGCGAAAAGTCCACTGGCCGCCGACGCACACGAGGTTCACCCCGCGCGCTGCGTAGTCGGCCTGCAACTGCTTCAGCGCCTTGCCGATCTCGACTCCCTCCGGCAGGCGTGCGGCGAGCGTCTTCTCGTCCAGCGGCTCCGCGGACGCAAAGAGCAACGCCTCGAGAAGCCGCAATTCCTCGGCGCGCAGCTGGGGAGCATTTTCAGGATCGTCTTTCACCAAGGCCATGCGTGTTTGCGACTCAACCACTTTCACGAGCTTATGGGCCAGGCCTGCCATGGGGTTCTCCTCTTATTCGCCCTGCCCGCCCGACCGGGCGGTTAGCGCATTGTTCCGGTGCTTGCGGATGAAGATCGGGGCGAAAGCCTCCTGCTGATGCATGTCGATCAATCCCTCGCGCACCAATTCGAGGGTCGCGGCAAAGCTGGATGCCAATACCGTGGCGCGCATGTCGGGCGCGACGACGTAGAGGATGAGATACTCGTCGAGCCGGCTCCAATCGGCTGCCGAGCCGATGAGCTTTTCCAACGCGGTTCGCGCCTCGGCCAGCGACCACACGGTCCGTTGCGGCATCCGTACGTGTGCCAGCGCGTGCTTCTGTCTCTGGCCTGTGTAAGCGGTAAGCAGATCGTAAAGCGTCGCCGACCATTCCGGCCGCTTGATGTCGACGATGGGCTCCGGCGCGCCCCGCGCGAAAACGTCTCGCCCAAGCTGGGGACGGCCCGTGAGATGCTCGGCGGCGGCGCGAATGGCCTCCAGTCGACGGAGACGTTCGGCCAGGGCCGTGGCCATCTCCTCGGCCGTGGGGCCGCCGACTTCGTTCGATTCCGGCAAGAGCAGGCGCGATTTCAAATAGGCCAGCCACGCCGCCATCACGAGGTAGTCGGCCGCGAGTTCCAGGCGCAACTGCCGCGCCGCCTCAATGAAGGCGAGATACTGATTGGCGAGCGCAAGGATCGAGATCTTCGCAAGATCGACCCTCTGGTTGCGCGCAAGCGTCAGCAGAAGGTCGAGCGGACCCTCAAAGCCCTCCACGTCGACGATCAGCGCGTCGTCCTCGGCCCCAAGCTCGGCGGCGTCAGCCTGATCGAATTCAGCGTCTTCGCTCATGCGTTCACCACAGCGTTCCCGAGCCGCCGGAGGAGATCGCTGAAACGCGTCCTCGCTTCCGCGGCGTCCAATGGCTGCGGGGCAGAGCGCATTCCCAGTGCGGTATCGGCGCGTTGCCCGGCAGGTCCGCTCAACACGGGCACGGCCGCAGCCACGGCCTGCATCTCGGCAAGCTTGCCGTTGCAATGCAGGACCACATCGCAGCCGGCGGCGATCGCCGCGACCGACCGCTCGGCGATCGTTCCCGACAAGGCGCCCATGGAGATGTCGTCGCTCATCAACAACCCCTGAAAGCCGATCGCTCGGCGAATCACTTCCTGCACCATTGTGGCTGAAGTCGTCGCCGGAGTGGCGGGGTCGATGGCAGAAAACACAACATGCGCCGTCATCGCGCAGGGGAGCCACGCAAGCGGCCGGAACGCTGCGAAGTCCGTCGCCTCCAGCGTGGATCGGTCGGTCTCGACCGTCGGCAATTGTTCATGGCTGTCGACTCGCGCCCGGCCATGCCCCGGAATGTGCTTGAGCACGGGCAGAACGCCGGCCGCCATCAGGCCCTCTGCGACGGCGCCCGCAATCGCCGCGACCTTATCCGGTGTTCGGCCGTAGGCGCGATCACCGATAATCCGGTCGGATCCCTCGACCGGCACATCGGCCAGGGGCAGACAATCGACCGTTATCCCGACGTCCAAGAGGTCCGTTGCGATCAGACGCGCCCCAAGCCGCGCCGCTTCGAGCCCGATCTGAACATCCAGGTCGTAAAGCGCGCCATAGACGGCGCCGGGCGGATAGGATGGCCAATGCGGCGGACCGAGCCGCTGTACTCGCCCTCCCTCTTGGTCGGTTAGCACGGGAGCATCCGCCCGTCCCACGAGATCGCGGAGTTCCCTAACAAGCTTAAGGACTTGCTGTTTGTTCTCGACATTCCGCTTGAAGAGGATGAATCCCCAGGGTTGGGCTTCGCGAAAGAAATCGCGTTCCTCGGCCGACAAGGACGGCCCGACTAAACCTGTGATGAAGGCCCGTTGAACCATGGGGCGGATTAGCCGCGCCCCCTTGCAGGGTCAAGCAACGAGGCTCAATTCCGTTGTACGATGCACTGGCCACCAGCGTTGCGCAGGGTGGTGCAGAGCTCATTGGCCTGCTCTGAGCTGGTGAACGGTCCGACCTGAGCGCGGTAGAACACGCCACGGTCGCCGAGATCCGCCCGGCGGATAATTGGCTGACGACTGCCGAGCACAGCCGGATAGCGGGCCTGAAGGGCCCGGTAAGATGCCTCGGCCTCAGCCTCGCTTTTCTGCGACGTCACCTGGACAACGAAGTTTCCGGCGACGGGTGGGGCTGTCGCCCGTTGCTGCGGCTGTTCCTGCCGCGCTGGCGGGAGGGCGGCCGTCCGCCGGGGTGCAGGTTCCTGGACCTGCGGTGCAATGGCGAGGGGTCCGGTCGCCGATGTCGTCGGCGACTCCGGCGTCAAGGGTGTGGGCCGTGATGATCTCGTCGCGCTGTTTGTCGTCGTCGGAACTGGCGGAGCTTGCGGCGGCTGCGCACGCGCGGAGACATCCGGTCCAGATGTTCCATCGGGTCGGATTGTTACGGTCCGAACCCGTTTCGGCTCATTCGGACCTGCGGCGGCTGCGGGCAATGCGTTCGTCGATGTGCCTGTCGCCACCGGCGGTGACTGCGGGCTCCATGCAGGGGGGGGTAGGAACCGGAACCCCGCCTGGAAGAACAACGCGAGGCGCCGCCCGGGATGAATCCTTCAACTCGACAGGCTGTTCTTCCCGCGAAACAACCCGCTCACCTTGCCCACGGTCGGCGACCCGGTCGTAGGTCATCTTGCTCTGTTGATTATCGCTCGCCGGCGCTGCGGGGACGATCTTGTTTGGACCGGCATCTGCCATGATGACGGGGGTCCTGCCGTTTGTGCCTGGTGGACCGGTCAGAGCACGATAACTAAAGGTGCCTGCGGTTCCGATCACAGCGAGACCGACAACAAGCGTGACGATCGTTACTCCCCGGCGGCGAGGCTCGCGCGGCGCCTCATCGTAAAGGTCACCGGCATGCGGGGGCATATGCCCGTCTTGGGCGTAGTAGGGATCGTCGCCGTATCCACGTTGCTGTCCGAATGCCGCATACTCGTCCCGGTCGCGGGGATCTCGGCCAGAGCGATCATACCGGTCGGGGCTCGAGCGCGGGTCCGAATAGGCATCGCGTGTCGCGCGCTGCGGGAAGGTATCGAATGGGTCTTGATGCGCATTGTGCTGCGGCGATGAGCGCGTGAGCCAATCCGGCGCAGCGCGATCATCTGCCTGCGAAGGTGTATCTCGTGCATCGCGGGGCTGTGCACTCTTGCTGAGAGGATATTGGTCTTCCTGCCCGATCAGACGAGCTAATTCAGTCAGAGGATCGCTGCCCTCCCGCGGTCGCCGCGCATCGGCGCTCTGCGGTTCCTCGGCGCGATACGGTCTGTATTGGGGATGTTCCGCCATTCCTCGTGCCACTGGTTCGGGCTTACACTCGGCTGACCCCCTGCGGCATTCGCGGCGCCCCATGCCTCGAAACCGAACCGAGTTACCTTAGCGCATTTCGTCAGGCGACTCGACTCCGAGCAAATCGAGCCCAGAAGCGAGGACGGTGACGATACCTTGCACCAGAGCAAGACGTGCCACCGTCATTGTTGGATCATTTGGAATAATGAACCGTAAATGTGGCGAGTCTTTGCCGCGCGTCCAGAACGCATGAAATTCGCTAGCTAAATCATATAGGTAGAATGCGATTCGGTGCGGCTCATGGGACAGCGCGGCCGCTTCGACAAGTCGCGGGTAGAGCGTGATCTTCTTCATCATCGACAGCTCGGCAGGATGGTCGAGCTTGTCGATGGGAGCGGACGCGAGATAGACGGCGCGCGCTCTCGAATCAGTTGGCAGGTCAGGGAGGACCTCGCGTGCGTTGCGGAAGACGGACTGCGCCCTCGCGTGCCCGTACTGAACATAGAACACCGGATTGTCACGCGACCGCTCGATCACCTGGGCAAGGTCGAAGTCCAGCGCCGCATCGTTCTTGCGATAGAGCATCATGAAGCGCACGGCGTCGCGTCCTACTTCCTCGACCACCTCGCGCAGCGTGACGAACTCGCCGGCACGTTTTGACATCTTAACCGGCTCGCCTGCGCGGAAAAGCTTCACGAGTTGCACGATCTTTACATCGAGATCGGCTTCCCCTTTGCTGATCGCCTTAACGGCCGCCTGCATGCGCTTCACGTAGCCGCCGTGGTCGGAGCCCCACACGTCGATCATTTGACGGAAACCGCGATCGAACTTCGACTTGTGATAGGCGATATCGGAGGCGAAATAGGTGTAGCTGCCGTCCGACTTTTTCAGCGGACGGTCGACGTCATCGCCGAAATCAGTGGACTTGAAGAGCGTCTGTTCGCGGTCTTCCCACTCCTCGTTCGCCTTTCCTTTGGGCGGCGGCAACCGGCCTTCGTACACCTCCCCGCGCTGGCGCAGCCAGGCGATCGTTTGCTCGACCTGATCCGTTGACCCTTCAACCAGCGAGCGCTCCGAAAAGAACACGTCATGGCGGACATTGAGCGCCGCGAGGTCACCGCGGATTTCGCTCATCATCAGGTCGATGGCTTTGGCGCGAACGGTAGGAATCCACTCCGTTTCCGGCATTTGCAGCAAGGTGCGGCCGTATTCGGCGGCGAGCGCTGCCCCGACGGGTTTCAGATAGTCGCCGGGGTAAAGCCCCTCCGGTATCGGACCGACGTTTTCGCCGAGCGCCTCGCGGTAGCGAAGATAGGCCGAGCGCGCGAGAACATCGACCTGCGCCCCCGCATCGTTGACATAGTACTCACGCGTGACTTGGTAGCCGGCGAACGCCAGCACGTTTGCGAGCACGTCGCCGAACACGGCACCGCGGCAATGGCCGACATGCATCGGTCCTGTCGGATTGGCCGAGACATATTCGACATTCACGGCCTCCCCGTGCCCGATACTGCTTCGGCCGTAGCCAGGCCCGACTTCAATCGTGTCCACGAGCGCGGCGCGCCATTCGCTCGGATCGAGAACAAGATTCACGAAACCCGGGCCGGCAATCGCCACCTCGCGCACCTGCGGAATCTTCCGCATTTCGGCGGCGATCCTGTCCGCTAGATCGCGCGGTTTCAGTCCCGCATCCTTTGCGAGAACCATCGCCGCATTGACCGCGAGGTCGCCGTGCCCCTCCTCGCGCGGCGGCTCGACCACGATCCGGGAGAGGTCGGGTTGGTTGCGGAAAAGGCCTTCACGCGCCAATGCCTCCACGGCGGCGCGCACGTGGCCGGTATAGCGAGAGTAGACGTTCATGGACCTGTCGAGTGGGAACGCCGGCACGGCAGTCGAATGCGGCGCGGCCTAACGCAAATCCGGGGTCGAGTCAAAGAAGCGAGCGTGCTCAGCCAAGGCGTAGCGGTCGGTCATGCCCGCAATGAAATCGGCGATACGGCGCGCGCGCAGAACCGGTTCGGTGTCTTCAAGCCCCTCGTGCCATTCCGGCGGCATATCCCCCGGCTCCGCGTCGTAATGAGCGAAGAGTTGGCCTACCGCCCGGGCGGCGTCGTCCATGATGCGAATGACCCGCGGGTGCCTATACATGCGGGGGTAAAGGAACGCCTTGATCAACCGGTCCGCCTCAGCCGCCTGCGCAGAGAATCCGACAAGCGGTGCATCGGCCCGTCGAATATCCTCGATCGATTCAATTCCGCAGCTGGCGATCCGACGATCGGTTTCTGCGATAACGTCCTCAATCAGCGAGCCAATCAAGCGTCTAACCAGTTCAGGCACGAAGCGTGAGGCCTCGATGGCGGGGTGTTGCGCGCGGATGTCGCCGGCGATGGCGGCGAGGATCGGTACCTCCGTCAGCTCCTGCAAGTCAAACAGGCCCGCTCGGACCCCATCGTCCAGATCATGGGCATCGTAGGCGATGTCGTCGGCGAGAGCCGCCGCCTGCGCTTCGGCACCCGCAAAGGACCAGAGGTCCAGATCCTGCAACGCGTTGTAGGCCGCTATAGCTGGAGCGATGCCGGATTTCCGGTAGCGGCCGATCGGCTGTCCCCTGGCGTCCGTGAGCGGGCCGTTGTGCTTGATGATCCCTTCGAGCGTCTCCCAGCTGAGGTTCAACCCATCGAAGGCTGGATAGCGCCGCTCGATTGCCGTGACGACGCGAAGCGCCTGCGCATTGTGATCGAAACCGCCGGCATTGCGCAGGCATTCGTCCAATGCCCGCTCGCCCGCATGTCCGAAAGGCGGGTGGCCGAGATCATGGGCCAAAGCGAGCGCCTCGGCGAGGTCTTCATCGAGCCCGAGGGCACGCGCCAGCGCGCGCGCAACCTGCATCACCTCCAAGGTATGGGTCAGCCGCGTGCGATAATGGTCGCCTTCATGGAACACGAAAACCTGGGTCTTGTGCTTCAGGCGTCGAAAAGCGGCTGAATGGATGATCCGGTCGCAATCCCGGCGAAAGGCATTGCGGGTGATGCTGGCGGCCTCAGGGTGGAGGCGGCCCCGGCTCTTGCCAGGATCGGCGGCGAAAGGGGATCGAGGGCGCGATGCTTGGACCGCCATATCCTTCCCCTTAAAGCATTTTCCTGCCCAGTGGGACCGGGTTGGACGCAGGAAAATGCGACCGAACAACAATTCGGACCCTGATCCGATTGAAACTGATCGGTAGTGGGTCTGAGATTGACCGGGGCATCAAGGGCCCTTAGCTATTCAACGAATCGGGGGCGGTGGCGGCAATGGCCGGCGAGTGCGCGAAGAGAGCCAGATGACAACCAGTGTGACCGTGACCGATCGAGCAGCCCGCCGGATCGGCGAGATCCTGAAGGGCGACCCAGGCGCCATGCTTCGCGTCAGCGTCGAGGGCGGCGGCTGCTCCGGCTTTCAGTACAAATTCGATGTCGAGCGGACCAAGGCCGAGGACGACATCGTCCTCTCGCAAGACGCAGCAACGGTTCTGATCGATCCGATCTCGCTGCAATATATGGCCGGCTCGCAGATCGATTTCGTCGACGATCTCATCGGCGCATCGTTCAAGATCAGCAATCCGAACGCCACGGCCTCCTGCGGCTGCGGCACCAGCTTCACGCTGTGATGCTGCGTCGCGCATAAGGCAGCTTTCGCTTCTACTCGGCCGCGACCTGCCGCGGGCGCGTCTCGATCGGCGCCTCTTCGAGCTGCGGCTCCAGTTTGCGACGCAACCGGCGGTCGATGTGGTCGAGGTAGATATATACGACTGGCGTGATGTAGAGCGTCAGGAGTTGGGAGAGGCACAGCCCGCCGACCACTGCGACCCCGAGCGGCTGACGCAATTCCGCGCCGGCGCCCGCCCCCAGCGCGATCGGCAGCGCGCCGAAGATCGCAGCGAATGTGGTCATCATGATCGGGCGGAAGCGGATCAGCGCCGCCTCGCGGATGGCCGCCTCTGCGCCGATCCCAAGCCTGCGCCGTTCGATTGCGAAGTCGACCATCATGATGGCGTTCTTCTTCACGATGCCGACCAGCATCACGATGCCGATCATTGCGATGACGGAGAGGTCCATTTGGAACGCCATCAGCGTCAATAGCGCGCCGATGCCGGCGGACGGCAAACCGGAGATAATCGTGATTGGGTGAATGAAGCTCTCGTAGAGAATGCCGAGCACGACATAGGCCGCGAACACCGCCGCGAGGATCAGCAGCCCCTGGCCGCGCAAGGCTTCCTGGAAGACCTGGGCAGTGCCTTGGAATCCGGTCGCGACCGTCGCCGGCAAGCGCGATTCGCGCTCGATGCGCTGAATGGCGGCAACGGCGTATCCCAGCGGGGTCCCGGGGGCGAGATTGAAGGAGATAGTTACCGAGGGCTGCTGGCCCTGGTGGTTCACCTGCAGCGGTCCCACCGTCGGCGTGAGCCGCGCTACGGCATTGAGCGGAACAAGCTGGTTGCTCGCCGCCTTCACGTAGAGGCGCGAGAGATCGGAGGGATCATTCTGAAATTCGGAGGCCGTCTCCAGAATCACCTGGTAGTCGTTCGACGAGGTGTAGATGGTCGCCACTTGCCGCGAGCCATAGGCGTTGAACAACTGCTGGCGAACCTGCTCGACCGTGATACCGAAGGCTGCCGCCTTTTCGCGGTCGATGTCGATCAGCATCTGCGGATTCTTGATGTAAAGGTCGGTCGTGACGTCGCGAATGCCTTCCACCTGCGCGATCTTGTCGCGCAGTTCAGGCGCCACGCGATAGAGGGTCTCGGTGTCGGCGCTTTGCAGCGAGTATTGATACTCGCTCTTGGAAATCCGGCCGCCGATATTGATGTTCTGCACGTTCTGGAAGAACACCTGAATGCCGGGCACGATGCTCGCCGAACGGCGCAGGCGCTGGATGACCTGAGTGGACGATTCGTTCCGCTCGGCTTTCGGCGTCAGGGCGACAAACATTCGCCCGTAGTTGGTCGTTGGATTCGGTCCGCCTGCGCCGACTGTCGAATTGACGTAGGCGACGGCCCGGTCTTTCCGCACGATGTCGGCCACCTGCCGCTGCCGCTCGGCCATGGCGGGGAACGACGTGTCGGTCGCAGCCTCGGTGACACCGATCAGGAAACCCGTGTCCTCAATCGGGAAGAAGCCTTTCGGCGCGATCACGTAGAGCCAGACCGTTCCGGCCAGCGTCGCAAAGGTGATCGCGAGGGTGACGCTCTTCCAGGCGATGACGCGGTCGAGTGTCCACTCATAGGCGCGGAGCCAAGCCTGAAACATCGCCTCGAAGCCCCGCAGCACGATATTGGGTCGCCGCGGATTATCATGCGGGCCGCGCAACATGCGCGCGCAGAGCATCGGGGTCAGGGTCAGCGAGACGAAGCCCGAGATGATGATGGCGACGGAAATCGTCACCGCGAACTCGCGGAAAACCCGGCCGACGACGCCGCCCATCAAAAGTACGGGGATGAACACGGCCACCAGCGAGAAGGTTATCGAAATGATGGTGAAGCCGATCTCGCGCGACCCCTTCAACGCCGCCTCGAAAGGACGCATGCCGTTTTCGATGTGGCGCACGATGTTCTCGAGCATGACGATCGCGTCGTCGACCACGAAGCCGACGCACAGCGTCAGCGCGAGCAGAGTCATATTGTTGACGGAGAAGCCGAGCGCATACATGACCGCAAAAGTGCCGACGATCGAGATGGGCACGGCAAGGCCGGGGATGAGCGTCGCCGAGAGCTTCTTCAAGAAAAGGAAGATCACGAGCAGCACGAGGACGATCGCAATCAGCAGATGGCCCTGGACATCCCAGACCGCCTGACGCACCGATATCGAGCGATCCATCAAGGTCTCGAGCTGAATCGACGGCGGCACCTGCGCGCGCAAGGCCGGGAGCTTCGCGCGGATGGCGTCGACGACCTCAACCGTATTTGCGTCCGGCTGCCGCTGCACCGCCAGCACAATGGCGCGGTTATCGTTGAACCAGGTCGCGATCTTGTCGTTCTCGACGCTGTCGACAATACGGGCGATTTCATCGAGCTTGACCGGCGATCCGTTTCGCCAGGCTACGACGATATTGCGATACTCCGCAGCCCGCTCCAACTGGCCCGTCGCCTGCAACGTGATGTTCTGGCGCGGCCCCGCCAAGGTCCCGACGGGGATGCTGGAATTAGCGCGGGCTACCGCCGTACGAACGTCGTCCAGCGAGAGCCCCCTCGCGGCCGCGGCTTCCGGGTCAACCTGGACCCGCACTGCGAATTTCTGCGCGCCGTAAACGAGAACCTGCGC
The DNA here is from genome assembly GCA_022844485.1 of Xanthobacteraceae bacterium. Classification (GTDB taxonomy): domain Bacteria; phylum Pseudomonadota; class Alphaproteobacteria; order Rhizobiales; family Xanthobacteraceae; genus JALHLQ01. The sequence continues at coordinate 48,437 of JALHLQ010000020.1, forward strand.
CACCCCGGGTATTTGCGAGATCTGCTGACCGACGACGGACTCCGCATACTCGTGCACGGTGGAGAGAGGCAGCGTTTGCGAGATGTTCGAAATGAATAGGATCGGGAAGTCCGACGGGTTCACCTTCCGAAAGCTCGGCGGCGTCGTCATTTCGACCGGCAGCCGCCGCTGCGCGATCGTCAATGCCGTCTGCACATCGAGCGAGGCGGAATCGATGTCGCGGTTCAAATCGAATTGCAGCGTGATCTGCGTCGTGCCAAGCGACGACGAGGAGGTCATCGACGTAATACCGGCAATCGTCGAGAGCTGCCGCTCGATCGGCGAGGCGACGGAGGCAGCCATGGTTTCGGGACTGGCGCCGGGCAGCGTCGCCGTGATGCTGATGGTTGGAAAATCCACACGGGGGAGAGCGGAGACCGGCAACAGCCGATAGGCGAAGATGCCGAATACGATAAACGACGCCGTGATCAGCGTCGTCATGACCGGACGGCGGATGCAGAGTTCGGGAAGGTTCATCAAGCCCCTGCCTTCCGCCGCGGCGCGACCCTCACGCCGTCGCCCAACAACAGTTGTCCGTCGGTGACGACAGTATCACCGTCCTCGAGCCCCTTTCCAATCACGGCTGTGTTTTCGACCGACCGCGTCACCGTCACGGGCTGCACGCGGGCAACCCCTTCGCGCACCACGAAGACGAACGTGCCCGACTGCCCTGTTTGCACCGCAACGGAGGGGACGGTGACAGCGTCTTCAACGCGCAAGATGAGCTGGGTGTTCACGAGCGCACCCGGCCATAAGCGCTCGTCCTTGTTCTCCATGGTTGCGCGGATGCTCACCATTCCGGTCGCCGCATCCACCGCATTGTCGATCATCGTAGGCGTCCCCTGCGAGAGCTGTGGGTCGCCAGGCATCACCGCTTCCAACTTGGCGCTCTCGTTCTGGATCGCCTTGCGAACATCAGGCAGGAGCCGCTGCGGCACCGAGAAGGCGACATAGATCGGGGCAATCTGGTTAATCGTCGCGAGCGCGGTCGTGTCGGCTGGCCGCACGAAATTCCCGGCCTTTGCGCTGGCCGCGCTGATGCGGCCGGGGATCGGGGCTCGGATCTCTGTGTAGCTCAACTGAACCCTCAAGTTCTCGAGGGCAGATTCTCCAGCCTTGACGGAGGCCCGGAGCATTTCCACCTGCGTTCGCGCATTGTCGAGGTTGACCTGCGTCGCGGCTCCGCGCCCGACCAGTTCGCTGAACCGTCTCAGGTCTCGTTCCGCTCCCTCGAACTGAGCTCGGTCGCGCGCGAGGATGCCTTCCGCCTGCTTGATCTGCGCCTGCAGGGCGCGCGCATCCAGGGTGAAAAGGAGATCCCCCTCCTTGACGCGCGAGCCGTCGGAGAAGTGGACCTCCATGACTTGTGTCTCGAGACGCGATTTCAGCGCAACGCTCGCGATCGGCATGACCGTGCCGATAGAGTCGATGCGCACGGGCACAGGTTTCCGCACTGCAACAGCTGTGTCCACCGGGACAGCACGCTGCTGCCCCGCAGGCCCCTGGGCGACCGCGCCCGGCGGGGTGACGGCATCGCGCAATCCCAAGGCCGCGCCCATAAGCGCGAGCACGGCCAGAATTGCCAAAATCCACCGGGGCTTCGTCATGGTCCAAGACTTGAAACTTTTCCGATATGGCTGAAATCTCTCCGCCAGGAGCGGCAAGGGTACAGCAAGTTCACTAACATATTGGCCCAACCTGCGGCATTAACTTACGGTAAACTATAAGTGCTCCCGGACGACGAACAGACCCCGTCCCACCGACGAACCAAACCGACCCCATGCGCATCGCCACCTGGAACGTGAACTCGATCAAGCAGCGCGGCGAGGCGTTGGACGCCTGGCTCGAGGAGCGTCAACCGGACATCGTCTGCCTGCAGGAAACGAAGTGTACCGACGAAGCGTTCGACCGGGAGGCTTATGAAAGCCGCGGGTACAATGTCGCCGCGCACGGGCAAAAGAGCTTCAATGGCGTCGCCATCCTCTCGCGCATCCCGTTTGACGAAGTCAGCGTTCGGCTGCCCGGTGACGCCGAAGACGAACAGGCGCGCTTCATCGAGGCGGTCGTCTCGACCGCTTCAGGCGTGCTGCGCGTTGCGACAATCTATCTTCCGAACGGCAACCCGCCCGCCACCGAGAAATATGCCTACAAACTCCGCTGGATGGACAGGCTGATGCGGCACGCGCGCCAACGGCTCGCGCTCGAGGAGCCGCTGGTTTTTGCCGGCGACTACAACGTCATTCCCACGCTCAACGACGTCTCGCACCCCAAGCTATGGGAGAAGGACGCGCTGTTCCTCCCGGAAACCCGCGCCCGGTATCGCAGCCTGGTCAATCTCGGCCTCACTGACGCGATCCGCGCGATGAACGACGATCCGGGCCTTTATACATTCTGGGATTACCAGGCCGGCGCTTGGCAGAAGAACATCGGCATTCGCATCGATCACCTGCTCTTGTCGCCGCAGGCGGCCGACCGGCTCTCGAGCGGGGGCATCGATAAGCACGTCCGCGGTTGGGAAAAGCCGTCCGACCATGTGCCGGTCTGGATCGATCTGGGATTGAACAGCCGCTAGATGCTCACGAGGCAGCGGACGCGCTCAGTCTCGCCGCCCATTCAGCCAGCGCTCCAGCATCGCCAAGGCCTGCGTTCGCTCGTCGGAGGTCGCCTGCTTGAAGGCGGAATCGTAAAGCTCGACGATCCACTTCTCGTCGCCTGCCGCGCTGTCGCGCGCGAGTGTGAGCCACATCAGTCCGCGCGCAGACTGCCGGCCAACATGCTTGCCCTCGAACAGCATCGAGCCCAGCGTCGCCTGCGCCTGATGCTGTCCCTTGTTCGCGGCGAGCCCGAGCCAGCGGGCAGCCTGCCTCGCATCCTTCGGTACGCTTCTGCCGTCGAGGTACATGCGGGCCAGGTGATACTGCGCGTCCGGATCGGCAAAATAGGAGGCCGCGTAGGAGAACATTTCCTTGGCCCGCGCCGGGTCGGCCCGCACCTGCGAGTTCGGAATGCCGTCGAGATAGTAGCCGCCGAGCGCAACGAAAGCATTAGCCACGAGCCGCGCCTGCGGCGTGTCAGGGCTCTGGTCGGCATAGGCGTTGGCGATCCGGCTGAAATATCGGAACGCGCGCAGTTCGTCGCGGTCGACGCCGTCACCGTCGGCATACATCCGCGCAAGCTTCCACTGCGCGACGGCGTGTCCCTGCTCGGCCGCCACCTCGAGCGAGGTGACCGCCTTGGCGGTCTCTCCGGCGCGCAGTGCCTGAGCGCCCGAGCGGAACGCCTCGACCGTCGACTGGCCCGCCGTCGCGCTTTGCGGGCGCGCGCCGTCGAAGCCGCCAGCCGGCGCAAAACCGATCAGGAGGGCCATCGCGGCGGTGCCGACGAGGATGCTAGATGTCCGCATAACACGCCTTCTCGGCTGATCCGCCCGGATGGGTGATCGCGCCATTGACGGCAGGCCCCACCTGCTGCGCGTACTTCCACAAATAGCCCGACCCGAAGTCGCTTTCCCGCGGCTGCCAATCGCGCCTGCGTTTGTCGAGTTCGTCGGCGGACAGGTTCACATCGAGTTTTCCGGCAATGGCATCGATGGTAATGACATCGCCGTCACGCAAGAGCCCGATCGGCCCGCCAATCGCCGCCTCCGGGCCGACATGGCCGATGCAAAAGCCGCGCGTAGCACCGGAGAAGCGGCCGTCGGTGATCAGCGCAACCTTGTCGCCCATCCCCTGGCCGTAGAGCGCCGCCGTGGTTGACAGCATCTCGCGCATGCCCGGACCGCCGCGCGGACCCTCGTAGCGGATGACGAGCACTTCGCCTTCTTTGTACTGACGGTTCTTCACAGCCTCGAAGCACGCCTCTTCGCCATCGAAGCAACGCGCCGGGCCGGTGAACCTCAGGTTGGTCATGCCGGCGACCTTCACGATCGCCCCGTCGGGCGCGAGATTGCCGCGCAGGCCGACAACGCCGCCGTTCGGCGATAGCGGCTGGTTGGCCGGCCGGATCACGTCCTGGTCTGGATTCCACTTCACGGATTTCAAATTTTCGGCCACCGTACGGCCAGTGACCGTCATGCAGTCGCCATGCAGGAAGCCGTGATCGAGCAGTGTCTTCATCAAGAGCGGAACGCCGCCGGCTTCGAACATGTCCTTGGCGACATAGCGCCCACCGGGTTTCAGGTCCGCGATGTATGGCGTCCTTTTGAAAACCTCGGCCACGTCGAAGAGATCGAACTTGAGGCCGCATTCGTGGGCAATAGCGGGCAGGTGCAGGCCTGCATTGGTCGATCCGCCCGAGGCGGCAACGACGGTCGCGGCATTCTCGAGCGCCTTGCGGCTCACGATGTCTCGCGGGCGAATGCGCTTGGCGATGAGTTCGAGCACCTGCTCTCCGGCCGTCGTGCAGAAAGCATCGCGGATCTCGTAAGGCGCGGGCGCGCCGGCCGAGTAAGGCAGCGCCAGACCGATCGCTTCGGAGACCGTCGCCATCGTATTGGCGGTGAACTGCGCGCCGCAGGCGCCCGCCGAAGGACAAGCCACCTGCTCCAGCTCCGCCAGATCCTCGTCCGACATGGCCCCGACGGAATGCTTGCCGACAGCCTCAAATACGTCCTGCACGGTGACCGGCTTGCCCTTGAAAGTGCCTGGCAGAATCGATCCGCCATAGATGAAGATTGCCGGCACGTTCAGGCGGCACATCGCCATCATCATTCCCGGCAGCGACTTGTCGCATCCAGCCATGCCGACCAGCGCATCATAAGCGTGGCCGCGCATCGTCAGTTCGACGGAATCCGCGATCACCTCGCGCGAGGGCAAGGAGGACTTCATGCCCTGGTGCCCCATGGCGATGCCGTCCGTGACCGTAATGGTGCAAAATTCGCGTGGGGTGCCGCCGGCCGCGGCAACACCCTTCTTCACGGCTTGGGCTTGGCGCATGAGCGAGATGTTGCATGGGGCGGCTTCGTTCCAGCAGGTCGCCACGCCAACGAAAGGCTGATGGATTTGCCGCGCCGTAAGCCCCATTGCATAGTAATAGGAACGATGCGGTGCTCGCTCAGGACCCTCGGTCACATGCCGGCTAGGAAGCCTCGACTTGATGTTTGCTTTAGCGTCCATTGACCGCCAGCCTCAGATCCAACGTCCCCGTGAGGGCGTCCGACACTAGCGCGTCGGTGCCGTGCAAAATGTGGCCGCGCTCACTGCCCTCATTGATTTCGTGCGGCTGTTGTATTATCGCAACGGGGAATCGGCAACGGTCCCTTGCACAGCGCGAAAGCCGTCGGGAAGGGAAAACTAAGCCGACTTCTATATCGTTCATGTTCCAAGCAAATGTTGATCAGCTGTGGCGAAATCACGGCACGGAGCCCAGCTTCGCGCTCTGTGACTTATTTGTCGTTAACGCGTGGCGTTTGGGCCACAGCCGCCGGGCTCGGCCGGCCGCTGTGCGGCCTTGCGGAGCCTGCATGGTGACCTTAAAGGAAGAGCGAGATGAACGGAGCGTAGCGCAGCCCGGTTAGCGCACTAGTCTGGGGGACTAGGGGTCGCGAGTTCAAATCTCGCCGCTCCGACCATCTCGATTAAGCCATAAACCTTGTCCCAAACTGCCGGATCAGGAGACAGTCGCCACGATGATGCGGGTCGTTCTCTCGGTTTCGGCCATGGCTTTGTGGGCGGCCGGCATGCTCGCGGCAGACGCTCAGGAGATCGGTCAACCCGCCGCAGGCAAGGCGTATGCCCAGCGCGCCTGCGCGGAATGCCATGCTGTCGAGGCCGGACGGCCCTCTCCGATGGGGGGCGCGCCGAGCTTTGAGACGATCGCCGCGGTGCCGGGCATGTCATCGACCGCACTGACGGTCGCGCTCCAGAGCTCTCACCGGACCATGCCGAATGTCATTATCGAGGCCGGGGATGCGCGCAACGTCATCGCCTATATCCTCAGCCTCAAGCCTTAGTCGGGTGCCTAATTCTCTCCGTCGAGCGCCTCGTCCACCAGGCGGCGGCATTCGCTCAATTCGTAGAGCGCCGACTGGAGCTTCCGCAGTTCCTCACGCGGCATGGCGGCGCCGCGGGGCATGACGTCGTCCTGTGCGTAGGAGGCTGTCTCTGTGCTGCGCTGCGGTACAGGCCGAGCGGCGGCTACGGCCATTCCCCGGCCGTTCAAATCGGTCCCCTCCTCCGTTGAGCTCTTTGGCGGCGGACGTTCGGTCAGCCGCGGTTCCGTGCGGATGATTGCATCCGCAACGGGCTCCGCGATGGAGCCGAACAGCGCCGGAAGCATGCCCAATATCCGGCTTTCGCGCTCCGTTTCGTGCGGCTTGCGCTTTGCGGATCCCGACCGCGTCCGCGGCATCTCCGGTTCGGCATCCTCGAAATCATCCGAAGCAGGTTCGGGTTGCGGAGCGCCCGCTTTCCAGACGGTCTGGACGAATTTGCCGCCGTGATCCTTGAGGATGCGCTGCACCCCCCGTATCGTGTAGCCCTCGCCGTAGAGCAGGTGTCGGATCCCGCGCAGCAGGTCGACATCGTCCGGACGATAGTATCGCCGGCCGCCGCCGCGCTTCATGGGCTTGATCTGAACGAACCTGGTTTCCCAGAACCGCAGAACATGCTGCGGTAAATCAAGATCGTCAGCGACTTCGCTGATCGTGCGGAACGCGTCCGGCGCCTTGTCCACGGCCGCCTCCTCAACTCTGGCTATTCGCCGCCGTCTGCTCCCGCGTTGATGCGCTGCTTCAGAATCGCCGACGGCTTGAACACCATAACCCGACGCGGTGAGATGGGCACTTCTTTACCCGTCTTCGGATTACGGCCAACGCGTTGCCCTTTCTGTCTCACAACAAACGATCCGAAAGATGACAACTTTACGGTTTCACCGCGTTCGAGGCTGTCCGTGATCTCGGCGAGGACGAGTTCCACCAAGTTCGCCGACTCCGTCCGCGACAGGCCAACTTTCTGGTAGACCGCCTCACAGAGGTCCGCGCGCGTAATCGTCTTTCCCGCCATCGACCTGCCCCGTTCGCGGCGACCTATTATCCCGCTGAATTTTCAAACGATATTGGCTTGCCCCAAAACGGTCAACGGCTCCGGCACAGATGGCGGAGAGGTTGTGTTACCAGCGCAACAGGCTCGCGCCCCAGGTGAAGCCGCCGCCCATCGCTTCGATCAGAACCAAATCACCGGGTTTTATGCGACCGTCGGCGCGCGCGACCGCCAAAGCCAGCGGAATCGAGGCGGCTGAGGTGTTGCCATGCCTGTCAACCGTGGTCACGACCTTCTTTGGATCGATCCCGAGCTTGTGGGCTGAGCCGTCGATGATGCGCTTATTGGCCTGATGAGGGACGAACCAGTCGATATCGTTGGCGGTATAGCCGGTGGCTTTGAACGAGGCCTCGATCACATCCGTGATCATTGCGACCGCGTGGCGGAAGACCTCGCGTCCTTCCATGCGCAAATGCCCGACCGTGCCGGTCGATGAGGGGCCCCCATCGACGTATAGCTTTTCCTTATGCCGGCCGTCCGAACGCAGGTGCGAGGTGAGCACGCCGCGATCCTCGCGGGCGCCGGGCTGCTGCTGGGCTTCAAGCACGATAGCACCTGCGCCATCTCCAAACAAAACACAGGTGGTTCGGTCGGTCCAATCGAGGATGCGGGAGAACGTTTCCGCGCCAATCACCAGCGCCCGCTTGAATGTTCCGGATCGCAACAGGCTGTCGGCGATCGCGAGCCCATAGACAAAGCCTGAACACACGGCCTGGATGTCGAAGGCAGCGCCCTGCGTGATGCCCAGTCCGGCCTGGATCGATACCGCCGTCGCTGGAAACGTGTTGTCCGGCGTAGACGTGGCAAGCACGATGAGCTCGATGTCGCTTGGCTCCATCTGCGCGTCGGCAAGCGCTGCTTTTGCCGCATTCACCCCCAGATGCGAGGTGAACTCGCCCGGCGCAGCGATGCGCCGCTCGCGGATGCCTGTGCGCTGGATGATCCATTCATCCGAGGTGTCGACGGTCTTGGCCAAATCCTCATTGGTCAGGATCCGCTGCGGTAGATAGCTTCCGCAGCCGATCACCACGGAACGGGTGGTGCTCATAACGCCGCCTCGCCGAGCGGGGGGGCTTTGCCGCGTTGCTGATAATGCGCCAGGGTCTTGCGGATCTTCTCCAGCAGCGCATAGCGCACCATGTCATGGCCGACGTCGATTGCGGACGCGAAACCGTCGGCGTCCGTCCCGCCATGGCTCTTGATGACGATGCCGTTGAGGCCCAGGAACACGCCGCCATTGACCTTGCGTGGATCCATCTTGTCGCGCAGCACCTTGAAAGCTTCGCGCGCGAAGAAGTAGCCGAGCCGCGCGCGCCAGGTCCGTGACAGCGCACTTTTCAGATATTCTCCCATTTGCCGAGCCGTTCCTTCCGCTGCCTTCAGCGCGATGTTGCCGGCAAAGCCCTCCGTCACCACGACATCCGCCGTGCCCAAACCCATGTCCGTCCCTTCCACAAAGCCGATGTAATCGAGCTCCGGAAGCTGCGCCTCGCGCAGGATCTGCCCCGCTTCGCGGACCTCTTCGAGGCCTTTGATTTCCTCGACGCCGATGTTCAACAAGCCCACGGTCGGCCGCTCCAAATCGAAAAGCACGCGGGCCATTGCGCTTCCCATGACGGCGAGATCGACCAGATGCTCCGCATCCGCGCCGATCGAGGCGCCGAGATCGAGAACCACGGACTCGCCGCGCAATGTCGGCCAGAGCGCGGCGATCGCGGGCCGCTCGATTCCAGGCATGGTGCGCAGATTGAATTTCGCCATCGCCATCAGCGCCCCGGTATTGCCGGCGGAAATCGCCACGTCTGCTTCGCCCTTCTTGACCGCATCGATCGCCAGCCACATCGATGATTTCCAGCGGCCGTGGCGAAGCGCCTGGCTTGGCTTGTCATCCATGCGCACGGCAACATCGGTATGCACGATGCGCGACACCGCCTTGAGCTTGGGACAGGTGTCAAGGAGCGGGGCGATCGAGGCTTGATCTCCGAAGAAAACGAACTCGGCGCGCGGATGTCGTGCGCGGGAGATGTCCGCGCCGGGCACAACCACGGCGGGGCCATGGTCGCCGCCCATGGCATCGAGCGCGATGCGAACGTTGTCGGTCATTCCCTAGCGGGTACTGTTTCGCGGCGAGAACCGCAAGTCGGCAGCAATGAAGCCATTCCCTCCAGCCAGACTGCGATCACAGATGGCCGAAAACCCGATCTCCTGCAGATCACATCGGTCCTACCGCTTCAACTTTGCGAGCACATCGAAGGGGCTCGATGGTCGTGCCGGCTCCGACTGATCTGCGAACACAGCCCCACCCTTCCTTGGATAGGGGTCGATTTCCAGTATCAGAAATTCGGTGGCCACAGCACCGAGGTCGACACCACCATCAATCATGGGTTCGCAGTCTTGGGAGTCGATGTCCGCCGCCGCGTCCTGGGCAGTTATCGGAAGCTGGTCCGCGGGCACGGCCGTGATGTCGATGGCTTCTTCCACCTCGTTCATGATCGGCTCGAGCGTCACGACGCAGGTCTGCTCAATCGTGGCCAGCACGCGGCCGGACACCCGGATGCCGTCGCCTTTTCGGGTGAGGTCGAATTCGGCCCGCAGTCGCGGTATCGACACCACGCCGGCAGCCTCGGCTGCCTTGGCCCGAACGGTATCGTCGGCAACAAGCTCGACCCTGCGACCAGTTTCAGGAATCTCGTCGGCGCGGATAATGGCGTGCCACGGCGGGTCGTAGTCGGTCATCGGAATCCCTCGTCTGGGCGATCAGTTCGCTTCGATGCCATCGGGGTGGGGGAAGTGCGGTTGCCCCTGTGCAAGCACAGTTTCATCTTGGGTGGCCAGCGCCATGGCGGCAGAACGCACATAGCCCGCGAGCCTTCGCGCGCCGGCCAACCCGCCTGACGGTGTCCCATAGATATTGCGAGCGAGCGCCAACGCCAGAGCCTCCGGGTCTGTGCTCTCCAGCGCGGCATCGTAAGCGCGTGCCCTCCCGTAGAAGGCCTCCCCCACCTCTCGCATGCGGCGCGGCACCGCGAGGTCGCCGACCCCCATCTCGCGGAAGCTATGGTCCATGTCGCGGCAAAACCGATCGAACACGCCTTGCGCGAGCGACTGGCCGGCAGTACTTGCGCGCAGTTGGCGCAGCAAGAGCCAAAGGTGCAGGACGATCATGTCAAAGCGGCCGGCAACCGTGTCAGGCACCTCGTACTGCACGTAGAAGCCCTCGTTGCGCGCTTGTGCCACTATCGCGCCATAGAGTGCGGTGATGCTCGTCTCGTGGTGCGATCTCCGGGAAACAAGCCGGAATATCATGAGCTTATTCCGAAGCTCTTGGGAGCGCCGCAACTGCATTGCAAAAGGCGCTCGCGCGGGTTACGTGAACGGGCGGCTGAGTTCGGCGAGCGTAGGGGAGCGGCGGGGATGCGTTGTCGCGACGATATTCGTCATCGACGGACGCCCTTGCTTGCAGTCGGCGTGATCGCATTCGGTCTCCTTCTGTCGGGATGCGGCGGCTTCACCCAAAGTTATTCGCGCGGCTACGTCCTGGCCGACGGCGCACTCGAGCAGATCCCGATCGGCGCGACGCAGGACCAGGTGCTGATCGTGCTCGGTACGCCGTCCACCGTCGCAACGGTCGCCGGCGAGGTCTTCTACTATATTTCGCAGCGAACCGAGCAGACAGCTTTTCTGCCGGGCAAGGTCGTCGATCAGCGGGTCGTCGCGGTCTACTTCGACAAGAACCGCAGAGTGGAGCGCCTGGCCAATTATGGTATCCAGGACGGCAAGATTTTCGATTTCGTCAGCCGCACCACGCCCTCGTCCGGACAGGAATTATCCTATCTTACCTATCTGTTCCGGATCGTCGGGCGCTAGAGCGGCATGGGTTCCGGATTGATCGGGCCGCCGTCCGGACGTTTTTTTGCGTACGGTCGTTTTCACCGGCGTCTCACGTTTCAGGAACTCGCGCGCGTCCTCTCGCTGACGTTTAATGTGGGACTCGTTGAATTCACTCGGCAGAGATATCGGCACGATCAGACACACGCTTTGCGCGGGAAGAACCACGCGCCAGTCCTGCATTAGCTGCCGATACGCTTTCCCGACGGGGCGGATGTTTCGATCGAGATCGAACAAACCTACCGGATGGGGGCGGTTGTTCTCCTCGCGGAGCGCCGTGTCCCAATCGATCTGATCAGTCAGCGAGTACCAGGTGAAGCCCACAATCGGCACGCCTTGATTGCGCACCCGCAGCACGTTGGCCCATTGCTTCCACAGCCAATTTACCGCTTCGTCGCCGTTGGGACCTTCGGCGAGATTGGTTTCGGTATGCATGACCGGGAGTTTGTAGCGTTCGTAGTATTGGCAGGTGATCTGGTCATAGCCAAACACGTCGCCCGCAGCCGTCCATGTGCCCTCCGCGCTGACGCGATGTTCGTTGGTGACGTAGTAGTCGTTCCCCATGATGCAGTGGTGGCGCAGTCGCGATTCGAGGAAGAAATGGTACTCGTCGCGCGTCATGCCGTTATCCATGAGGAATTCATACATTTCGGAATCCACACGCCGTCCATAGTTGAGATCGAGCGAGAGGAAACGCTTGGCGTTCATGATCTCGGCGGGCTTGATGGCCGCTGGATTCTCCGCGTGGAAGTATTCGGAGGATTCGCTTTGCACAAAGATCGCGTCGGGGCGGACCTCCAGAATCCGCGCCATCGCAAGGACGTTCGCCGTCACGATGTGTTTGAGCGCAGTGACGAAGCTTCGATCGCTCTGGAGTTGTTCGTTCCACCATCCGTATCGCGCGGAGAACAGGGCGCAAATAAACATCTCGTTGATCGGGGTGTAGAGCTGGACCCAGGGAAAGCGCCGGGCAAAATCGCCTGCATAGTCGGCGAACAGTTCGGGAAAGTCCGGGTTCTGGAAATCGCCGATCCAGGCCGGCACGCCAAAATGACACAGGTCTACAATCGGAACGAGATCGCGGGCGCGCAGGTCGCCCAACGTCAAATCGGCAAACTCCCAGTCGTATTTTTGCGGGGCGATATAGGTCACATGAAGGGGCGGGCCATAGCGGAGAAAACGCAGACCCAAATCTTCAACCAGGTCGAAATCTGTGCGCCAATAGCGGTAATGGCCGCACTTCTCAAACTGGTCGATCCGCACCCGCCCGTTGCCGATGGTTGGGTTCGAGTTCTCGATACCGGTTGCAAACATGAAATAGGGGGCGGTCATCATCGAACTTCCTTCGGCGGTAGGCCTCGCCTGTCCCCTAACGCGCCGCATTCGACGCTGGTTGCAGATGGGTCGCGTCCCGGCGTTCCACAAAAAAGACCCCACGGGGCGAGCCGCGGGGTCCGATCTCTCGAACAGAGCGCGTCAGTGCGCGAGGATGGCGAGCAGCAGAAGGGCCACGATGTTGGTGATCTTGATCATCGGGTTGACGGCGGGGCCCGCCGTATCCTTGTAAGGGTCACCGACGGTGTCACCCGTAACGGCGGCCTTGTGCGCCTCTGAGCCCTTCCCGCCGTAGTGACCATCCTCGATATATTTCTTGGCGTTATCCCAGGCTCCGCCGCCCGAGGTCATCGATATGGCGACAAAGATGCCGGTGACGATGACGCCGAGCAGCATGGCGCCGACAGCCGAAAAACCAGCGGACTTTCCCGCAGGACCGCCGCCGGCGATGAAATACATCGCGAAGTAGATGACGATCGGCGAGAGCACCGGCAGCAACGAAGGCACGATCATTTCCTTGATCGCCGCCCGGGTCAGCAAATCCACGGCGCGGCCATAATCCGGCTTGTCGCGATAATCCATGATGCCGGGCTTTTCCCGGAATTGCCGGCGCACTTCCTCGACGATTGCGCTGCCGGCGCGGCCTACCGCCATCATGCCCATGGCGCCGAACAGATAGGGCAGCAGGCCACCGAACAGGAGGCCGACCACGACATAGGGGTTCTCGAGCGAGAAGTTCAGCGAAACGCCGCGGAAGTAGGGATGCTGTGCAGAATTGGCAATGAAGAACTTCAGGTCTTCATTGTAGGCCGCAAACAGCACGAGCGCGCCGAGTCCTGCCGAGCCGATGGCGTAACCCTTGGTCACCGCCTTGGTCGTATTGCCGACTGCGTCGAGCGCGTCGGTCGATTTGCGGACGTCCTTGGGCAGACCGGACATCTCGGCGATGCCACCGGCATTGTCGGTCACCGGGCCGAATGCATCGAGCGCCACGATCACGCCTGCAAGCGACAGCATGGTCGTGACTGCGATGGCAATGCCGAACAGGCCCGCGAGCGCGTAGGTGACGAGAATGCCCGCGATAATGACGATGGTTGGCAAAGCGGTCGATTCCATCGACACGGCGAGACCTTGGATGATGTTGGTGCCGTGGCCGGTGATCGACGATTTCGCGATCGACTGCACCGGGCGGAAATTCGTTCCGGTGTAATATTCGGTGATCCAGACGATAAGGCCGGTTACCGCAATTCCGGCGATGCCGCAAAGGTAGAGCGACATGCCCGTGTATTGCATCTTGGCGACCGGGCCGAAGCCGATAAGCCAGTAGATGACCAGCGCCACGGCGATGAGCGACAGGACCGCGGTTGCGATCAAGCCCTTGTAAAGCGCGCCCATGATGGACTGGCTCGGACCGAGCTTGACGAAGAACGTGCCGATGATCGACGTCACGATCGAGGCCGCACCAATGCCGAGCGGAAGCAGCATCATCGGCACGAGCAGCGGGGTTCCGACAAAGAAGATCGCTGCGAGCACCATGGTCGCAACCATGGTCACCGCGTAGGTTTCGAAGAGGTCGGCGGCCATACCCGCGCAATCGCCGACATTGTCGCCGACATTGTCGGCGATCGTCGCGGGATTGCGTGGATCGTCTTCCGGAATGCCGGCCTCGACCTTGCCGACGAGGTCGCCGCCGACATCGGCACCCTTGGTGAAAATGCCGCCCCCGAGCCGAGCGAAGATGGAGATCAGCGAGGCGCCGAAACCAAGCGCCACCAGCGCGTCGATGACCGTGCGGCTGTTTGGGGCGAGGCGCATCGTGCCGGTCAGAAAACCGAAATAGACCGCAACTCCGAGCAGAGCGAGGCCGGCCACAAGCAAACCGGTGATCGCGCCCGACTTGAACGCGAGCGCGAGACCGCCGGCGAGCGAACCGATTGCCGCCTGGGCCGTCCGTACGTTGGCGCGAACGGAAACATTCATGCCGATGAAGCCCGCTACTCCGGACAGGATGGCCCCGATGGCAAACCCGATGGCCACGAGCCAACCGAGCAGCAGACCTAGGACCAGGAAAATAACCACGCCGACAATGGCAATGGTCGTGTACTGGCGTCGAAGATAGGCCTGCGCCCCTTCGCGGATCGCCGCCGCGATGTCCTGCATTTTCTGGCTGCCCGCGTCCGCCGACATGACGGACTGCGTGGCCCAGGCTCCGTATACGATCGAGAGCAGGCCGCAGGCGATGATCACCCACAATGCGTTCATTGAAAGACCCCATTTCGCGAGAACGGATGGCGAAGGGAGCAGGCGAGATGCCCGGGTACAACGGCCGGATCGCTTCGACTATCCCAGCTTAGCGCGGCGCGGACATTGCCAAAAAAGGGCCGCTCACGCAACGCGGCACCGGTCCAATTCCTCAGGCATTTCGTCCAAAGCGGCGGAGCGTTACGCCATGCGGGGCCGCTGCCGAAACATCAGCCAGAGGAGGAGCGCCAACGCCACAAGCGTGACCGGGAAAACCACCTGATTCACGGCAGTCCAGCCCCACCAGGCCAGCAGTTGTCCGGACGCGAAGGAGCCGAGCATCATGGTTCCGAAGACAAGGAAATCGTTGAAAGCCTGCACGCGGGTGCGCTCGGCGGGGCGGTGACAGTCCGTGACCATCGCGGTTGCACCGACAAAGCTCAAATTCCACGCCAGCCCGAGCAAAATAAGCGCCGTCCAAAAATGCGGAACGCTCGTGCCGGCAATCCCGACGCCTGCGCTCACAAGGAAGAGCAGAAGCCCGACCGCGACGACACGCTCGACGCCGAAGCGCGCGATCAACGACCCGGTGAAGAAGCTCGGCGCATACATTGCGAAGACGTGCCACTGCTGGCCGAGCGTGGCATCGGTAATCGTGTGGCCGCAGCCGATCATCGCGAGGGGCGACGACGTCATCACGAGGTTCATCAGCGAGTAGCTCGCGACTCCGCAGACGACGGCGACGATGAAGCGAGGCTGCCGAGCGATTTCTGACAGCCTTCGTCCCGTCCCGCCGCCCCCGGCGGCTGGCGCCGTGATCGGCTTCGGAATGTTGAGGAACAGCAAAACCAGTCCGGCGAGCAGAGCCACCAGCGCTTGGCCGATATAGGTCGCAAAGAACAGGTAAGGCGGCGCGAGATCCTTCGTGTGGATTGCGAGCTGCGGTCCGATGAAGGCCGCAAACAGACCGCCGGCCAGCACCCACGAAATCGCCTTCGGCTTGAAGGCTTCGCTGGCCGTATCCGCTGCGGCAAACCGGTAGGCCTGGTGGGCCGCCGCATAAAGCCCGCCCAAAAAGGTTCCGAACATCAGCAGGAGGAACGACCCCCACAATACGGCCAGTGCCGACATGATTCCGGTCAGCACGCCGCAAAGCGTTCCGATTTGAAACGCTGTGCGGCGGCCAAACACGCGCGAAAAGTAGCCGACCGGAAGCGTCCCCGCCCAGAGTCCGACCACGTAGGTCGTGACCGGCAGGGTGGCCAAGGACTTATCGGACGCCAGAATGGAGCCCATGATAGCTCCGGTTGCGAAGATCACGGCGGCGTTGCCGCCGGCAAGCGCCTGCGCAACGGCGAGGACGAGGACATTGCACCGTGCGAGCCGGTCGTCTGCTTCGGCCGGCTGCATTCCATTTTCGGTAATCGCGGTCATCATCGCCTTCTGTGTCATGCCTTGTACCGATTGGACCAAGGAAGGACCAGCGCGCCCGATGCAGGTCAGAAATGACTATAGGACAGCCGCTCGAACGCCATCGGCTTGCCGGTGGCGTCCACAAAAATGGGAGGACCGCCGCCGGCAGTCAGAGTTCCGATTTCAGCGACCGCAACTTGGGACCGAGCCGCGTCTTGCAGGAAAGGCTTCACCCGCCCGGGCGGAACCGCGCAGATCACCTCGTAATCGTCGCCGCCGGTGAGCACGGCCTCGGCCAGCGCGGAGTCGATTCCCATGGCGACGCGCACGGGGGACGAGAACGGAATCCGCTTGATCTCGATCTCGCCGCTCACATTCGAAGCCCGGCACAGCTTTGCAAGATCGCCCGCAAGCCCGTCGGATACGTCAATTGCGGCCGAAGCATAGGAGCGAAGCGCCTGTCCAAGTCCGATACGAGGCTGCGGAAGCAGATACCGGTTCACCAGGAAGTCCCGCTCCTCGCGCGTGAGACCCCATCGGTCCGCGAGCGCCGGCTCGCGCCTGACGCGAAGCCCGACCACCGCGTCGCCGATGCTGCCGGTCACGAACACCCGATCGCCGGCCCTCCCCCCGCTCCGCCGCACCAATGAGCCCGTCGGCACGGTTCCGATCATGGCGATCGAAATCGTGACCGGTCCCGGCGTCTTCACGGTTTCGCCGCCAAGCAGCGGACAACGGAAGCCCTCGGCATCGTCGCGCAGGCCCTTCGCGAACCCGGCGAGCCAATCGTCGCTCACGTCGCCTCTGAGGGCGATGGACAGGAGGTAGCCGGACGGCATTGCCCCTTTGCCGGCCAAATCCGACAGATTGCGCCGGAGCGCCTTTCGCGCGATGACATCCGGCGGATCGTCGGGCAGAAAGTGCACGTGCTCGACAATCGCATCCGTCTTGAGGACGAGATCAAGCCCCGCCTGCGGCGTCATCAGGGCGACGTCGTCGTCTAGCGCCAATGCCCGCGGATCGGTTGCGAGCGGCCGGAAGAAGCGGCCGATGAGACGGTCTTCGGCGGAGTCGCCATGGGCTCGCTGAACCACGACGCATCACCCGGGCGTGCGGCCATACTCGGCGCTACGAAAGCTGCGCGCCATCTGGTCGAGAACCGCGTTCACCATTCCGGTCTCTTCGCGCTCCAGAAATGCTCCAGCCACGTCCACGTATTCCGAGACGACGGCGCGCGCGGGCACGTCGGCGCGATGCGCCAGTTCATAGGCGCCGGCACGGAGCACTGCACGCAACAGCGTCTCCACGCGCTTGAGCGGCCATCCTCCTTTCAATTCCTCGTCGATCGTGCGGTCGAGCGCGCGTTGCTCGCGCAGCACGCCCGAGACCACGTCGCGGAAATGCGCGGCTTCGACCGGCAGGTATTGCGAGCCTTCGACCTCGCGTCCGAGCCAATGACTCTCGAACTCGGCAAAGATGTCATCGATCGGCGTGCCGGCGACGTCCATCTGATACAACGCCTGAACGGCAGCCAGCCTGGCAGCGCCGCGCCGGTTGGCTTTGCGGTCCTTGCTGGCGACGGCGCGTTTCAAGTGCGTGCCCCTCTCGGCGCTTTGGCATGGCTGCGCTTGAGCCGAACCATCGCAAGCGCAGCGCGCGCCGCGCCTCCCCCTTTGTCGAGTTCATCCCGCTTTGCCCGCGCCCAGGCCTGCGCCTCGGTGTCGACGGTCAGAATGCCGTTGCCGATCGGCAGCGCGCGGGTGATCGACATATCCATGATGGCCCGCGCCGATTCGTTGGCAACGATGTCGTAATGACTGGTCTCGCCGCGGATCACGCAACCGAGCGCCACAACGCCGTCATAGGGTTTGCGGTTCCGCTTTGCGGCGTCCATCGCCATTACAATCGCTGCGGGGATTTCAAGCGCCCCCGGCACACTGATCACATCATAGGATACGCCAGCGGCATCGAGCGCATCCTTGGCCCCGTCGAGCAGCGCATCGGAGATGTCCTCGTAGAAGCGCGCCTCGACCACGAGGAGGCGCGCGCCTGTCAGGTCGCCGGGTTGTCTTGTCTTCACTTGCCGCGGCCGCGCCATTCTCGATTGCTCGCAACGCTGAGCCGGCTGAATCCGGCAGCCTAGGTCTTACCATAGACCGCCGTGGCCGGAGCAAGCATCTAGTGGAGTGGATTTCACATTCGCGCCCGCTGACGGAGCGGCGGACTCATTGCCAATGGTCCTTGATTCCAACCTTCGCAAAATCGTTTTCCGAAACGGGATGCGAATGTTAGAAATCGGCCTCAGAGCCGGGGTTATTGGCGCTCCAGCAGTCTCGCTGCGTAGCGCGCCATGACATCCGCCTCGAGATTGACGCGCGTGCCCGGCTCCCATGCGCCGAGCGTCGTGACTTTGAGCGTGTGCGGGATGATCAGTACCGAAAAGTCCTCGCCCACCACCGTATTCACCGTGAGAGACACGCCATCGAGCGCGACCGATCCCTTTTGCGCAATGAAGCGCGACAGCGCGGCCGGCGACTTTAGGACGAACCGCGCCGTCTCTGGTCGATTTTCGCGCGCGACAATCTCGGCGATTCCATCCACGTGACCGCTGACGAGATGGCCCCCAAGCTCATCTCCCACGCGCAGCGACCGTTCAAGGTTGAGGCGCGTGCCCTCAATCCACTGTCCGGCGGTGGTCACTCTCAGGGTTTCCGACGCCGCGTCGACGGAGAATGTGGTTCGGCCGCCGGCCTCGCCCGTTCCAACCACGGTCAGGCATATGCCCGAGCAGGCAATCGACGCGCCGGCCGGGATCGAGGCGCGCTCGTATCGGCAGCCGATGGTCAGCCGGCGCAAACCTTCCGCCCGCGTTTCAACCGCAAGCACCTCGCCGACGTCGCTCACCAGTCCCGTGAACATCGAAGCAAACTAGCCCATTCCACGCTCGAAAAGCTGTACCAGATCGGCGCCGACCTGTTCCTCGCCGACAAGCCGGAAGCTCGGAGGCGCGATCACCGCGTCCAGCGACGCTCCTCCAAGGGCGTCCACGCCATCCACGCCCACCGACTTTGGGGAGCGGTACAGTTCGACTTCGTCCACGAGATCGGCGGCCAGGAAAGCCGCGGCGGTGATCGGTCCCGCCTCGACCATCAGCCGGGTGATCCCGAGCGAGCCGAGGAGCCGCAGCACGGCGTCCAAATCGATGTGCCTTCCATGTCGGTCGATCCGAAAGACCTCGACGCCAAGTCGCCGCATCTCCGCTTCCCGCTCCGCCGGAGCCTCGGGTGCGGCGAACACCCAGACGGGCACGTCGTTGGCGGTGCGAACGAGGCGGCTGTCGAGCGGCAGCTTCAGCGTGGTGTCGAGCACCACTCGATGCGGCGATTGTCCGGACATGCCCGGCAGCCGGCATGTCAGTTGAGGGTCGTCGGCCATGGCCGTGCCGATGCCAACGAGGATGGCGTCGCTCATGGCGCGATGCAGGTGCACGCGCGCGGTTGCAGGTTCCGCGGTCAGCTGCACGGGTTTCCTGCCCGCCGCTCCCACCTTGCCGTCAGCGGACACCGCGATTTTTAGCATCACGTGCGGCCGCCCTTCGCGGATGCGGCGGATATGCCCCGCATGGACGCGCTTCGCCTCGCCTCCGCAAAGTCCAACCTCAACGGCGATGCCGCGGTCACGGAGAAAACGATGCCCCTGCCCTGCGACCTTCAGGTTCGGATCGTCCATCGCAGAGATGACGCGCTTGATGCCGGCTGCCGCAATCGCCTCCATGCAGGGCGGCGACTTGCCATAATGCGAGCAGGGCTCGAGCGTCGTGTAGATTGTTGCCCCGCGCGCGGCCGCTCCGGCCCGGCGCAACGCCTCTATCTCGGCATGCGGCCGACCTCCCGGCTGGGTCCAGCCCCGCCCGACAATCGTCGGCCCGTCCGGTGAGTCCTGCACGATGACGGCTCCGACCGCTGGGTTCGGCCAGGCATTTCCGAGGCCGCGGCGCCCAAGCGTCAGCGCCAGGGACATGAAGCGGAGGTCGACGGCCGCAGCGGCCATGTCCGAGGGTCGGCAGGTCAAGATGCTCGTGTTCCAAGTCTTCGATGCCACGCAACAGCGTCGCGCGCACGACGGCTCTTGGCGCGGCGTGCCACTACTTCCTCCCGACCGCGACCGGTTTCGGCTCTTCCTCGCCTTCCAATTCGGCAAGCGCCTGTTCGAAATCCTTGCGCTCCCGGAAATTGCGGTAGACGGAGGCGAAGCGCACATAGGCGACGTCGTCGAGCTCGCGCAGATGCGCCATCACGGTTTCGCCGATCGTCTCGGACGTCACCTCGTTCTCGCCGAGGCTCTCCAGCTCGCGCACGATCTTGGAGACGACCTGTTCGACCCGCTCGGGCTCCACATTGCGCTTGCGGACGGCGATCTGGATCGATCGCATCAGCTTGTCCCGGTCGAAAGGGACACGCCGGCCGTTGCGCTTGATCACGGTGAGTTCGCGCAGCTGCACCCGCTCGAAGGTCGTGAAGCGGAATCCACAGGACAGGCATACGCGCCGGCGTCGAATTGCCGCGGAGTCTTCGGTCGGACGCGAATCCTTCACCTGCGTGTCGAGGCTCTGGCAAGTCGGGCAGCGCATCAACCTCCCCTAATTCATATCAGCCGGACTTTTGCCTGGTCCTTGCTCAACCATTGTAGATTGGAAACTTCGCAACGAGCTTCGTCACCTTTTCGCGAACGGCGGTTTCGACAAAAGAATCTTCGTCGGCGCCTTTTTGCGACAGGACATCAAGCACTTCCGCGATCATTTCGCCAACTTGGCGGAATTCGACGACACCAAACCCGCGGGTCGTTCCTGCGGGCGTGCCGAGCCGCACGCCGGACGTCACCGTCGGCTTCTCCGGGTCGAACGGAATCCCGTTCTTGTTGCAGGTGATGTGCGCGCGCCCGAGCGCGGCTTCCGCAACCTTGCCGGTCAGCCGTTTCGGCCGAAGATCGACGAGCATCAGATGCGTGTCCGTTCCGCCCGACACGATGTCGAGCCCGCGCGCCTTCAGGATTTCGGCCAGCGCGCGCGCGTTCTCCACCACGTTGCGCGCGTAAGCGCGAAAGGAGGGGCGCAAGGCTTCGCCGAAGGCGACCGCCTTGGCCGCGATTACATGCATCAGCGGCCCGCCCTGCGAGCCGGGGAAGACCGAGGAATTGACCTTCTTCCCGATCTCTCCGTCGTTAGTCAGCACGAGGCCCCCACGCGGACCGCGCAGCGTCTTGTGCGTGGTGCTGGTGACGATATGGGCGCTTGGAAACGGGCTCGGATGCGCGCCGCCGGCGACGAGGCCCGCAAAATGCGCCATATCGACCATCAGCTTCGCTCCGACCGAATCCGCGATCTCGCGGAAGCGCCGGAAGTCGATGATGCGCGGATAGGCCGAACCCCCGGTCACGATCACTTTCGGACGGTGTTCCCGCGCAAGTTTCTCAACCTCTTCGAAATCGATGCGGTTATCGTCGCGGCGCACGCCATAGGGGACCGCCTTGAACCATTTCCCCGACACGTTTGCTGCCGAGCCATGGGTCAAATGCCCGCCGGCGGCGAGGTTGAGCCCCATGAACGTGTCACCAGGCTGCATCAGCGCCATGAACGCCGCGAAATTGGCTTGTGCCCCCGAGTGGGGCTGAACGTTGGCAAAGTCGCAGCCGAAAAGCTTTTTCGCGCGGTCGATCGCCAGCTGCTCGGCGACATCGACAAACTGGCAGCCGCCGTAGTAGCGCCGTCCCGGATACCCTTCCGCATACTTGTTTGTCAGCACCGAGCCTTGCGCTTCCAGGACGGCGCGGCTGACGATGTTCTCGGAGGCGATCAGCTCGATCTCGTCGCGCTGGCGGCCGAGTTCCTGCCGCACGGCCTGGGCGACCTCGGGGTCGGCCTCGGCCAGCGCGGCGGTAAAAAAATCATCTGGTGTTGCCGCCTTCGCGGCTGCTTCGGAAGGGGACATCGAAATTCCTGACCGGCTTGCGTCGGGCGGCTCACCTGGCGGGGCAAAAGCGCCATCGGCGCGGGCGTACCACATCGCCCGGCACTGGCCAACCCGTGGGCTTCGTAATGGGCAACGAACCCCATATCTTGGGTCGGGAGCCGACGCCAACAAAGGCGCTCATGCCTCGGTGAGGCCTGCCGCGCTCTCGGTCTCCTGGACCAGGCGGAAGAAATCCTGCTCGCCCAGGCCTTTGGCCTGCATTGCCGCAAACAGGCCACTCATATGGCTCGCCAAGGGAACCGTGACCCCGACCTCCTTCGCCGTCGATACGATCAGATCGAGGTCCTTGGAGATGAGCGACGTGGTTGCCGAAGGGGTGAAGTCACGGCGGCGAAGAGGCCCGAGCTTGTATTGGATGATCGGCGAGTTGAGCACGCTTTGGCCGACCACATCGAGCATCGTCGACCATTCGATGCCGCCCTTGCGCGCCAGCACCATGGCTTCGGCCAGCATGCCTGCCGTGACCGCCACCATGAGATTGAGCGCAAGCTTCGCGTAACGCGCTTCCTCGTCCGGACCGAGCCACATCTGCGCGCGCGTATAGGCCTCGAAAACCGGCAGCACGCGGTCGAAGGCCTCCTCGGGTCCCGAAACGAATGTGGTCAAGGTGCCGGCCGCGGCAAGCGCCGTCGAGCCGGATATGGGCGCGCGAAGATACGGGATGCCGAGCTTGTCGGTCGCCCGCGCGATATCCGCGGATGCGGCGGGCCCTGTGGTGGATGTCTCGACCAGAATGGCATGCTTGCCGATGCGGTCCAACAAACCGGCCTTCCCTAGCAGCAGCTCCTTCAAGGCCTGGTCGTTCGTCAGCGATGTGAAGACGAAATCGGCGCCCGTTACAGCATCGGCCGCGCTCTTTGCAGCCTGGATGCCCCGCGCTTTCGCCGCCTCCCTGCGGCTTGGGTCGAGGTCGAAGCCGCGTACGCTGAAGCCCTGCGCCGCAATGCGCCCCGCCATCGGGAGACCAATGCGGCCGAGCCCGATCCACGCAATCGTTTCTCTTGTCACGCGAACGCTCCTTCCCGCAGGTTCAGGGGGTGGGAAGGTGAAGCTTAGAGGTCGCGTTCAAGCCTGGCTTTGAGCTTTGACAAGGCCAGCCGTTCGAGATCGGCCTGGGACGCCGTGGCCGGTCCCATCACGGTGACCTCGGTTCCGGTTGCCGCATCGATGGCGGCGACGCGGACCGCGGATCCGAGACGGATATGCTCGAAATAGACCTCGCGCTTGTCCTCAGCAGGCATAAGCAGACGCCTTTGCCGATCACCCCCGCTGCGCGGTCGTCCCGGCGAGCCCATCGCGGTTATAGATGTCGTCGCGGAACTGGACGATGCCGTCGGGCGTCGCCCAAGCGGTCACATAAACCCAGAGAAGCGGTACAGGCTTGGCGATGCGGGCGTCCTTACGCTCGCCGGACTTGATGACCTGCTCAATATCGCTGCGGCCCCAGCCGGGCGTCTCGGCCAGGAGCCAGTTCACCAGTTCGCGCACGTTTTGGATGCGCACGCACCCGGAGGAGTGGAAACGAAAGTCCTCGCCAAACAGATTCTTCAGCGGCGTGTCGTGCATATAGACTTGATGAGTATTCGGAAAGTTGATCCGAACCGCCCCCAAAGAATTGAAGTCGCCCGGATCCTGCTTGAACATGTAGTTCGTGGCCTCTTCAGAGTACCAGTTGATGTGCGCGGGGGAGAGTTCATTGCCGCGCTGGTCGAAGATGCGGATGCGGTTCTTGGTCAAATAGTCGGGTTCGGCCTGCATCTTCGGAATGAGGTCCTTGCGCACGATCGAGACCGGCACCGTCCAGTACGGGTTGAAGTTGACCTCCACGATGCGGCTGTTGATTTCGGGTGACGGCCGGTCCGGTTTTCCGACGACAGCGGCGTGGCGCGAGATGGCGACGCCGCCGTCGATGGCCTCGATCTGCGCGGCAGGAATGTTGCACAAGACAAAACGCGGGCCGAGATTGCCGGTGAAGGCTCGAAGCCGCGTCAAGTTTGTGCGCAGCTGCGCGAGCCGAGATTGCGCCGGCACATTCAGCGCGTTGAAGGTCTGCTCGCGTGCAACCCCATCGATGCCCAGCCCGTGACGGGCCTGAAAACGGCGCACGGCCGCCTCGACAAACGAATCATAGACATCACTGACGCCGGAATTCGTGTTGAGGTCGCCTGCCGCGATCAGCCGCTGGCGCAACTGCATGACGCTCGGATGCTTGATGCCGAGGCGCAGCCGATCGGTTTTCGGCACTTGCGGCCAACCCCCGCTTGCGACGATTTGTTCGTATTGCGCGATCGCCTGCTCGGTGGTCTGCACCGCGCCGGCCGAGAGCGTCGGGGTCGACGCCTTCGGCATCTGCACAGTGCGCGAGGCGGAATCGAACCCTTCCCCGAAATCACCGCGCTGGTTCTGGCGGAGGAGAGTTTGCAGCG
Source organism: Xanthobacteraceae bacterium (assembly GCA_022844485.1). Lineage (GTDB taxonomy): Bacteria > Pseudomonadota > Alphaproteobacteria > Rhizobiales > Xanthobacteraceae > JALHLQ01. The sequence continues at coordinate 72,845 of JALHLQ010000020.1, forward strand.
GATCGTCGGTTTGCGCATGCGCGCGGGGCGTCAAAGCGCTTCCCAGCGCGAGAATGCCCACGCCTTTGATGAATCGCCGGCGATCAAATGAAGCGTGGTTCGCCATCGTCCCCCAAATCCTCAACTGGCACCGTGCCGCTTAGCACGCGCAAGGGAGCGTCACAACGCGTCGCAGCGCACAAGTGAGTGAGGAGATAGGAGCGGGCATTGGCCTTTTTATGGCCTGGTCAACGAGAAAGACCCCGGCCTGGGGAGGCCAGGGTCTTTCGTCAAGCAGAACGATTTAGAGTCGATACAGAATCTGATCGGTCCAGAAGCGCTCGAGCCGGTGCAGCGACTTGGTGAGAGTGTGAAACTCGTCGCCGGATATGCCGCCAACCTGCTCCACCGTGCGCACGTGCTTGGCGTAGAGCGCCTCGACGATGTCGCGCACTTCGCGCCCCTTGTCCGTCAGTTTGATGCGGACCGAGCGGCGATCGACGCGCGAGCGCTGGTGATCAAGAAAGCCCATTTCGACGAGCTTCTTGAGGTTGTAGGATACGTTCGAGCCGAGATAGTAGCCGCGCGTGCGCAGCTCACCGGCGGTCAACTCCTTCTCGCCGATATTGAAGAGCAAGAGCGCCTGCACCGCATTGATGTCGGAGCGGCTTCGGCGATCGAACTCGTCCTTGATCACGTCGAGCAGCCGCCTGTGCAGCCGCTCGATGAGCGTCAAGGCCTCGAGATAGTGCGGTTGAATATGGTCGAAACGCGCCTGACGCTCGGCGGGTTCGGCCGCTTTCGCAGCAGCGGTTTTCATCCTGACGCCCTTTTTGTCCCTGCAGTTATTGATCAGGACCGGTCCTGCATTCCGACCCCTGGACGAGGACACTACGGGCGACGATCTAAGATAAGCTTAAACCGCAGCATAAACATACTCTTTATTCCTGGGAGTAAATGGACGATTACTATATCGCGTCTATCGAATACTGGTGAGACTCTGTTTACCAGTTGGGACCCGGATAGAGGGGCATTTCATTTGGCGGGCCAGCCGTTTCCGAGCCTTATCGCTCAAATCCAATGATTCCTGCCCGAACGACGCCGGTCTCTGAGCACCCTACCCTGGCAAAGTTGCGGCACGGGGCTCCCTCACCAAGGGCGTGATCAGTGCGGATCGGCAAAGCGACGTTGGCGGCACGCCGATGCGGAAACTCACTCGCGCTTGAGGAGAACGCGTGACGTCGAGCCCGCCTGGACGTCGTGCATTCACATCATGCATTCACATCATGGTGAAGCGCGGCTGGGCTGGGTTCGCCCCCACTGCCGGCTCGTGTAAGAACGGCCACCGCCATCCTGGGAGGAATCGGATCAATGTTTCAAATCTCACGTCGCGATCTGGTGCTTGGCGCGGCCGGCGCGTCCGCCATGTTCGGGCTTTCGAAGCCGATCGCCTTCATCGGTGCGGCCGAAGCCCAACAGGCTCAAAGCTTCAAGAAATACATGATCGGCGATATCGAGGTCTTCTCGCTGTCAGACGGCGTCTGGGAAAAGGCGCATGACGAGAATTTCATCAGGGGCGTCAGCGTCGATCAGACCAAGGCGGCGCTGAAGGCCGCCGGGCAGACCGACGAGTTCGTGCCGGTGCCGTTCACCATCATCGCCATCCGCACGGGCGGCAACCTGATCTTGATCGACTCCGGAACCGGTGCTGGGCAAACGGGCGGTCCGAAGGCGGGCATGCTTGCGAAGAGCATGGCCGACGCGGGGCTCGATCCCAAATCAGTCAGGACCGTGCTGATCTCGCATTTCCACGGCGACCACATCTTCGGGCTGATGGCGAAAGACACCAATCAGCAGATGTTCCCAGAAGCCGAGATCGTGGTGGCGAAGACCGAGCTCGACTGGTGGACGCAGCCGGTCGAATCGATCCCGCAACCCCGACGCGGGCTTGCGCAGCGCGTGCAGGCGACGATCCCGACCTGGAAGAACGTCAAGACGATCAGCGGCGAGGTCGACGTCGCACGCGGTGTGCGTGCGATCCCAGCGCATGGCCACACCCAAGGCCATACGGCCTATCTGATCAGCAATGGGGGGCAGCAGCTCATCGTCACCGGCGACGCCACCAACGCGCTGGCGCTGAACGTCCGCAATCCGGACTGGCAGCTTGTGTTCGACCATGTGCCCGATCAGGCGGTTGCGACCCGCAAACAGCTGTTCGATCGCGCGATCGCCGAGAAAGCCATGGTTGCCGGCTATCATTGGGGCACGCCCAATGTCGGCACCATCCGCAAGGACGGCAACGGCTACGCGTTCACGGCCGCGTAAGCGCAACGTTTCCCTCTTCCCTCGTGGGAGAGGGTCACTCCCGCGCGGGAGAGGGAAAACCCGTGCGGCACGCGCCTACGGCCGCACTCGTACGCCCTTCACCAGCGCGTAGATCGCCGGGATCACGGCGAGCGTCAGCACGATCGATGACACCATGCCGCCGATCATCGGCACGGCGATGCGCTGCATCACCTCCGACCCGGTGCCG
>JALHLQ010000021.1 GCA_022844485.1 Xanthobacteraceae bacterium
GCGCTAAGCCAATGCGTTTCCTTGCGTGGGGGCGCGCCTTCGGCGCTTCGCCCACCCTACCGATCTCGATCATGCGAATGTCAATCGTAGGGTGGGCTTCGCCGCGCGAAGCCCACGTCTTCTGCTTGCGTGGGCGCGCGCCTTCGGCGCTTCGCCCACCCTACGACACGCTGAAAAAATTTATGCCTTTCTCTTGCGCGTCGGCCCCTCGGTTTGCTTCCCTCCCTCCGTCTTGCTCACTTAAGGGGCGTCAACCGGTGACGTTCGGAGGATGGAGCAAGATGCGGCGCCTGCGGGCTTGGGCCTCGTCAGCCTGGGCACTCGGGTGGCCTCGGGGTCAACCGTCCGGGCCCACTACGGGGTTCTGCCTTCAATGGCTGGACTGGCGACTGGTGAGCGGAAGCCGAAAGCTTCCGTGCTCAGGGCGGCGAAGAGCCGATCCGCCTCGTCCCAGGAAGCACGGTCTCGAGGCTGAAACAACGCCGCGACGGAGCGCCGGTCGGCGCGGCGTCTCCTCGCCAGGAGACGCCGGGGTTCTGCGAACAGAACCCCTTCTGACTACGGTGCGCCGCCCGGCGCTCCGTCCCCCCTCGTTCGCCAAGAGGGGGACAATCGCAAACCCCGGAGGCGAGAGCGCCGCGCGGGATCGCGAACGGCTGTCTGAATTCGTGAATCAAACCGTTGCGACGATGGTTCGCGGGCGGCCCCGCGTCCGCGCATTTCATTGGCGACGCGCATGTCCACGTCGTTTCATCTTCAGGCCGGTCTACCGCTGGGACAGGATCCACTTGACCAGGGCTTCGGCCTCGTCCTGCGAGACGGTCGGTTGAGGGGGCATCGGCATCTGGCCCCAGTTGCCTGCGCCGCCCTTCATGACCTTCTCGCTCAAGACCTTTGCGGCGGCCTCGTCCTGGGCATATCGCTCCGCGATCATCTTGTAGGACGGGCCGGCCATCTTTCGTTCGACGTGATGACAGGCCACGCAGTTCTTGCTTCTGACGAGTTCAGGGCTTGCCAAGGCCGCCTGAGAAAACAGAGCCACGGCGAAACCAGCGGCAACAATGCGAAGATCTACCATCAGAACAACTCCCGTCGTGCGCGATCCAGGCTTTGCGGTATCGCGGGGCGGTTGCCGAAGACCGAAAGCGGCGTCAGGAAGGCGCGGCCGTCAGGCGTCCCGCAGAACGCCTGGTGAGCCGCGCGGACCCTCTGGGCCGCGCGGCTGCCGTCGAATCAGGCTCAGTTCGGCTTCAGCTGGTAAATGTCGCCCTGGTCGGTGGCGACATACAGGTTGCCGTCAGGCCCCTGCACGGCGGAGCGGAAGCGTCCAGCCGGCATCGGCAGGGAGGCCGTGGTTCTGGTGGCGGACGAGCCGTCAGCCGCGATGTCGAGCACGTCGAGTCGGTTGCCGACCGGCGTTCCGTGGATACCGATGCCCATCAAGGTCACGAGCATCCGCCCGTTCCAGTCTTTCCACTGCGGACCGGTCAGGAACGTGCAGGACGACATGCCCTGGGAGAGCATGTCGTTGTTCCAGGCCGGCTTCATCGCGTTGGGGTAGGTCTTGAGGTCGGTCATCGGCATGAACGCCGACCGCTCCTTCGGGTCCATCGCGCCCATCTGGTTCGGCGAATAGCCGCAGTAATTGTCGGGGCAGTCGCCCCGCCCGGCCATGTTCGGGCGCGGATCCCACCCGGCGTTGCCGCCGGCCGTCAACGCGGTCACCTCGTCGCTGTGCCAGGGGCCGTTCTCCGCCGTGTAGGGCTGGTTGGTGCCCGGACGGAAGCAAATGCCCTGCGGGTTGCGATGCCCGTAAGTGTAGACCCGCGCATCGAAGCCCTGCGGCGCGTTGTTGCCGGGCGCGGCGCGGCCGTCCCGGTCGATGCGGAGCACCTTGCCGCCCATGAGGGTCGGGCTTTGCGGAACCGCTCCGTTGTGGGTGTCGCCCGTCGTCACGTAGAGGAAACCATCAGCCGGTCCGAAACGAAGACGCCCGCCGTTATGCGCGCCGGGGTCGCCGAAGGGGTGGTTGCTGGCCGCCGGCTTGTAGGCGATGTCCGTGACGATGTCCGTCCGGCCCGCGACCCGTGTGAGGTCGTTGTTCACGGTCAGCCGCAGCACGCGGTTGGATCCCGGTGCGGTCATGCTCGAGGCCGAGAACACGTAGATGAAGCGGTTCGTCGCGAATTGCGGATCAATCGCAACCCCGCTCATGCCGGCCTGGCCGCTGCAGAACAGATCAGCGGCTGTTTCCGGATAACCCTTGGAGTCCTTGATCCCAAGCAGAGCGTTGACAGAGCCGTTCGGCAGCCGCACCGAGAGGCCGCGGCACTTCTCCGTAAAGAACATGGTTCCGTCGGGCAGGAAAGCCATGTCCCATGTGAGGTCGCGTCCGGATATGACGGTGCTGCTGGTCAGGCTCGGCACGCCGCTTGGACTTTGCGCCACCGCCGAGCCCGACAGGGCCGCAACCGCCAGAAGCATACATGACGCTGTAATTCGAACAGGCTGAACCATTCGTTCCTCCCTATTGTTGTTGTGGATCGCCCGCGGTTCGACGAGCAGCCGAAGTTTCTCTTCGGCTACCTCAGTCTCATGCAATTGCCGCTCATAGACAATCGGTAATCTCAATCCACGCGGACGTGGGAACTCAATAATCCAGCAGCGCTGAAATCTTTTCCGCAGAAGGCGTCTCGCAATGTGCGGCCGGCATAAGCTCCCATCAGTTCGATTGGACAACGCTCTAATGTCATGCCTCGGGCAATAAGGAGGGGCTATGGAGGATACCGGCGCATAGAAATCATCGCCGGCGATGATGCGGCAAAACGCCTCCCCATCCGGAAGGGAAGGCACGAACCCAAGTCAGGCCTCCGAGCCGGCAGCGATGAATGAGTGATGGGGTGCGCTATCGGCGTCGAAGAAGGCCCGCACCCACTTGCTTCGCTAGCGGCCTCACCCCCGTAAGAACGTGGAGAGGTGAAGCTCTTTTCAATTGCTGACCGCTTCGACAACATCCTCGAGATTGCGCAAACCCGTGCGCGGGGCGTTGACGAGCACCGCCATGTTGCCGGGCGCGTGCTGGTTCTTCCACATCTTGGTGTGGGCGAGCGGAATCTTCTCCCAGGGAAACACCTCGCTCATCGCCGGATCGATGCGGCGGTCGAGCACGAACTGGTTCGCCGCGCTCGCCTGCTTGAGATGCGCGAAGTGCGAGCCCTGAATTCGCTTCTGCCGCATCCACACATAGCGCGCGTCGAAGGTGATGTTGAAGCCGGTGGTGCCGGCGCAAAAGACCACCATGCCGCCGCGCTTGACGACCAGCGTCGAGACCGGAAACGTCGCCTCGCCCGGATGCTCGAAAACGACGTCGACGTCGCGCTTGCCGGTGATGTCCCAGATCGCCTTGCCGAAGGCGCGGGCGTCCTTCACCCAGGCGGCGTATTCGGGCGAGTTCACCTTCGGCAGTTGTCCCCAGCACTTGAAATTGGTGCGGTTGATGACGCCCTTGGCGCCGAGGCTCATCACATAGTCGCGCTTGGTCTCATCCGAGATGATGCCGATCGCGTTCGCACCCGACGCCGCGCAAAGCTGCACGCCGAACACACCGAGCCCGCCGGAGGCGCCCCACACGAGCACGTTGTCGCCGGGCTTGAGCGTGTGCGGCGGATGGCCGAACAGCATGCGATAGGCGGTGGCCAACGTGAGCGTGTAACAGGCGGATTCTTCCCAGGTCAGATGCGCGGGCTTGATCATCAGCTGGCGCGACTGCACGCGGCAGAATTGCGCGAACGAGCCGTCCGGCGTCTCGTAGCCCCAGATGCGCTGCGAGGTGGAGAACATCGGGTCGCCGCCGTTGCACTCCTCGTCGTCGCCGTCGTCCTGGTTGCAGTGGACGATCACCTCATCGCCAATCTTCCAGCGGCGCACTTTCGAGCCGACGGCCCAGACGATGCCCGACGCATCGGAGCCCGCCACGTGGAACGGCTGCTTGTGGCCGTCGAATGGCGAGACCGGCTGGCCGAGTGCGGCCCAGATGCCGTTGTAGTTGACGCCGCCAGCCATGACATAGACCAGCACCTCGTCGTCGCCGATCGGCCAGGTCGGCACCACCTCGATCTGCATGGATTCTTCCGGCGGGCCGTGGCGTTCCTTGCGAATGGCCCAGGCGTACATTTTCGCAGGCACATGCCCGAGCGGCGGGATTTCCCCGAACTCGTACAAGTCCTTTGGGGCGGGAGTCTTCGGCTTGACCTGAGCGAGCGCCATGGATCGCCTCACGATTCTAACAATGCGTTGTTGTAAGTTTGCCCGATTAGATATTGCAGTGCAACAAGGAAGCTTTGCGCGTGCACATCAACAATGCCGCAGCGGCGGCCGGGTTCAAAGCCTGAGCGGCCGCACTGTCTCTCCGTCTTGTTGCATCGGGGGTGTCGGGCGACCGCAAAAATCCATAAGCTGGGACTCCATGAACTCAGGGGAGGGCGGCATGACCATCGAATCTCTCATCGTCTGGCTGATCATCGGCGCCATTGCCGGCTGGCTCGCGGGCCAGATCGTGCGCGGCGGCGGCCTTGGGCTCGTCGGCAATATCGCGGTCGGCATCATCGGCGCGGTGGTCGGCGGCTGGCTGTTGCGTCAGCTCGGCGTCGCGATCGGCGGCGGCTTCATCGCCGCGATCATCAACGCGACAATCGGAGCGGTCATCCTGCTCGTGATCATCGGGCTGGTCCGGCGGACGTAGCCCAGAAATCGGGTCGCGCGCCGTGAGGGCGCGTGTTTAGGCTCGCCGCCGAACGCGGAGAGCTTGCATGACGCCCGTCAATCGCTCCATGTCGCTGCTCGAATGGAGCCTGCTCATTACGCTGTCCGTGCTGTGGGGCGGCTCTTTCTTCTTCAACGGCGTGGCGGTAAGGGAATTGCCGCCGCTCACGCTCGTCTTCTTGCGCGTCGGACTTGCGGCGATCCTCCTCAACCTCGTGCTCCTCGCGACAGGTCAGCGGCTGCCGCGCGAGCGGCGCGCATGGGCCGCCTTTTTTGGCATGGGCTTTCTCAACAATGCGCTGCCGTTCACCCTGATCGTCTGGGGACAGAAGGAGATCGCGAGCGGGCTCGCCGCGATCCTGAACGCCACCACGCCGCTGTTCACGGTGCTGGTGGCGCATGCCTTCACGCACGATGAGAAACTGTCGTCTGGACGGGTTGCGGGCGTTGCAATCGGATTCGCGGGCGTGGTCGTGATGATCGGCCCGGCCGCGCTCGAAGGCGTCCAACTCACAGTGCTGGCGCAACTGGCCTGCCTCGCAGGAGCGCTGTCGTACGCTTTCGCGGGCGTGTATGGACGGCGATTCCGCGCGCTGGGCGTCAGTCCGATGATGACGGCGACGGGGCAGGTCACGGCATCAACTGCAATGCTGATCCCCGTTGTCGCAATGATCGACCAGCCGTGGACCCTGGTCTTTCCAAGCATGGCGGTCTGGAGCGCGGTGTTCGGCGTGGCCACGCTCTCAACTGCGCTCGGCTACATCCTCTACTTCCGCATCCTCGCGACCGCCGGCGCGACCAACCTCTTGCTCGTGACCTTCCTCATTCCCGTGAGCGCAATCCTGCTCGGCTCGCTCGTGCTCGGCGAGCGATTGTCGCCGCAGCACTTCGCCGGCATGGCGCTGATCGGCGCAGGCTTGGCCGCGATCGATGGGCGGCTCTTCCGCGGGTTCCGCAAGCGCGGCGCTCTGTCCTCCTCTCAGAGCGATTGACGGCGTTTTTGCGCTGCATCATAAACTTGGGCGAGCAGAGGAGCGTGGGCCAATGAGCGAGGCAAAGCGCGACAAGCCCTGGATATTCCGCACCTATGCGGGACATTCGACCGCGCGCGAGTCGAACGCGCTCTACCGCAAGAACCTCGCCAAGGGTCAGACCGGGCTCTCGGTCGCCTTCGATCTGCCGACGCAGACGGGATACGACTGCGACCACGCGCTTGCCAAAGGCGAGGTGGGCAAGGTCGGCGTGCCGATCTCGCATCTCGGCGACATGCGGGCGCTGTTCGAAGGCATTCCGCTCGCCTCGATGAACACGTCCATGACCATCAATGCGACGGCGGCGTGGCTCTTGTCGCTCTACATCGCCGCCGCCGACGAGCAAGGCGCGCCGCGCGCGGCGCTCACCGGCACGACGCAGAACGACATCATCAAGGAATATCTCTCGCGCGGCACTTACGTCTTTCCGCCGAAACCGTCGCTGCGGCTCACGCGCGACGTGATCGTGTTCACGACGCGCGAAATGCCGAAGTGGAACCCGATCAATGTCTGCTCCTACCATCTGCAGGAGGCGGGCGCGACGCCGGTGCAGGAATTGGCCTTCGCGCTGGCGACGGCGATCGCCGTGCTCGACGAGGTGCGCGCGTCCGGCGACGTGCGCGAGGAGGAGTTCGGCGAAGTGGTCGGGCGCATTTCGTTCTTCGTCAATGCGGGGCTGCGCTTCATCACCGAGCTCTGCAAGATGCGCGCGTTCGCCGAGCTGTGGGACGAGATCACCACCGCGCGCTACGGCGTGCGCGATCCGAAGCAGCGGCTCTTCCGCTACGGCGTGCAGGTGAACTCGCTGGGCTTGACCGAGCAGCAGCCGGAGAACAACGTCTATCGCATCCTCATCGAAATGCTGGCGGTGACGCTGTCGAAGTCGGCGCGCGCGCGGGCGGTGCAGCTTCCGGCCTGGAACGAGGCGCTCGGATTGCCGCGGCCATGGGATCAGCAATGGTCGCTGCGCGCGCAGCAGATCCTCGCCTTCGAGACCGATCTGCTCGAATTCGGCGACATCTTCGACGGCTCCGTCGAAATCGCGCGCAAGGTGGAAGACCTCAAGCGCGAGGCGCGCGAGGAATTGGTGCGCATCGCCGAGATCGGCGGCGCGGTGGCCGGCGTCGAGTCGAGCTACATGAAGCAGCGGCTGGTCGAGAGCAACGCGAGGCGCGTCGCCGCGATTGAGCGCGGCGAGCAGGCGGTGGTGGGCGTGAACACGTTCACCGAAAGCGAGCCCTCGCCGCTGGCGACCGGTGAGGGCGCGATCCTCACGGTTTCGGCGTCGATCGAAGCCGAGCAGGTCGCGCGGCTGAATGCGTGGCGCGCCGCGCGCGATCCAAAGGCGGTGGCGGCCGCGCTCGCCGGATTGCAGGCGGCGGCGGTGGACGGACGCAACATCATGCCGGCTTCGATCGTCTGCGCGAAAGCCGGCGTGACCACCGGCGAATGGGGCCAGATCCTGCGGGCGGCGTTCGGGGAATATCGCGCGCCGACCGGCGTTGCGGGCTCCGCCGCGCGGCCGAGCGAAGGCGTTGAAAAGGTTCGTGCCGAAGTCGAGCGCGTGTCGAAGCGGCTCGGGCGGCGAATCAAGTTTCTCGTCGGGAAGCCGGGACTCGACGGCCATTCGAACGGCGCCGAGCAGATCGCCGTGCGCGCGCGCGACGCCGGCATGGAGGTCGTCTACGAAGGCATCCGCCTTACGCCCGGCGAGATCGTCAATGCCGCGCTCGAGGAGGACGTGCACGTGGTCGGGCTGTCGATCCTGTCGGGCTCGCATGTCCCGCTGGTGCAGGACATCGTCGCGCGCATGCGCGCCGCGGGACTCGACGACGTGCCGGTGATCGTCGGTGGCATCATTCCGCCGGAGGACGCCCGCGTGCTGAAGGATGCGGGAGTCGCCGCCGTCTACACGCCAAAGGATTTCGAATTGAACCGCATCATGGCGGACATCGTGCGCATCGTCGACCGTGCGGCGGCGGAGGCGGCTTAGTTCACTCCGGCACGCCGAGCGTGCAAGTCTCCTTTGCCGAGGACAGCACGATCACCGTCTCCGTGCGCTGCACGCCGCGCACCGCCTTGATGGTGCCGGCAAGGAACGATTCGAGATCGCGCGTCGTCCTCAGCCTGACCTTCAGCAGATAATTCCAGGCGCCGGTCACGTGGTGGCACTCGAGCACGGCTGATGACGCGCGCACGCGATCGAGAAACGGCGCCTCGACCTCCGGATCGCTCCAGCCCACAAAGACGAAGGCGAGCAAGTCGAGGCCAAGCGCTTCCGCCGACAGGCGGGCGTGGAAGCCCGTGACGACGCCCTGGCGCACGAGGCGCTTGATGCGGTCGTTGATCGTGGATGCCGGCACGCCGGTGAGGCTGCTCAGCTCGGCCAGCGGCCGCTGGTCATCCTCCTGGATTAAAGCCAGCAGCTTGCGGTCAATATCGTCGAACGGCCCCATTCTCAGCCTGAAGTAAGTGCCCCGCGCGGTCGCGCCTGCGGGCCCTTGTTAGCAGATGGCCGTGCGGCGTCACACCAATGAAGCTGCGGGGCGGGACGGCCCAGAACACGCTGCTTCGTTGCAGCCCGACGCGTCACTCGCGCGCGACGGCCCTTGCGAGCACCTCGGCGCTCACGGGCTTTGTGACATAGCCGTCCATGCCGGCCGCGCGGGCGGCGGATTCTTCGCTTGCGGCGGCGTGAGCCGAGAGGCCGATGATCGGCACGCGCGAGGCGGCGCCGGACGTTTCGCGAATGCGGCGGGTCGCCTCGATGCCGTCCATTCCGGGCAGCGTGATGTCCATCAGCACGACGTCATACCGCCCGGCGGAGGCGGCTTCGACGGCGGCCTCGCCGGTACCGACAAAATCCACGCTATGGCCGAGCCCCGCCAGGATCGTGTTGAGCACGACGCGGCCATAAGGATTGTCCTCGGCGCAGAGGACGCGCAGGGGCCTCGACGCGCGCCCAGGCGAGGGGAGCGCAGTGTTCGCCGGCGCGGCAAGAGCGTCGTCGGGCGGATCGAGCACGGCCGACAAACGGAAGGTGCTGCCGCGGCCGGGCTCGCTCTCGACCTCCAGCTTGCCTTTCATCGCTTTCGTCACGCGCTGCACGAACGCGAGACCAAGGCCCGCGCCGCCGAAGCGCCGTGAAACGCTTTCGCTGGCTTGCGCAAAAGGGCGAAAGAGCCCGCGCAGCTCCGCGCGCGCCATGCCGATTCCCTGATCGGCGATGGTGAAGACGAGGCGATGCTTCGCGCCTTTGCGTTCCGCATGGACGGAAAATGAGATTGCACCGTGGTCGGTGAACTTCACGGCGTTGTCGATGAGGTTTTCGAGCGCCGCGCGCAAACGCGTCTGATCGCCGATGACGGCCTCGGGCAGGCCCGCGTCGATATGGACTTCGGCGGAGAGACCCTTCGCCTCCGCCCGCGCCCGCAGCGTCGCGGCGATCGTCTCGGCCAGCGTGCGCGGCCGAAAAAGGTCGCGGCGCAATACGAGCTTTGCGGTCTTTGCCTTGGCCGAATCGATCACAAGGGTCGTGAACAGATCGAGGTGCTGCGCGGCGCTCTTGATCGCCGCCGCCCATTCGCGCTCCCGCTCGCCGAGATCGGCGGCGCTGAGCAGTTCGCTGAAGGCGGCGATGCTGTTGAGCGGCGTGCGGATTTCATGCGCGAGCAGGGCCAGCGCCCGCTCGATGTCCGCGGGCGCATCCTGGTCCTTGGCCTTTGCGATCCGGACCGGCGCGCGTCTCGCGCGCGCGCGCTTTTTCGGCGCCGATCGGCTCCGCTTCTTGCGAGTCATCTCATCCTGACTCCCCTCGCCAGAATGGCACAGATCGCAGGCATTAGGCGAGGTTCGGCCCTCAAGGAGGCCCGATCAGCCTGCGAATGTCCGCAGGCGTGACGCCTTGCCTGCGGAGCGCGCGGAGGCCGGTCGCCCCGGTCGACTTCGAGAGTTTCTTTCCTTCGGCGTCTCGGATCAGCCGGTGGTGGCGGTAAAGCGGCGCCGGGCAGCCGAGCAAAGTCTGGAGCAGGCGGTGAACGCTCGTCGACCAGAACAAATCGCATCCGCGCACGACATGCGTCACGCCTTGCGCGGCATCGTCCACCACGACGGCAAGGTGATAGCTCGTCGGAACGTCCTTGCGGGCCAGCACGACGTCGCCCCACATCTGCGGCGCCGCCGCAATCGTTCCCGTTTGTCCGTCCGGACCGTGTCCGCATTCCTCCCAGGCGAGGGGGCCCGTGCGTTCCTCGGCGCGCCGCGTGTCGAGCCGCAGCGCATAGGGCGCGCCGGACCCGATGATGCGTGCGCGCTCGGCTGCGGACGACGCCTTGGCGAAGCCCGGATAGAGCGGCGCGCCGTCCGGGTCGCGCGGCCAGGGCCCTTCGCGCTCGCGCGCAGCGACGAGCTGCGCGATCGCCGCGCGGCTTTCGGCGCTCGGATACAGGAGCCCAAGCGCCATCAGGCGATCGCGCGCGGCGGCGTAGTCTGCGAGATGCCCGGATTGCCGGCGCACCGGCTGCTCCCATTCGACGCCGAGCCAGGCAAGGTCCTCATAGATCGCGGCCTCGTATTCCGGGCGGCAGCGCGCCGCGTCGATGTCCTCGATGCGCAAGAGAAAGCGTCCGCCCATCTCGCGCGCCATGTCGTGGTTGAGCAGCGCCGAGAGCGCGTGCCCGAGATGCAGATAGCCGTTCGGGCTCGGCGCGAAGCGGAATACGGGCTGCATCAGCGCACGAACAAGCGACGATCCCAGGCGACGCGCTTCGGTTTGGGGCGAGGCGTCCGGATCAACCGCTCGATCAGGCGCTCGGGAATTTCGGTCTCGACGTAGACGTCGGACCTCGGAATTCGGCCGAGCCCGGTATAACAAAGGCGCTCAAGCATGGTGATGGCGAATTACGTTCCGCACGCGCGAAGATCGCCAGAGGCAAGCTTGCGATCTTCGCCATATGACGCAGTAGTCTGTCATATGACACTTGCCAAGCTCGCAGGTCTGCGCATGACGAAACCCCCGCTTATCCGGAATGATCGCGACATTGCGCGCGGCCTTGCGGCGCTGCTGCGCGCCGATCCGAGGCTGGCCGACGTGCGGGCGGCCGCGGGCGAGGTCGCGGTGCGAAGGCGGCCGGCGGATTTTTCGGGGCTGATCGCTATCGTCACCGCGCAGCAGCTCTCCACTGCGAGCGCGGCGGCGATTTTCGGCCGGATGCAGGAGGCCTTCGATCCGTTCACGCCGGAGGCGGTGCTGCGCGCCCGCGCCGCGCGGCTCCAGCGCATCGGACTGTCGCAGCCGAAAATCCGCACCGTGAAGGCGATTGCGAAAGCGATGACGAGCGGCGCGCTCGATCTCGACGCGCTCGCCGGTTTGCCGGCCGACGAGGCGCACAAGGCGCTCGTCGCGGTGCACGGGATCGGTCCTTGGACGGCGGACATCTATTTGCTGTTCTGTCTCGGGCACGCCGACGCCTGGCCCGCCGGCGATCTCGCCTTGCAGGAAGCGTCGCGGCTTGCTTTCGCGCTTCCTGCGCGGCCGAGCGCAAAAGAGATGATCTTGCTTGCCGAAGCCTGGCGTCCGTGGCGCGGCGTCGCGGCTAAACTGCTGTGGGCCTACTATCGCGCCGCCAAGGGCCGCGAAGGCGCGCCGGTCAAAGCCTCGTGAGGCGTTCCAGCGAAAGAAAACAGGGGCCCCGCGCGGCGGAGCCCCTGTTTTCTAGCTTGACGCTTGTGCGGCTTAGAAACCGCCGGTGGTCAGCTCGGCCGGGTTCTGCGCGGTTTGCGGAACCGTGGAGTTGACGACGGAGCGGCCTTCGACGGTCCGCGCCTGGGAATGCCGCTCGAGATGGGGATAACGGTCGCTGAGCAGCGGCGAGCCGGAGCCGTCGGCGAAGGCGGAGGTCGTCAGGCCGATCAGGGTTGCGGCGGCAAGCGTGGTCTTGATGTGCTTGAACATGGTCTATCTCCTGTTGTTCATGTCCGTCCGGAAGTTCCGGTCGATGACATGCCGGAGATAGGACCGATATTCGTGCGAATAATCCGGCGGCTGCGCATAGGACTTCACACTCGCGGTGTGAGATTGTTCGGATGATGGTGGAAGGCCAGATATGAGCGCATGGCGATGATCGACGGCCCGCGGCTTCAGCCGGCGGCAGGCGGCGCACCGCGCCAGCTCGTCGTGTTTCTTCACGGCTACGGCGCCGATGGCAACGACCTCATCGAGATCGGCCGCGCATGGCAGCAGCTGCTGCCGCACGCCGCCTTCGTCTCGCCGCATGCGCCGGAGCCGTGCGGGCAAGCGCCGATGGGACGTCAATGGTTCGAGTTGACGTTCCGTGATCCGGAGGAGCGCTGGCGCGGCGTCAACGCCGCGGCGCCCGGACTCGACGGTTTCCTCGATGCGGAACTGGCGCGGCACAGGCTGCCGCCGGCGGCGCTCGCGCTGGTCGGCTTCAGCCAGGGCACGATGATGGCGTTGCATGTCGGGCTTCGCCGCGCGAGCGCGCCGGCCGCGATCATCGGCTATTCGGGTCTGTTCGTTCTTCCCTCTGGCAGTGCGCCCGATGCGGTTGCGCGCGACATCCGCGCGCGCCCGCCGATCCTGCTCGTTCACGGCGCCGAAGACGACCTCATTCCGGCGCAGGCGCTGTTCATGTCGGCGCAGGCGCTGGCTTCGCTTGGCCTCGCGGTCGAATGGCATCTCTCGCAAGGCGTCGGCCATGGGATCGACGGCGAGGGGCTGCGGCACGGGGGCGAGTTTCTGGCGCGCTGCCTTGCCGCCGCGGCATGACAGGGCAGCGTGTACAAAGGGCTGAACCGCCTTCACATTCCCGACATGTATTCGATAGACTAACGCAGTCTGAATGCGCTAGGGGTGTGGCCGCAAGGCGGGGCCATAGGAGGGTCGAGGAGCCAAGGCTTTGAACGTGCACGTATCACCAGGAGGGTTTCCGGCTCTGGTGCTCAATGCGGATTTCAGGCCCTTGAGCTATTATCCCCTCTCGCTCTGGTCGTGGCAGGACGCCATCAAGGCCGTGTTTCTCGAGCGGGTGAATATCGTCGCCGAATATGACCGGGCGGTTCGAAGCCCGAGCTTCGAGATGAAGCTGCCGAGCGTGGTGTCGCTGAAGACCTTCGTCAAGCCCACGACCCACCCCGCCTTCACGCGATTTAACGTTTTCCTGCGCGACCGCTTCTCCTGCCAATATTGCGGCGATCGCGACGATCTGACCTTCGATCATATCGTGCCGCGCTCGCGCGGCGGGCACACGACCTGGACCAACGTGGTCGCCGCCTGCTCGCCCTGTAATCTGCGCAAGGGCAGCCTGACGCCGGGCGAAGCCGGGATGTGGCCGTCGCAAATGCCGTTCCAGCCGAGCGTGCAGCAGCTGCACCGCAACGGCCGGCTGTTTCCGCCGAACTACCTGCACGAGAGCTGGCTCGATTATCTCTACTGGGATACGGAGCTCGATCCGTAAGCCGGGCGGGCCGTCCGCAATGCCGCCCAGAGCGCGGTTGCGGCCAAGGACAGCGCGATCGCCACGTTCCATCCCGCCAGCGACAGGCCGAGGATACGGAACGGCGCCTCGTCGCAGCGCACGACATTGATCGATTGCAGCTTGGCGATGAGGTCGTTCGCCGCGCCGAGGGCGGCGACCGGCGCGGAGCAATCCTGCGGGCCGGTCCAGAATTTCCACTCAATGCCGGCGTGATAGACGCCGAGCCCCGCGGTCCAGAGCATCAATCCGACAATCCCGAAAAGACCGAGCAGCAGGATCGGGCGCGGCGTGTTCTGCGAGGCCGCGAGGGCGACAAGCGCGGCGAGCGGCACCGCGATGTAATAGGCGATGCGCTGCTCGAGGCAGAGCGGGCAGGGAAGATAGTTGAACCCGTACTGGGATACGTAGGCGCCGGCGAGCGTGAGCGCGCCCACGATCGCGACCGCCGCGGCGGCCACGAGCGCGGGGGAGCGGGTGCGCGCGAGCGCAAAGGGCGTCGACGGTTGAAGCATCCGGATTCGCTTAGCGGCGGGCTGTGCCCATGTCGATGGCTGAGCAGCGGTTCAAGCAAATTTGTACGCGTGGGCACGCGCCTTCGGCGTTTTGCCCACCCTACGCATTTCGGGTGGTAGGGTGGGCTGAGCGAAGCGAAGCCCACGCATTTCCGGAACAAAATACATATCAGGACCGAACCGGCGGCGTTCCGTGGGTGTGGAAACTCTCGATGGTCTTGAGCCCCCAGGCCTGACCCTTCTTCCGCTCGGCTTCCGTCCAGGTCACGGTCTCCCAATCCGGCGCGAGGATCAGGCGGGCGCCGGCATTGGCGATCTCGACGCGGTTGCCGGCCGGCTCGTAGACGTAGAGGAAGAAGGTCTGCTGTATCGCGTGCTTGTGCGGGCCGGTCTCGATGTAGACGCCGTTCTCGAGGCAGATGTCGGCGGCCTGCAGGACCTGCTCGCGCTGGTCGACGGCGTAGGTCAAATGGTGGAAGCGGCCCTTTGTGCTCGTATTGTCGCGCGTATAGGCGATGTCGTAGCTCTTATTGTTCACCGTGAACCAGCAGCCGGCGAGCGCCCCGGAATCGAGCACGATCTGCTCGGTGACGCGGCTGCCCAGCGCCTTCGGCATGAAGTCGCGGATCAAGGACACGTCCTGCGCCAGGAGATTGAGATGGTCGAGCCGGCGCACGGCGCAGCCGCGGCCGTGATTGCGCTGCGCCTGGTTCTTCAGCGCGGGCCGCTCGGAGGGCGGCGCGACGTAACGGTTGGTCTCGAAATAGATCTCGAACACATGGCCGTCGGGATCGCGAAAGCGAAAGGCGCGGCCATGGCCGAGGTCGCCGTTGTCCCAGCCAAGGCCAGCACCCATCGCCTCGATCGCGCGCACGCGGCGCATCAGCGCGGGCTCGCTCGCCGCGCGATAGCCGACATGGCCGACGCCGGTCGTCTTCGCGGCCGTGAGCTTGAGGGTGTGGAATTCGTAATCGTCGAAGGCGCGGAGATAGACGCTGTCGCCCGCCCGGCCGCTTTCGCTGAGGCCGAGGATGTTCACGAAGAAATCGAGGCTTTCCTCCGGCTTGTCGGTCAGAAGCTCGACATGGGCCAGATGAGCGATGTCGTAGATCGGCTCGGCTGTCATCCTGCCCCCTTTGCGGCGCCGTGCTGCGGCATGTTGCGCGCATCGTAGCGCAGAAGGGGGAGGGCGGCTCAAGCCCTGATCGGTCAATGCCGGCGGCCTTGCACGGGATCAAGGACACTGCACACGTTTCCCGCCGTTGACCCGGGTGGTCGCCTCGCTATGATCCCGCCCGCCTGGAGCAAGCCCCTGTGGCGGAATGGTAGACGCGCCTGACTCAAAATCAGGTGGATGCAAGTCCGTGCTGGTTCGAGTCCGGCCAGGGGCACCACTATCCAACTCCAAACGCCATCGGAAAGGCCGGTCTGCTATGGCTGGCTTGCGGTGCGAGGCCCGGTCTCTGCCGAACTTCCGTCCGAAGCCGCCAAGTCAGTGCTCCGGGCTGTCTCATAATAGCGCTTAACGTCCACGTGCTCCCTCAGAGCCTCCGGCCGGTAAGGCGCGTAGCTATCGTATTGGAGCACCTTCTCTGCTGCGAAGCGCGTCAGCACAGATGGATGGAGCGATGCTCCGATTACTGGAGCCCTCGGCCGTTTGCGAGCAAAGCGGAAGAAACTGCTGCGGGTCTCGTCGTGCTGTGGCCCGAGCGGATCAGGGCGCAGTTGCAATACAAAGCCATCCACCTTGAGACCGTCCGGCACAGCTTGTGCCTCTTGGACCATCCACTCAAGGCTGACATCCGACAGTCGTGACTCGTTCTCGGGATAGCTTCCTCCCACATCGGAATGGTTACCGGCGAACCAGAGCTGTTTGAACCACGGCGGATTGCCTTTGCCAGTGTTGCGCCACTCCTTCGGATTGCCCCACTGCACCCGTGGAAAAGATGCTCGATTTTCATCGATTGCGATCGCATGACGCGCATAGCCTACGTTTGGATTGAGCTCTTGATCGTAAAAGCGCAATCGAAGGGCCGCAAAATGAAGGGTTTGCCAGAACGAGTAGCCGTCCAGGTCGACAGCGTAGCGGACATTCTTGACAGCCAGAACCAGAGCCGTGGTCACAACTGCCAGGGTCGCGACTGCGACGGTCCAATACAGCCACCCTCCGAACAAGAAGCCAAGCAGGGTGCCGACAGCAAACACCACCACTGCGATTCCCCCAAAGACGAGCAGCAGTGCATCAAGTGTCGCTACGGACGCCACGGTGTCGAACACGCCAATGAAATGGGGGTATGCGTTCGAGCCCCCGTCACTGGCAGAGCCGAACTTATCCCGGAACCACTTGCCCAGCGCTTTGCGTTGCTCGACATATTTGGTGTCCTTAGGCGAGCTCACATGCTGGTAAACTTTCTTCACGCCGATTCGCGCGACGGCTCGCACCGATGCCGGATCGAGTTTGAGGGCCTTCCCGTCCCTCCCAACACGGGGAACGCCGCACAGCGCCAGAACCGCTGCAACACAGCGCGCGGTGTAAGCGCCGCGGCTGAAACCGAACAGAAAAATCCGGTCACCGGGCTCCCATATGCGAATAATCGCAGCGTAACAGTCGATGATGTTGGCGGTTATGCCAAGGCCGGTCGCCTGACCGACAATGTTGTGAATGCGACGGCCAATCCGGCCGAAGAATCCTAAGCCGCCCGGCTCGGTGCCGATCCCAGGATCGTAGTAGGTGAGTTGCTCGGCCGGATTGATCGGCGAGTCGGGCCCGCAGCGCGTCGCGCGATAGAGCTTGTAGATGTTGCTGCGGCATTCATCGAAAAGAATGCCGCCGCGCTGCCCGGTCCCGTCGGAAAAGATCACGATGTTCTTGGGCATTCCCCTGTACTCCGATCCGTTTGTCCCAGGACGCGCCGCACATATGTTCACTATATGTTCTAATTGTGGCGCCACTTTTGAGACGAGCAATCATGCACAGGTTCATGGTGTACCTCTAGCAAGAGCTATCCGCGTTCACCGCCGTGCCTCATCCTTTTTCACCATCGGCCATTCGACGCGGTCGATTGAGGTACTCATCGCGCTCTTGCGCGCGTCGCAGGTGGAGCTTGTCCTCGACGTGCGAAAGATGCCGCGCTCGCGCACGAACCCGCAGTTCAACAGCGATACGTTGCCAGGCAGCCTTGCGCCGCTTCAGATCGGCTATGAGCATATCGCCGCGCTCGGCGGATTGCGCTCGCGGCAGGGCACCGGGCCTTCGCCGAACGGCTTCTAAGAGAATCAAAGCTTCCGCAATTATGCGGATTACGCGATGACGGAGCCGTTCCGCGCCGGCCTTGCGCGACTCATGATGATCGGGCGCGAGCGCCGCTGCGCCGTGATGTGTGCGGAGGCGGTGTGGTGGCGCTGCCACCGGCGCATCATCGCCGACTACCTGCTCGCCGCCGGCGAAAGCGTCTTCCACATCCTCGGTCGCGGCCATGTCGAGCCGGCGAAGCTCACGCCGGCGGCACAGGTCTCGTCCGATGCGGTGATCGTCTATGCGCCTCCGGAGGACGCCTCGGTCACACCATCAGCCGGTCGGCCGGAAGATCGGTGACAAAACTGTGTGCCGGCGCGTGCGCGATGAAGAGCGGCAGCTTTGCGTTTTCCGCCGCGCTTTGCGGGGTGACGCCGCACGCCCAGAACACCGGGATGAGATGATCGGGGAGCGGCGGCACCGGACCGCCGAACAGCGGCTCATCGAGATCGGCGCCGATCGCAGCGGGATCGCCGATATGGATCGGCGCGCCGTGGTTCTGCGGAAAGCGCGCCGTGATCTGGGTGGCGGTGATCGCCTGCGCCGGCGTGAGGTAGCGCATGGTGACGATGAGGTCGCCGCGGAACGGCCCGGCAGGCTCGGTCGGCTGCGTCGTGCGAAGCACCCAGCGGTCGCGGTCGGTCGGCACGCCGGCGCGCTCGAGCGCATCGTCGAAGGTGATGCCGGAGCCGATCAGAAAGGCGACCAGATCGTCGCGCCAAAGCTCGGCGATGTCGGTGCGGTCTGGCTGACGCAGGCCGTCGATGAAGACGGCGTAACGCGCGCAATCCGTGCGGAGATCGGCGGCGGGGGCGAGCCTGCGCGGAACCGGGTCGCCGGGCTCCGTCACTTCGAGCACCGGACAGGCGCGAGAATTGCGCTCGCAATAGAGCAGGAAGTCGAACGCATAGGCCTTCGGCAGGATCGCGAGATTGCATTGCACGAAGCCCGGCGCGAGGCCGCGGCTCGTGCCGCTGATGCGGCCGGCGCGAATCTCGCGGCGGACGCGTTCGCTTTCGCTGATCCGGTCGGAATTCATCGCGGCGTCCCGTCGACCATGACTTCGTAGATCTGCGCCGTTCCGCTCCGGTCGGACGTGAAGACGACGCGCGAGCCGTCCGGCGCGAAGCGCGGATGCGGATGCGTGTGCTGGCGCGCCTCGACCGCAACCGGCCCGTCATTATAGGGGAACGGCCCGCGCCAATGCGCGCCTTCCGAGGTGGCCTCGCTGGCGCAAAGAAATTCCGCCGTCTCGGCGTGCGGGCCGCCCTCGACCGGAAAAACATGCAAGCCGCGATCGGGGACATTGGTGTCGCACACGAACCGGCGTCCGGCGGCATCGGGCGCTGCATGCCACGCCGGAAAGCGCGTGATCCATCGCGTGCCGCCGGTCGCGACGTCGACGATGCGCATTCCGTTCGGCCAATCGACAAAGGCGACGGCCCGGCGGTGCGGCACCCAGACCTCGTGCGTGATCCATTGCAGGCGATGCTCGCGCGCATAGAGGCGGCGGTTTGCGGCGCCGCTGCGGTCGGTGATCCAGACGCGATCGGTGAGCGGGCCGGCGTAGAGGATCAGGTCCTCGTCGTCGGGGCAGAATTGCGGATGGCCGACGGTGTCACGCTCGAGAATGACGGTGCTCGTCGTCCGTTCCGTGTCGATCAACACCATGCGCGTCGCTGCGCCGGTCTTCACCGGCACGGCCCACCAGCGGCCGCTGCGCGACAGCGCGGTGGTTCCCATGGCCGCGCCCACCATGCCTTTCTCGCGCATCGCGACCGCGCCGAAATCGGCAAGCTGTTGTTCTGCAAGCGTGTCGAGGTCCACGCGCCAGGCCTGCGCGCTCGCGGTGAAATAGACGAAGCGGCCGTCGGCGGACGGATGAATCGACCACTCGGCGAGATCGGGCCGGTCGGTCGCCTGGACGAGATCGCCGCTTGCGCGCTCCTCGAAGAAGATTTGCGGCGCGCCGCTGCGGTGCGACACGAAAACGAGACGGCGCATCGCGTCATCATAGGCGGGAACGAAGAAGAACGGGTGATGATGGATGCTGGGATGCGACGTGACCTGGCGAAGACGCCGTCCGCTGATCGGATCGGCGAAGCTGCGATCCTCACGCGGGTAGCGCGCTCCCTTGCTCATTCGCCGGCGGCGACGCTGGGCTGCGGCCGCAAGAAAAGGTTTCGGAACGACCACATTAGCAGCGCGGCGAAGGCGATCAGCGCCGCGATCCGACCGACCGCGCCGTAGACGGACAGAAGCAACATGATGGCGACCAAGCCGTAGAGCGCCCGCTCGGGCACCGCGAGCTTTCCGTTGAGATAGCCGGCGATCATGATCGTCCAGGCGGAGGCGCCGCTGCCAAGCGCCAAGGCTGCGAATGCGATCGCCCCGGGGGTCCCGACAAACAGGATCGCGGGATCGAACACAAAGGCCACCGGGATCAAGAACGACGGAAGGCCGAGCACGAAGGCGTGCCAGCCGGTGCGGTTGGCGTTCGCCTTGGCGATTCCCGCGGCCGTATAGGAGGCGAGCGCCACTGGCGGCGTGATCATCGACAGCACCGAGAAGAACAAGACATAGAAGTGCGCGGCCAGCGCCTCGACGCCGAGCCGCTGCAGCGCGGGCACGAACAGGATCGCGCCGATGACGTAAGCCGCAACCGTCGGCAGGCCCATGCCGAGGATGAGGATGCCGATGGCGATGAAGAGGAGCGAGCCCAGCATCGTGCCGCCGCCGAGCGAGAGCATCTCGCCGGAAAACTTGATCGCAAGATTCGACTGGACCGCGACGGCGATGATGATGCCGATGGCGGCGATGGGAATCGCCACCTGCGAGGCCTGCTTCGCGCAATCGTCGGTCATGGTGAGGAAGCGTTTCGGCGTCAGCGGCTTGCCGCCGGGCAAATAGCTGCAGGCCCAGGCGACAAGGCCGCCGATGACGGCCGCCATCGGCGCGTCATAGCCGATCGCAAAGGCGCCGATCAGCGCCAGCGGCGGCGAGAGCAGGACGATCCGGCGCAGCACCGGCGCGATCGCGTCGATCTCAGCCGCAGGAAGGCTGCCGATGCCGGATTTCAGCGCCTTCAAGTGCACGAGCAGATACAGCGAGCCGAAATAGGCCAGCGCCGGAAGCGTTGCCGCCAGCGCGACCTTCGCATAAGGCACGCCGAGAATGTCGGCCATCACGAACGCGGCGATCCCCATCACCGGCGGCATCAATTGCCCGCCTGTCGAGGCGATCGCCTCGTGCGCGGCGGCGGATTCCGGCGTGTAGCCGGTGCGCTTCATCAAGGGGATCGTGAACGATCCGGTGGCCGTGACATTGGCGACCGCGGATCCGCTGACGGTGCCGAACATCGCGCTCGAGACCACTTCTGCCTTCGCCGCGCCGCCGGGCCGCCGCCCGACAAGCTTCAGCGCGACATCCATGAACAATTCGCTGCCGCCGACCACGGCGTAGATCGCGCTGAAGGCGAGGAAGTAGAAAACAAGCGTCACCGAGGTTTCGGTCGTGATGCCGAAAACGCCGTGCCCCGCCATGGTCATGATCTCGATGAATTCGGCAAAGCCAAAACCGCCAAAGCGCAGCCAGCCGGGCATCGCGGGGCCGATGAAGGCGTAGGCCGCAAAGGCGAGCATGACCGAGAGCAGGTTCCAGCCGATCACGCGGCGCACCGTCTCGCCCAAGAGAACGAGCGTGATGAGGCCGAAAATCTGATCCGGCACGAGCACCGGATCGACGTTCTCCATGCGCTCGGTCAGATAATTCGCATGGGTGACGTAATAGGCGGCCGTTGCAATGGTGACGAGGACCAGCAGCGCATCCACGGCAACGGCGGCGAGGCGGTGCTTCGCCGTGGGCGCCAGCGGCTGCCACAGAATGACGAGCAGCACGGCCGTCAGGACATGCAAAGGCCGCTCGATCATCGGCAGTTGGGGCCGATAGAGCAGATACATCTGCCCGATGAACCAGGCCGCGCCGAGCGCCGTGCGGACGATGACGAGCCACTTGGGCATCACGTTATCCGTTCGTCATGGCCGGGCCTGATCCGGCCATCCATGCCGTGTTGAGCGCTCTCGAAAGACGTGGATGCCCGGCTCAAGGCCGGGCATGACGCCGAGGCCTGGGTGCGCAACTCACTGCGTTGCGCGAAGCCAGCCGCGCTCCCGATAATAGCGCTCGGCGCCGGGGTGCAGCGGAATCGCGTTGTTCTCCGGCTTCCAGGCGTCCTCGGGCACGAAGTCGTTGAAGGCCTGATGCGCCTTGACCAGCGTGTCCTTGTTCTCCACCACGAGTTTCGTCACCTTGTAGGCGATGTCGTCGGGCAGATCCTTGTGCGCGATGATGCTGGTGCCGAGATCGACCGTTTTCGTCGGCCCGTTCTGGCCCTTGAACACGGGCGGCATGCTCACCGCCTTCAGCCCGTTCTTGGCCAGGAAGTCGAGCGTCTTTTGCGGGTAGTCGAGGAAGCGCATGTCGACGGTGAGCGTGATCTCGGTCACCGCGGGATGACCCTTCGGCGCGCTCTCGAAGTAGAGGTCGGCGCGCCCGTCACGCAGCATGCTGGTGGTTTGCGCGGCGTCGACCTGCAGCAACCGGCCCTCCTTCTTGAAGGTCTCGACATCGTGGCCGAGCGATTGCAGCACGAGCCGCGCCACCGGCGGAACCGAGCTTCCCGCGGGCTTCATGATGATGCGCAGGGTCTTGTCGGCCAGCGCCTTCTCCAGCGTGTCGTTGCCGGTGCGCTTGATGTAGTCCTCGCGCAGCATGGCGACGATCCAGAGCGGATTGATGCCGCCGACCAGGCTGCGGATATCCTGATGCTGCTTGCCCTTGTAGATTTCGGGCTCGCCCATCCAGGCCCAGGCGGCGGTCGCGACATTCGAGAAGGCGATCTGTGCCTTGTTCTCGTTCGCCACAACCGGGTTGGCGATGCCGCCGCCGCGCGCGAGCACCTCAATCGTGGTTCCGGGCGGAAGATGCGGCTGGATCAGATTGGCCACCGCGCCGCCCGCAACATACCACCAGGTATTCAGCGGCATGGCTCCGATCTTCAGATCGACCGGGGCCTGGGCGGACGCGGGGGGGCTTGCCCAGAGGGCAACGCCCAGAGCGAAGGCGGTGCAGACGGAGGCCCTGCGGGTCATGGTTCGCTCCTCTCTATTGCTCGTCACTCGGCAGCCTGTTTCAACAGCATGCCGGCATCGTCAAGCGCGCGGCGGATCTGCTCGAGCTCCGCGCCTTCCGGTTTCCTGATCGGCGGACGCACGGTGTCGGAGCGGAAGCGTCCGGCCAGCATCATCGCCGTCTTCATGCGTGCATGCGCGTCGCCCGTCGGCTCGCCGAGCCCGTAGACCGCTTCCTTCAGCGGATTGATCTGCAATTGCAGGTTCATCGCCTCTTTCAAATCGCCGCGCTGCACCGCGCGATGGAGCGCGGTAATCTTGTCGGGGATGAACGAGGCAAAGCCGACCAGCGCGCCGTCCACGCCCTGTACCATGGAGGCGAGCAGATACTCGTCGTGGCAGGTCAGCAGCGCCTTTTCCGGCGCGGCGCGGCGAAGCGCGGTGACGTCGCGCGCGTATTTGCTCATCTCGCGGGTGCCGATCTTGAAAGCCTTCACCCAGGGGAGCTTGGCGAGCTCCAGCAAGGTCTCGGTCGAGTAGGAGGCGCGCGTCCAGGCCGGGTAGATGTGGACGACGAGATCGAGCTTTGACGCATCGCCGATCGCGGCGAAGTAGTCGACGACGTGCTCGGGCTTCATGCCGAAGCGCAGCCACATATGCGGCGGCATCACCAGCGCGCCGGACGCGCCGGCCTCGACAAACGCATGCGCGTGCTCGACGGCCTCGTTGATTCCCTCGCAGCAGATGCCGGAGACGACCGGCACGCGGCCCTTGGCCTGCGACACGCAGATGCGCGTCACCTCCGCGCGCTCTTTCAGACTCAGCGCGAAGACCTCGCCCGTGTGCCCGTTGGTGACCAGGCCGGAGATGCCCTCATGGGACAGAAGCCAGTCGACAAAATGCCGAAGCTCCGGCTCGTCGATCGCATAATCGTCACGAAACGGCACCTGCAGGGCGGGAAGGATGCCCTTGTAGTCCCACTTGCGCATTCGATCCTCCTTGGATCTGCTCAGACCATGATCTTGTCGCATATCTCGTGGCCCAGCGTGTCCTGCTTGGCCAAAGAATGCACTAGAAACTTGCGCGTACCGCTCCGCTGGCCTGAAACGCGCGCGAAATCTCGGCGGCGGCGCATTGCAGCGGACCCAACGCACGGCTGCAGAATTCGTCGAGACCGGTTCGCACCGACGGCGCGGCGACACTGAGCGCGGCGACCGGATAGCCGTCGATGTCCAGCACCGGCACGGCAAGAAGCCGCAAGCCGCTGCCGAAATAGGAATCCCGCAGGGCGTAGCCGAGGCGTTTCACTTCGGCGATATCCCGCGCGATCTTCGTCGGACCCAAGGGAACGGGCTGCATGCCGCTGTCGCGGGGACTCGCGCCAAGCGCGCGTTCGACTTCCTCGGCCGGCAGGAACGCCAGAATCGCCTGCCCGATCGCGCTGCAGAAAGCGGGAATGGTTGCGCCGACGCGGATGTCGACCCCGATGCGGGCGGCGCCCGCCCTGACCCGCTCGATGTAGAGAACGTCCCCGCCGTCGAGCACCCCGAGACTTGCTGCCTCGTTCACCTCGCCGACGAGCGATCGCAGAATCGGCCGCGCCAGTTCGCGCAAATCGGAATGACCGATCGCGTTCAGTCCGAGATCGGCGGCTTTCAGCGTAATGCGAAAGCGCTTGGAGTCCGGCACGCGCGCGACATAACCCAGCATCACCAGGGTGTTGAGCATCCGGAACGTGGTGCCCGGATCGAGCCGCGCCGCATTGGCGACTTCGCTCAGCGTCATTTCGATTTGGTCGGCGCGGAATGCCTCGAGGATGCGCAGGCCCTTGGCGAGCGAATTCACCACATTGCGATGGTTCTCGGCACGGGCTCGCGCAACAGCGTCGGAAACGGGGGATAGGCGCGCTCGCGCGGCCGGCTGCTGATTGTCAACGATTTGCGAGGTGTTCGCGTCAGCTTCCGCGTCGCTCATGGCCGGTCAACTCCCCTGCATCACTCTTCGGAATGCGAAACTTTTTTCTTATAGAGAAAAGCGTAAGGCTATGCCGCAAGGCGAGTCAAGGTGCTCCAGATCAGCAAACGCTGTTGAAACGATCGATGCAGGTCCGCAGGACTTCTTCGCCGGGGCGCGTCCACCAATCCTCCGCGGAGAAGATCTCGACCTCTTGCGGACCGGCGAAGCCGGCGGCTTCGATCATGCGGCGAATGGCGCGGAGATCGATGACGCCGTCGCCCATCATGCCGCGGTCGAGCAGGAGGTCGCGCGTCGGCACGAGCCAGTCGCAGATGTGATGGGCGAGGATGCGGGACGACGCGCGCGCGATTTGGTCCGCCAGCTCCGGATCCCACCACACGTGGTAGACGTCGATCGCGACGCCCACGCCATTGCCGAGCTGATCGCAGAGATCCAGCGCTTGGCCGAGCGTGTTCACGCAAGCGCGGTCGGCGGCATACATCGGATGCAGCGGTTCGATCGCGAGCGGGATGCGGGCGGCGCGCGCCTGCGGCAGGATGGCGGCGATGCCGTCAGCCACCGTCTTGCGGGCGTCCTCGATGCTCCGCGAGCCCTTTGGGAGGCCGCCGACCACGAGGACGAGGCAGTCGGCTCCAAGCGTCGCAGCCTCGTCGATGGCGTGCCGGTTGTCGTCGATCGCGGCTTGGCGTCCGGCGGCATCGGGCGCGGGAAACATGCCGCCCCGGCAATAGCCGGTGACGCGCATGCCGTGGTCCTTGATGATGCGCGCGGACTCCGACAGCCCGGTGGCAGCGACCTGGTCGCGCCAGGGATCGACAGCGCGGATGCCGAGTTTCGCGCAGGCCTCGACCGCCTGGCGCAGCGTCCATTGCTGGCGCACGGTCGCGAGATTGATGGAGAGGCCTTCGGTGCGCAGTCCGTGCATTCGGTCAGACGATCCCGTGCACGGCCAGGAGCTTTGTCATCCGCGCCGCCGCAAGCTCCGGATCGTGCAGAACGCGCGCCTTGTCGGCAAGGCGAAAGAGCTCGGCGAGGTGCAGCAGCGAGCGGGCGCTTTCCTGTCCGCCGATCATGACGAAATGATCCTGCAGGCCATTGAGCCAGGCGAGAAAGACGACGCCGGTCTTGTAGAAGCGCGTCGGCGATTTGAAGATGTGGCGCGAGAGCGGCACGGTCGGCTCGAGGATGCCGTGGAAACCTTGCAGGTCGCCGGCGGACAGGCGCGCCAGCCCGGCCGCGGCCGCGGGCGCGATAGCGTCGAAAATTCCCAGCAGCGCATCCGAGTAGCCATGCTCGTCACCGGCGATCAGTTCGGCATAGTTGAAATCGTCCCCGGTATACATCCGCACGCCAGGCGGCAGGCGCTGGCGCATCGCGATCTCCTTCTCCTTTGACAGGAGCGAGACCTTGATACCGTCGATCTTCGGCGCGTGCGCATGAAGAATGGCGAGGCAGGTCTCCATCGCCGCCATGTGGTCACGCGCGCCGAAATAGCCTTCGAGCGCGGGGTCGAACATCTCGCCGAGCCAATGGATCATCACCGGCTCCCTCACTTGGCGCAGGATACGACCGTAAACGCGGGCGTAGTCGTCAGGGCCTTGGGCCGCCCGGGCAAGCGCGCGGCTCGCCATCACGATCAGGCGTCCGCCCATCGCTTCGACGGCTTCGATCTGCTCCTCATAGGCGCGGATGACCTCGTCGGTGCCGATCGAACCATTCGGTGCGAGATGGTCGGTGCCGACCCCGCAGCTGATCTTGACGCCGGGCCGTGTTTTCGCCGCTTCCAGCGCGCGGCGGATCAGTTCGCGTGCGCCGCTCCAATCAAGCCCCATGCCGCGTTGCGCGGTGTCCATCGCTTCGGCAACGCCGAGGCCAAGGTCCCAAAGGTAATGGCGAAACGCGATGGTCTTGTCCCAATCAATCGCCGCATCGAGCCAAGGATCGATGTCGGCGAGCGGATCGGCGACGACATGGGCGGCGGCATAGGCGATGCGGTTGAATTTTGGCGCGGCGCCGCGCTTCGGCAATTCGATCGGCTCGCCGGTCGTGTAGTGGTCGATGCGGCGATCCTTGGTTGGGAGCGAAACGGTCGCCACGATGCGCTCCTCAGATCTTCAGCTCGGGGACATCGAACCAGCGCCGCTCGGACCAGCTCTTCAGACCGAGCTCAGCGAGTTGGACTCCTTTCGCCCCCTCGACGAGGTCGTGATCCCATGGATTGTCGGCGACGACATGCCGGATGAAATCCTCCCACTGAATCTTGAAGCCGTTGTCATAGGCGACGGTGTCGGGCACCTCCTGCCACTGGTCGAAGAAATTCATCGTTTGCGGCTGATCCGGATTCCAGACCGGGCGCGGCGTGTTCACGCGGCTTTGCGTCCAGCAGCGTGTCAGGCCGGCGACCGCCGAGCCATGGGTGCCGTCCACCTGAAAGGTGACGAGGTCGTCGCGGCGAAGACGGACCGCCCATGATGAATTGATGTGCGCAATGACGCCGCCCTCGAGCTGGAAGGTGGCATAAGCCGCATCATCGGTGTCCGCCTTGTACTTGCGGCCGGCTTCGTCCACGCGCTCTGGAATGTGGGTCGCGCCAAGGCAGCTCACCGCCTTGACCCGGCCGAAAAGATGATCGAGCACGTAGCGCCAGTGGCAGAGCATATCGAGAATGATGCCGCCGCCCTCGGCCTTCTTGTAGTTCCAGCTCGGCCGTTGCGCCGGTGTGCCCCAATCGCCTTCGAACACCCAGTAGCCGAACTCGCCGCGAATGGAGAGCAGGCGCCCGAAGAATCCGGCCTCGCGCAGCATCCTGATCTTGCGCAGGCCGGGCAGAAACAGCTTGTCCTGCACGACGCCGTTCCGGATCTGTTTTGCCTTGGCAAGCTTCGCCACGGCGACCGCCTTGTCGAGCGTGTCGGCGATCGGCTTCTCGCAATAGACATGTTTGCCGGCCTCGATCGCACGTGCCACGAGATCGGCGCGCATCTGGGTCGTTGCCGCGTCGAAGAACACCGTATCGCTCGGATTTCGCAAGGCCGCTGCAAGATCGTCCGTCGAGCGCTCGATCCCGAACTGGCGCGCGAGCGCCGCCACTTTCTCGGCGTTGCGGCCGACCAGAATCGGATCGGGCATGACGCGGTCGCCGTTTGCGAGCGCGACCCCGCCCTCCTTTCGGATGGCGACAATGGAGCGCATGAGATGCTGGTTGAGCCCCATTCGCCCGGTCACGCCGTGCATGATGATCCCGAGACGATGAGTGGCCAAATTTCGCTCCCGTTCTTGTTGTCGCGCCGCGGCAATGCATCATGGCCCAATCGCAAGCGTCAAGTCCGATGCTTGCCTCGCCGCGCTCAATGCCGGGGATCTTGGCGGCTCGGCGATGCTTGGATCGCGCTTGCCCGCGCCTGCAGCACGTACCTGAAGCCGGATGGGGCATAGTCGAAGGCGATATGGTCGCTGAACTGCCGTGCCGCCGAGTCGAGGATCGTGGTGCCGAAGCCTTTGCGGCCGGAAGCGTTCACGGGAGGCCCGTTGGTTTCCCGCCAGCGGAAAGTGAACAGGTCCTCCTCCTGAACGGCCTCGATGCTGCACTCCACCTCCACACGGCCGGCAGGCGTCGAAAGGGCGCCGTACTTGGCTGCGTTGATCGCGAGTTCATGGACGATGAGGGCGAATCCTTGCGCCGCGCTCGGAGAGAGCATCATGTCGCAGCCGCCGATCCCGATGCGATTGGAAAAGATGTCGAGCTCACGTTTGACGATCTCGTGCAGCGACGCGCCCTCCCAGGAGGATTCCGTCAGCGTCGTGTAGGTTTCAGACAATGCCCGAAGCCGCCCGATGAGAATGTCGCGAATCTCGCGCGCGGCTCGGTCGCTATCAAGACTGCGGCTCGTGATCGACTGAATCACGGCGAAGAGATTCTGCGTGCGATGATGAAGCTCACCGATCAGGAGTTTCTGCCTCTCCTCGGCGCGCTTGCGCTCGGTGATGTCGACGACGGTCGCGAGAACCGCGCGGCCAGCCGAGGTCCGCACCGCATTCAGGCCGATCTCGACGGGAAACTCGCTGCCGTCCTTGCGCCGCCCCCGAAGGTCGCGGCCGGCTCCCATGAGCCGGGTCTGCGGATCCGCCAGGAAATTCGCGCGCAGGCCCGCATGATGGCTCTGCACGGATGTGGGGACAAGAACCTCGACGCTTCTCCCGACCAATTCGTCGCGGCTGTAACCAAACAGATGCTGCAGCACGGCGTTCACGAATGTCATGCGCCCTTGCTCGTTGACGGCGAGAATCCCGCTCGGGACCGCGTCAACGATCTGCCGCGTGTACTGCTGCTGCGTGAAGATCTTGTCGACGACGGCGTTGAGGAGAGAAATCAACATGACGTTGATGGCCGCCACGCTCAGAAACAGCGCCAGCGAAGCTAGGCTCGCGGGCGTCAGCGCGAACGACCAGTAGGGCGGCAGGAAGAAGTAGCTTGCGATCAATGCGGAGGTCGCCGTCGCGACGACGCCGGGACCGAGGCCGCCGACGAAAGTCGAAAGAATGATCGCCGGGTAGAAGGTGATGAAGGCGATCCCATCAATGATGACGCCCGCCAGCATCCATCGCATCCAGCCGGCCAGAACCGGCGAAAGAACCGCAATGGCGTAGCCGGCGAGCGGGTACACGCGTAGCTTTTGGAGCCGGGAGAGCGGTCCCTGCTCCGACAAAGATTGAAACGGCATGCTCACCTCGGGGGTTCAGGTGAGATTGATGCGGAAGATATAACCCGCCGGGCCACACGCGCCTACCTGGAAATTCGTTACGTTCGGATGTTCGGGCGGGCGAAAGCGGCTTCCATTTCGCGCCTGATGCGGACGGCGAAATCGTTCGGATCGTAATCGACATCCGACCATTTCAAGCGCCCGCCTTGCGGAACGTCGCGCTTGAGTTTGACATTGTGCGCAAGCCCGAGCGGCAGGAACCCTTCCTGTAGCGATGTCTCGGCCGGGGTCTGCTTGCCCCAGACGCAGTAGCCGCCTTCGCCGTCGAGCATCTCCCCGGCCTTCAAGGCGCGCTTGGCCGTGGCGACGACGTCGGAGCGGAATCCGGTCGCCGAGCCGGTCGGCTCCCTGCGCAGGGCCGCGCAGGCGACGGAAATCCCAAGCTCGAGCCCGATCATATGAGTGGGGCGATAGAGCGCGATGTGATCGAAAGTCTCGTCCGGGAGCATGTGGTACTCCTCGGCGCAATGGCGCACGTAATCGTGGCCGCTCTTTACGACGACGTAGGTGCCCATCTGAAGGTGGTTCGGCACCGGCGCGCCGTCACGGTAAAGCGAGGAGACGACCTCCGTCGTGCCGGACATCGCGAGCGCGCCGCCGTCCGCCTTCGGCTTGCAGATTTTCGCGAGATCATAGACGGAGGCGGGCGGAAAACTGAGCCCGTCGGGCTGCGGCGCGAGGCCCGTCGCGTTGCACACGGCGGTCATCTCGATTCCGGACTTGGTCCCGTCGATGAAGGAGTTGAACATTTTCGGGTTCATGCCGCCGCGCCGGGCCTTTTCCGGCGTGATGCCGAAATTTCCCCATACGGTGTCGGGCGTCGACTGGTGAAAGCCCGGGTGATAGCGGGTGCCCTTGCCCGCGGACACGACATCGAATCCGCAGGCGCGGGCCCAATCAACATGCTCGCAAATCAGCGCCGGCTGATCGCCCCAGGCCAGGCTGTAGACCACGCCCGCGGCGCGCGCGCGCTGCGCCAGCAGCGGACCGGCGACGACGTCGGCCTCGACATTCACCATGACGATATGCTTGCCGTGCTCGACCGTCTTCAGCGCGTAGCGGATGCCGGCCTTGGGATCGCCGGTCGCCTCGATCATCACCTCGATATCCGGGAAGGCAATCATGGCATCGGCATCGGCCGTGATATGTGTGCGGCCCCTCCGCAGGGCATCGCCGAGCGAGGCTGCGCCATAGCGCTGATCGTCATCCCAGCCCGAGGCGCGAAGCGCCTGCCTGGCGCGGTCAGGATCGAGGTCGGCAAGGCCGACCAGATGCATGCCGCGCGTGCGGCGGACCTGCGCCAGAAACATGGTGCCGAACTTGCCGGCGCCGATCAGGCCGACGGTGACAGGGCGCGCGGCGGCTTCGCGCTCGAGCAGCATGGCATGCAGATTCATCGCTCGTCCCGTGTCGTGAGATCGCCGGATCGAAACACAGGATGGCGCGCGCCACAAGCGCGCAAGCCCCTCGCCTACGTTCCGCGCCTATTGGCACATCGCGCGCGTCACGAAGGACTCATCGGTGCATTCGGAGGGGTTCGCCTGGCGGCCGGACAGCCAGACTTGCGCCGGACACTTCTGGGCCGTGCTGACGTCGAGGCTGCGTCCCTGCTCGAAACCTTTGGTCCGGCAAAGCGCCGCAACGGCATTGCGGCAGTCCGGTGCGCCATTCGGCGCCGTCTCGCATCGCTCGCGTCCGATCACGACCGTGGCGACCGGGATCTTGGTGACTGCCCCGGCCGCGTCCTTGGCGATGCCTGTCGCCTGACCGCCGAATGTCTCGAACTGATCGCGTGTGCCCTTCAAGGTCGACTGAAGGCCGGCAAGGGAGTCGTCGAACCAGCGTCCGATCGTGCCGAAGAACCCGCCTTGGCGCGGGCCGCCTCCGCCGACGGCCTCATTCGCGCTCGGAGCGGCGGGCGGTTGCTCCTGCGCCGCAATCGGCGCGACCGCAAGCGCCAGCATCAAGCCGAGACCCAGACCAGCCGCGATGCCCCTTCGATTCACACCCATGACTCCTCCCGTTCAACAATGGGTCCAGTTGCGTGCGCTGGCAAGAGGCACGAGGAGGTTCAAAAAAGATAGATTGCCGCGATGATTCCGCCGACAAAAAGGACGAGAAACACCGTCGACCAGAATTCGAAGCGCTCCTCGATCATCTTGCGCGCGCGCTGGCCATAGCGGTTCAGCACAAAGGCAACGGCAAAGAAACGCGCGCCGCGAGTGACGATCGACAGGACGACGAACAAGAAAAAGTCATAGCCGGCGAAGCCGGACGTGATGGTCACGATCTTGTAGGGGATCGGCGTCAGGCCTTTGATCAGGATGATCAACGAGCCCCACTGCGCATAGGCTTCGCGGAACGCTTCGACCTTGTCGCCATAGCCGTATAGCGAGATCACCCAACGGCCAACCGAATCATAAAGCAGGGCGCCGATCGTGTAGCCAAGCACCCCGCCGAGCACCGATGTCCACGTGCACAGCAAGGCGTAGCTGTATGCCCGGTCCGGCCGCGCCAGCGACATCGGGATGAGCATGGCGTCCGGCGGAACCGGAAATACCGAGCTTTCTGTGAAGGAAACGGCGCCCAGCGTCCAGGACGCGTAGGGTTTCCCGGCGGCCGCGATCACGCGATCATAGAGACTGCGCAGCATGGGCCTTGCTTAGCGGTGAGCGGCGCGCTTGTCCACGAACGCTCTGCCGCGCTGTGTCGCAAGCGCCTTCGTGCAAGCGCGCGTCAACAGCCGCTATGAGCGATTTGCGGCCGCCTTTTTGGGCACTTTCTCGGCAATGCCGAGCAGACGCTCCCGCCGCTGCATCTCCTCCCAGACATCCTGCGGTTCCACGCGAGCCGCCACCCAGAGCACAACCAGATTGTAGAGGAGATCGGCGCTCTCGCGCACCATGGCCTCGCGGTCTCCGTGCATCGCCTCGATCACGACTTCGACCGCCTCTTCGGCCATCTTCTTGGCGGTCTTATTCCGCCCCGAACGCAACAGCTTCGCGGTTCGCGAAAACTCGGGATCGCCGTCCCTCGCGGAAAGAACAGCTTCGTACAGACGGGCGAGCGGGTCATTCATTCCGGGATCACCAAAAAGGCGAGGCTATGAAACTGGGATGTACAGAGAGTTAAGACCTAAGGCTTCCGGCGTCTGCCGGATGCGCGTGCACATCTTTACCTTCACCACGCAACAAACACATCGGGCGCGGCTTGCGCCGCGCCCGATGCTCATGCCCTTATCCGTGACACCGTCACCAATAGTGCCGCGGGTGATAGTAGGGCTTGTACGAGTAGCGGTAATAGCCCGGATGGTAGCCGTAGCCGCCATAGTACCCGCCGCCATAGTAGGGATAGCCGCCGTAGCCGCCGTAATAGTGGCGCCGGTAGTGACGGCGCTCACGGCTGGCGGCCGCGATGGTGGCAATCGTCCCAAGCGTCAGCCCGAACATGGCGAGGGCCGCGGCATCATTGCGGCGGTGCCCGTAATAATGGCGCCGATGCTTCGAACTCAGCTCGATCGAGTCGCCCGGCGCCGCCGCCGCCGGCGCCTTCGCCTGTGGTGCCGCCATTGCCGGACGCAGATCAACGCTTGTGAGCGTCACCGCCGCGGCAATCGCGACAGAAAGGAAGCGTGAAGTCAGTCGCAACATCTTCTTTCTCCTTACCGAAACGCCAACCGGCCGATAATGGCGGATGAGGTCCCGACATCGGTGCAGCCTGTGATCAGCCCGCTGAATGGGGCTTGAACGAAACGTGTTGCTTTTGTGAACGAGTTCGCGCCGGCCTGGTTCCGGAAGGCGTCGCGCTGAACATCTATTCATCTTCGGCGAACAGACTTGCGTTCCCGCCGGCTGCGGCCGTGTTGATCGTGACGGCCTGCTCGATCGCAAAGCGGGACAGGTAATTCGGGCCGCCGGCCTTCGGCCCCGTGCCGGAGAGGCCCGAGCCGCCGAACGGCTGCGTGCCGACGACGGCGCCGATCATGTTGCGGTTCACATAGACATTGCCGTTCGGGAGCCTGCCGACGATCTGCGCGATATTGGCGTCGATGCGCGTATGGATGCCGAGCGTGAGAGCAAAGCCGCTGGCGGCAATCTCCTGCAGCAAGGCGTCCAATTCATTCGCGCGCCAGCGCATGACGTGCAGCACGGGTCCGAAAACCTCCTCTTTCAAATCGCTCGCGCGGTCCAGTTCGATGACCGTTGGGGGCACATAGTGGCCGCGCGCGGGCAACGTCCGTTCGCGATCCCAACGGAAGCGAACGCGTCCCTGCCGCTCCATGGCCGCGATCCAGCGGCCGAGCCTGTCTTTCGCGTCGGCATCGATCACGGGACCCACATGGGTGGACAGCAAGCGGGGATCGTCCAGCGAGAGTTCGCGCGCCGCTCCGGCGATCATCTCGATCATGCGTTCCGCGACATCGTCCTGCACGCAGAGGAGACGCAGGGCCGAGCAACGCTGGCCGGCGGAGCGGAAGGCCGAGGCGATGACATCGTCAGTGACTTGCTCCAGAAGCGCGGTGGCATCCGCAATCATGGCGTTGACGCCGCCGGTCTCGGCGATCAGCGGCACGATCGGGCCGTCCTTTGCGGCCAACGCGCGGTTGATCATGCGCGCGACTTCGGTGGAGCCGGTGAAGGCAACGCCGGCGACGCGCCGGTCGGCAACGAGCGCCGCCCCGACATGGCCATTTCCCGGCAAAAGGTGCAGCGCGCTTACGGGAACGCCGGCCCGGTGCAGCAGACCAATCGCCGCGTCGGCGATCAATGGGGTCTGCTCGGCCGGTTTCGCGACCACGGAATTGCCAGCCGCAAGCGCGGCCGCGATTTGCCCGGTGAAGATCGCGAGCGGAAAATTCCACGGACTGATGCAGACGAACACGTCGCGCCCGCGGTGACGCAATTCATTCGTCTCGCCAGTCGGGCCCGGCATGGATTGCGGCGCCAGCGTTCGACGCGCCTCGCAGCCGTAGTAGCGGCAGAAATCGGCGGCTTCGCGCACTTCGGAAAGCGAGTCGTCCAAGGTCTTGCCGCCTTCGCGCTGCAAGAGCGCGATGAGCGGCGCGCGATGCTCTTCGATGAGATCGCCCGCGTGCATCAGGATATCTGCGCGCGCCGACAAAGGAGCCGCATTCCACTCTGCGAAGCCGGCATCGGCCGCGGACATCGCGCTCGTGGCGGTGAATTCATCCCCGTCGACCACGGCGCCCACCATCTCGTCGTCTATCGGTGAAAGCACCGGTCGGGCCCGGCCGGACATGGCGATCCCATTGATCAAGGGCGCGGCGCTGCGCTGAGGAGCGGCCGCATCGCGCACGGCGCGCGACAGCGTTTCCAGGCCGTCGCGGTGACCGAATTCCACGCCAGCGGAATTGCGCCGCATCGGCTGATAGAGATCGCGCGGCAGCGGAATCTTCGGGTGGCGTGCGCGTTCGGGGAGCTCGATCCAATCCTGGGGCCGCTTAAGAATTACGGCGATCGGGACCGACGGATCGGCGGCCACCGAGACGAACGATGAATTTGCGCCATTCTCCAGCAGTCGCCGGACAAGATAAGCGAGCAGGTCGCGGTGGCCGCCGACAGGCGCGTAGATGCTGAGGGAGGCGTTCGGCTCATCCGCGAGCAACGCCGTGTAGAGCGCTTTGCCCATTCCGTGCAGACGCTGGAACTCGTAGCCGTCAACGCCGGCGGCTTCTTCAACCACGCTCGCGACGGTGAGCGCATTGTGGGTCGCAAATTGCGGAAAGAGGCGCGGTCGCGCCGCAAGCAGCTTGCGCATGCAAGAGAGATAGCAGAGGTCGGTCATCGCCTTGCGCGTGAAGACCGGGTAATCGGCCAGCCCGCGCTCCTGCGCGCGCTTGATCTCGGTGTCCCAGTAGGCGCCCTTGACCAGCCGCAGCATGAGGCGGCGATCAAGCCGTTCGGCGATCTCGATCGTCCAGTCGATGACTGCCGGAGCGCGCTTTTGATAGGTCTGCACCGCAAGGCCGAAGCCGTGCCAGCCCGCCAGCGAAGGGTCGGGCAGAACCCTCGCGATCACATCCAGCGAGAGTTCGAGACGGTCGGCCTCCTCAGCATCGACGGTCAGATTGAGATCGTACGACTTCGCCTTGCGCGCGAGTTCCAGCAGCAGCGGCGAAAGTTCGGAGAGCACGCGTTCGCGCGAGATCGCTTCATAGCGCGGATGAAGCGCCGAAAGTTTGACCGAGATGCCGGGCCGTTTCGGCCATTCGGTCTTCCCGGCAGAGGCCGCAATGGCATCGATCGCATGCCCGTAGGAGTGGACGTAGCGCTCGGCATCGGCCGCGGTGCGCGCACCTTCGCCCAGCATGTCGTAGGAGTAATGGACCTCGCCTTCGGCTGTCGCGCGCGATAGCGCGTCCTCGATGGTTTGGCCGAGCACGAAATGCGCGCCGAGGATGCGCATGGCTTGGCGGGTTGCCGCGCGAACCGCGGGGAGGCCAAGTCTTTTGGCCAAAGACTCCACAATGGTCTCGGGGCGCTCGCCCGGATGGATGATACGCGCGGTCATGCCGAGCGCCCAGGCCGACGCCGAGACGAGGACCGCGTCCGATTTCACGACGTGATGCGCCCAATCGCCGGCGGCGAGCTTGTCCTCGATCAGCCGGTCCGCGGTCGCGGAATCCGGAACGCGAAGCAGGGCTTCAGCGAGAACCATGAGCGCCAGGCCTTCGCGCGTGGAGAGCGAGTATTCCCGAAGGAGGTCCTCGATCCCGCCAAGCCCGCTCGAGGAGGTGCGGATCGCCTCGATCAGCTTGGTCGCACGCTCGTCGATCCGGGTTTCTTTCGCAGCTTCCCTTCTGGAGTCACCGAGAAGCGTCCGCGCAAGGTCTTCGTCAGGCGGCGCATAGGGAGCGTTGAACGGAGGCAGCATGCAATCGGCTCTCGCGAGGCGGGCAGAGCCCGCCCGTCAAGATGAGGCCGAGTCCCAGCGAGCGCAACCGCTTACGCCGACGCGGCTGAATCAGGCCGCCGCGTCTTCCACAGGCTATAGGCGATGCCGCCGGCGAGGATGGCGAAGGTGACGCCCAGCGAGACCTGCGCCGGAACTTTGCCGAGGCCGAGCATGTCAGCGATCAGAATCTTCGACCCGATAAAGACCAGCACGAGCGCGAGCGCGTATTTCAAGTAGTGGAAACGGTCGATCATGGCAGCGAGCGCGAAGTAAAGCGCGCGCAGGCCGAGGATCGCGAAGATGTTCGAGGTGTAGACGATGAATGTGTCGGTCGTGATCGCGAAGATTGCGGGCACCGAATCGACGGCGAAGATCACGTCGGCGAAATTGACGAGAATCAAAGCGACGAACAGCGGGGTAAAGAACCAGACCATCTTGCCGGTCGCCGGATCGGGCTGACGGACCGCAAACCTCTCTCCCTGCAGTTGATCGGTCAGCCGCAAATGCTTCTGCATGATGCGCAAGAGCGGGTTGGTGGCGATCTCGTACTCCTTGTCGGCGGCCCACAGCATCTTGATCCCTGTGAAGACGAGAAAGGCCGCGAAGACGTAGAGCACCCATTCAAAACGCTCGACAAGGGCGGCGCCCGCGCCGATGAGCAGCCCGCGCAGCACGATCACCATCAAGATGCCCCAGAAGAGCACTCGGTATTGGTAGGCGCGCGGGATGCCGAGATAGCCGAAGATCATGGCGATGACGAAGATGTTGTCCATCGAGAGCGATTTCTCGATGACAAACCCCGTCAGATACTCGATGCCTGATTGCGGGCCGATATACCACCAGATCCAGGCTCCGAAGAGGAGCCCGAGCGTCACGTAGAACAGTGAAAGCCAAAGGCTTTCGCTGACGCTGATTTCGCGCGAGTCCCGGTGCAAGACGCCGAGATCGAAGGCGAGCAAAAAAGCAACGATGCCAAACAGCGACAGCCACATCCAAAGCGGCTTGTCGATCCACTCGACAAAAAGGAAGTCCATGACGCCTGCCCCTCTGAGGTAAAGCGCTAAAGCGGGTGGCGCCGACATCGCGGGCGCGCTTGCGCCACACCAGAGGGGCCCGGCACCTCGGTTGGGCTTACTAGCGCAAAAGCCGGCTTGCAAGAAGGCTCGCAAGCGGCAAGACCGGCGCTTCTTGCTGCGGCAAGCTGCCGCTCTTGTGGGCACAGGGAACCCGGCGGGCGCGTTTTTCTTGCGCTTACAGGCGGCATGCTCTTTGCTGGAGGCAACTTGCAGCTTCCGGCGATTTCGGCCCGGACCTAAGGGGAAGATCCATGATGATGTTGGACAAGGTATCCTTTCGCGGCGTGGTCGCGGCGATCGCCCTGGCCCTGCTATCGGCGGCGACAGCCAGCCCAAGCCGCGCGCAAACCGCCATCAAATTCACGCTGGACTGGAAGTTCGAAGGCCCCGCCGCGCCGTTCCTGGTCGCGCTCGACAAGGGGTTTTTCAAGGCCGAAGGACTGGATGTGACGATCGATACCGCGGGCGGTTCGCTCGAACCGATCAACCGCGTCGCCGCCGGCACTTACGACATGGGCTTCGGCGACATCAACTCGCTGATCAAATTCCGCGACGCCAATCCGGGCGCGCCGATCAGGGCCGTGTATATGGTCTATAACAAGCCGGCCTTCTCCATCGTCGGGCGCAAGAGCCGCGGCGTCGCGAGGCCAAAGGACCTCGAGGGCAAGAAGCTCGGAGCGCCGCCGCCAGACGGTGCCTTTGCGCAATGGCCGATCTTCACGCAGGCGAACGGCATCGATGCCGCAAAGGTCAGCATCGTCAGCGTCGGCTTTCCAGTGCGCGAGCCGATGCTCGCCTCCGGCGAGGTGGACGCCATCACCGGCTTCTCGTTCTCCTCCTACATCAACCTGAAAG
Source organism: Xanthobacteraceae bacterium (assembly GCA_022844485.1). Lineage (GTDB taxonomy): Bacteria > Pseudomonadota > Alphaproteobacteria > Rhizobiales > Xanthobacteraceae > JALHLQ01. The sequence continues at coordinate 37,808 of JALHLQ010000021.1, forward strand.
ACCGAGGAGTTCCGGCCGACGACATCACGCTGCTGCTGATGGCCGATTACGGCGTCAATCTCTACGGCAACGCGATCTTCGTGAATCCGAAATTCGCGGCGGAGAAGCCGGAAGCCGTGCGCGGCTTCCTCCGCGCCTTCACCAAGGGACTGCATGAGACGGTGAAGAGCCCGGCAGCGGCGGTCGATTCGGTCATCAAGCGAAACGATGTCGCCAAGAAGGACGTCGAGATCGAGCGCCTGCACATGGCGCTGCGCGACAACATGGTGACGCCGGAAGTCAAAGCGAACGGGTTCGGCGGCATCGATATGGGACGCATGGAGAAGGCGATCGAGCAGATCGCGCTCACCTATACATTCAAGAACCCGAAGCCGAAACCGCAGGACGTGTTCGATGCCTCGTACTTGCCGGATGCCGGCGCGCGCAAGCTGAACTGACGCGCATAAACCGTGTCGGTTTCCGTCGCCCTCGACGCCGTCAGCCACGCTTATGGCGGCCCCGAAGGCACGCTTGCCGTCGACGGCCTCACGCTGTCGGTCGACAAAGGCGAGTTTGCCGCCGTCGTCGGGCCATCGGGCTGCGGGAAGTCGACGCTGATGAAACTTGCGACGGGATTGCAGTTCCCGTTCAAAGGCCACGTGGCAGTCGACGGCAAGGCGGTCCAGCGGCCGGTGAAGATCGCCGGGATGGCATTTCAGGCCCCGACGCTTCTTCCTTGGCGCACGACGCTTGAGAATCTCCTTCTGCCGCTCGAGATCGTGCAGCCGCACCGCAGCCAGCTGCGTCGACGCCGCGCGAACTACGTCGCGAAGGCGGAGGACCTGCTGGCATCGGTCGGCTTGAAGGGCGCGGGAAGCCAATATCCCTGGCAACTTTCCGGCGGCATGCAGCAGCGCGCGTCCTTGTGCCGGGCGCTGATTCACGAGCCCGAGCTCTTGATGCTCGACGAGCCGTTCGCGGCGCTGGACGCGTTCACGCGCGAGGAGCTTTGGGGCGTCATTCGCGACCTGCATGCGGCGCGCGGGATCACCGTGATCCTCGTGACGCACGACCTGCGGGAGGCCGTGTTCCTCGCCGACCGCGTGTTCGTGATGTCCGCCCGGCCCGGCCGCATCATCGCCGAGCGGCGCATCGAATTCGCCCGTCCGCGCGAGCTTGAAGTGACGTTCACGCCTGCGTTTCAGGAGATCGTGCACGATCTGCGCGATCATATCGTGAAGGCGCGCCAATGAACCGGTCGTGGACGGTGCGTCTGGCGCCCTGGATCTTCACCCTCGTTCTGTTTGCGGGGTGGGAAGCGGCCGTGCACGTCTTCCGCATCTCGCAATTTTTTCTTCCGCCGCCGAGCGACATTGCGCGCGCGTTCATCGAGTTTTGGCCGGCCATCCAGCGCAACTCGCTGTTCACGCTGGCGACCACGCTGGCCGGCTTTGCGCTTGCGGTCGGGTTCGGCCTGCTCTTGGGACTGCTCGTCGGATCGTCGCGGGCGATCTATGCGGGTCTTTACCCGCTGCTGATCGGCTTCAATGCGATCCCCAAAGTCGCGGTGGTGCCGATCCTCGTTCTTTGGTTCGGCATCGGCGCCGTGCCGGCAGTGCTCACCGCGTTCCTGATTTCATTTTTTCCCATCGTCGTGAACGTTGCGACGGGGCTTGCAACGATCGAGCCGGAGCTCGAGGACGTCTTGAAAGCGCTCGGCGCTTCGAAACAGGACATCATGCGCAAAGTGGGCATTCCCCGCGCGCTGCCTTACTTTTTCGGGTCGCTGAAAGTGGCGATCACACTCGCCTTTGTCGGTTCAGTCATTTCCGAAACGATCGCCTCGAATCAAGGCATCGGCAATCTCATGCTGCAGGCGCAGGCGCAATTCCAGGTGCCGTTGATCTTCGCCGGCCTTGTGGCGCTCGCGGTGCTTGGAATCATCATGTACTGGCTGATGGCGCTGCTCGAGGCGCGCATGACCGGCTGGGCGCAACGATCGGGCTTCGCGCAGGGTTGAGCCGGCGGCATCGGGCGACTGCCGTGCTTCAAGATAATACCCGCACGAAGATTCCGCGCTTGCGATGGGCATGATTTTACCGCCTCCGATCAACTCGCGATTAACCCTTTTCCGGTCAAAATTTGAATCAATCCAAATGCGATTCCTGACTGCCATCGCCTGCCTAAACTGAGGATTCACATGACTGCGACGAACACGCTGCGGACCCGATTGGAATTTGTCCGCGTCGACGACGAGGTGCGCGCCGCGCTCCGCGAACTGCGGCCCTTCATTGCGAAAAACCTGCCCGACATTCTCGGCCGCTTCTATGGCCACATTTCCGGCTACAACGAAACGGCGCGCCTGTTCTCCAACCAGAACCACATGACGGGCGCCAAGAACGCGCAGATCAAGCACTGGGACGTCATCGCTGCCGCGGACTTCGACGAAACCTATGTGCAGTCGGTGACGCGCATCGGCGAAGCGCACAACAAGCTCGGTCTCGAGCCGCGCTGGTATATCGGCGGCTACAGTTTCATCCTCGGCGGTTTGCTCGAAGCGATCGAACTGCAAATGACCGCCGGCCGGTTCGGACGATCGAATGCGGAGAAGAAAGCGAAACTCATGCGCGCGATCACGACCGCGGCGTTGCTCGACATGGATTTCGCGATTTCGGTCTATCTGGAGGCCGGCGTGCGGGACAAGCGCGAGTCGCTGGATCGCCTCGCCAGCGCTTTTCGTGACAGCGTCGGCGGCATTGTCGAGACGGTCACGTCCACCGCGCACGAACTGGAATCGTCCGCCGGCTCGCTGACCAAGACCGCAGACACGACGCAGCAGCTGTCGACCGTGGTCGCGGCGGCTTCGGAAGAAGCGTCCGCCAATGTTCAATCGGTGGCTTCGGCGACGGAGGAACTGGGCTCTTCCGTCAACGAGATCAGCCGGCAGGTGCAGGAATCGAGCCGCATCGCGGCCGAAGCGGTGAAGCAGGCCGAGAAGACCGACTCGCGCATCACGGAACTGTCACAAGCGGCGAGCCGGATCGGCGATGTCGTCAAGCTCATCACGGCGATTGCCGAGCAGACGAACCTGCTCGCCTTGAACGCGACGATCGAAGCCGCGCGCGCCGGGGAGGCGGGGCGCGGCTTTGCGGTTGTCGCGCAGGAGGTGAAGGCGCTCGCTTCGCAAACGGCGAAGGCCACCGACGAGATTTCGGCGCAGATCGCCGGCATGCAGACCGCGACGCAGGATTCGGTCGCCGCGATCAAGGAGATCGGCGGCACCATCAATCGGATATCGGAGATTGCCTCCACGATCGCCGCCGCCGTCGAAGAACAGGGCGCGGCGACCCAGGAGATCGCGCGGAACGTGCAGCAAGCGGCGGAGGGCACGGCGCAGGTCGCCTCCAATATCGGCGATGTGAACAAAGGGGCGGCCGATACCGGTTCAGCCTCCTCGCAGGTCCTGTCGTCGGCAAAGGCGCTGTCGACGCAAGGGGCGACCCTGAAATCGGAAGTCGAAAAATTCCTGGACACGGTGCGCGCGGCCTAAGGGAGCAACGCTGCGTGTTCCGAACGACTGCGCGGGCGTCTCCCACCGGCGCCCGCGCAGTTTTCTTTTGCAACGCGGAGTTTTCCAAGGGTTCGTCTGCGGGCTGGTTTGTCTCGCATCACAATCGAACTCTGTAAATATATCCATGCTCTGGTGCTTTGTTACCGCTCGGTTAGCAATTCATTAGCCGGAATTGATCAGGACTGAATCAGGTCAACTGAATCAGGCTGCGCCAGGGAGAAGGCCGATGCGTTCTGTGCTCAGACGCGTGCGTCTCACGCATAAAATCGCGGCCATCGGAGCGGCAGGCGTGCTCGGGCTTGTCGTGGTGGGGGTCGTCTATTTCATCGAAACGCGCTTGCAAGAGTCGTACTGACAAGGCCGCCGCGCAAGCGGTGAAGATGGCTGTCGAGTCCCACTATCTGAGCACATTCCTGCTCGAAGCCCGTCGGGCGGAGAAGGACTTCTTGCTTCGGCTCGACGAGAAATATGCTGTCCGGCATGCAGAGGTCATGAATTCAGCGACGAGTTCGCTTGCACGATTCGAGCAAGGCCTCGCCGCATTGAGACTGAACGAGCTGGCATCGCGCCTTGCCGCCGCAAAGGCGCTGGTGGAGCAGTATACCCATCACTTCAATACGCTGACTCAGCAGCAGAAAACTCTCGGACTGAATCAAAACAGCGGTCTCCAGGGGACGTTGCGCGCTTCGGTGCACGCCATCGAAACCAAGGCGAAGGAGTTGAAGGATTTCAAACTCGAAGCGGCAATGCTCACCATGCGACGCCACGAGAAGGATTACATGCTTCGGCGCGACATGCGCTACCAAGACGAGATGAAAAAGGCGGCAGCGGACTTCACGGCAATCGTGAACGCGGCCGATATCCAGCAGCCGATCAAGGACGACCTCCTGCAGAGGCTCGCCGCCTATCAGCGCGACTTCTTCGCGTATATGGGCCTGACGCAGACAAACCTGCAGACGCAACGGGCGCTCTCCGATACCTACGCCAAGCTTGAGCCGGAACTCGAAGCCGTCAGTCAGCAAGTCGAGCGCAGCCGGTTCGAAAGCGAATCCGCCGCAGCGGCCGCGACCGCGCGGACCACGCTCGAAATTCAGATCATCATGGCCGCGATGACCATTCTGTTGGGGCTGATCGGGTACTTCGTCGGCCGCTCCATTTCGCGTCCGATGAAAGCGATCACGACCGCCATGCGAGAACTCGCGGCGGGCCGCCTGGAAACCGCCATTCCGGGGGTCGGCCGGAAGGACGAAATCGGCGAAATGGCCTCCGCGCTCGACGTCTTCAAGACGAACGCGCTTGATCGCGCACGGCTCGAAGCCGAACAGAAAGCCGCCGAGCAGCGCGCCGCCGCAGAACGCAAGGCCGAGTTGCAGAGGCTCGCCGACGCTTTCCAGTCGGCAGTCGGCACCATCGTCGAAACCGTATCCACCGCATCCAGCGAACTCGAAACGGCTGCAAGCGTGCTGACCAGCACCGCGGCGCAGACCCAGCAGCTTTCGACCATCGTCGCATCCGCCTCGGAGGAAGCATCCTCGAACGTGCAATCCGTCGCCTCGGCTTCGGAGGAACTCGGATCATCGGTGAACGAGATCAGCCGGCAGGTTCAGGAATCGAGCCGCATCGCGGCCGAAGCGGTGACGCAGGCCGACAAGACCGACTCGCGCATCACGGAATTGTCGCAAGCGGCGAGCCGGATCGGCGACGTGGTGAAGCTGATCACGGCCATCGCCGAGCAAACCAACCTGCTTGCGCTGAACGCCACGATTGAAGCCGCGCGCGCCGGAGAGGCCGGCCGCGGTTTCGCCGTCGTTGCGCAGGAGGTGAAAGCGCTCGCGTCACAGACCGCCAAGGCGACGGACGAAATCTCCTCGCAAATCGCCGGAATGCAGGCGTCTACGGAGGGTTCGGTCGCCGCGATCAAGGAGATCGGCCAAACCATCGGGCGCATCTCGCAGATCGCCGGCGCCATTGCGACGGCGGTGGAGGAGCAGGGCGCGGCGACGCAGGAAATCGCGCGCAACGTGCAGCAGGCGGCGCAAGGGACCGCGCAGGTCGCCGCCAATATCGGCGACGTGAACAAGGGCGCAGCGGCGACGGGGTCCGCATCCGAAAAAGTGCTCGCCTCGGCGCAGGCACTCTCTTCGCAAGACGGCATGCTCAAAGCCGAAGTCGAAAGCTTCCTCAAAACCGTGCGCGCGGCCTGACGGTTCGTCAGAACGGCTGCCGATTTTCCGCGCGTTCTTCCCCATCGCAGCTTCTCGCAGCTCTCGAACGGCGCGGCCGATCTTCGGTGGAACCTCGCCGTCGCCGGCGGCTTGAACCGGTGCGCCTGCGCCCGTGCCGATCGGTCGGGCTTGGCGTGACGATCGCGTCATCACGATATGGTCAAATCGCAGGTCGAAAGCTTGTCCGATTTGATCAAATCACGATACGAATAGGGTGGAACCCGCTGGCCGGCGGTGTCGGAGACCTCTGTGACAGATCGCTCGAGTGAAAATGTAGCAAGTTCCTCGCGGCGGACGGATCAGGACCCGCATGTTCTGGCGCGCGCGCTCGGGCGGGCGCGCTGGGCGCTTGCGTGGGAGCGACTTTGGCCCTCCCTCGTTTCGGTGGCGGTGGCTGCCGGGCTGTTCCTTGCCGTCTCCTGGGCCGGTCTTTGGATATCGTTGCCGCCGCTCGGCCGGATCGTCGGTCTGTTTGCGTTTTTCGTCATTGTCGCGGTCGCGGCGATGCCGCTCTTGCGCTTCAGGTGGCCGAGCAGCTTCGAAGGGCTGCGGCGGCTCGACCGTGCGAGCGGCCGGCGACATCGTCCCGCGACGGCGGTGGTCGACGAACTTGCAACCGACCGCAGCGATCCGCTGTCGGCGGCGCTCTGGCAGGCTCACCTCGAGCGTGCGCAGGCCGCAGCCCGCGCAATCAAAGCCGGTCTTCCCAAGCCGAAGCTTGCCGAGCGTGATCCGATTGCATTCCGCGCGCTGGTCGTGTTGCTTGTGGTCGGGACGTTTTTCGCCTCGGCGGGCGAGCGCACAAAACGAATTACCGCCGCATTCGACTGGGCCGGGGTCATTCAGCCCTCGAATTTCCGCGTGGATGCCTGGGTGACGCCGCCGGCCTATACGGCGCGCGCGCCGCTCATTCTCCCGGGGTTGCGCCCCGGTGAGCGCGCACAGGCCCTCGGCACCCAGGCTGTGCCGGCAGGCAGTGTGCTCGTGATTCGCTCGACCGGGAACGTGAAGCTCCATGTCGTGACGGCCGGAGGATTGGAGGCGGTCGAGAGCGACAGCGCCGTGAGGTCGCCCGCGGGCACGGAGGAGCGGCGCTACACCATCCGTGACAACGGCACCGTGACGCTGCGCGGGCTTTCCGATGACGTGAACTGGACGTTCGCCGCGATTCCTGACCGGCCGCCAACGGTCGCATTGGCCAAAGACCCCGAAGCGCAGGCGCGTGGCACACTGCAGTTCTCCTACAAGATCGAGGACGATTACGGGGTCGTCTCGGCGGAAGCCAAGCTCGCTCTGCCGTCGGGTCCACCCGCAGAGGGGGGGCGTACAACGCGCCCGCTCTTCAATGCCCCCGAATTTCCGCTCGTCTTGCCGCAACAGCGGACGCGATCGGGCGTCGGTCAAACAACGAAGGATCTGTCCGAGCATCCTTGGGCCGGCACCGATGTAGAAATGACGCTCGTCGCACGCGACGAGGCCGGGAACGAAGGGCGGAGCGCTCCGCACGAGTTCCGATTGCCCGAGCGCGTGTTCACCAAACCGATGGCGCGGGCTCTCATCGAGCAACGGCGTATCCTCGCGCTCGACGGCGACATGAAACCGAGAGTCCTGACCGCGCTCGACGCGCTGGCGATGGCGCCCGAGCAGTTCGGGATCGAGACCAATGTGTATCTCGGGCTTCGCTCGATTTTCTGGCAGCTTACACGCGCGCGCAAGGATGACGCGCTTCGGGACGTGGTGACGCGCCTTTGGCAGATGGCCGTCAACATCGAAGACGGCAACGTCTCGGAGACGGAACAGGCCTTGCGTGCGGCGCAAGAGCGGCTTCGCGAGGCGCTCGAGCGCGGCGCGGGCGAGGAGGAAATCCGCAGGCTGATGGACGAATTGCGCGCGGCGCTTGACAAGTTCCTGCAGGCGCTTGCCGAAGAACTGCGCAAGAGCCCGCAGCAGCTCGCCCGCCCGCTCGATCCGAACGCCCGCCAGATCCGGCCGCAGGACCTCAAGAACATGCTCGACCGGCTGGAGAACCTGGCGCGCTCAGGGGCGAAAGACGCCGCTCGGCGACTCCTGGAGGAACTGCAGTCCTTGCTGGAAAACCTGCAGACGGCGCGGCCGGGGGGCGAAGACGGCGACATGGACGACGACATGTCGGCGCTCAACGAACTGGGCGAGATGATCCGGCGGCAGCAGCAGTTGCGCGACCGCACATTCCGGCAAGGCCAGGATCAGCGACGGCAGGGTCAACGCGGCCAGCGCGGCCAGCGGCAGCAGGGCCAAGACGGCGAGCAAGGCGAGGAGGGGTTCGGCGACCTGCAACAGAATCAGCAAGCGCTGCGGGAACAGCTCAACAAGCTCCTCGAAGAGCTGCGCAAGCGTGGCCAGATGGGACAGCGCGGGCAGCAGGGTCAACGCGGGCAGCAGCAAGGCCAACGCGGCCAGGGCCAGGATCCGGGCGAAGGGCTGGAAGGCGCCGAGGGCGCGATGCGCGACGCCGAAGGCCAGTTGGGCGACGGGAATGCCGACGGCGCCGTCGAGTCGCAAGGCCGTGCGCTGGAGGCGCTGCGACGAGGCGCGCAGGGACTCGCGCAGCAGATGCAGCAAGACGGCCAAGGGCAGGGGCCCGGCCAGAATCGCCCCGGCCGCACCGGGCCGGCGCGCGCTCAGCAAGATACCGATCCGCTCGGACGGCCGCTGCGCGGGCGCGAATACGGCGACGATGTCACGGTGAAGGTGCCGGGGGAGATCGATGTGCAACGCGCGCGGCGCATCCTGGAAGAGTTGCGCCGACGGTTTGGCGACCCGCTCCGTCCGCAGCTCGAGCTCGATTACATCGAGCGGCTCCTCAGGGACTTCTGACCGCGTTCAAGGTTCAGGCAAGCGCCGCAGAGACGGCGGCACGAAGCTCATCCAGCGTAAAGGGCTTGGAAATGACACCCTGAATGAGCTGGTCGAGCCCGTGGGCGCGTTCGCGCTGATCGGCGTAACCCGTCATCAGGAGAACGCGTGTTCGAGGATGATCCCGGGCGGCGGCGAGAGAGAGCGCGATCCCATCCATGATCGGCATTTTGATGTCCGCCAGAAGGAGGTCGAAGGCGGCGGGGCTTTGCTCAAGAATGTCAAGCGCTGCAGCCCCGTCTGCAGCCGACACCGTCTCGTGCCCTGCCTCACGCAGCGCCCGTTGCACCAGGAGCCGCAGCGCTTCTTCGTCCTCGGCGACCAGAATGCGAGCCATTTTACTGGGGTCGCTTCGGCTCGCCCGGGCCATTCGGCGGATTCAAATTCGTATTCCCACCGGCGATAGCGTCGCGCTTGTTGAAGAATCGAATCAGCACGTGTTGGCCTTCGGCGGGCGGAGAGGCTAGCCGGGATCGGAAGGCAAGCTTCTCGCCCGGGCCGAGCTGTTCGCGGGGTGCGAGCGCCGTCCACGTATAAACCTCCCGCCCCGTGGCGTCTCGAAGCGAAAACCGCAGGCGAGGAATATCGATTGTGCGCCGGGTCACGTTCACCAGAGTTCCCTCCACATTCAAAATGGCGACGTCCTCTTGGAGGTCCTTGACGCTCTTGATCTGCTCGAAGGCCAGTCCACGCAGGTTCACCGACAAACCGACCGCGCTGAATACGGCGGCAGTTTGCGGATAGGCGCTCACGATCGAGTAGCGGAAGTTTATCAGCAGGCCGAGGCTCGCTGCGAGAACCAGCACAACCGCCCACATCGGAATAACAGGCCAGCGAAACGCAGCCTTTCGTTTCGCGCGCTGCGCTCGCCGGGCGCGCTCGCGGCGGGCCGCGATCGCCTCGATGTCTTCGTGCGGAGCGGCCCGGGCTTCGATCTCCGCTGCCGGAGCCTCAATGAGGCTCGGCAGAGGAATCGCTGACTCGACAACAACATGGTCGAATTCGGGAGAGGCTATGGACGGAGCATCAAACGCCTGCGGTACTTGCGCTTCAGCACCCGGGAGGGGCCGAGCCGAGGCGGCGGAGAGGCTTTCGCCGGGGACGGGTCGCGGGATCCGTCCGGCCACACCCCACATCGGGACCCCGTTCTCTTCGCCGCCCATGCCGCCTGCCAGGGCGTCTTGCGTCAGATTGGCGGTCACCACATTGTCCACGGTGGCGAGCCACACGGATTTGCATCGCGAGCAGCGGACCTGACGGCCCGAGGGCCCCAGCATCGAGAGTTCGATGCGGTATGACGTCGAGCAGCTTGGACAGACGATCATCATGGGGCAAATCTGAGGCGCATTCCTGCTTCGGACCGTAGCAGCGGTCCGTTAAGGAAGCGGAAACCATAGGACCGGCCTGGGGGCTCCAGGTTGCCCGAAAACCGGTTCCCACTTTTCGGGATCATGCTCTATGAGCATGATCTTGCCCGAAAACCGGTTCCCACTTTTCGGGATCATGCTCTATGAGCATGATCTTGCCCGAAAACCGGTTCCCACTTTTCGGGATCATGCTCTATGAGCACGGTGACCTTGCCACTATTAACGAAAGCTTAATGCGGCCGGCCCGACACCGGTGGAGACACGGAGACAAGCTTGGTCCGATTCGAAAACGTGGGATTGCGATACGGCCTGGGATCCGAGGTCCTTCGCGATGTGTCGTTCCATGTTGACCCGCATTCGTTTCAGTTCCTTACGGGCCCGTCGGGTGCAGGGAAGACATCGCTGCTGCGCCTCCTGTTTCTGGCATTGCGGCCGACGCGAGGGCTGATCACGCTGTTCGGCCACGACCTGTCGCGGCTCTCAACCGATGCGATGGCCACGTTGCGGCGGCGGATCGGGATCGTTTTTCAGGATTTCCGGCTGCTCGACCACCTGACCACCTATGAGAACATCGCGCTGCCGCTCCGCGTTCTCGGGCGCGACGAGGCCAGCTATCGTGAGGAGGTCATCGAACTCCTTCATTGGGTCGGCCTCGGCGAGCGCATCTGGGCGCTGCCGCCTGTGCTGTCCGGCGGCGAGAAACAGCGCGCGGCCATTGCGCGCGCCGTGATCGGGCGGCCGCAGCTTCTGCTGGCCGACGAGCCGACCGGAAACGTCGACCCCAACCTCGCCCGGCGGCTCTTGCGGCTTTTCATCGAACTGCACAAGTCCGGCACGTCGGTTGTGATCGCCACCCACGACATCGGCCTCATGGACCAGTACGATGCCCGGCGGCTCGTTCTCCACGAGGGCCGGCTGCATGTCTACGACTGAGACGGACATGGCGCTCGCCGACATCCCACACCACGGCACGGAAGAGACCGTCAGCGAAAGGCGAATGGCGGGGATGCCGCGCCGCGAGGCGTCGATTGTGCCGGCCGACTCCATCGCCGGACGGGCGCTCGTGGCCGTGATCGCCATCATGTCCTTTCTTGCGGCCGCCACCCTCGGCACCGTGGTGCTCGTGCGGGGAGCGGCTGTCGAATGGCAAGGGGCGGTGGCGCGCGAAGTCACCATTCAGGTTCGCCCTCAGGAGGGGCGCAGCATCGAGGCTGACGTTGCGCGCGCGGCCGATGTCGCAAAGAGCGTTCCCGGCGTGTTTGACGTTCGGACCTTCTCCCGGGAGGAATCGACGCGCCTGCTCGAGCCGTGGCTCGGGAGCGGTCTTGCGGTTGCCGATTTGCCGGTGCCGCGGATCATCGTCATCAAGCTCGACCCGGACGCTCCGCCGAATTTCAGCGCGCTGCGGAAGAACCTGTCAGATCGCGTTCCGAGCGCCAGCCTCGATGATCATCGTGCCTGGGTGGAGCGCATGCGCACCATGACAGCGACAGCCGTCGCCATCGGGCTTGCGGTGTTGATGCTGGTGGTGGCGGCCACCATGCTCTCCGTCATGTTTGCGACGCGGGGGGCGATGTCGACCAATCGGCCAGTCCTTGAGGTCTTGCATTTCGTGGGCGCCAGAAATTCGTTCATCGCAGCCGAGTTCCAACGCCATTTCCTCTTGCTCGGGCTCAAGGGCGGCGCACTGGGCGGCGGCGCGGCGATGTTCGTGTTTCTCATGGTCAACGTGGTGCGGAAGTTATTCCCAGGAGGGGACGACGGCGAGGTCACCACTCTGTTCGGAAGTTTCTCGCTTGGTCTCGCCGGATATGGCGCTATCGTGGGCCTGGTTGTTCTGATTGCGGCCGTGACGGCGGCAACATCGCGGCTGACGGTCAGGCACACGCTCCGAGCGATGGAGTAGGTTTGAGTTCAGTGGCAAGCGTCGCCCAATGATCGCAGGCTGGACCCGGGTTTCATGCAAGCTGTCGACCGGAAGGCGGACAAGAAGGGTGACGCGGGGAAACCCCGCCGTCGCTGGCCGCGCGCTCTGGCGGGACTGAGCCGCGCCATCGGCCTCATGACCCTGACGGCAGGTTTTGGCATCGGACTCGGGTTTGCCTGGTTTGTCGGCCGCATCCCGACCGAGGAAGTCAGCATCGAGCGGAATGCCGATGGAATCGTGGTTCTCACGGGAGGCGCGTCGCGCATCACCGATGCCATCGAATTGCTCGCTGCAGGAAAAGGAAAGCGCCTGCTGATCAGCGGAGTCCACTATTCGACCACGCGAAGCGAAATCGCACGGCTCGTCCCGGCCTATGAGAGGCTGTTCAAGTGCTGCATCGATCTTGATCGGTCGGCGGTAAATACCGTCGGCAATGCCGTGGAGACCCGCCGCTGGGCGCGCGAGCGTGAATTTCGTTCGCTGATTGTCGTGACGTCGAGCTACCACGTTCCGCGATCAATGGCGGAATTGTCGCGCCAGCTTCCCGATGTGACGCTGATTTCCTACCCCGTCGTCACTGAAAGATTGCGGGTGGGGTCGTGGTGGACCAGTCCTCCTGCGCTGCGCTTACTGTTCACCGAGTATGTCAAATACGTCGTCGCACAGGTGCGGATGCGCATCGGGCCGTCCGAACTGGCGACGGGACTCGCGGGCGGGGTCGACGAGCGTAAGGGATGAGCGCATCGTGGCCCGAAACGTCGCGCAATGCATCGGCTCCTAGGCAGCGGTCGCCTGACATCGAAATCATCGTCAGGTCGCTCGTGTTCAACGTCGCCTTCTATCTGGTGACTCTCCTTTATCTCGTTGCGGCGCTTCCCACCTTTCTCATGTCGCGCCACGGAATTCTTGGCATCGCCTGGATCTGGTCCCACACCGTTCTGCAGCTCTTGCGCATCGTCTGCAACATGCAGGTCGAATGGCGCGGGCTGGATAGGATTCCTCCTGGACCGCTCCTGGTCGCCAGCAAGCACCAATCCGCTTGGGAGGTCTTCGGACTCATTGTGCTGTTCCCCGACTTCGCTTTCATCCTCAAGCGCGAACTGCAATGGATACCCTGGTTCGGGTGGTACACGATCAAGGCCCGGATGATTCCGGTGATCCGCGGCGCGCGCTCAAAGGCGCTTGCTGCCCTGACGGAGTCGGTCAGCCGTGAACTCGCGGCAGGCCGCCAGATCATCATCTTTCCGGAAGGCACGCGGCGCTCACCCGGAGCGGAGCCGGCCTACAAATACGGCATCGTTCATCTCTACGCGACAACCGGCGCAACCTGCCTGCCGATCGCGCTGAATTCAGGCTTGTTCTGGCCTCGCCGATCGTTTCTGCGTTATCCGGGAAAGGTCATTATCGAGGTTCTCGATCCGATTCCGCCCGGGCTCGATCCGGGTGCTTTCGCCGCGCGTCTGCAAAGCGCGATCGAGCCGGCCAGCGCGCGGCTCCTCCTCGAGGCGACCGAAGGACGATCATGAGTCACTCGGCCGCAGCGCCAAGCTCATGCGGTCCGCGCAGCCGCTCCGCCAGGAGATGCAAATCGCGGTCGCGAAAGCCGAGCGCCTCGATGGCCTTCACCGTCGAGAGCACGTAGTCGCGATTGGGTCCCGACTTGCCATGACCCTGTCGCACGTAGTGGATTTGCTGCTCGAGCGTGAGGCGGCCCGCATATTGCGGGTGGCTGCGATCGACAACGTAGCAAAGCGCGGAAACGGTTTTGGCCGACGATTCGAGCGTCACACGACGCATCGTCTCACGATACACGTTCGTGATCTGCTCGCGTTCACGCAAATAAGCGAGCGTGTGCCGCCGCTTTGAAGCGGCCACCCGATAGGCAATGCCACGGCAGGCGCCGCCACGGTCCAAACCAAGGACAAGCCCGGGCTTCTCCGGCGTGCCCCGGTGATTGAAAGAGAAGATGCAAAGGGCTCGGTGTGCACCGACCAGTCGCGCCGGCATGCGATTGAGAAAATCGAAGCCTGGCCGCCACATCAGGGACCCGTACCCAAATACCCAGAGATCCTCTGCGCCGTGGTCCAAGTCCGATAGCATTAACGAATGGGCCTGAGGAGCGACTGTTGCAGCGGCGTAACAGGTCCGGTTAGTTGTGGCAACGGGTACAAACCGCCTTGATCGGGCCACAAGTTCTCTCGATGGATTGCAGCTTCTTGGTTCGTCTTGCTCGAACGAAAGCCCAGATGATCCACCCCGTTCTTGCTCCTCGCCGGCGTTGGCCACTCTTCGTGCCGCTCGTTGTCGTGCTTGGCCTCGGCGCGATTTGGTCCGCGTTCTGGTATCACACCGCCTCCACGGTAGAAGGACGCATTGCCGAGTGGCGGGCGCGCGAGGCGCAGGCCGGGCGGTTTCACGCCTGCGCGCGCCAATCGGTGGGCGGATATCCGTTCCGGATCGAAGTTCGCTGCGTGAATGCCACCGCCGAACTGCGCCAGGCGCAGCCGCCCTTGCTCATCAGGGCAAAAGACCTTTTGTTCGTCGCGCAGATTTACGAACCGTCGCTTTTGATCGGCGAACTGACCGGGCCGGTGACGATCAGCGAGCCGACGCAGGTGCTTCTCACCGGCAACTGGTCGCTCGGCCAAATGAGCGTGCGCGGGCTTCCCTCGTCGCTCGATCGCCTGTCAATGGTCTTCGACGGATTGAAGGTTGCGCAGCCGCGCAATGGCGCGGTCATGAATGCTGATCGTTTCGAGTTGCACACGCGGATTTCGGAAGGCACGCCTTCGAGCCAACCGGTGCTGGAGATCGTAGGCCGGGCAAAGGGCGCGGTGATCCCCGCAACCGGCGCGATCAGCAATCACCCGGGCGACATCGAAATCACCGGCATCCTGCGCGGGCTGAGCAGCCTCTCGCCGAAGCCCATCCCGGTCCTGCTGCGCGAACTGCAATCGGCAGCAGGCAGGCTGGATATCGTCAAGGCGCGTATTCAGCAGCGCGACATCGTCGCGATCACGACGGGAACGCTGTCGCTCAGCAGAAACGGCCGGCTCGAAGGTCAATTGCGGGTGACCGCAACAGGCGTCGAACAGCTGGTGCAGGTTTTGGGGCTCGATCAGGCGCTCCTGGCGGCATCGTCCGGCTCCCGCGGAAACGCCTACGGACATGACCGCGCGGATCGGATCGCGAACGCGCTCGAGCGCATCATGCCCGGTGCAACCGGGGCGCAACGCGCGAAGGCCGCCGAGGCTGGACTGCAGATGGGACTCGCCCTGCTCGGTGAACGCACCGAGCTCGAAGGAAAGCGGGCAACGGCGATGCCGCTGCGCTTTTCAGACGGCGCTGCGACGCTCGGGCCGATCAAGCTCGGCCAGGTGCCTCCGCTTTACTGACGATCAACTCAGCCTGCGATCACGCAAGTCGAGCCGAAACTATCATGCGCTAATCGCGCTCGGCCGCATAAGGCCGCGGTAGCGGGGCGGGCGCCGGATGCGGACGGCCGAAATCGGGTGCTTCGATATCCTGACCAAGGTCGATGATGCCGCGGCGGATCGCGCGCGTTCGCGTGAACAGATCGAACAAGGTGTCGCCATCTCCGCGGCGGATCGCCCGCGTCAGCTTGGACAGGTCTTCGTTGAAGGCTCCGAGCATTTCCAGCACCGCATCCTTATTGGCGAGAAACACGTCGCGCCACATGGTCGGATCAGACGCAGCGATGCGGGTGAAGTCGCGAAACCCGCCGGCGGAAAACTTCAACACCTCGGAGCGCGTCACTTCGCCAAGCTCATCCGCAGTCCCGACAATCGTATAGGCGATCAGGTGGGGGAGGTGACTTGTTACGGCGAGCACAAGGTCGTGGTGCTCCGGCGTCATCGTCTCGACATTCGATCCGAGCGCACCCCAGAAGGCGGCGAG
This sequence comes from Xanthobacteraceae bacterium, assembly GCA_022844485.1. Taxonomy (GTDB): domain Bacteria; phylum Pseudomonadota; class Alphaproteobacteria; order Rhizobiales; family Xanthobacteraceae; genus JALHLQ01. The sequence goes on from JALHLQ010000021.1 coordinate 53,690, forward strand.
CGTCTTCACCGCGGCGGGATCGGCGTTGGGCGCAGGCGTGAGAATGCACCAGCGATTGACGAACAGCTCGGCAAAGCCGGCATCGGGACCGGAATGCTCGGTCCCGGCAACCGGATGAGCCGGAATAAAATGGACCGCGGATGGAAGATGCGGAGCCATGTCTTTCACGACCGAGGCTTTTACGGATCCTACGTCGGAAACGATCGCGCCCGGCTTCAAGTGCGGGGCGATTTCGGCGGCTACGGTCCCGCACTGCCCGACCGGAATGCAGAGGATGACAAGGTCGGCTTCCTCGACCGCCGCCGCATTTGTGTCCACGACCTGGTCGGCGATGCCGAGCTCGATCACGCGCCGACGCGTGGCAGGCGAGCGGGAGGTCGCCACGATCTCGCGCGCAGCACCATAGGCGCGCGCGGCCCGCGCAATGGATGAGCCGATCAGCCCAAGGCCGACAAGGGCCAGGCGTGAGACTGCCATCAGGCCGCCTTCCTCATGAAATCCTTCAGCGCAGCCACGACGAGCCGGTTCGCCTCTTCAGTGCCCACAGTCATGCGTAAGGCGTTCGGCAGGCGATAAGGTTCGAGCCGCCGCAGGACGAGACCACGCGCGGTGAGGAAGGCGTCGGCTTCCTTCGCGGTACACCCCGCGTTCTGCGGAAAGTGAATGAGAAGGAAGTTCGCCACGCTTGGGGTGACCTGCAATCCGAGCTTGCCGACTTCCTCACTCAGCCAAGCGAGCCATTTCGTATTGTGCGCGACCGATCGCTCGACATGCGCAGCGTCCTCGATCGCCGCGATGCCAGCCGCAATCGCGGGCGCGTTGACGTTGAATGGGCCGCGAATGCGGTTGAGCGCGTCCACAATGTGCCCCGGCCCGTAGAGCCAACCGAGCCGCAGGGCGGCAAGGCCATGGATTTTGGAGAAGGTCCGGCACATGACCACGTTATCCGACGTCGCAACGAGCTCCAGCCCGGCCTCGTAATCGTTGCGGCGGACATACTCCGCGTAGGCGGCGTCGAGCACGAGCAGGACATGCGGCGGCAGCGCGGCATGCAGCCTTTTGATTTCGTCGAAGGGCACGTAAGTCCCGGTCGGGTTATTCGGGTTCGCGAGGAACACAAGCTTGGTGCGGGGAGTCACGGCCTTGAGGACCGCATCCATGTCGGCCGTGTAGTTCGTTTCCGGAACGACAATCGGCGTGCCGCCAGCCGCCAGCGTTGCGATCTTGTACACGAGAAAGCCGTGGACGGTGTGGATCGCCTCATCTCCCGGCCCGAGATAACCGTGTGCCAGCAAGTTCAGGAGTTCGTCGGAGCCGGCGCCGCAAACGATCCGATCGGGGTCTAGTCCGAAAGCGCGCCCAATGGCCGACCGCAAGGCGGATGCGGAGCCGTCGGGATAATCCTGCAGCTGCGTGGCGAGGGACCGGTAGGCTTCGATCGCCTTCGGGCTCGCGCCGAGCGGCGACTCGTTCGACGAAAGCTTGAAGACCTTGGCAATCCCCGGGGCGGTGCTCTTGCCCGGCACATAGGCCTCGATGGCAAGCACGCCGGGTCGCGGCTCGGGACGCTTGGGCGACATCAACGATCTCCGTCCGGCGATCAGGCGTCCTGGGTATCAGAAGGATTGCCGGCCGAGACCGTATAGCGGGTCGCGTGGCTGCCGACGAGAGTGGAGGCGCGCAGCGACACTCCAGCGTTAACGAGCGCCTCGGTGACGGATCGAAGCTGGCTGCCTTTCGGGACCGAGACGAGCAGGGCGGCACCGTCGAAAGCGCTGTCAGGAACCGCAATCACCTCGGCGGTATTCTCGACGGCGCGCGCCGCCCGTGCGCTCCAGCCCGACACGCGGAGGCTCCAGACCTCGACCTCCGGTGCCATCGCGTCAGGCACTGGTTTTGCGATCACGAACACGGGCAGCGCGGCCGGATGGTCGGTGCGCTCCACAAAGGGCAGGCGCGCGATGATTTTCGGCGCGCTGTCCCCTTCCAGGGCACCCCACCATGGAAGGGTGGAGGCCGTCGCGGTCGCCGGCACGAGGCCCAGATCACCTGCAGACTCGGCGACCGCTGCAACGACGTTCGCGGGCCCGACATGGGTGATGAAGGGGACCGTGAAGCCGAAATGGAAACGGGCGCTGTCGCGCATGGCGGCGTCTCCGGCAGACAGGTCGGCATGCACGGCATAGGCGTGCTGGACATAGGTGAAGGTCGAGATGATCACCCGCCAAATGCTTTCAGCGGTGTCGAGCGGAAGAATGCCGCGGTGCCGCTCGACCAAGCGGCGCATCATGTCGGCTTCGCGAGCCGGGCGGAACGCGGAACCGCCGCCTTGCGCGCGCTTGATGGCGATCAGGCGGTCAATGATCTCGCCGCGCTCCATCAACAGGCGATGCATCGCTTCATCGATGCGGTCGATCTCGGCGCGCAGATCCGCGAGGGTTGGCAGGTTTGGTTGCGATTTGGTCATGGCGGTGCCTGCCTTGATAGGGAGCGCCTTGCGTGAAAGCAAAGAAAACGTTGACTTGGGGTCCCTCCGATCTATGTAACCCTTGCCGGTTGCCTCGTCCGCGCCGGGGGAATTGTCCTCTTCGGCCGAACGGCCGCAATGGGAGCCAGATGGTCGAGGCCCAGATTTCCATCACCCGTGAGTTGGCCGACCGCATCCGCGAAGCGGAATCACCCCAATCGCAGCTCGTGCGCTTCGGGCCGGACAAGCCGTTGCGGCTGGATGCGGGCGTCGACCTTTCGCCTTTTCAGATCGCCTATCAAACCTATGGCGCATTGAATGCCGAACGCAGCAATGCCGTGCTGATTGCTCATGCGCTGACCGGCGATCAGCACGTCGCCAACACTCACCCGGTGACCGGCAAACCGGGGTGGTGGGAAACGATGGTCGGTCCGGGCCGGCCGATCGACACCGAGCGCTATTTCGTCATCTGCCCAAACGTGGTTGGCGCCTGCATGGGCACGACGGGGCCCTCGTCGCTCAATCCGCGGACCGGCGAACCGTGGGGGCTCGACTTTCCGGTGATCACCATTCGCGACATGGTGCGGGCCCAGGCGATGCTTCTCGACCATCTCGGGATCGGCTCGCTGTTTGCGATTGCCGGCGGCTCCATGGGCGGAATGCAGGTTCTGCAATGGGCCGTGAGCTATCCGGAGCGTGTCTTCGCCGCTTTGCCAATCGCGACGGCAACGCGCCACTCGGCGCAGAATATCGCATTCCACGAAGTCGGCCGGCAGGCCGTCATGGCCGATCCGGAGTGGCGGCTGGGGCGGTATCTGATGGAGGGCACCAATCCAAGCCGTGGTCTTGCGGTCGCGCGCATGGGCGCGCACATCACCTATCTCTCTGACGTCGCGCTGCATCGGAAGTTCGGGCGGCGGCTGCAGGACCGCTCCAATCACACGTTCTCCTTCGACGCCGATTTCCAGGTGGAAAGCTATCTTCGCCATCAAGGGATTTCGTTCGTCGAACGGTTTGATGCGAACAGCTACCTGTATCTGACGCGGGCAATGGACTATTTCGATATCGCGGGTGACTTTGACGGGGTGCTCGCCAACGCATTCAAGGGCACGCCGACGCGCTTTTGCGTGATTTCGTTCACGAGCGACTGGCTGTTTCCGACCTCGGACTCGCGCGCGATCGTTCATGCGTTGAATGCGGGCGGCGCGCGCGTCTCATTCGCCGAGATCGCGTCCGACAAGGGCCATGATGCCTTCCTGCTCGAGGAGCCGGAACTGTTCGCCATCGTGCGAGGATTTCTCGATGGGGCCGGCAAGGCCCGTGGGCTCAAAAAAGCATGATGCTTCGCCGCTTCAAGCGAGACTTGACGATGGACGCCGCACGGACCCCCGGCGGGTCGCGCGTCGACCTGCTCGTGGTTGCGGGGATGGTGGAGCGCGGATCACGCGTGCTGGACGTCGGCTGCGGCGATGGAGAACTCTTGGCGCTGCTCGGGGAAACGCGCGAGGTCGACGGCCGCGGAATCGAGCTGTCGCGCGAAGGCGTGAACGAGAGCGTCGCCAAAGGTCTCGCCGTCATACAAGGTGACGCCGACACCGACCTCGCCGACTATCCGGACGACGCCTTCGATTATGTGATCCTCTCGCAAACGCTACAGGCCACCCGACAACCGCGCCAGGTTCTCGAGCACATGCTGCGCATCGGACGGCACGCGATTGTGTCGTTCCCCAACTTCGGTCACTGGAAGATCCGCCTCCAACTCCTCCTTTTCGGCCGCATGCCCACGACCGACAACCTGCCCTACACGTGGTACGACACCCCAAACATCCATTTCTGCACGATCAAGGACTTCCGCGTCCTGTGCAAAGTGGCCGGCGCGAAGATGGAGAAGGCCGTGGCGCTGAATGCCTGGGGTGCGCCCCTGCGGCTCAACGCGCCCTGGTGGTTCTGGAATCTCTTCGGCGAGCAGGCCGTGTTTCTTCTGTCACGGAAAGGCTAGAGCGCGACGCTCTGCCTTCCTGGCAAGCCGATTTGCGCATGGTCCTTCTGAAAACCGGTATCCATCTTTCGGGATCACGCGCCTTTGCGCTCCTTACCTTTTATCTTTGAGGGGCGCTGGCTTGGCATGCCGGCACCGGTCGTGCCCGCACGACGTTCCGGCGTGCCGTTAAGATTAATTTTATTCTCTCGACTCATGCCCCAGCCGTTCGTCAGTATCCCTCTGGCGCGGAGGCTCTAGCATGGCGCCGTCTCGCCGCTAGTTAGGCCTTAGGCCAAGTAATCCTCGTCCATTACGTAGGTTAACGCAGCCCACGTTACTGGCCATTGCATTAACGCACGGCCGCCGCGGTAACTTTGTTCCTGCCCTCAGGGTGACAAGACCTGCCATTGCCGGTAGTTTACAAAGAGTTAACCCCATTATTCATCTGTGAAATGGTCACTGCGAGCTCCTGTGAGCCGCTGATGATCGATGCTGATGGGTCAGGGCGGGTTCGATCCTGCCACTCAGTCAGCGCAGCAAAGAAAAGGGGATTGCGTCAACAAAAGGAGCAAACCATGCGCGCCAAGAAGCCCACGGTCCTCGTGTTCTGCGCCGCCTTTGTCTTTTTGAGCCTTCCTGGCGTCGGCTATGCCACGCCCGTCGGGCTGGCTGGAGATGATCGTTATCCGAACTTCTCCAGTTCAATGAAGCCGTCAAAGCCAGCCAAGGCGCGGCGGGCGATACGGGAGCAAGCCGCGTTCTCCTTCAATTCGTCCACGATCGTTGCCGAGGCCCGACGCTATCTCGGGACCAACCCGACCGGCATGGCCCGGCTGTGGTGCGCCCGCTTCATGAACTTCGTGCTCGAGCGGACAGGACATCGTGGAACCGGGTCCAACCTCGCACGTTCTTTCGCCTCCTACGGGCAGCGAATCTCCGGGCCGCAGGTGGGCGCCATCGCGGTCATGTCGCGCGGCAGAAATGGCGGCCATGTCGGAGTCGTCAGCGGCATCGACGAGTCAGGCAACCCCATCATCATTTCCGGCAACCATAATCGTGTTGTCGCAGAGGTCGCCTATCCCCGCGGCCGCATCTACGCCTATGTGATGCCGATGTGATTGCGGCGGAGGTCAAAATTCCCCCCCCCCCCCCATCCCCCGTCCGCGTTGCCACCGATATGCCTTGATATGGATGCTTGATCGCGCCCTTGGTTTGGGTGGCGTCGGAAATACGGTCGCACCGGCTTCAAGGGCCTGTGCGGCCGTATGCATTTTCAGGGATGCCGAAGGTGCGTCCTGTCCGAAGAACGCGCTTCCAGTTTTTCGCCGCCAATGATGCGGCCGGAAATTTAGCCGGAGCGCCAAGCCGCGCTCGCCGCGGCTGCAACAAAGCATCGAAGCTTGTCAACTCAGGAATCAGCCGCCCCCGAGGGTTCCGTCAGGAACCCCCGAGGGCGAGCCAACGTTTGTAGATCGTGCAATGTCAAAAACACCGCCGTGAAACCAAGGCGCGCCAACGTCTCGGCCATCACGGGAGCACAGGGGAGCGAAAGCGAGGACTCCTTACTATGCACCATCACCAACTAACGACGGTCCTATTGTGTTCCATAATGTTAGTTGCGTTCCAGTCTTCCGTATCGGCCAGACCTGCCCCCGCCGCCTCTGCCTTCGGCAGCGACGACCGCTACCCGCACCTGCAAAATAGCAACCCAATCAGCCAAAGCTCTCAGCGCCGGCGCGCGCGTGATGTGCAGCCTCAATGGGGCGGGCCTCAGCTCTCCCTCAGGACACCGTTCGCTTCTCGGCGCCCCGCACGCGATAGAAGCTACGTCGACGTTGACCGATATGGCGACCCTTACGTGGGATCCTCGTTCGGCGTTTCGGCCTCAAGCGAGAAGCGATCGGTCCGCCGCAGCCGGGCCGTCTCGCAGCGATATGCGGTCGAACGCAAAAAGGCGAAACAGCGCCAGACGGCAGCGGCTGCACCTGAGTCGATCCCGATACCCCGCCGGGAAAAAGGCGCAGCCACATCCCCGCGGACCCCGATCGGGATGAGGCCGGCGGCGGTGATTTCCGAGGCCCGGCGTTATGTCGGCACCAATCCGACGCGCATGTCGCGGCTATGGTGCGCCCGCTTCATGAACATGGTGCTCGAGCGCACCGGTCATCGCGGTACGGGCTCGGACATGGCGTTATCCTTCGCGTCGTACGGAACACGCGTCTCCGGGCCTCGGGTGGGCGCCATCGCCGTGCTCGCGCGTGGACGGCGTGGCGGGCATGTCGGGATCGTCACGGGGGTCGATGAGAACGGCAACCCAATTCTCCTTTCCGGCAACCACAATCGCATCGTTGCGGAAGCAGCCTACCCGCGCAGCCGGATTTTCGCCTATGTGATGCCGGTTTCGAACTCCGCGCCCGCGGTTGCAAACGAGGTCAGCACGGCTGCAAAGCGGGCCAAAGCCGCGGCAGTTCCGGCGGTCGAGGCATTGCCGGATTGGTCCGAAGTCGCCTCCGCCGTCAACTCGCGGGACAGCCTCACACGCTGAATCTTGGAACGAACGTAACGGGACACAACGCCGCCGGAATGGGCTCCTCAAGCGGCGTTGGTGGCCGGGGCCGTCGGAGGATACCTCCACGGCCCCGGTGCCTTTGGGAGGCTCGTCTTGGGGCCAACCGCATCTCCTGCCCCGCGACAATGCCCGGCCGGCAGGGATGTTCCTGCACAAGCCTCTCAAATGGGGAGTTGCCGAGTCCGCTCCATGGGGATCGCCTCGATCCGATCACCCGTCGCGATTGCGCCGGCCGCCGTCACCCGGGCATAGACGCCGCAATCGGTATGGCCGAAGCGCCGCATCAGGGTATCGGGAATCCGCAAGTCGCGTCGGCCAGTCTCGGGGTCGACGTTGGTCGCCGCGCAGCGCTCGATCCGCTTGACGATGTTCACGCGCGCCGTGGGTCCGATCGCAACTTCGCTCTTGACCAGGGTGAATTCGTGCCAGGCGGGCCAGCCCTCAATATACAGGTTGGCACGAAAGCGAAGCGGATTCACAGGAGCTTGAACGGCGTTCTCGATCTCCGCGATAGTCGCAAGATTGACGATCGAGATGACCTTTGCGGACACATCGGAAAAGCTAAAATGCGGTGCGCTTAGAACGCGAGGCATGCCACGCAGGTCGTGCGGCATGAAGTTCTGGAAGAACGCTTCGATGGCCGAGCGGCCTGCCTCGGTCGACAGGTCTCCGCGGGCGACCTCGGATCGCTCGTCGCGAAGCGAAATGACATTCCCTTCGTCATCGAAATCGGCAATGAGCTGCGCGAGCCGTTCATTGCGCATCAGCATCAGGAAGCGGTTCTTCGGCAGATATTTCGGCGCACCAGGATCGAAGCCGCTCGGCCCGTTCTCGATCGCAAATCGGCGATCTCCCAAGATGGGCTGATCTCGATGCAGGTCCGTCCGCGACAGGCGCTGGGCCCCGAGGCCCTTCACCGGATAGCGGAAAATGCTCCGTATTCGCACAGCCACGCCGTACACTCCGTTTCGGCCCGTTTAGCCCTTTGTGAAAATCCTGGCGAGGGGCGGCAAAATAGCCGACGCGCCTCTTCCACGCCTGCGGCCGCAAACCTACATCGTGTCCAGGCAGGCGCCAGCCGGGCTTGCCTTGACCCAGCGACGATGCCCCTGCCGTGCCTTTCGGGCGGCGGGAGCAGGCCGAGGGAGATTCGTCATGAATTTCGAAAAATATACCGACCGCGCACGGGGGTTCGTTCAGTCCGCCCAGTCGCTCGCCTTGCGCGAGGGGCACCAGCAATTCGCGCCTGAGCATCTTTTGAAGGTCCTCCTCGACGACCCGGAAGGGCTCGCCGCCGGGCTGATCGATCGTTCGGGGGGACGATCACGCGACGCCCTAAGCGCGGTTGAAGTCGCGCTTGCGAAGCTGCCGAAGGTGAGTGGCGGAGCCGGCCAGCTTTATCTTGCGCCGGCAACCGCCCGCGCCTTTGACGCCGCGGATAAGGCCGCCGAGAAAGCCGGCGATCAATTCGTCACCGTCGAGCGGCTCTTGTTGGCGCTGTCGCTCGACCGGGAGAGCGAAGCCGGAAAAGCGCTCGCGCAAGCCGGCGTCACGCCGCAAAACCTGAACGCTGCAATCAACAGCCTGCGCAAAGGCCGAACCGCGGATTCGGCTTCAGCAGAAAACGCGTATGACGCCCTCAAGCGCTATGGGCGCGACCTGACGCAAGCCGCGCGCGACGGCAAGCTGGATCCTGTGATCGGCCGTGATGAGGAAGTCCGCCGCACCGTCCAGGTGCTCTCACGGCGCACGAAGAACAATCCCGTGCTGATCGGCGACCCGGGCGTGGGGAAGACCGCCATCGTCGAGGGACTCGCCCAGCGAATCGTCAGCGGGGACGTGCCCGAAAGTCTGCAGGACAAGAAGCTGCTCGCACTCGATATGGGCGCCTTGATCGCCGGCGCGAAGTATCGCGGTGAGTTCGAAGAGCGGCTGAAGGCGGTTCTTCAGGAGGTCACCTCGTCCGACGGCCAAATCGTCCTCTTCATCGACGAGATGCACACGCTCGTGGGCGCTGGCAAAGCCGACGGGGCGATGGATGCGTCAAACCTGCTCAAACCGGCGCTGGCGCGCGGCGAACTGCACTGCATCGGCGCGACCACGCTCGACGAGTATCGCAAGCATGTCGAGAAGGATGCCGCGCTGGCCAGACGTTTCCAGCCGGTGTTTGTCTCCGAGCCGACGGTGGAGGACACAGTCTCCATTCTGCGCGGGCTGAAGGAGAAGTACGAACTGCATCATGGGGTGAGGATTACCGACTCGGCGCTTGTCGCCGCTGCAACGCTCTCCAATCGCTATATCACGGACCGCTTCCTCCCCGACAAGGCCATCGATCTTATCGACGAGGCGTCGGCGCGGTTGAAGATGCAGGTCGACTCGAAGCCGGAGGAGCTCGATTCAATCGATCGCGAAATCATCCGGCTGAAGATCGAGCAGGAGGCGCTCAAGAAGGAAACGGACGCCGCCTCGCGCGAGCGGCTGCGCGCGCTCGAGCACGAACTGGAGGAATTGGAGAAGAGGTCGAGCGACCTGACAGGCCGCTGGAAGGCCGAAAAGGAGAAGCTCAATGAAGCGCAGAGGCTGAAGAGCGAACTCGATCAGCTTCGAATCGAGCTTGCGAATGCGCAGCGGCGCGGTGAATACCAGCGGGCGGGCGAACTGGCCTATGGCCGGATTCCCGAGCTGGAAAAGCGTTTGAAGAACGTCGAGGCGAGCGACGGCCAACAGGCGATGATGGAGGAAGCCGTCACAACCGATCACGTGGCGCAGGTGGTTTCACGCTGGACTGGCATTCCGGTCGACAAGATGCTCGAAGGCGAAAAAGAGAAACTCTTGCACATGGAGGAGAGCATCGGCCGGCGCGTCGTCGGGCAGGAGGAAGCGGTGCGGGCGGTTTCGACCGCGGTTCGCCGTGCTCGTGCCGGCCTTCAGGACCCCAACCGACCGATCGGTTCTTTCATGTTCTTGGGGCCGACCGGCGTCGGCAAGACCGAGCTGACAAAGGCCCTTGCCGAATTCCTGTTCGACGACGAGGCCGCAATGGTTCGCGTCGATATGTCGGAATACATGGAGAAACACTCGGTCGCGCGGCTGATCGGCGCACCTCCAGGTTATGTCGGGTATGAGGAAGGCGGCGCGCTCACCGAGGCGGTTCGCCGGCGGCCTTATCAGGTCGTCTTGTTCGACGAGATCGAAAAGGCGCACCCGGACGTGTTCAACATTCTCTTGCAGGTGCTCGACGATGGGCGGCTGACGGACGGTCAGGGGCGTACGGTCGATTTCCGCAACACCCTGATTGTGATGACCTCCAATCTCGGTTCGCAGTTTCTTGTGGACCAGGCCGAAGGCGAGGACACCGAGGCCGTGCGCGATCAGGTGATGGCGGTCGTACGCGCGAGCTTCCGCCCCGAATTCCTGAACCGCGTGGATGAAATCATCCTCTTCCATCGGCTCAAGCGCGAGCAGATGGGCCGTATCGTCGACATTCAGATGGAGCGGCTGGCCAAGCTCCTGGCGGACCGCAAGATCACGATTGTGCTCGAATCCTCGGCCCGCGAATGGCTCGCCGAAAAGGGTTACGACCCCGCTTACGGCGCGCGTCCGCTCAAGCGCGTCATCCAGAAGGCGGTCCAGGACCCGCTGGCCGAGATGATCCTGTCCGGGCGCATCAAGGATGGCGACCGCGTCGCCGTCAACGCCGGAAAACAGGGTCTGGTTTTCAACGGTGAGGAAGCGACGGCGCAGGCGGCGTAATCAGCGCGCCGCTTGCGTCGCCTGGGCCACACGTCCGGGCGTACGGTTCATCATCCCGTCGATCCGGTCGCGTTCGCGCTCGAAGCTCGCGAGATGAACGCCTTCGAGCGAGCGGCCGCGCGGGAGGCGAATGCGCATGGGGTCGACAAAGCGGCCATTGACCATGATCTCGTAATGCAGATGCGCGCCGGTCGAGAGGCCGGTCGAGCCGACATAGCCGATCACCTGGCCCTGCCGCACGCGCTGGCCGGGCACCATCGAGCGCGCAAAGGCCGACATGTGGCCGTAGGCCGTTTCATATCCGTTCGTATGCCTGATGCGAACGTACTTCCCGTAGCCGGATTCCCAGCCGACTTTGTCGACCGTGCCGTTTCCCGATGCGTAGATCGGCGTGCCATGCGGGGCCGACCAGTCGACCCCGGTATGCATCTTCGAATAGCCGAGGATCGGGTGCCGGCGCATGCCGAAACCGGAACGCATCATGCCCGCGAGCACGGGTTTGCGGACGAGAAACTTCTTCGCGCTCTTTCCGGTTTCGTCATAGTAATCGACGACTCCGTCGTCGGTCGTCTGGAACCGGTAGTATTTCTTGATCTCGCCGCCCGCCGTGAGCGAGGCAAACAAAACGTCCCCTCTCGCATGGTCGCCGGGGCTTTCGTCGTCGCCGGAATAGAGCACCTCGAAAGAGTCCCCCGGCTGCACGCGGCGCTGGAAGTCGACATCGTATGAATAGATACGAATGAGATCGTCGATGATGGGCCGCGGCACCTGGTTGCGCAGCGCCGTCTCATAGACGCTCTGATAAAGGCGGACGCCGCCGGCGTCGTCCTCTTCCTCCTCCTCCTGTTCGGCAATGGTGGTTTCGACGTGTTGCACGTCGACGGACACATAGCGCCCCGCGTCGGAGAGGGCGACCACGGCTTCCACGCCTCCCTCCCCGATGATCATGACGCGGATCGGTTGCATCCGCTGGCTCGGGCCGGCGGGCGACATCAGGATGCGGACCTTCTGGCCCTCCTTCAAACCGTTTTCCCGCGCCCGCTGGCCAAGAAGCGCAAAAATCGCCCGGATATCTTCAGGGGAGGCGCCGAGATCGCGCAGCATCAGCGGAATCGTGTCGCCCTTCTTGACGACGACGGTGCGCTCGTTGCCGCCGGTTGTCTGGGCGGCGGTTTTCACCAGCAAGGTCACGTTCTCAGGAACAATTCGCGCTTCGAAGCCGGCATAGGGATCCGGATTGCCCTCGGCCGCGTAGGCGAGGCGCAGGCCCGGCTGCATGCCCGGTAGCGGCCGCGCGCTTCCCGTCCACTCCGAGGCATCGCGCACGCGCGCGATGACGTCCTCGATCGGCGTGAAGCCGACGACGCGGGCACGGGGGAGAATGGCGGCAAGATCGCGCGTGATGAAAGACACTTCGGCATCGGGCTCGGCGCCGGGGCCCTCATCGGCTGTCTGCGATTCCGTGCGGCCGGATTCACTCAAGATCCTTGCAGGATTGTACGCGGGAATGCTGGCGGACAGGTCGGAAACCGAGAGCGACAGGTTGGAGGCGACGCGCACGAAAGGCCGCACGCGAACGACCTCGCGATCGCCGGGTCCGCGAGTCGTCGTCGAAACGCGGATCACGTGACGGGCCGAATTCACCTCGCCCGCATGCGGCAGGCGATCGCTTTTGCGTGCAATCTGCGCACGCTCGCCGATGGCACCCCGCTGATGCTGCTCGATGCGTTCTGGGTCGGCCGCGAAGCGCGCTTCGCCGTCAAGCGCGGCGTAGACGGCGCCCCCCATCAAGGCCGCGCCGCAAAGCCCGGTGAGAATCGTGCCGGACAACCATTGAACCGAAACGCGCCGCCGATCGACCAGGGCCGATCCGCCGCCGACAAACAATGGCGGATCGTCACCGATCTCGATCGGCTCACGGGCCATACGTTCGTGATGCGGGCGGCGTGACCTGCCGTGATCCAAACCAGCGTCCCCTGCGCTCGCCGGCGTGCGTGGTGCACACCGGATCCCCCTCGAACGAATGCCGAGCGGCACAAGGTGGCGCGCCGAGGCCTCGTCCGTCAAACGCCCATTCTGCTCCGCAAGCGATGACTCGCCGACGGCGCATGTTTGTAGAAGGAGGTCGCAGGAATGTGGCCTCAGTACGGCGCCGCCGTCGGCGTCCGCAGGCCAATTCACGCCAAACCGCTGCGCTGCCTGTCGCTTGAACGATCCTGGACTAGGTTTCCCAATGGCCGGGAGACTCGGGCCCGATCGAAAAAGCCCTCAAGAAATGGGATCGAAATCATTGGCGAGGTGTTGACAATGGTTTATGGGGCCCCCTATATAGCCCTCACAACGGCGTGCCGCCCGTCTTGTCGGCGTGATGGCGCGTCTGTCGAAGCCCTCACTGATATTCGGTGGACCGCATCCGACACGGTCGGAGGCGTATCGCTTCGATGGCCTTCCGGTTCACCGGAGGGTGGAGCCACCCGGCTCCGGGCTGTTTGAAAAGTGAATCGGAAGAAAGAGAAACGTGGACGGCGGAGTCCTTGCGGGCCGTATCCTTTTAACGGGATGCGGTCGAGACGAGACTTCGGCGGTCTAACGTTTCAGGTCAAACACCATGTTGCCTGTGCGCAAGCGCAGGCAGTGCGATCACGTGAGTGATCAGGTGTACGGACCTCGTCAAACGTTGTGATCAGCTGAGATCAGATCTCTCTTCAACTTGAGAGTTTGATCCTGGCTCAGAGCGAACGCTGGCGGCAGGCTTAACACATGCAAGTCGAGCGCCTGTAGCAATACAGGAGCGGCAGACGGGTGAGTAACACGTGGGAACGTACCCTTCGGTTCGGAACAACCCGGGGAAACTCGGGCTAATACCGGATACGTCCGTAAGGAGAAAGATTTATTGCCGAAGGATCGGCCCGCGTCTGATTAGCTAGTTGGTGAGGTAACGGCTCACCAAGGCGACGATCAGTAGCTGGTCTGAGAGGATGATCAGCCACACTGGGACTGAGACACGGCCCAGACTCCTACGGGAG
>JALHLQ010000022.1 GCA_022844485.1 Xanthobacteraceae bacterium
TCCCTCCCCCGCTTGCGGGGAAGGGTCGGCGCGAAGCGCCGGGGTGGGGGCTCTTCGCGACGACCCCACCCGGCTCGCTATCGCTCGCCACCCTTCCCTTTCAGGGGAGGGACTAAGTTTTCGCCTGCGCTCACCGGGCCACGGCGCTGTAGCCTGGATGGAGCGAAGCGACATCCAGGATCTGCCGCCCCGGTTTCGCTGCGAGGCTCGCCCGAAGAGCGCTCGGAGACCACCGGTCAGGGTGCGGTCGCGCAGCCACGGCGGAGGTTCGGAAGCGGAGCGCGGGCCCTCCCTCAAACCCTTGAAAAGACAGAGTAAAAAACTACATTCGAAGGGCCTTTGACGGTGGTTGCGCCCTCCTGAATCGGCTATAAGAATCAGTCGTTTTTCGAATACTGGAATTCCCGCTTGTCCGACATTGAAAACCCCCGCCCGGAGGGCCCGGGCCCTTCGGATATCCGCCCGATTTCGATCGAAGAGGAGATGAAGCGCTCCTACCTCGATTACGCCATGAGCGTGATCGTGGCGCGGGCGCTGCCGGACGCGCGCGACGGGCTGAAGCCTGTGCACCGGCGCATCCTCTATTCGATGCACGAGAACGGCTACGAGTGGAACAGGCCGTACCGGAAATCCGCGCGCGTGGTCGGCGACGTCATCGGCAAGTATCACCCGCATGGCGACCAGGCGGTCTATGACGCGCTCGTGCGCATGGCGCAGGATTTTTCCATGCGCCTGCCCTTGGTCGACGGCCAAGGCAATTTCGGTTCGGTCGACGGCGATCCGCCGGCGGCGATGCGATATACCGAGGTTCGGCTCGAGCGCGTCGCCGGCAGCCTGCTCGAAGACATCGACAAGGACACGGTCGACTTCCAGCCGAACTACGACAATTCCGAGCGCGAGCCGCTGGTCTTGCCGGCGCGGTTTCCCAACCTGCTCGTCAACGGCGCAGGCGGGATCGCGGTCGGCATGGCGACCAATATCCCGCCGCACAATCTCGGCGAGATCGTCGATGCGACCGTGGCGCTGATCGACGATCCGGGGCTTTCGATCGACGACCTCAACGCGATCGTGCCCGGGCCCGATTTCCCCACCGCCGGGATCATTCTCGGACGCGTCGGCATCCGCGGCGCCTATCATCTCGGGCGCGGCTCGATCACGATGCGCGGCAAGGTCGAGATCGAGACGCTGCGGCGCGAACGCGAAGCGCTCGTGATCACCGAAATCCCCTACCAGGTGAACAAGGCGGCGATGGTCGAGAAGATTGCCGAGCTCGTGCGCGAGAAGCGCATCGAGGGCATCTCCGATCTGCGCGACGAATCCGACCGCGACGGCTATCGCGTCGTGGTCGAGTTGAAGCGCGATGCGGTGCCGGACGTCGTCCTGAACCAGCTTTACCGCTTCACCCCGCTGCAATCGACCTTCGGCGCCAACATGGTGGCGCTCGACGGCGGCCGCCCGCAGGTGATGAACCTGAAGGATCTCCTGCGCGCCTTCATCGCCTTTCGCGAAGACGTCGTGTCGCGGCGCACGAAGCATCTCCTCGGCAAGGCGCGCGACCGCGCGCATGTCCTGGTCGGGCTGGCGATCGCGGTGGCCAATATCGACGAGGTGATCCGCCTGATTCGCGCCGCGCCCGACCCGAACGCCGCGCGCGAAGCCTTGATGGGGCGCGATTGGCCGGCGCGCGACGTCGAGCCGCTAGTCCGCCTGATCGACGATCCGCGCCATATGGTGAGCGCGGACGGCGCCTGCCGCCTTTCGGCGGAGCAGGCGAAGGCCATCCTCGACTTGCGCCTGCAGCGCCTGACCGCGCTCGGGCGCGACGAGATCGGCGGCGAGCTCGACAAGCTCGCGGCCGAGATCAACGATTATCTCGATATCCTGCGCTCGCGCGCGCGCATCCTCACGATCATCAAGGATGAATTGCTCGCGGTGAAGAACGATTTCGCGACGCCTCGCCGCACCGTCATCATCGACCAGGAAGGCGAGATGGAGGACGAGGACCTGATCCAGCGCGAGGATATGGTCGTCACCATTTCGCACCACGGCTACGCCAAGCGCGTGCCGCTCTCGACCTACCGCGCGCAGCGGCGCGGCGGCAAGGGGCGCGCCGGCATGCAGACGCGGGACGAGGATTTCGTCGCGCGGCTCTTTGTGGCCTCGACGCACACGCCGCTTCTGTTCTTCTCCTCGCGCGGGCGCGTGTACAAGGACAAGGTGTGGCGGCTGCCGCTCGCCGCGCCGCAGGCGCGCGGCAAGGCGCTGATCAACATCCTGCCGCTCGAGCAGGGCGAGCGCATCACCACCATCATGCCGCTGCCCGAGGACGAGCGGAACTGGGGCGCGCTCGACGTGATGTTCGCGACGACGCGCGGCACGGTGCGCCGGAACAAGCTCTCGGATTTCACCGACGTGCGCCGCTCCGGCATCATCGCCATGAAGCTCGACGAGGGCGACCAGATCGTCGACGTTCAGATCTGCACCGACAGGGACGACGTGCTGCTGACCAGCGCGGCCGGGCAATGCATCCGTTTCCCGGTCGAGGACGTGCGCGTGTTCCAGGGCCGCACGTCGATGGGCGTGCGCGGCATCGCGCTTGGCGAGGGCGACCGCGTGATCTCGCTGACGATCCTGCGCCATGTCGCGGCGAGCGCCGAGGAGCGCGCGGCCTATCTCAAGCGCGCGAGCGCGGTGCGGCGCGGACAGAACGGGGAGGCCGAGGAGGCGGCGGCCGACGCCGAGGAAGCCACCGGCGCGATCGAGCTCGGCGAGCGGCGTTATGTCGAGATGTCGGCGGCGGAGCAGTTCGTGCTGACGATCTCCGAGCACGGCTACGGCAAGCGCACCTCCTCCTACGAATACCGCACCACGGGGCGCGGCGGCAAAGGCATCGTCGCCATGGCGGTGACCGCGCGCAACGGGCGCTTGGTCGCCTCCTTCCCGGTCGAGGAGAGCGACCAGATCATGCTGGTCACGGACCGCGGGCAACTGATCCGCACGCCGGTGAACGGCATCCGGATCGGCGGGCGCGGCACGCAGGGCGTGATCGTGTTCGACACCGCCGAGGAGGAGCGCGTGGTCTCGGTGGAGCGGTTGACCGAAGACGGCGAGAACGGCGAGGAGTGACCGCGGCGGGAAGGGTGCGGCGTTCCCCGGCGGACGTGAGCGCGGAGCGCGAGCGAGAGCCGGGGTCCGGCGCCGTAGGGTGGGCTTCGCCGCGCGAAGCTCACGTTTTTTCTTTCCTTGCGTGGGCGCGCGCCTTCGGCGCTTCGCCCACCCTACGCTCCCGACGCCCAATGAAAAAATTTATGCGCTTCTCTTGCGCGCGGCCCACTCGCTTTGCTTCCATCCGCCTGCCTCGCTCAACGAGGGGCGTCTTCCGGAGACGTCTTGGATAGATGGAGCGAGGTGCGGCGCCTGCGGGCGGAGGACAACGTGACCTCCGCACTCGGGTGGCCTCGGGGTCAACCGTCCGGGCCCACTATGGGGTTCTGCCTTCAATGGCTGGACTGGCGACTGGTGAGCGGAAGCCGAAAGCTTCCGTGCTCAGGGCGGCGAAGAGCCGATCCGCCTCGTCCCAGGAAGCACGGTCTCGAGGCTGAAACAACGCCGCGGTGGCGCGTCAAGAGGCGTGCGCCCGACGCTTCGGGCGCCGCGTCTTGATCCGGTCCGCGCCGACGCGGACCGGCGGACGCGAAACTGAAACATTGCGCCTTTCGGCGCGCCACCCCCCTCGTGTCTCGAGGGGGACATGCCAAACCCCGGAGGCGAAAGCGCCTCGCGGGAACGCGGAACGCTGTCTGACATCCGAACATTCTATTTTTGCAGGCCGGCCGGAGCGGAGTTCATTGCGCTCCCGCGGCCTCCAGGATCCTCGCCATTTCCGTGTAGCCGCGCGTTCGCGCATGCCGGAGCGGCGTGACGCCCGCGCGATCGGCAAGGTTGACGTTCGCGCCGGCTTTCACCAGCGCCTCCAGCGTGGCGGTGTGGTTCTTGCCGCCGTTGCCGAGCACGATCGATTCCATCAGCGCGGTCCAGCCGAGATTGTTGACGTGGTCGAGCGGCGCGCGGGCCTCGATCAGCGCGCGGACCACGTCCGCGTGGCCGAGATGCGCAGCCGCAATCAGCGCCGTGCCGTCGTAAGGACTCGTGATGTTTCTTGCGCTGGCGCCGCCCGCGAGCGCAATGCGGATCATCTCGACATCGTCGCGCACCGCCGCGATGGTGATGATGTCGTAGCGCTGCGCATCGAGCGCGTTCGGATCGGCGCCGAGACGCAACAAGAGGCGCGCGGCTTCGCGATGACCGACATGGGCGGCGACATGCAGCGGCGTGCGCCCGTGTCCGTCGCGCGCGTCGAGCTTCTCGCCCGCCTTGGCCAGCCGCTCGATCTCGCCCGTGTCGCCCTTGGCGGCCGCCGCATGCAGGCCGGTGTAGCCGCGAATGTCTCCGGCGGTCGGCGGGATCTGGGCCAGCGCGGTTTCGGTGAACGGGCCGTTGATGGCGAGCAGGGCGAGGACGAGCAGCAGGACGAGAACCATCGGGAGCAGACTCCGTGGGGGGCAGAGGAGGTTAGCACGGCTTGGCGTGCCGAGTTCCGGGAACATCGGGCGGCAACCTGCTTTGTACGGTCATGCAGGTCACTGGCTCTTGGCGCCGGCGGCGCGCTTCGATGGCGATCCGCGCGGGCGCGGCGCTCGCCGCGGCCCTGCTCGCCGGATGCGACCTGCCGCGCGATCCGGAAGGCACGTATGACCGCGTGCGCGGCGGAACGCTTCGGGTCGGGATTGTCGCGGCCGATGAGGCTCAGCCCGAACACGCCTCAGCCGCGCGCGAGGATCGCGCCGCCGTCGAGCGCTTCGCGCAGGAACTCGGCGCCTCGCCGGTTTGGATGCACGCCTCGGCTGAAGCCTTGTTTCTCGCGCTGGAGCGCCACGAATTGGATCTCGTGATCGGCGGCGTCTACGGCGATACGCCGTGGCGAGGTCGGATCGCCTTGTCCAAGCCGGCCGGCCCGCATCCGGCGGAGCGCGGAGCCGAGCGCCGCTTCGCCATCCCGCCCGGCGAGAACAAGTGGCTGCTCGCCATCAACCGGTTCTTGAAGGGCGGCGCATCGTGACCGTCGGCGCGCTGCCGCAGGAGATCCGGGAGAAGCTGCGCCGAGCGGAGCGACTCGAATGGATCACGATCGGCATAATGGTGATCACCGTCATCGCCATGGGGCTGGTGATGGGGTCCTCGCAAGCGATGCAAACGGCATGGGTGGAGGATCTGCTGAGCCTGATTCCGCCGATCGTGTTTCTGGTCACGGCGCGGCTCGAGCGCCGCAAGCCGACCGCGCTCTATCCATTCGGCTTCGAGCGGTACCATTCGATCGCCTTCCTGGTCGCGGCCGTGTCGCTCACGGCAATGGGTGCGCTGCTAGCGATCGATTCGGTGGTGACGCTGATCAAACAGGAGCGCCCGACGGTCGGCAGCATCGCGATCTTCGGCCACGAGATCTGGCAGGGCTGGCTCATGATCGGCGTTCTCGCGCTCAGCGTCATTCCGCCGGTCGTTCTCGGCCGGCTCAAGTACGCGCTGGCGCAACCTTTGCACGACAAGGTGCTGCATACGGACGCGCTCATGAACAAGGCCGACTGGCTGACGGGCCTCGCCGGTGTCGCCGGCGTGTTCGGGATCGCCTATGGCTTGTGGTGGGCGGACGCCGCCGCCGCCTTGATCATCTCGCTTGATATTCTGCGCGACGGCGTGCGTTCGGGGCGGATCGCCACGGCCGAACTCGCCGACACCACGCCGCGGCGGCTCGATTCGCCGAAGATCTCCGAAGAGGCGCTGCAACTCGCGGCGCGTCTGAAGGCCTGTCCCGGCGTGCGCGGCGTGCGCCTGCGCGAGACGGGGCGCATGTTCGAGGTCACCGTCGAGCCGGACGCGCAGATGCCGAATCTCGACACACTCAGGCGGATCGCCGCGGAGAACTGGCGGGTCGCCACGTTGAACATCGCGGCTGTGCATGACGCGCCGGAGGAAGCGGGCGACCCGGCGCGGGCGGAAACCGGCGAGTCCTGGACGCCGTATCTGCGGGTTCTGCCGGGAAGCCCGTAAGGGCGGCGCGTTCGTCGCGGGAAGCATTCAGCCGTATAAGAATGGCGGTTCCCCTTGCGGGGCGAGTTGCGGGAGGCTAGACCGCGCGGATGGCACGCATCGCGCTCTATGCCGGCTCGTTCGACCCGGTGACCCATGGCCATGTGGACGTCGTTCGCCAGGCCGTGCGCCTGGCCGATACGCTCGTGCTCGCCATCGGGCTGCATCCGAGCAAGACGCCGATGTTTCCGGCGGAGGAACGGCTGGCCATGCTGACCGAGACCTGCCAGCCGATCGCGAAGGCGGCCGGATGCGCCCTCAAGACCGTCACCTTCGGCGACCTGGTCGTCGCCGCCGCGCAGCGCGAGGGCGCGACGATGCTCATCCGCGGCCTGCGCGACGGCACCGATTTCGATTACGAGATGCAGATGGCCGGCATGAACGCCGCCATGGCGCCGGGCGTCCAAACGGTGTTCCTGCCCGCTTCGCCGCCGGTGCGCCCGATCACCGCCACACTGGTGCGGCAGATCGCGGTCATGGGCGGCGACGTCTCGGCCTTCGTGCCGGCGCCGGTCCTCGCCCGCATCAGCAAGAAGTTCGCCGGCAGAGCCGGCTGAGAACCCCGGAGACACGATGATCCGCCTGATCGCCCTTGTGGCCGCCTTCCTATTCGCTTTGCCGGCGCTGGCGCAGCAGCCCGGCGCCGCGGACCCGCAGAACACGATCTTCCTCGAGACGCCGCACGGGCGCGTGGTCATCCGGCTGCGCGCGGATATCGCGCCGAAACATGCCGAGCGCATCAAGACACTCGCGCGCGAGAAGTACTACGACAATGCGCCGTTCCACCGCGTGATCCCCGGCTTCATGGCGCAGACGGGGGACGGCGCGCGCGGTGACGGCACCGGCAAGTCGAAATATCCGGACCTGCCGGCCGAATTCTCGAACGTGCCGTTCAAGCGCGGCGTGGTCGGAATGGCGCGCGGGCCCAGCCCTAATTCGGCCAACAGCCAGTTCTTCATCGTGTTCGCCGACGCTCCGCATCTGAACGGGCAATACACCGCCGTCGGCGAGGTCGTCTCCGGCATGGAGGCCGTCGACAAGATCAAGCGCGGCGAGCCGGTGCAAAATCCCGACCGGATCTTGCGCATGCAGGTCGCGGCGGACGCGAAGAGTTGAGGATTTGACATGAGCGACGACAACACGCTGCTGTTGGAAACGACCAAGGGCAACGTCACCATCACGATGCGGCCGGACCTTGCGCCGAACCATGTCGCCCGCATCAGGGAACTCGTGCGCGAAGGCTTCTACGACGGCGCGCCGTTCCATCGCGTGATCGACGGCTTCATGGCGCAAACCGGCGATCCGACCGGCACCGGGACGGGTGGCTCGGGACGCAAGCTCAAGGCCGAGTTCAGCAAGGAGAAGCATGTGCGCGGAACGGTTTCGATGGCGCGCGCGCAAAACCCGGATTCGGGAGACAGCCAGTTCTTTATCTGCTTCGAGGAGTCCCCCTGGCTCAACGGGCAATACACCGTGTGGGGACAGGTGACCGAGGGCATGGAGACGGTCGACAAGATCAAGCGCGGCGAGCCGGTGCAAAATCCGGACAAGATCGTGAAGGCGAGGCTTGCGGCCTGAAGGCGCCGGTTTGCAAAGCAAACCGGGTGGGGATGTTTTTCGACCTCCACCCCGGCCCTCTGCCTCGTCGGGGGAGGCAGACGCGCCGCCCATACCTCCCCTTGAAAAGGGGAGGTCGGTTTGCAAAGCAAACCGGGTGGGAATGTTTTCGACCCCCACCCCGGCCCACCCCCTTGCAGGGGGAGGGAGACCTGCGGCCCAGACCTCCCCTTGAAAAGGGGAGGTCGGTTTGCGAAGCAAACCGGGTGGGAATCGTTTGTGAGCCCCGCGCCAACCCTCTCCATTGCCGGGGGAGGGAGATAGCTCCGTGCGCACCGATCTTTTCGACTTCCATCTGCCGCCGGAGCGGATCGCGCTCAGGCCCGTTCATCCGCGCGACGCGGCGCGGCTGCTGGTCGTGCGGCCATGGGCGGAGCCCGCGTTCGAGGACCGCACGGTGCGCGATCTGCCGAGATTTCTGCAGCCCGGTGACCAGCTTGTCGTGAACGACACCAAGGTCCTTGCGGCGGCGCTGCATGGGCGGCGCATCGGGCGCAGCGAGGAGCCGCGCATCGAGGCCAATCTCCACAAGCGGATCGACGGGGCGCGCTGGCGCGCCTTCGTCAAACCGGCGAAGCGGCTGCGGGCGGGCGACGTGATCCGTTTCGGGGATGAGGGGAAGGTCTGCTTCCTCGGTCAACTCGATGCGACGGTGGAGGAGAAAGGCGAGGGCGGCGAGGTGACGCTCGCCTTCGCCTTCCACGGGCCGGTGCTCGACCAGGCGATCGCGGAGTGCGGCGACATGCCGTTGCCGCCCTATATCGCCGCGCGGCGCGCGGCCGACGAGCAGGACCGGATGGATTACCAGACGATGTTCGCGCGCGAGGAAGGCTCGATCGCGGCGCCAACCGCGGGACTGCATTTCACCGAGACCCTGCTCGAGCAACTGAAGATCCGCGGCGTCGATCTGCACCAAGTGACGCTGCATGTCGGCGCCGGAACGTTCCTGCCGGTCAAAGCGGACGATGTCTCGGAGCACACAATGCATCCGGAGTGGGGGGAAGTTTCCGCGGCGACGGCTCTTGCCCTCAATGCCGCGCGCGCGGGGGGCGGGCGAGTCGTCGCGGTCGGCTCGACCGCGCTGCGAATCCTCGAAAGCGCGGCGGACGAAGGCGGCGTCATTCGTCCGTTTGCCGGCGAAACCGCCATTTTCATCACGCCCGGCTATCGCTTCCGCGCCGTCGACCTCTTGATGACGAACTTCCACCTGCCGCGTTCGACGCTGTTCATGCTGGTAGCCGCGTTCTCCGGATTGGAGACGATGCAGCGCGCCTATGCGCATGCGATCGACCGCGAGTACCGCTTTTACTCCTACGGCGACGCCTGCTTGCTGTTTCCGTCGCGGTGATTTGCGCGTGATCTTGTCCGAAAAGCGGTACCCGCTTTTCGGGATCACGCGCTGCTGATACGAGGGTCCGATGCCCCCTTTTTCATTCCGCCTCACGGCGACCGACGGGCAAGCCCGGACCGGCGAAATCGCGACGGCGCGCGGAATCGTGCGCACGCCGGCTTTCATGCCGGTCGGCACGGCGGCGACAGTCAAGGCGGTCGAGCCTGAAACCGTGCGCGCAACCGGCGCGGACATCCTCCTGGGCAACACCTATCACCTGATGCTGCGTCCCGGCGCCGAACGCATCGCCGCGCTCGGCGGCCTTCACCGCTTCATGAACTGGCCGCATCCGATCCTTACCGACTCGGGCGGCTTCCAGGTGATGTCGCTCTCGCAGCTGCGCAAAGTGGACGAGAAGGGGGTCACGTTCCGCTCGCATCTCGACGGCTCGATGCACGCGCTGACGCCGGAGCGCGCGATCGAAATCCAGAACCTTCTCGGCGCCGACATCGTCATGCAGCTTGACGAATGCATCGGGCTGCCGGCGTCTCGCGCCGAGATCGATCGCGCCATGCGGCTGTCGCTGCGCTGGGCGGAACGGTCGAAAGGCGCTTTTGAAGGCGCGGGAGGACGCGCGATCTTCGGCATCGTGCAGGGCGGCGACGACCGAGAACTCCGGATCGAGAGCGCAAGGCGTCTCGTCGAGATCGATTTTCCGGGATACGCGATCGGCGGGCTTGCGGTCGGCGAGCCGCAATCGGTGATGCTGGAGATCATCGAAGAGGTCGGGCCGGCGCTGCCGGCGGAGCGGCCGCGCTATTTGATGGGCGTCGGCACGCCCGGTGACCTGCTCGAGGCGGTGGCGCGTGGGATCGACATGTTCGATTGCGTGCTGCCGACCCGCAACGGACGGCACGGGCTTGCCTATACGCGATTCGGGCCGATCAACCTGAAGAACGCGCGCCATGCGGATGACCCGCGCCCGCTCGACGAGACAGGCGCTTGCGCGCCAGCGCGAACCTACAGCCGCGCCTATCTCCATCATCTGGTGAAAAGCAACGAGGCGCTCGGCGCCATCCTGCTGTCGATCGTCAATCTTTCATATTACCAGACTTTGATGCAGGGCCTGCGCGCCGCCATTGTGGCGGGCCAATTCGAACGGTTCCGGGCCGAGACGCAGGCCGCATGGACCGCGGGCGATATTCCACCCTTCGTTCGTGCATGAGGCGACACGCGATTTTTTTAAACTTGCTCTCGACGGGACCGCGAGTCGGCAGCAGTATAGCCGACCTTACAAGACCGGCGACAATGTCGGCTTTGCCCCGGGAGGCGACCCCAAATGACCATGACCCTTAGGGTGAATGGCGCGGTGCGTGCGACACCTGCCGAGCCCGATACGCCATTGCTGTACGTGCTCCGCAACGATCTTGAGCTGAATGGTGCAAAGTTCGGCTGCGGACTGGCCCAATGCGGTGCCTGCACGGTGCTGATCAACGGCAAGCCGGCGCGCGCCTGCGTGACGGCGATCGGCACGCTGGCCAATGCCGAGATCACGACGCTCGAAGGACTCGGCACCATCGACAAGCCCCACCCTTTGCAAAAGGCGTTCATGGACGAGCAGGCTGCGCAGTGCGGCTATTGCGTCAACGGGATGATCATGAGCGCAAAAGCGCTGCTCGACGCCAATCCGCGCCCGAGCGAGGCGCAGGTGAAGGAGGCGCTCGCTGCGCATCTCTGCCGCTGCGGCACGCATAACCGCATTGTCGGCGCCGTGCTCCGCGCATCCCGTGAGATGGGGAGGACGTGACATGAAAGCTCATCTCTCCCGCCGCCAGTTCGGCCAAGGTCTCGGCGCCATCGTCGTGGCCTTTTCGCTCGACCCGCGCGCCGCTCTTGCGCAGCAGGCGCAGGCCGCGCGGCTTCCGGGCAGCCTGCAGACGAACCGGTTGCTGGACGCATGGATCCGCATCAACGCCGACGGTACGGCGACCGTGTTCACCGGCAAGGTGGAACTCGGGCAGGGCATCCTCACCGCGCTGGCGCAAATCGCCGCCGAGGAACTCGATCTTCCGCTTTTCCGCATCAGCATGATCTCCGGCGACACCGGTCAAACGCCAAACGAGGGAATGACGGCCGGCAGCCTGTCGATCGAACACAGCGGCGCCGCACTACGCTTTGCCGGAGCCGAGGTGCGAGCCATCCTGCTCGAACTCGCGGCCAAAAAGCTCGGCGTTCCCGAGGACAGCCTGACGGTCGCCGACGGCGTCATCGGCGCGAGCGATGGCCGCAAACTGGGATACGGCGAGCTTGCCCGCGAGGCCGACCTCAAGCGCGAGGCGACCGGCAGGGCGCGCCCGAAGAATCCCGGCGCCCACAAGATCGTCGGGAAATCGATCCCCCGCGGCGACATCCCGAACAAGGTGACCGGGCGCGCGGCCTATGTTCAGGACATGCGGCTGCCCGGCATGGTGCACGGGCGGGTGGTGCGCCCACCGCGCTACGGCGCGAAGCTCGAGGGCGTGGACGAGGGCGCGGTGAAAGCCATGCCGGGCATCGTGGCGGTTGTTCGCGACGGCAGTTTCCTCGGCGTTCTCGCCGAGCGCGAGGAGCAGGCGGTGAAGGCGCGCGAGGCGCTGATCAAAAGCGCGAAGTGGATTTTGGGGCCGGAGCTGCCCGATCCGCAGACGATCTACGCGCATCTGAAGTCGCTGCCGGCCAAGGACGAGACCATCGGCGTGAAGCAGGCGCCGATCCCGGCCAATGCGCGCAGCATCGAGGCGGTCTATACAAAACCCTACATGGCGCATGCCTCGATCGGGCCGTCTTGCGCGGTGGCCGAGTTCAAGGACGGCACAATGACCGTCTGGACGCATTCGCAAGGCGTCTTTCCGCTCCGCGGCGAACTCGTGAAGGCGCTGAAGATGGCGCCAGCCCAAGTGCGCTGCATCCATGTCGAGGGCTCGGGCTGCTACGGCCACAATGGCGCGGACGACGTGGCGCTGGATGCGGCGCTGCTCGCGCGCGCGGTGCCAGGCCGCCCGGTGCGGCTGCAGTGGATGCGCGACGACGAGTTCGCGTGGGAACCCTACGGCGCCGCCATGGTGATGCAGGCCAAGGCCTCGCTCGACGCCGAAGGTCGGATCGCCGATTGGCAGTATGAATTGTGGAGCAATTCGCATTCGACGCGGCCGGCTTCGACGACGGGCTCCAACGTGCTCGCGGCGTGGTACCTGGCCGAGCCGATGCCGATGGGTCCGCCGACATCGCCGCCGCAGCCGGCCGGCGGCGGCGACCGCAATGCGATTCCGCTCTACGATTTCCCGAGTCAGAAAGTTGTGCACCACTTCGTGCAGGAGATGCCGATCCGTGTCTCCGCACTGCGCACGCTCGGCGCTTACGCCAACGTGTTTGCGATTGAAGCCTTTCTTGACGAGCTCGCGGCAGCGGCGGGCGCGGACCCGGTCGCCTTCCGCCTCGCGCACATGAAGGACCCGCGCGCGCGAGCGGTGATGGAGAAGGCGGTGCAGATGGCGGACTGGAAAGCGGGCGAAAAAGGCGACGGCGCGCGCGGCCGCGGCATCGGGTTCGCGAGGTACAAGAACCTGTCCTGCTACGTCGCCTGTGTGGCCGAGGTCGAGGTCGACCGCGCAAGCGGCCGCGTGCGCGTTCCCCGCGCCTGGGCGGCGACGGATGCCGGGCTCGTCATCAATCCGGACGGGCTCAAGAACCAGATCGAGGGCGGCATGATCCAGTCTACGAGCTGGACGCTCCACGAGGAGGTGAAGTTCGACAGGACAGGCATCCTCGCTCGCGACTGGTCGAGCTATCCGATCCTCGCGATGCCCGATGTCCCGAAAGTCGAGGTCGAGCTGATCAACCGGCCCAACGAGCCGGCGCTCGGCACGGGCGAGGGATCGCAAGGACCCATGGCGGCGGCAATCGTGAACGCGTTCGGCCACGCCACGGGCAAGCGCGTGCGCGATCTGCCGATGACTCCGGAGAAGATCAAAGCCATGCTGGGATGATCGGCGGAGGACGTATTCGCCCGCCACAAAGTTCGCGTTGAAAAGAACAGTTCAGGGAGGTTTCGAATGCACACAGGCAAATGGTCGTTCCGGGGTTGCACCTGCTGCGGAGACGTGAGCGCTGCCGCGATGACGCGGCGCTCCTTCCTTGCCGGCTCGGCGGCGGTGGCTTCAGCTGCCGCGGTCGCCTCGCCGTTCGCGCCGGCCCGCGCACAGGCGCCCGCAAAGGCGCACGTCATCGACGTGCACCATCATCTGTCGCCGCCGAGTCATCTCGAGGCGCTGAAAAAGGCCAGTCTCGGCACGCCGCCGACCTTTGCCTGGTCGGTGCAGAAGTCGCTCGACGACATGGACAAGGCCGGCGTCGCGAAGGCCATCACCTCGGTGACGACGCCCGCCGTCTCCTTCCTTGGTCCGGATGACGCCTATCGCGTCGCGCGCGAGTCGAACGACTATGCGAAGAAGCTGACGAGCGACCATGCGGGCCGGTTCGGCATGTTCGTCATGCCGCCGCTGCCGCATGTCGATCTCGCGCTCAAGGAGATCGCCTACGGCCTCGATACGTTGAAGGCGGACGGCGTCTGCCTGATGACGAGCTACAACGATAAGTATCTCGGCGCGCCGGAATTCGCGCCGGTGATGGAGGAGCTGAACCGCCGCAAGGCGGTGGTCTATACCCATCCGGGCGCGGGACCATGCTGCCGCAATCTCGTGCCGGATATTCCGGACCAGATCATCGAGTTCGGCACGGATACGACCCGCACGATCGCCAACATCGTGTTCAGCGGCAATGCGCATAAGTTTCCCGACATCAACTGGATCTTCTCGCATGCAGGCGGCACCATGCCGTTCCTGAGCGAGCGGCTCACGCTGCTTCCGACGATCAGCCCGAAGCTCAAGCAGAACTTCAACCCCGAGAGCGTCCTCGCGCAGCTCAAGCGCTTCAACTACGACACGGCGCAGGCCTCCCATCCCATGGCGCTGTCGTCGCTGATGAAGCTCGTCGATATTTCGCGCGTGGTGTTCGGAACGGATTATCCGTTCCGCAACAGCGTCGATCATGTGAAGGGCGTGCGCGCCTTCTTCAACGAAGCCGACGCGATGGCGATCGAGCGCGACAATGCGGTCAGGCTGATGCCGCACCTGAAGGCGTAGGTGCAGAAGACCTGCGCCGCATCGAACGGGGGCGCGGGTCTCGGCCCTTGGCTTGGCAGATCGGGAGAACGCCGCGGGCTCGGATCACCGCGGCGCGGCGCTCAGTTCGCGCGCCGTTTCTTCGATCCACGTGCGGTAGCGCGCAAGCGGCGTGATGCCGGTGAGGCCGCCGCATCCGTCGGACAGTTTCGGGCCGGTCGACCAGCTCACGACGCCGATGACGACGGCGCGCCCGCCGATCTCGTCGAAGACGGGCGCGCCGGAATCGCCGGTGCAGGCGCCAAGTCCGGGCGTCTCGCCGCGCGTCGCCGGATCGACGAGGCGGATCTGCAGCGTGCCGGGCTTGCCGGTCGCGACCAGCACGGCGCTGCGCGCGATGCCGCCCGACTTGCCCTCACCGCGCATGCCGACTCCGTAGCCGGCGACGACGAAGCGGTCGCCGGGCGCGACGGGCCTTGCCGGCGCGCCGAGTGAAGCAGGGACGATGCGCTCGGGAAGCGGCTCGGCGAGTTTCAACACGGCGACATCGGCGGTCGCACGGTGGGCGGCGAAGGCCTGCATGTCGAATTGCGGATGCCGCTCGATGCGCGCGATCGCCTTGAGCTGCGGGGCCCCCGCGCCGTAATCGACCAGCCGATACTCCATGCCCGCCGGGACGCAATGCGCGGCGGTGAGCAAGACATCGCGCGCGATCGCCGCGCCTGTGCAGAAATTGCCGCGCGAGCCGACGATGACGAGGAGCGAGCGTGCATGCCTCTCGCTCGCAGGCTGCGCTCCGCCGACCAGGGCAAAGGCGGGGGAGGTGAGAAGCAGAAGCACGGCGAGGGCGCTGCGAAGCATGTCGCGATGCCTGCTTTCGGCGTGACAGATTGCAGGTGGTGAGCCCGCTGGGACTCGAACCCAGGACCCCCTGATTAAAAGTCAGGTGCTCTACCGACTGAGCTACGGGCTCTTTGCTGATCAGTTTACGCGTGATCTTTCCGAGAACCGGCATCCACTTTTCAGGATCACGCGGGGTGTGTAGGGAGGGCGCCGCGCCCGGTCAATAGCGGCCCGGCGAACAGGGTGGATTTCCGTCAGGTGGGGTCCATGTGGCAGATGGGCCATGCCGCCGATCCGTCTCGCCCCGCCTTGCCGCTTTTGCTACGGTGCCGCGTCATCCATCAAGGAGCGGCCCCTCCGATGCCCATCGTCAACCGCCTCGCCGACCTGCATTCCGAGATCACCGCGTGGCGGCACGACTTCCACGCCCATCCCGAGCTGCAATACGACGTCCACCGCACTGCCGGAGCCGTCGCCGAGCGGCTCAAGGCGTTCGGCTGCGACGATGTCGTGACCGGGATCGGGCGGACCGGCGTCGTCGGCGTGATCCGCGGGCGAAAGGACGGCGGCAAAGTGGTCGGCCTTCGCGCCGACATGGACGCGCTGCCGATCGAGGAACAGACCGGCAAGCCCTACCGCTCCACCGTGCCTGGAAAGATGCACGCCTGCGGGCATGACGGGCACACGGCGATGCTTCTGGGCGCGGCGAAATACCTGACCGAGACGCGGAATTTCGCCGGCACGGCGGTGGTGATCTTCCAGCCGGCCGAGGAGGGCGGTGCGGGCGGCAAGGCCATGGTGGATGATGGGCTGATGGAGCGCTTCGGCGTCCAGGAAGTCTACGGGATGCACAATTTCCCCGGATTTCCCGTCGGCCATTTCGCCACCCGCCCGGGGCCGATCATGGCGTCGGCGGACCGGCTGCAAATCGACATCGAGGGCTTGGGCGGGCACGCGGCCCGGCCGCATCTGGCGGTCGACACGATTCTCGTCGGCTCGCAGATCATCAACCAGATCCAATCGATCGTCAGCCGCAACGTCGATCCGCTGGAAGCCGCGGTGGTGACGATCACCGTGTTCCAGGCGGGAAACACGGACAACGTCATCCCGCAGACCGGCATCCTGCGCGGCACCGCCCGCAGCCTGACGCCGGAGGTGCGCGACCTCCTGGAGAAGCGGCTCGGTGAAGTCGTCGAGAACACGGCGCGCGCCTACGGCGCCAAGGCGAAGCTGACGTACCGGCGCGACTATCCCGTGGTGCGCAACCACGAACGTGAAACCGATTTCGCGGCCCGGGTCGCCGGCGAGGTGGCGGGGCGCGACCGCGTCGTCACCGACACGCCGCCGGTCATGGGCGCCGAAGATTTCTCCTTCATGCTGAACGCCCGGCCCGGAGCCTTCATCTTCGTTGGAAACGGGCCCTCGGCGGGTCTGCATCACCCCGCTTACGATTTCAACGACGAGGTGATCCCCTTCGGCGCCTCGTATTGGGTCCGGCTGGTCGAGACCGCGATGCCGGCCTGACTTGCGCCCGCGCGCTCGGCATGCGGGGGGCGATCCGACTGATCGATAGGTTTGCCGCCCGGATTGCGCGCTCATGATTTCAAACCGCACTTTCGACGAACTTGCTGTCGGCGAGCAGGCGTCGCTCGAGCACGTCGTGACCGCGAACGACCTCTATCTGTTCGCCCACGCTTCCGGCAGCCGCAACCCGATTCATTTCCCCGGGATCGACGGGGACGGCGACGGCGTTCCAGACGAGCTGGCGCCGGCGATCTGGGTGTCCTCCCTCATTTCCGCCGTGATCGGCAATGTGCTGCCGGGCGCGGGCACGCGCTACCTGCGGGAGAACCTGCGCTTTCGCGGCCAGGCCCGGATCGGCGACCGGCTGAAGATCGACATCCGCGTGGCGCACAAGCCGGTTTCACCGATCGTCGTGCTCGATGTGCGGGTCGTCGCCGGCGAGGCCGCGATCGCCGATGGCGTCATCGAGGTCGAAGCGCCGCTCCGGCAGGTGCGCCTTCCCGATCAGCACTTGCCGTCCATTCTCATCGATCCGTTCCGGCATTTCGACGATCTGCTCGCGCGATGCGACCATCTTCCGCCGCTCGCGACGGCCGTGGTCGCTCCGCATGACGAGCTTTCATTGAAGGGCGCGCTGGCGGCCCGCGACCGCAATCTGGTCGAGCTTACGCTGGTTGGATCACGCGGAAGGATCACCGAAACGGCGCAAGCCCTGCGGCTTGATCTCGGGGCGGCGCGGATCGTCGATGTCGGCGCGAGCGAGGCCGAAGCGGCGGCGCAGGCCGTGCGCCTCGTGCATGACGGCGCCGTCCGGGCGATCATGAAGGGCGACCTGCACACCGATGTGCTCATGCGCGAGGTCGTTAAAGCCGACGGCGGGCTGCGGGCGGGGCGACGCATCAGCCACGTATTCGTGCTCGACGTTCCCGGACTCGACCACCTGCTGCTGATTTCCGACGCCGCGATCAACATGGCTCCGACTCTCGCGCACAAGGCGGACATCGTGCGGAACGCCATCGATCTGGCGCACGCGATTGGCATCGCGTGTCCGCGCGTCGGCGTGCTGTCCGCCGTCGAGACGGTCAATCCCGCCATCCAGTCGACGGTCGACGCGGCCGAGCTCACCAGGATGGCGGAGCGCGGCGAGATCACCGGCGGCGCCGTTTACGGTCCGCTGGCGATGGACAATGCCGTCGACCTGGAAGCGGCGAAAACGAAAGGCGTCACTTCGATCGTCGCCGGACGCGCCAATGTTCTGATCGTGCCCAATCTCGAAAGCGGCAACATGGTCGCGAAGGAACTGACGTTTCTCGCGCATGCGGAGGCGGCAGGATTGGTGGTGGGAGCCAAGGTCCCGATCATGCTCACGAGCCGCGCGGATGATGTGAACGCGCGGCTGGTCTCGGCGGGTCTCGCTATTCTTTACGAGCACTGGCGGCGGACCGGGCGGGCGCACACGGCGGCCAAGAAAAAGGCCGAGGTATAGATGGCGATCGTTGTCACGCTGAATGTCGGCTCGTCGTCGGTCA
The DNA here is from genome assembly GCA_022844485.1 of Xanthobacteraceae bacterium. Classification (GTDB taxonomy): domain Bacteria; phylum Pseudomonadota; class Alphaproteobacteria; order Rhizobiales; family Xanthobacteraceae; genus JALHLQ01. The sequence goes on from JALHLQ010000022.1 coordinate 18,147, forward strand.
AGTTCGCAGCCTTCGACGCGGCGCGCGACGGAGCAGCGCTGGCACGCGGCGAGGCGGACGGTTTCGGTTCGCATGCGCGCTTCACCGCAGGCGTCGGAAGCTCGGGGGCGTCCGAGCAAACACCCGAGACGGAGATCAAAGACCACGCATCAGCCGTTCAGGCGGCTTTCCGGTGGCTCAGAAAACAGACCTCGGGCGAGGAGGTCGTCGGGGTCGGCCACCGGATCGTTCATGGCGGCGCGCGGCACAGCCAGCCGGTGCTGATCGAGCACGAGGTGTTTGCGGAGCTCACGGCGTTGAATTCGCTTGCTCCGCTGCATCAGCCGCACAATCTGGCTGGAGTTCAGGCGGCAAAAGCTTTCTTCCCCGGAACTCCGCAAGTTGCCTGTTTCGACACGGCGTTCCATCGCGCCCATCCCTATGTCGCCGACGTCTTCGCGATCCCGAAGTCGTTCTACGAGCAAGGCGTGCGCCGCTATGGATTCCATGGCCTGTCCTACGAATACGTGACGATGGCGCTGCGCGAGATCGATCCGGAACGCGCCGGCGGGCGCGTGGTCATCGCCCATCTCGGCAACGGCGCGTCGATGTGCGCGGTCAAAGACGGCCGCTCGGTCGCGTCCACCATGGGTTTTTCCGCCCTGGAGGGCTTGCCGATGGGGACGCGGTGCGGCGAGCTCGATCCCGGCGTTGTCTTGTATCTGATGCAAGAACGAAAGATGAGCGCCGCGGACGTGGCGACGCTGCTTTACAAGCAGTCCGGCCTGTTGGGCCTGTCAGGCCTGAGTCACGACATGCGCGCGCTCGAAGCAAGCGAGTCGGCCGATGCGCGAAAGGCCATCGACTACTTTGTTTACCGCGCGCGGCGCGAGCTCGGCGCCATGGCCGCGATCCTTGGCGGGATCGACGTCGTCGCGTTCACAGGGGGAATCGGAGAGAACTCGGCCGCGATCCGCGAACGAATCTGCGAGGGCATGGACTGGCTTGGTCTTGTGCTCGACCGCGAGGCCAACCGAGCGAAGCGAACGACCGTGTCGGCCCAGGCATCGGCCGTCCAGGCGTATGTCGTTGCCACCGACGAAGAGCGGATGATTGCCCGGCAGATGAGAAAAGTGCTGGCGCGCAAGTAGAGTGGACGCGCAAAGCTCTACTGCGCGGGCTCGACCCGCTTGTCGGCCGGTGCCGCGGCTTTGGCGACCGCGGTGCGCTGGGGAAGGACGATCGCTAGCCGGGTGGCAGCGTTGCGCCAGAAGACAAACTCGTTCGCGCGCGATCCCTCCAGCAAGGCAATGACGACGGCTGCGGCAAAAGGCAGGCTTTGCACGACAAGCACCGCCGCGAACAGGTAGATCTCGCGCACTTCGTTGCGGTTGGTGGCAACTAGAACGATCGCTCCGGCGATCAGGAGGCCGGCCATCACGGCTTCCCAAAAAGCCTGGAAGTCACGGCCCTTGCTCACGCGGCCTCCTTTCGCCGTGCGGGCGAAAGGCAGGTGATCCTTGATCAACCCGTCGGCGACGGCGCGCGCAACGGTCCACTGAACAGACATCGCGGCAAACATCGCGATCAGCATCTGTCCGAGCGGGATGTGCACGCGCAGCCGGTAAAGCGCGGCAAAATGCATGATCGAGATCGCGAAAGCGGCAACGATCGGCAAGGTCAGGATCTTGTCGGGCACCGCAATTCCGACGAACGCGACGATTGGCACCCAGAGCAGGTTGAAGAGGGCGACAAGAACGCCAATGCTCTCCGCGCCAAGCCAGTTGAGCCAGCCGACCGCGAACTCGCGCTTCTGATCGCGTTTCAGCCGGCCGACGCCCGGCAGCAGGTGACGCCAGTGCTTCTTGACGATCTGCACGCCGCCATAGGCCCAGCGGTGCCGCTGCTTCTTGAAGGCCTCGAACGTATCCGGAAGCAGGCCGAAGCCATAGCGCCGGCGCGTGTATTCGGCGCGCCAGCCGAGCTCGAGGATGGACAGGCCGAGATCGGTGTCTTCGCAGATCGTATCGCTCGACCAGCCGCCCGCGGCTTCGAGCGCCGTGCGCCGGATCAAGCACATCGTGCCGTGCACCACGATGGCATTGGCTTCGTTCCGCTCGACCATGCCGATGTCGAAGAAACCGGCGTATTCGCCGTTCATGGCGTGGTGCATCAGCGTGCGATCGCCATCGCGGTGGTCCTGCGGTGCCTGCACGAGGCCGACCTCCGGATCGGCGAAGGCAGGCACGAGGTCTTTGAGCCAATCGGGGCTGACAACATAGTCGGCATCGATGATGCCGATGATGCTGGCATCGGACGCAGTATTGGCCATCGCAAGGCGCAGCGCCCCGGCCTTGAAGCCGGGAAGATCGTCGGCACGGACGAACTTGAAGCGATCGCCAAGCGCGCGGCAGTGGTCCTCGACGGGCTGCCAGAATGCGGGGTCCGGCGTGTTGTTGATGACGACGACGCATTCGTAATTCGGGTAATCGAGCAGCGCGACCGCATCGAGCGTCTGCTTCAGCATGTCCGGCGGTTCGCGGTAGGCCGGGACGTGGATCGACACCTTCGGAACGAAGTCGGCGGCGAGAACGGCGGGACCGAACAGCCGCCGGCCGGATTTTCCAAAGGCTACCGCGGCGATGTCTCCGATCCGCGACAGCGCGATGATGACAAGCGGCACAAGCAGGATGAGGCCCAAGCCGAGCGCGATGGCGGCGCCGGTCACGAAATAGGTGCCCTTCCAATACGCGAACACCGTGGCGGTCCAGGCCCCCACGACATGGGCGCCGGAGGCGAGCAAGGCCGCCTGTCCCCAGGTCACCGCCGCGAGCGACACGATTGGCAGCGAGAGCAAGAAGCCTACCAGCAGCGCGATGCCGGCGTTCTTCCAGTGCTCGGGGTTGTAAATCGGACCGGTCCAGGAAAACTTCTGCTGGCGCGAGGCGTCGAAGAGACCCCAATACGGGCCGACGCTTCCTTCGAACACCTTCCAGGGCTGATCGATGGCCTCGACAATGTTGTAGTCGATGCCGAGTGCCTCAGCGCGAGCGACAAAATCGCGGATGACTACGGCCTGCTCGATGCGGCCCGGATTGCCGTTCTTGAGATTGTATCCGCCGCTCGGCCAGCCGAACTCGGCGATGACGATGCGCTTGCCAGGAAACGCCTGCCGCAGCTTGTCATGGATCAGCACCGCCTGGTCGACCGCGACCTTTTCTGAAAAACCTTCCCAGTAAGGGAGAATGTGAGCGGCGATGAAATCCACCGCCGAGGCGAGTTCGGGATGCTCGATCCAGACATGCCAGATTTCGCCGGTGGTGACGGGAACATTCGACTCGCGCTTGACGCGCTGAATTAGCCGGATCAGTTCGTCGACTTTCTTCTCGCCACGGAACACTGTTTCGTTGCCGACGACAATGCCGTTGACGCTGCGGTTCCGCCGGGCGAGATCGAGGGCGGCGCGCAGCTCGCGCGTATTGCGCTGTTCGTCGTGGTCGATCCAGGCACCCACCGTGACCTTCAGCCCGAACTCGTCGGCAATTCCGGGAACAAGCTCAACGCCGCCGGTCGACGAATAGGTGCGCACCGCGTGCGTTAACGGCGCGATCTTTCTCAGATCCGAGCGGATTTGCGCTGCAGTTGCACGCTGACCGGAGTCGGGATGGGCGGAGCCGGCGAACGGGGCGTAGGAGACGCTGGCGAGGGGACCTTCGATGTCGGGCGCCGTGGCCTGATCACTGACGAGCGCCCACAAAGCGGCATGCACGCACATCACGAGCGCGAGGACAGCGAAGACGAGGCGCATTTCAGCGACCGGATGGGGCTAAAACCGCACAGACCCGAACCCGTCCCCTGGGCTCGACCGAAGCTTTCGTTTTCGCAACGACGTGCGAAGCAAGAACGTTCGGAGTAGGCGGCACGCACATAGCTTTGCGTGATGACGTTTTCAAGGCGACCTGCGCGCGGATGCTGCAAATTGTTGACGGGATTACGCGGGTTAACGCTAACACGCGTGCTTGGTTCGATGAACAAACATGCAGCTTGTCGTGAGCTCGCCGCTTGCTTCGCGGGAGCTCCAGAATGCCGTTCAGCCTATTGCGGATTGCCGCCCGGTTGAGGCGCGGAACTGCCCGTTGCCTGCGGCGGCGATGCGACCGACGCGGGTGCCGTTGCCTGCTGTCCGGCCGGGTTGATCCAGCAGCCGTGGACCCGCGCGTTCAGGCTATCCGGTGCCTTCGGGTCGATATTGCCCAGCCTGACGACACAACGGAACGCGGTCTGGATATGGCCGCCCGGGCAGCCAAAACGATCATAGAGGTCGAGGTGACGGAAGGCTGTGTCAAGGTCATCCCGCCACAGGAGGTTGACGACGCGCCGGCCGAGCCACACGCATTCCGGATGTCCGGCGGAACTCGTCAGAACGCGCGCCGCCTCGGCGAATTCGTCGGCTTTCTTCTTTTCGTCCTTGGCGGCGTCAGCCGCGCCCTGCGGCTTCGTCTCCTGCTTCTGCTCGCCGCTTTGGGCCAGAACAGAAGTTGCGGACGCAATGAGAAGAGCAACGGCGAAAACGGCGGCGGGCAAGCGCATGTTTCTGCACACTTCAAGAACACCGGCACACGGCCCTGCGTGGGCACCTGCCTGTTGGAACAGCGACCTGCTCACCGGAACTGGTCGGCATTAGGGCGGGGTGTGGAATGTACATTCCCGGATGCGCGCGGATTTGTCCAGCAATTCCGGCAAGTTTGGTTGACCGTCGCTTGGCAATTGTGGCGTGCCGGGCTAAGCGGGCCGGAACTTCTCACGGCCAGCGATTGGAGCAGCTCCTTCCATGCGAACCGCACTTGCGTTCTTTGCCCCAGTGGCCGCCCTGATCGGGGCCGGATGGGGGTGGCTTGGCGCGCCGGTCGGAATGCCGCCATCGCCCTTGGGGATGAACGAAAAGCTCTACTGCCTGTCATACGCGCCGTTTCGGGACGGGCAGACCCCGCTCAACATCACGACCCGGATCTCGGCGGCGCAAATTGACGACGACCTGGCGCGCCTCGCCAGGGTCACCGGTTGCGTGCGCACCTATTCGACCGACCTCGGTCTCGACCAGGTGCCGGAGATCGCCCGCCGACACGGGCTGAAGGTGATGCAGGGATTGTGGCTGAGCAGCAACGCGGCGCGGAACCGGACGGAGGTGGAAGCTGCGGTGGCCCTCGCGAACAAGCATCCGGATGTGATCCGCGCGGTGATCGTCGGCAATGAAGTGCTTCTTCGTGGCGAGATGTCCGGCGCCGATCTTGCGAACACCCTCCGCAGCGTCAAGGCGCAGGTTCGCACGCCCGTCACCTATGCCGATGTGTGGGAATTCTGGCTGCGGCACCGGGATCTTACCAATGCCGCCGATTTCGTCACCATTCACATCCTGCCGTATTGGGAAGACGTCCCGATCTCCGCGCGGAAATCCGTCGAACACGTCCGGTCCATCCGCAACAAGGTCGCCGCCGAATTTCCCGGAAAGGAGGTCGTCATCGGCGAAGTGGGCTGGCCGAGTGCCGGACGAATGCGCGAAAGCGCCCTGCCGTCACCCGCGAACCAAGCCCGGGTGATTCACGACGTCGTCGCGCTCGGCAAGCAGGAGGGTTGGCCGGTCAATGTCATCGAGGCGTTCGACCAGCCATGGAAACGGCAACTCGAGGGAACCGTGGGCGGGCACTGGGGGCTGTTCGACGCGCAGACACGCGCGATCAAGTTCGAATGGGGCCGCGCGGTTTCCAATCATCCCTCTTGGCCGTTGCAGGCGCTCAGCGGTGTTGTGCTTGCCTTGCTTGTGTTCGCCGCGGCGGTTGGGGGCGACAAAACCATTGCTCCGATCCCGACGACTGTTTGGGGCGGCGTCGCTTTGGTTGCGGCGGTCGCCGGGCTCTTGGCCCCGTGGGCGGTTGAAAATGCGCTGCTCGAAAGCCTCGGGCCAAGCGGCGTGCTCAGGTCCGGTGCATTGGCCGCGCTTGCCGTCGCGGCTCCGATCATCGTCGCCGCCGCGCTTTCGCGAGCGATCGCGCTCCCGAGCTTCGCGCGCACGCTTGCGCGCCCGGATCGTGCCACGCGGCCCCCTCTGCGTGTTGCGCTTGGGCTTGTTTTCGTGGCGCTGGCCGTCCTGTCGATCCAGGTCGCGCTCGGGCTCGTGTTCGATCCCCGTTATCGTGATTTTCCGTTCGCCGCGCTGACTTCAGCCACGGTCCCTTTCCTTGCGCTCCTGCTGCTCGGCTCGCGCCGGGGTGGCGCCCGGGGGTCGGCGGAGACGATCGGTGCCGCCGTGCTGGCCGGCTCCTCGGTCTATATCGCCTTCAACGAAAGCTTCTCCAACTGGCAGTCCCTTTGGCTTTGCGCGGCGCTCATCATGCTCGCGTTCACACTGTATCGGACACGGGACGGGCAAGGCTCAGGATGAGCAGTCCGGCGGCCAGCGCCGACAGGTTGACGTTGTAGAGCACAATGCCGAACGCCGCCGCAGTCAGTGACAGCAGCGTGAGGACGAGCGAAGGCCGGATCAGATTGAGGATCGCGGTCGCCAAGGCGACGATTCCAAATACCGAATATTGAAACAACATGATGGTGACCCTGCGCGTGAAGCAAAGCCAGGTGTCGAGACCGGCCTGACAGGCGAGCCCGACCTGCGAGTTCTCGATCGCGAGGTAGCGCAGATAGAGCGCGTAGCCCAGACAGATCAGTCCTGCGGCAATCAGCCAGTTGGTCTGGCGCGCAGTGGGGAGAAAAAGCCGGCGGGGCTGTTCGTGATCCATGCGCAAAATATGGCGCCTGACGACCCGACGGGCAATGTTCAGCCGCCGCGCATCTCAGTGCCGGACATGGTGTCCATCATCTCCGAGCGCGTCGCCAGGGCGATGCCGCCGACCACGAGCCCAAGGCCGAGCGCGTGATACCAGTGGAAGGCTTCGCCAAGAAAGGTGATCGCGAGCGCAATCCCATAGACCGGCATGAGATAGAGGAACACGCTGGTCACCGATGGGCCCACGGCCTTCACCCCGTACTGATAGGCCGAGAACGCGAGGACGGACGGGAACACCGCCAGCGTCAAGACGCTGATCCATGCTGACGGCGCGGTCGGAATACTGGCTTCACGCCAGGTCTCCCAGGCTGCGAACGGCAGGAGCCAAAACGTCCCGGCCGCGGCAATGGCGAAGAAGGACACGAGCGTCGGTACGGCCTGGATCGCCTTTCGCTGGAGCACGAGCGAATAGACGGCCCAAGCGGTCGCCGCGATCGCCGCCCACAGGTCGCCCGGGTTGAGACGGAGGGACAGGAGCGTTCCGGGGTTGCCGCGCAGGACGATGGCTGCAACGCCGGCAATCCCCATGGCGACGCCGACGGCCTGCAGCGGTCGCAGGGGCTTGCGGGACAGGAGGGCGTCGAGGAGGACGACGATCACCGGCGCGCCCGCATAGATCAGCGTCGTGTTCGTCGCCGTAGTCTGTTGAAGAGCCACATAGAGAAGACCGCCGCAGACCCACATGCCGAGGAAGCCAAGGACCAGGACGGTGCCGGCGCCCGCGCGAAGCGCACCGGCGTGAGCGCGGATGCTCGCCCGGGCGATCGACAGCAAGATGACGGACGCCAAGAACCAACGCAGGAAAGCGAGCGTCCAGGGAGGCACCGTGTCCACGACCGCGCGCCCGATCACCGGGTTCATCGCAAAGAACAGCGGCATCAAAAGAAGGATCAGATAAGCGCGCGCAGGGCTGTCGGACATGATGGCTCCAGGCGGGCGCTCGTCTACGCGCCGCGCCGACCTGCGGCAAGCAACGCCCCTGCATGGCTCGATTGCGGATGGAGTGCTACCTCAGCGCCAAACGCTGCCCGTCGAAGACCGTCGGCTGGCAGGCGATGCCCGACACCGCGAGCGCTGCGCAATAGCGCGCCGCCGCGGCGGCATTGGCGAGCGGACCGGCGACGAGCCGCAGTTCGAGGATGCTCGGTTTCTGCCCTTCACGGATCGCGACTACCGGCCGCAATCCCTCGAGGAGGGCGGAATGATTGCCGCGCAGTGACATCCAGAGGCTGCGGAGACCATCAATCGAAACGTCGCCTCCAAGGTCGATACCGAATTCCGTTTTCGAGACCGGCGTGTCCGACTGAGAGGGCGTCGCGGCAGCTTGAGGCATCGGCCTTGCCGCCGACGGCAGCGCCGCGTGCACCTGAACAGGAGGCGAGGGGTCCTGAGCGGTCTGCCCGCTCTGTCGCGAGGCTGACGGCGCGGGCATCGGCGGGGCGATCTGAGGGGCTATCGCGGCGGCGCTTTGAGCCGCTGCCGAAGTCGGAACGCTCATTGGACCGAGGAGCGGAGCCGGCGGCAAGGGTGACGCAGCGGGACCGACCGCCTGCGAGCGGGACGCCGGATGCAACGACCCGGTGACCGACCCGGTGACCTCTTCCAGGTTTCGTTCGAGCATCCCGATCCGCGAGAGCAAGCGGTCGCGATCGTTGGCCAGATCGCGCAAGGCAAGCGCGAGCCGGCGCATCTCTGCTTCCGCCTCTGCGGATTTGCGGGACTGCGAGGGCCCGCCCGCCAGACTCCTGGCGCCGTCCACGCGAAGCTCCGCCAGGCGCTGCGATCCGACCTGAGTCCAGGCGGCGACCATAACCAGGAGCGTGGCGACGAAAGCTGAGCCGCCCCACACGAGAAAACGCCACGCTTGCTGGGGAATCAACGGGCCGCCGTCGACAAAATCCGGATCAATGGTGGTGCGGGCGTAACGCTCCGCCATGGCAATTCTCCGAATCAGACGGACAAATTAGCAGAATTCGCGGGCCTCCCAACGACGCTCCCCTCGCATCCCGGTCTTTCGCACAGAACACGATCCGGTTAAGAGGAGCCACAACCAAGGGTGATCATGACCGAGCGGACCTGCCTTGTCGTGGTGCTTGCCGCGGGCGAAGGCACGCGCATGCGGTCGCGGCTGCCGAAAGTGCTGCACCGGATCGCCGGCGAAAGCCTCCTGGCGCATGTCTTGCGGGCGGTCACAAGCGCCGGTCCGACGAGGGTTGCCGTTATTGTCGGGCCCGGTCACGCCGAGGTTGAAGGCGAGGCGAGGCGCATCGCGCCGATGGTCGAGAGCTTCGTCCAGTCGGAGCGGCGCGGGACCGCGCATGCCGTGCTCTGCGCCCGGAAGGCGTTTTCGGGGGGCGATGACGTTCTTGTGGTGTTCGGCGATACACCGCTGGTCCGCGCGGTGACGCTGACGCGGTTGCACGCCGCACTGACCGGCGCGGCCGTGGCGGTCCTGGGCTTCCGGCCGCAGGATCCCGCCGGCTACGGCCGTCTTATCGTCCAGGGGGGCGAACTCGTCGCGATCCGCGAAGACAAGGATGCCGACGAGCGGGAGCGCGCCGTTACTCTGTGCAATGGCGGCCTGATGGCCCTTCGCGGGGATGTCGCGCTGCATATTCTCGACGCAATCGAAGACAAGAACGCGAAAAACGAGTTCTATCTCACGGACGCCGTCGCGATTGCGCGTCGCATGGGGCTGAGAGCCGTCGCGCTCGAAGCCGAGGAGGACGAGGTGCGCGGTATCAACACGCGGGCTCAGCTCGCTGAAGCCGAAGCGGTCCTGCAGCAGCGCCTGCGCGCCGAGGCGCTGGACAAAGGCGTAACCATGACCGCGCCGGAAACCGTGTTTCTCTGCGCGGACACCGTTCTCGGCCGCGACATCGTCATCGAGCCCTTTGTCGTGTTCGGTCCGGGCGTCGTCGTGGAAGACGAGGCGGTGATCCATTCGTTCTCGCATTTGGAGGGCGCCTATGTCGGGCCGGGTGCCTCTGTCGGCCCGTATGCGCGGCTGCGGCCGGGGACGCGGCTTGGCGCGGGCGCAAAAATCGGAAACTTCGTGGAGACCAAAGCCGCCGTGATCGGCTCCGGCGCCAAGGCGAACCACCTGACCTATCTGGGGGACGCGACGGTCGGGGAGGGCGCCAATGTCGGCGCCGGTACGATCACCTGCAATTACGACGGCGTGTCGAAACACACGACCGAGATCGGCAAGGGAGCGTTCATTGGCTCGAACTCGGCCTTGGTCGCGCCGGTGAAAATCGGCGAGGGCGCCTATGTCGGCTCAGGCTCCGTCATCACACGCGACGTTCCCGCCGACGCGCTGGCCGTCGAGCGAAGTGCGCAAGTGGTTAAAGAAGGGTGGGCGGCGAGGTTCCGTGCCCTCAAGGGCGTGCTGAAAAAGACGAATTCGCCGAGCTAGTTGTCCAAATGTTGGAATTGAAAGACCGCCGGTAGCAGCGCGAAACCTGTCACGGGCCGAAAGGTTTTGTGACTTGGATGCGCCATTAGCGCGACTTAAACAGGCATCGGCCGAAAGTCGGCCACTTGACAGGAGCTATCGCCGCATGTGCGGGATCGTTGGGATTTTGGGGCGCGAACCGGTCGCGGACCACCTCGTGGATGCGCTGAAGCGGCTCGAATACCGCGGCTACGATTCCGCCGGAATCGCCACGCTTGAAGACGGCCATCTCGCGCGCCGCCGCGCGGAAGGTAAACTGAAGAATCTCGAGCGTCGTCTCGTCGAGGAACCGCTGTCCGGCACGACCGGAATCGGACACACGCGCTGGGCGACGCATGGCCGGCCGAACGAAATCAACGCGCACCCGCACGCGACCGACAAGGTCGCCGTCGTGCATAACGGCATCATCGAGAACTTCCGGGAGCTGCGCGAGGAATTGCAGGCGCGCGGCGCCAAGTTCGCCACCGAGACCGACACCGAGGTCGTCGCGCATTTGGTCACAGAGGAGATGCGCAAGGGACGCTCGCCGCGCGAGGCGGTTGCGGCCGCGCTGCCGCGGCTGCACGGCGCCTTCGCCCTCGCATTCTTGTTCGAGGGCGAGCAGGACCTGTTGATCGGCGCTCGCAAGGGAGCGCCGCTCGCCATCGGATACGGTCCGGGCGAGATGTATCTCGGCTCTGATGCGATCGCCCTGGCGCCCTTCACGGATACCGTGAGCTATCTCGAGGACGGCGATTGGGCTGTCCTCGATCGCAGGAGGGCGCAGATCTTTGACGCGTCAGGACATGAGGTTACGCGCGCGATCCTGAAGTCGAGCGCCTCGGCGCTGCTCATCGACAAGGGCAACCATCGCCATTTCATGGCGAAGGAAATTCACGAGCAGCCGGAAGTTGTCGCCCACACGCTGGCCCACTATCTCGATCTGGCCGAGGAGCGAGTGTCGCTGCCGATGGCGCTCCCCGTCGATTTCCGCAAGGTCACTCGCGTCTGCATGTCGGCCTGCGGCACGGCCTATTATGCCGGCCTCGTCGCGAAATACTGGTTTGAGCGGTTCGCGCGGCTGCCCGTCGAGATCGATGTCGCGTCGGAATTCCGCTATCGCGAAGCGCCGGTCGCAGACGGCGATCTTGCGGTCTTCGTGTCGCAGTCGGGGGAGACCGCCGATACGCTGGCGACGCTGCGGTACGCGAAAGAGCACGGGCTTCCGGTGCTCTCGATCGTGAACGTGCCCACATCGACGATCGCACGCGAAAGCGATGTCGTGATGCCGACACTGGCCGGTCCGGAGATCGGCGTCGCCTCGACCAAGGCCTTCACCTGCCAGCTTGCCGCACTCGCCTGCCTCGCGATCGCGGCGGGACGCGCGCGCGAGGTGCTGAGCCGGGACGACGAGCGCAAACTGGTTCGCGCGCTGATGGAGGTGCCGCGGCACATGGCAAGCGCGCTGGCGCTCGAGCCAAAGATCGAGCTCCTCGCGCGCGATCTCGCGAAGTCGCGCGACGTGCTCTATCTCGGGCGCGGCACGAGCTATCCGCTCGCCCTGGAAGGCGCGTTGAAGCTCAAGGAGATCTCCTACATCCACGCGGAAGGCTACGCCGCGGGAGAGCTCAAGCACGGACCGATCGCCCTGATCGACGAGACCATGCCGGTCATCGTGATCGCGCCATTCGACCGCGTGTTCGAAAAGACCGTCTCCAACATGCAGGAAGTGTCGGCGCGCGGCGGGCGCATCATCCTTCTGACCGATCCGAAGGGAGCGAAGGAAGCCGCGATCGGCTCGCTCGTCACGCTGACCTTGCCGGAAATGCCGGCTACCGTGACACCGCTGGTCTATGCCCTGCCGGTGCAGCTCTTGGCCTATCACACGGCCGTTCTGATGGGCACCGACGTGGACCAGCCCCGCAATCTCGCGAAATCGGTCACCGTGGAATGACCGAACCCGGGATTCACCTCCAGAGATCGCGCGTCAGGCGGGGGGTGCCGGGCGGGTGACGATATAGGCCGCCACGGCGGCCATCGACAGGCCCACCGCGGCGACCGCGATCGCGGGCGGCCCGAACAACAAGACGAATCCGAAGCTCACGCCAAGACTTGTCACCGCGATCGCCTTCGCATGGGCCGGGATGGCGCCGTGAAGGCGCCATTGCCGTACCGGCGGGCCCAGCCAGTCGTGCTCCACCAGCCAGCGCTCGAACTTCGGCGAAGAGCGCGAAAAACATGCCGCCGCGAGGATAAGGAAGACCACTCCGGGCATCATTGGAACGAAGAGGCCGAGCACGCCGAGGCCTACGCAGAGCCAGCCGAGCAGCAGCAAGAACGGTCTGGTCATCGGCGGATTATCTTCAATTGGTCTGTCAAGGTTCAAGATCCTCCAGGGGCAGCATACAGGTTGATAGCGGGCGCGGCTGCGTTCTCATATATATCGGGGCCAAGCGCCCAGGAGTGAACCCCACAATGACAACGGAAAATCCGGATAGCCGGTTGCCGAAAGGCGCGGCGCTGGATGCGGACGTCGTTACGCATCACGGTTTTGGCAGCCGCGTCCGTAACTATTTCCTGACCGGCCTTATCGTCGCCGGGCCAGTGGCCATTACGTTGTGGCTGACTTGGTCCTTCGTGACCTGGGTGGACGATCTCGTGCGTCCGTTCATCCCTGTCACCTATCGCCCGGAGACATACCTGCCGGTCCGCGTTCCGGGCCTAGGGCTGATCATCGCCTTTCTCGGGCTGACGACGCTCGGTTTCCTGGCCGCGAACCTGGTCGGCCGCACGCTGGTCGAGGCCGGCGAAATGCTGCTCGAGCGGATGCCGATCGTTCGCGCCCTCTACAAGGGACTGAAGCAGGTCTTCGAGACCTTGTTCTCCAAGTCAGGATCGACGTTCCGCACGGTGGGTCTTGTCGAATTCCCCTCTCCTGGGATGTGGTCGCTTGTCTTCCTGTCGGTGCCTCCCGGGGCTGACATCACGAGGCACCTGCCGACGCAAGACGAGTATGTCGCGGTGTTCATGCCCTGCACGCCGAACCCGACCACCGGCTTCTTTTTCTATCTTCCGCGGCGGGATATCATCGAGCTCGATATCAGCGTCGAAGCGGCGGCGAAGCTGATCATGTCTGCCGGCGTGATCCAGTCGAATGGCGGCGATCAGCAGAAGAAGCTGGCGGCCTTTGCCGAAGCCGCCAAGACGGCGCAGGCCGCGCGCACGACCGCACCGGCCAATTGAGAATCCCTCCCCGGAAAGGGGGAGGATCAAGTCACCCCGCCCGCAGCAGCCGGATCGCCTCGTCGCGCTCGAACAGATAGAGCAGGTGGCGCAGGGCTCCGCCGCGAGCGCTCGTCAGCGAGGGGTCTTGCGCGAGCATGAGCGCCGCATCCTTGCGCGCCACCTCCAGCAGCGGCGCGTGCGCCTCGAGCCGCGCCACCCTGAACGCCGGCAGCCCGCTTTGGCGCGTGCCGAGCACGTCGCCTTCGCCGCGCAGGCGCAGGTCTTCCTCGGCGATGCGGAAGCCGTCCTCTGTCTCGCGCATGGTCGTAAGGCGCGCGGCGGCGGTCTTGCCCAGCGGCGCACGGTATAGCAACAAGCATGTCGAGCGTTCGCGCCCGCGGCCGATGCGCCCGCGGAGCTGATGAAGCTGGGCGAGCCCGAACCGCTCGGCGTGCTCGATGACCATGACGGTCGCTTCCGGTACGTCGACGCCGACCTCGATCACCGTCGTCGCCACGAGCACACGCGTATCGCCGCCCGCAAAACGCGCCATCGCCGCGTCCTTGTCCGCGCCTTTCATGCGGCCGTGCACAAGGCCCACTTTCGCGCCGAAGCGGCGCTTCAAATCGGCGAACCTTTCTTCGGCGGCAGCGAGGTCGGTGACTTCCGATTCCTCGACCAGCGGGCACACCCAATAGACGCGCCCGCCTTCGTCGACAGCGCGGCCGACCGCGGCGATCACCTCCTCGAGCCGGTCGAGGGCGATCGTGCGCGTATCCACGGGCTTCCGTCCCGCCGGCTTTTCGCGCAGCTCGGAGAAATCCATGTCGCCGAAATAAGTGAGCACCAGCGTGCGCGGGATCGGCGTCGCAGTGAGCACGAGCATGTCCACCGCCTCGCCCTTGCGCGCGAGCGCAAGCCGCTGATGCACGCCGAAGCGGTGCTGCTCGTCCACGATCGCGAGCGCGAGGTCAGAAAACGCGACCTCCTCCTGAAACAGCGCATGCGTGCCGACGAGGAGATCGATCTCTCCCGCCGCAAGCCGCGCCAGCGTCTCCTCGCGCTCGCGCCCGCGTTCACGGCCGGTGAGGATGGCGACGCGCAAGCCGGCGGCTTCGGCGAGCGGCGCGATGGTCTTCAGGTGCTGGCGCGCGAGGATTTCCGTTGGCGCCATCAGCGTCGCTTGCCGCCCGGCTTCGATCGCCGCCGCCGCAGCGAGCAGCGCGACCACGGTCTTGCCCGAGCCGACATCGCCTTGCAGGAGGCGCAACATCCGCTCGGGCTTGGCGAGGTCGGCCGTGATCTCCTCGATCGCGCGCGACTGCGATCGCGTAAGCGCGTAGGGCAGGGCGGCGACGATCGTCTTGCGCAAGCGGCCGTCGCCCAGGCTGGCGCGCCCGGCCGGACGGCGAAGGTGCGCGCGCACGAGCCCGAGCGCGAGTTGGCCGGCGAGCAACTCATCATAGGCAAGACGGGACCATGCGGCGCCTTCCGGCTCCAAATCGTCAGGCGCCGATGGGTGATGCAGCGTCTTGACCGCATCTGTGAAAGGGGGAAGGCCGCGCGCGGCGAGCCAGGCCGCATCGAGCCATTCCGGCAAGCGCGGCAGCTTCACAAGGGCGCCGTCGATGGCCCTGCGCACATGGCTCGCGGAGAGCCCCTCGGTCAGCGGATAAGCAGGCTCGAGCACGGCGAGCTTGTCCAGCTGGCTTTCGTCGACGACGCGGTCAGGGTGCACCATCTGCAGCATGCCGTCGTAGAACTCGGCCTTGCCGGAGACGTAGCGTTTCGCGCCGACGGGAAGGAGCTTTTCCAGGTGGTCCTTGCGAGCATTGAAATAGGTCAGCGTCAGCGTGCCGGTTTCGTCATGGGTGACGATCCGATACGGCGCGCGCATGCGGCTGGGAGGCGGAGCCCGATGGCGCTCGACGGTGACGGCCACCGTGACGATCTCGCCCGGCGCCACGTCGCGCAGCTTCGGCTGCGCCCGCCGATCGATGACGCCGCTGGGGAGATGCAGGAGCAGGTCGATGACACGCGGTTCGCCGTCGCGGCCGAGAAGGCGGGCAAACAGCTTCGCCAGCCGCGGTCCGACGCCGGGCAGGCTGCTCGCCGGCGCGAAGAGCGGATTGAGGACGTTGGGGCGCATGATGCCTGGTCATAGCGCAATTGTTCTATCCGGGCTCGTTCCCTCTGCGTTGCTACGCTATAGGTGACCGCGCCTGGCTCGTCCGGGCCTTTGGCGTTGGAGGCGTGATGACGGGAACGACGCGGTCGAGCGAGGGACTGGACGAGCGGCGGCGGCGCGTCATGTTTCGCGCCTGGCATCGCGGCATGCGCGAGATGGACCTCGTCATGGGCCGTTTCGCCGATGCCTTCGTCGCCGGGCTGAGCGAGCCGGAGCTTGTCGAATTCGAGCGGATCATCGAAATGCCAGATCCTGATCTCTACGCCTGGATTACGGACCAAAGCGAGACTCCGGCCGATATCGACTCCACGCTTTTCCGCCGCGTGAAGGACTTCCACTCCAGGGGCGCGCCGCCCATCTGAGACGGCCAATGCCAGTTTCTCCTGCCCAGCACCTTGCACGCGGCCGTCCGCTGATCCTCTCGGGCGTCGCGGACGGCGCCGAAGGCTTCGTGCTCGCCGATCTCGCGCGGGCGGTCGCTGCGCGCGCGTCAGCCCCCGCCGCGAGCCTGCTCGTCGTCTGCCGCGACGGGCCGCGCATGGCGCAGCTCGCCCGCGCACTGAAGTTTTTCGCCCCCGACCTCGCGGTGATCGAATTCCCGGCTTGGGACGCACTGCCCTACGACCGCGTGTCGCCGAACGGCGCCATCGTGGCGCAGCGGATGACGGCGCTCTCGCGCCTCGCCCGGCTGCGGGGCCACGCGACGGGACTGGCGGTGCTGACGACCGTGAACGCGGTGAGCCAGCGCGTGCCGCCGCGCGATCTCGTCGCCACGCAAGCGTTCTCGGCCGTTCCAGGCAATGTCATCGATATGGATTCGATCGTGCGCTGGCTGGAGCTGAACGGCTATCTGCGCACCGCGACCGTGCGCGACACCGGCGAATATGCCGTGCGTGGGGGCATCCTCGACCTGTTTCCGCCCGGGACCGACATGCCCGTCCGGCTCGATTTCTTCGGCGATACGCTGGAATCGATCCGCGCCTTCGACCCGGCGACGCAACGTACGCTGATGCAGATGCGCGCCCTCGATCTCGTGCCGGCGTCCGAATTCCAGCTCACGACGGAAACGATCAAACGCTTTCGCGAGGGCTATGTCTCCGCCTTCGGCGTGGCGAGGGACGATCCGCTTTATGAAGCGGTGAGCGAGGGCCGCCGCTACGCCGGCATGGAGCACTGGCTGCCGCTGTTTCACAAGCGGCTCGATACGCTGTTCGATTATCTTTTGGACACGCCGATCGTGCTCGAACCCCTGGTCGGCGACGCCATCCACGAACGCTTTGCGCAGATCGCTGATTACTACGAGGCGCGCCGCGCCGCGCTCGGGAGCGACGGCGGCGCGACGTATAGGCCGCTGCCGCCCGAGCGGCTGTACCTCACGGAGGCCGAATGGCGCGAGCGGCTTGCCGCGTCGGAAGAGGCGCAGATCACGCCCTTCGCGGTGCCCGAAGGGATGGGGAAAATCCTCGCGCTCGAAACGCGGCAGGGCCGCAACTTCACAGCCGAGCGCGCCAAGCCTGGCGGCAACGTGTTCGATGCGGTGACGAAGCACGTGCAGACGCTGCAAGGTGCAGGGAAGCGCGTCGCGGTTGCGCTGTGGAGCGAAGGCTCGCGCGAGCGCATGAGCCATGTGCTGGCCGACCACAAGCTGTTCAATCTCGTCTCCGTCGCGAATTGGCCCGACGCGCTGAAAAGGCCGAAAAGCGAGGTGGCGCTGGCGGTGCTCGGCCTCGAACAGGGTTTCGAGACGCCTGACTTCGCGGTCATTGGCGAACAGGACATTCTGGGGGACCGGCTGGTGCGGCCGCGCCGCGCGGCGCGCCGGGCAGAGGATTTCATTGCCGAGGTCACCAGCCTCTCCGCGGGCGACCTCGTGGTGCATGTGGATCACGGCATCGGCCGCTTCATCGGGCTGAAGACCATCGAAGCGGCGGGCGCGCCGCACGACTGCCTTGAGATTCACTATGCCGGGGGCGACAAGCTGTTTCTCCCGGTCGAGAACATCGAGCTGCTGTCGCGCTACGGCTCGGAGGAGACCAGCGTCGATCTCGACCGGCTCGGCGGGTCCGGCTGGCAGGCGCGCAAGGCGCGAATGAAGGAGCGCATCCTCGCCATCGCCGGCGACCTCATCAAAGTGGCGGCGGAGCGGCAGCTGCGGGAGGCGCCGCGGCTTGCCGTGGGCCACGGCGTTTATGACGAGTTCGCTGCGGGTTTCCCCTATGACGAAACGGAGGATCAACAGGCCTCGATCGATGCGACGCTCGATGACCTCGCGGCAGGACGGCCGATGGACCGGCTTATCTGCGGCGATGTCGGATTCGGCAAGACCGAGGTCGCGCTGCGCGCTGCCTTTGCCGCCACCATGAACGGCAAACAGGTTGCGGTGATCGTTCCGACCACGCTGCTCGCGCGCCAGCACACGAAAACCTTCATCGAACGGTTCCGCGGATTTCCCGTGCATATCGCGCAGGCGTCGCGCCTCGTCTCCTCGGCGGAGATGGCGAAGGTGCGCGAAGGGCTCGCGACAGGCGGGATCGACATCGTCATCGGCACACATGCGCTGCTTGGCAAGTCGATCAAGTTCAAGGATCTCGGTCTCGTGATTGTCGACGAGGAGCAGCACTTCGGCGTCTCGCACAAGGAGAAGCTGAAGCAACTGCGGAGCGAGGTCCATGTGCTCACGCTCACCGCGACGCCGATCCCGCGGACATTGCAACTGGCGCTGACCGGGGTGCGCGAGTTGTCGCTGATCGCCTCGCCCCCGGTCGACCGGCTCGCGGTCCGCACCTTCGTCGCCCCCTTCGATCCGCTTGTCGTGCGCGAGGCGCTGCTACGCGAGCGCTATCGGGGCGGACAGTCGTTCTACATCTGTCCGCGGATCGAGGATCTTCCGGAGGCGAAAGAATTTCTCGACAAGCACGTGCCGGAGGTGCGCGTCGCGGTCGCGCATGGGCAGATGCCGGCGGGCGTGCTGGAAGACATCATGTCGGCTTTCTACGACGGGAAGTACGACGTGCTGCTCTCGACCACGATCATCGAGTCGGGCCTCGACATCCCCACCGCGAACACGCTGATCGTGCATCGGGCCGACCGCTTCGGGCTCGCGCAGCTCTATCAGCTGCGCGGACGCGTCGGCCGCGCGAAGCTGCGCGCCTACGCGCTGTTCGCGCTACCTCCGGACAAGAGGATCACGCCGCAGGCTGAGCGGCGGCTGAAGGTGCTGCAATCGCTCGACACGCTCGGCGCGGGTTTCCAGCTAGCCTCGCACGATCTCGACATCCGCGGCGCCGGCAATCTCCTGGGCGAGGAGCAGTCCGGCCACATCAAAGAGGTCGGCTTTGAGCTCTACCAGCAGATGCTGGAAGAGGCGGTGGCGAGTCTGCGTGCGGGCGCCGCCGAGCCCGTGGCCGACCGCTGGTCGCCGCAGATCACGATCGGGACGCCGGTGCTGATCCCGGAGGATTACGTGCCCGACCTGTCCGTGCGGCTTGCGCTCTATCGCCGCCTGGCCGAGATCGACGACGAACGGGAGATCGAGGCTTTCGGCGCGGAACTCGTCGACCGCTTCGGCAAGATGCCGGAAGAAACCGAGCATCTGCTCGAAATCGTCGCCATCAAGTCGCTCTGCCGCCGCGCAAACGTCGAGAAGATCGAAACAGGCCCGAAGGGCGCCGTCATCCAGTTCCGCGACAATGTGTTTGCCGATCCCGCCGCCCTCGTCGGTTTCATCCGCGAGCAAGGGCCGGCTGCGCGCGTGCGCCCCGACATGAAAGTCGTCTTCTTCGACGATTGGGAGAGGCCGCAATCACGGATGAAGGGCACGGCCGAGATCCTTCGGCGGCTTGTGTCCTTGGCGGAGCGCGCCAAAGCGGCGTGAGCCTAAGCAGCCCGTTTACGGCTACGCCGATGGCTGTTCGCTCCTTCGCCGCTCAGCTTCCGCTTGTTTCTGATACTCCGCCGACGCGCGGCCCAAGGCCTCGGCCAAATATTCCGGCGATTGCGCCCCCGACACCGCCAGCACATTGCCAAAGATAAAGGACGGCACGCCGTCGATCCCGGCTTGTTTGGCGACGTTGGCGGCCTGCTCGACGCGCGTCACATCCGCATCGCTGGCCAGCAGTCCCCGCACGAGGTCGCCGTCCATGCCGCAGTCCTGCGCCGCCTGCACGAGTGTCTCGATCTGCGTCAGGTCCGCCCCTTCGACGAAATAGAGGTCCATCAGCCGCTGCTTCATGCGTCCGGCGTCGCCGGTGTTGCGCGCCCACAGGATCAGCCGGTGGCAGTCGAGCGTGTTCGGCTGCCGGGAAATCTTGTCGAACGCAAAGGCGATACCATCGTCCGCGCCGGCCGCGACAAGCCGTTGCGAAATTACGGTGTACCGCTCGACGGAGCCGAACTTGGTCTTGAGATAGGCCTCCCGCTCAATGCCTTCGTGTGGCACCCAGTCATTGAGGAAATAGGGATGCCAGACCACCTCCACCGGCAGGTCGGGCCGCAGGGCAAGCGCCCGTTCCAGCCGCCGCTTGCCGATCAGACACCACGGGCACACGACATCGGAGACGACGACCACCGGCATTGGATGGGGCGTGGAAGGCATTGGCGGCTCCATCAGCCGAATGTAAGAGGCCTGGGGCTCGGCGGCAATCGTGCTTGAGCCGCGCTGCGTCCGCTGCGAGTCGCCCCGAAAGGAATTCCTGATTATTCCGCCGCAACCAGCCGGTCGGCCGTGACGCGGGACAGCAGGGATGCCGACGTGTCTTTCGACCTGAGCGCGGCAAGCGCGATGTTCGGCTGCAGTCCTTTTCGCTCACAGCCGGGGGCCAGCATCGTGTGCTTGAGCACGCTCGCAATGCGGCGCGCGACGACATGCGCGGTGCCTAGATCGGTGTCGCTGAATGCAACAAGGATGGTTCCGTCGCGGTCGCGCGTCGCGAAGTCCCCGCTTCGGACCAGCCGGCTGACCAGGCGCGCGGCATCCTTGCTCGTGCGCGCGTCCGAGAGATTGTCGAGCGAAAAGCGTGCGATCGCGAACGCGTGGCCGTGTTGCGCGGAATCGGCCACAGCATGCGCAAGATTGTTGGCGAAAGCTTCGCGGGTGTAGAGACCGGTGTCGGCATCGAGCACGCCTTTGGCGTCGATCGCGGCTGACAGACGGCGCAAGCGCGAAGAGAGCGCATGCATGCGCGCCAGCGGAAGCATGCGGGCGACGGTTTGCGGGGCGCTACCGTTGTTGACGTGCAGGTATGGAAGCCGTTCGGGATCGATCTCGATCTGCAGCGGATCGATCACGGTGACTGGCAGATCCCGAAAGCGGGGATCGCTCGAAAGCCTTTCGACGAAGTGGGCCACCGCGCTGCGGTTGAATCCGTCCCCGATCACGAGTCCGTCGATGTCCCGTGCTTCCAGGTAGCTTGTCGCTGTTTCCAAACTGAGTGCGCCGATAAGACCGACCAACTCGCCAACTGCCGTGGTCAGCGCAGGATAGGCGCGCCCGCGTCCCGCCACGAGCACAGTCGTGTCTTCCAGCGGATCGGTGAAGGATTCCGGGGACGGCAGATCGCTGCGGCTTGCTTGCGACTGCACCCGACGGAGCACGGAGGTCTGCAGCGTTCGCACGCGAAGTGCCGCGCGCAGCCGCGCGACGGCCGCCCGGCGCTCCGGTTCCAGCGGCATGACCGAGATGCGCGCCGGCGTGAACTCCGCGGTCGCAAGGGCAAAGACGGGAATAACGGGCCCGCTCTGCCTGGCGGCGCGGTCGGCAATCGCGCTCGACTGCGCGGCTTCCACCCCTACGGCCCCGCTCAAGATAATGGCTGCGGGCGCGACGGTTCCGATCGCCGCCTCAGCGTCGTTCGGGCCCGCTTCCACGACAGGGAAGGCGCCGGCGCTCTCAATCCAGCCTACGACGGGAGGATGCGTTTCTTCGGCAACAACGAGAATGGGACCTTGCAGGGACATACCGATCCTGACGCGTACAAGCCTGCAACGTAGCGCCGGTCCGTAAATGGGGAGTCAACGGGAAGCATTTAAGTCAAGCGGCCGTGGCGCTGTTTGGCTGCCGTCGCTCGCGGAATGCCGCCGGAATCAGCGGATTGACGCCGCTTGCGGCAAGAGCTTCACGAATCAGGGATCGGTCGGGGCCGGTTGCCGCCAAGCGATGGCCCAAGAGCGCGTCAGGCAGTGCCGTAATCGTGGCGCTGGTGCCGAAACGGGCGATGCCATCCTGCAAGTCCCGCATGAGAAGGCGAGTTCCACCGATGGTGACAATGCCGGCTGGCGGGCCATCGAGGATAAGTCCCTTCGTCTCGCGATCGATCCGGCAGGGATAAAACGTATCGACGGTTCCCGTCTCCTCGATCCCTTGTTGAGATCCATCGCGGGCGCGGAAGTTCGCCGGAAACGGCGTCGAGGAGACCATGTCCCCGGCGAGCGCGAGCGTGCCTCGGTCGGTTCGGCTTGCGGTGAGCGGGCCTCCGGCGCTCGGGACAATCAGCGGATGGCCTTCCAGCGGCCTTGGCAGGTGCATGAGCGCGATCTCACCGAACACCGCGAAATCGAAAACCCTGGCGCCCCTGGGCGGCGCACCGGCTTTGGCCAGCCGTTCCGGCGTGCGCCATACGCCAAGCCACGACTTCGGTCCCCGCTCGCCCGTTCCGGCTGTCGCCTCGGCAAGCCCAGCCGCCAAAGGCCCGGGGAGGATCACGGCATCGCTGCGCTTGCATTGGGGAGCGAACACATCCGGCGAGAACGGATGATGCAGCATGAGCGTGCCCGCGCATAAGAGCCAGGGCACAATCGTGCTTGCGATCCCGGCAAAGCAGGACAGGCTGATGGCGCCGAGCAAGGTGTCGCGTGGGTCCAATTGGCTGGCGTCGCACACATGCCGGCCGGCGGCAACGAGCTGCGCGTCGTTGCGTGCCATTGCGACTCTGCCTTCCGGAACGAGGTCGAAGGTCACCAAGGATACGCGGTCGGCGGGCAGCGGCGGCTCCCGCCACGTTTCAGCGTCGTTGTTGAAGATGTCGTTCAGCGAAATAATGCCATCCGGGAGATCCCGACCGAATTCGCCGACAAACCGGATCGAAAACGTCTCGGCGGCAATATACATCGCGATGCTTGCCTGGTCGGTGCCGCCGACGCGCGCGGTCGAGATCAAGGCACGCGGCCCGATACGGCTCAACGCGTCCACCGCATCGGCTTGCCGCCACAACAGCGGAAGCGGCGCAGCGATGAGCCCGGCTCGCATGAGTCCGAGCAAAGTGACGATGGAATCGACGCAGTTGGGGAGTTGCATCGCGACGACCGTGTCCCTGGAGAGGCCGGAATCGCGAAAGCGCCTTGCGACGGCAGTGACCGCGCGGTCCGCCTCGGCATAGGTCAGTCGTCTTGGAGGGATATCGTTCCAGCTATTGCGATCGGGCGGGTCGATGAGCGCTACCGCATCGGGACGGCGCGCCAGGGCATCGCGGAAAAGCTCATCGAGCGTCTTCGCGGGTGACGCTCCAGAGGTATCGGACATGCGGGGGCTCTCGCCGCGAATCATCGCGGCATTCTACGGCTTCTTCGGTTCGCGCCACCAGGTTTCGGCCAGATAGCCGAAAAGAGAGGTGTCCGGCGGTCTTCTGATATGGCTCCATCGCGCGACCCATTGCTCCGGAATATGGAACAGAGGCACGACATAGTGCCCGGAGATCAGCACACGGTCGAGCGCGCGGACCGCAGCGATGAAGTCCTGACGCTCTTCCGCCTTGAGCATTGCCGAGATCATCGCATCCACCGCCGGGCTGCGCACGCCCATGTAATTGCGGGTACCCTGGTCGTCGGCTGCAGCCGAGCCCCAGTAGAAGAGTTGCTCGTTTCCAGGAGAGAGCGAAGCCGACCAGTGATACTGCATCATATCATAATCAAAGGTCTGTCGGCGGCGCTCGTATTGTACGGGATCGACCAGCCGTACCCGCGCCACGATGCCGGCGCGCGCCAGGTCACGTGCAAAGGCGAGGGCGAGCCGTTCCTGATCGCGCGAGACCACCAGAATTTCAAAATTCAGCGGTGAACCGCTCGCGCGCGCGCGCATCGATCCGTCGCGGATTTCGAAGCCGACCTCGGCGAGCAGTCGGTTGGCTTTGCGAAGAGGCGCGCGATCGCGGCCTGAACCGTCGCTCATTCGAGGAGACCAGGTCCCTTCCAGCACGTCCGGGCGAACAGCGGCCGCAAAGGCCGAGAGAAGCGCCCGCTCGACAGCGCCGGCTGGGCGT
Organism: Xanthobacteraceae bacterium; assembly: GCA_022844485.1. Taxonomy (GTDB): domain Bacteria; phylum Pseudomonadota; class Alphaproteobacteria; order Rhizobiales; family Xanthobacteraceae; genus JALHLQ01. The sequence continues at coordinate 42,065 of JALHLQ010000022.1, forward strand.
CCCGATGCGGCGAGTTCGGACCCTTCATAGTAGCTCGTCGTGCGCTTTGTCAGACCATAGTAGAAATTCCGATTTATCCATTCGAAATCGAACAGGAGCGCGACGGCTTCGCGCACGCGAAGGTCGTCGAAGGGCGGCCGGCGCGTGTTGAAGACGAAACCCGACATGCCCTTCGGCAAGCCGTCGGGGAACGATTCCTTGATGATGCGGCCGTCGCGAAAGGCGGGGGTGTCGTATCCCGTTTGCCAGCGTCCCGGATCGGTTTCGACCCGCACGTCGTAGAGTCCCTTCTTGAACGCCTCGAAGTGCGTATTTCCATCGCGATAATAGTCGGTGCGGATCTCGTCGAAATTCCAGAATCCGCGATTCACGGGGAGGTTTCGCCCCCAGTAATCCGGATTGCGTTTGAGCGTGACGCTCTCGCCGGGCCTCACCTCGCCGACGATATAGGGACCGCTGCCCAGAGGCGGGGCGAATGTCGTTTGCTCGAACGTCTCCGGATCGGTGGCGTGCTTGGGCAGGATCGGCATGAGCCCCAGGATCAGCGGCAACTCGCGGTCCTCGGCTCCGCCGAAGTCGAAGCGAACCGTGAGCGGGTCCGGCGTTTCGACCTTCGTGACCTTTGCGTAGTAGGTGCGGAAATTCGGCCGGCCTTTGTCCCGCAGCAATTCCCACGAGAACTTCACGTCGGCGGAGGTAACCGGCTTGCCGTCGGAGAACCGGGCAGCCGGATGGATCGCAAAAGCGACGTAAGTCCGCGCGCGATCTGTCTCCACGGTCTGCGCCAGCAAACCGTACAAAGAGAAAGGCTCGTCATATCCGCGCGCCATGAGGCTCTCGACGACGTAGCCGCGCACGAACTCGACCGAGAGTCCTTTGACCACGAACGGGTTCAACGTATCGAATGTGCCCGTGAGCCCGCGCACGAGGCGTCCGCCTTGCGGTGCGTCGGGGTTGGCGTAACGGAAATGCGAGAACCCGGGCGCGAGCGCCGGTTCGCCATGCATCGCGATCGCGTGCCGCGCGGTGCCTGCCCAGCTCTCGTTGCCGGCGACTGTGGATAGCGCCAGTCCGGTGAGGACGCAGGCCGACAAACGTGTGCTTGGCCAGAGGTGCAAAACGACAATCGGCTGAACGCCGACTCCCCGTGAGTTAAATCCTTCTAGACGTGAGGCCCGCGGCCGGAAAGTGCTGGATCGGGTTTGTATTTTCGACTATGCCGCAGGGCGAAAAGGCGCGGGGAGGTCACGGTGTCGCCTCATTTCGCGTCGACAGACCCGCAAAGAGGACGCGCTGACGATCGAGGCCGGCAAAATCGTGGGGTCGCAGCGAGAGAGAGGGAAAAGCTACATGCTTCCGAGGATCAGGGTGGCGTCGCGCGGGACGGCGGCGAGGGCGCTTGCGGCGTCGGTGACGGCAATTGCGTTTCTCCTCTCGTTCGGCGATGCGTTCGCCCAGCAGCAACAGCCGTCACAGCAGCGGCCCGCGCAGCCCGCCGCGCCCAAGCAGCCGCCGAAACAGCAGCCAGCGCAGCAGCAGCCCGCTCAACAGCAACAGCAGCCGCAGGCTCAGGCGGCGCAGCCCGAGCAGCTTCCGGTTGTCTATTCTCCTTGGACGAAATTCTGCGGCAAGGATCAGCAGGTCGGAGCCAAAGAGACGTGCCTCACGGTGAAGGAAGCGCGGCTCGAAACGGGTCAGTTCATCGCGGGTGCCGCGCTCATCGAGCAAGAAGGCGAACAAAAGAAAGTCCTTCGCATTACGCTTCCGCTCGGCATGCAACTGCCCCACGGCACGCGCATGATCGTCGACAAGGAGCAGCCGATCACAGGCCGCTATATTGTCTGCCTGCCGAACGGATGCATGGCGGATTTCGAAGTGAATGCCGAATTCGTCGGCAAACTGAAAAAGGGGCAGACGCTGATGCTCCAGGGCATCAACCTGCCCGGACAGGCGGCGACCTATCCGCTGCCGCTTGGCGATTTCGCCAAGGCGAATGACGGTCCGCCGACCGACCCGAAGGTGTTCGAAGAACAGCAGAAGAAGCTGCAAGAGGAACTGCAGCGGCGTGCCGACGAAGCCCGCAAGAAACTCCAGAGCGGCCAGCCCGGCGCAGCTCCGGCTCCCGGGCAGCCGAAGTAACGCCGAGACCGGACCTGAACGAGATTAAGGACGCGCCGGAGCGCGCCTTAATCTTAGGACTGCCATTTCCTAGTTCAGGCTGCTGCTGCGCGGCCGATAATGTCCGCGGCGATCGCGATCGAACACTTCCTTCACCTGCGGATGACGCAGCGGCTCGCCGGACTCGTCCGGCAAGAGATTCTGCTCCGAAACATAGGCGATGTATTCGGTTTCGGCATTCTCGGCGAAGAGGTGGTAGAACGGCTGGTCCTTGTGTGGGCGGACTTCCGGTGGAATCGACTCCCACCACTCCTCCGTGTTGGAGAAGGTCGGATCGATGTCGAAAACGACCCCCCGGAAGGGAAAAAGCCGATGCCGGACAACGTCTCCGATCCGAAACTTGGCTTCGCGCGTCTTGGTCATGGGAATGAAATAGTTCTGTCCCGGTCCCCCGTCCAGCGACAAACCATCGCGCTGGGGGGGCGGATTTGACTAATTCGCGGCCATGGGAGCATCGACTACGACGCGAATGTCAAATTTGCGTGTGTTCTTTTCCGAGAACCGGCACCCATTTTTCGGGATCACAGCTAGAGAGAGTACTTGGCCGCCAGTTCGGGGTCCTTTTCCGCAACCAAGCGGGCGAGGTCGACCATGACCTTCGCCTGTTTCCAGGTGGCGTCGTCCTGCATCTTGCCATCGATCATGACCGCGCCAGTGCCCTCCGGCATGGCGGCCAGGATCTTGCGCGCGAAAGCCACCTCGGCCGGATCGGGCGAGAAGACGCGCTTGGCAATGGCGATCTGTGAGGGATGCAGCGACCATGCGCCGGCGCAGCCCATGAGGAAGGCGTTGCGGAATTGGGCTTCGCAACCCTCCGCATCGGAAAAGTCGCCGAAGGGCCCGTAAAAAGGTTTAACGCCGTTGGCGGCGCAAGCGTCGACCATCTTGCCCAGCGTGTAGTGCCAGAGATCCTGCTGAAAGGCGGCGCGCGCTCCGCCATCGGCCGGATCGGCGAGCACCTTGTAGTCGGGATGCCCGCCGCCGACCCGGGTCGTCTTCATCGCGCGCGAGGCGGCGAGGTCAGCAGGGCCAAGACTCATGCCATGCATGCGCGGAGACGAGGCCGCGATCGCCTCGACATTCTTCACCCCTTCCGCCGTCTCCAAGATGGCGTGGATGAGGATCGGCTTGCGTATGGCGTGCTTGGCTTCGAGCTGCGCCAGCAACTGATCGAGGTAGTGGATGTCCCAAGGCCCGTCGACCTTCGGCAGCATGATCACGTCGAGCTTGTCCCCGACAGCCGCCACGATCTCCAGGATGTCGTCCAGCGCCCAGGGCGAATTGAGGGCGTTGATGCGCGTCCATAATCCGGTCGAGCCGAACTCGGTCGCGCGCGCCATCTCGATTAAGCCCGCGCGGGCCGCTTCCTTGGCATCGGCCGGAATGGCATCTTCCAGGTTGCCGAGAACGACGTCCACCTTTCGCGCAAGCTCGGGCACTTTCGCCCGTAGCTTTTCGATCTGCGGCGGGACGAAATGGATCATCCGCTCGAGCCGCATGGGCAATACGCGATAGGGCGCTGGGGCGCCAATGGCCAATGGCTTGTAGACGTTGCGGGCGAGCTTCATCGACGCTCCCGTCGGTTGATCCGATCCGAGTAGCCGGTTCGCAAAGGCCGCACAATGGGGCGGCTGCCGGCCGAGTTGACCTCGCTCCTTGCGCAAGCTAGGCGACGACAGACCAACAGGAGTCGCGGCGCCGCCGTTTATGGAACGCCTTCTCGCCGTCGCCGTCCCCTTCTTCGCCCCGATCCTCGTCGGCTATTTGGCCGGACGGGCGATCCGCAGGCCGGATGATGGGCTCACCTGGCTCAACTTCTTCGTCATTTATGTCGCGCTGCCGCCGGTTTTCTATCAAGTGGTTTCGAAAACTCCGTTTTCGCAACTCACTTCGTTCCTCTTCGTCTTCGGAACGATGCTCTCATCCTACATCGCCTTCACGCTGTCTTTTGCCATCGCGTGGATAACACTGAAAGGCAGCCTCAAGGATGCGGCGCTGGCCGGAGGCGTCGGCGGCTTTGGCAATGTCGGCTATATGGGCCCCGGCATCGCACTCGCCGCGTTCGGGCCACAAGCGGCGGCGCCGATGGCGCTCATCTTCTGCTTCGACGCCATGCTGTTCTTCACCCTTATCCCGCTGCTGGCCGCGCTCGGAGAGGATCACGCCGATCTGCGCGGCACAGCACGCGTCATTCTGCGGCGCGTCGCACTCAATCCCTTCATTATCGCGACCGCCCTCGGCTTCATTGCCGCGTTTCTTGAATTCCGCCCTCCGGAGGCGATCGACCGCACGCTCGACTTCCTCCGCGTCGCGGCCGCGCCCGCGGCGTTGTTTGCGCTCGGGGTGACAGTCTCCCTCCGCCCCGCCGGCCGGCTTCCGAGCGAGACCGTGGCCGCGCTGATCGTTAAACTGATCGTGCATCCGATCGTCGTCTATTTGATCCTCTCAGTCCTCGGGACATTCGACCCGATCTGGGTCTACACAGCCATCCTGCTTGCCGCCCTGCCTCCGGCGATCACGATCTTTGTCTTGGCCGCGCAATTCCAGACCTATACCGACCGGGCCTCAACGGCCGTGCTGGTCGGCACGTTCTTGTCCGTCCCAACCCTCCTGCTGTGGCTCTATCTCATCGATCAGAAGGTTATTCCCCCCGATCTGTTTCCGAACTAGCTTTCAGGGATGCAACCGCTTTCCGGCCTCGTGGTTCTCGATTTCACGACCCTTCTTCCCGGCCCGATGGGCTGCCTTGCTGACATTTTGATTTGTGCGATCTTTTCCGCAAACGGGCATCCGCTTTTCGGATCACGCGCTAAAGCGCCTCCCCGCGCATGAGGCGCGGCTCGGCGAGCGACGGCGACACGCCTTCGCGCATCACCGCTCGTCGCAAGGGAGAGATGCGGTCGAGGAGGTAGAGTCCGAACCCGCGCAACCCTTGTACGGGCAGGAAATCTGAAAGCAGCGTCCGATTCAGGAGATCGACGGCGGCCGTGCGCGTGATCACGTCGGCGCGCCGCAAGCGGCGGTAGCGCGCGAGAACGTCTTCGGCACCGACGTCCTCGCCTTTGCGCCAAGCGTCGATCACAAGTTCGGCGATGGTCGCCGCGTCGCGCAAGCCCAGGTTCAGGCCCTGCGCGCCGATCGGCGGAAACACATGCGCCGCTTCCCCGATCAGCGCCGTCCGGTTCGTGGCGACGGACCGCGCCCATTCGACGCCGAGCGGAAATACGCCTCGTCGCGGGTCGACCGTTACCTTGCCCAGGATCGAGTGCGAGCGGCGTTCGATCTCGGCCGAGATCAGGTCGTCGCTCAGAGCGGACAGCCGTTTTGCCTCTCGGCGCGTCACCACGCAAACGAGGCTCGAGCGCAGACCTGGCAGCGGCACGAGCGTGAACGGGCCGCTCTCGGTGTGAAACTCCGTCGAGACGCCGTCATGCGGACGCGTATGCGCCAGGTTGAGCGTGAGCGCCGACTGGGGGTACTCGCTCGCCGTCGTCGCGATCCCTGCAGCCTGGCGCGCAAGCGAGCGCCGGCCGTCCGCGCCGACCACGAGGCGGGCACTGATCCTTCTTTCGCTGGCAAGCGTGATCTCCACGCCGTCATCCTCGACCGCGATGCCGGCCGCCGTTTCGCTGAACCTCTTCAAGTCCGGGAATTCGGCCGCGCACGCCTCGAGAGCTGCCACAAGATGACGGTTTTCGATGTTGTAGCCGAAAGCTTCAAGTCCGATCTCGGACGCATCAAAGGTCACCTCGGGCGCACGGAAGAGGCGTTTGGTGTCGTCGACGATGCGGATGGCACGAAGTGGCGCCGCTTCGCCGGCGCAGCGGTCCCAGGCCCCAAGCTCGCGCAGCGCGGCGACCGATCCGGTCAGAAGAGCGGTCGTCCGATTATCCGGTTTTTTCGCTTCAGGGGCGATCAGCGCCGTCTCGACACCGGCGGAAGCCAGCGCAACCGCTGCCGTCAGACCCGCGGGGCCGCCTCCAACCACCGCTACCTCGACCGCGAGCTCGCGCAATTGGCTGCCTCCTCGTCGCCGGCGGCATCATTAGCGCCCTCGGAGACAGGAAACCATGGCGAACTCTTCGGATTTCGCATGTCCGGGCGATACGCTAAGGAGAGAGCAGGAAACCCGAAGGCCCTACCTGCCCGATGACTCAGGCTATCCAGGATCAGCGACTAGGCCGCTTCCGGCGCTTCGCTTCCGGCCCCGGCCGGCTTCTGCGGCGCCCACGGACCATCGCGCTTGTTTGCGTCGGCGTGCTGGCTGCTGCCGGCTGGACGTATCTCGGCTTGTTGGCGGGCGACATGGTCAAGTCGGGTCACGGCGAGGCGCTCGGCCCCGGCATGGGATGGCTGGCGACGCTCGTCGAGGCCCTTTGCCGGCCGACCTTCGGCGCAAGCTCGGCCCACGCCGGAATGCCGGGCACGGGCGCCTGGAGCCCGGTTGATTTCGGCCTGATCCTCCTGATGTGGTGCGCCATGGCACTGGCCATGATGCTGCCGACGGCCGGTCCGATGATCGTGACCTACAGCGAGATCGCCGAGACGGCGTCGGCGAAAGGCGAGCCTGTCGTCTCCCCGCTGGTGCTCGCGGCAGGCTACACCGCAGTATGGATCGGCTTTGCCGTTGCGGCGACCGCCCTGCAATGGTCGCTCGCGCAGCTCGCGCTGCTGGATCCCGCCATGCGCTCGACAAGTGTCCTGTTTTCCGGTGCGGTGTTCGCCGGCGCCGGTCTCTATCAGTTCTCCGCGCTCAAATACGCCTGCGTCACGCAGTGTCAGCGACCGTTCCCCTTCTTCTTCGCGCATTGGACGTCGCACCCAGAGGGCGTGTTTCGGCTGGGTGTCAGGCAGGGACTTTATTGCCTGGGCTGCTGCTGGGCGATGATGCTGGTGATGCTCACCGTCGGACTGATGAATATCGTCTGGATGGCTGCGCTCGGTGCCGTGATGGCCATCGAGAAGATCCTGACAACGACACGCTTTAGCCGGGCGATCGGCGTCGTGCTGATCGGCACTGGCGTCCTGCTGATCGTGTCCTCGATCGTGGCGCACTGGCCCGCTCGCACCGTCTGAAAGGAAACGACCGTGAACGAGTCCTGGACGATCAAAGGCGAATTGGCGCTCTCCTGCAACTGCACGGTCTTCTGCCCTTGCGTACTCTCGCTCGGTCAGCATCCGCCAACCGAAGGCTACTGCCAGACCTGGATGGGCATTCGCATCGATGAGGGCCGCATTGGCGATGCCAACCTTTCCGGCGTGAATGTCGGCCTGATCGTCGAAATCCCCGGACTGATGTCGCGCGGCAACTGGACCGCCGGCCTCTTCATCGACGAAAAAGCCTCGATCTACGCCGTCAAAGGGCTGACCAAGATTTTCACCGGCAAAGCTGGAGGGACAACGGGACTTCTATCCATCCTCGTCGGCAAGTTCCTTGGCGTTCAGCAGGGCAAAATCACGTATAAGACCGAAGGCGCGACACGCATTTTCTCTATCGATAAGCTGGTGGAAGGCGCCGTCACGCCGGTCCGGGGCAGTCACAAAGGCGAAGCTGTGGTTATCCGCAACAGCGAATACTGGATCGCACCGGACGTAACCGTGGCGCGGGCCGATAAATCGCGCGTGCGCGCGTTCGGTCGAAACTGGAATTTCGCCGGCCGTTCGGCGGAAATCTGCTCGATCGATTGGGGCAATGGCTGAAACGCACATGGGATCGCCGGAAGATCCCGTATCGGCCGGGCACCGTTCGGAGCCGTTCTGGGGACGGCGGCTCGGAGCCTTTTCGGTGCATGTTTTCACCGCATCGGGCGCGGCCCTTGGGTTCCTTGCCTTGATCGCGGCCGTGCGCGGGCAGTGGCCGCTCATGTTCGCCTGGCTTGGGCTTGCTCTCCTCGTGGATGGCGTCGATGGCGCGATGGCACGACGGCTGCACGTCGCCGAGCGCCTGCCCCGCTGGTCGGGCGACACGCTCGATCTCATCGTCGACTTTGTCACGTATGTTTTCGTGCCGGCTTACGCGATCGCCGCGAGCGGCTTGCTGCCGACGCTTCTTGCCATTCCAGCCGGGCTGGCGATCGTCGTGAGCAGCGCGCTCTATTTCGCCGACAAAAGGATGAAGACGGCTGACAATTACTTCTGGGGATTTCCGGCCTTGTGGAACGCAGCCGCGTTTTATCTTCTGCTGCTACGGCCAGGCCCGTGGATCACGACGGCGGTTATCGGTGCCCTTGTGGTGACGACCTTCATTCCCTTACCGTTCGTGCATCCTTTGCGCGTGAGGAAACTCAGAGCGCTCAGTATCATGTTGCTGATCGTCTGGTCTGCTCTGGCGTCTGTCGCCTTGCTGCGAGGACTGGAGCCGGGTGTCCTTATCACTGCCGGCCTCACGGCGATCGGCCTATATTTTCTGTGCATCGGGCTCTTACGGGGGAGCATTCGCCAGTGATGAGCCAGCCTCCCATTCTCCTTGTGACCGGCGGGAGCCGCGGCATTGGGGCGGCGACAGCGAAACTGGCGGCGTCGCGCGGTTTCGACATCGCCGTGAACTATGTGCGCGATCGGGACGCGGCCGAAGCGGTCGTCTCGTTCGCCCGCGACCACGGACGGAAGGCCATCGCCGTTCAAGGCGACATGGCGCGCGAAGACGACATCGAGCGCATGTTCGCCGCCGTGGACAAAGATCTCGGGCCGGTGACGCATCTGGTCTACAATTCCGGAATGACCGGCAAGCCCTCGACGGTTGCCGAGGCGGACGCGAGCACTTTTCGCGAGGTGCTCGATCTCAACGTATTCGGGGCGCTTCTCGTCTGCCGGGCCGCGATCAGGCGCATGGCGCGCAACCGCGGCGGCGCAGGCGGCTCGATTGTCCTTCTCTCATCCGCAGCCGCAACAATCGGGTCGTCCGGCGAATATGTCTGGTACGCGGCGTCAAAGGGCGCAATCGATTCCATGACGATTGGCCTCGCTCGCGAGGTGGCGGGGCAGGGGATTCGTGTCAACGCCGTGGCGCCCGGCTTGATCCAAACCGAAATCCATTCTCCCGGTCGCGTCGAGAAGATTGCGCCGACCATTCCCTTGGGACGGGCTGGTGATCCCGCGGAAGTCGCCGAGGTCATCCTCTTCCTGCTTTCGGAGGCCGCGTCCTATATGACCGGCTCTATCCTGCGCGTGAGCGGAGGACGGTGAGGACATAGCCTCGCCCTATGGATCAGCGCTGATTTCCCTACGCGCACAGCGACTTGTGCATCGACCTGTGATAGAGGCGAAGCGTCCGTGGAGGTCCCGTGAAACGCCTTGTCTTCCTTGCGACGCTTGTTCTGAGCGCGCTCTCGCAAACGCTGCCCGCCGCTGCGCAGGAGCGGTTCATCACGCTGGCCTCGACCACCTCGACCGAACAGTCGGGACTGTTCGGACATATCATTCCCCTGTTTCAGCAGGCGACCGGCATCAATGTTCGAGTGGTGGCGGTCGGGACCGGCCAGGCGCTTGCTATCGGCGCGCGCGGCGATGCCGATGCCCTGCTCGTGCATGATCGCCCAGGCGAGGACCGGTTCGTCTCGGCCGGCGACGGGATCGATCGGCGCGACGTGATGTTCAACGATTTCGTCATCATTGGACCGCGCAACGATCCCGCCGGGATTCGCGGCCTGCGCGACGCGAAAGAGGCTTTGCGCCGAATCGCGAGAGCGAAAGCGCCGTTTGTTTCGCGGGGCGACGACAGCGGCACCCATCGCACGGAACGCCGCCTGTGGGTCTCAGCCGGAATCGACCTGAGCAAGGGCGACAGCGGCTGGTATCGCGAACTTGGCTCCGGCATGGGGCCGACGCTCAATACGGCCGCGGGCATGAACGCCTACGTGCTGGCGGATCGCGCCACATGGGCGAATTTCCGCAACCGCGCGGAGCTTGAAATCCTGGCCGAGGGAGATCCCGGGCTGTTCAATCCCTATGGCTCGATCCTCGTGAATCCGGCGAAAGGGGCGCATATCAGGTCTGCGGATGCGCGCATCTGGCACGAATGGCTGACCTCCGACGCGGGCCGTGCGGCGATCTCGTCCTTCAGAATCAACGGCGAGCAACTGTTCTTTGCGCCGCTCGCGACGCCGCGCAGCTAGCACGTTGCGCCGGCGATGGAGACATTCGGTCAGGCCTTCGCCGCGGCGGTGGCGCTGATCGCAGGCGGCGATCCCGAACTCTTCGAGATCATCGCGCTTTCGCTCCAGGTCAGCCTGACCGCCGCCCTCATCGGTTTCGCCATTGGAGCCCCGCTCGGCGCAATGGCGGCGATCGTGCCGTTTCCGGGACGGAAGGGCGTTCTCGTCATTGTAAACGCGCTGCTCGGCCTGCCGCCGGTCGTGGTAGGCCTGATCGTCTATCTCCTGGTGTCGCGCGCAGGGCCGCTCGGGCCTCTCGGTCTTCTTTTCACACCTACCGCGATGATTATCGCGCAGGTCATCCTCACCACGCCGATCACGATGGCGCTCGCCCATCGCGTGGCCGAGGCCTTGTGGACGGACTACGGCGATGCTCTGATCGTCGATGGTGCGTCACGCCTGCGCGCGGCGGCCGCACTGATAGCCATGGGCCGGGCCGGCCTCGTGACGGCGTTCATGACTGCCTTCGGACGCGCCATCGCGGAGGTGGGAGCTATCATCATTGTGGGCGGGAATATCCGCGGCTACACGCGGACCATGACCACGGCGATCGCGCTTGAGACGAGCAAAGGCGAATTGGCGCTCGCTCTCGGTCTTGGCCTAATCCTCATTGCCCTCACCCTCATTGTCAGCGCCGCTGCTTTTGTCCTAAACCGGTCGGTGTCCGCCCGCTGATGGACGATTTCACACAACGAAAACTGGGGAGGTTGCCATGGTCGCTGCGGTCCGGGTTCACAAGCACGGAGGACCGGAAGTCCTCACCTTCGAGGAGGTCGACGTTCCCGCGCCCGGGCCGGGCCAGATCCGGGTGAAGCAGCACGCCTGCGGCATCAACTATATCGACACCTACTTTCGCGTCGGGATGTATCCGGCGCCGACCATGCCCTTTGTTGCCGGGAACGAGGGAGCCGGCGAGGTGACCGCGGTCGGTCCGGGAGTCACCGACATCAAGGTCGGCGATCGCATCGCCTATGTCGTCGCGCTCGGCGGCTATGCGGCGGAGCGGCTTCTGCCCGCCGACCGCGTCGTCAAGATGCCGCCCTCGATTTCCTATGAGCAGGCGGCCGGGATGATGCTCAAGGGAATGACCGCTCGCTATCTCTTGCGCAAGACCTACAAGGTCGAGAAGGGCACGAGCCTTCTCATCCACGCTGCCGCCGGCGGCGTCGGCTCAATTCTCAGCCAGTGGGCGAACCACCTCGGCGCGACCGTGATCGGCACGGTGGGCGACAAGCAGAAGGGCGAGCTGGCCAAGAAGCAAGGATGCCACCACGTTATCCTCTACCGCGACGAGGATTTCGTCGCGCGCGTGAAGGAGATCACCGGCGGCAAGCTCTGCGACGTGGTTTATGACGGCGTCGGCAAGGCGACTTTTCCGGCCTCGCTTGATTGCATCCGGCCGATCGGGCTGTTCTGCAGCTTCGGCAGCGCGTCCGGCTCCATCGACGCGTTCAACATCAACCTGCTGCAGGCGAAGGGATCGCTGTTCGCGACGCGGCCGACGCTCAACACCTATACGGCCAAGCGCGAGGATCTGGTCGAGACGGCGAACGATCTGTTCGACGTGGTCTCCAAGGGCCTGGTGAAGATTCCGGTGACGCAGAAGTACGCGCTCAAGGACGCCGTGAAGGCGCACCAGGACCTCGAAGGACGGAAGACGACCGGATCCTCCATCCTGACGCCCTGATCCCTCAAGACGCGCGAGGCGCGAAGAGCATTTCCGGCCAAGCGGGAGAGGCGCTCGTCAAGGGCAAAGAAATGATCGAGCTCTTGACCACTGACGAGATGGCGAAGGCCGATCGGCTGACGATCGCCGGCGGCGTGAGCGGCGTCGAGTTGATGGAGAAGGCTGGCGTGGCGGTCGCCGACTGCGTCGCCCGGCAATATCCGCTAGGCGCGAATGTCGTCGTCGTGGCGGGGCCCGGCAACAACGGAGGCGACGGATTCGTCGCCGCGCGCGTGCTCGCGGCGCGCGGCTACAAAGTGCGAATCCTGCTTGCAGGCGAACGCGAGACGCTCAGGGGCGACGCGGCGGAAGCCGCGCGCAAGTGGAAAGGCGCGGTTGAACCGGCCGATCCGGCGCGCCTGGGCGAAGCCGGCGTCATTATCGATGCGCTCTTCGGAGCGGGGCTCGATCGCCCGGTCGAAGGCTTGGCCCGCGCCTTGATCGAGGCCATGAATGCCGGCGGAAAACCGATCGTCGCCGTCGACCTGCCGAGCGGCATCAACGGCACGACGGGCGCGGTGATGGGGGTCGCCGCGCGCGCGAGAGAGAGCGTCACTTTCTTCCGCCGCAAGCCCGGACACCTGCTGCTTCCCGGGCGGATCCATTGCGGCAAGGTGAGGGTCGCCGATATCGGCATTCCGGAGTCTGTGCTCGCGGAGGTACGACCGCAGACATTTGCGAACACGCCCACGCTTTGGGGCAAGAGCTTTCCGGCGCCGCGCCGCGATGGGCACAAATATACGCGCGGTCACACGGTGATCGTCTCCGGCGCGATGCCGCGCACGGGCGCGGCGCGGCTCGCGGCGCGCGGCGCGCTTCGTGCCGGCGCAGGGCTGGTGACGATCGCATCGCCGCGCGATGCGCTGCTCGTCCATGCCGCCACGAATCTCGCGGTCATGGTGCGCCCAGTGGACGGATCGGCCGAGTTGTCGCAGCTTCTGAGCAATCCGCGCTTCAATGCGATCGTGCTCGGCCCCGCCGGCGGAGTCGGCCAGGGGATGCGTGAAAACGTACTTGCCGCGCTCGATGGCGAGCGCGCGGTCGTGCTGGATGCCGACGCGCTGACGAGTTTCGAACCCTATCCCATGCCGCTGTTCGCAGCCATTGCGCCGCACAAGGCGCCCGTCGTCCTCACGCCGCACGAGGGTGAGTTCGAGCGGCTGTTCCCAAACATCGCCGGCGCGTCGAAGCTCGAGCGCGCGCGGGTCGCGGCGAAAGTGTCAGAGGCGGTCGTCTTGCTAAAGGGACCGGATACGGTGGTCGCCGCTCCCGACGGGCGCGCTTGTATCGCAGAGAATGCGCCGCCATGGCTTGCGACCGCAGGCTCCGGCGATGTCCTCGCCGGCTTTATCGCTGGATGCCTGGCGCAAGGCATGCCGGGATTTGAGGCGGCCTGTGCGGCGGTCTGGCTGCATGGGGAGGCCGCGAGCGACTTCGGTCCGGGTCTGATCGCGGAAGACTTGTCCGAGACGCTTCCGCGCGTGCTGCGGAAACTGTTTGCGGAGCTTGCGTCCTAGACGACCTCGAACCACGCACTCATCCCGGTCTCCTGGTGCTCCAGCATGTGGCAATGGATCATCCACTTGCCGGGATTGTCGGCGACGAAGGCGATCCGTGCGGTCTCCATCGGCTGCACCGTTACGGTGTCGAGCCAATAGGGTTTCCAGCCGTCGTCGAGATTGTCGAGCAGCCGGAAATGGTGCCCGTGGATGTGCATCGCGTGCGGGAACGCCGTGCGGTTCGGAAACGCCATCACCACTGTGAGTCCGCGCTTGACCGAGAGGAGCGGCGGGCCATCGTGGCCGGAGGAGGCCTGGCCCGCAAGCGTCCAAATGCGCGCGTTCGGATCGATTCCGTGGCCTGGGACCTCGCCGCGCCGCATGCCCATGCCCGGCCCCATGCCGCGGCCCATCATACCCCCCATGCCGCCGCCCATCATCATCCCGCCCATGGCGCCGCCCTCGATCGGCGCATCGATTCGAAGCGCGCCGCGGAAGTCCATGCGCCCGGGCAGAGGATTGTCCGGGAGCGGCTTGGCTTCGGGCCGAGGCTCGGGCCGAACAGGCGGGCCGTCCCCATAGGCGAGGCGGACGATCGGGAGATCGTCGCCGTAGCCGGAGAGGATGATCGGAGCGCTCGCGCCGGCATCGAGCGTCATGTCGACAAAGAGGTCGACGCGGTTGCCTGGTCCTAGAACGACGCCGCCCTCGCGCGCGAAGAAGGGCTCCGCCGGCTGGCCGTCAATCGCCATCACGCGCGCTTGGTGCCGATCGATGCGGAGCCGCATCAGCCGCGCATTGGCGACGTTGATCAGCCGCAGCCGCAGCCGTTGATTCTTGCGGACCGGGATTTCCAGACCCGGCCGTCCGTTGACGGTGAGATGCTCGCCAATGCGGCCCGCATGTGCGGCGTCGTGGAAGGACCGGAACGAGGCGGTGTCCAGGGCGCCTGAGCCGGTGAGCCGCCAATCGTCGAAAAGAAGCGCTACATCCTGGTCCACATCGAGGGGCTCGGTTTCATCCACAATCAGGACGCCGGAAAGGCCGCGTTCGAGTTGCTCGGACGAGTATTGATGCGGGTGATACCAGAACGTGCCGGCGTCGGGCGCGACGAAGCGATAGTCGAAGGTCTCGCCCGGGGCGACCGCCTTTTGCGTGAGATGCGGCACGCCGTCCATCGCATTGGCGATGCGGATGCCATGCCAGTGGACTGTCGTCGGCTCGGGCAGGCCGTTGAGCAGGCGAACGCGAACCTCCTCTCCCTGCTTGACCCGGAGGATCGGGCCGGGAACCGCGCCGTCATAGCCCCAGATCTCCGTCTCTTTGCCGCCGCCGCGCAGCGGAGCCATGCCCGGCTTGGCGCGCATCTCGCGATACCCATCGCGAGCCGGCGCCGGCAGGATCCCGACGCGAGCGAGCGGGATGGCGGTCAGCGCCAATCCCGCGGCACCAAGGACACGGCGGCGCGTAAGGCATCCAGAGCTCATCGATCCGACTCCCGCAGTTTGCCTGCTTGTATTCGAAGTCTTGAATATCTCAAGTTACAGTTCGGTTAGGCAGCGCGATCCGGGTGAATTGGAGCGTTCGCTCAATTTTGCTTGCTACGATCAGCGCCCGACATGATATAAGCCCCGCCGCCTGAGCGGGGCCGCCTGCCACAGGTTGCCCGAGCGGGCGTGGCGGAATTGGTAGACGCGCTGGATTTAGGTTCCAGTGACGCAAGTCGTGGGGGTTCAAGTCCCTCCGCCCGCACCATCCCGCTGCGTCGAGTCCCACATGTATCCCGGGCGGGATACATGACCACACAAAGTACAGACAGACTGACCCATGCAGATCACCGAGACCGCTTCCGAGGGATTGAAGCGCGAATTCAAAGTCATAGTGCCGGCTACCGAGCTTGATGCGAGGGTAGAACAGCGGCTGGTCGAGCTGAAGGACCGGGTACGCCTCAACGGTTTCCGCCCCGGCAAGGTCCCGGTTGCCCATCTGAAACGCATCTATGGCCGCGCGGTCATGGCCGAGACGATCGAAGCCGCCGTGCGCGACGTCAATGCCTCGATTGCCTCCGAACATGGCTTGAAGCTAGCCATGGAGCCCAAGGTCACGTTGCCGACGGAAGAAGGCGAGGTGCAGGCCATGGTCGAGGGCAAGGCCGATCTGGCCTACACCGTCGCGATGGAGGTCTTGCCGCAGGTCGATCTCGCTGATTTCAAAGGTATCACGCTCGATCGGCTATCGGCGGACGTGACTGACCTCGAGGTCGATGAGGCGCTGCAGCGAATCGCAGATCAGAATCGGCCTTATCTGCCAAAAGATGAGGGCGCCGCCGCCGACAAGGGAGACAAGGTCACGGTGTCCTTTGTCGGCACGATCGACGGCAAGCCGTTTGAGGGCGGTTCGGGCGAGGACATCGCCGTGGAGCTTGGCTCCAATTCATTCATCCCCGGGTTCGAAGAGCAGTTGATCGGGATCAAGCCGAACGAGACGCGCACGGTAAAGGCTACGTTTCCACAGAACTATCTCAAGTCTGACCTCGCCGGCAAGGAAGCCGCGTTCGAAGTCACCGCCAAGTCCATCGAGATGCCGGGTACGGTTACGATCGATGACGAATTCGCGAAGTCCCTCGGCATGGACTCGCTGGACAAGTTGCGGGACGCGATCAAGGAGCGCATCGCTCAAGAGCATGCTGCCGTCAGCCGCCGACGCGTCAAGCGCGCGCTGCTCGACAAGCTGGACGAGATGCACAAGTTCGAGCTGCCCCCGAGTCTGGTCGAGCAGGAATTCGAGGGCGTGTGGCGCACCGTGACGTCCGATCTGGGAGCGCAGGGACGCACGCTGGCCGATGAGGGCACGACCGAGGACGACGCCAAGGCCGAGTATCGCCGGATCGCCGAGCGGCGCGTGCGGCTCGGTCTCGTACTTGCCGAGATCGGTGAAAAGAACAATATCAAGGTGAACGACGAAGAAGTCACTCGCGCGCTCGTGGAGCGCGCGCGGCAGATGCCGGGGCAAGAACAGCGCGTTTGGGATTACTACCGCAACAATCCGCAAGCGCTGGCGAGTCTTCGCGCGCCGATCTATGAGGAGAAGGTTGTCGATTTCCTTCTCGAACTCGCCAAGGTGTCCGACAAGAAAGTCCCGCGCGAGGAACTTTATCGGGAAGACGAATCCGTTCCCGCCTGATTGCGTTGCGGCCGCCCGGCCGCACCTGACGATGAACCGGTCCGATCGCCGAACCGAACGGCATTGAGGAGCTCTGATGAGAGACCCTGTTGAAACCTACATGAATCTTGTGCCGATGGTGGTCGAGCAGACCAATCGCGGCGAGCGTGCCTACGATATTTTTTCGCGGCTGCTGAAAGAGCGCATTATCTTCATCACCGGCGGCGTCGAGGATGGAATGGCGACGCTTGTCGTTGCCCAACTTCTGTTTCTTGAAGCGGAGAACCCGAAAAAAGAGATCTCGATGTACATCAATTCTCCGGGAGGGGTGGTGACCTCTGGACTCGCAATCTACGACACCATGCAGTTCATCCGTCCTGCGGTGAGCACGCTGTGCGTCGGGCAGGCGGCGTCGATGGGCTCGCTCCTGCTTGCGGCCGGCGCAAAGGGGTTGCGCTTTGCGCTGCCGAACGCGCGCGTGATGGTGCATCAGCCCTCGGGAGGTTTTCAAGGTCAGGCCACCGACATCATGCTCCACGCCCAGGAAATCCTGAACGTGAAGAAACGGCTGAACGAGATCTACGTGAAGCACACCGGCCAGCCGCTGCAGAGGATCGAGGATGCGCTCGAGCGAGACAAGTTCCTCACGGCGGAGGCGGCGAAGGAATTTGGGATCGTCGACAGCGTGATCGAGAAACGGCCAGAAGAACTGCCGAATCCACGGTCCTGAACGGTCAGAACGGGGTGTCCGTCCTTATGTTCGGGATCTGGAAGCACGCCGAGGGCGGCGGGCTTGTGTTCCGGAAATCCTGCGAATAGATCAGCGTCACCTGCCCGGGCATAAGAAGCGGGAGACCCCTTTCAGGCCTCGGAACGGCCCCCGGTTTTGGCGTCAGCGAAGTATCGTTAATCAAATCTTGATTGTCGCACCGATAGCATGCTTCGCTATCATCTTGGGGTCGTGGGACCCAGGCAGGGCCATGTTGCGTTGACCTGCTACAGAGTTTCTTAGTGCGCGGGGCAGTAAGGTGTATCACCCCGGGGCGTGTGCGTTCTGACGGAGAAGTGGAATGAGCAAAGTCGGCGGCAGCGAATCGAAGAACACGCTTTACTGCTCGTTCTGCGGCAAAAGCCAGCACGAGGTCCGCAAGCTGATTGCGGGGCCGACCGTCTTCATCTGCGATGAGTGCGTCGAGCTGTGCATGGACATCATCCGCGAGGAGAACAAATCCTCGCTGGTGAAATCGCGCGACGGTATTCCGACGCCGAAAGAGATTCGCAAAGTCCTCGACGATTACGTGATCGGGCAGGATCATGCGAAGAAGGTGCTGTCGGTCGCCGTCCACAACCATTACAAGCGGCTCAATCATCAGACGAAGCACAACGATGTCGAGCTCGCGAAGTCCAACATCCTTCTGATCGGGCCGACGGGCTCCGGCAAGACGCTGCTGGCGCAGACGCTTGCGCGCATCCTCGACGTGCCGTTCACGATGGCCGATGCAACGACGCTGACCGAGGCGGGCTATGTCGGCGAAGACGTCGAGAATATCATTCTCAAGCTGCTTCAGTCGGCCGACTACAATGTCGAGCGGGCGCAGCGGGGGATCGTCTATATCGACGAAATCGACAAGATCTCGCGCAAGTCCGACAATCCTTCGATTACGCGGGACGTTTCGGGCGAGGGCGTGCAGCAAGCACTGCTCAAGATCATGGAAGGCACCATCGCCTCCGTCCCCCCGCAGGGCGGCCGCAAGCACCCGCAGCAGGAGTTTTTGCAGGTCGATACAACGAACATTCTTTTCGTCTGCGGCGGCGCCTTCGCCGGGCTCGAGAAGATCATCTCCGCGCGCGGCAAATCCACCTCGATCGGCTTCGGCGCCCGGGTGATTGCGCCCGAGGATCGCAAGCAGGGCGAGATCTTTCGCGAGGTCGAGCCGGAGGATCTCCTGAAATACGGCCTGATCCCCGAATTCGTCGGTCGCCTTCCGGTCGTCGCCACGCTGGAAGACCTCGACGAAGCGGCGCTCAAGAAGATTCTGACCGAGCCGAAGAACGCGCTGGTCAAGCAGTATCAGCGCCTCTTCGAGATGGAGAACATGGACCTGACTATTGCCGAAGAGGCTCTCGGCGCCATCTCGCGCAAGGCGATCGAGCGCAAGACGGGGGCCCGCGGACTCCGGTCCATCATGGAGAGCATTCTTCTCGACACGATGTTCGAACTGCCGAGCCTCGAAGGTGTGGAAGAGGTCGTCATCTCCAAGGAAGTCGTCGAAGGCACGGCGCGCCCGCTCTACATCTACGCGGACCGGCTGGGAGAGACCGGCGCGACCGCCTGATGCAGGGCAGCCACAGTATGCAGGCAAACGCCAGTTTTGCCCGCGATTTTTCCTGTTGCGACGGCTCTTTTCTGTCGAATCGGCGTTAACTTGACAGGGTTGGTGGCCAACGCCACCTAGTACCTACGTCTAAAAGTCGAACCGGGCAGGGTACCGAATCCGCAACTTGATGGGGCACATGGTTGCCGCCTCCCTCTCCGGCCCTCCGGCACTTCTCGCGACTGCGCCTTGGCGAGTTGCGGGGAGGGGCTTCAAGAACAAGGAACTGGGCCAATGACCACCAAACCGAGACCCCAACCAGCGCCAGGCGAAACCCGGGCCTACCCGGTTTTGCCGCTTCGCGACATCGTCGTCTTTCCGCACATGATCGTGCCGCTGTTTGTCGGCCGCGAGAAGTCCATCCGGGCCCTCGAGGAGGTGATGAAAAGCGATACTTTCATCCTCCTGGCGACCCAGAAGAACGCGTCGGACGACGATCCGGCCACGGATGCCATCTATACGGTTGGCACGCTCGCGAGCGTGCTCCAACTGCTCAAGCTTCCCGACGGTACCGTCAAGGTCCTCGTCGAGGGCGCCAAGCGTGCGAAGGTACAATCCTATACCGACCGTTCGGAATACTATGAGGCGCAAGCCGACGTACTCGAAGAGAACGCGGGGGAGCGCGTCGAATCCGAGGCGCTGGCCCGCTCAGTGGTCAGCGAATTTGAAGGCTATGTGAAGCTGAACAAGAAAGTATCCCCCGAGGTCGTAGGCGTCGTTCAGCAGATCGACGATTATGGGAAGCTCGCGGATACGATCGCCTCTCACCTCGCGGTCAAGATCCCTGACAAGCAGACCGTCCTTGAGACCACGTCCGTCCCGGCCCGGCTCGAGAAGGTGCTCGGCTTGATGGAGAGCGAAATCTCCGTCCTTCAGGTGGAAAAGCGCATCCGCACGCGGGTCAAGCGCCAAATGGAGAAGACCCAGCGCGAGTACTATCTCAACGAGCAAATGAAGGCGATCCAGAAAGAGCTCGGCGACGAGGAAGGGCGCGACGAACTGGCCGAGGTCGAAGACAAGATCAAGAAAACCAAGCTCACCAAGGAAGCCAGGGACAAGGCGACTCACGAATTGAAGAAGCTCCGGCAGATGTCGCCGATGTCGGCCGAGGCGACCGTGGTGCGCAACTACCTCGATTGGCTGCTCTCGATCCCGTGGGGCAAGAAGTCGAAGGTCAAGAAGGATTTGCCGGCCGCGGAGCAGGTGCTCGACAACGACCATTTCGGTCTCGAAAAGGTCAAGGAGCGCATCGTCGAGTATCTCGCGGTGCAGAGCCGGGCCAATAAGCTCTCCGGCCCGATTCTGTGCCTGGTCGGCCCCCCTGGCGTCGGCAAGACCTCGCTTGGCAAGTCGATCGCGAAAGCGACCGGCCGCGAATTCGTGCGCGTGTCGCTCGGCGGCGTACGGGACGAGGCCGAAATCCGTGGCCATCGCCGGACCTATATCGGCTCCATGCCCGGCAAGATCATTCAGTCGATGCGCAAGGCCAAGACCGCGAACCCACTATTCTTGCTCGATGAGATCGACAAGATGGGTTCGGATTTCCGCGGCGATCCCTCCTCGGCGTTGCTCGAGGTGCTTGATCCGGAGCAGAACCACACGTTCAACGATCATTACCTTGAGGTCGATTACGACCTCTCGAACGTCATGTTCGTGACAACGGCAAACACGCTGAACATTCCGCCTCCGCTCATGGACCGCATGGAGATCATCCGGATTGCGGGCTATACGGAGGATGAAAAGGTCGAGATCGCGCGACGGCACCTGATCCCAAAGCAGGTCTCCAAGCATGGCCTGGACACCAAGGAATGGTCGATCGACGACGAGGCTCTCTTGTTGCTGATCCGCCGCTACACGCGGGAAGCCGGCGTGCGCAACCTCGAGCGCGAGCTCTCCACCTTGATCCGCAAGGCGGTCAAGGAGCTCATGATATCGAAGAAGAAGACCGTGAAGGTCACCGAGAAGAACCTCAATGACTATCTCGGGCCGCCAAAATTCCGCTTCGGCGAGGCCGAGCTTGAGGATCAGGTCGGAGTTGTCACCGGCCTGGCATGGACGGAGGTCGGCGGCGAGCTGCTCACGGTCGAGGGCCTCATGATGCCCGGCAAGGGCAAGATGACGGTGACCGGGAACCTTCGGGACGTGATGAAGGAGTCGATTTCGGCGGCGGCATCCTACGTGCGCTCGCGCGCGGTCGATTTCGGACTGGAGCCGCCTCTGTTCGAGAAGCGCGACATCCACGTGCACGTGCCGGAAGGCGCGACGCCAAAGGACGGCCCTTCGGCGGGCGTGGCCATGGTCACCGCCATCGTCTCGGTGATGACGGGGATACCGGTGCATCGCGAGGTGGCGATGACCGGCGAGATCACGTTGCGCGGACGCGTGCTCCCGATCGGCGGCTTGAAGGAGAAGCTGCTTGCGGCGCACCGCGGCGGCATCAAGACGGTGATGATCCCCGAGGAGAACGTGAAGGACCTAGCCGATATCTCCGAAAGCGTGAAAAACGCGCTGGAGATCGTTCCGGTCTCGCGCATGGACGAAGTGCTCAAGCGCGCCCTTGTCCGCATGCCGGAGCCGATCGTCTGGGATGAGTCGGTAGCGAAGCCGGTGGACGCGCCGCCTCCCGATGAAGAGGCCTCGACCTTCATCGCGCACTAGAGGCCGCGTCGTCTATCGCGAGCTGATTGCTCGCGGGATGCCGGCCGACACGGCCAGTCGGGTCGCCGGCAACACTCGCCGCTGGTGGCGCAACTCGGCGATGGCGCTCAACATCGCGCTGCCGAACACTCTCTTCAAACGGCTGGGAGTGCCAACGCTTGCCAGCTAACCTCAACCCATCGAACCGCCCGGTGCGGACCCGCATGCCGGGTGGTGTGGCAGGGGACGTGGAGATTGCCGGTGCGTTTACACCGACGCCAAGACTGTCCGGGCTCAGACAGATGTGAGACGGGTTGAGTAGAAGGAGGGGTTCTCCGAAGCTCGGGTTGCAACACTCGAATCAAGGAGAACCCCGATGCAGGTTTTTGGCCTGCCTGGCCAT
>JALHLQ010000023.1 GCA_022844485.1 Xanthobacteraceae bacterium
TCGGCAATGAAAAGCCGCCGGCAGGCGCTAGTGGAGTGTATTTGACATTCGCTACCCATCTAGCTGCGGGTTCACAAGCGAATGTCAAATCCAAAACTCCACTAGCAATTTGAATTTGCTAGTGGTCCTTCGATTCTAACATTCGCAAAATGCCTGCCGCAACGGGATGCGAATGTTAGAATCGGACCACTACACCGCCTCCTTGATCCGCGCGGCGGTGTCGAGGTCCACGGAAACGAGCTGGGAGACGCCGCGCTCGGCCATGGTGACGCCGAACAGCCGGTTCATGCGCGCCATGGTGATCGGGTTGTGCGTGATGATGACGAAGCGCGTGTCGGTCATGCGCGTCATCTCGTCCAGGAGGTTGCAGAAGCGCTCGACATTCGCGTCGTCCAGCGGCGCATCCACCTCGTCCAGCACGCAGATCGGCGCGGGATTGGTGAGGAACACGGCAAAGATCAGCGCGAGCGCGGTCAAGGCCTGCTCGCCGCCCGACAGAAGCGAAAGCGTCTGCGGTTTCTTTCCCGGCGGCTTCGCCAGAATGTCGAGCCCGGCCTCCAGCGGATCCTCGCTCTCGATCAATTGCAGCTCGGCGGTGCCGCCGCCGAACAGTCCGGTGAACAGCCGCTGGAAATGCCCGTTGACCACCTCGAAGGAGGCCAGGAGCCGCTCGCGCGCCTCGCGATTGAGGCTCTGGATGCCTTGACGCAGCCGTTTGATCGCTTCGATGAGGTCGTCGCGTTCGGTGACGAGACCCTTGTGCTGCGTCTCGACGTCGCGCAACTCCTCTTCGGCGCGCAGGTTCACCGCTCCGAGCCGTTCGCGGTCGCGGCGAAGCTTCTCCAAATCGGTCTCGACCGCGGCAAGTTCCGGCATTGCGGCGCCAGGCGTGAGAGCGGCCATCCCGGCGACGTCGGCGGGATCGGCCTCGAGCATTTCCTTGATTTCGTGCGCAACGTCTGCGCGCCTTCGCAGCGCAGCTTCGAACCGCTCCTCCGCGCGTGCCGCTTCTTCGCGCGCGGCCCCCATGGCGTCCAGCGCCGCGCGCGCGGCTCGGTCGGCCTCGGCCAAGGACTTCTCTGCAACGGCAAGGCCGTCGGCAGCGTCGCGGCGCCCGCGCTCCGCATTCTCGATCTCGGTGATCAGGCCTTGCCGCTTTTCGGCGAACTGAGCCGGCGCGCAATCCAGCTGGCCGCGCTCGGCCTGCGCCTCGGCCGCCCGCGTTTCGATCGTCGCGATGTGATCCGCAGCGCTGCCCGCGCGGGCCTGCCATTGACTGCGTTCGGCTGCAATGGCGTCGATCCGGCGCGTGCGAATCTCGGCTTCCCGGGCCAGCGCCTGCGCTTCAGCCCGCACCTCGGCGAGTGCAGCGCGCTTGGCCACGACGATGCCGCGCACCTCGGCCAGTTCCTGTTCGAGATTGGCGGCCGGCGGCAAAGCGTCGATCGCGCGGGACGCCGCGATCATGGCGGTTTTGGTTTCGTCACAACTCCCCTCGAGGCGGAGCCTGGCTTCGCCCAGCGCCGACAGCCGCGCCGTAAGCCGGCTCGCCTCACGCTCGGCCGTTGCGTGGGAATCGCGGGCAAGATCGGCGAGCCCCTGCGCCTCGCGGCGGCGGTTGCGGGCTTGCGTTTCGGCTTCAACGGCCTTCTTCAGCTCGGCTTCTGCGCCGGAGAGCGTCGCGCGCCGCCGCTCGAACTCGCCTCGCGCGGTTTCGAGCTCGCGTTCGATATCGGCAAGCCGGTTCTTCTCGGCCAGCCGCCGCGCCGCGGCGGTCGGTGCATTCGCCGCCACGGCAAAACCGTCCCAGCGCCACAAGTCCCCTTCCCGCGAGACGATGCGTTGCCCGGGCTTGAGTCGGCGCGCAAGGCGCGGACCGTCGGCGCGCGAGGCGACGCCGATCTGCATGAGCCGGCGTTTGAGCTCGGGCGGCGCGGTCACATACATTGCAAGCGCCGGCACGTCCTCGGGCAAGAAGGGGTCCGTCAGCTCCATCGCCGCGCCGGCCCAGCGGATCGGGGAGGCGGGATCGATCGGCGCCTGCAAATCATCGCCGAGCGCGGCGCCCAAGGCGGCCTCATAGCCTTTCTGCACGTCGACGAGGTCGAGCACCGGCGGCCAGAGCTTGGCCTCCGCCACATCGAGCATCTTGCGCAAGGCGCGCGCCTCGGCTTCCAGCCGGTTCACCCGCCGCTCCGCCTCGGTAAAGGCGGGCCGCACGGCGTCGAGTCCTTGCCGGGCAGCCGAATGGGCGGCTTCCGCGCGCACGGCCAAAGCCTCCGCCTCGGCCACGGCGGCTTGTGCGGCCTCGGCGGCCGCGGCGAGCTGCAGCGCGTCCGGCGCCTCCGTTCCGCTCTTGATGTCGTTGAGCTCTCGCTCGACATCGGCCAGTTCGGACTGCTGCCGCGCGAGCCGGTCGGAATGCTCCTTCGCGGTGCGCTCGAGCTGGTTGCGCTGCGCGGTCAGATCAGCCAGCCGGCTGGTGAGTTCCGTGAACGACTTCTCGCTGTCGAGAAGCGCCGTCTCGGCCGCGCCCGCGCGCTCCTTGACGCTCGCCTCCCCGGAAGCCACCGCCTGGGCTTCGGCGATCAGCGCCGCCTCTTCGTGTCCAAGCCGGGCGAGAGCGGCCTCGGCATCCGCCGCCAGGCGCCGCTCGCGCGCGGCATCCTCTTCCAGCTGCGCGATGCGCCGGTCGAGCTCGGCCATCCGCTCGCGTGCTCGTGCCTCTTCCCGCTCGAGCGTCTCGCGCGCGACGGTAAGGCGCTGGAGCGCGGCGGCGGCTTTGGCCTCGACGTCGCGCAAGGAGGGCAGCGACGCCTGCGCTGTGGCCTGCCGCGTCGCGGCTTCCGCCTGCGCGCCGGTCCGCTCGGCGACGAGGCGCACCGCCTGATCCTTGGCGCGCTGCGCGTCCATCACCTCGGCATTCGAGGCGACCCAGCGCAGGTGATAGAGCGTCGCCTCCAACCGCCGGATGTCCGCCGCGACCGCCCGGTAGCGGATGGCTTGCCGCGCCTGGCGCCTGAGCGCGTCGATTTGGCCGGCAAGCTGATTGATGACGTCTTCCAGCCGCTCGAGATTGTGTTCCGCAGCCTTCAGCCGCAGCTCCGCCTCGTGACGGCGCGCATGCAGCCCGGAAATGCCGGCGGCTTCCTCGAGCACGCGCCGGCGCGCCTGCGGCTTGGCGTTGACGATCTCGCCGACCCGCCCCTGGTGAACGAGCGCCGGCGAGCGCGCTCCGGTCGAGGCGTCGGCGAACAGAAGCTGCACATCCCGCGCGCGCACCTCGCGGCCGTTGACGCGGTAAAGCGAGCCTTCGTCGCGCTCGATCCGGCGCGACACTTCCAGTGCCTCGTGGTCGTTGAACAGAGCCGGCGCCGTGCGCGAACTGTTGTCGAGAAAGAGCGTGACTTCGGCGGTGTTGCGCGCCGGGCGGTTGCCGGAGCCGGAGAAGATGACGTCGTCCATATCGGCCGCGCGCATCGCCTTGTGCGAGGCCTCGCCCATCACCCAGCGCAGCGCCTCGACGAGGTTCGACTTGCCGCAGCCGTTCGGCCCCACGATCCCGGTCAGACCCGGCTCGATCAGAAAATCGGTAGGCTCCACAAAGGACTTGAACCCCAGAAGCCTGAGACGGGTCAGCTTCATGCCGCGGCCTCCGAAACCCTGATTGTCGCAATAGTCGACGGTGCGCGCCGCCGCACGGCACGGAACCCGGTTCGCCGGGGTGCAAAACGAATCGCTTGAAAACGCCGCATCGGGCGGGAGAATGAATCGGAGCGGGCCGCGGTTCAACCCGGAAAACGGCCAGTCCCAACTATTGGGTTGGAATTTAAGGACAAACGGCCCGGCTGCTCGCCCCGACCGCCGCCCTTTGCCGCCCCGTCAGCTCTTCAAATGCGGCTGGATCAGCTTCTCCAGCTCCTCGATCGACATGGCGCCGCGCTGGATCTTGCCGTTGACGAAGAATGTGGGGGTCGAGTTCACGCCGAATTTCTGCGACGCCCGCTGGCGCACCGCGTCCATGCCGTCCAGCAAGGACTGGTTGGACAGGCATTGCTCGAACTGCTGCTGGGTCAGCCCGAACTGCTTGGCGATGTTTCCGAGCGGCTCGATCGGCTTCTGCACCACCCACTTTTCGCGTTGCTGAAACAGCACGTCCACGGCGGCGAAATACCTGTCTTCCGGGACGCATCGCGCGAGCATGGCTGCGCCGGCCGCAAGCGGATCGAGGGGAAACTCGCGGAAGATATAGCGCACCTTTCCGGTGTCGATGTAGCGCTCCTTCAGCGCTGGATAGGTTTTGACGTGGAAATCCGCGCAGTGGCTGCAGGTCATCGAGGCATATTCGATGATGGTCACCGGCGCGTCGGCCTTGCCCTGCACCTTGTCGCCGAGCGGCCCCGGCTGCAGCAATTCCTCGGTGGACGGCGACTGCGCCAAGGCGAGCGTGTCCGGGCCGAGCAGGGCGAAGCTCAGGGCAAGGACGGCGGCCCCTTCGAGCAACTGGCGGCGGGTGAAGCGCATGTCATACCTCATGACCGGGCAAACGAGCCGTCGGGTATCCTGAAACTGTGGAGCGTGCAAGGCGGCAAGGTTGCGCAGACCCTCCGCAGCCGCTCACGATTGTTTGAGCACATATGCGACGCCATCGGCCCGCAGCCGGTCTCGTCGGCGAAACAGCGGAACAACGCTCAAGCCGGTCAAACGCTCGCGCCTTGCGCCTTCGGGCGGCGCAGATGCTCGTCGAGCCGCGGCATGATCTCGACGAAATTGCAGGGGCGGAAGCGGTAGTCGAGCTGATGCACGAGGATGTCGTCCCAGGCGTCCTTGCAGGCGCCGGGCGAGCCGGGCAGGCAGAAGATATAGGTCGCGCCGGCAACGCCCGCCGTCGCCCGCGTCTGGATGCAGGACGGGCCGATCTTCGGAAAGCTGACCATCAGGAACAGCGACGAAAAACCGTCCATTTTCTTTTCGAACAAGGGCTCGATGGCTTCCGGCGTCACGTCGCGCCCGGTGAATCCGGTGCCGCCTGTCGTGATGACCACGTCGATCGCGGAATCGGCGATCCAATACTTCACCTGCGCGCGGATCTTCTCCACCTCGTCGGTGACGATGGCGCGGTCGGCGAGCACGTGCCCCGCTTTCTGGACGCGCTCGGCGAGCGTCGTGCCCGACTTGTCGTCCTCGAAGGTGCGCGTGTCGGACACGGTGAGCACCGCAATCTTCAGCGGCACGAATTGTCTGGTCTCATCGATGCCGGGCACGCCCTGTCTCCCCGCCGGCGGCCCGCAAACCTCAGAGCCGCTGTTGTTGGAAGGTATTGCAGGCTGCGACTGTACCCTTTTCCAATCCGGTGCGGAACCAGCGCATGCGCTGCTCGGATGAACCATGCGTGAAGGACTCCGGCACGACGTAGCCCTGCGTCTGTTTCTGCAAGCGGTCGTCGCCGATGGCCGACGCCGTGCGCAAGGCCGCTTCGATGTCGCCCGGCTCGAGGAATTTCCATTTCTGCTCGGAATGATGCGCCCACACGCCCGCGAAACAATCAGCCTGCAGTTCGACGCGGACCTGAAGATTGTTGGCCTCGGCCTTGGACAGCCCGCGTTGCGCCTGCTGCACCTTGGGGATGACGCCGAGCAGGTTTTGCACATGATGGCCGACCTCGTGCGCGATCACATAGGCTTGCGAGAACTGGCACGCTTTGCTGCCTGCGTCGCAAGCGCGAAAGCGCCGTTCGAGGTCGCGGAAGAACGACGTGTCGAGAAAGATCTTCTGCTCGCTCGGGCAATAGAACGGTCCCATGGCGGATTGTGCAAAGCCGCAAGCCGATTGCGTCGCGCCTGAGAACATGACGAGCCGCGGCTCGCGATAGCGCTGGTTCGCCTTGGCGAAGATGTCCTTCCAGCGGTCCTCCGTCTCGCCGAGCACGGCGGCGACGAACGCGCCCACATTGTCGCTCGGCGCACCGGTCTTTGCCGGCGGACGTCGCGAAGGCTCCTGATACGGCATCTCGTAGGACGATCCGCCGCCGGTGAGGATTTCCGCGCCGCCGATCAGAATACGGGGATCGATGCCGAGCGCGTAGCCGAGGATGCCGAGAACGATGACGGTGCCGATGCCAAGTCCGCCGCGCCCGCCCGGAATGGAAAATCCGCCGCCGGGGCCGTAACCGCCGCCATCATCGTCGCGGCGATCCTCGACATTGTCGCTGCGACGCCAGTCTTCCCAGCGCATCACCGTCTCCTTCGAACCCTGTCCAAGCTAGAACGCGGGCCGGGAACATAGGTTCGTTTGCCCGAAACTGCCAGATGGGGGGCCGCTCACCTTAAACCCGATCTTTACCACCGGCGATCATGATGCCGGTCGTCGGTTGTCAGGTTCCCGCGTCTCCGACCCGCGTACCGAGTGATTTTATCATGCGTGTGTCGCGTCGCGGGGCGCCCTTAAGGGCGCCCCGCTTGATTCCCAATATGGGCGAAGAAGCCCGCATTCTCGTCGGCGACTGCGTCGCGCAAATGGCTTCTCTGGCGGCGGGCTCCGTCGATCTCGTCTTTGCCGATCCGCCATACAACCTGCAGCTTCAGGGCGATCTCAAGCGTCCTGATGATTCGCGCGTTGATGCGGTCGATGACGACTGGGACAAGTTTACGAGTTTTAACGCCTATGACGATTTTACGCGCGCCTGGCTTTTGGCCTGCCGTCGGGTGATGAAAAAAAACGCCACGCTTTGGGTGATCGGCTCCTACCACAATATCTTCCGCGTCGGCGCGATCCTGCAGGATCTCGGCTTCTGGATTCTCAACGACATTGTTTGGCGCAAGACCAATCCGATGCCGAACTTTCGCGGCCGACGCTTCACCAATGCGCACGAGACGCTGATCTGGGCGGCGCGCGAGCCGGACGCCAAGGGCTATACGTTCAATTACGAGGCGCTGAAGGCCGGCAACGAGGACATTCAGGTCCGCTCCGACTGGACGCTCCCGCTTTGCACCGGCGAAGAGCGGCTGAAGGGAGCGGATGGGAAAAAACTGCATCCGACGCAGAAGCCGGAATCGCTGCTCGCGCGCGTGATCCTGTCCGCTTCGCGCCCCGACGATCTCGTGCTGGATCCGTTTTGCGGCACCGGCACGACCGGCGCCGTGGCGAAGCGGCTCGGCCGCCGCTTCATCGGGGTCGAGCGCGAGCGGGACTATGCGCGAGCGGCACTGAAACGCATCGAGGCCGTCGAGTCTCTGGAGGAGGCAACGCTGGCGCCCTTCATGACCGCGCGCGAGGCGCCGCGCGTGCCGTTCGCCGCCCTGATTGAGAAGGGCCTGGTGTCGCCCGGCGCAAAGCTCGTCGATTCGAAGCGCCGGCATGAGGCGCTCGTGCGCGCCGACGGCGCGGTCGCGATCAAGGGTATGGTTGCGTCGATCCACCGTGCCGGCGCGCAGGCGCAAGGGCTCGAGGCGTGCAACGGCTGGACCTTCTGGCACATCGAGACGCCGCAAGGGCTCGTGCCGATCGACGCCCTGCGCGCTCAGGTGCGCGGGGAAATGGTTGCGAGCTGACGCCCCTCCCGTTCTGCCCGGGAACGATTGATGGCGTCGCGCGGCCGGCGTCCGGCCAATGCATCGGCGATATTGCCGGCGGCGCGCATGGCGATGGCGAGGCGCACGCGATCCACCGCCGAGCCCAGGTGAGGAGTGAACAGCGTGCGAGGATGAGCGAGCAAGCGTGCATCGATGACACGGGGTCGGTTCGGCAGCGCCCAGTCCTCCAATTCGAAGACGTCTGCCGCATATCCTCCGAGATGGCCTGATTCGAGGGCGTCGGCGACCGCGCTTTCATCCACCACCGAGCCTCGACCGACATTGACGAGGAGTGCCGTGCGCTTGGTCGTGCGCAGCGCGCGCGCATCGATCATGTGGCGGGTATGCTCGGTCAGCGGGATGGCAAGAATAATGACGTCGCTGACCGCGAGGGCCTCATGCAGCGACGCCGGGCGGATGCCTGGCGGCGCTGCGCTGTCCGGATCGACTCCCACGAGCTCGCATCCGAATCCCGACAGCCGCCGGCCGATCGCGCGGCCGACCTCTCCCATGCCGACGATGGCGGCGGTCGCGCCGTCGAGCCCCGCGCCATAGAAGACAGGACGCCAGCCATCGAACGCCCCCGAGCGCACATAACCGTCGCCTTCGCGGATCATGCGCCCGAGCGCGATGGAAAGCCCGACGGCAAGCTCGGCGGTCGGCGCCGTCAACAAATCCGGAACGATCGAAACCCATACGCCCGCCCGCTCGCAGGCCGCGAGATCGAAATTGTCGAAGCCCTTCAGCGCGCAGGCGACAATCTTCAGCTGCGGGCAGGCGGCCAGGAAGTCGGCGCCGACGACGTCGGTCATGAAGGCGAGCATCGCATCGGCCTGCGCCGCGCGGCGCAGAACCTCCTCAAGAGGCCATGGCTCGCGCGCGGCGTTCGCATCCACGTCGCCAATGGCGCGAAGCGCGGCCAAGACTTCGTCGTGAATCCAATGGGTGACGAGGATGCGCGGTCTCATTTCAGTTTGCGGCGCAACCACGCTCCGATGCTGTCCACGACAATGACGCAGGCAAGAATGGCAAGCAGGATGGCGGAGACCTGGTCGTACTCCATGATGCGGAGTGCCGCGATCAGCTCGAACCCGATCCCGCCCGCGCCCACGATGCCGAGCACGGCCGATGCCCGGAAATGATACTCCCAGCGGTAGATCGTGATGTCGGCGAGCTGCGGCAGCACCTGCGGCATCACCGCATGCGTGATGACCTGAAACGGACTTGCGCCGGCCGCGCGCGCGGCCTCCAGCGGTTTCGAATCGACGTGCTCGATCGTCTCCGCGTAGAACTTGCCGACCATCCCGACCGAATGAAGCGCCAGCGCCAAGACGCCGGGCAACGCGCCAAATCCGACAGCCGCCACGAACAAGATCCCCATGATGATTTCGGGAACCGAGCGCAGGAAGCTCAAGGCGGTTCGGCAGACCTGATAGACCGCCGCATTCGGCGCAGTATTGGAGGCCGCCAGCAAGGCGAGCGGCAAGGACATTACGGCCGCGAGCACCGTGCCGGCGATCGACATCGCGAGCGTGTCGAGTAGCGGCTTCAGCCAAGCCTGCCAACGGCCGAAGTCCGGCGGCACCATCTCGGTGAAGAGCTGCGCAAAGGCCGGGCCTCCGTCGATGAAACGTTGCGGATCGAAAAACCCGGTGAGCCAGAGCGCGGCCATGCAGACGGCGGCAATGACCAGCACGAGACCGGCGTGCCGCATGGCGGCGCGCCGGTCGTCGGCGAGGATGGCGGCATGCGCGGAGGCGGTCATCCGCGAAGCTTCGACAGGTCGAGCTCGAGAATCTTCGCGGTCTCGCGCAGGATATCGTAGGCCTTGTCGTCGGTCGGCGCGAAACCCTCGACCCGGAACGCCTTGAGGATTTCCGGATCCTTGATCTCGAGGATTGCTTTGCGGATCGCTTCGCGCAGTTGCGGGGCCAGATTGCCCTGCATGGTCATCGGATAGTTGGGGATCGGATCGGACAGGTCGATCTGGACGATCTTCGCGCCATCGATCGCGTTCCGTTTGGTCAGAGAGTCGAGAATCTGTTTCGACAGCGCGCCGGCGGGCACCTGGCCGTTCTGCACGGCGCGCGCCACGCCGTCGTGGGTCCCAAGATGCACGATCTTGTAGTCGCGCCCGCCGACGAGTCCTTTCCTCAGCAGGTGAGCGCGCGGGATCAGGTGACTTGACGTCGACGCCTGATCGCCGAAGCCGAAGGGTTTGTCTCGGATGTCGTCCACCTTGCTGACCGGCCCGCCGGCCGTAGCAATCAGGACGCTGTTGTAAGTGGAGAGCCCGCGTTCGATGCCGACCGCGAAGGGCTCGATGTCGGGGGCGCGCGACTTCGCAAGCACGTAGGAGAACGGCCCGAAATAGGCGATCTCGATGCGGCCGAACCGCATCGCCTCGATCATCGAGGAGTAATCGGTCGTGACGACGAGTTCGATCTCTTTCGCGAGCGCCCTTTCGAGATGAGTCTTCAGCGGCTGAGCGTTCTGGATGATCGTTGTCGCATTCTCGTCGGGAAGAAGCGCGACGCGCAGCTTGGCGGGATCGCGCGTTTGCGCGTACGCCGCCGCGCTCGGCAGCGCAATGGCGAATGCCGTCGTGGCGAGGAGAAAATCTCGGCGGTTCATGCGTAGGTTCCCGTCTTGAGTCTGTGTTCCATTGGTCCGAGTTCCGTTTGCTGGCTGTCGTCGATCACCCGCGTCGTGCCGCCATAGATGGCGGTCACTTGCGCAGCGCCGAGCTTGCCCGGGGGCCCGTCAAAGACAATCGCGCCATTCGCCAGCCCGACCACACGATCGGCATAGCGTCGGGCGAATTCGAGTTGATGAAGACTGACGACGGCGGTGATGCCATCCGCCTTGCAGATCGAATGCAGGAGTCCGAGAACGCGGTCGGCGGTGGCCGGGTCGAGGCTCGCAATCGGCTCGTCGGCCAGAATGAGCGACGGCTGCTGGACCAGCGCGCGCGCGATGCCGACGCGCTGCTGCTGCCCGCCCGACAATTGATCGGCCCGGCGCAGCGCATAGGCGATGAGATCGACGCGCTCGATCGCCTCGAGCGCGAGCCGCTTCTCGGACGCCGAAAATCCAAGACACGTGCGCAGGGTCGTGTGGTAGCCGAGCCGCCCAATCAGCACATTGGCGAGCACGGTCAGGCGCCCGATGAGCTGGTGCTGCTGGAAGATCATGCCCGTGCGGCGGCGGTGAACCCGCAGGCGGCGGCCGTTGCGCAAGTCGCCCGATTCCACGACGACCCGACCGGTGCTCGGCGCGACCAGACCGTTCAGCGTACGCAGGAGCGTGGATTTGCCGGCGCCGGAAGCGCCAAGCAAAACTGTGAATGCGCCTCCGGCAAACTCGACATCCGTACGGTTCAATGCCCGCGTTCCGTTCGGATAGACGACCTCGGCGCTCTCCACTCGGATCATGGTCGACTCCCGTGGCGAATTGCGCGACAGGCTTTGCATCGGTCCATGACAGAGCGATGACGCCAAGGGGATTTTCCGAGGCTGTTCACCGAGGTTCGGAGGTCCATCAACGCTTGCGTCGCGTCCGCGCATTGAGCCCATGCGCGATGACCTTGCGCATGACGTTCGGCAGCGCCTCATCGTGAACATCGCGGAGCGGGACGAAGCGCATGCCGCGCGGCGCTTCTGTGTCGCGCGGCGCCCGGGCGAGATAGACGCTGAGCTCCAGCGGGAAATGCGTGAACACATGCGAGACGCTTCCCGGCACGCGGCGCCAGCGGGCGCGGATCGGCGCTTGCGCCAGCGCCTGCGCTTCGTCGAAGGCGTGCGTCCAATCGCCTGTCGGGACTTCCGTCATGCCGCCGAGCAATCCTGTGGCCGCTCGCCTGCGCACGAGAATCGCGTCGTCTGCGCGCAACACGACGAAGGCTGCGCCGCGGCGGAGTTTTCCGTTGGCCTTCGGATTCTTGAACGGAAACCGTTCGGGATCGCCGCGCTGCCGCGCCGCGCAGGCGTCGGCCAGGGGGCATAGCGCGCAAGCCGGCGCTTTCGGCATGCAGATCGTCGCGCCGATATCCATCATCGCTTGCGCGAAATCGCCCGCGCGGCGATCGGGCGTGAGCGACTCCGCCAGTTTGCGGATTGGCGTCTTCGCAGCGGGCAGGGGGTCTTCGACCGCAAACAGCCTTGCGACGACCCGCTCGATGTTTCCGTCCACCGGCGTCGCCCGCCGGTCGAAGGCGATCGCCGCCATCGCCGCCGCCGTGTAGGTGCCGATTCCCGGCAAGGCGCGCAGCAACGGTTCCGTGTCCGGGAACGAGCCGCCATGCCGCTCGATCACGGCCCGGGCGCAGGCATGCAGATTCCGCGCCCGCGCGTAGTAGCCGAGTCCCGCCCAAAGCTTGAGCACGTCGTCCAGTTCCGCGCGCGCGAGCGCCTGCAGGTCGGGGAAACGGGCGAGAAAGCGCGCATAGTAAGGCGCGACCGCTTTCACCGTCGTCTGCTGCAGCATGATTTCCGACAGCCACACGCGGTAGGGATCGGGTTCCTCGCCGGGGCGCGCGCGCCAGGGCAGATCGCGCCGGTTCCGGTCATACCAGGCGAGGACGCGCGCGGACACCGACAGCGGCTGACGACGCCGGCCGGGGGACGCCGATCTGCCTGAAGCACTGCTGCGCGTCGCCGTCACGATCCTGTTTCCCGAAGGCCGACTGATCGCCCGGGATGAACATAGATCGTGTTACGGCGTTGGACTCTCGGGCGGCGCCCCGAAGGCGCGGTTTGCGGGTGCATGATCGGAGCGGCTCGGGACCACGTGTTCGACACAGTCTCACGTTTCGCCTTCGGCGTCATCGCCGGCATCCTGATGCTGCTGGCGCTCGTCACCATGGGTGTCGGCATCGGCCAGGCGGTCACTGCGCTCCTCTCGCGTGAGGAGGTCGGCCAAAGGGTGCTCGGCGCGATCGGATATGTGATCGTGTCCATCGCCGTTTTCGAGGTTTCGAAATACCTTGTCGACGAAGAGGTCGTGCGTGGCCGGGAGATGCGCGCGGCCGCCGAGGCGCGCCGGAGCTTGACGCGCTTCATCTCGACCATCGCGATTGCTGTGTTCCTCGAAGGTCTCGTCACCGTCTTTCGCGTGACGCATGATAACGTCAGCGACCTGGTTTATCCGGCCCTGCTCCTGC
The DNA here is from genome assembly GCA_022844485.1 of Xanthobacteraceae bacterium. Lineage (GTDB taxonomy): Bacteria > Pseudomonadota > Alphaproteobacteria > Rhizobiales > Xanthobacteraceae > JALHLQ01. The sequence continues at coordinate 12,733 of JALHLQ010000023.1, forward strand.
TGACGGCCATGGGCCTGGTGCTGGGCCTCGGCGTTTTCCAGCGTCTGAGCGTGACCGTGGAAGAGCGCACCGGCCAGCGCGATCGGGTGGCCGAAGACGACCAAGTGAGACCCTGACGGTTTCATGCTACGAGATCGGGCCAAGGGCATCGCTATCGTGGAGAGCACGCGTGAGCAAGATGCAAAGGCCGCGCCGTCTGGGCGATCTCGTCGGCCGCACATTGGCGGATGTCTTTGCGCGCCAGGGCTTTGCCTCGAGCGAACTCGTCACCCGCTGGCCGGACATTGTCGGCCGCGATGTCGCTGAACATTCCGAGCCGGTCAAGATCGCCTGGCCCGGCAAGACCGGAGCGGACCAGGCGGAGCCCGCCACGCTTGTGTTGCGGGTCGAAGGCCCGGCGTCGATCGAGATCCAACACCAGTCCTCGATCATTCTCGAACGCGTGAATCGCTTTTTCGGTTGGCGCGCCGTCGGCCGACTCGCGTTGCGGCAGGCGCCGCTGGTGCGGCGCGACAAGAAAAAGGCGCGGCCCGCGCTGGATCACGCCGCGGCTGCCGACATCGCGGCCTCGCTGCCGGTGCGCGACGATGCTTTGCGGCTCGCCCTGGGGCGCCTTGGCGCGTCGGTCAAGCGGCGTTAGCGCGCGACGACCGCCCCGCTTCGCAAGGTGACGATTTGCCGGCGGCGCAGGCGGCACAAGAGCCGCTCATCCGCATTCTGTTCGTCGGGATGGCCGCCGATCTTCAGATAGTGCGCCTTGGACACGATCAGGCCCTCTCCGCCGGCCGCCCATAGTCCAAGCGCTGCGCGAACCAGCGCGAAAGCTTCGCGCAGGGAAGGCTGCAGCGTGGCCGATGTCCCGGCGCGGAACACGGCGACCCGTGTCAGGTCGGGACCCGCGGCGAAAAACTGCTCGACTTCGCCGGTCCAGGTGGACTCCGGCACGACGCCGGGCCTTAGAAACAAGAGCCACGGCCCGCGCGCCATGGCGGCCGCGGCGCGCAGCCGCGCGGAATCCGGAGCATCGAGGCTGTGGATAAGGCACCCGGACGCGTCGGCAATGGCCGACGTCGCATCGCGCGAGTTCCGGTCGGCGACGATCACCTCGCGCACGAGGCCGGCTGTCGCGCCGGGTACCAGCGCTGCGAGGGTCGCAAACAGACCCTTTTCGCTATTGTCGGTGGCGATGATCACGCTGAGCATGCGCAGCAAGCTTAGCGGTTGCAGTGCAGCAAGCAACCCAAAAAAACCGCATTTTCGAGGCCGGAGCGACGCGCGGCATTCTGGCCTTTCCAATTGTTCTTGTTTTGTTCGCAAGAATTCGCTATCACCTTGGCCATGGCTCGTTCTTCGACAGCCCTCCTGCGTCCTCCGGCGCAACTCGTTGCGCCGGAGGACGACTTTGTCGGCACCGGGGTCGATCAGGACCGGCGGCGCGGCCGTGGAACGCTGTCGAACGCCTCCGGCCGGTATGAGCCGATCGCGCGCATCGCCTTCGACGACGGCTGGCGCAGTCTGGAGGATTTGCCGCCGTTCGAGACGACGGTGACGGTGGAGCGCGCGCGCAAGATCATCACGCGGAACGAATCGCCGGACATTTCCTTCGACCGCTCGATCAATCCTTATCGCGGCTGCGAGCACGGCTGCGTCTACTGTTTCGCGCGGCCGACGCATGCGAATATGGGGCTCTCGTCGGGGCTCGATTTCGAATCGAAGCTGTTCGTCAAACCTGACGCGCCCGCCCTGCTCGAGCGCGAGCTGTCGGATCCGCATTATGTGCCCCGCACGATCGCGATCGGCACCAACACCGACCCCTATCAGCCGATCGAGAAGCGCTATGCCGTGATGCGCGGCATTCTCGAAGTTCTGGAAAAGTTCGGGCATCCGGTCGGCATCGTCACCAAGTCGGCGCTGATCGTGCGCGACATCGACATTCTCGCGCGCATGGCCCGCCGCAATCTGGTGAAGGTCGCGATCTCGGTGACGACGCTGGACCCGAAGCTGGCGCGTGCGATGGAGCCGCGCGCGGCAACGCCGCCTCGCCGATTGGAGGCCCTGCGCAAATTGAGCGAGGCCGGCGTTCCGACATCGGTGATGGTCGCGCCGGTGATTCCGGCGCTCAACGATCCGGAGATCGAACGCATTCTCGACGCCGCCGCGGCGGCCGGCGTGACCGGGGCAGGCTACGTGCTCCTGCGCCTGCCGCTGGAAATCCGCGATCTGTTCCGTGAATGGCTGCTCGCGAATTTTCCCCACCGCGCGACGCGGGTCTTCGCGCTGATGCGCGACATGCGCGGCGGCAAGGAATACGATTCGCGCTGGGGAACCCGCATGACCGGAACCGGCCCCTATGCCTGGATCATCGGCCGGCGCTTCGAGGCCGCGACCGAACGGTTGGGTTTGAACAAGGACAAGGTGAAGCTGACGACGGAGCACTTCGTGCCGCCGCCGAGGCCGGGGGAGCAGCTGCGCTTGTTGTGAGCTGCGCGGCGGCTTTTCCGGTTGCCTCCCCCGGGGGCATCTTGGGAAAGCGCCTGTAGTCTTTTAGCTGGATTCCGAGGGTAACCTGTCGGTTCCCGAGTGACCGGCTTGCGCTTCTTTTCACGCCCTTGCACAAAGGGGCCATGAAGAAGGCCGAAGCCGCCCGCCTCCCGCTGGGGGACCCCGACGCCCGGCCGACCTTTGGGCGCGAGCGCGCGGCCATGCGCCGCGGCCTTGCGCCGGTCGCGGGGTGCGACGAGGCGGGGAGGGGACCGCTGGCGGGTCCCGTCGTGGCCGCCGCCGTGATTCTCGATCCGAAACGCATCCCGCGCGGGCTCGACGATTCGAAAAAGCTCTCGCCCGAGCGCCGCGAAGAGCTCTACGCAAAGATTTGCGCCAGCGCGCATGTCGCGGTCGCCATGGCGCCGCCCTCGCGAATCGATCTCTATAACATCCGGCAAGCCTCGCTGTGGGCGCTCGCGCGCGCCGTCGCCGCGCTGCCGCTGGCGCCGCAGCTCGTGTTTGTCGACGGCGTCGACCGCATTGCCGTGCCCTGCGAATGCCGCCCGGTGATTAGCGGCGACGCGCTCGTGCTTTCGATCGCGGCGGCCTCGATCGTGGCGAAGGTCACGCGCGATCGGCTGATGATGCGCGTGGGCGCGGCGCATCCGGGCTACGGCTTCGAAAGCCATATGGGCTATTCCGTTCCCGCGCATTTCGAGGCGCTGGAGAGACTCGGACCGACCATTCATCACCGCCGCACCTTCGCGCCGGTCACCGCTCTCCTCGCCCCGAACGAGGACGCGCCCGCGGCGACGCTCCTGTAATGGCCTTCGTCGGCGAATCGCTGCCTCTGGGCCCCGCGCATCGCAAGCCGCCGATGCTCTATGTCTCGCTCCTGATCGAGGCGCTGCGCGCCCGCCCGGTTGCGATGTTCTGGTTTGCGGCGCTCTCGCAGGCCTTCGTCTGGACATTCGTGCCGACCGTCTTCTATTCGGCGCCGCCGGGCGACGTGCCGCTCGTGCTCGCGGTGGGGCGGGAATGGCAGCTTGGTTCGCCCTATGGCCCGCCGCTCGCCTATTGGTTTGCGGAGATTTTTTTCGATCTGTTCGGCCAGAGCCAATTCGGCCTTTATCTCCTCTCGCAGCTCTGCATCGTCGTCACCTACTGGGCGATCTTCACCCTTGGACGCGCCATCGTCGGCACAACGCATGCCGTGATGGCGGTTCTCCTGATGGTGGGCGTGGTCTCCTTTTCGGTGCCAACGCCGGAATTCGGGCCGAGCGTGCTCGCCATGCCGCTCACCGCGCTGTCGCTGCTGCATTATTGGCGCGCGGTCGGCGAAGAAAAGCGCGGTGAATGGTTTGTCGTGGCGCTCTATGTCGGGCTGCTCCTGCTCACGACCTATCTCGGTCTCCTGCTGGCGATGCTGCTGGTGATCTTTACCGGGGCGACCGCGCGCGGCCGCATGACGCTCGGCTCGATGGACCCGTGGGCCGCCGCGCTCGTCGCGATTCTCTTCCTGTTTCCGCATCTGGTCTGGCTCGAATGGATCGGCATCCTCGCCTGGCCCGGCATGTCCGATTTGCCGGATCTTCGGCTTGCGGAAGGACGCTACGCGGCGCTCCTGCGCTTGTCGCTCTGGCTGGTGACGGCGCATGCGGGCCTTTTCATCTTGCTGTTCGTCGCCGGCGGTCTGCGTTTTGGGCCGCGCCCGCCCGCCCCCGCATTCGAGCGCAGTCCCGTCGATCCCTTCGCGCGGACTTTCATCTATTTCTTCGCGCTTTCGCCGGCCGCCGCCGCGCTGGTCGTCGCCGTGGTGACGGATCGCATGATCGACGTCGGCGGAGCAGGGCCGCTCGTCGTCCTCTCGGCCCTGGCCGTCATTATCGCCGCCGGTGACCGGATCGTGCTGTACCGGCAGACCAGTCTGGGTCTCGCCTGGCTGGCGCTTCTCCTCATCCCCGCAGGTGTCATTGCGGCCTCCACCCTCACGCTTGCGTGGCTCGGCGTTGATCTTGCGGTCGGGCGCCCGGCGGCCGCCTTGGGACAGTTCTTCACCGACAGTTTTCGCCGCCGTACCAACCTGCCGCTCGACATTGTCGTCGGCGACCTTCGGATCGGGGGGCTGGTCGCGCTGGGTTCGCCCGATCGCCCGCGTCTCTACATCGATGCGTCACCGGAGCGCGCGCCCTGGCTCAACGACAATGAGGTTCGCCGCCGCGGCGCGATTCTGGTCTGGCCCGCCGTCGATCCGACCGGCGCGCCGCCGCCGGAACTTCGCGCCCGCTTCCCGGAGATCGTGCCGGAAGTGCCGCGAACCTTCCCCCGCGCCATTCAGGGTCGGCTGCCACTCCTGCGAGTGGGCTGGGCCTTGATCCGGCCGCCGATCAACTGACGCAGAGCATGGTTCGGAAAAGGGGCTCCCGGTTCTCGGATCGAGTTCATGCTCGCAGTGGACTAATGATAGCTCTCTCCGGGACGCACCTTGCCGCGGAACAGGTAATAGACCAGCGCCGTGTAGCCCAGAATGATCGGCAGCATGATCAATGTGCCGACGAGCGAGAAGATCTGGCTCGATGGCGTCGATGCGGCGTCCCAGATGGTGATCGACGGCGGCACGATGAAGGGAAAAATTGAGATCACAAGGCCGAGGAAGCCGAGCAGGAAAAGAGCGATCGTACAGAAGAACGGCCGCGCCGGGTGATCGGCATCGATCCAGCGCCAGGCCAGGAATGCGATTGTGGCGGTCACGACCGGGACCGGCCAGAGATAATAGAAGTTGGGAAGGCTGAACCAGCGCACGGCGATGTCCCTGAATGCAAGCGGCGTCCATAGACTGACGAGAGCCATGAACCCGAGCACGGCGAGCAGCAGGATCTTCGCCTGCCGGCGCGCGCGCAGCGCCACCGCGCCGTCGGTTTTCATGATCAGCCAGGTGGCGCCGAGAAGCGCGTAGCCGGCGGCGACGCCCAATCCGCACAGAACCGCAAATGGCGTCGCCCAATCGAAGGCCGATCCGGCGAACTGCCGGTCCGCGACCTCGATTCCCTGAATGAGGCCGCCGAGGATGGCGCCTTGCGCGAAGGCGGCGAGGAACGACCCGATCCAGAACGCGGCATTCCAGAATCCTTTGCGCCTCCCGGCAAGGCCGCGGAATTCAAAGGTCACTCCGCGGAACACGAGCGCGAGCACCATGATGAGGACAGGGATATAGAAGGCCGGCAGGAGAATCGAAAACGCGAGCGGGAAGGCGACCCACAACGCGTTGCCGCCGAACACGAGCCAGGTCTCGTTGCCGTCCCAGAACGGCGCCACGGAGGCGATCATCTGATCGCGTTCCTCCTCCGTCTTGGTGAACGGAAACAGCATCGCCATCCCGAGATCGAAACCATCGAGGATGACATACATCGCCACCGAAAACCCGGCGATCGCCGCCCATGCCAAGGTGAGATCGACGCTCATGGCGGCGCTGCCTGGTTCGGCATCTGGCGGCCCGGTCCGCGCTCCAGCGATCGTGTCGGCCGCTGATCCGCGCTCGATGCGTCGGCGGTCGCCGGTCCGGCCGCGATCAGGCGATTGATGGAGAGCGCCCCCAGCGAGAAAATGACGGCGTAGACGAGAATGAACAGGACGAGGCTGACCGCCACCTGCGCGCCGAGAACGGGCGAGGTGGAGTCGGCGGTCCGCAGGACGCCGTAAACGGTGTAGGGCTGCCGCCCGCTCTCGGTCGTAATCCAGCCGGCGAGCACGGCGACGAAGCCGAGCCACCAGGTCTGCGCGGCGACCTTCAGATACCAGCGCGTATCGAACAGGCGCCCCCGCGCGAGAAGATAGGCGCCGAGCGCGGCGATTGCGATCATGACGAGGCCGATGCCGACCATGATGCGAAACGAAAAGAAGACCAGCGCCACCGGCGGCCGTTCGGAGGGAGGCACTTTGTCGAGCCCCGGAAACAGCGCATCCGGATCGTGCCTGAGGATCAGCGACGCGCCGCGCGGGATTGCAACCTCGAATCGGTTGCGCTCGTTCTTTTCATCGGGCCAGGCAAAGAGGATGAGATCGCCGGGTTTCGTGCTGTCCCAATGCGCCTCCATCGCGGCGATCTTCGTCGGCTGGTGCTCGAGCGTATTCAATCCGTGCAGGTCGCCGATCACAAGCTGCAGCGGCGTGAGCACGGCCAGGAGCCCGATGCTCATCCGCAGCATGGTGCGGCTTTCTTCCGCATATTTGTTCTGCAGCCGGTATCGTGCGCCCATCGTCAGCACCACAAAGCCGGTGGTGATGAAGGCTGCGTTCAGCATGTGGGAGAAGCGGTAGGGAAAGCTCGGATTGAAAACGATCGCCCACCAATCTGTCGGATAGGCGATGCCATCCCGCATTTCGAAGCCCGCCGGCGTGTGCATCCACGAATTGGCGGAGAGAATCCAGAAAGCGGACAAGGACGTACCAATCGCGACCAGCACAGCCGAGGTCGCATGCAGCCATCGCGGTACGCGGTCGCCTCCGAACAGCAGCACGCCCAGAAACGAGGCTTCCAGAAAGAATGCCGTGATCACCTCGTAACTCGCGAGCGGCGCGATGATGTTGCCCGTCACGAGCGAAAACCGGCTCCAATTCGTGCCGAATTGGTAGGACAGCACGATCCCGGAGACGACACCCATCCCGAACGATACGGCGAAAATCTTGGTCCAAAACCGCGAAATCCTCTTGTAGCGTTCGCGCCCCGTGCGCGCCCACAGGATCTCGAGGGTGGCGATGTAGCCGGCGAGCCCGATCGTCAAGGCGGGGAAGATGATGTGGAACGAGACCGTAAACGCGAACTGGATGCGCGCGAGAAGGACGGGGTCGAGATCCATGGACGTGCGTCTTGCTGGGCCGGTATTCGCAGGAAAACGGTTGAGCGGGCGCAAAGTTCAGCAACTTTGCCGGGAGGCCGCCCCTCTGACAGCCGTGGACAATCCGGCGAGAGGGGGAGCCGAGCGCGCGGCCGCGCGCTAATCTTGGCGCGCGGCCGGCGGATTTCCGCTCGGCGCGGAGGGGGATTTGCAATGTCCGACACGGCCGCGCCGTCGCGCATGAGCTCGTATCTTGACCGCTATTTCGAACTGTCCCGTCATGGAACCGACCTGCGCACGGAAGCGATCGCCGGGCTCACGACCTTCCTCACCATGGCCTATATTATTTTCGTCAACCCGCAGATCCTCGGCAAGGCCGGCATGGATCAAGGCGCGGTGTTTGTTGCGACCTGTCTCGCAGCCGCGGTATCGACGGCGGTGATGGGTCTTTACGCGCGCTATCCGCTGGCGCTCGCGCCCGGCATGGGATTGAACGCCTTTTTCGCCTTCACGATCGTGCTCAGCTACAAGTACAGCTGGCAGCAGGCGCTCGCCGCCGTGTTCCTGTCCGGAGTGCTGTTCTTCCTGGTTTCGGTGTTCAAGATCCGCGAATGGATCATCAACGCCATTCCGCAGAACCTCAAGCTCGCGATCTCTGCCGGCGTCGGCCTCTTCCTCGGCATCATCGCGCTCGAGACCTCCGGCATCGTGGTCGATCACCCGGCGACGCTCGTCACCCTCGGCGATCTCAAGAAGCCGGCCGCGATCCTCGCCATTGTCGGCTTCGTCCTGATCGCGGCGCTGAACGCGCGCAACGTGCTCGGCGGTACCCTCATCGGCATTCTCGTCGTCTCGGTCGCCGGCATCCCGCTGGGGCTCGCAAACTACACAGGCATCGTATCGATGCCGCCCTCGCTCGCGCCGACCTTCCTCCAGCTTGATTTTACGCGGACCTTCGAGCTGACCTTCATCATTGTCGTATTCTCCTTGTTCCTCGTCGATCTGTTCGACAATGCCGGCACGCTCATCGGCGTGACGCATCGCTCAGGGCTGATGAAGGACGGCAAGCTCGAGCGCATGCCGCAGGCGCTCATCTCCGACAGTTTTGCCGCCATGTTCGGTTCCTTGATCGGCACGTCGACCACGACGAGCTACATCGAGAGCGCCTCGGGCGTCGCCGCCGGCGGCCGCACGGGTCTGACCGCCGTGTTCGTGGCAATTCTCTTTCTGCTCGCGATGTTTTTCGCGCCCCTTGCCAGCATGGTGCCGGGCTATGCCTCCGCCGCGGCGCTCTTGTTTGTCGCCGCGATGATGGCGCGCGGGCTGGCCGAGATGGATTGGGAGGACGCGACCGAATACGCGCCGGCGGTGGTGACCGCGATCGCCATGCCGCTCACCTATTCGATCGCGACCGGCATCGGACTGGGCTTCATCACCTATGTGCTCGCCAAGATCATCGCCGGGAAGATCAAGGAGGCACAGCCGGCGGTCCTCATCCTGGCGGTGATCTTCGCCGTCAAATTTACGATCGGGTGAAGGGCGCCGGACTAACTGTCCAACGCGGCTTTGATGGCGAGGAAGTCGCGCCACGCGAGTCGCTTTTGCAGCGGCTGCCTCAAGAGATAGGCGGGATGAAGGGTCGCGATCGCGCGGATCTCGCGCGGGCCGGCTCGATAGGCAAACCAGCGGCCGCGCGTCTTGAGGATGCCCTCCTTCACGCCGAGCAGCGCTTGCGCCGCGGGGCCGCCCAGGCAGACGAGCACGTCCGGATCGGCAAGCTCGATCTGCCGCATGATGAAAGGGAGGCAGACTTGCGATTCCTGCGGCGTCGGCGTTCGGTTCCCCGGCGGACGCCATGGAATGATGTTGGCGATGTAGGACGAGGTCCGATCGAGGCCGATCGCGGTCAGCATCCGATCGAGGAGCTGGCCCGAGCGACCAACAAACGGCAGGCCTTCGATGTCCTCGTCGCGCCCGGGCGCTTCGCCGACGAACATGACGCGCGCCTGCGGACTGCCGTCCGCAAAGACCAGTTGTTTTGCTGTCGTCTTCAGTGCGCAGCCTTGGAATCCGTCGAGGATCTCCCGTAGCTCGTCGAGGCTCTGCGCCCGCCGCGCCGCCTCGCGCGCGGCCATGACGGCGGCGTCCGGCGAGAGCATCGGAGCGGCAGGCGGCGCTGCCAAGGCCGCGGGGGCGGGCCGGTTCAGCGGAGCCCTCTCTGGTCCGCGTGGCGGCGGGGAGCGAACGGCCTCGCGAGGAACCGGATCTTCGTTCGACAGCCGGTCGATCGCCTCCTCCCCCAAAACCGTATCCACTCCCGCTTCCAGGTAGAAGGCGAGCAGGTCGCGGGCGGCTTTGGTGCGATCCGGCGTCATCGGTCCCCAAGTGGTCTGTTCGTCGCACTCTGACCTGTTGCTTGCTCCCGGCGATTGCCGGGGTCAAGCAAACATGGAAAAACAGCCGCAGTCGCGTGTTCATACGCCAAAGGAGGGAAGGATGGCCGATCTGCCCGCCCGCGAGGCGATGGAGTTCGACGTCGTGATCGTCGGCGCCGGGCCGTCGGGACTCTCCGCCGCCATTCGGCTCAAGCAGCTCGCGCCCGACCTTGCCGTCGTCGTTGTCGAGAAAGGCTCGGAGGTGGGGGCGCACATTCTGTCCGGCGCCGTCATCGATCCGATCGGCCTCGATCGCCTCCTGCCGGAGTGGCGCAGCGAAGACACGCCCATCAAGACGCCGGTGACCCGCGACCGGTTCTATTGGCTAGGGCCGGCCGGCGCGCTGCGCCTGCCCAATTTCCCGATGCCGCCACTGATGAACAACCATGGAAACTTCATCGTCTCCTTAAGTGATGTCTGCAAGTGGCTGGCCACAAAAGCAGAAGCCCTGGGCGTGGAGATCTATCCGGGCTTTGCCGCAGCCGAGGTGCTGTACGGCGACAAAGGCGAAGTGGTCGGGATCGCAACCGGCGACATGGGGCTCGACAGGGACGGTGTCCCCAAAGATTCCTACACGCGGGGCATGGAGCTGCGCGCGAAATACACCCTGTTCGCCGAAGGCGCGCGCGGCAGCTTGAGCAAGATCGTCATTCGCCGCTTCGGTCTTGACCTCGACCGCGCGCGGCCGAAATTCGGGATCGGATTGAAGGAGTTGTGGGAGATCGATCCCGAAAAGCACCATCCGGGGCTCGTGCAGCACACCTTCGGCTGGCCACTCGACAATTCGACCGGAGGCGGCTCCTTCACCTATCATTATGGGCAGAACCTGGTTGCGGTCGGCTTCGTGCTGCACCTCGGCTATCGCAACCCCTACCTCTCGCCCTTCGAGGAATTCCAACGCTTCAAGACTCACCCGATCGTGCGCGACACCTTGGAGGGCGGTAAGCGCTTGGGCTATGGCGCGCGCGCGATTTCCGAAGGCGGATACCAGTCGGTTCCCAAGGTTGTTTTTCCCGGTGGTGCGCTGATCGGATGCGCTGCCGGGTTCCTCAACGTCCCGCGCATCAAGGGAACCCACAATGCGATGCTGTCGGGCATCCTGGCCGCGGAACATGCGGCCGCGGCGCTGACCCAAGGCCGCGCGCATGACGAGTTGAACGAATACGAGGAGAACTGGCGCGCATCCGAGATCGGCCGCGACCTGTGGAAGGTCCGCAACGTGAAGCCGCTCTGGTCGAAGCTCGGCACGGCGATCGGGGTCGGTCTCGGCGGGCTCGACATGTGGACGAATACGCTGGGCTTTTCGCTTTTCGGCACGCTCGGGCACGGCAAACCGGATTCGGCAAGCTTGGACCCTGCGTCCCGCCACAAGCCGATTGCGGCTCCCAAGCCGGATGGGAAACTCACCTTCGACCGTTTGTCGTCTGTATTTTTGTCCAATACGAATCATGAGGAGAACCAGCCGGTTCATCTCGTGGTCAAGGACATGGCGCTGCAAAAGGCGTCCGAGCACGATATCTATGCGGGCCCCTCGAGCCGCTATTGTCCGGCCGGCGTTTATGAGTGGGTGGGCGAGGGCGCGCAGGCGCGCTTCGTGATCAACGCGTCGAACTGCGTCCACTGCAAGACCTGCGACATCAAGGATCCGAACGAAAATATCACCTGGGTGCCGCCCGAAGGCGGCGGCGGACCGAACTACCAGGGGATGTGACTCGTCCGCTCGCGCGGCAAAGCGTCTGCTTGAAAAGCGTGCGTGGTTTTGTTGCAACCTTGCGGCGGTGCCGCAAAAAGGCCATTGTGAACGCCGATGCGGGGCGGTGGCTTTCGCCCCTGTTGATGGAGACGATACCTTGACATGGATGACGCTGTTCCGGCGCGCGGCGATCATCGTCATCGCCGCCGGAGCGGGTGCTTTGCCTGCCGAATTGGCCGCGCAAACGCCGAACCCGTTCGATGCGCCGCGGGTTTCGAAATCCGGCAGTTATCTCGCCGCACGCCACGCCGGTGCGCAGCGGGATGCATCGACGGCGGCTGCCTACTATCGCGCGGCGCTCAAGGCCGATCCGAAAAACAGCGAGCTCCTCGAGCGCACCTTCCTGGCGGTGCTGACCGACGGCGAGGTTGAAGAGGCTGCGCGTCTGGCGGAGCGGCTGATCCAGAGCGATCGGGGCCACCGGATCGCCCGCCTCGTGCTCGGCGTCCGCGGCATCAAGACGAAGCAGTATCCGGCGGCACGCCAGCACCTCGCACAGTCGGTGCGCGGTCCCATCGCCGACCTGACCGCCACGCTGCTGACGGCCTGGACGCTGCATGGCGCGGGCGAGACCAAGGGCGCGATCGAGGCCATCGACCGGCTGACCGGTCCGGAATGGTACGCGATCTTCAAGGAGCTGCATGCCGGATTGATCCAGGACCTGGCAAACAACAAGAAGGAGGCCGGCATACGCCTCGAGCGCGCGCACAAGCTCGACCCCAACGCACTGCGAGCCGTCGAAGCCTATGCGCGGTGGGCGTCACGTCACGGCCCCAAGGGCGAGGCGCTGAAGGTCTATCAGGCGTTCGACAAGGTGCTGCCGCGCCATCCGCTCGTCACCGAAGCCATGGCGGAACTGGGCGAGGGAAAAAAGCTTCGCCCCCTCGTCGCGAGCATTCCGACCGGCGCCGCCGAGGTGCTGTATGGGCTCGGCGCTTCGATCGGCCGCCAGGGCGGCGAAGACCTCGCGCTCGTGTATCTGCAACTCTCGCTCTATCTTGTTCCCGAGCACGCGCTCGCGCTCCTGTCGCTTGCCGACTTGCACGAGTCGATGAAGAAGCCGGCGCTCGCCATCAAGGTCTATGAACGCGTTCCGAAAAACTCGCCCTTGCGGCGTAACGCGGAGATCCAGCTCGGCATCAACTATGATTCGCTGGATCGCACCGACGAGGCGCGCGCGCATCTGGAAAAACTGATCGCCGACAATCGCGATGATCTCGAGGCGATCATGGCGCTCGGCAACATCCTGCGCGGGCGCAAGAAGTTCACCGAGTGCGCCGATATCTACAGCAAGGGAATTGCGACCATCGGCGCTCCGTCACGGCCGAACTGGACGATCTTCTATTTTCGCGGCATCTGCTACGAGCGCTCGAAACAGTGGAGCAAGGCGGAAGCCGACCTGAAGAAGGCGCTCGAGCTCTATCCCGACCAGCCGCACGTGCTGAACTATCTCGGCTATTCCTGGGTGGACCAGGGCGTGCATCTCGACGAGGGCATGCGGATGATCCGCCGCGCCGTCGAGCAGCGCCCGGATGACGGCTACATCGTCGACTCGCTCGGCTGGGCCTATTACCGTCTCGGCGACTACAACGAAGCCGTGCGTCACCTCGAGCGCGCCGTGGAGCTCAAGCCCGAGGATCCGACCATCAACGATCACTTGGGCGACGCTTACTGGAAGGTCGGGCGAACGCTCGAGGCCGGCTTTCAGTGGTCGCACGCCCGCGAGCTCAAGCCCGAGCCAGACGAACTCGCCAAGATCGAAGAGAAGCTGCGCAGCGGCCTGCCTGACGACACGGCCTCCGCCGCCGAAAGGTTGAAGCGGGCTGGAAGCGGCGGCGGCTGACGGCCGCCGTTCGCCGGGATGCTCATCGAGTCCGCGCCGGCAAAAGTCAATCTCACGTTGCGCGTTTTGCGGCGGCGAGCCGACGGCTATCACGAGCTTGAAAGCCTGGTCGCCTTTGCGCGGTTTGGTGATCGCCTCACGCTTGAGCCTGCAGGCGAGCTTGCGCTCGCGGTGCGCGGGCCGATGGCGGCCGATGCGGGAGAGGGTTCCGGCAATCTGGTTCTCAAGGCGGCGCGCGAACTCGCCGCGCGTGTCCCCGCACTTGCGGCCGGCGCCTTCGTCTTGGAGAAGCGGATTCCGGTCGCAGCCGGTCTCGGCGGCGGCTCGGCGGACGCGGCCGCCGCCCTCCGTCTTCTGGCTCGAGCCAACCGCCTCGCCTTGGATGATCCGCGCCTGCGCGAGGCGGCGCTTGCGACCGGCGCCGATGTGCTCGTCTGCCTCGATCCGCGCCCGCGCATCATGCGCGGGATCGGCGATGTCTTGTCCGCGCCGCTCGCGCTGCCGCTTCTGCCGGCGGTTCTGGTCAATCCCGGAGTGGGGCTTGCCACGCGCGATGTGTTCACGGCGCTCGCAAGCCCTGCGGTCAAGGACATGCCTCCGCTCCTGAGCCTTCCTCCTCGCGCCGATCGGGAGGCGATCTTCGGCTTGGTCGCGAAGGGCGGCAATGATCTCGAAGCCGCCGCGCTCAGGCTGTGTCCGACAATCGCCGACGTGCTGGCGGCCCTGCGGGCCATGACCGGCTGCCGCCTCGCGCGCATGTCGGGATCGGGCGCGACGTGCTTCGGCCTGTTTGGCGGCGAGCGCGACGCGGCTTTGGCCGCGCGCGACATCGCCGCGCGTCATCCCGGCTGGTGGGTGCAGGAAACGGCGATCGGGGACGCTCAGTGACTGCGTGAGATGCAGAATTCGACCGCCTCTTCCAGCGAGGACTTGAGCGCCGAATCCGGGAACAGCGCAAGCGCGTCGCGCGCGATCGCCCCGTAATGGCGCGCGCGCTGGATCGTGTCCTCGAGCGCGCGATGCTTGCTCATCAGCCCCACCGCCGTTTCGATATCGCGGTCGGCGGCCTCGCCTTGCTCGAGCGTCCTTCGCCAGAACTCCCGCTCTTTCTCGCTCCCGCGCCGGAACGAGAGCACGACCGGAAGCGTGATCTTTCCCTCGCGGAAATCGTCGCCGACATTCTTGCCGAGCTTGGCCGACTTCCCGCCGTAATCGAGCGCGTCGTCAACGAGCTGGAAGGCGACGCCGAGATTCATCCCGAATGACCGGCAGGCCGCTTGCTCCGCCTTCGGACGCGCTGCGAGCACGGGTCCGACCTCGCAAGCCGCGGCGAACAATTCCGCCGTCTTCGCGCGCACGACCGCGAGATATTCGTCTTCAGTGGTCGCAGTGTTCTTGGCGGCCGCAAGCTGCATCACCTCGCCCTCGGCGATCACGGCGGCAGCGGATGACAGGATTTCGAGCGCACGCAGCGAGCCGACCTCGACCATCATCTTGAAGGCCTGGCCGAGCAGGAAATCGCCCACCAGCACGCTCGCCTCGTTCCCCCAGAGCATCCGGGCGGCGAGCTTGCCGCGCCGCATCTCGCTCTCGTCCACGACATCGTCGTGCAGGAGCGTGGCGGTATGCATGAATTCCACGGCGGCGGCGAGCTTGATGTGGCCCTCGCCCGCATAATGGGTGAGTTGCGCCATGGCCAGCGTCAGCATGGGACGCAGTCTTTTTCCCCCCGAACTGATCAGGTGATTGGCCACTTCCGGGATCATCGCCACCTCCGACCCGGTCCGCGACAAGATCGTCGCATTGACCCGCTGCATGTCGGGGGTGACATGCGCCACCAGGGCATCGATGGAGGGGCGGGCTTGATCTTCGAACGGGACGATAACGGCCACACGGGCTCTCCGCCTAGAGGTGGGACGGGCAAGCATAGAAACGCTATGCTGGATCGGCAAGGTAGCAGCGGTTGCGATGATTGACCGCAGCCGGCAGGAAATAGCGGATGTTGCAGGCCATGGAAATCGAAGAGGCGGGCGAGGCCGAGCGCATCCTGCAGCGCCTGCGCGTGGCCGTGCTCGTGCCCTGCTTCAACGAAGAGGCCACGATCGCAGCCGTGGTCGAAGCCTTCAGGCGCGCTTTGCCTGAAGGCGCCGTCTATGTCTATGACAATAATTCCAGGGACCGGACGGCCGAAGCGGCCGCCGCCGCGGGCGCCGTCGTCCGGCGCGAGGCCCATCAGGGCAAAGGCTATGTCGTTCGGCGCATGTTCGCCGATATCGAGGCCGATGTTTATGTTCTGGTGGACGGGGACGCGACCTACGACGCACCGAGCGCGCGTGCGATGATCGTGCGGCTCGTCGAGGAGCGGCTCGACATGGTGGTGGCCGCGCGTGTCGACCACGACGAGGCGGCCTATCGGCGCGGGCACCGGACCGGCAATCTCCTGCTGACCGGCTTCGTGACCGCGGTTTTCGGGCGGCAGTTTTCCGACATCCTGTCGGGATACCGGGTCTTCTCCCGCCGCTTCGTCAAGAGTTTTCCGGTTCTCTCCGGAGGTTTCGAGATCGAAACCGAACTGACCGTGCACGCGCTCGAACTGGGCCTTCCGGTTGCCGAGGTGAAGACGCCCTACTTCGCACGGCCCGAGGGCTCGGCCTCCAAGCTCAACACCTGGCGCGACGGTTTCCGCATCCTGTGGACCATCACGCGGCTCTACAAATCCGAACGTCCCTTGCGCTTCTTCTCGATCATCGGAGGCCTGCTCGGGGCCGCCTCGATCCTCCTGGCCATTCCGATCGTTACGACCTTTCTGCGGGAAGGCGTGGTGCCGCGGCTCCCCACTGCGGTGCTCTCGACAGGGTTGATGCTGCTGGCGTTCTTGATGGTAACCTGCGGACTCATTCTTGGCACGGTTACGCGCGGGCGGCGGGAGGTGAAGCGTCTGGCCTATCTTCGCCACCGCCCGCCTGGGGCGGAGAAGGCTTAGCCGGCCATGCGGGAACTGGTGCGCACCAATGACACGGTTCTGGTCACCGCCATCGAGGCGCTTTTGAAAGGGGCCGGCATCATTCACCTCATCGCCGACCAGAACATGAGCGTGCTCGAAGGTTCGATCGGCATTTTGCCTCGCCGCATTCTCGTCGCCGATGAGGACATCCCGCGCGCGCGGCGCCTGATCGCCAGTGCCGGCCTTGCGCACGAGTTGCGCCCCTGAGCAATCCTCAGCGGGACAAGCCGATGGACGCAGTCACTGACGATCGGATCCTCGATGGGCGGCTTCGCATCTGGCAGCCCAGGCGCGGCCACCGCGTGGGCCATGACGCGATTCTGCTGGCCGCGGCGACGCACGCGCGGCGTGGCGAGCACGCCGTCGATCTCGGCGCCGGCATCGGCGCGGCCGGGCTGGCGCTCGCCGCGCGTGTCCCTGGCGCGCGGGTCACGCTGGTGGAGATCGATGAAAGGCTGGCTGCGCTTGCAGCCTCCAACGCCGAGCGCAACGGTTTTGCGGACCGCGTCCGCGCCGTGTCGTTGGATGCGGCCGGGCAGGCGCGCGCGTTCGCGAGGGCCGGATTGCCGCCGGGTTGCGCGCAACACGTCCTTATGAATCCGCCGTTCAACGATGCGCGCCACCGCGTCTCGCCGAACGCCGAGCGCCGGCGCGCGCACGCTTGCGCCGGCGACCTTGATCGGTGGATCAGAACGGCGGCACGCCTCCTGGAACCCCGCGGCGCTTTGACCATGATCTGGCGGGCGGACGGGCTTGCGGAGGTTCTCCGCGCGCTGGATAAGTTCGGCGCGGTTTCGATCCTGCCGATATACCCGAAGCCCGACCGCTCGGCGATCCGCATCCTGGTGCGCGCCGTGAAAGGCAGCAGCGCACCGCTTTCCGTTTCAAGCGGTCTTGTGCTCGCCGATTCTTCGGGGCGGCCGACCGGCGACGCCGAAGCCGTGCTGCGGAAGGCTCAGGAGATTTCGTTCGGCGCGGGACGGGAATCGGGCGCGGAGAAGTAGGCAAGGGCAGCAATGGCACTCAGCAACACGACCAACAACACGATCTTCATGGTCCCCCTCAACCCTTCACGCATGGCGTCATCTATGGCTGCTAACCGAGGCGAGTTAACATCGCGTTGCTCGCGCAAGCCCCGCCGCTCGGGCGCCGCGCAATGATGGGCAGGATGTTGAATTTTCTGGGGCCGGTTCTGCCGGCGCGATTTCGTGCCGATCGTCCTGTCATTCCGGTGGTGCGGTTGTCGGGCGTGATCGGTTTTTCGACGCCGCTCCGTCCGGGGCTCACGCTGGCGACTGTGGCGCGTCCGCTCGAGCGCGCGTTCTCCGTGCGTCGGGCGAAGGCGGTCGCGCTCCTGATCAATTCGCCCGGCGGCTCGCCGGTGCAGTCGCACCTGATCTTTCGGCGCATCCGCCAGCTCGCAACCGAAAACGAGGTGCCGGTGCTGGCTTTCGTGGAGGACGTGGCTGCCTCGGGCGGCTACATGCTGGCCTGCGCCGCAGATGAGATCATTTGCGACGTGTCCTCGATCATGGGGTCGATCGGCGTCGTCGCCGCCAGTTTCGGCTTCGACGAGGCGATGAAGAAGCTCGGCATCGAACGGCGCCTCTACACCGCGGGCGAGCACAAGGTCATTCTCGACCCGTTCCTTCCCGCCAAGGACGAGGATGTCGCGCGCCTCAGGTCGATTCAGAAGGACATCCACCAGACCTTTATCGAGCTGGTCAAAAGCCGCCGCGGCGCAAAGCTGTCGGGACCCGAAGCGGCCTTGTTCTCGGGCGAGTTCTGGGCGGGCGCAAAAGCGATCGAGCTCGGCATTGCCGACCAGATCGGCGACGTGCGGTCCTATTTGCGCGAGCGTTACGGCGAGAAAGTCGTGACGCCGCTGGTGCGGGCCGAGCGCGGGCTTCTCGGCCGCGTGGCGCCGGGCTTCTCTACGAACGCGCCCACCCAGGCAGGCGGCTGGGCCGACGACGTCGTCTCGGCGCTCGAGACGCGGGCGCTTTGGTCCCGCTATGGGTTATGATGCGCCGAGATTCGCGGGGGGAGATCAGGTCATGCCGCCGGTGATCGTGTGGGGCCTCGGCGCGCTCGGCGCGACCGTGATCGGGCGCTGGCTGGTCAAGGAAGCGCGCCGCATCAATGCCGAACTGCATTCGGCGGAGGCGACTGCTTCAAAGACCGAGCGGGACGGGATGCCACGGCTCGAGCGCGACCCAAAGACCGGCATCTACCGGCCGGCCCGCTGACGCCATCCTTAACGAAAAGTTTCAGCGGGATGGTCCGGGTCGCTTGCCCGAGACCAGGGCCATGAAAAACAGCAAGCTTCCGATCAATCCGATCAGCGTGAAGGCAACCATGGGGATGTCTCCGGGCGGCAGAAGGGGCCTTGCTGTTTGGTCGCGAGACTAGACGGGCAGGTTCGACGCCGGGTAAAGACTGAGGTGCCATGGCACCGGCCGCGCCTCGCATTGAGAGCAAGGTTCACGCTTGCTTGACGCGAAACTGCACGCCGGCTTCGGGGATGAGTGTCCAAACCGCTTCGCTTGACCCCCTCCGGACGCGCCGATAGGGTCCCGCGCCCATTCAGCGAGCCGATTTGCAATGGTTGCGAGCCTTCCGCCGCACATGCGCCCCGAGCGGTCTTTCCAGGGTTTGATTCTCGCGCTTCAGCGGTATTGGGCGGATTATGGCTGCGTCATCCTGCAGCCTTACGACATGGAAGTCGGCGCCGGTACGTTTCACCCGGCCACGACCTTGCGCGCGCTCGGACCGAAGCCGTGGAATGCCGCCTATGTGCAGCCGTCGCGGCGGCCGAAGGATGGCCGCTATGGCGAGAATCCGAACCGGCTGCAGCACTATTACCAGTATCAGGTGATCCTGAAGCCGAATCCGCCGGACCTGCAGGACCTCTATCTGAAATCGCTCTATGCGATCGGCATCGATCCGAAAATCCACGACATCCGCTTTGTCGAGGACGATTGGGAAAGCCCAACCCTCGGCGCCTGGGGCCTTGGCTGGGAATGCTGGTGCGACGGCATGGAAGTGTCGCAGTTCACCTATTTCCAGCAGGTCGCGGGCTTCGAATGCGCGCCGGTCTCGGGCGAGCTGACCTACGGGCTCGAGCGTCTTGCGATGTATGTGCAGGGCGTCGAGAACGTGTTCGACCTGAATTTCAATGGCCGCGACGGCAACGAGAAGGTCACTTACGGCGACGTCTTCCTCCAGGCCGAGCAGGAATATTCGCGCCACAATTTCGAGCACGCCGACGCCGACATGCTCTTTGAGCAGTTCAAGATGGCGGAGGCGGCGTGCAAGAAGTATCTCGCGGCCGGCTGGTCGGACGGCGACAAGCGGCATCTGATGGCGCTGCCGGCCTACGACCAGTGCATCAAGGCGAGCCACGTCTTCAATCTGCTCGACTCGCGCGGCGTGATCTCCGTCACGGAGCGCCAAAGCTACATTTTGCGCGTCCGCGATCTCGCCAAGGCCTGCGGCGAAGCCTGGCTCGCGACGGAATCGGGCGGGGCGGGGACATGAGCGGCGACGAGATGAGGCGCGGGCCTCTCCGCGGTAGGGGCCTGGCTCTCTCCCCCCAAGGGGGCGCGGAGTCGTAAGATGCCTGATCTCTTGCTTGAACTGCTCTCCGAAGAGATTCCGGCGCGGATGCAGGCGCGCGCGGCTGACGACCTCAAGACAATGGTCACCGGCCGCCTGGTCGATCAGGGCCTCGTCTATGAGGGGGCGAAAGCTTTTGCGACGCCGCGGCGGCTGGCGCTACATGTGCAAGGCATCCCTGCGAGGCAGCCCGACCTGAAGGAAGAAAAGAAGGGCCCGCGCGTCGGCGCGCCCGACAACGCGATCCAGGGCTTCTTGAAAGCCGCCGGCCTCGCTTCGATCGATCAGGCGAGCGTGCAGCGCGACCCGAAAAAGGGCGACTTCTACGTGGCGCTGGTCGAGAAGCCGGGCCGTCCCGCGATCGATGTGCTGGCCGAGATGCTGCCGCTCGTCATCCGCACCTTTCCCTGGCCGAAATCGATGCGCTGGGGCGAGCGTTCGGCAAGACCGGGCGCGCTCGCCTGGGTGCGCCCGCTACAATCGATCGTCGCGACCTTCGGCCCGGAAACCGAGGAGCCTGACATCGTGCCGTTCTCGGTCGACGGCATCGCGGCGGGCAACACGACGCACGGCCATCGCTTCCTCGCCCCCAAAGCCTTCGCCGTGCGCCGGCTCGATGACTATGCGAAGAAGCTCGAAAAGGCGCATGTGGTGCTGGATGCCGCCCGGCGGCAGGAAACCATCCTGCACGAGGCGAAGAACCTCGCCTTCGCCCAAGGCTACGACCTTGTCGAGGACGCGGGCCTGCTCGCCGAAGTCGCCGGCCTCGTCGAATGGCCGGTCGTGCTGATGGGCTCCTTCGACGAAAGCTTCCTTGCGATGCCACCGGAGGTCATCCGCACGACCATCCGCAACAATCAGAAATGCTTCGTCCTGCGCAAGGGCGAGCGACTCGCCCCGCGTTTCATCCTTGTCGCCAATATCGAGGCGTCGGACGGCGGCGCGGCCATCGTCGCCGGCAACGAGCGCGTGATCCGCGCGCGGCTGTCGGATGCGAAATTCTTCTACGAGACGGATCTGAAAACGCCGCTCGAAGCGCGGCTGGCGAAATTCAAGGACATCGTTTTTCACGAGAAGCTGGGCACGCAATGGGAGCGCATCGAGCGCATCGAGCGCCTCGCCGTCGAGCTTGCGCCGCTCGTCGGCGCGGACGTGGAGAAGACGCGCCGCGCCGCGCGCCTGTGCAAGGCCGACCTCCTCACCGACGTCGTCGGCGAATTCCCCGAGCTGCAGGGCCTGATGGGGAAGTATTACGCGCGCGCGCAAGGCGAGGATGAGAGCGTCGCGCAGGCCTGCGAGGATCACTACAGGCCGCTCGGCCCGAACGACCGCGTGCCGGCGAATCCGGTGTCGATGGCCGTCGCGCTCGCCGACAAGCTCGACACGCTCGTCGGCTTCTGGGCGATCGGCGAGAAGCCGACTGGGAGCAAGGACCCTTATGCGCTGCGCCGCGCGGCGCTGGGGGTAATTAGACTGGTGTTGGAGAACGGACTCAGATTGCCGTTGCGCATTCTCAAACCGCACTTTGAGTTTTTCAAGAAGCACGCCGACGTGACTGTGGAGCTACTTGATAAATCTGGCGAAAAAAGAACAACAATCGGCATTGATGTTGGTGCTCAGTTCTTGGGGTTTGCTGTTGTCTCGGAAGGAGATATTGGAAAACATGGCGTGAAGATTACCGAGAGTGGCGTAATTACACTCTCTGATGTAGCTGCCGGCCTCCTCTCCTTCTTCGCCGATCGCCTGAAGGTGCAACTGCGCGAGCAGGGCGCGCGGCATGATCTCGTCGATGCCGTCTTCGCGCTGAACACCTCCCCCTGGAAGGGGGAGGTCGGATCGCGCAGCGATCCGGGTGGGGGTCAAAGCGATCCCTCCCCGCCGCTTCGCGGCGACCCTCCCTTTGCAAGGGAGGGTGACCTGCAGGACGACCTCCTCCTCGTCGTCCGCCGCGTGGAAGCGCTCGGGAAATTTCTCGACACCGAAGACGGAAAGAATCTCCTTGCCGGCTACAAGCGCGCGGCCAGCATCATCCGCATCGAGGAGAAGAAGGACCAAGCCGCATATGCCGGGTCGCCGAATCCCGAGCTGTATCGCCAAGCCGAGGAGTGGGAGCTGGCGCGCGCGATCGACGCCGCGAAAGCCGACGCCTCGGCAGCGGTCGCGCGCGAGGATTTCGCCGCCGCCATGCGCGCGATGGCGAAGCTGCGCCCGCATGTCGATTCCTTCTTCGACAAGGTGACGGTCAATACCGACGACCCCGCATTGCGCAAGAACCGTCTTCGGCTCTTGAACGAAATCCGCGAAGCGACTCGCGCAGTCGCCGATTTCTCCCGCATCGAAGGATGAGGAACCTTCGAACCGCACGAATCGTTGTGCAAGCGCAAACGCCCCAGCGTGCCGCAAAATCTTGATCAGATTCAAATTCTTCCAGACGAGATCGCACCATGGACTCGGTTGAAATGCGCTTCGAAACGCGCCAAGACGGGCAGTCCGGCGCAAGGCCGCGGACGAAGGCGGGGACGATGACGAAGTGGGTCTATTCCTTCGGCGACGGCAAGGCGGAAGGCTCGGCGCAATTGCGCGACCTCCTCGGCGGCAAGGGCGCCAATCTCGCCGAGATGGCCAATCTCGGCCTGCCGGTTCCGCCCGGCTTCACGATCACCACCGAGGTCTGCGCCTATTTCTACGCCAACGGCAAAACCTATCCGCCGGACTTGCAGGACCAGATCGCCCGCGCGATCGATCAAATTGGCGCGCTCACCGGCAAGCGCTTCGGCGATTCAAGCAATCCGCTGCTCCTCTCCGTGCGCTCGGGCGCGCGCGCCTCCATGCCGGGCATGATGGACACGGTGCTCAATCTCGGCCTCAACGACGTGACGGTCGAGGCGCTGGCGAGGAAATCCGGCGACCGCCGCTTCGCCTACGACAGCTATCGGCGATTCATCACGATGTATTCCGATGTCGTGCTCGGCGTCGATCATCATCACTTCGAGGGCATCCTCGAGGACTACAAGGAACGCAAAGGCCATGTCCTCGACACCGATCTCGACGCCGACGACTGGGCCGAGATCGTCAAGCGCTACAAGACGCGCGCCAAGGAGGAACTCGGCGAGGCGTTTCCGCAGGATCCGCACGCGCAATTATGGGGCGCCATCGGCGCCGTCTTCGGCTCATGGATGAACCAGCGCGCGAACACCTATCGCCGCCTGCACGGCATTCCCGAAAGCTGGGGCACCGCCGTGAATGTCCAGGCCATGGTGTTCGGCAACATGGGCGACAGCTCGGCGACGGGCGTTGCCTTCACGCGCAATCCCTCGACCGGCGAGAAGCAGCTCTACGGCGAGTTCCTCATCAATGCGCAAGGCGAGGACGTGGTCGCCGGTATCCGTACGCCGCAGGAAATCACCGAGGCCGCCCGCCTCGCCTCGGGGTCCGACAAGCCGTCGATGGAACGGGCGATGCCGAAGGCTTTTGCCGAACTTGTGCGCATCTATGGCGTGCTCGAGCGCCACTATCGCGACATGCAGGACCTCGAATTCACCGTCGAGCAGGGCAAGCTGTGGATGCTGCAGACGCGCGGCGGCAAGCGTACCGCGAAGGCGGCGCTGAGGATCGCCGTCGACCTCGCCAACGAGGGCGTGATCAAGAAAGAGGAAGCGGTGACGCGCGTCGACCCCGCCGCGCTCGATCAGCTTCTGCATCCGACCATCGATCCGAAAGCCGAGCGCGACATCGTCGCTAGCGGATTGCCCGCCTCGCCCGGCGCGGCGTCCGGCGAAATCGTCTTTTCCTCCGACGAAGCGGAGATGCTGAAAGCGCAGGGACGCAAGGTGATCCTTGTCCGTGTCGAAACCTCGCCCGAGGACATTCACGGCATGCACGCCGCCGAAGGCATCCTGACGACGCGAGGCGGCATGACCTCACATGCCGCGGTGGTCGCGCGCGGCATGGGCAAGCCCTGCGTCTCGGGCGCGGGCCAGCTTCGCGTGGATTACGCCGCGCAGACCGTGTCCGCCGCCGGGCGCACCTTGCGCAAGGGCGATGTCGTGACCATCGACGGCTCGAGCGGGCAGGTGCTTGCCGGCCGTGTTGCGATGCTGGAGCCCGAACTGTCCGGCGAATTCGCGACCCTGATGGGCTGGGCCGACGCGATCCGCGAGCTGAAGGTGCGCGCCAATGCCGACACACCGACCGACGCGCGCGTCGCCATCAAGTACGGCGCCGAAGGCATCGGGCTCTGCCGCACCGAGCACATGTTCTTTGAAGGCGAGCGCATCGTCGCGGTGCGCGAGATGATTCTCGCCGACGACGAGAAAGGCCGCCGCGCGGCGCTGGCGAAGCTCCTGCCGATGCAGCGCGGCGATTTCATCGCGCTGTTCGAGATCATGCGCGGGCTGCCGGTGACGATCCGCCTGCTCGATCCTCCTTTGCATGAGTTTCTCCCGCACACGCCGCAGGAGATTGCGGAGGTCGCGCGCGCCATGGGCGCCGATCCGCGCCGGCTGGAGGATCGCGCGCGGGAACTGCACGAGTTCAATCCCATGCTCGGATTCCGCGGGTGCCGCTTGGCGATCGCCTATCCCGAGATCGCCGAGATGCAGGCCCGCGCCATCTTCGAGGCCGCCGTCGAGGCGCAAAAGCGCACCGGGACCCGTGTCGCTCCGGAAATCATGGTTCCGCTGATCGCAACCAAGGCCGAGTTCGATCTCGTCAAGGCGGGAATCGATGCAACCGCGGACGCGGTGTTCAAGGAGACGAAAGCCAAGGTCGAATACCAGGTCGGCACGATGATCGAATTGCCGCGCGCGGCGCTGCGCGCCGGCGAGATCGCGGAGACGGCCGAATTCTTTTCCTACGGGACGAACGATCTCACGCAAACGACCTTCGGCATCAGCCGCGACGACGCGGCGAGCTTTCTCGGCCCCTATACGGCGAAGGGGATCTTGAAGATCGACCCGTTCGTTTCGATCGACCGCGAAGGCGTCGGCGAATTGGTGAAGATCGCAACGGAACGCGGACGCAAGGTGCGCCCCGACATCAAGCTCGGCATCTGCGGCGAGCACGGCGGCGATCCCGCCTCGGTCGCGTTCTGTCACGAAGTCGGGCTCGACTACGTGTCCTGCTCGCCCTTCCGCGTGCCGATCGCGCGCCTGGCCGCCGCGCAGGCCGCGCTCGGCAAGGGTCCCGCCAGCACGGCGTGAGCCGGCGGCGGGCGGGCTTCGCTTCGCCCGTCCGTCAGGTCCTTGCCGGGACCATGTTTCACTCTCCCCCGTCATGCGCTAGCGTACCCCGCCACAAGAACAATCACTTCCTGGGGAACGATGGCCAAGGACCTGCAAGGCGCGGCTGAGACCGGCCCCCCAGACCCGCGCCTTACGTCACAAGGCGCGATTTCCGATCAGCAGCTTCGTGAAGCTGAAAAATTCGTGGAGGCCGAAGAGGGAGCCGCTAATCGGCTGATTGGCATTGCCGGGATCGCCGTCACCGGCATTGCGATCGCCATGACTCTGTTCCACCTCTACGCCTCGATCGCCGGCGCCTGGCCCTTTTCCGATTTCCCCATCGTCGCGACGCAGCCCTTGCGCTACACGCATGTCGCCTTCGTGATGGCGCTGGCGTTTCTGCTCTTTCCGCTGGCCAAGCGCTTTCGCAACCGCATCATGTGGTTCGATGTCGTCGCCGCGGCGGTCTCGGTTGGAGTTCTGGGCTATGCCCTCTGGGGCGGCGAGGACTTCACCGATCGCGCGACGCTGCCGGACCGTCTCGACATCATTCTCGGAGTGCTGTTCATCGTTCTCCTGCTGGAGGCGACGCGCCGCACGACCGGCTGGATCATGCCGGTCGTCGCGGTCCTGTTCATCCTCTACGCGATGTTCGGCCCCAATCTTCCGCCGCCGTGGACCCATCGCGGCTATGATTTCTCCCGCCTCGTCGGCCATCTCTTCATCACCCTGGAGGGGATTTTCGGCGTCGCCGTGGATGTGTCGTCTTCGCTGATCATCCTTTTCACGATCTATGGCGCCTTTCTCCAGCACTCCGGCGCCGGAAAATTCTTCATCGATTTTTCGATGGCGCTGCTTGGCGGCAAGCCGAACAGCGCGGGCCGGACCGTCGTGCTGTCCTCGTTTCTGCTCGGCGGCCCATCGGGCTCCGGCGTCGCCACCACGGTGACGATCGGCGCCGTCGCCTATCCGATGATGGCGCGCTCGGGGTTTGAGAAAAACGCAGCCGGAGGCCTGCTTGCGGCCGGCGGCCTCGGCGCGATCCTCTCGCCCCCGGTGCTGGGCGCTGCCGCCTTTCTCATCGCGGAATTCCTCAAGATCAGCTACCTCGACGTGATCTGGATGGCGACCATCCCGACACTGCTCTATTACGCCTCGCTCCTCTTCATGGTCGATCTCGACGCGCGGCGCTTCGGCGCACAGCGCGTACCCTATGTCCAGGAACAGACGCTCTGGCAGCTGACATCGCGCTACGGCTTTCATTTCATTTCGCTCATCGCCGTGGTCGCCTTCATGCTGGTCGGCTACTCGCCGATGCTGGCCGTGTTCTGGTCAACCATGCTGACGCTGGCGATGAGCTTCCTGCGGCCGGAAACGGCGTTGAAGGGACAGAAGTTCGTCCGCGCGCTCGCCGACGGTTCGATCGGCGTCTTGAGCGCAGCCACCACCTGCGCCTCCGCCGGCATCATCGTCGGGGTGGTGACGCTGACCGGGCTCGGCTTGAAATTCTCGTCGATCGTCATCGCCTATGCGGGCGGCAGCCTGTTGCTGACCGCGCTCTACACGGCGCTGATCGTCTGGGTGATCGGCCTCGCCGTGCCGGTGACGGCCTCCTACATCATCTGCGCCGTGATCGCCGCGCCGGCTTTGACCAAGCTCGGCGTGCCGGATTTCGCCGCGCACATGTTCATCTTCTATTACGCGGTGCTCTCCGAAGTCTCGCCGCCGACGGCGCTGTCGCCCTTCGCGGCCGCGGCGATCACCGGCGGTGATCCCTACAAGACGACGCTGCAGGCCTGGAAATACACCATGCCGGCATTCCTGGTGCCCTTCGTCTTCGTGATCGACCCGCAGGGGATCGGGCTCTTGATGAAGATTCCGAAGGACGGGTCCGTCTTCGACATCGTCATCATAACCGCAAAGACCGGCATCGGGCTTGCCGCCCTCGCAGCCGCCGCGCAGAACTGGGCCATTCGCCGCAACACCAGGCTGGAGCGCATCGCTCTCGCACTCGCAGGGCTTCTGCTGGTCTTTCCGAGCGTCCTCGAACCCGTGACGGAGTTAATCCTGCGGCTCGATATTCCCTATCCGGCGCCGTTTGGGCTGGCGATAGCGGTCGCGATTTTGGTAAAACAGTACCTGACGCCGGATCTGCCGGTGCAGGCAACAAAAGACCCCTGAAGGAGGAAGCATGGCTCGTTTCGTCTCAAGAAGCACGGCCTTCGCCGTGGCCGCGGCGACGGCGCTCGTCGCGGGTTCGGTCTTCGCGCAGCAGCGCACGCTGTCGATCGCGACCGGCGGCACCGGCGGCGTCTACTATCCGCTCGGGGGCGGCCTCGCCAATGTGCTCTCCAAATACGTGCCCGGACTGCAGGCGACGGCGGAAGTGACCGGCGGCTCGGTCGACAATTTGAAGCTCATTCATACAGGCCAGAGCGAAGTCGCCTTCTCCATGGCGGATGCGGCGCTGGACGCCTTGCAGGGGCAGGACAAGTTCAAGGGCTCCAACGTCGCCGTGCGCACGCTGATGGTGCTCTATCCGAACCGCATGCATGTGGTGACGATCGACGGGACGGGCATCGAGAAGATGTCGGATCTGAAGGGCAAGCGCGTCTCGACCGGCTCGCCCGGCAGCGCGACCGAGGTGATGGCCTTTCGTGTGATCGAAGCCGCGGGCCTCGACCGCGACAAGGACATGAAGCGCGAACGCCTTGGCGTCGCGGAATCCGTCAACGCCATGAAGGATCGCAAGATCGACGCGTTCTTCTGGGTCGGCGGATTGCCGACCGCGGCGGTCACCGATCTCGGCGCGACGCCCGGCGTCAAGATCAAGCTGATCGACCACGCGGATACGGCCGACAAGATGAATGCGAAGTACGGCAACCTCTATGCGCCCGCGGTCATCAAGGCGGGGACCTATCCCGGTCAGGACAAGGACAACAAGATCACGGTGGTTTGGAACATCCTCGTCGCCAACGAGAAGATGCCGGACGACATGGCCTACAACATCGTGAAAACGATCATCGACAAGAAACCGGAGCTCGTCGCCGTTCACCGCGAGGCGGAAAGCTTCACGCTGGAGAACCAGGTGAAAGTGAATTCCTCGATTCCCTGGCATCCGGGCGCGATGAAGTTCTTCACCGAGCGCGGCGTGAAGATGTAAGCGCGTCGATCCGAGACGAAAAAGGCCCCGGACCGGGGCCTTTTTTGTGCACGGCCCGAACCGCACGGCGTCTGTTCCGGCGGCAATCGATTAGAAACCATAATAAATCGCATGTGAATCTTAAGCGCGGCGGCGGATTGACGGTAGCGCAATGCGGCTCCTTCACAATGGCGACCAAGCTCACGGCAGATGAGTTCGTTAACCATCGCCGCGTCGCGTTCTGGTTGGGCGTGGAGGAGCGTTCGGATGTGGTTTTCGGGGGGGCTTGTTGCGAACAAGCCGGTTTTCGCGGCTCTGGCCGCGATGAGCATCTTTGTCGGACCGGACATATTCGCGACCCGCGATCCATCCGTTGCACACACGGCGCCCGAGGCCACCCTCAGCCTCCTCTATGGCGGCGACGACATCGACATCGTCGGATCGTTCAAGCGTGCCGGTCATCCGGCCGCCTTTCCCGTTCCGCACCGTGCGGCCAAGGGCGATTTCCTGGGCGAGGCCATTGAACGGGAAGCAGGGGATGACGGCTGCCACTGCGAGACCAATGCGCGTCTCGCCCCCGACGCAGGCGGTTACCTGCTGGCCGCCTATCAGGACGATGCCGGCGTCGCGGAAGCCCGTGCCGCCCGCTTTCTCACCGATGCCGCGGTCATGAAGGCGGTCATCGACAAACGCACTCCCGTGGAGCCGCTCTCCGACCATGTCCTCCATAGCCCTCCTCCTTATCGTGATCCCGAACTCAAGCGTGTGCTTGCGCAGGCAGGAAACGCCGCTGACGAGCCCGGCGAGGACCGGCGGGTCACGGTCGCGGAGAAGGGCCTCGTGACGACCACAGGCTTCCGCCCGCTGACGGGCACGGAACGGCTGCTGGCCGTCGGCGAGTCTCGCGAGCGCGCCGAGCGGTGTCTTGCCGAGGCGATCTATTTCGAAGCGCGCGGCGAGCCGTTGGAAGGGCAGGTCGCGGTCGCGCAGGTCATCTTGAATCGCGTCTTTTCAGGTTACTATCCCGGCACCGTCTGCGGCGTGGTCTATCAGAACGCGCATCGGCGCAACGCATGCCAGTTCTCATTCGCGTGCGACGGCGTTCCGAACGCTGTGAACGACACCAATGCTTGGGATCGTGCAGAGCGCATTGCGAGAGCGGCGATCGACGGCCGTGTGCGGCAACCGCAAGTGGGCCCGTCCACTCATTATCATGCGCACTGGGTCAAGCCGCCCTGGATCCAGATCATGCACCGGACGCACGCCATCGGCGTCCATACGTTCTATCTGCCGAAGGAATGGAGCGAGGCCGCAGCGGCCGCGTACGGGCGGTCGGAGTCAGGTCTCGAGTTTGCCGGCCTGTTCTAGAGTCTGCCGAAAAGCTCCAGCCCGTCGCTGTCTTGCCGCATTATTCAAATGGAGCGACGCAAGCCGGACGCGCAGGATCTGAGCGTCGAAATTCGCTTTAAGGATCCGTAAAGCCTAACGGAACGCTGCGCCGCGCGCGATTAACGCGATTGCAATCTCAATCATGCAGAAGGGATGACGATTCAGGAACAAACGTCACATCGATGCCACTCTTGAATCGTCGTGTGCGCGTCGCGTTGCGTAGTGTTGCGTGAGTGAGTGAATGACGGTTCTGCGTACAAGCTCGCAGGGGGCGGGTCTTGCCTGGTTCGCTGTCGCCCTTGCGATCTTCCTGTTAAGTCCCACGCGCGTCGGATATCAGGACCTCGCCTCGTTGCTGGCGCAGGAAGCCGTTGTCTCCGCGCGATGGCGGCAACATTTGTTGACGTCGATCGGCACCGTTCGCGCCGCGGCGTTTTCGTTTCCGAATCCGATCGGATCTGCCATCCCGCCGGCGCTCGTTCCCTTGACGGAACTCAGTCAGGAGTTTCCCCACCGCGCGCAGGACGAGTGGTTGCGCTCGCACGATTTCACCAAGGAGAGCGTCACGACTGAGTTCGACGCCGTTGGTTCGATCACGCCGCCAGCCGGGAGCGCATCGGCTGTGGCTTATGGGACGCGCGTGAATCGCGCAGGCAAAGGCGATTTCCTCGGTGCGCGCGTCGTCGCTATCCCGAGCGAGTCAGACAAGGTGGCCGATGCAAGCCCGGAGGAGCCGAGAGAGCCTTCGATTGCGGCCGGCGACCTCGGCGAATCCGATGCCACGCGCCTGTTGTTTGGCGAGCGGCCCCTGGGCGCGGCCGCGGGCGTGATCGAGCAATGGCTGCCGGGCGAGGCGCCTGTGCTCGATCCTGAAAGATCCGCAGCGCAACGATATGCGAGCCTGCCGCCGAGCGGCGAGACTGTCGCATCGAAGGGCGAGGTTACGGGCGAGGAAAAGCGCCCGATGAGCGCCGCCGAGCGGCTGGGCCTTGCGGACAGGACGCGCGCCAAAGCCGAACGGTGTCTGGCGGACGCGATCTATTTCGAGGCGCGCGGCGAATCCGCGCGCGGACAGATCGCGGTGGCGCAGGTCGTCATCAACCGCGCGTTCTCCGGCTATTATCCCGAGGATATTTGCGGCGTCGTCTATCAGAACGCGCATCGCAAGCTGGCCTGTCAGTTCACCTTCGCTTGCGACGGCATTCCGGAGAAGGTGACCGACAAAGAGGCCTGGCAACGCGCGACGCGCATCGCGCAAGAGGCGCTCGACGGCAAGCTCTGGCTTCCGGATGTCGGCAAGTCCACGCACTATCACGCGACCTATGTGCGGCCGTATTGGACCCGCGGCATGCGGAAGCTGTCGAAGATCGGCGTGCACATGTTCTACCGCCCGCGCGAATGGGGCCCCGGCGACGAGATCCCGGCTTGGGGCGACGCCGACCTCCAGCAGGCGCGCAAGCTGTAGAATTCGCTCCCTCGCCCCTTGTTGGGGGGAGGGGGCATTGATCGACCCGCCGCATAGCTCCCATAACCAACACTTGTTTCCGGTTCCGCGGCGCCGCGCGTATGGTCCAACCGCAACCTCAAGGACCGCGCATGCCCACCCCCCATTCCTCCGCCGCCGAGTCCTGGCGAACGCCCGCCGTCATCATCCTGTGCGGCTGCCTGATCGCGATTCTCACCTTCGGTCCACGCTCGACCATGGGCTTCTTCATCCAGCCCATGGGTCAAGAGTTCTCCTGGGGGCGCGATATTTTCGGTCTCGCTCTCGCGATCCAGAATCTCTTGTGGGGGCTGGGCCAGCCCCTTGCCGGCGCCATCGCCGATCGCTTCGGCATCGTGCGTTCGCTGTGGGCCGGGTCGATCCTCTATGCGCTCGGCCTCGCGCTGATGGCCTACGCGACGACGCCCGGCATGCTGCATCTGTCGGCCGGCGTTCTGATCGGGTTCGGATTGTCGGGCGCGAGCTTCAACATCGTCTTGTCCGCCTTTGCGAAACTCCTGCCTGAGGAATGGCGTCCCTTCGGCTATGGCGCGGGAACCGCGGCCGGCTCATTCGGCCAATTCCTGTTCTCGCCGCTGTCGGTGGCGCTGATGGAATCTTATGGATGGCAGGCGACGCTGCTCATCTTCGCAGCTCTCATGCTGCTCGTGCTTCCATTGTCCATCACGCTTGCAGGCGCGCCGACGGTCTCGATCACGGCGCGAACGCAGCCGAACCAATCCTTCCGGCAGGCCCTCTCGGAAGCGTTCGGCCACCGCTCCTATGTGCTGCTCGTGCTCGGCTTCTTCACCTGCGGTTTTCACGTCGCCTTCATCACGGCGCATCTGCCGCCCTATCTCGTCGACAAAGGACTGGACGTGAGCTGGGGCGGCTGGGTGATCGCGCTGATCGGGCTGTTCAACATCGCGGGCTCGCTCGGAGCCGGCTATCTGATGTCGCGTTATCCGCGGCGCTTCATTCTGGCGGCGATCTACTTCTTTCGCTCCTTGATCTTCATGGCCTTTCTCGTCAGCCCGGTGACGCCGATGAGTGCGCTGTTGTTCGGCGCAGCCATCGGTCTCCTCTGGCTCTCGACCGTGCCGCCCACCTCCGGCCTGGTCGCGCTGATGTTCGGCACGAAATACATGGCGACCTTGTTCGGCTTCGTCTTCTTCTCGCACCAGGTCGGCGCCTTCATCGGGGTATGGCTTGGCGGCGTGCTCTACGAGCGCACGGGCTCCTACGATGTCGTCTGGTGGCTGGGCGTCGTGCTTGGCCTGTTTGCGGCCCTGGTGCACTTGCCGATCCGCGAAGCGCCGGTCGAACGCATGGCGCCCGCCGCCGCCTGACGCCGGACCTCCCGGCCGGCCTTGCGCGCGGCGTTCATCCGCGCCAAAACTCGCCCTTCACGGGGCGCGCAGGCACAATGGCGACGTTCAAGGCGATCCGCATCGACAAGGCGGACAAGGGACAGACCGCGCAGCTCGCCGACTTCGATGAGAGCGAGCTGATGGAGGGGGACGTCACGGTCCGCGTCGCGTGGTCCACCGTCAATTACAAGGACGGACTTGCCGTCACCGGCAAGGCGCCGGTGGTGCGCCGGTTCCCCATGATTCCGGGCATCGACCTGGCCGGCACGGTCGAGGCCTCATCGCATCCGCAGTGGAAGGCGGGCGATCAGGTCATCCTGAACGGCTGGGGGGTCGGGGAAACCCATCTCGGCGGTTACGCCCAGAGGGCGCGGTTGAAGGGCGACTGGCTCGTCCCACTTCCCGCCGGCATGGGCGCGCGCGAGGCGATGGCCATCGGCACCGCCGGCTACACCGCGATGCTCGCGATCATGGCGCTCGAGCGGCACGGGATTGCCCCGGCGCGCGGACCCGTGGTCGTGACCGGCGCGGCGGGGGGCGTCGGGTCGGTCGCCATCGCGATCCTCTCCAAGCTCGGCTATCACGTCGTGGCTTCGACCGGCCGGCCGCAGGAAACCGACTATCTCAAAAAATTGGGCGCCGCCGAGGTCATCGACCGCGCCGAGCTGACCGGCCCGCTGCGGCCCTTGGCCAAGGAGCGCTGGTCCGGCGGCGTCGATTCCGTCGGATCGCTCACGCTCGCAAACGTGCTGTCGATGACGAAATATGGCGGCGCGATATCGGCTTGCGGGCTGGCAGGCGGCATGGACTTGCCGGCCTCGGTCGCGCCTTTCATCCTGCGCGCCGTCTCGCTGCTCGGGATTGATTCGGTGATGTGCCCGCAGGAGATCCGGCGCGAAGCCTGGCGGCGTCTCGCCAGCGATCTCGACCGCGGGAAGCTGGAAGCGCTCACGACTGAAGTTCCGCTCGCGGAGGTGCTCAGCGTCGCTCCGTCCATCGTGGAGGGACGGGTTCGCGGCCGAATTGTGGTGAAGATCGGCTGAAGAGTTCAGGATTCCTCCACGATCCTCAGGCATGATGCCGAACGGGAATGGTTAACGAAGGGGTAATACGCGCGATGCTTGGGCGTTGGGTGCTCTCCTTGGCAGCGATCGGATTTCCGCTTTGCGCCGCCGCCGGCGAGATGAAGCCGGACGAGGCGAGGCGCTTCGTCGCCGGCAAGCTGTTTGCGTATAGCTGCTTCGACGGCACGACCGGCATCGGCCGCATTTACAACGACGGCTCGGCGGCAGGCACCATGCAGAATGCGGGGAAGGGGGCGGTCCGCTATCTGGCGCTTCCGCCCAACACGCTGCAGGTCAAAGGCCAGTCGATCTGCGCCTCGGTGAAGGGCCTGTTCTTCGAGCCCTGCTTCAACCTCACGCGCACGAGCGACAAGAGCTTCCGCGGCGCGATCTCGGGCCTGGGCTTCGCCTATTGCGACTTCGTCAGACGGGGCGGGCGTGCGGAACTCGCGCGCGCGACGACCCGCCCGAAGCTCCGGCCCGCGCTGGCGACCACTGAAACCACCGAGACGTCGAGTTCCGGGCAGTAGCCTCAGCTCTTCGGTTGAAAAATCATGCAGGTCGTCGAGGCATGGGCGTAGAGCTTGCCGCTCTTGTCACGCAACTGTCCTTCCGCCGTGGCCATGGTGCGGCCGCGATAGATCACCCGGCCCTCGGCCCTGACGAGGCCGGTTTCCTTGCTGATCGGGCGCACGAGATTCAGCTTGAGCTCCAGCGTCGTTCCCGACTCCCCCGCCGCGAAGGTGGTGACGATCGAACAGAACACGGCGGAATCGAGCAGCGTCGCGGCAAATCCCGCATGCACCGCGCCGAAGGGGTTGTAGTGGCGGGGCAGCGGCGTGCCGGCAAAGACCACGCGTTCCGGTTCGGCTTCCAGGATGCTGAACCCGAGCGTCTCGGAGATCGGCGCTTGCGGCAACTGTCCGGCAATGATCGCTTTCAGCACCGAAAGCCCGTCCTGCGAGCGGAGCGCTTCGATCGGCAGCACGCCGTATTGCACACCCTCGGTCATCGATGGCGCTCCTCGGTCACAACAGGGATCACAGGAGACATTCGATCAGCTTGCGCCGCTGCGCAATTTCCGCCGCGACGAAATCCATGAACGCGCGGATTCTCGCGGTCTGGCGGAGATCGGGATGCGTGAGGATCCATAGCCCCGTCTCGAGCGACGGATCGGGTGGGGTCAGGCGCGCAAGCCCCGGCGTGACCTCACCGATGAAGCAGGGGATGAGCGCGAGCCCGACATCGGCGGCCGCCGCTTCGGCGAGGCCGAGCACTGTGTTGAGGCGGTAGACGATGCGGTCCTCGTCCACATGCTCGCGCAGCCACTTGGCGGCTTTCAGGGTGGACAGCGTCTCGCCGAACCCGATCCAGTTGAAGCGGCGCGCGTCGACCGCCGGATCGAAGCGCGTCGTCTCCGTCTCCGCGCGGCCATAGGCCGCCCAGGCAATCCCGGCTACCCGCCTGCCGATCAGCGCATCCGGCGGTTTGTCGGTCGCGCGAAGCGCGACGTCGGCGTCCCGCTTGGACAGGTTCAGCGCCTCGTTGGAGACGACCACGTCGAGCACGATCTCGGGATAGGCGCGCCGGAACCCGGCCAGAATCGGCGAGAGAAGGTAGACGAGAACCGTGTCGTTGGTCGTGACCCGCAACTCGCCGGAAGGCCGCAGATCGTGGCCGGTCACTTTGCGTTCGAAGGTGACGATGTCATCGGCCATGCGTTCGGCGAGCCGCACCATCTCTTCTCCGCAGGGGGTGAGCTCATAGCCGCCACGGCTGCGTTCGAACAGCCGCGACCCGAGCTGGTTTTCGACCTGCGCCAGGCGCCGGAAAACGGTGGAATGATTGACCCCGAGCGCGACCGCAGCGCCCGACAAGGACCGTGCTTCGGAAATCGCCCGGACGTAACGGAAATCATCCCATGAGAGCATAAGCCGCCCGCTACCTTGCACGATTGCAAATAGAGTCGGGCAAACGAACCATCTTTTGCAAGTCACGGCAACATTAAGGCGACATTAACGTTCTTCCGGCTTGTTTGCGTCGCAACATGGCCATAAAACTTGCCTAGACGGCCCGCTCCTCTGGAAGGGGTTCTCATAATGAAGCTTGGATTTGTAGTGGCTGCGGCGGCAGCCCTTTCTGCCACGTCAGCCATGGCTGAGCGCCCGATATCGGGCTCGGAGGTGCACAGCCAGCTCGCAGGCAAGAATTTCAGTCTGTCCTGCGTCAATGGCGTGAACGGCCGCGGCTCCTACCAGGGCGGCGTCGTCAAGGCGAGCTATCGCCTGCCGACCGCCGGCGACGACGCCGAGCCGGTTGCCGACCAGGGCAGCGTGCGCGTGCGCGGGGCCGACCTCTGCATTGCCTGGTACAAGCTGACCGGTGGGCGGGAGGGTTGCTACAAAGTCAGTGAAAAGTCGCCCGGCCGCTTCCGCATTGCCGTCTCCGACGGCAGCTTGTGGTGTGACTTCGCCGTCCGCTGAGGCGGCATAAGCGTCAGGCCCTTCAATCGATTCAATCGAGATCGAGCCGGAACGGGGCCCCTTCGGGGGCTTCGACGCCACGGCCAATGGCTGAAATGGCCTCGACCATCCGCCCCTTGCGGCCAAGAATGCGGTCGGCCAGCGCCACGATGCGCAGGTTCGGCGTGGCCGTCGGCGACGCCGCCCGCAGCTTTGCGGCGATCTCCTGTTCGTCGCGCTCGGGCCTGAGCGCGCAGACCGCAGTGAACGCGCCCGCGGTCGAGCGGCTGATCCCGGCGAAACAATGGACCACGAGCGGCGTCGCTCGCTCCCATCGCGTGACGAAATCGATCAGCCGCGCGACGTGGTCTTCGGCCGGCAGCACGTAGCCGTCCAGCGGCATGGCGATGTCGTGCATCTGCAGGAAAAGGTGGTTGTCGGCCAGGATAGTATCGGGCCGGACCACGCGGCTTTCGGTGCCGATCAGGGTGATGATGTGCCGGGCACCGGTTTCTTCAACCGTTTCATGCAGGCGGGCCAGCGAGCAAACGTGAATCATCGGTCTCGAATCAAGAGCTTGCGCCGCTCTGATGAGGACGCCCTTTAACGGACTTCAATGCGTCGGTGAGTTCCGCGAAACGCTTGAGGAATCGGTCCTCCGCGTCGCGCGCCGGCCAGGGGGACAGATACTCCTGTTGCACCGATTCCGGCAAGCCCGGCGGTTTGCCGAAGAAGCGCCTTGCTTCGTCCTTGGCGAAGCCGGCGAGGCGGGTCGCTTCAAGATAGGCGGCGGCGCGATCGGCATGCTTGATCGTCGCGACGAATTCGTCCGGCAGGTCCGCGGGCAGGCCGAAGCGCAGATGGATTGCGCGCGACAAGCCGCGTTCGATCTCCTTGTAGGCGTCGCCGATATTGGATTTGAACGGGGAGATCATATCGCCGATCACATATTCGGGCGCATCGTGCAGGAGGATCGCCAGCCGCAGGCGGTCATCGAGGCTGCGCTCGGCGCGCGCAATCGCTTCGACGAGCAACGAGTGCTGCGCGACCGAGAAGATATGCGATCCGCTCGTCTGCCCGTTCCAGCGCGCGACGCGCGCAATCCCGTGCGCAATATCTTCGATCTCGATATCGAGCGGGGAGGGGTCGAGAAGATCGAGCCGCCGCCCCGACAGCATGCGCTGCCATGCGCGCGGCGCGCCGGATGGGCTCGCCGCCTCGGACGATTTTGCCCGGCGAACCATGTCATCAACCCGCAGCAGACAGGCTGCAAGCAGGGTGTCGATGGCAGGTGACGAGATGATCGTTCACCATGCCCACGGCCTGCATGAAGGCATAGACAATCGTCGGGCCGCAGAACTTGAAGCCGCGCGCGGCCAGTTCCTTCGACAGTTTGCGCGAAAGTTCGGTTTGCGCCGGCACCTGCGACGTCGCCCGGAACCGGTTCACCTTCGGCGTCCCGCCGACGAAATCCCACAGCAGCGCGGAGAAGCCGGAGCCTTTCTCCATCACCTCGAGATAGGCGCGCGCGGAGGCCACCGCCCCCTCGATCTTCTGCCGGTTGCGCACGATCCCGGCATCGCCCATCAGCCGCTCGATTCTGCGCTTGTCGTAGCGCGCAACGCGCTGCGGATCGAAACCATCGAAAGCCGTGCGAAAATTCTCCCGCTTTCGCAAGATCGTGATCCAGGAGAGGCCGGCCTGGAATCCATCGAGCACGAGTTTTTCGTAGAGCGCCCGGTCGTCGAATTCCGGCACGCCCCATTCTTCGTCATGATAGGCGACGTAAAGCGGGTCGGTGCCCGGCCAGGGGCAGCGGCGAAGCCCATCGGGATGCGCGACCGCGGCCATCAGCGAACCTTGGCCGGTTTTTTCTCTCCCGGCCAGGCGAAGCCCGCCCAGTCCGGCTTCCGCGGCCTGAGGGTAATTCCCCCCGCGAGTAGGGGAGTGCCGGATGTGATCGCATCCTCCAGCCGGTCGAGCCGCAGCATCGCAAGCCCGCGTCCGTCGGCGGCCGAGCCCATGGTCCCGATTGTCTTCTCTCCGGCCGTGACCGCGATCCCGTCTTCCGGCGCGAAGCCGTCGAAAGCAACCGGCACGATGCGTGTGCGGGCGACCCCGCGGTGCTGCATCCGCGACACGACCTCCTGGCCGACATAGCACCCCTTGTCGAAATCAATTCCGTGGAACTGATCCATGTCGGTCTCGTGCGGAAACGCATCGCCATAGGTAAAATCGAGTCCGCCGCGCGGGACCCCGCAGGCGATCCGGTGCGCCTCGTGGGCCTGCGCGTCGACAAGGTCCGCCCCGATATCGGCCGCCGCCTCGCGGGCCGTATCCGGAGGGAGGATCGCACGCAGCCCGAGCGCTGGGAGCCGCGGATCGGGATAGAGAAGCCCGTGGTCGGTCGTCCCCGTGCCGTCCCAAAGCGCCATGACCCCCAAACGGTCCGAGAGGTCCTCCAGCATGACCTTGGCGCGCAGCCGGTAGAACGTCAGCCGCTCGACAAGGCCGCGCGCCAGCGCGCGGGAGACATCGAGATAGAAGCCGCCGCCGTCCTCGCCGGTGGCTTCCACAATGATGAAATCGAACAGGATCTTGCCTTGCGGGGTCAGTAGGGCGGCAAAGGCCGGCGCGTCCGGCGCCACCTTGCCCATATCGGCCGTCACAAGTCCGTTGAGGAACTTGCGGGCGTCCTCGCCGGAGACCTTGACCACGCCCCGGTCGGGAAGAAGCGCTGCTTGCATGGACTCCTCTTGCCAGAAACCGTGTGCAAACGTAAGCGCTACCGGGGCCGCTATCCAGGCGGGGCGGATGCTCCGGGCCACCGGGAGCGAGAGCAGCGAGGCGAATGCCGGACATGCGAGGGACCTACGACGTCATCTTGAGGGGCGGTGTTGTCGTCAATCAGGATGGGGAGGGCGTTCGCGACCTCGCCATCGCCGGCGAGCGGATCGCCGCCACGGGCGACCTGTCGCGGGCCTCGGCCGGCGAAGTGATCGACTGCACCGGGCTGCACATCCTTCCCGGCGTGATCGATACGCAGGTGCATTTCCGCGAGCCGGGGCTCACCCACAAAGAGGATCTCGAGACCGGATCGCGCGCAGCCGTGCTCGGCGGCGTCACCGCGGTGTTCGAAATGCCGAACACCGATCCGCAGACGACGACGGCGGAGGCGCTGGCCGACAAGGTGAAGCGCGCGCATCGTCGCATGCATTGCGACTTCGCCTTTTTCGTCGGCGGCACGCGCGAGAATACGAAGGAACTCGCCGAGCTCGAACGCTTGCCCGGGGCGGCCGGCGTGAAGGTGTTCATGGGCTCGTCCACCGGCACGCTGATGGTCGAGAGCGATGACGGCGTGCGGCAAATCCTCAAGACCATCCGCCGCCGGGCCTCGTTCCACTCCGAGGATGAGTATAGGCTGCGCGAGCGCAAGAACCTCCGCATCGAAGGCGATGTACGCTCGCATCCCGTCTGGCGCGACGAGATCGCCGCGCTGACCTGCACCGAGCGCCTCGTCCGGCTCGCGCGCGAGACAGGAAAACGCGTGCACATCCTTCATATCTCGACCCGGGAGGAGATCGAATTTCTTGCCGCGCACAAGGATGTTGCGTCGGTCGAGGTCACGCCGCACCATCTGACGCTGGAAGCGCCCGCCTGTTATGAGCGGCTCGGCGCCTATGCGCAGATGAATCCGCCGGTGCGGGGCGGCATTCACAAGCAAGGGATTTGGCGAGGCATCGAGCAGGGCATTGTCGACATCCTCGGCTCCGATCACGCGCCGCACACGCGCGAAGAGAAGGACAAACCCTATCCTGCGAGTCCCTCCGGCATGACCGGCGTGCAGACGCTCGTCCCCATCATGCTCGATCACGTCCATGCCGGACGCTTGTCGCTCTTGCGCTTCGTCGATCTCACCAGCGCCGGCCCGGCGCGCCTCTTCGGTATCGCGCGCAAAGGCCGCATCGCCGCCGGCTTCGACGCCGATCTGACGATCGTCGACCTCAAGCGTCGCGAGACGATCACGAGCAGGTGGATTGCTTCGCGTTCGGCCTGGACGCCTTACGAAGGGGTGGCCGTGACCGGCTGGCCGGTGGGAACCTTCGTGCGCGGCCGCCGCGTGATGTGGGACGGCGGACTTGTGGCGGAGGGGGTCGGGGAGGCGGTACGCTTTCTGGAGACCTTGCCCGCCGAGCCGCCGCGCTGATCATGCGCACGAGAACAGGCTAGGACACGAAGGCGGTTCAATCCCGGGAAATCGCCCTGGAGCATTTTCCGGCCAAGTGGGTACCGGTTGGCCGAAAGAAAATGCGACAAAACAATAGGCTTAGAGCCTGATCCGATTCTATCCGATCGGATTAGGCTCTAAGGCCGCCCGGTCTCGCGCGTGCGGTAGAATTCGAGCACGCGCTGCGCGGTCGCGACTTGCAGCTTCTCGAATCCCTTCAGCGCCCGCTCGAGGTCCTGCACCGACACGCTGCCTTGGGCCCGCATCAAGAGGATCATCTTGACGGTGGTCCAGGAGAGATCGGCGGCCTTGGCGAGGATGAGGATGAGATCGGCGCCGTCCTCGACCATCGCCCGCTCGGCGATGTCGATCGAGACGCCCGACATCCGGGCGAGCGCGGCCACGGTCTCCTCGTATTTCTTGTACTTGGCAAAGCCGTAAATGTCGTTTTCGTCCAGCAGGCCGTGGCGCGATGCGATCAGCGCTTCGGCATTCGCATAGTCGCGCGTGGCGCTCTGAACGTCCGAGCGGATGTGATCGACCACCTCGTTGATGACCTGCTGCACCTCGTCGCTCGCTTGCGGGTTGGCGGCGAGCAGTTTTTGCCGCACCGACTCCGAGGCTTGCTCGACAAGCTTGAGGAAATGGTGCCGCGGAATGTCCTCGCGCAACCCGACATGTTCCGCGAGCGTCTCATCGGTGGTCGAACGTTTCACCAGCATGCGGAAGCCGGCATTGGAAAAACGCGCGCCGGTATTTTTCGCGACTGAATGGACCACGTGGCGGTCGCCGCGCCGGACCAGCACATCGGTCACGGTTTCGCTCAGCGCCTCGCGCTGGCTGATGGCCATCAAGTGGCCCTGGCTCTTCGAATTCGCGGTCGCCACCAGGTCGCGGTCGTCCAGCGCCTTGGATTGCGACAGCACCGGGTAGGCGACTTCGATGGCGTCGTCGAAGGCAAGCGAACGCATCACCTTGGGCGGGGCATTCGGCACCACCGCGAGACGGCAGGCGAGCTTGGCGCGGGCCTTGACTTCGATCTCGGCGGCCAGGCGGCCGATGACGTCGTCGAACAGGGCGACCTGTTCCTGCGTGTAGTTTCCGCCGCCATGGATGAACAGATCGGCGATCCTGGTGAGCGTCTCGACGCGCCGCTCCGATACGCCTGACGCAATCGCGTCTTCCAGGTCGTTGATGATCGAAGCGTAGCTGGTCATTGCGCGCGATCTTGCTCGGGAAGCGAAGAGACGTCCGCCACAGGACACGCCATTCTTAGAGAGATTCTGTGAACGAAAGATTTGCCCGCCGGAAACGCCGACTAAAGGCTGCCGATTTTGGTGAGGAAGTGTTTACCAAAGGGCCTCGCGGAGCATTGTCCGCCGACCCGGGAACCGCCGCGGGCCGCTTTATTGGCGCAGGTCGCGCAGCGAGAACTCTCCATTGCGGATGCGAAGGCCAAGCCCTTCCGCGAACTTGGCGGTGGCGTCCTCGCCATAGGTGGACACGAGTTCTGAGAGCGCGGCAAACAGGCAGGCTTGCGTGAAGCAGTCCTCGTCGATTCCGTCGAGCCGCGCCTCGGCCGCGGCCTCATGCACATAGCCGAGCGCCGCCATTTTCTGATCGTGATCCGTCGCCCGCGCGAAGGCCGGGAGCGGAACTGGCGCTGTGCTCATTCGGAAATCGCCCCCACCGCGGAATCCCCATCGCCGCTTGATAGTAACGTTAGCATGGGCCTCGCTGCCGGGAAGGAGAGCCTTTAAGGAAGGTTAATTCGGCGCAGGAACTAATTCGCGTAGCGTGCGGTGATGTCGCGCGCGATCTTCGCGCCTTCTTCGAGGTGACGGCGGATGGCGAGGTCGGCGGCCGGCGTACAGGTGCGGTAGCTCTGCGCAAAACCGCGATAGCCGCGATTATAGCTCGCCACCATGCGGTCGCGCCGCTCGCCCGAGGGAGCTTCCGCGTCCATCAGGGCCTGCGTTTCGTTGCGCCATACGTCTCCGTCGCGGGCGCCGCAGAGCGTGCGCAGATAAGCAAGCCCGCCGAGGATTTCGGCGAGCCGTTGAAGATCGTTGTCGAACGGGGCCGGGGCGCTCTCGGCTCGGGCCGGCGAGAGCCCGGCGATCAGCAGCAACATGAAACCGGCGAGCACGGATTTGGTCATTGGCGGGCGACATATGCCCTGCTCCGGCTGCCTTCGCAAGGCGACCACCGACTCCTGCACCTCTGTATGGAGAAGTGCAAAGGGATCAGCGCCGGCCGCCTTCCGCGCGCACAAGCTCGAACGCGGACGCGACGATCTCGGCGAGCCCCTCCGTCGTCGGCGCCGCCGCCAATTCGGCGAGCGTCATCCAGCGGGCCTCGGCAATTTCCTCGTTCGGCTGCGGCTCGCCGCCGCGCCAGCGCGCCGCGAAGGCGAGGATGACGAAATGGCGCTCCACGCCTCCGCTCGCATCTTTCATGATGACCTCGCGATGACCGGCGAGCCCCGCGATTTCGATTTCGAGCCCCACCTCTTCGCGCGTCTCGCGCGCAACGGCGGCGTGCAGCGTCTCACCCGTCTCCACGGCGCCGCCCGGCAGGGTATAGAGGCCCTTCGCCGGCGCTCGCGCACGGCGCACGATCATCACGCGGTTGTCGCGAATGATCGCGGCGCTGACGGCGAGATAGGGCCGCTCGGGATAGGCGCGCGGATCGGCCATGATCAGCCGCCCATCAGCGCATCGACATCGGCCTGCGCGTCCATATGCTCTTCGCCCGCGCCGTTGATGATGCCGCCGGCTTCCGCGACCAGCGGCTTCAGCCGTGCGACCGTCTCCGCCGCCACCGCATTCGCGACCGGCTCCGAGAGCGGCGTCAGGATGGCATCGCGCGTCGCGACGAGGATTGCGTTCATCGAGTCGGCAAGCCGGTCGAGCTGATCGCGCGCGCGCGCGTCCGCCGCCTCATAGGCCGTGATCGCAAGCTCCCGGTCCTTGAAATTCGACGCTGCGAAGTGCTCGGTATAGCTCAGCGGTTTCCACTCCAGGAGATCGACGATGCAGTCCGGCATCTGCGGCAGCATCTCCAGCATCATGATCGCTTCATTGAAATGGTTGAGGTAGTCGGTCGCAAGCTTGGTTCGCGGATTGATATTGGCTGCAGCGAGCCGCGCCGCATCGAGCGCGGGAGCGCCGTTGTCCTTCGGGGGCGAGGGCGAGGATGCTGCGGTCATTGCTTGGGTGCGGAGCGCCTGTTGGCAGTCCCTGGCAGTTTTCTCCGCGTGGGTTAAGTTGGCCTTAAGGGTTTGGAGATGCGGACCGAGCATGTGCGGACGGTATGTCATCGGATCGGCGCCGGAGGAGTTCAGGGCCTATTTCGGCTACCTGGAGCAGCCGAATTTCCCCGCCCGCTACAATGTCGCGCCCACCCAGCCGGTGCCGATCGTGCGCATGGATCAGGGCAGGCGCCATTTTGCCCTTGTTCGCTGGGGGCTGATCCCCTCCTGGGTCAAGGACCCGAAAACCTTTCCCCTCTGCATCAATGCGCGGGCCGAATCGGCACTCGACAAGCCCGCATTCCGCGCCGCCATGCGCCGCCGCCGCTGTCTCTTCCTGGCGGACGGCTTCTATGAATGGCAGCAGCATGGGGAGAAGAAGCGGCCGTATTTCGTTCGCCTGAAGAGCCGCGCGCCGATGGCCTTTGCCGGATTATGGGAAACCTGGACCGGCCCGAACGGCGAGGAGATGGAAACCGCGGCGATAGTCACGACGCAGGCCAACCGCGCGCTTGCGGCGATCCACGAGCGTATGCCCGTCATTCTGTCGCCGGAAGCCTTCGATTTCTGGCTCGATTGCGACCGTGTGGATGCGCAGACGGCGGCTGCGCTGCTCCTCCCCGCGCGCGATGCACTGATCGAGGCCTATGCGATCTCGCCGGCCGTGAACCGGGTCGCCAACGACACGCCGGACCTGATCAAGCCTGCGACGGACGGGGACGCGGCCGAGGCGTCGCCTGGCGGTATCAGACAACCGAAGACCAAGAAGGACGACCGGCAATCGTCGCTGTTT
This sequence comes from Xanthobacteraceae bacterium, assembly GCA_022844485.1. Lineage (GTDB taxonomy): Bacteria > Pseudomonadota > Alphaproteobacteria > Rhizobiales > Xanthobacteraceae > JALHLQ01. The sequence goes on from JALHLQ010000023.1 coordinate 57,111, forward strand.
TGACCGGCGGAGCCGCGCTCACAAGACCTTGCCCGGATTCAGGATTCCGTTCGGATCGAGCATCCGCTTCAACGATCGCATGAGGTCGAGTTCAACGATGTCTTTAACGTCGGGCAAGAGGTGGCGCTTGAGCCGCCCGATTCCGTGCTCGGCGGAGATCGAACCGCCATGGCTGAGCACGATGCGGTGCACGAGCGCGTTCACCTCGTCCCAGCGCAGCATGAAGGCCGCGCCGTCGGCGTCCGTGGGCTGGCTGACGTTGAAATGGATGTTGCCGTCGCCCAGATGGCCGAACGGCATCGGCCGGCAGCCGGGGATGAGCCTGGTCACCGCGGCGCTCGCCTCGGCAATGAAAGCGGGCACGTGGGCGACGGGCACCGACACGTCATGCTTGATGGAAGCGCCGAGGAGCTTCTGCTTTTCGGGAATGACCTCGCGGATGCGCCAGAACGCGTTGCGTTGCTCCAGGCTTTCGGCAATCGCCGCGTCGGCCACAAGCCCTAACTCATAGGCTTGCGTGAGCACGGTCTCGAGTCCGTCGCGCAATCCTTGCGCCGACTGCGCCGAAACCTCCATCAGCACGTACCAGGGATGCGGTATCGCGAACGGATCGCGTGTGAGCGGATCGTATGTCACCGCGGTTTCGATCGAAAAGCGCGGCAGGAGCTCGAACGAGGTCAGCGCGCCGGTCACGCTGCCTGTGATCCGGCCCATCAGCGCGAGGGCCGCCGCCGGGGAGGGGAGGCCCGCGAAGGCGGTCACCTGCATGCGCGGGCGCGGATATAGTTTCAGCACCGCCGCCGTGATGATTCCGAGCGTGCCCTCCGCACCGACGAACAGATGGCGCAGGTCGTAGCCTGTATTGTCCTTCTTCAGCCGCCGGAGCCCGCTCCAGATGCGCCCATCCGCCAGCACCACTTCGAGCCCGAGCATCAGGTCGCGTGCGGTGCCGTAGACGATGGCGTTGACGCCCCCCGCATTGCTCGACAGCACGCCGCCGATCGTGCAGCTCCCCTCCGCCGCAAGCGACAGTGGAAAAAACCGGTCCACGCGCTCGGCCGCCTCCTGCGCCGTTTGCAAGACCACGCCTGCTTCCGCCACCATCGTGTGCCCGATGGGGTCGACGTCGCGAATGCGGTCGAGCCGTGTGAGCGAAACGACGATCTCGTGCCCAGTCTCGTGCGGCGTCTGCCCACCCACGAGTCCGGTGTTGCCACCTTGCGGAATGATCGAAGTCCGCGTTTCGTTGGCGAGCTTGAGGATTTCCGAGACCTCTTGCACGGTGCCCGGGCGCAGCACCATGGCGGCCTTGCCGACGAAGTGATCGCGCCACTCGCGCTCGTAGGGGGCGCGGTCCTGCGCGCTCGTCAAGGCATAGCGCGCGCCGACGATGGAGGCGAAGCGCGCCAGCAGTTCCGCAGGCGGCGGCGTCGGCGGCGTTCCTTCGAAGGCGCGGAACGGAGAACGGGGCGGGTGCTCGGTCATGGCCTGAGTATAGGAGAATTAGCGGACGGCGGCGCGCTGCAGGCGATCGTTGATGGCCTCGCCGAGACCGGCGCGCGGAACCGGCATCACGGCGATGGCTTCCGCTCCGGTTTGATCGAGCGCGCGCAGATGCGCAAAGAGATTCGCCGCCGCTTCCACGAGATCGCGCTTGTCCGAAAGATTGAGGACCTTTCGCGCCTGCCGAGCCCCGCGCGGGAGCGGCTCGCCGAACGCCAGCAAGGCTTCGCCGGCGCGCACGTCCTCCGCCTCGAGCCGCATCGGGGTGCGCGGGGCGTAATGGGACGCGAGCATGCCGGGCGCGAGCGGGGCGTCCGCCCCCTTGTCGCTGACGCCGTCCGCGAGCGGCAAGCCGAGCAAACGCTCGATGGCCTCGCGCGCGACCGCGCCGGGGCGCAGCAGGCGCGGGCGTCCGTCATGGCAGGCGACGATGGCGGACTCCAGGCCGACGGTCGTCGGGCCGCCATCCACGATCAGATCGACGCGGCCGCGCAGGTCGGCGAGCACATGCGCCGCCGTCGTCGGCGACACGTGGCCGGAGCGATTGGCCGAGGGCGCGACGATCGGCTTCCCCGCGGCGCGCAGAAGGTCGCGCGCCACCGGATGCGCCGGCACGCGCAAGGCGAAGGTGTCGAGCCCGGCGGTCGCGAGCTCGGAAATCGGAGACGGGCTTCGTTTCGGAAGCACAAGCGTCAGCGGCCCAGGCCAAAACGCATTCGCAAGCCGCCCCGCCGCCTCGTCGAATACGGCGAGGCGCTCCGCATCCGCGCGGTCGGGGACGTGCACGATCAACGGGTTGAAAGAGGGCCGTCCTTTCGCCGCGTAAAGCCGCGCCACCGCTTCTCCGTTCGTGGCGTCGGCGCCGAGGCCGTACACCGTCTCGGTCGGAAAGGCGACGAGACCGCCGCGCGCCAGGCACGCGGCCGCGGCGGCGATGGCCTCCGTGTCCGCTTCGAGGACGCGCGTGGTCGGCTCGATGGTCATCCCGAATGCTCCGAGTTGACGCTGCTCGCGCCACCCCTAGATTAGCCGATACCCTTTGCTCGGCGGCCCGCGCCCGTACCCTCGCGGTCGAGTACCGTCAAGCGATCGCCGGAGAGAACGATGGCTTATCGCGCGCCGGTCGCCGACATTGCGTTTACCTTGAAACATTCCGCCGGTCTCGACGCGGCGATTGCCGAGGGGCTGTATCCCGACCTCAGCGCCGACGTCGTGGATGCCGTCCTCGAAGAGGCAGGCAAATTCGCGACCGATGTGATCGCGCCGCTCAATCGGGTCGGCGATATGCAAGGCGCGCGGCTCGAAGACGGCGAAGTCGTCATGCCGCCCGGCTGGAAGGAGGTCTACGCCGCCTGGGCCGCGGCCGGGTGGAACGGGCTCGCGAGCCCCGCCGAATGGGGCGGGCAGGATCTCCCGCATGCGCTCAACGCGGCCTGCATCGAAATGTGGAATTCGGCCTCCATGGCCTTCGGCATCGGCCCTGTTCTGTCGATGGGGGCCGCGGAAGCGATCGCCGCGCACGGAAGCGAGGAGTTGAAAAGAACCTTCCTGCCGAAGCTGGTTTCCGGCGAATGGATGGGCACCATGAACCTGACCGAGCCGCAGGCGGGCTCGGATCTGGGGGCCCTGCGCTCGAAAGCCGAACGCGGGCCGGACGGCGCCTATCGCGTCAGCGGGCAAAAAATCTTCATCACCTATGGCGAGCACCAGCTCACCGAGAACATCATTCATCTGGTGCTCGCGCGGCTGCTGGACGCGCCTCCCGGCACGCGCGGCATCTCGCTCTTCCTAGTGCCGAAATATCTCGTCGGCGCCGACGGCTCGCTCGGATCGCGCAATGATGTGCGTTGCGCCTCCATCGAGCACAAGCTCGGCATTCACGGCTCCCCGACCTGCACGATGGCGTTCGGCGATCAGGGCGGTGCGACGGGCTATCTCATCGGCGAGGAGAATCGCGGCCTCGCCTGCATGTTCACGATGATGAACAACGCGCGCCTGGCGGTCGGCTTGCAGGGCGTCGCGATTGCCGAGCGCGCCTACCAGGACGCCCTCGCTTACGCCAAGGAGCGCCGGCAAGGCCGCGCGCCGGGCTGGTCCGGCCCCGGCATGAGCCCGATCGTCGAGCATCCGGATGTCAAGCGCATGCTGCTCGAGATGCGCGCCAAGACCGCCGCGGCGCGCGCCATCGCTTACACCACGGCGGACGCGATCGACCGCGCGCATCGTCTGCCCGACGAGAAGGCGCGTGCCGCCGCTCATGCGCGCGCATCGCTCCTCACACCGATTGCCAAGGCGTTTTCGACCGATATCGGCTTCGAGGTCGCCTCGCTCGGCGTGCAGGTGCATGGCGGTGCAGGCTATGTCGAGGAGACGGGCGCCGCACAGCATCTGCGCGACGCCAAGATCGCGCAGATTTACGAAGGCACGAACGGCATCCAGGCGATCGATCTTGTCACCCGCAAGCTCCCCATGGAGGGAGGGCAGGTGGTGCGCGCGCATATCGACCAGCTAAGGGCGATCCTTCGCACCGTTCGCGCATCCAACGACAACGGCATGGGCGCGACCCTCGATTGGGTGGCGCAAGCCGTCGACCAGCTTGATCGTGTGACCGCCTGGATGATCGAGGCCAATGCGCATCGGCCTGACGACGCGCTGGCCGGCGCGACGCCTTATCTGCGCCTGTTCGCGCTCGCGACCGGCGGCGTGTATTTGGCGAAGAAGGCGCTTGCGGCGAACGCCGCCTTGCGCAACGGCGACGCCGACGCGCGGCACGGATTGCGCGTGGCGACGGCGCGCTTCTTTGCCGCGAATCTCGCGACCGCTGCGCCGGGCCTCGGCGAGAGCGTGATGGCGGGGGCCGACGCCATCGTCTCGGCTTTCACCGATACGGCGGCCTAGTGGAGTGGATTTGACATTCGCTACCCATCTAGCAGCGGGTTCACACGCGAATGTCAAATCCAAAACTCCACTAGCAATTTGAATTTGCTAGTGGTCCTT
>JALHLQ010000024.1 GCA_022844485.1 Xanthobacteraceae bacterium
GCATCTCTACAATCACCACAGGCCGCACGGAGCCCTTGCCGGCCTCACGCCCTCCGAGTACCTCAAACGACGCCGAGCCAACGAGACCCCCGCGTCTCATATGTGCTGAGCCCGGACAAAGACTTGCGTTTTCAGGCGTGCAGGAGATAAAGGGCAGGGCGGTTAGCTCAGCTGGTAGAGCATCTCGTTTACACCGAGAGGGTCGGCGGTTCGAGCCCGTCACCGCCCACCAACAGACATCCGTGGTCCTGGTAAACCGCGATCTCCGCAATCGAGCCGACCAGGCCGGTTTGCTGGCCGCCCGGTCGGCTCCTCTGCGCCGGGGTCAGATCGATTCCTTCAGTTCCTTCGACGCACGGAACGCGACCTTCTTGCTCGCCTTGATCTTGATCGGCTCGCCGGTCGCCGGATTGCGCCCCATGCGGGCGGCGCGCTTGCGAACCTGAAGAATCCCGAGCCCGCCGATGCGGATGCGATCGCCTTTCTTCAAATGCTTGACCAAGAGTCCGATCATGTCGTCGAGGATCGTGGTTGTCTGCTTCTTCGGAAGCTCGTGGCTTTCGGCCAGAGCGGCCGCAATATGCTTGAGGGTGACGGTGGATTGGGTCGCTGATTTAGCCGGCATTGCATGCTCCTCTTTCAAAAACCCCTGGGACACGGGCACTTCCCGCCCCTTATACGATTCTCTGCAGGTTTGACTATCGCAGAAAACGCCGAATTGTGTGGTTTTTTTGCTTGTCCGGAGCTTTTTGTGCCTGTGGGATGCGGCTTTCCGTGTCGCTTGACTTCACCAAGGGTGGGTCGTATCTGACGAAAACCGGTGCAGCGAGCGCGTCGCGCGGCCTCCGGGGGCGTAGCTCAGTTGGTTAGAGCGTCGGCCTGTCACGCCGAAGGTCGCGGGTTCGAGTCCCGTCGCTCCCGCCATGTCGGGAAGAAATCTCCAGAAGTCCTGAGCTGAGCCGGAGTCGGCTCGGTTGGCTGCGCCCCAACGTCGCGGCGTATTTTTTCGCACGCGTACCACCACGAAGGCCGAGGGAAAGCTGTCTTGCAGACACACCGGCGGCGAAAAACGCAAGGATGCGTCGGAACGCTTACTTGCCACGCTTTTGGCCCTGCGGTAAGCGTCACACGCACCTCCGCACCCGGTGGACGACTCCGGACGCACTGTCCAGAGGCGCGATAACAGATGCTGCCTAGAGAGGCAGTCGCGCTGACGAGGATGCGATGAACGAACTGGTCCTGGACTACTTGCCCCTCGTTGTCTTCGTCGGCGTCGCCCTCGTGATCGGTCTTGGGTTGCTCGTGGCGCCGTTCCTAGTGGCCTACAAGAACCCCGATCCAGAAAAGCTTTCGGCCTACGAGTGCGGATTCAACGCCTTCGACGATGCCCGCATGCGGTTCGACGTGCGCTTCTATCTCGTTGCGATCCTGTTCATCATTTTCGATCTCGAGGTGGCTTTTCTGTTTCCCTGGGCCGTGGCGTTCGGCGAACTCGGCGCCTTCGGGTTCTGGTCGATGATGGTTTTCCTTGCCGTGCTGACCGTCGGCTTTATCTACGAGTGGAGAAAAGGAGCCCTGGAATGGGATTGACGGCAGAGCGCACGCTCGTTGCGCCGGCTCCGACGGGAATCATCGATCCGCGAACCGGCAGGCCGGTCGGACAGATGGACCCGTTTTTCGTCGACCTGAATAACGAACTCGCAGACAAGGGCTTCCTCGTCACCGCGACGGACGATCTCGTCACATGGGCGCGCACCGGTTCGCTGATGTGGATGACCTTCGGACTCGCGTGCTGTGCCATCGAGATGATGCAGATGTCGATGCCGCGCTACGACGTGGAGCGGTTCGGCTTCGCTCCGCGCGCAAGCCCCCGGCAGTCGGACGTGATCATCGTGGCCGGCACCCTCACGAACAAAATGGCCCCGGCCTTCCGGAAGGTCTACGACCAGATGCCCGAACCGCGCTACGTGATCTCGATGGGATCCTGCGCCAACGGGGGCGGATACTACTATTATTCGTATTCGGTGGTGCGCGGTTGCGACCGTATTGTGCCGGTCGATATCTACGTGCCCGGATGTCCGCCATCAGCCGAAGCGCTGCTTTATGGAGTGCTCCTGCTGCAGAAAAAAATCCGCCGCACCGGTACGATCGAGCGGTGAGGGGCGAGATGGACGAAACCCTCAACGAGCTCGGCGAGACCATCGCCGCCGGCCTGCCGGGGGCGGTAACTGGCTACGATGTGAAATTCGGAGAGCTCACGGTTTTTGGCGATGCGGCGCAAATCGTCCGGATCGTGAAGTTCCTGCGCGACGACCCGAGCTGCCAGTTCTGGTGCATCATCGATGTGACTGCCGTGGACTGGCCGGGGCGTCAGAAGCGGTTCGACGTCGTCTATCACCTGTTGTCGCCGAAGCAGAATCAGCGGGTGCGCGTGAAGGTGCAAATCGACGAGATCACGCCCGTGCCCTCGATCGTCGACGTTTTTCCGGGAGCGAACTGGTTCGAGCGGGAGGCCTATGATCTCTATGGTGTGTTCTTCACCGGCCATCCGGATCTAAGGCGCCTGCTGACCGATTACGGTTTCGAAGGCCATCCGCTTCGCAAGGACTTCCCTCTCACCGGCTATGTGGAGGTCTATTACGACGACGAGCAGAAGCGGGTCGCGAGCCGGCCCGTGAGGCTCGCGCAGGAATTCCGCAACTTCGACTTTCTCTCGCCTTGGGAAGGCACCGATTATGTGCTGCCTGGCGACGAGAAATCTTCGGACAAGAAGTATTGAGAATGGGCGAGCACGACGTCCGTAATTTCACGATCAACTTCGGGCCGCAGCACCCCGCGGCGCACGGCGTGCTGCGACTTGTCATCGAACTCGACGGCGAGATCGTCGAACGCGTCGATCCACATATCGGGCTGCTCCATCGGGGCACCGAGAAATTGATCGAATACAAGACCTATTTGCAGGCGATTCCTTATTTCGACCGGCTCGACTACGTCGCTCCGATGACGCAGGAGCACGCCTTCTGCCTTGCCGTTGAGCGTCTGCTCGGGCTCGAGGTTCCTAAGCGCGGACAGCTGATCCGCGTGCTCTATTCCGAGATCAGCCGAATTCTCTCGCATCTCCTCAACGTCACCACGCAAGCGATGGATGTCGGAGCGCTGACGCCGCCGCTTTGGGGCTTTGAAGAGCGCGAGAAGCTGATGGTGTTCTATGAGCATGCGTCCGGCAGTCGGATGCACGCCAACTACTTCCGGGTCGGCGGCGTTCACCAGGACCTGCCGACGAAGCTGATCGACGATATCTATCAGTGGTGCGATCCGTTCGTGAAGGTCGTGGACGACATCGATGCGCTTTTGAGCGAGAACCGCATCTTCAAGCAGCGCAATGTCGACATCGGCATCATCACGGCCGACGAGGCCTGGGCCTGGGGGTTGTCGGGCGTGAATGTGCGAAGCACGGGCGCAGCCTGGGACCTCCGGCGCGCCCAACCCTACGAATGCTATTCGGAGCTCGAATTCGACATTCCGGTGGGCAAGAACGGCGACTGCTACGATCGTTACCACCTTCGCATGGAAGAGATGCGGCAGTCGGCTCACATCATGAAGCAATGCGTCGAGAAGCTCAGGTTGCCGGAAGGGCAGGGGCCGGTCTCGACCGAGGACAACAAGGTGGTTCCTCCGAATCGAGGCGAGATGAAGCGTTCGATGGAGGCGCTCATCCACCACTTCAAGCTCTACACTGAAGGCTTCCACGTGCCGCCGGGCGAAGTCTATGCGGCGGTCGAGGCGCCGAAGGGGGAATTCGGCGTCTATCTGATCGCGGACGGCACCAACAAACCTTACAAGTGCAAGATCCGCGCGCCGGGTTTCACAAATCTGCAGGCGATCAACCTGGTCGCGCCGGGTCATCTGCTGGCCGATGTGCCGGCGCTGATCGGCTCGTTCGACTTCGTGTTTGGGGAGGTGGATCGTTAATGGCCGTCCGTCGACTAGCCGAAAAGCAGCCTGAGCGTTTTGCCTTCACCGCGGAGAACGCCGCTTGGGCGAAGCAGCAGATCGCAAAATATCCCGAAGGTCGCGAAGCCTCGGCCATCATCCCGCTGTTGTGGCGGGCGCAGGAGCAGTCCGGCGGCTGGCTGCCGAAGAAGGCGATCGAGCATGTCGCGGATTTCCTTGCGATGCCCTACATCCGGGCGCTCGAAGTCGCGACGTTCTACACGATGTTCAATCTCGAGCCGGTCGGGAAATTTCATGTGCAGCTTTGCGGCACAACGCCCTGTGAACTGTGCGGTGCCAACGAACTCAAGAAAGTCTGCCGCCAAAAGATTGGTGAGCCGCATCACGTGACCGCGGATGGCAAATTCTCATGGATCGAGGTGGAGTGTCTTGGCGCTTGCGTGAATGCCCCGATGGTGCAGATCAACGCCGATTTCTACGAAGATCTCACAGCCGAGAGCTTTGCGCGCATCCTTGACGAGCTTGCGGCGGGCAGGACGCCGAAGCCGGGCCCGCAAGTTGACCGGCAGTTCTCCGCTCCCATCGGCGGCCTGACGACGCTCAAAGAGGCAACGAAAGTCTAAGACGATGCTCGCCGACAGGGACCGCATCTTCCGCAACCTTTACGGTACCGGTGACTGGGGCCTGGATGGCGCGCGCGCGCGCGGCGCCTGGGACGGCACGAAAGCGATTCTCGAGCGTGGGCGCGATGCGATCATCAATGAGATGAAGGCGTCGGGCCTGCGCGGACGCGGCGGTGCTGGTTTTCCGACCGGACTGAAATGGTCCTTCATGCCGAAGCAGTCGGACGGCCGCCCGCACTACCTGGTGGTCAATGCGGACGAGTCCGAACCCGGCACCTGCAAGGACCGCGAGATCATGCGTCATGATCCGCATCTCTTGATCGAAGGCTGTCTGATCGCAGCCTTCTCGATGGGCGCGCATGTCGGCTACATCTACATCCGCGGCGAGTTCATCCGTGAGCGCGAACGCCTGCAGGCAGCCATTGATCAGGCCTACGAGGCCAAGCTGATCGGCAGGGGCAATGTCCACGGCTGGGATTTCGACCTCTACCTCCATCACGGCGCGGGCGCCTATATCTGCGGCGAGGAAACGGCGCTGCTCGAAAGCCTCGAAGGCAAGAAGGGCATGCCGCGCCTCAAGCCGCCCTTTCCGGCCAATGTCGGCCTTTATGGCTGCCCCACGACGGTGAATAACGTGGAGTCGATCGCCGTTGCGCCCGACATCATGCGGCGCGGCGCGGCATGGTTCTCGTCGATCGGTCGCCAGAACAATACCGGGACCAAGCTCTTCTGTATTTCGGGGCACGTGAACAAGCCCTGCAACGTCGAAGAGGCGATGAGCGTGTCCTTCCGCGAGCTGATTGAGACCCATGCGGGCGGAATCCGCGGAGGCTGGAACAACCTGCTCGCGGTCATCCCAGGCGGTTCTTCCGTTCCGCTGCTGCCGGCCTCTCAATGCGACGACCTGATCATGGACTTCGACGCGCTGCGCGATCTGAAGTCGGGGCTTGGCACGGCAGCCGTGATCGTGATGGATAAATCGACCGATGTGGTGCGGGCGATCGCACGCATTGCCTATTTCTACAAGCATGAGAGTTGCGGCCAATGCACGCCGTGCCGCGAAGGAACGGGCTGGATGTGGCGCGTCCTCTTGCGCATGGCCGAGGGTCGCGCGCAAAAGCGCGAGATCGATCTTCTCCTTGAAGTGTCGACGCAGGTGGAAGGCCACACCATCTGCGCGCTCGGCGATGCCGCTGCATGGCCGATCCAGGGGCTGATCCGGCACTTCCGTCATGAGATCGAGCGGCGCATCGACGCTTACGCGGTGAACCCGCATCCCGAGCCCGTCATGATCGCCGCGGAGTGAAGGAACGACATGACCAAGCTCATCGTCGACGGCATTGAAGTAGACATCCCGCCGGAATACACGCTTCTCCAGGCTTGCGAGGCAGCGGGCGCGGAGATCCCGCGTTTTTGCTTCCATGAGCGGCTCTCGATCGCCGGCAACTGCCGCATGTGCCTAGTCGAGCTGAAGGGTTCGCCCAAGCCGGTCGCGAGCTGCGCTTGGGCCGTGCGCGATTGCCGCCCGGGCCCAAATGGCGAGCCGCCGGTCGTCAATACCCGCACGCCGCTGGTCAAGAAGGCGCGCGAAGGCGTGATGGAATTCCTGTTGATCAATCATCCGCTGGATTGCCCGATCTGCGATCAGGGCGGGGAATGCGATCTGCAGGATCAGGCGATGGCCTACGGGGTCGACTCCAGCCGCTTCCACGAGAACAAACGAGCGGTTGAGGACAAATATCTCGGCCCGCTCGTCAACACGACCATGACGCGCTGCATCCACTGCACGCGTTGCGTCCGCTTCGCGACCGAGGTCGCCGGCGTACCCGAGCTGGGGGCCATCGGGCGCGGCGAGGATATGGAGATCACGACCTATCTCGAGCACGCGATGACGTCAGAGCTGCAGGGCAATGTGGTCGACCTTTGCCCCGTCGGCGCGCTGACCAACAAGCCTTACTCGTTCACCGCGCGTCCGTGGGAACTGAACAAGACGGAATCGATCGACGTCATGGATGCGCTTGGCTCCGCCATCCGCGTCGATTCACGCGGGCGCGAGGTGATGCGGATCCTTCCGCGGCTGAACGAGGACGTCAACGAAGAGTGGATCTCCGATAAGACGCGGCATGTGGTCGACGGCTTGCGGGTGCAGCGGCTTGACCAGCCCTATGTTCGCGACGGCAGCCGGCTGATTCCGACAAGCTGGAGACAGGCCTTCAACGCCATCGCGCGCAAGATGAAGACCACGAAGCCGGAGCGCATCGGTGCCCTTGTCGGCGACCTTGCAAGCGTGGAGGAGGCTTTCGCGCTCAAGGACCTGATGACGCGTCTCGGAGTCAAGAACATCGATTGCCGCCAGGACGGAACGGCGCTCGACCCGAGGGCCGGTCGCGCCAGCTATATTTTCAACGCGACCATCGCCGGTATCGAGCAGGCGGATGTCCTCATCATTGTCGGCTCGAACCCGCGCAAGGAGGCGCCGGTTCTCAACGCCCGCATCCGCAAGCGCTGGCGCGCCGGCAAGTTTCCGGTCGCGGTGATTGGGGAGAGGATCGATCTCACTTATCCCTACGATTATCTCGGCGCGGGAGCGGAGACGCTGGCGGAACTCGCCGCCGGCCGGGGCAAGTTCGCGGATGCCCTCAACAAGGCCGAGCGCCCGCTTCTGATCGTCGGTCAGGGCGCGCTTGCGCGGCCGGACGGGGCGGCTATTGCGTCCGCGGCAGCGAAGCTTGCGGTCGCGTGCGGAGCGGTCAAGGACGGCTGGAACGGCTACTCGGTCCTGCACACGGCCGCTTCGCGGGTGGGCGCGCTCGACATCGGCTGTGTGCCGGCCGAGGGCGGACGCAATGCGACCGAGATGGTCAAGGCCGGCGCGCTCGAAATCGCGTTCTTGCTCGGTGCCGACGAGATCGACGTCGCCCCTGGCGCTTTCGTGGTCTACATCGGCACGCATGGCGATCGCGGCGCGCACCGCGCCGATGTCATTCTTCCGGCGGCGACCTACACCGAAAAGCCGGGCATCTACGTCAATACCGAGGGACGCGTGCAGATGGCGACGCGCGCCAACTTCCCGCCCGGGGACGCGCGCGAGGACTGGGCAATTCTCCGTGCGCTATCGGACGTACTTGGACACCGTCTTCCCTACGATTCGCTCGGCGCGCTGCGTGCGGCGATGTTCAAGGCACACCCGAATCTGCAGCGGATCGGCGAGGTTGCGGCCGGTAATGCCGACGACATTCGCAAGCTCGCAAACGCGGGTGGCGCGCCGGACAAGGCCGCCTTCCGCTCACCGATTGCGAACTTCTACATGACCAACCCGATCGCCCGCGCGTCCGCGGTCATGGCCGAGTGCTCAAAACTCGCACACCGGCACCACGCGACCGCAGCGGAGTAGCAGCACGATGACCTGGACCGATATATGGTGGACATATCTCTGGCCCCTCGCGATCATGCTTGGGCAGAGCGCGTTGCTGCTCATGGTTCTGCTCACGGTCATCGCCTACGTACTCTATGCGGACCGCAAGATCTGGGCAGCGGTGCAGATTCGGCGCGGCCCGAACGTGGTTGGCCCGTGGGGGCTGCTGCAATCCTTCGCCGATCTCCTGAAGTTCGTGTTGAAGGAACCAACCATTCCCTCAGGCGCCAACAAGGGCCTGTTTCTTCTCGCGCCGCTGATGGCCTGCGTTCTTGCGCTCGCCGCCTGGGCAGTGATTCCAGTGAATGCGGGCTGGGTGATTGCCGACATCAATGTCGGGATCCTCTTTGTTTTCGCGATTTCCTCGCTCAGCGTCTACGGCATCATCATCGGCGGCTGGGCGTCGAATTCGAAGTATCCCTTTCTGTCCGCTCTCCGCTCGGCGGCGCAGATGGTGTCCTATGAGGTCTCGATCGGCTTCGTGATCATCACCGTGCTCTTGCTGGTCGGTTCGCTCAACCTGTCCGACATCGTCGAGGCGCAGAACGGCCCTTGGGGTCTGTTCCAGTGGTTTTGGCTGCCGTTGCTGCCGATGTTCGGGATCTTCTTCATCTCGGCACTGGCCGAGACGAATCGTCCGCCCTTCGACATCGTCGAGGCCGAGTCGGAGCTCGTCGCGGGCTTCATGGTCGAGTACGGCTCGACTCCCTACATGCTCTTTATGCTTGGCGAGTACGCGGCGATCATGACCATGTGCGCGCTTTGCACCATTCTCTTCCTGGGAGGCTGGCTGCCGCCCTTTCCGGTCGCGCCATTCACCTGGGTGCCGGGTGCGGTCTGGTTCACACTCAAGGTGCTCGCGGTCTTCTTCATGTTTGCGATGGTGAAGGCCTTTGTTCCCCGCTATCGCTACGACCAGCTCATGCGCCTGGGCTGGAAAGTGTTCCTGCCGCTCTCGCTCGCCATGGTGGTGATTGTCGCGGCGGTGTTGCAGTTCACGGGCTATGCGCCGAGGTGAGGTGATGAAGGCCCATGCAGCTCTCGCTCGCGGGACTATTGGGGGCGTTCGCCGGTCTGGTTATTGGGCTGTTGAACTACGCGGCCATTATCTCTATCGCCGAGCGGCGGCTTCGAGCCCTCGACCGATCGAGCTCCGCAGCGGAACGCGCGGAGTTCGAACGCAAGATCGTCATGATGCGCAAGGTCATCCTTGCCATCGACGTGGTGACGTTTCCGCTGGTCGGCTACTGGTTCGGCCGGACGATCGGCGGATAACTGAGGGTATGCGCGACGTCGTCGCGCGAGAGGTGACGAGATGAGGCTTGATCAAGCCGCCAAATCGCTCTTCCTGAAGGAGTTCGTCCAGGCCTTCTTCCTGTCGATGCGCTACTTCTTCAAACCGAAGGCGACGCTCAACTATCCTTTCGAGAAGGGACCGATTTCACCACGCTTTCGCGGCGAACACGCGCTTCGCCGCTATCCCAACGGGGAAGAGCGCTGCATCGCCTGCAAGCTGTGCGAGGCCATCTGCCCTGCGCAGGCGATCACGATCGAAGCGGGACCGCGCCGAAACGATGGGACGCGGCGGACGACGCGCTACGACATCGACATGGTGAAATGCATTTATTGCGGTTACTGCCAGGAAGCCTGCCCGGTGGACGCCATTGTCGAGGGGCCGAATTTCGAGTTCGCGACCGAGACGCGGGAAGAGCTTTACTTCGACAAAGACAAACTGCTCGCCAACGGGGACCGGTGGGAGCGGGAGATAGCGAGAAACATGGACATGGACGCGCCCTACCGCTGAACGGGGGGTGAGGCGGCAATAAGGGTCATACCGATAGACGAAGCTGCAGTATGGCGCTAGGAACCGGCAGGCCTACGCCGCGTACGTCGGCGGGGGTTCGCTGTTGGGGCAGGACTGGGGATGATTCTCGGCGCTCTCTTTTTCTATCTCTTCTCGGGGATTTGCGTGGCCTCGGCCTTCATGGTCATTGCCGCGCGAAACCCCGTTCATTCGGTGCTCTATCTGATCCTTGCATTCGTAAACGCTGCGGGGCTGTTCTTGTTGATGGGAGCCGAGTTCCTCGCGCTCATTCTGATCGTCGTCTATGTCGGCGCCGTCGCGGTGTTGTTCCTGTTCGTTGTGATGATGCTCGATGTGGACTTCGCCGAACTTCGCCAGGGCTTCCTCCAGTTCCTGCCGATCGGTGCGCTGGTGGGCGCGGTCCTCCTGATTGAGCTCTTGCTTGTGGTCGGCGCATGGACGTTCGGGCCGGGCGTATCGAAAGCGATTTCAGTGCCGATCCCGCAGCTTGAGACGATGACGAATACCGAAGCACTCGGGCGCGTGCTCTACACTCGATACGTCTATTTCTTCCAGGCGGCCGGCCTCATCCTCCTGGTCGCTATGATCGGCGCCATCGTCCTGACGCTGCGGCACCGCGAACGGGTGAAGCGGCAGAACATTGCCGATCAGGTCGCCCGCACGCGCGCCACCGCCATGGAGGTGCGACACGTCCGGCCAGGGCAGGGGATTTAGCCATGGTCATCGGGCTCGGTCATTACCTCACGGTTGCCGCGATCCTTTTCACGCTTGGTTTCCTCGGCATTTTCCTGAACCGCAAGAACGTCATCATCATCCTGATGTCGATCGAGCTGATCCTGCTTGCCGTCAACATCAACCTGGTCGCGTTCTCCACTCATCTCGGCGATCTGGTCGGACAGGTCTTCGCGCTGTTGGTCCTGACGGTCGCCGCGGCGGAGGCGGCCATCGGACTTGCGATCCTCGTCGTCTATTTCCGCAACCGCGGCTCGATTGCGGTTGAGGATATCAATCTCATGAAGGGCTGAGGCGGGCATGTATCAAGCCATCGTCTTCCTGCCGCTGCTCGGCTGCCTGATCGCGGGCTTGTTCGGGCGCCTGATCGGCGCACGGCCATCCGAACTGGTGACGACGCTCTTCCTGTTCGCCTCCATGGTCCTGTCATGGATCGCCTTTGCGCGGGTTGGTTTTGGCCACCAGGAGGCGCGCATCGTGCTTGCGACCTTCATCCATTCGGGCGATCTGCGGGTGGATTGGGCTTTGCGCGTCGATGCGCTCACGGCCGTGATGCTCGTCGTTGTCACGACGGTTTCGGCGCTCGTGCACCTATATTCGATCGGCTACATGGAAGAAGACCCGCACCGACCGCGCTTCTTCTCGTATCTTTCGCTTTTCACCTTCGCGATGCTGGTGCTCGTCACCGCCGACAATCTCGTTCAGCTCTATGTCGGTTGGGAAGGGGTCGGCCTTGCGAGCTACCTTCTGATCGGTTTCTGGTATCACAAGCCGGAGGCGAATGCGGCGGCGATCAAGGCCTTCGTCGTCAACCGCGTCGGCGATTTTGGATTCGCGCTCGGTATTTTCGCGGTCTTTATGCTGGTCGGCTCGGTCGACCTCGACACCATCTTTGCGCAGGCCCCCGCGCTGACGGGCAGGTCCATTAACTTCCTCGGCATTCAAGCCGACGCGCTGACGCTGATCTGCCTGCTTTTGTTCATGGGCGCGATGGGCAAGTCGGCGCAGATCCTGCTGCATACTTGGCTGCCCGACGCCATGGAAGGCCCGACGCCCGTTTCCGCCCTGATCCATGCGGCCACCATGGTGACCGCCGGCGTCTTCATGGTGGCGCGTCTGTCGCCGCTGTTCGAACTTGCGCCAGGCGCCCAGAACGTCGTCATCTTCATCGGCGCCACGACCGCCTTCGTCGCAGCAACAATCGGACTCGTGCAAAACGACATCAAGCGCATCGTCGCCTATTCGACGATGTCGCAGCTCGGCTACATGTTCGTGGCCATGGGCGCCGGCGCGTATTCGGTCGGCATGTTTCACCTGTTCACCCATGCCTTCTTCAAGGCCCTGCTATTCCTCGGCTCTGGCTCGGTGATCCACGCGATGCATCACGAGCAGGACATCCGCCGCATGGGTGGACTGCGGACAAAGATACCCTTCACCTACTGGACCATGGTGATCGGAACCCTGGCGCTAACGGGTTTTCCATTGACCGCCGGCTTCTATTCGAAGGACGCAATCATTGAAGCCGCGTATGTGTCGCGCAGCCCAATGGCGCTTTATGCCTTCCTGCTGACGCTCACGGCGGTCGCGCTGACGGCGTTCTACTCGTGGCGCCTCATCTTCAAGACGTTTCACGGTTTACCGCATGACCACCACGCTCATGAGCACGCGCACGAAAGCCCGATGACGATGCTCATCCCGCTCGGCGCGCTCGCGGCGGGATCGATCCTTTCAGGGTATCCCTTCTTCGGGATTTTCGCAGGCCACGGAGTGGGCGAATTCTTCCGCGAGTCGCTCCGTTTCGGACCCGGCAATACGATCCTCGACGCGATCCATCACGTGCCTTGGTATGTTGCTCTCGAGCCCCCGGTGATGATGCTCGTCGGGCTCCTCTTGGCCTACTACTTCTACGTCCGCCGGCCGGATATCCCGGTTGCACTCGCGCGACGGCATGAGGGACTCTACAAGTTCCTGCTCAACAAATGGTACTTCGACGAGCTTTACGATTTCATTTTCGTGCGTCCCGCGATGTGGCTCGGGCGGACGCTGTGGAAGCGCGGCGACGGATGGCTCATTGACGGTTTCGGCCCCGATGGCGTATCGGCGCGGGTGCTGGATGTGACGCGGGGCGTCGTGCGTCTGCAGACCGGTTATCTCTACCACTATGCCTTCGCCATGATGATCGGCGTCGCGGTGATCGTTACCTGGTTCATGTTTGCGGGAGTTCGGTGATGACCGGCTGGCCGATCCTTTCGCTGGTCACTTTTCTTCCGCTTGTCGGCGCGCTGTTCATCCTCACTGTTCGCGGGGATGACGAATTCGCCAAGCGCAATGCACGTTACGTCGCGCTCTGGACAACATTGGTCACCTTTGCGATCTCGCTTATTCTCGTGTCGCGTTTCGACGCCGGCTCACCGGAGTTCCAGTTCGTCGAAAAGCGCCCATGGCTCGGCGGCGCGATCACCTATCATATGGGCGTGGACGGCATTTCCTTGCCGTTCGTGATTCTCACGACGGCGCTGATGCCGCTATGCATCATCGCCAGCTGGGAATCGATCAAGACACGCGTCAAGGAGTACATGATCGCGTTTCTTGCGCTCGAAACGCTGATGATCGGTACGTTCTGCGCGCTCGATCTGATCCTGTTCTATCTTTTCTTCGAGGGCGGCCTTATCCCGATGTTTCTCATCATCGGCATCTGGGGCGGTGCGCGTCGCGTTTACGCAACCTTCAAGTTCTTCCTCTATACGCTCCTCGGCTCGGTCCTGATGCTGCTCGCCATGATGGCGATGTACTGGCAGGCGGGGACTTCCGACATCCCAACTTTGCTGAAATTCGCTTTTGCGCGCGAGACGCAAATCTGGCTGTGGCTCGCCTTCTTCGCGTCCTTTGCGGTGAAGATGCCGATGTGGCCGGTGCATACTTGGCTGCCCGATGCGCATGTCGAAGCGCCTACCGCCGGGTCC
Source organism: Xanthobacteraceae bacterium (assembly GCA_022844485.1). Taxonomy (GTDB): domain Bacteria; phylum Pseudomonadota; class Alphaproteobacteria; order Rhizobiales; family Xanthobacteraceae; genus JALHLQ01. The sequence goes on from JALHLQ010000024.1 coordinate 13,513, forward strand.
GTCATTCTGGCGGCCATACTGCTGAAGATGGGCGGGTACGGCTTTCTGCGCTTCTCCCTCCCGATGTTTCCCTTCGCTTCGCAGGAATTAGCGCCGCTCGTGTTCGCGCTCTCGGTCGTCGCGATCATCTACACCTCGCTGGTCGCCCTGATGCAGGAAGACGTGAAGAAGTTGATCGCCTATTCCTCCGTCGCGCATATGGGTTTCGTGACCATGGGGATTTTCGCCGCCACCACGCAGGGCGTCGCCGGCGGCATTTTCCAGATGATCTCGCACGGCATCGTCTCGGGCGCGCTGTTCCTTTGCGTGGGCGTCATCTACGACCGGATGCACACGCGTGAGATCGCGGCCTATGGGGGACTCGTGAACCGCATGCCGCTCTATGCCGCGGCCTTCATGGTCTTCACGTTGGCCAATGTCGGGTTGCCCGGAACCTCCGGTTTTGTCGGCGAGTTCCTAACCCTCATTGGGACGTTCAAGGTCAACATTTGGGTGGCGACGCTGGCGACTTTCGGCGTGGTTCTGTCGGCAGCCTATGCGCTGTGGCTCTATAGAAAAGTCGTCTTTGGCGCACTCGAGAAGCCAAGCCTCGCAACGATCAGCGATCTGAACCACCGCGAGATCCTGGTGCTCGCGCCGTTGGTCATTCTGACCATCCTCTTCGGATTCTATCCAAAACCGATCCTCGACATGTCGGCCGCGTCGGTGACGGCGCTGGTCGAAAATTATCATCAGGCGCTGTCGGCGGCCAAAGCCGCCGCGCTGACTCATTGACGGTTCTCCCATGAACGACCCCGTGCCGACACTGCTTCCCGCCCTGCCCGAAATCATCCTCGCGGCCGGTGCCATGGCGCTGCTGATGCTGGGCGCATTCAGGGGAGAGCGCAGTGTTCCTCTCGTCAATGCCGTCGCCATCGCGCTCTTGGTGATCGCCGCCTTCGTCGTCGCTACGCTCCCGCCCGGTAAGCTCGTTACCTTTGGCGGCAGCTTCGTCGTCGATCCGTTTGCGCGCTTTCTGAAAATTCTGGCTTTGATCGGCTCCGCAACGGCGATCGTGATGTCGATGGATTTTCTCTCGACCGAGAGGCTGCAGCGCTTCGAATACGCGATCCTCGTGCTGCTCTCAACGACCGGCATGCTGATGCTGATTTCGGCGGCCGATCTTATCGCCCTTTATCTCGGCTTTGAATTGATGAGCTTGTCCTTGTACGTGGTCGCAGCGATCCAGCGCGACTCCGTGCGTTCGACCGAGGCCGGGTTGAAGTATTTCGTTCTGGGCGCCCTGTCGTCGGGCATGCTGCTCTATGGCGCGTCGCTGATCTATGGTTTCACCGGGACCGTCAGTTTCGCCGGCATTGCCGAAGCGGCGCAGCAGGGCAATGTAGGACTGACCTTCGGGCTCGTCTTCCTCCTCGCCGGATTCTGCTTCAAGGTCTCCGCGGTTCCGTTCCATATGTGGACGCCGGACGTGTATGAGGGCGCGCCGACGCCCGTGACGGCATTCTTTGCCGCAGCACCGAAGATTGCCGCCATGGCCATTTTCGTGCGGGCCACGACCACGGCGTTTCCCGACATCGCAGTACAGTGGCAGCAAATCGTGGTCTTTGTTGCCATCGCCTCGATGCTGCTGGGGTCCTTTGCTGCGATCGGCCAGCGGAACATCAAACGCCTGATGGCCTATTCCTCGATCGGAAACATGGGTTTTGCGTTGGTCGGGTTGGCCGCCGGCACCGAGCAGGGGGTGCGCGGCGTCCTCATCTACATGGCAATCTATCTTGCGATGACGCTCGGCGCGTTCGGCTGCATCCTGGCGATGCGGCGTCGCGACGGCATGGTCGAGGATATCAGCGATTTGTCCGGTCTGTCGCGTACACATCCGGCTATGGCGTTCTTCTTCGCCATGCTTCTCTTCTCCCTGGCCGGCATTCCGCCGCTCGCCGGCTTCTTCGCGAAATTTTATGTTTTCCTGGCTGCGATCGAGGCGGGCCTCTACGCGCTCGCCGTGATCGGCATGATCGCCACCGTGATTGGCGCCTACTACTACTTAGCGATCGTCAAGGTCATGTACTTCGACGAGCCGGCCGGGCAGTTCGAACCGATGCCACGAGAGGTCGCGGCCATCGTTGGGGTCGCTGGGCTGTTCGTATTGTTGTTCTTCGTGTACCCCGCCCCCTTGCTGAACGTTGCGTCGGCGGCAGCGAAATCCCTGTTCTGATGCAGTTGCATCCTGCGGCCGCGGGGCAGGGGGTTCGGCTCGCCGTCTATCAGACAGTCGGGTCCACGAATTCCGAAGCGCTCCTGCGCGCGGCAGCCGGCGAAACAGGGCCATTATGGATCGTTGCCGAGCGACAGACGGCAGGACGGGGCCGGCGAGGGCGGACCTGGGTGTCGGAAGCCGGCAATCTCTATGCAAGCTTATTGCTCATCGATCCGTCGCCTTCCGATCGGGCCGCCGAACTGTCTATGGTGGCGGCGCTCGCCTTGCGTGACGCCATTGTCGAGATAGCGCCCTCACTGGCTCCGCGCCTCAACTTCAAATGGCCGAACGATCTCCTCCTCGACGGACGGAAGACGGCAGGCATTCTCGTCGAGGGCGAAATGTCGGCCTTGAGACTGGCTGTTGCCATTGGAATCGGCGTGAACTGTGCGCACCATCCGGACCTGGCGTCTTACCCCGCGACCTCCCTTGCCGAGGCCGGCGTGGCCATTGAGCCCGCGCCTCTTTTTCGGGCGATCTCGGCGGCGTTACCGACGCGACTGTCGCAATGGGACGAGGGCCGGGGCTTTCCTGCCGTTCGGGCGGAATGGCTGCGCGCAGCGGCCGGCCTAGGGCATAAGATCCGCGTTCATCTCGGCGACGACGAGGTCGCCGGATGCTTCGAGAACATGGACGAGAAGGGACGAATGATGCTTCGGCTGCCGAATGGCCGACTTGAAACGATCGCCGCGGGCGATGTTTTCCCGCCCGCAACCGCCGTGATCGCATTCGCCGGTGACCGGAGATGACAAGCGCGCGCGAGGAATTGGTGTTCGCGCCGCTGGGCGGCGTTGGTGAAATCGGGATGAATCTCTCGATCTATGGTCTTGGGGATGAACGTCGCCGAACCTGGCTTGCTGTCGATCTCGGCGTGTCCTTCGGCGGCGACGACCTGCCCGGTATCGATCTCGTTCTCCCCGACATTCGGTTTCTCGTTGAAGAGCGCCGAAACCTGGCCGGCATCGTTCTTACGCACGCACACGAAGACCATTTCGGCGCCTTGCTCGATCTCTGGCCTCGGCTGAAAGTTCCGGTTTATGCCACCCCGTTCACCGCGGCGCTGCTCGAGGCGAAACGCCTCGGTGAAGCAGGCGCACCGGAAATTCCGGTGAAGGTCATTCCACTCGATTCCCGATTCACATTGGGTCCGTTCGATATCGAGCTTGTCTCGATGGCGCATTCCATTCCCGAATCGAACGCGCTTATTATCCGCACGCCGTTTGGAAACGTGCTGCATACGGGGGACTGGAAGCTCGACCCGACGCCGCTGATCGGAGTGCCGACTGACGAGCGGAAACTCCGCGCCTTGGGCGAGGAAGGCGTGCGGGCATTGATCGGGGACTCGACGAACGCTGTCCGGGAGGGCCGCTCGCCCTCGGAAACCGAAGTTGCGCGGACGCTCGCAGAACTCACGAAATCGGCGCCTCGCCGCGTTGTGGTGACGACCTTCGCATCCAATGTGGCGCGTATCCGAGCGGTGGCGAGTGCGGCTCGCGCGAGTGGGCGCGAGGTCGTGATCATCGGTCGCGCTATGGATCGGATCGTCCAGGTCGCGCGCGAAACCGGCTATCTCGACGATGTGACGGAGTTTCGTGGGCTTGAAGCCTACAACCAGTTGCCGCCGGAGCGAATTGTCGCCCTGTGCACAGGCAGCCAAGGTGAGCCCCGCTCCGCACTGGCGCGCATTGCGCAGGATCTGCACCCTGAAGTGGCGCTTTCCAAAGGCGACCGCGTCATCATGTCGTCACGCACCATCCCGGGAAATGAAAAGATCGTCGGACGGATGATCAATGGGCTTGTGCGTCAAGGGATCGAGGTCATCACCGACCGCACCCACCTTGTGCACGTCTCCGGCCATCCGCGGCTTGGCGAGATGGAAGAAATGTATCGCTGGGTTCGGCCCGATGTCGTCGTGCCCGTTCACGGCGAGCCGCTTCATCTGGCGGAGCATGCCGCACTGGCGCGCCGCTTGGGCGTTCCCGAAGTGGTTATCTGCCAGAATGGGGATCTCGTCCGGCTGGCGCCGGGCTCGGCGGCGATCGTCGATGAAGTGCCCGCCGCGCGCCTTTACAAGGATGGACGCCTTCTCGTCGAAGGCGAAGCGCGGACCGTGCCGGACCGGAGGCGGCTCGCGTTCGCCGGAATGGTCTCCGTCTCCATCGCGCTTACGCAAAAGGGCGACCTTGCCGGGGATCCGGAAGTCACGTTGACCGGCATCCCGGAAACCACAGCCGACGGCAATTCGATGGCGGAGATCGCCTATGATGCGGTCAGGGAAACGCTGGAGTCTCTCGGCCGTGGGCGTCGTCGCGATCTCGACTCGGTGGAAGACGCCATCCGGGCGGCGGTGCGCGGCGCCATTGCGGCACAGTGGTCTAAAAAGCCCACATGCCATGTGCATGTGCTCGCGGTATAACACGTGGCTCAGGGCAGTCTGGATGAGTTCGTTTCGGGGTCAGTCATGATTGGGCGGCTCAATCACGTGGCCATCGCCGTGCGCGATCTTAGCAAGGCGGCGGAGGTCTATCGCACCATGCTGGGCGCCAAGGTTTCGGATGCCGTGCCGCAACCCGCGCACGGAGTGACAACGGTATTCATCACGCTTCCGAACACAAAGATCGAGTTGCTCGAGCCGTTGGGCGACGGCTCGCCTATCGCCAAGTTCCTTGAGCGGAATCCGGACGGCGGCATTCATCACATTTGCTACGAGGTGGAGGATATTCGGGCGGCACGTGATCGGCTCAAGGCGCAAGGGGCGCGCGTGCTTGGCGACGGCGAGCCCAAGATCGGGGCGCACGGCAAGCCCGTGCTGTTCCTGCATCCAAAAGACTTTAACGGCACCCTGGTCGAGATCGAGCAAGCTTGATTGAAATGTCTCTCACAAGTGCGCTCGCAATCTATTTCGTGATCTGGTGGATCGTGCTGTTCGCGGTCTTGCCGTGGGGGGTCCGCTCGCAAGCGGAGAATGGCGAAATCGTGCCGGGATCCGAGCCGGGCGCCCCGACGATTCCGCACCTCGGCCGCAAGATGCTATGGAATACGGTCGTTTCAGCTCTCGTCTTCGGGTTGTTCTACTTTGCCTACACACGTCAGATGGTGAGCTTGGATGACTTGGGGACCCTCTGGGGCTTCCTTCAGCCGCCCTTAGTGAGATAAAAATAAAGCAGGGACAAAGCCCTGCTTGATTCCGGTAAGTTATTGAAAGTTATAGTTGTTCTCGGCTCCGGCGCAGCCTGTTCTATCGGCCTTGGCAGCAGCGAGGTCGTCTTTCGAAGTCCTCCCAGACTTGGACCGCGACAGCAGGTTTTCTGACTTGACTGTCTCATTCCTGCCGCAGCGATGGGAAGGTATCCAAGTTCCTCCGGCTTGTCATTAGGCACAACGCCTCTCGATTGATCATTTTTGACTGAAGGCTCCAACCAAGGTGAACGGCTGCTTGCCTTTTCCCGGTCCATCCGCTTCTAGTCGCCGCCACAATCCGATGTGACACATGCGCCTCTCCCGCTATTTCCTGCCGATCCTGCGCGAAACGCCTAAAGAGGCCGAGATCGTCTCGCATCGCCTAATGCTGCGTGCCGGGCTGATCCGCCAGGAGGCAGCCGGCATCTACGCGCTTCTGCCGCTTGGATTGCGGGTTCTCAACAACATCTGCCGCATCGTCAGAGAGGAGCAGGACCGTTCCGGCGCACTTGAACTTCTCATGCCGACGATACAGCCTGCCGACCTCTGGCGGGAAAGCGGCCGTTACGAGGACTACGGAAAGGAAATGCTTCGTATCAAGGACCGGCATGAGCGTGACATGCTATACGGCCCGACCAACGAGGAAATGATCACGGAGATTTTCCGCGCCTACGTGCGCTCCTACAAGGATTTGCCGCTGAACCTGTACCATCTGCAATGGAAATTCCGCGACGAGGTCAGGCCGCGCTTCGGCACGATGCGCTCGCGTGAGTTCCTGATGAAAGACGCCTATTCCTTCGACCTCGATCAGGCCGGCGCGCAACATTCCTACAACAAGATGTTCGTTGCTTACCTTCGCACCTTCGCGCGCATGGGTTTGAAGTCGATACCGATGGTGGCGGATACCGGGCCGATCGGCGGCAACCTCTCGCATGAGTTCACTATTCTCGCCTCAACCGGCGAAAGCGAGGTTTATTGTCACAAGGACTATTTCGACTTCCCGGTCCCCGAACCCGACACGAATTTCGACGACGCGCCCGCGCTGCAGAAACTTGTGGACCGCTGGACCTCTCTCTACGCCGCAACCTCAGAGAAGCACGACGAGGCGGCGTTTGATCGCGTGCCGCCTGACAGGCGCGTGTCCGCGCGCGGCATCGAGGTGGGCCACATCTTCTATTTCGGCACCAAATATTCGGCGCCGATGAAGGCGCTCGTCGCGGGGCCTGACGGAGTCGAGCGGCCGGCGCATATGGGCTCGTATGGCATCGGACCAACGCGGCTCATGGCCGCGATCATCGAGGCCTTTCACGACGATGCAGGCATCAAGTGGCCGGATGCGGTCGCGCCGTTCAAGGTTGCGATCCTCAATCTCAAGCAGGGCGACGCCGGAACGGACGGAGCCTGCGAGCAACTCTATCGGGAGTTGACCACCAAGGGTGTCGACGTGCTCTACCATGATCTCGACGACCGTCCGGGGGCCAAGTTCGCGACGGCGGACCTCATTGGGATCCCGTGGCAGGTGCTCGTCGGTCCCAAGGGCCTTGCGTCCGGGCAGGTCGAGATCAAGTCCCGGTCAGACGGGAGCCGCGAGATGGTATCGCCGCAGGCCGCGATTGCGCGCCTTGTCGGATAAAACTGTTTACTCTCTCAACTAAATGCGCCCGCGGTCTGGCTTGAAACCGCCAGAATCGGATGAAATCGCTCCGCGGGACGAGATTCGATGACCGAACCCACTGGGACGCGGCCCTTCTCACCGTTCGAATGGATGTTGTCGCTGCGCTACCTGCGGGCGCGGCGCAAGGAGGGATTCATCTCGGTCATCGCCGGTTTCTCGTTTCTCGGCATCATGCTCGGCGTTGCCACGCTGATCATCGTCATGGCGGTGATGAACGGCTTCCGTAAGGAACTGCTCGACAAGATCCTGGGGTTGAACGGTCATTTGCTGGTCCAACCGCTGGAGTCTCCGCTCACGGACTGGCAGCAAGTTGCCGAGCGTATCAACCGGTTGGAGGGGATCAGGCTCGCGGCGCCCATCGTCGAGGGTCAGGCGCTTGCATCGTCGCCCTTCAGCGCGCACGGGGTACTCGTTCGCGGCATCCGTGCGCAGGACCTGAGACAGCTCGGATCGATCGCCAACAATATCCGCCAAGGGACGATCGACGGCTTCGATGAAGGGCAGGGCATAGCCATCGGCAAGCGTCTCGCCGACCAACTCTCAGTCCGCGCTGGCGACAACGTCACCTTGGTCGCACCCCGCGGTGCGGTGACCCCGATGGGCACGACGCCGCGCATCAAGGCCTATAAGGTCGCGGCTGTCTTCGAGATTGGCATGTCGGAATACGATTCCGCCTTTGTCTTCATGCCAATGCCGGAGGCGCAGGCCTACTTCAATCGCGCCGGCGACGTCACGGCGATCGAGGTCTATACGGCTGATCCCGACCAGATGGACGAATTCAGAAAGCGCGTTGCGGAGGGCGCGCAGCGGCCGATCTTCATGGTCGATTGGCGGCAGCGGAACGCCACCTTCTTCAATGCGCTCCAGGTCGAGCGCAATGTGATGTTCCTTATTCTGACGCTGATCGTGCTCGTGGCGGCGCTCAACATCATCTCCGGTCTGATCATGCTGGTGAAGGATAAGGGCGCCGACATCGCTATCCTGCGTACCATGGGAGCGACGCAAGGCGCGATCATGCGGGTGTTCCTGATCACGGGCGCGTCGATAGGCGTGGTGGGCACGGCGATGGGTTTCGCGGTCGGCACGCTCGTGTGCCTTAACATCGAAACGCTTCGCCAATTCATCTCGTGGCTGACGAATACCGAGTTGTTCTCGCCTGAGCTCTATTTCCTTTCCCGCCTGCCGGCTGAGATGGACGTGGGCGAGACCACGGCCGTCGTTCTGATGGCGCTCGTGCTGTCGCTCATGGCGACGCTCTATCCATCCTGGCGCGCGGCGCGACTCGATCCGGTTGAAGCCTTGCGATACGAATGAGATCGGCGGATGACGAGCCAGGACCCCGCCATTTTCCTCAACGCGATCGAGCGCCGATACAAGCAGGGCGAAATCGTGCTCGAGGTTCTGCGCGGCGTCGAACTTGCCGTGTGGCCCGGGCAGTCGGTCGCGCTGATCGCGCCGTCGGGGGCGGGGAAATCGACGCTGCTTCACATCGCGGGCCTGCTTGAGCATCCTGAGGTCGGCGAAGTGTTTATCGACGGCGTGGCGACTTCGACGCTTTCCGACGCCGAGCGCACTCGAATCCGCCGGACCGATATCGGTTTCATCTACCAGTTCCACCATCTGTTGCCCGAATTCTCGGCCGTGGAAAACGTGATGCTGCCGCAGATGATTCGAGGGCTGGCGCGCCGCGAGGCAAAGTCAAGAGCCGCCGAGATCCTGCATTATCTCGGGCTCAAGCCGCGCCTGGCGCACCGGCCTGCCGAGCTTTCAGGCGGAGAGCAGCAACGGGTGGCGATTGCGCGCGCCGTGGCGAATGCGCCAAAGGTGCTGTTGGCGGATGAGCCGACGGGCAATCTCGATACCCGCACGGCAGAACATGTATTCAAGACCTTGATGCAGCTCGTGCAGGCGTCTCGGCTCGCCGCCATCGTCGCAACGCACAATCTGGAACTGGCCGCCCGCATGGACCGTCGCGTGACGATCCAGGACGGGCGGATTGTCGAAATCACTTGAAGGACACTGGGACCGGGCTTGACAAAAGAGAACAAATAGGGAACAACGGGGCCTGTTCCAGGAGGATCCGATGTTCCGCGCCGTTGTGGAAGAGGCTGCCGCACTCGCCTCACTCGCCCTGTTTATCGGTACGGTCGCCGTCTGGGCACAGGTGATCTCATCGCTATAAGCGAGGCTCCCGCAAGGGCTCTGCATGTGGATGGTTGCCCGGCTCCCGTGGACAGTTTCGGTCCAGAGGGGCACATCCGAGGCGGAACGGAGAATCCATTGAGCGCCAAGACGGTCGGCCCCGGGTTTGTACACCTTCATGTGCACTCGTCGTATTCGCTGCTGGAAGGCGCGATCACGATCGCAAAGCTCGCGGAGCTCGCCAAGGCGGACCGACAGCCAGCGCTGGCGCTGACCGATACCAACAACATGTTCGGCACGCTGGAGTTCTCCGACAAGCTTGCGGGGTCTGGGATCCAGCCGATCATCGGCTGCGCGCTTTCCGTCGACTTCGGGGACACCGAGGCACGGGCGCTTGGCCGGGTAGCGGACTTTCCGCGGCTCGTTCTCCTGGCCACCAATGCAGGCGGCTACCGCAATCTGATGCGGCTCTCTTCACGGGGCTATCTCGATACGCCGTCAGGGGAGACGGCGCATATCAGTCTTGCGCATCTCGAAGCGTGTGCCGACGGACTCATCGCGCTCACCGGAGGCCCGGCTGGCCCGTTGGACCGAGCCGTTCTCGGCGGCCAGGCCCATTTGGCAGCACCGCGCTGCGAACGCCTGATCGAGGTATTCGGGGACCGGCTCTACGTTGAATTGCAGCGGCATGGACTGGCCGAGGAGCATGTGGTGGAGGCAACGCTGCTCGAGCTTGCCTATAGCAAAGGACTCCCGATCGTTGCTGCGAACGAACCCTATTTTGCACGGCGCGAGGATTATGAAGCGCATGACGCACTGATCTGCATCGCCGAGGGACGGCTGCTCGCTGAATCCGACCGCCGGCAGCTTACGGCCGAGCACTACTTCAAGACGCGAGCCGAAATGGCGGCGCTCTTTGCCGATTTGCCCGAGGCGCTCGCGTCCACGGTGGAGGTGGCGGAGCGCTGTGCGTTCCGGCCGAAGACGCGCAAGCCCATCCTTCCGCGCTTTTCGGCCAACGAAGCGCAAGAGTTGCGCCGGCAAGCCGAGGATGGAATAAAAGCCCGCCTCGCCGCTCACGGTGTCGCGAGCGGCCATACCGAGGAGGATTACCTCGCACGGCTTGCGTTCGAGCTCGGCGTCATCGAACGAATGAAGTATTCCGGCTACTTCCTGATTGTCGCCGATTTCATTCAGTGGGCGAAGGGCAGAGGCATTCCCGTGGGTCCGGGCCGCGGGTCGGGCGCCGGCTCGCTCGTCGCCTACGCTCTAACCATTACGGATCTCGATCCGATCCGCTTCGGGCTTCTGTTCGAACGTTTCCTCAATCCCGAACGCATATCGATGCCCGATTTCGATATCGATTTCTGCCAGGATCGCCGCGACGAGGTCATCCGCTACGTTCAGGAGCGCTACGGCCGCGAGCAGGTCGCGCAGATCATCACCTTCGGCACGCTGCAGGCGCGTGGCGTCTTGCGCGATGTCGGCCGCGTGCTGGAGATGCCCTATGGCCAGGTCGACAAGCTCTGCAAGCTTGTCCCGCAGAACCCGGCCAATCCCGTCACCCTATCCCGCGCCATCGCGGACGAGCCGCGCCTTCAGGCGTCGCGCGACTCCGAACCGGTCGTGAAGCGCGCGTTCGATATTGCGCAAAAGCTCGAAGGTCTGCACCGACACGCGTCCACCCATGCAGCCGGCATCGTCATCGGCGATCGGCCGCTCGAAGAGCTCGTCCCCCTCTATCGCGATCCGAAATCCGATCTTCCGGTTACGCAATTCAATATGAAGTGGGTGGAGCAAGCGGGGCTCGTCAAGTTCGACTTCCTCGGCTTGAAAACGCTCACCGTGCTGGAAAAGGCCGTGCGGCTGGTCGGCCAGCGAGGCATCAAAATCGATCTCTCGGCCATCCCGCTCGATGACGCGAAAAGCTATGCCCTGCTGGCCCATGGCGACACGGTCGGCATCTTCCAACTGGAAAGCCAGGGCATGCGGCGGGCGCTCATCGACATGCGGCCCGACCGGTTCGAGGACATCATCGCGCTCGTCGCGCTCTACCGGCCCGGGCCGATGGCGAACATCCCGACCTATTGCGCGCGAAAGCATGGCACAGAGCAGCCAGATTACATCCATCCAAAGCTCGAGCCCATTTTGAAGGAGACGTTCGGCGTCATCATCTACCAAGAACAGGTGATGCAGATCGCACAGCTGCTGGCAGGCTACTCGCTCGGTGAAGCGGATCTCTTGCGCCGGGCGATGGGCAAGAAGATCCGCTCAGAGATGGACAAGCAACGAGAGCGCTTCGTCTCCGGCGCTGTCGAACACGGCGTCGATCGTCCGCAAGCGGAAATGATCTTCGAGCTCCTCGCGCGCTTCGCCGATTACGGCTTCAACAAGAGCCACGCCGCGGCCTACGCATTGGTTGCGTATCAAACGGCGTATATGAAGGCCAACTACCCGGTCGAGTTCCTGGCCGCATCGATGACGCTGGAGATGGGGAATACCGACAAGCTCTCCGAATTCCGCGCCGAGGCCGGCCGCTTGAGCATCCGAATCGAACCGCCATCGATCAACCGATCGGGCGTCGAGTTCGACGTCGATGGCGACACCATCCAATACGCGCTCGCCGCCTTGCGCGGCGTTGGACGTCAAGCGGTGGAAACCGTGGTCGCCGCTCGACGGGAACGACCGTTCGTTGACATCGCCGATTTTGCCAGCCGCATCAATCCGCGCGCCGTGAACAAGCGGGTGCTGGAAAGCCTGGCCGCAGCCGGGGCGTTTGATGCGTTCGAGCAGAACCGCGCGCGGACCTTTGCCGCGGTCGACGTGATCCTGGCCGCCGCGCAGCGCCGCCATGAGGACGCCGCGATTGGCCAAAGCGAGTTGTTCGGGAGCCGCAGCGGTGCGACCGATACGCTTTCGCTGCCCATGGTCGAGCCCTGGCTTCCGGCAGAGCGGCTGCAACGGGAATTCGATGCGATCGGTTTCTTCCTCTCAGGTCATCCGCTTGACGACTACGCGCCTGCGCTTAAGCGAATGCAGGTTCAGTCTTGGTCGGATTTTGCGCGTGCGGTGAAGGCGGGCGCCAGCGCCGGGCGTGTGGCCGGAACGGTCATCGCCCGCACCGAACGGCGGACGAAAACTGGAAACAAAATGGGCATCATTGGCCTGTCGGATGCCTCCGGCCATTATGAGGCCGTGATCTTTTCCGAGGGGCTGCAGCAATACCGCGATTTGCTCGAACCGGGCGCGGCTGTGCTGCTCCTGCTCGGGGCCGAGGCCCAAGGCGACGACGTGCGCGCGCGGATTCAGACCGTTGAATCCCTTGAGGCCGCGGCCGCGAAGATCCAGAAGAGCCTGCGCGTGTTCGTCCGGTCGGCGTTGCCGCTCGAGGGTATCGCAAAGCGGCTCGAACCCAGGGGCGAGGGGGAGGTCAGCGTCGTGCTGATCTTGGAAGACGGCGAAACCGAGGTCGAGATGCGCCTGCCTGGCCGCTTCAAGGTGTCACCGCAGATTGCGGGCGCTGTCAAAGCCGTGCCGGGGGTTCTCCAGGTCGAGATGACCTGACGGGTGGCTTCCCGGCGGGGTGCAGGGCAGCCCAGAGTTAATCGAAACAGGGCCTGGGAGGACCCCCTCGGGCAGCTTTTCATTGCGTTGCGGCGGCGTCGCCGCTATATGCACCGCATTCCACACGCGGACGAACGGCCTTTCGGCCATCCGGTGGTTCCGGGGCTCGCCCCGGCGCTCACGTGTCCGCGGAGGTTCGAACCGGAGAACACAATGGCGATACCCGATTACTCGATGCGCCAGCTGCTCGAGGCTGGCGTTCACTTCGGCCATCAGGCCCACCGTTGGAACCCGAAAATGTCCTCATTCATTTTCGGCACCCGCAACAATATCCATATCATCGACCTCACCCAAACGGTGCCCATGATGCACCGCGCCCTGCAAGCCGTCAGCGACACGGTGGCGCGCGGCGGTCGCATCCTGTTCGTCGGCACAAAGCGGCAGGCGCAGGACTCCGTCTCCGACGCGGCGAAGCGTTCGGCGCAGTATTTTGTGAACTCGCGCTGGCTCGGCGGAACGCTCACGAACTGGAAAACGATTTCGGAGTCGATCAAACGCCTGCGCAAACTCGAAGAGATGCTCGGGTCGGGCGAAGCCCAGGCCTACACCAAGAAGGAACGCCTGACGCTCACGCGGGAAAAGGAAAAGCTCGACCGCGCGCTTGGCGGCATCAAGGATATGGGCGGGCTGCCTGATCTTCTGTTCGTGATCGACACGAACAAGGAGGATATCGCAATCAAGGAAGCTCGCCGGTTGGGCATCCCCGTTGCGGCCGTGGTTGACACGAACTGCAATCCCGAAGGGATCACCTTCCCCGTTCCCGGCAATGACGACGCGGGACGGGCGATCACGCTCTATTGCGATCTCGTCGCCAAGGCCGCCATCGACGGCATTTCGCGCGCCCAGGGCGAGATGGGCGTCGATATCGGCGCGGCCGAGGCGCCAATCGTCGAAGAGGTGCCAGCCGAGAGTCCGGCAACCGGCTTTCAGCCGCTTTCGGGCCCGCGCGGGGTTGCCGACGATCTCAAGAAGCTTCCCGGCATTTCGCCTGCGATTGAAAAGAAGCTCAACGATCTTGGCGTGTTTCATTATTGGCAGATTGCCGAGTTCGGGGGTGAGGACTCGCACCGCTTCGGCGAAGAAGTCGGACTGCCGGGACGCGTAGACAGCTGGATCGCCAAGGCAAAAGAGCTGAGCGCGGAGTAACGCGCCGACCGCAACTCGGTCTGCGAGTTCAAGACATGCGTACCAGGCGCGTGGCCGATGGGCCCAACGGCCTGCATGACTCTGGTTGCGAACAGGATACTTAAAATGGCCGAGATCACCGCTGCAATGGTGAAAGAGCTCCGCGAAAAGACCGGCGCGGGGATGATGGACTGCAAGACGGCGCTCAACGAATCCGGCGGCGACGTGGAAGCCGCCGTCGATTGGCTTCGGAAGAAGGGGCTGGCGAAGGCAGCCAAAAAGGCCGGGCGCGTCGCGGCCGAAGGTCTGATCGGCGTTGCCGTGAGCGACAAAAAAGGCGTCGTGGTCGAAGTCAATTCCGAGACGGACTTCGTGGCGCGAAACGAGCAATTCCAGGGTCTCGTCAAGATGATCGCGCAGGCGGCGCTTCACGGCAGCGCCGACCTCGACGCGCTCAACGCCCGCAAGGTGGGCGACCTTACGATCGCGGATGCGATCGCCTCAGCCATCGCCACCATCGGCGAGAATATAACTTTGCGACGTGCAACCTCTCTTCATGTCGGGCAGGGCGTGGCGGCGAGTTACGTTCACAGCCAGGTCACCGAAGGGCTGGGCAAGATCGGCGTGATCGTCGCGCTCGAGTCGGCTGGGAAGCGCGATGAGCTGATGGCGCTGGCACGTATGATCGCGATGCATGTTGCCGCTTCAAATCCTCTTGCGCTCGATGCGTCGGGGCTTGATCCGGCGGTGGTTCAGCGCGAGCGCGGCGTTTTGTCCGACAAGGCCAGGGCGCAAGGAAAGCCTGCCAACGTCATCGACAAGATCGTCGAATCGGGCCTTAAGACCTATTACAAGGAAGTCTGCTTGTTGGACCAGGCCTTTGTGCATGATCCCGGCAAGTCGGTCGCGCAGGCGGTCAAAGAGGCCGAAGGCAAGGGGGGCGGTCCCATCAAGGTCACCGGCTTTGTGCGCTACGCGCTGGGCGAAGGTATTGAGAGACATGATTCCGATTTCGCCGCCGAGGTGGCAGCGGCCGCGGGCCAGGGCTAAGCTTCCGGCTGCTCCGGCCCCGCGACAGCGTGAAAAGGGGAGATGATGGGCGCCGCCTTTCGACGGGTGATCGTCAAAGTTTCCGGTGAGGCGCTGACCGGCCCCGATCCCTTCGGATTGCATCAAGGAACCCTCAGCCGGATCGCGTCGGACATCGTTGCGGCGCGCGCGCTTGGCGCGGCCATAGGCGTCGTCATCGGTGGTGGAAACATCGTTCGAGGGGCCGAGGCGGCGAACGCGAGTCTCTCTCGCCCCAGCGCCGACACGATGGGCATGCTCGCCACCGTCATCAATGCCATCGCGCTGGAGTCGGCGATCGCGGCAGCCGGGGCTCCGGTGCGGACGTTCTCGGCACTCGCTATGCCGAGCGTCTGCGAGCAATTCTCGCGTCAGCGCGCCTTGAAGGAACTGGACGAAGGCCGTGTGGTGCTGCTGGCGGCCGGAACGGGCAACCCGCTGTTCACCACCGACACCGCCGCCGTCCTGCGCGCCGTCGAGTTGCACTGCGATGCGATGATGAAAGCCACCAACGTGGATGGGGTCTATGATGCAGACCCGAAACAGAATCCCAAGGCGACACGATACGAGCGCCTCACCCATGACGAGGCGCTTGCCCGAGACCTCAAGGTCATGGATGCGACGGCCTTCGCGCTTGCCCGGGAAAATCGGATGCCTATCATCGTCTTTTCGATCCGGGAGCCGGGCTCCTTGGCGGCGGTCCTGGGGGGGAAAGGCCGGTCCACTGTCGTGGGCGCGTTACCCGTGCCTTGATCGCCAAGTTCACGTAAGTTGACCCGCCCGAGGCCCACCTGCCGTGTCGGGAGAAATAAAGATGACAGCAGCAACGCATAACCTCGACGATCTCAAACGGCGGATGCAGGCCGCGATACACGTGCTGCAGAAGGAGCTTGGAGGTCTTCGGACGGGCCGCGCCTCGCCGAACCTGCTCGAGCCGGTGCAGGTCGACGCTTACGGGACGCATATGCCGCTCAACCAGGTGGCGACCGTCAGCGTTCCCGAGCCACGCATGATTTCGGTGCAGGTTTGGGACAAGTCGCTTGTGCATGCCGTCGAGAAGGCGATCGTCAACGCCAATCTCGGTCTCACGCCCGCTACCGAGGGCCAGGTGCTGCGCATCCGCATTCCGGAGCTCAATGAGGAACGGCGAAAAGAATTGGTGAAAGTGGCGCACAAGTATTCCGAGGCCGCCCGGGTTGCGGTTCGCCACGTGCGTCGCGACGGTCTCGACGTGCTGAAGAAACTCGAGAAAGACCACAAGATCAGCGAAGACGAACACAGTCGTCAGTCGGAGCTGGTGCAAAAAGCGACTGATCAGGCCATAGCCGACATCGACAAGATGCTTGCGACAAAAGAAAAAGAAATCCTCACGGTTTAGGAGCGGGCGAGCGAAGCCGCCCGAAATGTGTGTCGATGACCAACGCGACGAGGGCCGCTTCTGACGCAGACGGGGTGCCACGGCACGTCGCTATCATCATGGACGGAAACGGGCGCTGGGCGGCTGCACGGGGTTTACCGCGGGCCGAAGGTCATAGGCGTGGCGTCGAAGCGCTGCGCAAAACGGTGCGCGCGGCTGGTGAACTCGGCATCCGCTATCTCACGATATTTTCGTTCAGCGCGGAGAATTGGGCGCGGCCGGCGAGTGAGATCAGCGATCTCATGGGCTTGCTGCGCCGGTTCATCCGGCATGATCTCGCGGAGCTTCACCGCAATAACGTGCGCGTTCGCGTGATCGGCGCGCGCGAGGGGCTGGAGAAGGACATCGAAAGCCTTCTCGAGGAGGCGCAGCAGCTCACGCGCGCGAACACAGGCCTTAATCTTGTCGTCGCCTTCAATTATGGAGCCCGGCAGGAAATCGCCCATGCGGCACGGCGTTTGGTCGAGAAAGCACTCGCCGGTGCGCTGAAACCGGAAGATGTCACGCCGGAACGTTTCTCCGAAAACCTTGATGCACCGGACGTCCCGGATCCTGACCTCATCATCCGAACCAGCGGCGAGCAGCGTCTGTCGAACTTCCTGCTCTGGCAAGCTGCCTATAGCGAGCTTGTCTTTCTTCCGGTTTACTGGCCCGACTTCGATCGTGCGGCGCTCGAGAACGCAATCGTGGAATATCAGGGACGGGAACGGCGTTACGGTGGCTTGATAGCCAAAACCGGATCCTAGTCGTGGCCGAATTCAACCCTACCGCGCACGATGCCGCCGCTGCGCCGAAACCGAAAAGCGAGCTCCGGTTACGGGTCGTGTCTGCCGTCGTCCTGGCCCCACTTGCGATCATAACCGCGTATTGGGGGGGATGGGGCTTTGTCGTCTTTTGGACGGTTGCCGCCGTCGCGGTTTTCTGGGAATGGAGCGGGCTCGTTCTTCCGCGGGCGCGGCGGCAGATCCTTCCCATCGGGACGGTGGCGATCACAACGGCCTCGGTGTTTGCCGCGCTTCAACATGCTCCGCTTGCGCTCGCGGCTTTGATCCTCGGAGCTTTCCTGGTCACGATGCTCGCGGATTTGGGTCAGCGCGGCTGGAGCGGGTCAGGCGTTCTTTATGCCGGCATGATCATGCTGGCTCCTGTGGTGTTGCGCGCTAGCTCGGAGTTTGGATTTTTGGCGGTGCTGCTGCTTTTCGCCGTCGTCTGGTCGACCGACATTGGGGCCTATTTTGCCGGACGATCGATCGGAGGGCCAAAACTCTGGCCAGCGGTAAGCCCGAAGAAGACATGGTCCGGAGCTCTCGCGGGAACGGCCGCCGGCATCGTAGCCGGTTCAGCCGTCACCATGGCCGGCGGGTTCGGGGCCAGCTTTGCACTGGGCGTAGTGATCCTGTTGCTGTCAATCGCGTCACAGGCCGGCGACCTGTTTGAGTCCGCCGTGAAGCGTCGCTTCGGTGCAAAAGATGCAAGCCATTTGATCCCCGGGCATGGCGGATTGATGGACCGCCTCGATGGGTTCGTGATCGCTGCAAGCGTGGCTGCGGCGATCGGTGTCGCACGGGCCGGGCTCGCTGCTCCGTCACGCGGCCTGCTCGTGTGGTGATCGATGCAGGTTGATCAGCAGACGGACAGGCTGAATGTTGCCGGCGGGAAGAGCGTCACCGTTCTCGGGGCGACCGGCTCGATTGGGCAAAGCACGCTCGACGTGGTGATCAGCAACCAGGGCGGCTTTCGGGTTGAAGCCCTGACCGCTATCCGTAGCGTCGACAAGCTCGCAGCGGCGGCCCGGCAGACAAGCGCCCGCTTCGCCGCGATCGCCGATCCTGCGCTCTACCGTGAACTCAAGGACGCTTTGGTTGGCACCGTAACGGAGGCCGCGGCAGGACCGGCGGCTCTGATCGAAGCGGCGCAACGGCCGGCAGATTGGGTTATGGCCGCCATTGTCGGAGCCAGCGGGCTGGAGCCGACGCTCGCGGCGGTGGATCGCGGGGTCACGATTGCACTTGCCAACAAGGAGTGCCTGGTTTGCGCGGGCTCCATGTTCATGGAAAGGGTTCGGGCTTCAGGGGCTACCGTGCTTCCGGTCGATTCCGAGCACAATGCGGTCTTCCAGGCACTGACGGCGGGGCGGCGTAGCGACGTTTGGCGCGTCATTCTGACGGCGTCCGGTGGTCCCTTTCGGGGCTGGGCGCGCGAGGCCATACGGCGCGCCACGCCGCAACAGGCCTTGCAGCACCCGAACTGGACCATGGGCCCGAAGATCACCATCGACTCGGCCACCATGATGAACAAAGGTCTTGAGCTGATCGAGGCGCATCACTTGTTCGGGCTCGAGAGCCGGCAACTGGACGTCCTGGTCCACCCGCAATCCGTGGTCCACGGGCTCGTGGAGTATCGCGATGGTTCGGTGGTCGCCCAACTGGGGGCGCCCGACATGCGCATACCCATTGCGCATGCACTCGCCTATCCGGAGCGGATTGAAAGCAAGGCATCGCGGCTCGATCTGGCCCGCCTGGGGAGCCTCACGTTCGAACCTCCCGATCTTGCGCGCTTTCCTGCCCTGAAGCTCGCGCGAGCGGCCATGGAGGCCGGGGGCAGCACGCCGACAGTGCTGAATGCGGCAAACGAAGTTGCCGTGGCAGAGTTCTTGGCGGGCCGCATCTCGTTCGGGCGAATTGTGGACCTTGTCGAAGACGTGCTTGCCGTCGGCACCCGACAGGGCTTGACCCGCGCGGCTGTGAACCTTCAGGAGGTCCTCGCCATTGACCATAGTGCAAGAAAACTAACCCGGGACCTCTTGCCCGAAATTGCCGTAAAGGCAACCTAGACCGTTAACCGCCGGCCGGCATCGGTCCGCAGACGAGGGACGTAATGGAATTTCTCGGCGAACTCGGCAGTTGGGGCGGCTTGGTCGTCCGGTATCTCGTTCCGTTCCTTTTTGTCCTGACCATTGTCGTATTCTTCCACGAACTCGGCCACTTTCTCGTCGCGCGCTGGGTAGGCGTTCGCGTGCTCGTTTTTTCCGTCGGTTTTGGGCCTGAACTGATCGGCTTCAACGACCGGCACGGAACCCGATGGAAGCTGTCGGCGATCCCACTTGGCGGCTATGTCAAGTTTTTCGGCGATGAGAACGCGGCGAGCGTTCCCGATCATGCCGCAGCGGAGCGGATGAATGAAGCCGAGCGGCGCGAGAGCTTCCTTCACAAGAAGGTCGGTCAGAGAGCGGCCGTCGTTGCCGCCGGTCCGATCGCGAATTTCATTCTGGCGATCGTGATCTTCGCCGCCATATTCATGACTTTCGGCAAGCAGGTCACGTCGGCTCGCGTCGACTCCGTCCAGCCAGGCAGCGCTGCTGCGACAGCCGGATTTCAACCCGGTGATCTCGTGGTGGCCATTGATGGGCGAGCGATCGACAGCTTTACCGAGATGCAGCGCATCGTGAGCACCAGTGCAGGCCAGGCTCTCAGTGTCGCGGTCGAACGCGGCGGCGCGCAGGTGACGCTAAAGGCCGTGCCTGACCTGCGCGAGGTGAAGGATAACTTCGGCAACGTTCATCGCATCGGTGTTTTGGGTGTGAGCCGGTCCAGCGCACCAGGAGACATCCGCACCGAGCGGTCCAATCCGATAGCCGCCGTACAGCTCGGCGCGCAAGAGACATGGTTCGTTATCGAGCGCACCACGTCCTACATCACCGGCTTGATCGTTGGACGCGAAAAGGCCGATCAACTGGGCGGGCCTATTCGGATCGCCCAGATATCAGGTCAGGTTGCGACGGCGGGGTTCGTGGCGCTCATGAACCTGACGGCCGTGCTCTCGGTGTCCATTGGGCTCCTGAACCTTTTCCCGATTCCTCTGCTCGATGGGGGCCACCTCATGTTCTATGCGGTTGAAGCCATCCGCGGACGTCCGCTCTCCGAGCGGGCTCAGGAGCTTGGGTTCCGGATCGGGCTTGCGATTGTGTTGATGTTGATGATTTTCGCCACCTTTAACGACATCCTGCACTTGGCCGGCTCGTGATTCGTGTCCTTCCAGCAACGCTTTGAGGATAATGATGTTATTGGCGCTTTGTTGCGGTTTCCAGAGGCGTTAAAACCTTGTAAAAGCCTCGGCTAAGAAGAATCCGTCGGGTCGGGCGGGAGCGGCCGAAACAAAAAGGGGCGCCTGGCGCATGGGACTGTGTGTGCGGGTATTGCGGGGATGGGTGGTTGCCAGTGCCGTCCTCGGGTGGCCGGCGTTGGGCGCGTTGACGCTGTCCTTGATGACATCGCAGCCTGCCAGCGCTCAAACCATCGTGGTTGAGGGGAACCGGCGTGTCGAGGCGGACACGATCCGCTCGTATTTTCAACCGGCGCCTGGGCGTGCGCTTGATTCCGCAAAGATCGACGAGGGCTTGAAAGCGCTTTATGCCACAGGCCTGTTTCAGGACATCCGAATCAACCAGTCGAGCGGCAGGCTGATCGTCTCCGTTGTCGAGGCGCCGGTCATCAACCGCGTGGCCTTCGAAGGCAATCGCCGAATCAAGGACGAACAGTTGCAGTCGGAGGTGCAGTCACGCGCTCGCGGCACCTTGTCGCGGCCAACGGTGCAATCGGATGTGCAGCGGATCGTAGAGATGTACCGACGGAGCGGACGCTTCGACGTGCGCGTTGAGCCCAAGATCATCGAGCTGCCCAACGGGCGCGTCGATCTGGTATACGAAATCAGCGAGGGTCCCAAGACCGGGGTCAAGCAAATCCAGTTTGTCGGCAACAGAGCCTTTTCGGATTACCGGTTGCGCGATGTCGTCAAGACCGCGCAGTCGAATATCCTGAGCTTTTTGAAGAACAGCGACATCTACGATCCCGATCGCGTGGAGGCGGACCGTGACCTGTTGCGCCGCTTCTACTTGCGAAACGGCTATGCCGATGTGCGGATCGTCGCCGCCGTTGCCGAATATGATCCCGGCCGCTCCGGTTTCGTCGTGACCTTCACGATTGAGGAGGGTGAGCTGTACCGGTTCGGGACAATCGATATCGTTTCGAACGTTCGTGACATCCCTGCGGACGCACTGCAGGCGAAGCTGCGGACGAAGTCCGGTTCTGTCTACAATGCCGAGGCGGTGGAGAAGACTGTTGAGGATATGACGATCGAAGTGGCGAAGCGCGGCTATGCGTTCGCTCAGATCCGTCCGCGCGGGGATCGAAATTTCGAGGGACGGCTCGTCAATCTCGCCTACCTGATCGAGGAGGGCCCGCGGGCCTATATTGAGCGCATCAACATTCGCGGCAACACGCGTACGCGCGATTACGTGATCCGCCGCGAGTTCGATCTCTCGGAAGGCGACGCCTACAACCGGGCGCTGGTCGATCGGGCGGAGCGCCGTCTGAAGAACCTGAACTACTTCAAGACGGTCAAGATCACGAACGAGCCTGGATCGGCGCCAGACCGCCTTGTTCTGAACGTCGAAGTGGAGGAGCAGCCGACGGGTGAGTTTTCCATTGCCGGCGGCTACTCGACGGCTGACGGCCTCATGGGCGAGGTCTCGGTGGGCGAGCGCAATCTGCTTGGCCGGGGACAATACGCCAAAGCCGCTATCCAATACGGCCAGCGATCGCGTGGGTTCGAATTATCCTTCGCCGAGCCGTACTTCCTCGACTACCGCTTGTCGGCCGGCATCGACGTTTTCGCGAAGACGACGCTTGCGAGCGGGAATCTCACCTACGAGAACGAGGTTGTCGGGGCTGGTCTGCGCTTCGGTTTTCCGCTGCGTGAAGATATCGGGCTGCAGCTTCGGTACTCAATCTATCAGCAAGATATCACCCTTGCCTCGGCGCTGAACAACTGCTCGCTCGCGAACCGGCCGCCTGCGTGTTACGCGGACGGCGAAGCTTCTATCGGCATCCGCCAAATGGTTGCCGATGGATCGCAGATCGTGTCCTCCATTGGCTACACGATTGCCTACAATACGCTGGACAGCAACAAGACTCCGCGCAACGGCCTCTATTCCGAGATCAAGCAGGATTTCGCCGGCGTCGGCGGCGACGTGAACTATCTCCGGACCACAACCGACAACAAGCTCTATTATGAACTGATGTCGGACGTGGTCGGCATCCTGCGCGCGCAAGCCGGGTACATCACGGGCTGGGGCAGCAAGGATCTGCGGATCATCGACCATTTCTCGGGTGGGCCGAACCTCGTTCGTGGATTTGCTTCCTACGGGTTCGGTCCGCGCGATCTCACCATCGGCACGACGCAGGATACGCTCGGCGGGTCGACCTTCTGGGCAACGACGGCTGAGCTCCAGGCGCCGATTTATGGTCTGCCGTCCGACCTCGGCCTGCGCGCAGCCGTGTTTGCCGATGCCGGGTCGGTCTGGAATTACAAGGGCCCGACATTCTTCCCGACCACAGGGGAGAGCATCACCCTGTTCGACTCGAGCAAGGTGCGGTCTTCGGTCGGAGCAGGAATTCTGTGGGATTCACCGTTTGGGCCGATCCGGGTTGACTACGCCTTCCCGGTCAGTAAGGAACCGTTCGACAGGATTCAGAGGTTCCGGTTCAGCGGAGGCACAAAGTTCTGACCTTTGTTTCGGGTGCGGCCACGGTGCCCGTGGTATGAGCCAAACGTACTTTTTTGAGCCCGCGGCCGCCTTTACCGCAGCGGAGATAGAGGAACTGACCGGCGCAAAGGCGCGAAGCGGCGATTCGCTCGAGCGCAGGATCGACGGGCTCGCCGCGCTCGATCAGGCGGGTCCACGGGATCTTTCCTTTCTCGACAATCCGAAGTATGCGCATCAGCTTGCAAGGTCCCGTGCGGGTATTTGCCTGACGACCGAGCGATACGCCGCAAAAGCGCCGCGTGAGCTGACTGTCCTTGTTGTCCGGGAGCCTTACCGCGCCTTTGTCACCGTGGCGAGAAAGCTCTTCGCAGGCGCTTTGCAGCCCTCGTCGCTTGCCGAAGGACGGGCGGTTGCGCCAGGAGCGTCTGTGCATCCCACCGCGCGGTTGGAAAACGATGTCGCCGTCGATCCGGGTGCCGTGATCGGCCCGCGAGCCGAGATTGGCAGCGGCACGGTCGTAGCGGCCACCGCCGTCATCGGTCCCGGCGTTCGCGTCGGCCGGAACTGCGCGGTCGGACCGGGGGTCACAATCACGAATGCGCTGATCGGCGACCGGGTTGTCATTCATCCGGGGTGCCGTATCGGTCAGGACGGCTTTGGCTTTGTCCTTGGATCAAAACGGCACGACAAGGTGCCGCAAATCGGCCGTGTCATCATCCAGGACGACGTTGAAATCGGGGCTGGTACAGCCATCGACCGGGGAGCCATCCGCGACACGATCATCGGCGAAGGCACGAAGATCGACAATCTGGTGCAGATTGGCCACAATGTTGCGGTTGGGCGACACTGCGTCATCGTCGCGCAGAGCGGTATTTCGGGGAGTGCGACGCTGGAAGACTTTGTCGTTCTGGGAGCACGCGTTGGGGTCAACAATCACGCACGCATCGGCGAAGGCGCGCAGATCGCCGCAACGAGCATTGTTCGCGCCGAGGTCCCGGCCGGTGCGCGCTGGGGCGGCACGCCGGCAAAACCCAGCGTGCTTTGGCTGCGGGAAATGGTTCTTCTCGAGCGGCTTGCCGCGCGCGGAATGAAAAACGCCGCGATGAAGATGGGCGGGACAGAGGATCAGCAGGATTTCTAAGATGGCGCACGATGAGCAGGGCATTTCGCTCGAGATGCAACAACTCATGGAGCTCTTGCCCCATCGTTATCCTTTTCTTCTGATTGACCGCATCATTGCGGTGAGGGGCGATGAATCCTGCATCGGGATCAAGAATGTCACGGTGAACGAGCCGTTTTTTCAAGGCCACTTTCCTGGCCGTCCCGTGATGCCTGGCGTGCTCCTGCTGGAGGGCATGGCGCAAAGCGCCGGCGCCATTTGCGTCATGTCGACCGGCACGAATCGCCCACCTCAGCAGGTTTATTTTCTGACCATCGACAAAGCAAAATTCCGCCGGCCCGTTGTGCCCGGCGACACCGTCCAGTATCACATGACGCGTATCGCCAAGCGCAAGACCATGTGGTGGTATCGGGGCGAAGCCCGCGTCAATGGCGAACTTGCCTGCGAGGCCAAGGTGGGCGCCATGATCGCCGCGATCTGATCGCGATCATGACGAAGCATCCAACCGCTTGCATCGATCGCTCCGCGCAAATTGCCTCGGACGCCGTGATCGGCCCCTACTGCATGATCGGCCCGCATGCAGCGATCGCAAGCCGATGCGAACTCGTGGCGCATGTTCATGTCGCGGCACACACGACGATCGGAGAGGGCACGCGCGTGCAGCCTTTCGCCTCCTTGGGCGGGCCCCCGCAATCGACGAAATATCGCGGGGGTCCGACACGCACGTCGATCGGGCGCGAGTGCGATATCCGCGAGGGCGTGACCGTCAATCGCGGAACCGAGGATGGCGGAGGCGAGACGCGCATCGGAGATCGCGCCATGCTCATGGCATCGTCGCATGTCGGACATGACTGCCAGGTCGGCAACAATGTCATCATGGCGAATTCTGCGGCACTCGGCGGCCATTGCGTCCTTGGCGATCACGTGTTCATCGGCGGCTTGGTGGGGCTGCATCAGTTCACCCGTGTCGGCGCGCACGCCATGATCGGCGGCATGACAGCCTTGCGCAGCGATGTCATTCCTTTCGGGCTGGCGGTTGGGCCGGAACGGGCGCGCTTAAGGGGGGTGAACCTCGTTGGAATGAAGCGGCGGGGCTTTTCGCGGGAATCGATCCGCGCCGTCCAGAAAGCCGTGAAGCGGCTCTTTGCCGGAGAGCAGGTGTTGGCGGATTCGATCGACACGATCGAAGCCGAATTCGGCACCGACCCGGCGGTCAAGATGATCGTTGCATTCTTGCGAGATGCGCGCGACCGGCCTCTTTGCCTTCCCGAACCATCAAAGCGACAGGATTGGGACGCAGCGAGCGTGGCATGACCAGCTCAGTACGGGATTGCTCCCCCATCGGCATTGTGTGCGGCGGCGGCTCTTTGCCGTTCGCCATAGCCAATGCAGTGTTGCGGACCGGCCGTCCTGCCGTGCTCTTTCCCATCGTGGGTTGGGCAGATCGGGACATGGTTGCCAAGTACGACCATCGCTGGATCCGCCTCGGCCAGTTCGGCCGTTTTCGTAAACTGGCCGCCGAGAGCAGCTGCCGGGACATCGTGTTCATCGGCACGCTCGTGCGGCCGGCGCTGAAGGACTTGCGTTTTGATTGGACCACGCTGCGGCTCTTGCCGCGGATTGCCGCATTGTTTCGGGGAGGGGACGATCACCTGCTCCGCGGTGTGGGCCAGGGATTCGAAGAGTTCGGATTCCGCCTATTGGGGGCGCACGAAGTCGCACCCGACGTCTTGATGATCGAGGGGCCGATCGGGCGATGCGAGCCCAGCGCGCGTGATGCTGCGGACATCGAGGTTGGTCTGCGGCTGCTCGAGGCCATCGGCCCCTATGACGTCGGGCAAGCGGTGGTTGTAGCGAACAGGCGCGTGCTTGCGGTTGAGGCCGCAGAAGGCACCGACAGCATGCTGGAACGGATTATCGAATTGCGACGTCTACGCCGAATTCGCACACCGGTCGGCGTTGGCGTGCTCGTCAAGATGGCAAAGCCCGGGCAAGATCGGCGTTTCGACCTGCCGACGATCGGTCCGCAAACGGTGGCCGCGGTCGCACGCGCCGGACTTGCGGGAATGGCCATCGGCGCGGGCGAGGCCTTGATCGCGGAGCCGCAACTTGTCGCGGCGGCAGCCGACAGCACAAAAATGTTTGTCGTGGGCGTTGCCGGCGCAGCGCCAGGGAAACAGGCGTGAGTGCTGATTCCGTCAAGCGACCATTGATGATCTTTCTCGTCGCGGGAGAAGAATCCGGTGACCGGCTTGGCGCCGCCTTGATCCGCGCCATCCGACAACGCGAGGGTCCGCTAACGCGCTTTGCCGGAGTCGGGGGCATCGACATGGCGCGCGAGGGCGTGCAAAGCCCGTTCCCCATCTCAGAACTCTCGATCATGGGAATAGTCGATGCGCTCAAGCGGCTGCCTACGATCGTCCGGCACATCAGAGATGCTGCCGATATGGCCATCGCGGTCCGGCCGGACGCACTTGTGATCATCGACAGTCCGGAATTCACGCATCGTGTGGCCAAGCGCGTACGTCGCGCTGATCGGTCAATCCCCATCATCGATTACGTATGCCCATCGGTTTGGGCCTGGCGTCCCTGGCGGGCGCGGGCAATGACGCGGTACGTTGACCACGTGCTCGCACTCTTGCCTTTCGAACCAGCCGCGCTTCGACGACT
Source organism: Xanthobacteraceae bacterium (assembly GCA_022844485.1). Taxonomy (GTDB): domain Bacteria; phylum Pseudomonadota; class Alphaproteobacteria; order Rhizobiales; family Xanthobacteraceae; genus JALHLQ01. The sequence goes on from JALHLQ010000024.1 coordinate 40,335, forward strand.
CGGTGGGCCACCCTGCACTTATGTCGGGCATCCATTATCCGAGCGCGTCGGCTCTTTGCGCCCTTCGCGCGACGAGCAGGGCAGACGCGATGCGAAGCCGCCCTTGGTGTTGGTGCTGCCCGGCAGCCGTTGCGGCGAAGTGAGACGCTTGCTTCAGCCCTTCTCCGCCGCGCTGAGCCTTGCGGCGGCCGAGGTCGGTCCGCTGGAACTCGTGCTGCCGACCGTTCCGAGCCTCTACGCGGAGGTTAGCGAGGCGGTAGCGGAGTGGCCCGATCGGCCGCGCGTCGTTGTGGACGAGACGGAAAAGCATGCCGCGTTCCGCTCCGCGCGTGCGGCGCTTGCGGCGTCCGGGACAGTGACGCTTGAGCTCGCGCTGGCGCGCGTTCCGACGATTGCAGCCTATATCGTTTCGGAGTGGGATGCCGTCCTTGCACGGCGCTTGATTCGTGTGCCGACGGTCATCCTCGCCAATCTCGTGCTTGCGGACAACGTCGTTCCGGAATTTCTTCAGGAAAAGTGCACGCCGGAAGCGCTGTCGGAGGCGCTGGTGAAAATCGTCAATGATACGCCGGAGCGGCGGAGACAGATCGAAGCGTTCTCACGCCTTGATGAGATCATGCAGATGGGAAGCGCCGTGCCGAGCGAAAAGGCGGCGGAGATTGTGAATGCTGCGGCTCGAGGTTCACTTAAAGGATAGCGGGCCGACGCCCGATGGCCTAGAATAATCGATGGAGTTGACGGCCGGGCTAGGGGGAGTCGTCGGTGACCGTTCAGTATAGAAGCGGACTGCGCGCCGCGATCACAGGGGTGCACGGCCACGTGCCCGATTACGTGCTCAGCAATGCCGAGCTTGCGGCCTTGGTTGACACGAGCGATGACTGGATCACGGAGCGCACCGGCATCCGCGAAAGGCGGATCTTGAAGGGCGAGGGGCTCGGCACATCGCACATGGCCGCGGAAGCCGTGCAGGGGCTTCTCGATAAATCGGACACGAAGGTCGAGGACATCGACCTATTGATCTGCGCGACGACCACTCCCGACATGGTGTTTCCGTCAACAGCCAATCTCGTTTGCGAGATGGTCGGTATCCGCAATATCGGCAGCTTCGATGTGCAAGCGGCCTGTTCGGGCTTTGTCTATGCGCTCACGATTGCATCACAATTTATCGAAACAGGACGCTGCCGGAAGGTAGTCGTAGTCGGGGCGGACAAGATGTCCTCGATCATCGACTACACGGATCGGGCGACATGCGTGCTATTTGGCGATGGCGCCGGAGCGGTGCTCGTCGAGCCCAGTTCGAATGGCTACGGTATCGTCGATACATTGATCAGGTCGGACGGCTCAGGCGCACCGCACCTGCATCAGAAAGCGGGGGGCAGCCGAATGCCGCCGACGGCTGAAACCGTCGCCAAACGGCTGCACTATGTCCATCAGGAAGGCGCGGCCGTCTACAAATTTGCCGTTGCGCGCATGGCTGAAGTCGGCGCCGAGATCATGATGCGAAACCAGCTCAGCGCGGCGACGGTCGACTGGCTCGTGCCGCACCAGGCCAACCGACGCATCATCGAGGCCACGGCCGAACGCATGGGACTGCCGATGGATCGCGTCATGATGACGATCCAGAAATTCGGCAATACAACAGCGGCCACGATCCCACTCTCCTTGTGGGACTACGAACCGAAGCTCAAGAAAGGAGATCGCTTGGTGATGGCGGCCTTTGGAGGCGGCTTCACCTGGGGCGGAGCGTACCTGACCTGGGCTTATGGCGCCAACGGCGCTATGCAACAGCGCGTGAACGAGATTCGCGTTCCCGCCGAATAGAGGGCGGGTGAAAAACACAAAGGGCGCTGAAAAGCGCCCTTGTGCCGCTGCAATCCTGCTTCGGATTCTACTTCCGGCGCGAGATCGGAAGGTAGTCACGGCGGGTCGCGCCCGTGTAAAGCTGCCGTGGGCGGCCGATCTTCTGCTCAGGATCCTCGATCATCTCCTTCCACTGCGCGATCCAACCGACGGTTCGAGCCAGCGCGAACAGCACAGTGAACATCGTAGTGGGGAAGGCCATCGCCTTCAGCGTGATGCCCGAATAGAAGTCGATGTTCGGGTACAGCTTCTTCTCGATGAAATAGTCGTCGTGGAGCGCAATGCGCTCTAGCTCCATCGCGACTTCGAGGAGCGGGTCGTCCTTGATGCCAAGCTCGGTCAGGACCTCATGACAGGTCTTCTGCATGATCTTGGCGCGAGGATCGTAGTTCTTGTAGACCCGGTGTCCGAAGCCCATCAGGCGGAAGGAATCATTCTTGTCCTTCGCGCGTCGCACATATTCAGGAATGCGTTCGACCGAGCCGATTTCCGTGAGCATCTTGAGTGCGGCTTCGTTCGCCCCGCCATGCGCGGGACCCCACAGGCATGCGATGCCGGCGGCAATGCATGCGAATGGATTGGCCCCCGAGGAGCCGGCGAGCCGCACGGTCGACGTCGAAGCGTTCTGCTCATGATCCGCGTGCAAGATGAAGATGCGATCCATAGCGCGGGCGAGTACGGGATTCGGCTTGTACTCTTCCGCGGGCACGGCGAAGCACATGCGCAAGAAATTTGACGAGAAGTCGAGATCGTTCTTCGGATAGATGAACGGCTGCCCGATCGAATATTTGTAGGCCATCGCCGCCAAGGTCGGCATCTTCGCGATCATGCGCATGGATGCGACCATTCGCTGGTGCGGGTCGGCGATGTCCGTTGAGTCGTGATAAAAGGCCGAGAGCGCGCCGACGCAGCCGACCATGACGGCCATCGGATGTGCATCGCGACGGAACCCCTGGAAGAAACGCGCCATCTGCTCGTGCACCATCGTGTGACGGGTCACGTGATAATCGAAGTCGGCTTTCTGCGCGGCGGTGGGCAGTTCGCCGTAGAGAAGCAGATAGCAGGTCTCCAGAAAATCGCCGTTCTCGGCCAATTGCTCGATGGGGTAACCACGATAGAGGAGGATGCCTTCATCGCCATCGATGTAGGTAATCTTCGACTCGCAACTCGCGGTGGAGGTAAAGCCGGGATCGTAGGTGAACATCCCGGATTGCGCATAGAGCTTGGAGATGTCGACGACGCTCGGGCCGATTGTGCCTTCCTGCAGCGGGAACGCCCACTGCTTATCGCCAACGCTCAACGTGCCGGTCTTGGTTTTGCCGCCTGTTTTCGCGTCCATGGCCAAATCCTCAGGTGATGATCGATGGCCCAATCGCGCCGCGGGAGTGGCCTCAAGTGCTTGTCCCGAGGGCGGACGTCGGCCTTGAAAAGCGAGGCCTCTTGCGGAAGAAGGGCCCAGTGATTTCCGGTAGCCCATTCGTGAAACTCCCGCAAGCTAAGAGCAATACGGACTCCTGAAAGCTCGAAGGGTTTACTCGAGAAAGCGAAAATTCCGTCACGAACTCCGCTAGGAACCGGTCAGCACTCGGCGCTCGGCGACCTGGTCCTGAATACGGAGCAGGCTGTCTTCCCGGCCGAGGACCGCCAGCACGTCGAAAATGCCCGGCGAGGTGGTCCGGCCTGTGAGCGCCACCCGTAACGGCTGAGCCACGGCCCCCAACTTGCGGCCGGTTCGCTCCGCAAAGGCGCGAACAGCCTGCTCTGTCGTTTCGGCCGACCATCGATCGAGGGACTTCAGGTCGTCTGCAAGCTCCGCCAGCAGCCCGCGTGCGTCGCTTGTAAGCAACGCGGCGGCTTTCTCCTCAACCTCGATGGGCCGCTCGTCGAAAATAAATCTGGCCCCTTCAAGCAGCTCGAGCAGTGTTTTTGCCCTCTCCTTCAGGCCGGGCATTGCCAGCAAAATCTTCTCGCGGACAGCCGGCGTCAGTTTGCTAGCGATGCCGGCGCCGCCCGCGATGTGCGGCAAGATCGCGTCTACCGCGGCCAAGAGTTCGGGGTCGGCGGTGTGGCGGATGTAATGGCCGTTGATGCTTTCCAGCTTGGCAAAGTCGAAACGTGCCGGCGAGCGTCCGATTTGCGGCAGATCGAAGACCGCTATCATGTCGTCGGTTGAAAAAAATTCCTGATCCCCGTGGCTCCACCCGAGTCGGACAAGGTAGTTGCGCAACGCGGCCGGCAGGTAACCCATGGCCCGGTAGGCGTCGATGCCGAGCGCTCCATGCCGTTTCGACAGCTTGGCTCCGTCGGGTCCATGAATTAGTGGAATATGCGCCATCGCCGGGACTGCCCAGCCCAATGCGTCATAGATTTGCTTTTGCCGCGCGCCGTTGGTCAGGTGATCGTCGCCGCGGATGATGTGGGTGACGCCCATGTCGTGATCGTCGACCACGACCGCGAGCATATAGGTCGGCGTCCCATCCGAACGGAGAAGGACGAGGTCGTCGAGGTCCTTGTTCTGCCAGACCACGCGACCTTGCACCTGATCATCGATTACGGTCTCGCCGTCGGTCGGCGCCTTGAGACGAATGACCGGCTTCACGCTAGGCGGCGCTTCGCGCGGGTCCCGGTCCCGCCAACGCCCGTCGTAACGCATCGGTCGGTTCTCTCGCCTCGCCTGCTCACGCATCGCCTCCAGTTCCTGCTGACTGGCATAGCAATAGTAGGCGCGCCCTTGCGCGAGCAGCTGATGCGCGACCTCGGCATGGCGCGGCGCGCGCTTGAACTGGTAGATGGGCTCGCCGTCCCAGGCGAGACCCAACCAGGAGAGCCCGTCGAGGATCGCATCGATTGCCGCCTCGGTCGATCGCTCGCGATCGGTATCCTCGATCCGCAGCAGCATCTTTCCACCCCGCCCGCGCGCATAGAGCCAATTGAACAGCGCGGTCCGGGCGCCGCCGATATGCAAGAAGCCGGTCGGCGACGGGGCAAATCGCGTAACGATGGCGTCGGACATATTAGAGTCGAATTTTCCACAGGCGATGATCGCCTTCGTGGGGCCGTGTAGCATAGCGCCCGGATCAGGGGTAGCGCGGGTCGGCGGGATGGTCGAGCGAGCGAAGAACCGCGAGCGCGTCGCCACCTGGCCGTCCTCAGAAGTTGCGGGACGGGATTGGAGCCCAAGATTCTCGTGGCCTGGTTCGGCCGGTGAGGCGGCGCGAACGCGCATCCGTGCTTGGCTCATCGTCGATACGGCGCCCGGCCGGCTGATCCCGTGGCTCCCAGTCGCCTTCGCCGCTGGTATTGCAGTGTACTTCGCGGCAGAGCATGAGCCTGCTCTGTGGGCGGCGACGAGCTTGGCCGGCGCGTGTTTCACGCTGGCCGTTCTCCTTCGCCGCAGACCGATCGCGTTTCCGGTGGCGCTTGCCCTTTTCGCCCTCACTGCCGGTTTCGCCACGGCAACGGTGAAAAGCTGGCGGAGCGCACATCCGGTGCTCGGGCAGGCGGCAAGCAGCGTCGAGGTTGCCGGTTTCGTTGCCGTTCGCGAAGAACGCGAGCGCAGCGATCGTGTGACAATCGAGGTTGTCCGCATCGAAGGGCGCCGGTTGGGGGAACCTCTCGAACGTCTCCGCGTCTCCGTCCGCAAAGGAACTGCTCCCCCGGTTGGAGCCTTTGTGGAATTCAAAGCCCGCCTTAGCCCGCCCCTGCAGCCGTTGCGCCCGGGCGGTTACGACTTTGCGCGCGATCTCTGGTTCCAGCGGATCGCAGCGACGGGTTTTGTGCTGGGCGCGATCAAGACCTCGGAACCGCCAAGCCCGCCGGGACGCTGGCTTCGCTACGCCGCCGTGGTCCAAGGAATTCGTGATAGCATCGATGCGCGCATCCGCGCTGCGGTGTCGGGCGATGCAGGCTCGATTGCTTCCGCGCTGATCACCGGCAAGCGTGACGCGATCTCAGCTTCCGTCACGGAGGCGATGTATGTCTCCAGCCTTGCCCATGTCCTATCGATCTCCGGGTACCACATGGCGGTTGTGGCCGGGGTGGTCTTCTTCTTGATCCGCGGACTTTTCGCGCTCTCGGTCCCGCTCGCAACGCGCTACCCCATCAAGAAATGGTCGGCGGTCGTCGCGTTGGGAGCCGCGGCCGCCTATCTCGTGCTCTCGGGCTCGGAGGTGGCGACGCAGCGCGCTTTTATTATGACGGCGGTGGTGCTGGGCGGCGTCCTCGTCGACCGCCCAGCGTTGACGCTGCGAACGCTCGCCGTGGCTGCGATGGTCGTGCTGATGATTTCTCCGCAGGCCGTTGTGCATCCGAGCTTTCAGATGTCCTTCGCGGCGGCGCTTGCGCTCGTGTCCGCCTATGAGCGTGGGCTGCCGTGGATGACGGCAGCCGGCAAGACCTCATTCGGCGCACGCGTTGCACTGTGGGGCGGCAGGCAGATCACCACGCTTGTTCTTGCTTCCATGGTGGCGGGACTCGCGACCACGCTCTTCGCCGCCTACCACTTCCATCGTCTTGCGCCTTACGGCGTGATCGCGAACTTGCTTGGCATGCCTATCGTCTCCGTCCTGGTCATGCCGGCAGGTTTGATCGCCTTGCTGGCCATGCCGTTCGGATTCGATGCAGCGCTGTGGCGGTTGATGGGGCAGGGGATCGAGACAATGATTACTGTGGCGACATGGGTGGCGAGCTTTCCCGGCGCGGTAGGGCGGATCACTGCGTTTGGAACAGGCGCACTGATTGTGGGGATCCTCGGCTTGGTGCTGATTTGTCTTCTTCGTAGTCCGCTACGCTGGTGCGGAGCCGCTCTGGTCGGCGCCGCCATCCTACTCGCCTGGCGGACCCCGCAGCCCGATGTCATGGTTTCGCCCGATGGAAGCGTCGTCGCCGTACGCGGTCCTTCCGGGCGTCTGTCTGTCATGAAATCCGGAGCGGATACATTCGCCCTCCGAGCATGGCTCGGCGCCGATGCAGACGCGCGCACTCCGTCCGATCCGACCCTGGCCGACGGGACGCGGTGCGACCCCGCAGGTTGCGTTGCCCGCATGCCGGGAGGAACCATCGTGGCGCTGGCGCTTCGGCCGGAAGCCTTCGATGACGACTGCGTGCGCGCGAGCCTGATCGTCACGAGGCATGTGCCGCCATCCGACTGCGGCGCCCGCGTGCTCGACCGCGGCAGTCTCGGCAGACTGGGGGCCGTCTCACTGACGCGTGTCGGTTCCGAATGGCAAATCCTCGCTGCTCGTCCGCTCGGTTACGAGCGCCCGTGGGCGCGCGCACCGAGCCAGGGTGCGTCGGCTGCTCCGGTCGCAGCCTCGTCCTCGCCCCCGCGGGACGCCACGCCGCGGGCGGATGAGATCGAGCCCGGGGACTGAACTCAATATTTGCGAAACAGGCCAACCATCCGGCCCTGGATGCGAACGCGGTTCGGTGGCAGGATACGCACTTCATAGGATGTGTTGGCCGGCTCGAGTGCGATGGAGGCGCCTCGCCGCCGAAAGCGCTTCAACGTTGCTTCCTCGTCGTCGATCAGCGCGACGACAATATCGCCGGTGTCGGCGGTTTCGGTTTTTCGGATCAGAACCGTATCGCCGTCCAGAATTCCGGCATCGACCATGGAATCGCCGCGGACCTCGAGCGCAAAGTGATCGCCGGCGGACAGAAGGTCTGCCGGCATGCTGATCGTGTGGCTGCGTGTCTGAATCGCTTCGATCGGCGTGCCAGCTGCGATTCGTCCCATCACCGGGATCACGACCGGACGACCCGTATCGTCATCCGAATTCGTGCTGGGGCGAACCCTACCCAGGTCGCCTTCAATGACGCTGGGGGTAAACCCGCGGCGAGCGCCTCCGCCAGCCGCGTCGGGAAGGCGAATGACCTCGATGGCGCGAGCCCTGTTCGGCAGCCGACGGATAAAGCCGCGCTCCTCGAGCGCGGTGATCAGGCGGTGGATGCCGGACTTGGACCGCAGATCCAGGGCATCCTTCATTTCGTCGAACGACGGCGGCACGCCCGCTTCCTTGAGACGCTCGTGAATGAACCGCAACAGCTCAAATTGCTTGCGTGTCAGCATCGCTCAAAGCCCCCCTTCCTTTCGGATTCGCATTCGACTACCAGCCAATCCGAAACAAATCATGAACGAACACTATATGTTCCAGTTGCGTTCCGCAACTCTTTAATCGGGGTGTGACAAGTCGCGGGTCCGTCAAAGCGGAAGCTTAAGTATCCGACAGCGCTCGCCGGCCTTGGCCGGGGGGGCGTGCGGCGGGCGCACAATAAGGCAGTCGGCCTTTGCCAAGGGCACGATCATCGAGCTGTCCTGCACGGGGAAGGGCGTTGCGACCCACTGGCCGTCGCTGCCATGCTCGAGCGTTGCCCGCATGTACTCCTCGCGCTCGTCGTTTGCAGGCAGGTCGCAGCCCAGCAGCGCCGCTTCGGGCTTAAGGGCAACATCCGTCCGCCCGCTCAGCGCCCGTAGCAACGGTAGAATGAACAGGAACCCACATCCGAAGGCCGAAACGGGATTCCCGGGCACGCCGATCACCCGCATTGCGCCGAGCTGCCCAAACAAGAGCGGCTTCCCCGGACGCACGGCCACCTTCCAGAAAGACAGCACCAGGCCTTCCGCGGCGAGGGCCGGGTGGACCAGATCATAGTCGCCGACCGAAACCCCGCCGCTGGTGACCAGGACATCGGCGCCCCATTCGCGCGCGCGCCCCACCGCAGCCAAGGTGTCGTGGAGGGTGTCGCGCGCGATCCCGAGATCGTTCACTTCCGCGCCTTCGCCCGCCGTGAGAGCGGCCAGCGCCAGTCCATTGGACGATACGATCTGACCCGGCCGGAGCGCGTTTCCAGGCGCCACCAGCTCGTCGCCGGTAGAAATGATCGCAAGCTTGGGGCGGCGGAAAACAGGCAGCTGCGCATAATTGAGCGCTCCCGCCAGCGCCACGTCGCGAGCGGTGAGCCGACGGCCTCGAAACAGCAGAACTTGCCCTTCTTCGAAATCCAGGCCGCGTCTGCGCACATTCCTGCCCCGGGCGGTCGGCTTGGCGATCTCGATCCAGTCGCCGTCGCGGGTCGTGAGTTCCTGGATCACGACGGTGTCGGCGCCCTTTGGCAGGACGCCTCCGGTAAAGATGCGCACGGCCTCCCCGCTTGTTGCGACCCGATCGAAGGGACGCCCGGCAGCGACTTCGCCGATAACGCGCAGGCGGGTCGGCGCGTGCGCGGCGTCTTCGCCTCGCACGGCATAGCCATCCATGGCCGATAGGTCCGCGGGCGGTTGGGTCCGCAAGGCGGGCAGGTCTTGCGCCAGCACGCGTCCCGCCGCCTGCGCGATCGGAACAGTCTCGGCGCCAAGCGGCTTCGCGCCCTCCAGAATACGCGCCAACGCATCGGCAACGGGGAGCAACGTCACCGCTCACTCCTCCGCGCGATAGGAGCCCGACTTCCCGCCGTGCTTTTCGAGCAGCCGAACGCCTTCGATGCGCATCCCGCGCTCCGCGGCCTTGACCATATCGTAGATGGTGAGACAGGCGACAGAGACAGCGGTGAGCGCTTCCATCTCGACGCCGGTTTGGCCGGTGACCTTGACCGTCGAGCGGACCACGAGCCCGGGGAGCTTGCGATCGGGAACAATGTCAACCGTCACTTTCGTGATCGGCAGCGGATGGCACAAAGGGATCAGTTCATGCGTCCGTTTCGCGCCCTGAATTCCCGCGATGCGGGCAGCGCCGAGCACGTCACCCTTCTTGGCATCGCCTTTCAAGACAAGATCGAGCGTGCTCTCGGTCATCACAACGCGGCCCTCGGCGATCGCAATACGTTCCGTCGCCGGCTTGTCGGTGACATCGACCATGCGCGCTTCGCCGCGTGCTCCAAGATGGGTCAGCTTTCGGGTGCGGGCCATCATTGTGTTGCGTGTCCGAGCGCATTGCCGGCCAGGAGCGCACGGGTCGCCGTCTCGACGTCCGCGCTTCGCATCAGGCTCTCGCCGATGAGGAAGGTCGAGATTCCGACGCGCGAAAGCCTGGTCAGGTCCGCCGGTGCGAAAAGCCCGCTTTCGGCAATGGCGATACGGTCTTTGGGCACTTTCGGGGCGAGCCGTTCGCTCGTCGCAAGCGTTGTCTCGAAGGTTTTCAGATCACGGTTGTTAATGCCGATCAGACGGGATCGGAGGTTCAAGGCGCGATCAAGCTCGGCCTCGTCATGTACTTCGAGCAGCGCGTCCATGCGCCAGGCCAAGGCCGCGTCTTCCAGTTCGCGTGCGGTCGCATCGTCGACCGCGGCCATGATGATGAGAATGCAGTCCGCGCCGAAGCTGCGCGCTTCGGCGACTTGGTAGGGTTCGAACATGAAGTCCTTGCGCAGCACCGGCAGCGTTGTTGCGCTGCGGGCGGCGATCAGATCGTCCGGCTTGCCCTGGAACGATGGGGCGTCGGTGAGAACCGAAAGGCACGTCGCGCCTCCGGCCTCGTAGGCGCGTGCCAGGGCGGCGGGATCAAACTCGGCGCGGATCAGCCCCTTCGACGGGCTGGCCTTCTTGATCTCGGCGATCAACACATAGCCGCGGCGCGCGCGCCGCCGCTCGATGGCGGCGAGAAAACCGCGCGGCGGGGATGCCGCCCTCGCGCTTGCCTCAATGTCAGAAAGAGGCCGCGTGCGCCTCGCCGCCGCAATCTCCTTGCGCTTGTAGGTCTGGATCTGAGCGAGGATGTCGGCCATCGTTTCACGCATTCGAGACGGCGATCAATCGCTCGAGTCGCGTTCGCGCCTCGCCGGAATCGACCGACTTCGCGGCTATTGCCGCTCCCTCCTTGAGGTCATTGGCCCTTTCGGCCACCACAAGAGCCGCCGCGGCGTTCAGGATGGCGACATCGCGGAATGCGGTGGCCTTGCCTTTCAGCACATCGAGAAGCGCGGCCGCGTTGGCCGCCGCGTCGCCCCCACGCAGCGTTTCGGGCTTCACGCGCTTGAACCCCACGTCTTCCGGTGTGATTTCGAAGCTCCGCACCGTTCCATTTTCGAGCGAAGCGACCGCCGTCGGACCGGACGTCGTGATCTCGTCGAGGCCGTCCGATCCGTGCACCACATAGGCACGCTCCATCCCGAGATTCTTCAGCACATGGGCAAGCGGCTCGATCCATTGCCGCGAGAAAACGCCGACCATTTGCCGCCGCACGCTTGCGGGGTTGGAGAGAGGGCCCAGCAGGTTGAAGATGGTTCGCGTCCCCATTTCGACCCGGGTCGGTCCGACGTGCTTCATCGCCGGATGATGCGCCGGCGCGAACATGAACCCGATCCCGGCTTCCTTGATGCACCGGCTGATCTGGTCGGGAGTCAAATCGATCCTGACGCCAAGGGCTCCGAGTACGTCCGCCGCGCCGGAGCGCGAGGACAAGGCGCGATTGCCATGCTTGGCGACCGGCACCCCAGCGCCGGCGACGATAAGCGCGGCGCAGGTCGAGATATTGAAGGAGCCGGACGCGTCGCCTCCAGTGCCGACAACATCGATCGCGTTCGGCGGCGCGATGACCCGCAGCATCTTGGCGCGCATCGTGGTCACGGCGCCGGTAATTTCCTCGACGGTCTCGCCGCGAACGCGCAAGCCCATGAGAAGTGCGCCCATTTGCGAGGGTGTCGCCCCGCCGGACATCATGCGATCGAAGGCTTTGGCCGAATCCTCGCGGGACAGCGCAGCTCCCGTTGCGACTTTCGCAATCAATGCCTTCAAGTCTTCCATGCGAACTCCCTACTGCGCTTTCTTGCGGCGGCCCGTCTTTACGTTCCACTCGCCTGCGAGATCCAGAAAGTTCTTCAGGATCAGATGCCCGTGTTCCGAGGCGATGCTCTCCGGATGAAACTGCACCCCGTGCACGGGGAGCGACTTATGCGACAAGCCCATGACCAGGCTGTCCGGAGTCTCGGCCGTGACCGCCATGTCGTCGGGAATGCTTGCGCGATCGACAACCAGCGAATGGTAGCGCGTCGCCTTGAACGGGCCGTTGATGCCGCGGAAGACTCCGCCGCTTTCATGGCTTATTTCGGAGAGCTTCCCGTGGACGGGGAGGGGGGCGCGGACAATCTCGCCGCCGAACGCCTGACCGATCGCCTGATGCCCAAGGCATACGCCGAAAATCGGGATCATGGCCGATGCTTTACCGATCACATCCAAACAGATACCGGCATCCTTGGGCGTGCACGGGCCAGGCGAGAGCACGATGGCATCCGGATCGCTCGCCATCACGTCTTCCGCCGTCAGCTTGTCGTTCCGGTGCACGCGAACGTTCGCTCCAAGCGACCCCAGATAGTGGACGAGGTTGAACGTGAAGCTGTCATAGTTGTCGATGAGGAGAACGTCAGCCATTTGGTATTCCAGCCGGCCCTTTGCTGCCACCCGTGCCCGCTCCCCGTCAAGCAAAAGCCATCGATAGGGTCAGCGCGCGCCTTTCTCTGCGGTGGCAAAACGTCTGGCTTCCTCTGCGGCACGGAACAGGGCCCGCGCCTTGTTGATGCACTCTTGCTGCTCGAGGGTAGGATCGGAGTCCGCCACGATCCCGGCACCGGCCTGCACGAACATCTTTCCATCTTTCACCAGCGCGGTGCGCAGCACGATACAGGTGTCCATGTCCCCCGCAGCCGAGAAGTAGCCGACGCAGCCGGCATAGAGTCCGCGTTTGTCTTTCTCGAGTTCGTCAATTATCTCCATGGCGCGCACCTTTGGAGCGCCCGAAACCGTGCCCGCCGGAAATCCGGCCACCAGTGCGTCCAGCGAGTCCACGTCGTTCCGCAACACGCCCTCGACGTTCGACACGATGTGCATGACTTGACTGTAGCGCTCGATGAAAAATTGGTCGGTGACTGCCACGGAGCCGATTTGCGCAACGCGGCCGACATCATTGCGTCCGAGATCAAGCAGCATGAGATGCTCCGCGCGCTCTTTCGGATCGGCGAGAAGCTCGTCTTCCAGAACCTTGTCTTCGTGCGGTGACGCGCCGCGCGGACGCGTGCCGGCGATCGGGCGAATGGTCACCTTACCCTGTCGAACTCGAACCAGGATTTCGGGACTCGATCCTGCGACGGCAAAATCTCCGAAATCGAGGAAATACAAGAACGGAGCAGGGTTCGTGCGGCGAAGCGCGCGGTAGAGCGAGAAGGGAGAAAGCGCGAATGGCGCTTCGAAGCGTTGGGAGAGCACCACCTGAAAGATGTCGCCCGCCGCAATATACTCCTTCGCCGCGCGGACCATCGCGTGGTACTCCAACGGCGCCGTGTTCGAAGCCGGCGCAATCGAAATGGGCCCTGGATCGGCCATGGCCGTCTGCTTATCCACCGGCTGGTCGAGCGCATCCATGACGGACTGCAGGCGACCCAGCGCGCGCGCATAAGCGGCCTTGGCCTCAAGCCGAGGTTCCGCTCTCACCGGCGTTACAACCGTCATGGTGTCGAGCACAGAATCGAATACGATCACCACCGTCGGCCGCATCAAAACTGCGTCGGGCAATCCGATTGCATCGGGATTCGGAGCGGGCAGCTCTTCCATGAGCCGCACCATGTCGTAGCCAAGATAGCCGAAGACGCCGGCCGCCATCGGCGGCAGACTGCTGGGAAGGGGCATCCGGCTTTCCTCGAGCAGGGACCGCAGGGCCTGTAGCGGAGGTTCGCCGCAGGGAACGAATTCTCCCCCGCTTTCCGCCAGGCGGTTGATTTCCGCCCGCCCATCGAGGGTTCGCCAGACAAGGTCTGGATTGAGTCCGATCACCGAGTAGCGTCCGCGAACCGCGCCTCCTTCGACGGACTCAAGAAGAAAGCTCATCGGCCGTCCGCCGGAGACTTTCAGAAAAGCGGAAACTGGAGTCTCCAGGTCGGCCACCAGCGTCGCCCATACGACTTGCGCCTCGCCCTGCGCGAAGTGCTTGGCAAACGCCTCGATCGGCGGCTCGAAACGCACGTCTAGCGCTCGCCGCCCACGACCTGCTGCAAAGCTTCGCGGTTGATGCTCACTCCGAGGCTGGACTGTACCTGAGCGACGTATTGGCCAAGAAGATCGGCGGCTATCATGGACCGCAACTCACTTGTGAGTTGGCGTCCGTCTGCTGACGTTGCGTCGAAGGTCGGGGCAGCGACTTCGGTGACGCGAAACACGACGCGCTCCGTTGCACTGTCACCTTCCGCGGAACCAGCTTCGCCTTGCGCTGTACGGAATATCCCATCGAGAACCCGTGCGGGAAGCTTGTCGCGCGCGGCGCTGCGACGCAAACCGGACGCCGTCATCACGTTCAGCTTCAACTCCGATGCAAGCTGCTCCAACGTCGCTCCTCCCTTTAGCTTCTCGACCATCGCCGCGGCGGCTGTCCTCAGCGCCTGCGATACCTGCTCTTCGCGCCAGCGCTGTTCGACGCGTTCCTTGACCTCGTCGAAAGTTCTATCGCGAGACGGCTGAACGGAGACCACCTCGTACCAGACATATCCGCCGCCCGGCACTTCGAGTGCATCGGCTTCGACGCCGACCTGCGTCATGAAAGCGTTGCTGATCAGGTCGACGCCTCGGGGCAGGTCGGCAACAGGCTGACCTGTGGGGTCGCGTCCGGACCGATCGACGGCTTCAATGGTCTGCGCCTGCAGCCCAAGCTTCTGAGCCACCTCGGCGAGCTGCATGCCGGAGGCTCGCTCATCTTCGATCTTGTCATGACGGCCCATGAGCTCGGCGCGGGCGCGCTCCAAAGCGACCTCGCGCTTGATCTCGGACGCAACGGCCGCGAACGGCTGAGCCTGCTCCGGCTCGACCTTGCCGACATGCACGAGAACCGTACCGAAACGCCCCGCCACTGGCGCGCTCGTCTCGCCGGCTTTCAGCGAGAAAGCGGCGTCGGCGATCGCGGGGTCGACCAGTTCGCTCTTCGCCACCAGGCCGAGATCGATATCCTTTTCGGTGAGGTTCCGCTCAGCAGCGAGTTGCGCGAAAGACATTCCGTTGGCGAGCTTCGCTGCCGCGCCCTTCGCCTCTTCCTCATTTGCAAACACGATTTGCTGCACAGCCCGCCGCTCGGGAATGACATAGCGCGCCTTGCGCTCTCTATAGACCCGCATGGCATCTTCGTCCGTCACCTCGATCCAGGGCGCGATGTCTGCGGGCGTGAGCGAAAGCACGGTGACCTTCCGATATTCCGGCGCACGGAAGCTCGTCTTCTGCTCTTCGAAGTATTTGAGCAGTTGCTCTGATGTCGGCGAGGGCATCTCGCCAAGCTGCGCCGGCCCGAGCACGATATATGCAACTGAACGCTGCTCGTTTTCGTGCAGGTTGTGCGCGGAGACCAAAGTCTGCGGCACTGGCGCTCCGCCAGCCACCGTCTCCGAGAGTTGCCGGCGCAAGGCAAGCCGCCGCTGTTCCGCGGTGTAGCGCGCCTCATTGTATCCCGCACTGCGAATGATCTGATCAAAGCGCGCCCGGTCGAATTGCCCGTTCGGCCCAGCGAAATTCGGGTTTGTTATGATCTGCTGCGCAATCTCGGCATTGGACAGGTTCAACCCCAGCTGGCGCGCGCGTTCGTCGAGCGCTGCCTCGGCCACGAGCTGGCCTACGATCTGCTGATCGATGCCGAGCGCCCGGACCTGTGTCGGGGTAATCGGCCGTCCGGCGCGCCGGCTGATCTGCTGCAAGCGATCGTTGTAGATTTGCCGGAACTGCTCGATCGTGATTTCCGTGCCGCCGATCGTGGCGACGGTCGAGCGGCCGAAACCGCGAAACACGTCGCCGACCCCCCAGATCGCGAAGCTTATCGCGATCAGGCCGAGGAGCGCGCCCATGACGATGCGGCCGAGCCAGTTTGCGGAGGCGGTATAAATACCTCGAAGCATTGATGGTCTTGCTTTTGCTGCTGATCCACGAGCGGCTAATGCCTGCTCGATCAAGGGCGCGCATCATAGGGATGGGGCGGCGTCATCGCAACCGAAACGCATGCGGCACATTGATTCGAAGCGGGCGACCCTTTCCCACCTCGGCCGCCTCTGGTACCCGCAGGACGCAACAAGGTAGGTGAAGATGGCTGCCACCGGGCGTCGCCCCCTGATCGCGGGCAACTGGAAAATGAATGGTCTCCGCTCCGCTGCTGCCGAGCTCGACAAGATCATTGCCGGCGCCCAAGACCTGTCCGGGCCGGTCGAAATCATGGTCTGTCCGCCAGCGACCCTGGTTGCCGCATTCGTCGACCGTGCGAGGGGCTCCGCAGTCGTCATCGGGGCCCAGGACTGTCATGCCGAGCCCTCCGGCGCGTTTACGGGCGACATCTCGGCCGAAATGCTGGCCGATGCCGGGGCGGTCGCCGCGATCGTCGGGCACTCGGAACGGCGGAGGTACCACGCGGAGAGCGACGCTGATGTGCAGGCCAAGGCGAAGGCCGCCTGGCGAGCCGGGCTGACTGCGGTCGTCTGCGTCGGTGAAACCCAGTTCGAGCGCGACGCCGGGGCCACCCTCTCGCGGGTCGAGCGGCAGCTCCAGGAATCCGTCCCAGACGGCGCGAGCGCGAAGAGCCTGGTGGTCGCTTATGAACCGGTCTGGGCCATCGGCACGGGCCGGACGCCGACTGCGGAAGATGTGGGTCAAGTTCATTCCGCCATTCGTGCGCAGTTGAGGATGCGCTTCGGCGCGGAGGGTGAGGCCGTGCGCGTCCTCTATGGCGGTTCGGTGAAGCCCTCGAACGCCAAGGAACTCCTGTCTGTGCCGGATGTCGACGGCGCGCTGGTCGGGGGCGCGAGCCTCAAGGCAGAGGATTTCTTGGGGATCGCAGCCGGTTGTCATAGCTAGCGACTACGGCGGAGAGAACGAAACGACATTGTGCAGATGTTTCAACGATCAGACGGTGCAGGTCGGCAGCGCCTGCTATCGGGGGCCGCGCGCAACCGCTCGATCGTTTTGGCATTCGGGCAGTATTCGAAATACGCCTCTTGCGCCGTGCCGAGTGTCAGGTCGCGCTGACACCGCCCATGGCTCTCACAAAGCGTGCACAGGCGCTGCATGTCGCGAAACGTCGCGGGTTCCGATGCAAGCGCTTCGTCCGGATCGACGCCCAAGGCGTTCATCATTTTGGGCAGCTTGTCGGCTGAGCGAGGTTTGTGGCTGGACAGCGCGTGCAGTTCCGCGGCGGTCACATCATGCGCAACATGAGCCAATTCGCCCGCGCCGAAATTGCCAAGCTCCCATTGGCGCGCGCGGCGCATCCTCCAGGATCGGAACCAGGCGAACATCGGGGAGTCCTCCAGCATTCCTCTGGTAATTTTATGAGGGCGCAACGGCGGTGCGTTGACCGGCATCAACCCGGCTCCCACGTTTTTGCACAGGGCAACGAATCCAGGTTAACGAGGTAGGTCACCGAGGATTGCCGCCAAGTAAGTTGGATTCCAGCCGGCACGTTTTCGCCTCAGCTTGATGCTGCGCTTGTCTTTGACGGCTCGAA
>JALHLQ010000025.1 GCA_022844485.1 Xanthobacteraceae bacterium
CGCATCAAGCAGTTCCGTCGCATTGCTACACGTTACGAGAAAACGGCCAGAGCTTACCTGTCGATGCTAAGCATCGCCGCAGCAATGCTCTGGATTAAAACTGTCAACACGGCCTAGTGGTCTTTCGATTCTAACATTCGCAAAATGGCCTGCCGCAACGGGATGCGAATGTTAGAATCGGACCACTAGAAGCGACGCTGAGTCGTGTGTTGTTGCGGGTGTGATTCGTGTCGTCTCCGTGCTCCATGTCGTCGTTGTGCGGTCTTGCCCTGCTCAACGCGGAGAGGCGCAATCCGCCCCGGGGTGCCGCTGTTCTTGCCGTCGGGGCGGCGACCTTAAGTCATTCATAGAATAGCGAAATCGGCTTCTTCCGAACGGTCTTGGGGCGAGAATTTCTGCGTCCGTTTTACCGCTCCATTCCAGTGCTTTTTTTGCAACACAGCCTGAAAAAGCGTCACTAGAGCTTGTGATTAGGCGCTTTGTTCGTTGCTTGAGAAGAGCCCTCGGCTATGGTTGTCCTGCGACGGAGGGGGGCTTCCCCGGGTCGCGCCGTCCGATGACCAAGCCGATAAGTAGCGTGATGAAGGGCAAGGCAACGGTAGGGGATCGCGGGGATCAGGGGACCGGTTCGGAACCCTCCCATTAACAACTTGGAGGTCACTATGAAGATGGTGAAAAGCCTTCTCCTCGGTAGCGCGGCGGGACTTGTCGCCGTTGCCGGGGCGCAGGCCGCCGATCTTCCCGTCAAGGCCAAGCCGGTCGAGTACGTGAGGATTTGCAGCCTGTATGGCGAAGGGTTCTTCTACATTCCGGGCACCGACACTTGCATCAAGATCGGTGGCTGGGTTCGCGCTGAATATATCTTCGGCGGCGGCGGCAGCCACTCGCCGTTCGTTTCCGGTCCTGCCGGCTTCGACACCGAAGGCGGGTCGGCCGATTCAGTCTTCCGCGCCCGCACGGTCCTCTCGGCCGACGTTCGCACGCAGACCGAATACGGCACGCTGCGGTCGTATGCCCGCTTCGGCTTCGACCACACCACCAACCAGCTGATCGGCACGGTCTATGCCGAACGCGCCTTCATCCAGCTCGCCGGGTTCACGTTCGGCAAGACGCAGTCGTACTTCGACTTCTTCGCCGGCGTGTTCAGCTATGGCGGCTCCTATGCCGGCGGCGGCTCGGCCACGGGCGCGGCCGGGACCCTGCTCGCGGCCTACACCGCGCAGCTCGGCAACGGCATCTCGGCGACGATCTCGCTCGAAGACGCCACGCAGCGCCGCAACGCGCTGTGGGATCAGACGGACGCCGCCAGTAGCGCCGTCCTTCGCGCCGGCGCTTTGCCCGGTCCGCTCGGCATGAGCGTATCGGCAGCCACGGCGTGTAACGCGACGTTGATCACCAACGAAGCGGGGGTAACGGCTGTTGGCGGTTGCGCTACCGGCGACTATGCCGCGCACTCCGTGCCTGACATCGTTGCCGCGCTCCGTGTTGACCAAGCCTGGGGTTCGGCGCAGATCGCCGGCGCCATCCATCAGGTCAACGGCAACTTCTACGGCAGCAACGTCACCAATGGTGCGTTGAGCGCCACAGCCGCGCCGGTTGGTGACGAGTGGGGCTTCGCCATCATGGGCGGCTTGGTGTTCAACCTGCCGTTCGCGAAGGGCGACAGGCTGTGGCTCGAAGCGACCTATTCGGAAGGTGCGCCGTCTTACAACGGTCTCGCCCTGAACGGGTTGTATTCCTTCCACAACCGGCGTGATGGCGGCTTCATGGCCGCGGGCCATGCGCTGGACGGCATCTTCGGCACCGATCCGCGCACTGGCATCCGGACGGGGATCCAGCTCACGGAAGTGTTCTCGATCGGCGCCGCCATCGAGCACTACTGGACTCCGGCATTGCGCACGTCGCTGTTCGGTTCATGGAACAGTATCGAGTACAATGATACGGCTTCCGCGATGTACTGCACCGCCGGCGCAAATGGACCTGTCACGGGGACCCTCGTCGCTGGTGCGGGCGGCGGAGCAGGGACCATCGCGAACTGCAACCCGGACTACAAGGTGTGGGCGATCGGCACTCGCACCATCTGGAACCCGGTGCGCAACCTCGATGTCGGCCTCGAGCTGATGTACACCAAGATCGACTCCGACATGGGCGCAGGCGTGTTCTGGAAGAACGCCGGCAGCGCGCAAGGCTTGGCTGCCGTTCCCCTGGCCGCCTCCGACGAAGGCCACTTCTCGGGCGTCATCCGTCTGCAGCGCAACTTCTGGCCATGATCGCCTGATCAGGGCTTGAGAATGAAAACCCCCGGGGCAACCCGGGGGTTTTTTTATGTCGGCAGGACTCGTAGGGTGGGCTTCGCTTGCGAAGCCCACGTTGACGCGGCACGGCGCTTGCCTTCGGTCGATAGGGGGCGCGCCGAGCACCGGCCTTTCACGCGGCGCGAAGGGCCTTCTTGATGCGCTTGGCGGCTTCGGGGGTGAGTTTCCGCCTCGCAATTTTCAGGTCGTAGCGGCTCTGCAGATTCATCCAGAACTCCGGGCTGTTGCCGAAGTACAAGCTCAGTCGGAGCGCCGTGTCCGCGGTAATGCGCCGCCGGTTGTTCACGATCTCTGCGATCCGGTTCGGCGAAATCCCGATCGCCTTCGCCAATTGGCTCTGGGACAGATCATACTCCTTCAGGAACTCTTCTTTCAGCATTTCGCCGGGCGTCACCGGCGAAAATTCATCCTCTGCCATGATCGTCTCCTTTCAATGATCGTTCGTACCGTTTGTCTTTGTAGGGTGGGCTTCGCTTGCGAAGCCCACCGTCTGCTTGCGTGGGCGCGCGCCTTCGGCGCTTCGCCCACCCTACGGCGCCCTTAGGCGTGGCTACCGCTCCCGCTCGCACGTCGTGACAAACCTCGCGATGCGCCGGATGATCTCTGGCTCGACGAGCAGCGGCGCGTGGCCCTGATCGGGAACGTCCAGCACGTCGAGATCGGGCCGCCGCGCGCGCATGCCGTCGACCGTCTCGCGCGACAGTCTTTGTAGGGTGGGCTTCGCGGCAGCGAAGCCCACCGTCTGCTTGCGTGGGCGCGCGCCTTCGGCGCTTCGCCCACCCTACGGCGCCCTTAGGCGTGGCTACCGCGCCCGCTCGCACATCGTGACAAACCTCGCGATGCGCCGGATGATCTCGGGCTCGACGAGCAGCGGCGCGTGGCCCTGATCGGGAACGTCCAGCACGTCGAGATCGGGCCGCCGCGCGCGCATGCCGTCGACCGTCTCGCGCGACAGGATGTCCGAGTTCGCCCCGCGGATCACCATCGCCGGCACATGCGCGAGGGCTTCGAATTGCGGCCACAAGGGCGCCATTGGCTGCTCGACGCCGACAGCCTCCAGCGTGCGCGAGAGGCGCGGATCATAGGCGAGGGCGAGCCTTCCGCTCTCTCCTTCCGTAGCCCGGATTGAGCGCAGCGAAATCCGGGACAGCATGCCCGGGTTTCGCTCCGGCTCAACCCGGGCTACGGCAGTACGGGCCAAGACCCAGGTTCGCTTCGCCTGCCGCAGCCAGTCGGCGGCATCGAGTTTTGGAAACTGCGTCTCGCCCATGCGCCGCAGGATCTCCGCTCCTTCTTCGAAGCTCGCGGGCGCAGGGAGCTTGCCGACATAGCCCTTGATGCGCAGCAGCCCCTGCATCTCGATGACGGGGCCGATATCGTTGAGGATGGCGCCGGCGATCGCGGTGGGGCGCGCGGCGGCGAGCAGCATGGTCAGGAGCCCGCCGCGCGACGTGCCGACAAAAACCGCGGGCGCAACGTCGAGCGCGGTCAGGACCGCCTGCACGTCCGCGAGTTCGACGGGCAGCGAATAGTTTTTCGGGTCGTCATGCTCGGAGCGGCCGCGCCCGCGATAGTCGAGCGCGAGCACACGCCGCCCGCCCTCGGCGAGCGCTATGGCAAGCTCGTCGAAATCGGCGCTGGTGCGGGCCAGTCCCGGCAGGCACACGACCGGCGGCTCTGCGGCGCCGCGGCGGCCATATTCGCGCACATGCAGCCGCAGACCGTCCTGAGCGGAGACGAAATGGCTCACGTAAGGTCCGGGGGCAAAGACGTGGTCGCTCACGTCGGGTAGGGTGGGCATCGCGCGATAAGCGCATGCCCACGCGGACTTGCGTGGGCTTCGCTGCGCTCAGCCCACCCTACAGAGTCGCGCTGTGAAGCGGTAGGGTGGGCATCGCGCGATAAGCGCATGCCCACGCGGACTTGCGTGGGCTTCGCTGCGCTCAGCCCACCCTACAGAGTCCCGCTGTGAAGCGGTAGGGTGGGCATCGCGCGATAAGCGCATGCCCACGCGGACTTGCGTGGGCTTCGCTGCGCTCAGCCCACCCTACAGAGTCGCGCTGTGGAGCGGTAGGACAGGCATCGCGCGATAAGCGCATGCCCACCAGCGTAGGCCTATTCTCCGAAGCTCCCGTCGATGGTCCGGACGTCACCGCCCCAATCCATCGGCAACAACCCCTGTTCCACATATCGCGAAAAGCTGCTGTGAGGCCAGTCAGCGACGCGAGAAACATGACCGTGCTTCACCGGGTTGAAATGGATGTAGTCGATATGGCGAGCAAGGTCCGCCTCGTTGCGAATAGCGTGCTCCCAATATCGACGCTGCCAAATTCCTTTCTCTCGTCTGGCAATTTTGCTTGATGAGCGCGAGGCGGACGGCTGCATCCGGCGCGAAAAGCCGGACTTGATCAGATTCCATCGTAACGGGAAATCCGCGTCATTGTCTGGCAGCGACCATACGGCATGCAGGTGGTCGGGAAGAATGCAAATAGCAATCGTTTTGAAGGGATACCGCTGCGCCACCAGCCGGTAGGAGTTACGCAAGACGTCGACATGCCGGATCAGAAGATCAGACGAACGGTCGGCGAGATTCACGGTAAAGAAGAACGTCCCGCCTTCAATTTTGGCGCGGCGATAGTGGGGCATCGCATCGTTGCTTTCACGTGGGCACGCGCCTTCGGCGCTTTGCCCACCCTACAGCCCCAATCGGCTTCGGCGGAATGCCCGTCTTGGGGGGGCTTCGCTTGCGAAGCCCACGTGTTTTCGTGCCGTGGGCACGCGCCTTCGGCGCTTTGCCCACCCTACAGCCCCTTGGCCGCGGCCCCCCGCAGGTCGGCCTCGATGGTGAGCTGGGCCTCCGGTCCGCGGAAACGCGCGCGGTAGACCTGCGCGTTTTCAATCACCCGCTGCACATAGTTGCGGGTCTCGGCGAAGGGAATCCGCTCCACCCAATCGACCGGATCGACCTTCGGATCGCGCGGGTCGCCGAAACGCTCGATCCAATCCTTCACGCGTCCCATGCCGGCATTGTATCCGGCGAAAGCGAGAATGTGCGAGCCGCGATAGACCTTCAAAAGATCGCCGATTTCCGCCGCGCCCATCTGCGTGTTGTAGGCGGGGTCGGAGAGGAGCCGTTTGCGGTCGAAGGCGACGCCGAATTTCTTGGCGACATGCCGGCCGGCCGGCGGAGTCACCTGCATCAGGCCGAGCGCATTCGCGGTCGAGACCGTGCGCTGGTTGAACATGCTTTCCTGCCGCACGATGGCGTAGATGATGCTGCGCTCGACCTCCGGCCCCACCTGGCTGACTTGGGGCACGCCGATGACCGGAAAGGCATAGTGGTCGAAGGCGAAGCCGCGGCCGAGCAGCGCCTTGCCGACGAGGAGCTTGGCGCGCGCATCGTTCTGCTTCTGGCAGATTTCCGCGATGACCACGAGCGCGCCGATGTCGACGGCACGATCCGCGAGATCGGCCACCATCGGGGCCACCATCTCGCGCTCGCCGACCGCATAGAGCAGCTCGACCGCGCGGACGATGTCGAGATTGCGGATGGCGGCAAGCTGCGCACCTTCGAAATGCGGCGGGTTGCGCAAGCCGACCTCGGTCACGCCGAGCTTGGCGCGCGCAAGCTGCCCGTAATAGGCGGTCGGATAACGCGAAGCGGCCTCGTAATGCGTGCGCGCCTCGTAGATGCGCCCGAGCGCCTCGTGGACGCGGCCCTGCCAGTAGGAGGCGCGCGCGAGCGAAATCGGATTGACCGCGCCGCGCCCCACGCGCGCGAAATGCGGCAGCGCAGTCAGCGGCTCGTTGAGGAAGCGGAAGGCGATCCAGCCGGCGGTGAATTCCTGCTCGGCGCGGTAGTTGTCTTTTTCCGGCGCGGTGGCGTCGCGCGCGACCTGATAGGCCGTGCGCGCATCGCCGATGTCGAGGAGCTTGCGGGCAAGCAATCGCCTTTCCACCCACCAATCGTCGGTATCGAGGATGACCGCCGGATCGCGCGGCGCCGCGAGCATCAGCTTCGCCGCCTCCGCGATCTTGTCGCTGCGCCGCAGCCATTGGATTCGAGCGTGAAGATAGCCGGCATCGTTCCGTGCCTCCTCCGGCACGGCGTCGAGCAGCGCGCCGGCATTGCTCGCCTTTTCGCTGACGGCGATGCGCGCCTTCGCAATGGCCATCTCGGCCGGCCCGAGCCGACGCGCCATCCGTTGCGCGGCCTCGCCGTCCTCGTCGTAGAGGCGGCGGTCCATGCGCGCTTTGTGATCCGCTCGCGTCAGCATGTCACCGAACGTATCGGTGACCTGCTGCTCGAGCTCGGCCGACATCTCCTCGTTGCGCCAGGCATCGCGCACGTATTGCGCGGCGCCATTGCGATCGCCTTGCGTCATCAGCGCCCGCGCCAGCGCCAGCTTGCCGCGGCCCGAAGTAGGCTTCACCTGCGCGAAAAAGGCGCGCACCCGCACCGGGTCCGGCTTCTCGTGCCACAGCAGGTTTTCCGCGCGGCGGCGGAAGGTGCGGACCGTGGCCCAGTGGGAATTGTCGCGGACGAAATCCATGTAGCGCGTCGCCGACACGGTGTTGTCGTCCGAGCGCAGGATCGCCCATTCGATCAGCTTGCGGCCGACCGGGTCGCGAACCGATTTCTGCAGCGCCGTCGCCTCGCCTTGCTTGCCGCGGCGGACATGCTCGAGGGCCTGCTTGACAAGAGCCTGATCGGTATCCGGGATGCTCCCGGTCTCCGCGGGAAGCGAGGCGGTCAGGAACTTCGCGGGGACAAGGGAGGCCTGCATCGGCACGGCCGCGGCCGTTGTAGCGACAGGGCGCGGGCGGGGGACCGGAACCTGGTCCGCCGTTGCAGGCAAAATGCCGATCGACCACGCCCCGAGCGCAGCCGCCGCAAATTCGAGGGAAGGTCTGATTCGGTTCATCAACTCAAGCGATTGTGAACGGGGCCAAGTCGAAAAGGGCAAGTGCAGCCAGCGTCTTGAAGTTTGTCTGCGACTCGGGGCGATCTTGCAATAGCAGCCGAGCCGGTCCGGCTGCCAGGCCCTCTTGCCTTCCCCGAAGCCACATTTTGCGTGACGGGTGTTTATGGTCTACTAACCCCGGCCAGGACTATCAACGTCAAGCGCGGCAAAAGATTGGCGGCCGCATGGCACTTCCGTCAAGGGCAGAGAGCCGGTAACCTTCTCGCCGCGGTTCCAAGGAGCGGCCGCGCGGATCAAGGACATGCCATGACTGCCAAGACGAGCTTCCGAGGCTCATTCACCGCGCTCGTCACCCCGTTCAAGAACGGCTCGGTGGATGAACGCGCCTTTCGCGACCTGGTGAATTGGCAGATTGCCGAGGGTACGAAAGGTCTCGTTCCGGTCGGCACCACGGGCGAGAGCCCGACGCTCAGCCACGACGAGCACAGGCGCGTCGTCGAATGGTGCGTCGAGGAGGCGCGCCGGCGCGTGCCGGTCATCGCCGGGGCCGGCTCGAATTCGACCGCCGAGGCCATCGAATTGTCGCGTCATGCCGAGCGGGCAGGGGCCGACGCGGTTCTCGTCGTGACGCCCTACTACAACAAGCCGACGCAAGAGGGCCTGTACCAGCATTACAAGGCGATCAACGACGCCATCGGGATTCCGATCATCATCTACAACATCCCCGGACGCTCCGTGATCGACATGTCGGTCCAGACGATGAAGCGGCTGTTTGAGCTCAAGAACATCGCCGGCGTGAAGGATGCGACCGCCAACATGGTGCGCGTCTCGGAGCAGCGGGCGGAGCTCGGCGCGGGCTTCAATCAGCTCTCCGGCGAAGACGCCACCGCGCTGGGCTTCAACGCTCACGGCGGCCACGGCTGCATTTCCGTGACGTCCAATGTCGCGCCGCGGCTGTGCTCGGAATTCCAGGCGGCGACGCTGCGCGGCGACTATCAGTCGGCGCTCGGGTATCAAGACAAGCTGATGCCTCTGCATCACGCGCTCTTCGTCGAAACCAACCCGGCTCCGGCGAAATACGCCTTGTCCGTGCTCGGCAAGTGCGCGGACACCGTCCGGCTTCCGATGGTGCCTGTGTCGGACAAGACCAAGACGATCGTGCGTGACGCCATGGTGCATGCCGGGCTGATCAACTGACACAGGCATCGTCGTTCCCCGGCCGAAGCGAGTTGTAGCCTGGCTCGAGCGAAGCGAGAGCCGGGAAGGCTGTCCCGGATTTCGCTGCCGCTCAATCCGGGCTACGGCGCTGATCAACTGACGCAGGCATCGTCGTTCCCCGGCCGAAGCGAGTTGTAGCCTGGCTCGAGCGAAGCGAGAGCCGGGAAGGTCGTCCCGGATTTCGCTGCCGCTCAATCCGGGCTACGGCGCTGACGCAGGCATCGTCGTTCCCTGGCCGAAGCGCGTTGTAGCCTGGCTCGAGCGAAGCGAGAGCCGGGAAGGTCGTCCCGGATTTCGCTGCCGCTCAATCCGGGCTACGGCGCTGACGCAGGCATCGTTCCCTGGCCGAAGCGCGTTGTAGCCTGGCTCGAGCGAAGCGAGAGCCGGGAAGGCTGTCCCGGATTTCGCTGCCGCTCAATCCGGGCTACGGCGCTGCCGCCTCACCGGATACGAAGCGCGCGATGCGTTCGCCGGGCGAAGCATTAACACAGGATGAATTTCCTGATCAGAGGCGGTTCACGGCATCGCCCCTAATTTTGTCCGATGCTGCATGTGTCTGACATGCGGCGTCTGATCAGGAGTCCTTGTATGCGTAAGTTCATCATGGCGCTGGCCGCCGTCGCCCTCTTCGGCGCTTTCGTTGCGCCGACGAGCGCCGACGCCGGCTGGCGTGGCCATCACTATGGCTGGCGTGGCCATCACCACGGCTTTCGCCATCACTACTGGCGTCCGCGTCACCACTTCGGTTATCGACCGTATTGGCGGCCGATCCGTTACGCCTATGCGGCGCCGGTCGCCTATGGCTGGGGATCGCACTGCGTCATCAAGCGAAAAATCCGCTGGAACCGGTGGGGTCACCCGGTCCGCGTGGTGAAGCGCATCTGCTACTAGGTGCCAAGCCAGGCACGGCTCAAACCCGGCCCCAACCTGGGGCCGGGCTTTTTTGGGCCGCGGGCATAGGCGGACTTTCCCGATCGTCTGAGGTAGACAGGAATCGGCAAGGCCCGCGGACATGGCAGAGAAGAGCGAACGCGCAATCAAGATCGTCGCCGACAACCGCAAGGCTCGGTTCAACTATGAGATCGGCGAGACTTTCGAGGCCGGCATCGCGCTGACCGGCACGGAGGTGAAGTCGCTGCGCGCGGGCAAGGCGACCATTGCGGAATCCTACGCCGATTCGCGTGATGGCGAGATCTGGCTCGTGAACGCGAACATTCCCGAATATGCGCCGGCGAGCCGCTTCAGCCACACGCCGAAGCGGCCGCGCAAGCTCCTCATGCACAAGCGCCAGATCAACAAGCTGCTCGGCGCGGTCGAGCGCGAGGGCATGACGCTTATTCCGCTAAAACTCTATTTCAATCCGAAAGGCCGCGCGAAAATCGAGCTCGCGCTCGCGCGCGGCAAGAAACTGCATGACAAGCGCGAAACGGAAAAGAAGCGCGATTGGGATCGCGCCAAAGCGCGGCTCATGCGGGAGCGGGGGTGACGCATTCCGTTTGCCCTGTGCGAGAGCTGCATCGGCTCTCGATGACGGCCTGATCTCGAAACGCTTTTATTCACTGTTTCCGCCGGACCGGAGCGCGGCCGACGTGGTCGACTGGCTCGCAGGCTCGCCGAGATAGGCGCGGATCTCCGCGAACACCGCCTTGAACATCTCGGGCGTCAGTCGACGGGTGTTCGTGTTGTAGCGGGAGCAGTGATAGCTGTCGAAGAGCGCAAACGCACTGAGCGCGTTACGGCGGCCATGGCCGAAGGGGAAGGCTGAGGGACGCCCGCCGAGCGCGCAAACGACGCTGTCATGCGCGATGCGGCCGAGTGCCAGAATCGCTCTCAGCCGCGGCATCTCCTTGATCGTCGCGGCGAGAAACGGGCGGCAATTGGCGATCTCGCCGCCGGTCGGCTTGTTCTCGGGGGGGACACAGCGGACGGCATTGGTGATGCGCGCGTCGACGAGCGTGAAACCGTCGTCGGGACGCGCCGCGTAATCGCCGCGCCCGAAGCCGAATTCCTTGATCGTCCCGTAAAGGAGGTCGCCGGCATAGTCGCCGGTGAAGGGGCGTCCGGTGCGGTTCGCGCCTTGCAGCCCGGGCGCGAGCCCGACGATCAGGAGGCCCGCGTCCGGCGGCCCGAACGAAGCCACGGGAGCGTTGTGCCAGCCGCGCTCGCGCTCGCGCCAGCGCAGGCGAAATTCCACGAGGCGCGGACAGCTTGGGCAATCACGCCCCGGTTTGCCGGAGGAGAGCGGCATCTCTGGCCGCCCGGCTTACTCTTCGTCCTCGTAGAGGTCCGGGCCCGCTGGGACGCGTTCGCGCGCGGGGGTCGGGCGCTGCAGGAACTGCGGCGTGTGCCGCGGCTCGCGGACCTCCCGCGGCTCGCGGGGCGGACGTTCGCCGCGCTCGGTCGGATCGCGGCCGATCTTGGCTTGCAGATCGACAATGTCCACGAACTGGTCTGCCTGACGGCGCAACTCGTCAGCCACCATCGGCGGTTGGGTCGAGATGGTGGAGACGACGGTCACGCGCACGCCCCGGCGCTGCACGGCCTCCACCAGCGAACGAAAATCGCCGTCGCCCGAGAACAGCACCATCTCGCCGATATGGTCGGCCATCTCCATGGCATCGACCGCAAGCTCAATGTCCATGTTGCCCTTCACCTTGCGGCGGCCGGTCTGGTCGACGAATTCCTTCGTGGCCTTGGTGACGACGGAATATCCGTTGTAGTCGAGCCAATCGATCAGAGGACGGATGGACGAGTACTCGGTGTCCTCGATGATGGCCGTGTAATAGAAGGCGCGCAGGAGATTGCCGCGCGACTGGTATTCGCGCAGCAGCTTTTTGTAGTCGATATCGAAGCCGAGCGACTTTGCCGTCGCGTAAAGATTGGCCCCATCGATGAAAAGTGCGACCTTGCTATTTATTGCTGCCGACATGACCGTCTCGTTCGTTCAAAAAAATCGACCAATTGTCGCCTGTTGGCGACCCAATTCCGGCATTGCACGCTTGGCACATGGTGAGGGTGACTTCGGGGTCGGGCACCCGGAGCAAATGAGCTCTAACATCAATTCCGCCAGGGCGCGGCAGACCTGCTCGCGGTTACCAAGAACCCCGGGAAACAGGTTCTCCCTCCTTCTTTTCCCCGGGTACCAGAGGCTTCGGGCCCGGCCAAGGGCCCATTTCGACCTTGCGCTTTTAGGTCGCGGACGATAGGTATGCGCGCAATCCACACACGTTTCCACGTTAAGGAGTGACGAGGCATGGCCCGTGTCACCGTTGAAGACTGCATCGACAAGGTCGAGAACCGGTTCGAACTCGTGCTCCTGGCCGCGCATCGGGCCCGGATGATCTCATCCGGGGCACAGATCACCATCGATCGTGACAATGATAAGAACCCGGTGGTCGCCTTGCGCGAAATCGCCGATGAAACCATTTCGCCCGGCGACCTCAAAGAGGACCTGATCCACTCGCTGCAGAAGTATGTCGAGGTGGACGAGCCGGAGCCCGAGACCGTTCCCCGCCTCGGCAACGTCGCCGTGGATGCCGACGACACGGAAGTGTCCGTCGATCGCATGACGGAAGAGGAACTGTTGCGCGGAATCGAAGGCATGACGCCGCCCGAGGCGGTGCCGGAGCCAGAAACCGGCGACGACGAGGAATAAATGCCAAGCAGGCGTTTGTAATACGGCCCGGGGTGATTTCCGGGCTGTATTGCTTTTGGCCGCCTGCCGCGGCGGCGTCGGCACCAGCCGCACGCCTTGCCCCCTTCATAGATCGCTATGATATTCTTGCCAGAATGGCCCCGGCGCTGAACGCCGGGCTGGAGCATGAATGTCCCTGACGGGTTCCGATCTGTCGAAAGCTGACACCGACGCGCGGCGAAGTCCGGCGCCTACGGTTTCCGCCGAAGCACGCTCGGCCGCTCTCAGAGAGCGAAGCGGCAAGCCGGTCATGCGTCAGTACGAGCTGATCGAACGGGTCCGCCGCTACAACAAGGACACCGACGAAGCGCTGCTCAACCGCGCCTATGTCTATGCCATGCGGGCCCACGGCACTCAGACCCGCGCCTCCGGCGATCCTTATTTCTCGCATCCGCTCGAAGTCGCGGCCATCCTCACCGACCTCAAGCTCGACGACGCGACCATCGCCGCGGCGCTCTTGCACGACACGATCGAGGACACGCGCACGACGCGCGACGAGATCGAAAGGCTTTTCGGCCCTGATATCGCTACGCTGGTCGATGGCCTGACCAAGTTGAAGAAGCTCGACCTCGTCACCCGCGAGGCCAAGCAGGCCGAGAACTTGCGCAAGCTCCTCCTCGCGATTGCCGAGGATGTGCGCGTTTTGCTGGTCAAGCTTGCGGACCGCCTGCACAACATGCGGACGCTGCAGTTCGTTCCGCTAGAGACGCGCCGGCGCATCTCCGAAGAGACGCTCGACATCTATGCGCCGCTCGCCGGCCGGATGGGCATGCACGAGATCCGCGAAGAGCTCGAGGATCTGGCTTTTCGCGAGCTCTACCCCGAGGCCTACAAGGTCATCACGCAACGCTTGACGGCGCTGGCTGAGCGCCATCGCGGCTTGATCACGGAAATCGAGCTGCAGCTTACCAAGAAGTTCTCGGATCGCGGGCTCCTGGTCCAGGTGCGGGGCCGCCAGAAGCGGCCCTATTCCATTTGGCGCAAGATGGAGCGCAAGTCGGTCGGCTTTGAGCAGCTCTCGGACATCTTCGGTTTCCGCGTGATCGTCGACGACCCCGAAGATTGCTATCGTGCGCTGGGCATCGTGCACACGACCTGGCCCGTGGTCCCGGGCCGTTTCAAGGATTACGTCTCGACCCCGAAACAGAACGATTATCGCTCGATCCACACGACCGTTGTCGGGCCCGGGCGGCAGCGCGTGGAGCTGCAGATTCGCACGCACGACATGCACGATATCGCCGAGCATGGGATCGCGGCGCACCCCCTCTACAAGGACGGGCACGGCTCGTCGGAAATGCTGTCGCGCGAGTCCAATGCCTATGCCTGGCTCCGGCGCACGGTCGAACTTCTGGCGGAAGGGTCCAATCCGGAGGAGTTTCTCGAACACACCAAGCTCGAGCTCTTCCATGATCAGGTTTTCTGCTTCACGCCCAAGGGCAAGCTGATCGCGCTGGCCCGGCAATCGACGCCGATCGACTTCGCCTATGCCGTGCACACCGATGTCGGCAACACCGCCGTCGGCTGCAAGATCAACGGTAAGGTTGCGCCGCTGGTATCCGAACTCCACAACGGCGACGAGGTCGAGATCCTGACCTCGCGCGCGCAGCTTGCGCCGCCGGCGGCATGGGAATCGATCGTCGTCACCGGCAAGGCCCGTGCGGCGATCCGGCGAGCGACGCGCGCCGCGGTGCGTGCGCAGTATGCCGGGCTCGGGCGGCGCATCGTCGAACGGCTGTTTGCGCGGGCGAAGAAGGAATATTCAGACGAGAAGCTGCAAGGCGCGTTGCCGCGGCTGGCGCGGCACTCAATCGAAGAGGTGATGGCGGCGGTCGGACGGGGGGAAATGAAAGCCTCCGATGTCGCCCGCGCAGTCTACCCCGATTACAAAGAGGACCGTGCCGCCGTCACGCCGCCGCCGAAGACGGATTCCGGCTGGTTCGGCTTGAAAAGCGTGCGGGCGCTCAAATTCAAGGTGCCCGGCACCGGCAACGCGGAGTCGGCGATTCCGATCCGCGGCACCAACAGCGACCTGCCGGTGCGCTTCGCGCCCCATGGCGGCGCCGTGCCGGGCGACCGTATCGTCGGCATTCACTCCGACGACGGCATCACGATCTACCCGATCCAGTCGGCGGCGCTGAAGCAGTTCGAGGATACGCCGGAGCGGTGGCTCGACGTGCGTTGGGACGTGGATGAAGGAAGCCGACAGCGCTTCCCTGCGCGCATCGCGCTGCAAACGCTGAACGAACCGGGCACGCTCGCGCAGGTCGCGCAGGTCATCGCCGAGCACGACGGCAACATCGACAATATCCGCATGAACCGGCGCGCGCCGGATTTCACGGACTGCATCATCGACCTCGAGGTCTATGATCTGAAGCACCTCAACGCGATCATCGCACAATTGCGAGCAAAGCCCGTGGTGGCCGCGGCCGAACGGGTGCACGGGTAGGCCGGCCTTGGCATCCGCGGCTCACATTCGTCTCGGCGTCAATGTCGATCATGTTGCGACCGTGCGCAACGCGCGGGGGGGCGTTCATCCCGATCCGGTCAAGGCGGCGATGATCGCGATTGCCGCCGGGGCTGACGGCATTACGGCGCATCTGCGCGAGGATCGCCGTCACATCCGTGACGACGATATGGTGCGGCTCAAGGCGCAGTTGACGAAGCCGCTCAACTTCGAGATGGCCGCCACGGCCGAAATGCTGCGGATCGCCCTCGATGTGCGCCCGCATGCCGTCTGCCTCGTACCGGAGCGCCGCCTGGAACGAACAACGGAAGGGGGGCTCGATGTGGCCGGACTATTCGGCCAGCTCATGCCGGCTGTCGGCGAGTTGAAGAAGGCCGGCATCCGAGTCTCGCTTTTTATCAATGCGGAGCCCAGGCAAATCGAAGCGGCGGTGAAAGTCGGCGCGCCGGTGATCGAAATCCATACCGGCGCGTGGTGCGAAGCGGTTACGGAGCGCCGAACTGCGATTGCCGCGGCGGAACTGCAACGGATCAAGGAAGGCGCCCTGCTCGCGCACGAACTGGGACTCGAAGTCCATGCCGGACACGGGCTCGACTATGTGACGGCCGAGCACATGGCGGGCATTCGGCAGATCGTGGAACTGAATATCGGACATTTCCTGATCGGAGAGGCAATGTCGATCGGCTTGGCCGAAGCGGTGAAGGCGATGCGCGCGGCGATGAACCGAGGGCGCGCGACGGCGGCATGATACTCGGCATCGGCATGGATATCGTCGATATCAGGCGCATCGAGCGGACGCTCGAGCGGCACGGCGACCGCTTCCGTGAGCGCCTGTTCACCGCGACGGAGGTTGCCCGGGCCGAGCGGCGGGCGGGGGCGGCCGCCACTTATGCCAAGCGCTTTGCGGCCAAGGAGGCCTGTGCCAAGGCGCTCGGCACCGGCATGCGCCTGGGCGTGTTCTGGCGTGACATGGGCGTGGTCAACCTTGCGAGCGGGCAGCCCACGCTCCATCTGACGGGCGGCGCCTTGAGGCGCCTGCAGACGATAACCCCCGAAGGTTTCGAGGCGCAGATCAGCCTTTCCATCACCGACGAAGGGCCCCTGGCGCAGGCCTTCGTCATCATTTCAGCAGTCCCGGCGGCGACCTGACCTTCGTTGCGCCTGCGCAGGCGAACGGCTAGAACGGCGGCAATTCAGAGACGAGGCCGATGCGCGTGAAGACCGAGGAAAAGCGGAAAGAAAGCGGATTGTCCGAGACAATCCGCGTTATTGTGCACGCGTTGTTGATCGCGCTCGTCATCCGCACCTTCCTGTTTCAGCCCTTCAACATCCCCTCCGGCTCGATGAAGGCGACCCTGCTCATTGGCGACTATCTGTTCGTGTCAAAATATACCTATGGCTATAGCCGCTTCTCGTTTCCTTTGTCGCCGCCCCTGTTCTCAGGCCGTATCATGGCTTCCGAGCCGCAGCGTGGCGATGTTGTCGTGTTCCGGCTGCCGAAGGACGATTCCACCGACTACATCAAACGTGTGATCGGGCTGCCCGGTGATCGCATTCAGATGATTGAAGGACGGCTGCACATCAACGGGCAGCCGGTGCAGCGCGAGCGCCTCGACGACTATATCGAAACGGAAGAGGGGCCACGCGCCACGCGCGTGAAGCGCTGGCGCGAAACGCTCCCGAACGGCATGAGCTACACGACCCTGGATCTGGTGGAGAACGGATTTCATGACAACACCAAGGTCTACGACGTGCCGGCCGGCCACTACTTCATGATGGGCGACAATCGGGACAACTCGACCGATAGCCGCGTGCTGAGCCAAGTCGGCTATGTCCCATTCGAGAACATCGTGGGCCGCGCCGAGGTCATTTTCTTCTCGGTGGGCGAGAACGAGCGGGCATGGCAGTTCTGGCGCTGGCCCTGGTCGGTCCGCTGGGGACGTCTCTTCTCCGTCGTCCGATGAGCCGCAAGGCCAAAGACCAGGTCGCCCTCGAAGAACGGATTGGCTACCGTTTTGCCGACAAGACACTGCTGGAGCGAGCGCTGACGCATGTCTCGGCCGTGAGCGGGCAACGCAATGGGAGCTATCAAAGGCTCGAATTCCTCGGGGATCATGTGCTCGGGCTCGTCGTCTCCGACATGCTCTACCGGGCGTTCCCGCATGCGGACGAGGGGGAGTTGTCGCGCCGTCTTGCGGACCTCGTGCGCTCCGAGACCTGTGCGGAGGTCGCGCGCGAAATCGAAGTTGGACCCTCGCTGATCCTTGGACCATCGGAGCGAGGCAGCGGCCGCCAGCGAACGGCCATCCTCTCCGATGCCTGTGAGGCGCTGATCGGCGCAGTCTACCTCGACAGCGGATATGAGCAGGCGGCCGGCTTCGTCGAGCGATTCTGGCATGAGCGGATGATCACCCCGCGCCGCCCGTTGCGCGAT
Source organism: Xanthobacteraceae bacterium (assembly GCA_022844485.1). GTDB lineage: Bacteria > Pseudomonadota > Alphaproteobacteria > Rhizobiales > Xanthobacteraceae > JALHLQ01. Next base: position 17,051 of record JALHLQ010000025.1, read on the forward strand.
TCAAAGACGCTGTTGCAGGAATGGGCGCAAGGCAAAGGGTGGCCCGCGCCTGTTTATCGTGAGCTCGAGCGCACCGGGCCGCATCACAGTCCGAAATTCCGTGTTTCGGTCGAGGTCGCCGCGCGAGAACCGGCGGAAGGGCTCGGACCTTCCAAGCGCGCCGCCGAGCAGGCCGCTGCCGCCGCCATGCTCGCGCGCGAGGGCATTGAGGCGGAAGGTCAGCCATGACTCGTTGCGGCTTTGTCGCCATCATCGGTGCGCCGAACGCCGGCAAGTCCACGCTCGTCAATGCGATGGTCGGCTCCAAGGTGACGATCGTGAGCCGCAAGGTGCAGACGACGCGTGCGCTCGTGCGCGGGATCGCAATCGTCGGGGACGCGCAGCTCGTCCTGGTTGATACTCCTGGCATCTTCCCGCCCAAACGGCGGCTCGATCGCGCCATGGTGACCACAGCCTGGGGCAGCGCTCACGATGCCGACATCGTCTGTTTTCTGATCGACGCAAAGCACGGACTCGATGAGGAGGCGGACGCGATACTCGGCAGGCTTGCCGACGTCCGCCAGCCGCAGCTTCTCGTTCTGAACAAAGTCGACCTTGTGCCGAAGCCGGAGCTGTTGACCCTCTCGGCGGCTGCGAATGAGCGTGCGCCGTTTGCGGCCACGTTCATGATTTCCGCGCTGAACGGTGACGGCATTGACGATCTCAAGCGTTTCCTCGCGGAACGGGCGCCGGAAGGGCCATGGCATTATCCGGAGGATCAGATATCGGACGCGCCGATGCGCAGCCTCGCCGCCGAGATCACGCGCGAGAAGCTCTATGATCGCCTGCATCAAGAGCTGCCGTACCAGTCGACGGTGGAGACCGACGTCTGGAAGGAGCTGAAGGATGGCTCGGTGCGGATCGAGCAGACGATCTTTGTCGAGCGGGAAAGCCAGCGGAAGATCGTGCTCGGAAAGGGGGGCCAGACGATCAAGGCGATCGGGGCGGACGCGCGGCGCGAAATCTCCACCCTGATCGAGACCGCCGTGCATCTTTTCCTGTTCGTCAAGGTGCGCGAGGGCTGGAGCGACGATCCCGAACGGTATCGGGAGATGGGGCTGGAGTTCCCTCGCGGCGGTTAACCCTTCGAACCGCGCCCTCTGTGGTCGCGGTCAGGCTTCGGGACCCCGACCATCCCGTTCACTTCCGCTTCATGGGGTCGGTGGCAGTCTGCCGCGCGGGTGGCGACCCGATTCATGGAGAAAATAGATGAGACGTTTGATTGCTGCTGCGGCAATTATCGTTGCGGGAGCGTTTGCAACGCCCGCATCTGCCGGCATCGGCTCCGGGCTGGCCGTGCTTGCGGCGGCTGCCGACCAGGCCGCGCCGGTGACTTCGGTGCATTTTCGTGGATTCCGTCATTGTCACCGGGGAGCCAGCCGGTGCTGGCGCGGCCGATATGGCCGCCTTATTTGCCAGCGGCGTCCCGCGCGCTGCCACGTCTGAGCAGACCTCCGCAGAGTTGGCTTGGGCCGCCGCGAGGCGGCCCTTTTTCTCCCCTTTGCCAAAACCGCAGGGGGTGACGAAGGAAACTGCAATGAGGTCTCCCTAATCGTCGCTCCCGGCGGTATCTATTCGGCATGGAATGGACCGACAACGGAGTTGTGCTCGGGGTGCGGCGGCACGGGGAGGCGAATGCGATCGTCGAACTCATGACGCGCGGACATGGCCGACATCTTGGCCTCGTGCGCGGCGGAGTGAGTTCGCGCATGCGGCCGATCCTGCAGCCCGGCAACCTGCTGCGTGCGGTCTGGGGCGCCCGGCTCGACGAACATCTCGGCCATTTTCGCTTGGAGGGTCTCAAGCTGCGTGCAGCCGAGTTCCTGGCGCTGCCCCATGCGTTGTTTGCGGTCGCCCATCTCACCGCGCTCGCACGGTTTCTTCCTGAGCGCGATCCGCACCCGGATGTCTACGAGGCGCTCGAAGCCATATTCGACAATATCGACGATGCAGCCATCACGGCCGCGCTCGCCGTGCGCTTCGAGCTGTCACTTCTCTCGGAGCTTGGGTTCGGTCTTGACCTCCTGCAATGCGCCGCAGGCGGCACAAGCTCCGATCTCGTCTATGTGTCGCCAAAATCCGGGCGCGCCGTGTCGCGCGTTGCGGGTGACCCGTGGCGGGACAGGCTGCTCAAGCTGCCGAAGTTTCTCAGCGAGGAATCCGATGACGAATTCCCGTCGCTGGCTGAACTCGAGGATGGGTTCGCGCTCACCGGATACTTTCTGACTCGGCGCGTTCTTGAGCCGCGCGAGGAGCCAATGCCCCACGCGCGGGACAATTTTATAGCAGCGGTACGGCGTGTGCTCGCGCCCGCCGCTTAGATGCTACCAGTAGACGCGCTCGCAGATCCGTCGGCCGAAATAGTCATAATAGCAACGAAGGCGCGGATGGATGCCGGGTCGCCGCCAATCGCGGTGATGCCGCCGGTGGCCGGGCGGACGATGCCAGTGCCGGTGGTAAATGAGCTCGACGCCGCCCGTCTGCGCCGCGGCCTGAGATATCGACGCGGCGGTCGTCGGCGCGGCGAGAACCGCCCCGGCAGAGACGGCCGCCATGCTTGCGGCCGCGACGAGGCTGAGGAAAACGCTCCGCATTGTACTCTCCTGGTCTTTTTGGGCGCGAACCGGCGCCGCATGGAAGCGGCGAGTAGCCGCCCCCTCGAGTTACCCTGCGCCGATGAACCGGGCCTGAACCGGACAGTCATCCTTCATCGTTGTTGAATCGGGCCGGCTGGATTAGGTCTTTGGTATGGCCAAGACAGTGATTCCTCCCGACCCGGCGAACGTGCAGGACATTGCGCTGCGCGAGGCGCTCGAGGAGCGCTACCTCGCCTATGCGCTCTCCACCATCATGCATCGTGCGCTGCCCGATGCGCGCGACGGCTTGAAGCCGGTCCACCGGCGGCTGCTTTACGCCATGCGCCAGTTACGGCTCGATCCGGGCGCGACATTCAAAAAATGCGCGCGCGTCGTCGGCGACGTGATCGGCAAGTTTCACCCGCACGGCGACCAGGCGGTGTATGACGCACTGGTGCGGCTCGCGCAGGATTTCTCGCAGCGCTATCCGCTGGTGGACGGGCAGGGCAATTTCGGCAATGTCGATGGCGATAACGCTGCGGCGATGCGCTACACCGAAGCGAGGCTCACGGAAGTCGCGCGGCTTCTGCTCGACGGCATCGACGAGGATGCAGTCGATTTCCGCCCCACCTATGACGGCTCGGAGGACGAGCCGGTGGTGCTGCCTGGCGCGTTTCCGAACCTGCTTGCGAACGGTTCCCAAGGGATCGCCGTCGGTATGGCGACCTCGATCCCGCCGCACAACGCGGCGGAGCTGTGCGACGCTGCGCTGCATCTGATCGAGAACCCGAATGCCCGCACCAAGACGCTGCTGAAATATGTCCCGGGGCCGGATTTTCCGACCGGCGGCATTGTGGTCGATCCGCCGTCCGCGATCGCCGAAGCTTACGCCACGGGCCGCGGCTCGTTCCGCGTGCGCGCACGCTGGACGCAGGAGGACACCGGGCGCGGCACTTACGTGATCGTCGTAACGGAAGTGCCGTGGCTGGTGCAGAAGTCGCGTCTCGTCGAGCGCATCGCCGAGCTCTTGAACGAGAAGAAACTGCCCCTGCTCGCTGATGTTCGCGACGAATCGGCGGAGGACATCCGCCTCGTGCTCGAGCCGCGGTCACGCACCGTCGACCCCGAATTGTTGATGGAAAGCCTGTTCAAGCTCACCGATCTCGAATCGCGGATCGGCTTGAACATGAATGTGCTCATGCGCGGCAAGGTTCCGAAGGTGGTCGGACTTGCGGAGGTCCTGCGCGAATGGCTCGATCATCGCCGGGATGTACTGCTGCGACGCTCGCGCTACCGCCTGTCGCAGATCGAACATCGGCTCGAGGTGCTCGGCGGCTTCCTTGTCGCCTACCTCAACCTCGACAAGGTGATCAAGATCATCCGCAGCGAGGACGAACCGAAGCCGGTCCTCATCCGGACCTTCAAGCTCACCGAGCTGCAGGCGGACTCGATCCTCAACATGCGGCTGCGCAATTTGCGCAAGCTTGAGGAAATGGAGATCCGCAGCGAGGACAAGGAGCTGCGCGCTGAGAAACGGAAGTTGGACGAGTTGCTGCGTTCCGAACCGAGCCAGTGGAAGACGATCGCCGACCAGATCAGGGATGTGCGCAACACCTTCGGTCCGAAGACCGCGCTGGGCAAGCGGCGCACGACCTTTGCGGACGCTCCAGAGCACGATCTTGCCGCCATCGAAGAGGCGCTGGTCGAACGCGAGCCGGTGACGGTGGTCTTTTCCGAGAAGGGATGGATCCGGGCGCTGCGCGGCCATGTCGGCGATCTCTCCGGCATCGCCTTCAAGCAGGACGACTCGCTCAAGCTCGCGTTTTATGCCGAGACCACGTCGAAATGCCTCGCCTTCGCGACGAATGGGCGGTTCTACACGCTCGACGTCGCCAAGCTTCCAGGCGGGCGCGGTCACGGCGAGCCGGTGCGACTCTTTCTCGACCTGGAGCAGGAAGCCGACATCGTGACGGTCTTTCCATTCATCGGCGGGCGCAAGTTCCTGGTGGCGAGCCGCGCCGGCTATGGATTCATCGCGCCCGAGGACGAATGCGTCGCGAATACGCGCAAGGGCAAGCAAGTGCTCAATGTGAAGCTGCCCGACGAGGGGCGCGCGCTCACGGTGCTCGACGGCGACTTTATCGCCGCCATCGGGGAGAACCGGAAGATGCTGATCTTCCCCGTCGACCAAGTGCCGGAAATGAACCGCGGCCGCGGCGTGCGGCTGCAGCGCTACAAGGATGGCGGCCTGTCCGACATGAAGACATTCGGCGTGGAGAGCGGGCTCTCCTGGTTCGACAGCGCCGGGCGCCTGTTCACGCTGACTCTGAAAGAACTTTCCGATTGGCGCGGCAACCGCGCTGATGCCGGACGCATCGCCCCGAAAGGGTTTCCAAAGAACAACCGCTTCGGTTCGCCGCCGATGAATGGCCGCAACGGCGACAAATAGGCTCCATCTCCCGCCGCGATGCAGCAACGAATTCTTCCCGCCGGCCGCGGAGGAATTTTGTCCAGCGCAAACCTTTTCGGGCCCGCGCCGTTAGCAACGGACGATACTTCGAGCGGAGTCCAGCATGGCAAGCCAAATCCCTTTGGCCCCGGATGCGAGTGCGCAACACTCGGCCGATGACGGCCGCACGAATGAAGTGGCACGCGACGTCGCCTACCGGCGGTTGGTGCTGGTCAACGTGATCTTTTGTGGCTTGCCGGATGCCGGCGACCGCGGTTGGGTGCTGATCGACGCCGGCGTGATCGGCACCACGAGCATGATCGTCGATGCCGCGGAGGAGCGATTCGGCAAGGACGCGCGCCCGGCGGCGATCGTCATGACCCATGGCCATTTCGATCATGTCGGCGGATTGGAGCATCTCGCCGAAAGGTGGGACGTGCCTGTCTATGCCCACGACCTCGAGCATCCCTACCTCAATGGCAACGCGTCCTATCCCCCCGCCGATCCCACGGCAGACGGCGGGCTGATGTCGTTTCTCTCCCCCCTCTACCCCCGCAAGCCGGTGAATGTCGGCGCCCGGTTGTGCCCATTGCCCCCGGACGGATCGGTGCCTTTCCTGCCGGGATGGAAGTGGATCCATACGCCGGGACACACCCCGGGCCATGTTTCCTTCTGGCGGCAGCAGGATCGCATGGTTATCGCGGGAGACGCCTTCATTATGACGAAACAGGAATCCGCCTACGCTGTTGCATTGCAAAGTCCTGAAATGCGTGGCCCGCCCATGTACTTCACCCAGAATTGGGAGCAGGCGAAAATCTCCGTCGAAAAACTTGCGGCGCTTGATCCCGAAATCGCGGTCACCGGCCACGGACAGGCGATGCGCGGTCAAGAGATGCGTGAGGCCTTGCACCGGCTGGCGCAGGAGTTCGACCAGGTCGCGGTGCCGAAGCGCGGGCGCTATGTCAGACATCCGGCCTGGGCCGAGGACGGCAGCGCCTACCGCGATCCGTAACCCTTAGACGATTCTTGGGATGCCGCGTTTGGGACCAACAATCATCGCCGTGAGCTGAATGAGCCCGGCGACGAGCGCGATCGTACCCGCGGCTCCGAGCGAAATGTCGAAGCCGAACATGGCAGGGAGAAAAGCTGCGATCAGATAGCCCGAGAGGCCAGCGGTCGCGGCGACGAAGACGGAGACAACGACCTGCGTCGTCAGATCGTCGGTCAGCATGCGCGCCGTGGCGGCGGGGCAGACCATCATCGCCACGACAAGGATGACGCCGACGGCGTCGAGTGATACGACGGCCGCAAGTGCGGCAAGCGTGGTAATGACCGCGCCGATCAGGCGCGGCGGCAGGCCTACCGTCGCCGCGAAGACCGGGTCGAAGCTCACCAGCCGCAATTCCTTGAACAGCAGCCCCAGTACCAGCGCGATCACGAACACACCAAAGACGAGGCGGCCGATCTGCGGCGGAAGCTGCGCGAGGGCGGCGGGATCGAAGAGGCTGCCCCATCCGGTGGCGGCCGGCCAGATCGCGCCTTCCACATTGCCGTAGAGAATGTGGTGCACGTCGAAGCTCGTGCGCGCGACCCCGGTCTGCTCGAGAAGCAGGACCCCGAGCGCGAACATCGCCGTGAACACGGCGCCCAGCGCCGTCTGCGCCTCGACCCCGGCAACCCGGCGGAGAAATTCGACGAGCAGCGCGGTCAGCAGCGCGGCGCCGGCCGCTCCGGCGAGCATGGCCCAGGTCGCCGTCGTCCCCGCAAGGAGGTAGGCGACGACGACGCCGGGCAGGACAACATGGCCGATCGCGTCGCCGAACATGCTTTGGCGGGTCAGCACCAGGAAGTTGCCCACAAGCGCACACGCAAGCGCGGCAAGCGTACCGACCAGCATGGCCGGCAGATCGATCTGGAGGAAGGCAATCACGGCCTTTGTTCCTTCAGCAGGCGGGCTCCGAGCGCGCGCACAAGAAGGCCGCGTGCCGAACCGAAGACGACGCTGACCGCCAAAGCGGCGAACGCCACGAGCACGATCACGGCGCCGGTCGGCATATGCGGTTGGGCGGCGGAGATGGCAGCGCCGAGATAAGCGCTCGCCGCCCCGATCAAGGCTGCGATGATCGTCATGGCGCCGGCGTGATGCGACCAGAAGCGCGCCGCCGCTGGGGGGGTCACGATCAGCGCCACGATCAGCACGAGCCCGACAATGCGAAGCCCGATGACGACGACGGCGAGCACAAGCGCGAGCACGGCGAAATCGAGCGCGCGGACGGGAAAGCCGTGCGCCTCGGCGAACTCCGCGTCGAAGGACAGGAGCACAAGCTCCTTGAACAGAAGCGCGATCACGGCTGCGATTGCGACCGAAAAAACCGCGAGCGTGACGGCTTCGCTCAACAGCATTCCTGCGGTTGCACCGAGGAGATAGGCGTCGAGGCCTGCCTGCCCGCCGGTGCGGAGCGTCTGGACGATCGTCATCAGCACGATGCCGGCAGCGAAGAAGGTCGCGAGCACGCTGGCGATCGCCGTATCTTCCGGCAGGCGGGTGCGATCGCGGATCGCCTGGATCGACAAGGCGGCGAGGACCGCGGTCACAGCCGCGCCGCCGAGCAGCAGCGGCAGCGTCCGTCCGGGAAGCCCCAAGGCGACCGCAAGCATGAATCCGAGCGCCACCCCCGGCAAGGTCGCATGCGCGACCGCATCCGCAACCAGCGCGCGCCGCCGCAACATCGCGAAGACACCGACCGACCCCGCCGCAATCCCGAGCGCGGCGGCGCCGAGCATCACGACCGTCGTATTATAGCCGGCTTGCAGAAGCAGGACGCTCAGCAACTCTGCCGGCATGGTCAACCCGGCGCCAGCGTCGCGCCCGAATCCAGCGGCACACCGTAGGCGCGCGCGAGATTTGAAGGCGTGAAGGCTTCCGCTGTCGGGCCAGCCGCGATGAGGCGTTCGTTCAGGATCAGCACGTGTTCGAAGGTCCCCGGCACTGACGCCAAGTCGTGATGCACGCAGACAACGAGCGCGCCGCCGTCGCGCAGGCGCTGAAAGACATCGAGCATGATGCGTTCGGTGGTGGCGTCCACGCCCGCGAAGGGCTCGTCGAGCAGGAGAATGTCCGCGCCTTGCGCCAGCGCGCGCGCAAGGAAGACGCGCTGCTGCTGTCCGCCGGAAAGCGCGCCGATCTGCCGGTCGGCCAAGTCTTCGAGGCCGACGGTCTCGAGATGCTTGCGGGCGAGTGCCCGGTCCGCCCGCCGCACCGGCTTCAGCCAGCCGATGCGCCGATAGAGCCCCATCGCCACGACATCCAGCGCGGTCGCCGGGAAATCCCAATCGACGCTCGATCGCTGCGGCACATAGGCCAAGCGTCCGCGCTGCTTTTCAACCGGCTCGCCGAAGATCGCAATCTCGCCGGCCGCTTTCGGCACCAGTCCCAGGATGGCCCTCAGGAGCGTGGATTTTCCCGCGCCGTTCGGGCCGACGATCGCGAGAAGTCCGGCGCGCGGGGCGCTCCAGGTCACGGCGGACAGCGCGGGTCGCCCGCCATAGGCCACCGTCAGCGCGCGGATCGCAACCGGGGAATCCATCGCCGACAGTAGCCGCTCGGACGGGGCAGGGGCCAGCATGTCAGCCCCCCGCCTTCAATTTCCCCGCCATGCCCCGGCCTGGCGCTTCGCCCCCAAGCGCGCGGGCAATCGTCGTAACATTGTGATCAAGCATACCGATGACGGTGCCCTCGTAGGTCCCGGGCGCACCGAGCGCATCGGAGTAAAGCTCGCCGCCGATCGCGAGCTTGTGCCCCCGCGCTCCCGCGCCTTCCACCAGGGCGCGGATGTTGCGATCGGAGACCGAGCTTTCGACAAAGACGGCGCGGATGCCGCGGCTGACGACCAAAGAGACGAGCTCTTCCAGCCGCTTGAGTCCGGCCTCGCTTTCGGTCGAGAGGCCCTGGATGCCTTCGACTTCGAAGCCGTAGGCCCGGCCGAAATAATTGAATGCGTCATGCGCCGTGACCAGCATGCGCGACGTCGTGGGGACGGAACTGAGGATCTTGCGGGCATAGGCGTCGAGCCGCGTAAGCTCGCCGGCATAGGCCTTCGCGCCGGTCTCGTAGGTTGCCCTTCCGGCGGGATCGCGCGCGATCAGCGCATCGCGGACGCGGTCGGCGACGAGGATCCAGAGCTTTGGGTCCATCCAAACATGGGGGTCGAAGCGGTCCGGATACTCGGAGTCGGCCAGCAGGCGGGCCTTGGGAACGGCTTCCGCTGCGAAAATAACCGGCTTGTTGACGCCCAGGGCCTTCAGCGGGGCTTCGAGCTGCGCTTCGAGATACAGCCCGTTGGCGAAGATGATATCGGCATTGGAGAGGCGCGCGATATCGGTGCGCGTGGGCCGGTAGGTGTGCGGATCGACGCCCTCCCCGAGAAGGCTCGTCACATCGACCCGATTGCCGCCGATGATGCGTGCCGCATCGGCCAGCATGGAGACCGTGGTCACAACGGTCAGCCGGCGGGATTGAGCCCCGGCAGGCCGCGTGAAGGCGCCGCCGGCCAGCACGAGCAAGCCGAGTGAAAAGCCACGGCGTGAAATCATCGCGGGACGCATCCGCCGGCCTCAAATGCAATTGCGAACTATTCGCAATTAAGATGGCAGAGGCCTATCCCCAGGTCAAGTACCGCACCCGCACCAATGTACGGCAGGCTCAGTCGGAGACCTTATCGAGGCGTCTTTGGAAAGGGCCTTGAGGCTGGGGTTGCAGCCCGTCACTGCCGGTGTGGGACGTGTCGGAACTAAGCCTCGACCCGTGTCCAGCCATCCCCCAACAGGCGTTCATGGGGGAGGAAGCGCGCCTTGTAGTCCATCTTCTTCGAGCCTCGCACCCAATAGCCGAGATACACATAGGGCAGGCCCATGCGGCGGGCGCGCGCGATGTGGTCCAGGATCGCAAAGGTTCCGAGCGAGCGGTCGGCATGCGCGGGGTCGTAGAAGGAGTAAACCATGGACAAGCCGTCCTTGAGGACGTCCGTCAGGGCCACCGCATAGAGCGGCCCCGAGCCGCGGCCGTTGAATCGGCTGTCCGGACCGGCGCGCCGGTATTCGACCAAGCGGGTTTCCACGTGGCTGTCCTCGACCATCATCGCATAGTCGAGCACGGTCATGTCGGCCATGCCGCCGTCGAAGTGGCGCAAGTCCAGATAGGAGCGAAACACGGAGTACTGCTCGGAGGTCGGCACCGGCACCCGCATATCGCCGATGAGGTCGGAGTTCTTGTCGCGCACGCGCCGCATCGAGCGCGAGGGGCGGAAGTCGTCCACCACCACGCGCACGGAGATGCAGGCGCGGCAGCCATCGCATGCGGGCCGATAAGCGATCGACTGGCTGCGGCGGAATCCCCCATGCGTCAGCACATTGTTGAGCTCCGGCGCGCGCTCGCCGACCAGATGCGTAAAGACCTTCCGCTCCTCGTGACCCGGCAGGTAGGGGCAGGGGGAGGGGGCGGTCAGGTAGAACTGCGGAGTGTCGCGGGAATGCTGCGTCACGGGCTGCTCGAACGGACTTCCAAAATTCTCAACGCCGTAGCATCGCCAATGATCCGCGCCTCGTCAAAGGCCGGGAGGGGTCAGACGCGCATGGAGGGCCTGCGCAGCGCGGTCGTCCGCGCGTCGTTGTTCACCACCACGGTGCCGAGGAGGAAATCGTGCAGCAGCCGCCGCCGCTCGTTGAGAAGCCCGACAAGGAGCACGAGAGGGGTCAGGAACGACACCGAAATCCAGTACAGGATGGCGTGCACGGCTCCGAGCACGAAGTATCCCCGATCGCCGTACCAGGTGCGCATTTCGATATCCATGAGCCGCATGCCGATGGTCGCCGAATGCGGGCCGCCGAGCGTCATGCCGTAGTATGCGACGGCCCAGATCACCGAAATCGGCGACAGCAGCCAGAACAGGAGCCAGCCGAGGCCGAGCGTCACGATCCCGAACACCGCGATGAAGATCGTCAGCAGGATGACCGGCACGCTGATGACCAGGACATCGACCAGGAACGCCATCATGCGGCGAGGCAGCACGCCCTCGAACCGTTCGGGCATGGTCGCGGGGTCGAAGGCGTGTGGGTGCAATCGCGCCTGCGTCTCGATGCTGTGTGGCCCAGTGTGGGTCAAGGTTGTGGACCTCCAGAAAAAGGGCAGCCGGTACATGGGCCCCGCAGAGGGACGGCGCAAGGGGACCGGCGGGTCCCGGCGTGTCTTGCGCTCGCTGGTCCGGGACACGCCCGGCCGCGACCGGCTATAACGCGACATCCTGGAGGCCCGCGTGAACATCACTCTCGACGCCATTATGGCCGCGCAGCGCGCGATCGCCGGCGCGGTATTGCGTACGCCGATGCTGCCCGCCCCGAAGTTGTCAGGGCTCACCGGCGCGGAGGTCTTCGTCAAGTACGAGAACCTTCAGGTGACGAACTCCTTCAAGGAACGCGGCGCACTGGCGAAGCTTCTGTCGCTTTCGCAAACAGAGCGCGCGCGCGGCGTCATCGCCATGTCGGCCGGCAATCATGCGCAGGCGGTGGCCTACCACGCCAAGCGCCTCGATATTCCCGCCACGATCGTCATGCCGGTGACGACGCCGCATGTGAAGGTAATCGCGACCGCCGAGCACGGCGCGGAGGTTGTCGTCGAAGGCGAAACGTTGGCCGACGCGCAGGCGCGGGCCGAAGTCATTGCGCGCGAGCGCAACAGGATCTGGGTGCACCCCTACGATGATCCGCATGTGATCGCGGGGCAAGGCACGATCGCGCTCGAAATGCTGGACGAGATACCGGATCTCGACGTGCTGGTGGTGCCGATCGGCGGCGGCGGATTGATCAGCGGGAGCGCCATCGCAGCGAAAGCCCGGCGGCCCGGCATCGACATTATCGGGGCGGAGGCAGCGCTCTACCCCTCCATGTGGAATGCCGTGAAGGGCGACAACCGCCCGATCGGCGGGGCGACGCTTGCCGAAGGCATCGCCGTCAAGACGATCGGCAAGCTGACGCTGCCGCTGGTTCGCGAGCATGTGTCCGAGATCGTGCTCGTGGACGAGGTGATGCTTGAGCGCGCGGTGAACCTTTTCCTCACGCTGCAGAAGTCGATGGCGGAGGGGGCGGGCGCGGCCGGGCTCGCCGCCATGCTGGCGAAGCCGGGCCGTTTCCGCGGCAAGAAAATCGGGCTGATCCTATGCGGCGGTAACATCGATCCGCGGATTCTGGCCTCGATCATGGTGCGCGAACTGGAACGCGAGAGCCGCATCGTCTCGTTCCGTCTCACGATCCCGGATCGTCCCGGCGTGCTCGGTGTGATCGCCACGCGCCTCGGCCAGCTCGGCGCGAATATCTTGGAGGTCGACCACCGCCGGCTCTTTCTCGACGTTCCGGCCAAGGGTGCGAAGCTCGACGTGACCGTCGAGACGCGCGACCGCACGCATGCCGATGATATCTTCAAGGCGATGGAGGCGGACGGATACCGTCCCGCGCGCATCGAAGCGGCGACCGCGATGGAGTAACGGACCGCGAGGCACGGCGCAGGCTGTCCGACCTAGCTGGGTAACCGTTCCGCCACCTTGGGCGCGAAATAGGTGAGCACTCCGTCGGCGCCGGCGCGCTTGAAGGCGATCAGGCTTTCCATCATCGCGCGCTCGCCGTCGAGCCACCCGTTCTGCGCGGCGGCCATGATCATCGCGTATTCGCCGGACACCTGATAGGCGAAGGTCGGCATCGCAAAGGTCTCCTTCACGCGCCGCAGGATGTCGAGATAGGGCATCCCAGGCTTCACCATGACCATGTCCGCTCCTTCCACGATGTCGAGTTCGACCTCGCGCAGGGCTTCGTCGGAATTGGCCGGGTCCATCTGATAGGTGCGCTTGTCGCCGGTCAGTGTTTTCGATGAGCCGACTGCGTCGCGGAACGGTCCGTAGAAGGCGGAGGCATATTTCGCGGCATAAGCCATGATCTGCACGTCGGTGAGCCCGGCTTGATCGAGACCCGCGCGGATTGCGCCGATGCGGCCGTCCATCATGTCGGAGGGCGCGACGATGTCGCAGCCGGCCTCCGCCTGCACCAGCGCCTGCCGCACCAGCGCCGCTACGGTCTCGTCGTTGACAATCGCGCCGTCCCGCAAAAGACCGTCATGGCCATGGCTCGTATAGGGATCGAGCGCCACATCGGTGAGAATGCCGATCTCGGGCACGGCCTGCTTCACCGCACGGATGGTGCGGCAGACGAGGTTGTCTGGGTTGAGCGCCTCGGTCCCGTCCCCGTCCCGCCGCTTCGGATCCGTGTAGGGAAAGAGCGCGATGCAGGGAATCTCGAGCTTGGCCGCGTGCTCGGCCGCGCGCACGGCCTCGTCCACCGAGAGGCGCTCGACGCCGGGCATGGAGGCGACCGGCACGCGCATGCGCTCGCCGTCCACGACGAAAATCGGCCAGATCAGATCGTCGGCGGTGAGCACGTTTTCGCGCACGAGGCGTCGCGCCCATTCGGTGCGCCGATTGCGCCGGGGGCGGATCGTGAGGTCAAGCTGGGCCGCGCGCGCAGGCACCTCGACCGGGGCCAGGCGGGACTCGATGGGACGGCCGTATTTGATGGCCATGGTTTTCCCTTCCAATGCGATGGGAGCTTTCTAGCCCTTCCAAAGAAAGGCTTCCATACGGGAGTTGCCCATCCCGGGGGCCGTCGCGTTGACGGGCCCGGGTCAGGCTTCTATCCCAGTCGGGCGGAACGGTGATCGCCCGACATGGACTTCGAACTCTCCGAGGAGCAGCGCGCGTTTCAGGACAGCGCCCGCGATTTTGCGTGCGACGAGATGATGCCGTTTGCGCGTGACTGGGACGAGAACGAGATCTTTCCGGTCGAGGCGCTGCGCAAGGCGGCGGCGCTCGGCTTCGGCGGCATCTATGTGAAGGACGACGTCGGCGGTTCCGCGCTGACCCGGCTCGACGCGACGGTCATTTTCGAGGAGCTGGCGCAAGGCTGCACGTCCACGGCGGCCTATATCTCGATCCACAACATGGCAGCCTGGATGATCGACGCATTCGGCGGCGACGCACAGCGCAAGCGTTTCCTGCCGAAGCTTTGCACCATGGAGCGGTTTGCAAGCTATTGCCTCACTGAGCCCGCGGCCGGTTCCGACGCCGCGAGCCTGCAGACCCGCGCCGTGCGCGACGGCGATCACTACGTGATCAATGGCGCGAAAGCCTTCATCTCCGGCGGCGGCGTGTCGGATGTCTATGTTTGCATGGTGCGCACCGGTGGCCCGGGTCCGGGCGGCATCTCCTGCATCGTCGTCGAGAAGGGCGCCCCCGGACTTGCCTTCGGCGCGCGGGAGAAGAAGCTCGGCTGGAAAACGCAGCCGACCGCGGCGGTGATCTTCGAGGATTGCCGCGTGCCGGCCGCCAATCTCATCGGCGAGGAAGGGCAGGGCTTCAAGATCGCCATGGCGGGGCTCGACGGCGGGCGGCTGAATATCGCGGCCTGTTCGATCGGCGGCGCGCAATTCTGTCTCGACCGAACGCTCGACTACATGCGCGAGCGAAAGCAGTTCGGCTCCCGGCTCTCCGATTTCCAGGCGCTGCGCTTCCGCATCGCCGATTTCGCGATCGAGCTTGAAGCAGCACGGCTCTTAGTGCGCCGCGCGGCGACCGCCGTCACCAACAAGGAGCCCGCCGCCACTCGTCTTGCCGCCATGGCGAAACGCCACGCCACCGACGCCGGCTTCGACATTGTCAATGGCTGCCTGCAACTGCATGGGGGCTACGGCTACCTGCGCGACTACCCGATCGAGCGCGTGTTGCGCGACGTGCGCGTGCACCAGATCCTCGAAGGGACGAACGAGGTGATGCGGCTGATCGTGAGCCGCGATCTGTTGGGTCATTAGCGCCGAGCCGCGAACCCGCGGGCAAGGAGAGGTGACGTCATGAGGACTTGGAAAGCCGGATGGCTGATCGGCCTGGCCTTCGTCATCATGACGGGCGGGGCGGCGGCGCAGCCCTATCCCAATCGGCCGATCACCATGATCGTTCCGTTTCCGCCCGGCGGTAGCACCACCATCGTCGGGCGCATCATTGCGGAAAAGATGAGCGATACTCTGGGCCAGCAGGTGGTGGTCGAAAACCGGGGCGGCGCCGGCGGCACCATGGGCACCCGCGCCGTGGCGAAAAGCGCTCCGGACGGTTACACCATCCTGCTCGGCTATAGCGGCACGCTCAGCGTCGCGCCGAGCTTCTATGCCAGCGCCGGCTATGATCCGCGCAAGGACTTCGCGCCGATCGGACGCATTGGCGCGGCTCCGAGCATGGTCGTGGTCAATCCTTCATTCCCCGCCGCCACGGTTGCGGATCTCATCGCTTACGCCCGGACCAATCCGGCCAAGGTCAATTACGGCTCGGCGGGCGTGGGCTCGCTCAATCACATTGCCGGCGAGTACTTCGCAGCCAAGGCGGGGATCAAGCTCACCCATGTTCCCTACAAGGGCAGCGGCCCGGTCATGACCGATCTCCTCGGCGGTCATATCCCGCTCGCTTTCGCGCCGCTCCCGACGGTTCAATCCAACGTCCAGGCCGGCAAGCTCCGCGCGCTTGCGGTCACGAGCCTCAAGCGTTCGAGCCTCGTGCCTGAAGTGCCGACAGTGAACGAATCCGGCCTTCCCGGCTACGAAGCCGTGCTGAGCTATGGGCTGCTCGCGCCGGCCGGCACGCCGCGCGAGATCATCGAGCGGCTCAACACGGCGCTGCGCTCCGCACTCGCAAGCGATGACGTGAAACAGAAGCTTGCCATCGAAGGCGCCGAGCCCATCCCGGGCTCGCCGGGGGAGTACGCCGCCGAGATCGATGCCGAGGAAAAGCAGTGGTCGGCGGTGGTCCGGTCGATCGGCGTCAAGGCGGAGTGACAAGGAAAGAAGAGAATTGCGGCGACGAGGCTGCATGCCTCCCGGCGGCGTGCCCTGCAATCCGGCCGAACACCGAGCCGGCCATGAGACCCGTACCGCCGGGATAATTGAAATAGAACAGGCCGCCAACCATTTCGCCCGCCGCATACAGGCCGGGAATAGGCAACCCATCGGTATCGATCACGCGTGCATCGGTGTCGATTTTCACGCCGCCGAAGGTGAAGGTGATGCCGCAAGTCACAGCGTAGGCTTCAAAGGGCGGCTCGTCGATGGTGTTCGCCCAATTCGATTTCGGGATCGGCAACCCGCGTGTGCCCCGCCCGTCCTTGATATTGGGGTTGAATGGGACGTCCAAGCGGATGGCGGCATTGTAGGCCTCGATCGTTTTCGCCGCGCGGCTGACATCGAGATCGTCCAACTTGCGCAGAAGCTCATCGAGCGTGTCCGCCCGCGCTTTGGTCACGCGCTTGATCCGATATTCATCGCGCAGCAGGTGCAACACCTTGCCGTCGAAAATCTGCCAGGCGAATTGCCCCGGTTGCATCAGGATTTCGCGGCCATATTTGGCGTAGGTGTAGTTGCGAAAATCCGCACCCTCGTCGAGAAAACGCTCGCCATGGGCGTTGAGCATGATTCCGAAGGGGTAGGAGTGCTTCTGGAAATTGTCTCCGACCGTCAGGTCGCCGAAATCGGGCGCATTGCGGTCCCAACCGACGGCGTGGCAGCCTGACCAGTTGCCGGTCGGCATGGCTCCCGCATCGAGCGCCATGCGCAAGCCGTCGCCGGTGTTGAAGCGCGTGCCGCGAATTTTCGCCAACTCCCAGTTCGCACCGAGATAGCGCGTGCGCCACTCGGCATTGGCCTGGAATCCGCCGGCCGCGAGCACCACCGATTTCGCCGCGATACTGCACGACTTGCCGGCCTGCCTGACGCGGACTCCGCTCACGCCGGCATCGTCGGCAATCAGATCGAGCGCCCGCGCCTCGTAGAGAATGCGGATGCTTTTGCGGCGCGCGGCGTCTGTAAGTGTCTGGACCAGCCCCGGCCCGCCGCCCCAGGCTTCGACCGTGAGACCACCCCAAAACTTGAAGCGGTCGCCGACCTTGAACGCTTGGCGCCCATAGATCGGCTGGAAGCGCACGCCTTGGTCACGCATCCAGCACATGGTCTCGCGGCTGTGCCGCACCAGCACCTCGCATAGGTTCGGATCGGAGCGGTATTCGGTCACGCGGCCCATGTCGTCAAAAAACTGCGCTTCCGCATAGGTACCAAAATCGGTCTTCGCGATTTCCGTCTCGGTGAGGTCCGGCATCAGCGCCCTGAGGTCGTCCACGCCATCATAGACACAGCGGAATGCGCCGGCGGTGAAGCGGCTGTTGCCGCCCGACTCCGACTCGGGAGCGCGTTCGAGCACGAGCACAGAGACGCCATGCTCGGCTGCGGCGAGTGCCGCGCACAAAGCCGCGTTGCCGGCCCCGACAACAATGACATCGATTTGGCTGGGAAGCGGCATGAATGCTGACCGATCAAGGCAGATCGGGTGACCTTGTAATGCGTTGCATCCCCTGCGCAAGAGCGGGCGGTTGCGAAAGCCGGCAGCTCCCGCTAGGCGTGAGGAGATGAGCAGCGAAGCGGAGATCCTGTTTGAGCGGCGCGGCGCAGCCGGGCTTGTCACACTCAATCGGCCGAAGGCGCTGAACGCGGTCACGCACCATATGGTCAGGGAGCTGGCGCGCCAGCTCGACGCCTGGGCGCAGGATGAGGCGATCACGCGTGTCGTCGTCACCGCGGCCGGGGATCGCGCCTTCTCGGCCGGCGGCGACTTGCGGCAGGTGACCGCGGGCGGAATGCAGGGACCGCACGAGCAGGCGCTTCAGTTCTGGCGTGACGAATACAGATTGAATGCGCAGATCAAGCGTTTTCGCAAACCCTATATTGCGCTTATTGACGGCATCGTCATGGGCGGCGGCGTCGGCGTCTCGGTGCATGGCTCGCATCGCGTCGCGGGCGACAGGTTTCTGTTCGCCATGCCCGAAGTCGGCATCGGCTTCTTTCCGGATGTCGGCGCCACGTATTTTCTCCCGCGGCTGCCCGGCGAGATCGGCGCCTATTGCGCACTCACCGGCGAGCGGTTGAAGACGGCCGATGGCGTGGGGACAGGTGTCGCGTCCCACCACGTGCCCAGCAAACAGTTTCCTGAGCTGATCGACGGATTGTGCGGGACGATTTCGGTCGATGCGATCCTTGGTGCATTCAGCGCGCCCGCAGGGGACGGGCCGCTGCTGGCGCGCCGGTCCGTGATCGATCGGATATTCGCCGGCGATCGGGTCGAGACCATTCTGGAACGGCTTGACAACGAAGCCGGCTCGGAAAGCGCGGATTCCCAATGGGCCCGGTCGACCGCCGTCACGATGCGGACGAAGTCACCCACGAGTTTGCGCATTGCGCTGGCGCAAATGCGGCGCGGCCGCGGCTGGACCTTCGAGGAGTGCATGCAGGCGGAATACCGCATCGTCTCACGGATCATCCGTGAACCCGATTTCCACGAGGGCGTGCGTGCCGTGATCGTCGACAAGGACAACAATCCGAAGTGGCGGCCGGCGACGCTCGCCGAGGTTGGCGATGCGACGGTCGCGGCGCATTTTGCGCTGCTCGGCGCCGACGAGCTGGTCCTGCCGTGAGCGAGCCGATCATCAGTGCCCACTCCTACAAGACGAGCGCCGACATCGGCCCCTGGACCCGGCGGCTGATATTGTTTTTGCGGGCGATGGCAGCGCTGTCCATGCTGAAAGGCCTGCTGCATTGGTCGGTGGTCATCGGCATCGGCGATCCGACCGGCACGGCTTTCGATCAAAAGGAACAAGCCTGGCAGGCGGCGACAATCTTCTTTGCGGTGCTTGACCTGGTGGCCGCCGTCGGCTTGTGGCTCGCCGCGACCTGGGGCGGGGTCATTTGGCTGACGGCGATGATCTCGATGATCGTGATTGAATTGTTCTTCCCGCAAGTATTTGGCGGAAGCACATGGATTCCAGCGCTGAGCTTTCTCTTGATCTCCGCCTATGTCGTGCTTGCGATGCTCGCCGGGCGGGAGAGGGGGGAGTAAGACGGTCCTCCCCGGAATCGGGGGCTCGAGCGCGTGCACCGCCCCGTCAGTGCTGCAAAATCCGCGACAGGAACAACTGCGCGCGTTCGGAGCGCGGTTTGCCGAAGAAATCGTCCTTCGTCGCGTCCTCGACGATCTGCCCCTGATCCATGAAGATGACGCGGTTGGCAACCTTGCGCGCAAAACCCATCTCGTGCGTGACGACCATCATGGTCATGCCGTCGCGCGCGAGCGCGACCATCACGTCGAGCACCTCACCGATCATTTCCGGATCGAGCGCGGATGTGGGCTCGTCGAACAGCATTGCGATTGGGTTCATCGCCAGCGCGCGGGCAATCGCGACGCGTTGCTGCTGGCCGCCGGAAAGCTGGCCTGGAAAACGATCGGCGAATGCCTTCAGCCCGACCCGGTCGAGAAGCTTGACGGCCTTGTCACGGCTGTCCTCCGTACCGCGTCCCAATACCTTGACCTGTCCGATCATCAGATTGCGCATCACGGACATGTGCGGGAACAGCTCGAAATGCTGAAACACCATGCCGACGCGGGAACGCAGCTTGTTGAGATTGGTGCTCTTGTCACTCAACGACTGGCTGTTGACGACAATGTCGCCTTGCTGAAAGGGCTCGAGCCCGTTGACGCATTTGATCAGCGTGGACTTACCCGATCCGGATGGTCCGCACACCACCACGACTTCGCCTTTGTCCACGCGCGTGGTGCAATTTTTCAGCACCTGCGTCTGGCCGTACCATTTGCTGACGTTCTTGATCTCAATCACACGCAGCCCTTTCCGTCAGCGAATGATAGCGACGCGTTGCTGCAGCCGACGCACGAGCATCGAGGCCGCGAGCGAAATTATGAAATAGATCGTCGCCGCGAACAGATACATTTCCACCAGACGCCCGTCCCGATTAGCGACTTTCGTGGCAGCGCCCAGAAAATCGGTGATCGAAAGCACATAGACCAAGGAGGTGTCCTGGAACAGGATGATGGTCTGCGTCAGCAGCACTGGGATCATGTTGCGAAAAGCCTGCGGTAGCACGACATAGCCCATCGCCTGCGGATATGTCATGCCCATCGCATAGGCCGCGTGCACCTGCCCGCGCGGGATCGACTGGATTCCCGCGCGCATGATCTCGGCGAAGTAAGCGGCCTCGAACAAAGTGAAGGTAATCACCGAGGAATAGAACGCGCCGACTTGCATTGGCCGCGGCGCGCCGGTGATCCATTGGCCGATATAGGGCACCAGAAAGTAAAACCAGAAAATCACCAGCACGAGAGGCACCGAGCGCATCAGGTTCACGTAGGCGCCGGCGATCAGCGACAATGGGGCAAAGCCCGACAGCCGCATCAGCGCAAGCACGGTGCCGAGCGCGATACCGAGCGCGGTTGCAAGCACCGTCAGCATCACGGTGAACCGCATCCCCTCGAAAAAAAGATACGGAAGAGAGCGCCAGATCACGTCCCAGTCGAATTGAGCGAACATGAGCGCCTCAGTGCGTCGCTGCGACGGCGGTTTTCGAGCCGATATAGCCTGGGACTGCGACGCGGCTTTCGAGCCACCGCATCATGGTGACCACGAAGATGTTGATGACGATGTAGATGATCGTTGCCGCCGTGAACGCCTCGAACACCTGGAAGGAGAATTCCTGCATGGCGCGGGCGCGCGCGGTGAGCTCCAGCAGCCCGATGGTCAGCGCCACGGCGCTGTTCTTGATGATGTTGAGGAATTCCGAGGTCAGCGGCGGCAGAATGATCCGATAGGCCATCGGCAGGAGCACATACCGGTACGTTTGCGGAAGCGTAAGCCCCATGGCGAGACCGGCGTTTCGCTGTCCGCCCGGGAGGCTCGTGATGCCGGCGCGTACCTGTTCGGCGACACGCGCTGAGGTGTAGAAGCCGAGCCCGAAGACGGCGGTATAGAACGACGCGTTCGGAAGCTGCTTCAGCCACGTGCCGATGTCGCGCGGCACGATCTCAGGCAGCACGAAGTACCAGAGGAAGAGCTGCACAAGCAGCGGGATATTGCGGAAAATCTCGACATAGACATTGCCGATCCGCGCAAGCCAGGGATGCGGCGTTGTGCGGATGATGCCGATGATCGAACCGAGCGTCAGCGCAATCACCCAGGCGCAGAGCGCAGTGACAAGCGTCCACCAGGTCCCGAGCACGAGCGTGAACAGATAACTGTTCGCGCCATCCGGCGAAACGTCGAAGAAGATCCCCCAATTCCAGTTGTAGTTCATGCGTCCCCAACGCATCCACTTTTCTGCTCCCTCCGCCCTTGCGGGAGAGGGTTAGGGAGGGGGTGCTTTATGGGTCGCGATAACCACCACAAACGCTAACCCCCATCCCGGTTCTCTCCCTGAAAGGGGAGGGATCAAGAATGAAACGGCAGCGTGACGCTGCCGCCCGTTCCCGTCAACTGCCGTAAGCAGCCGGGTCGCCGCTGTCGGTCGGGTTGGCGATGACTTTCTTGAACGCGTCGCTGATCGGCAGGTTGAGGTTGATCCCGCGCGGCGGGATCGGCTTCAAGAACCACTTGTCGTAAATCGCGTTGATCGCACCGCTCTTGTAGGTGTCGCGCATCGCGTTATCGACAACCTTCTTGAAGGCGGGGTCCTCGCGGCGGAGCATGATGCCGTAGGGCTCGACCGAGAGCGCGTCAGCCGAGATCACGTAATCGCCCGGGTTCTTCGAGGAGGCGACAAGGCTGTAGAGCAGGATGTCGTCCATCACGAAGGCCACCGCGCGGTCGGTCTCGACCATCAGGAACGCTTCGGCGTGATCCTTCGCGGTCAGGATGTTCAATCCGAGATTCTTCTGCGCGTTGATCTCGTTGATCTGCTTGATGTTGGTCGTGCCGGAGGTCGAGACGACGGTCTTGCCTTTCAGGTCATCCACGGTCTTCAGATTGCTCGCCTTCTTCGACACGAAGCGGTTCGCAGTCACGAAGTGGGTGATGGTGAAGGAGACCTGTTTCTGACGTTCGAGGTTGTTCGTGGTCGAGCCGCATTCGAGGTCCACGGTGCCGTTCGCAATCAGCGGAATGCGGGTCGCCGAGGTGACCGGGTTCAGCTTCACCTCGAGCTTGTCCATCTTCAGCTCTTTTTTGACGGCGTCGACAATGCGCATGCAGAGGTCCATGGCGTAGCCGACCACCTGCTGCTTGTCGTCGTAATAGGAGAACGGCACCGAGGACTCGCGATGTCCGAGCGTGATCGCGCCGGTATCCTTGATCTTCTTCAGCGTGCCCTCTTGCGCCAGGGCGGGTCCGGTCAAGAGGCCGGCCGCCGCAAGCGCGGTCAAGATTGTCAGTTTGCGCATGTACACTCCTCTGTTGGGCTTGTGCTTCCGGCGCTCGGGGCGCCTGGGGCGTGCCTCCAATGTACTTAAGCTAGCATTGAACGGGCGCCACGGCACAAGCTTTGAAACTGAATTCAGCAGGTGAGCGGCCCCCTCCGAGTCCTCCCATCCTGAAACCGTCAGGCCTGCAAGGACAGGGGCTCTATCTTTAAGGCTGCGGCCTAAGACGAGAGCGATTGTTGAAAGCCTGCGGGGCTGGGATCCCGTCGCGCCCCGCTATTGGGGAGCTTGGACCCTTGCGAAAACGCCACCGTGGCGCAGGCGAGGGCATCGGTCGCGTCCAGGCAATGCGGGAGTGCCACACTTCCCGCCAGCGCCACGGGCAGTTCGGTGCAGGCAAGTAGCACGCGTTCGGCGCCGGCGTTTCGCAGCCGCTCGACAAGCTGTTCGGCAGCGGTCTTGGCCGACACGAAATCGGATGCTTTGACGGCATCGATCGCTTGATCCACGCAGGTCTGCGTCGGCTCCTCTGGCACGATGACCTCGCAGCCGGCCGGCTCCAACCGCTCGTGATAGATGCGCGCCATGATCGTCCCTCGCGTGGCGGCCAAGCCGATTCGCCGGACGGGTTTTTCCCGTAGTGCCTCGAGCACCGCGTCGGCGATATGGATGATCGGCGCGCCGGTCGCAGCCTGGAGCTGTGCGTACCAATGATGCGCCGTGTTGCAGGGAATCGTGATCGCCTCGACCCCGGCTTTGTTCAGCATCTGTATGCCGGCAAGCATCGGCGCGAGCGGCGCATCGCTGCCTGCGCGGATCGCCGCCGCGCGCGGCGGGATCTGCGGGACGTCATAGACGATGAGCGGAACATGA
Organism: Xanthobacteraceae bacterium; assembly: GCA_022844485.1. GTDB lineage: Bacteria > Pseudomonadota > Alphaproteobacteria > Rhizobiales > Xanthobacteraceae > JALHLQ01. Next base: position 40,309 of record JALHLQ010000025.1, read on the forward strand.
TCCTGATCGCGCTCGGCCGGAGTTCGCGCCACCACTTTGGCGAGGAAATCCACGGTCGCCGCAGGGCCCATGCCGCCGAGCACGCCGATAAGACGGGGAGGGGAAGTCATGGGTTTCTATTAGCACGGGAGCGGTGACTGGGAAGACGGGTAGGGCGCTGTAAGGTTAAGGCGCATGCAGGGGGCGCTGAAGAGGAGGCATCGATCGAAACGGGTGTGCCTGGCAAGATGGGAGGCAGCTTCGGAGCGTCACAGCATCTTGAACATGATCGTCGTGGAATCGAGCTTCGCCTCGAACGGGTCGCGGCAATAGCCCGGGATGACGCCGGCGGTCTTGTAGCCCAAGCTGGCATAGAGCGGCTCGGCTTTGTCGCCGGTGCGGGTGTCGAGCGTGATCAGGCTGCGTCCGAGGCCGCGCGCGCGCCGCTCGACTTCGGCCATCAGTGCTCTGGCCAAACCTTGTCCCCGGCACCCGGGATGCACCAGGAGCTTGCGGACTTCTGCGCGGTGGGGTTGGTTCGGCGGCGTGTCGCAATCCAGTTGCACCGATCCCGCGATTGCGCCGCCGCGGCGCGCGACGAGCAGCAGAAGGCCGTTCTCGCGGACCGCAGGAAGCACTTTCCTCGTCCAGTATGCTTCGCTGTCCTGCTCCGTGAAGGGCAAAACGAATCCTATGCTGGCGCCGTCATGCACGCAGGCGTGAAGGAGCACGCCGAGCTCACCAAGAGACGCCGCGATATCGGCGGCCGATAGAAGCGTGATCGTCGTATGCGTTTCGTCCTTCATGCACCAACGATAGAGACGCGCTCTCTCCACGCGCAAGCCCAAGAAACAGGCATGGTGCACCTTTTCCGTTCTCGGTCTCTCGACGGATGACATTTGCATCCTGTCGTATTCCAGCTTATGCGGGCATGCATGACAGTCTTCGATCTCGCCTTGCAGAATCTGTTGACACCGATGGTCCTGTTCTTCGTGCTGGGCCTCGCGGCGGCGTTTGTGCGCTCGGACTTGAGCGTGCCGGAAGGTGCGGCGAAGCTGCTTGCGCTTTATCTCCTGCTCTCGATCGGTTTCCGGGGCGGCGCGGAGATCGGTCATCAGGGCATCAGCGCGAAGCTCGTCTATTCGATCGGCGCAGGCGTGCTGCTGTCGTTTGCAATTCCCTTCCTTGCCTACGCGATCCTGCGCGCGGTAACGCGGCTGAAGCCGGTCGATGCGGCCTCGGTCGCCGCGCATTACGGCTCGATCTCGATCGTGACCTTCGTCGCGGCGACCGGCACGCTCTTGCACCTATCGATCCCCTTCGAGGGCCACATGATCGCGGTCGCAGCTGCGATGGAGACACCGGCTATCCTCTCGGCGCTCTACATTGCACGGCGCGGCGCGCCAAAGAACACGGAGACGAACGGTTCCAGCGTGATGCGCGAGGTATTGTTCAACGGCTCCGTTGTCATCCTGGTCGGTGCCTTCGTCATCGGCATAATCACGGGCACGAACGGGCTCACGCTGATGAAACCTTTCGTGGTCGATCTCTTTCCGGGATTCCTGTCGCTCTTTCTTCTCGACATGGGTCTCGTAGCGGGGCGCGGCCTGACGCATGGTCGGCGCTATCTCTCGCTCATGCTCGTCGGCTTTGCGGTTGTCATGCCGCTGATCGGCGCTTCGTTCGCGGCGCCGCTTGCGCTATTGATCGGGCTTTCAGTCGGCGGCACGGCGGTGCTGATGACGCTCGCGGCGTCGGCCTCCTACATCGCGGTGCCCGCCGCAATGCGGCTCGCGCTGCCGGCGGCGAATCCTGCGATCGCACTGACGCTTTCGCTCGGCGTGACCTTTCCGTTCAACCTGACTGTCGGCATTCCGCTCTACATCGCGGTCGCAATGCGCATCGCTGGGAGTTGAGTCATGCAAACCCATCGCAAGAAGCGGCTCGAAGTCATCATTGAAGCGCCCCTGATGCGGCGCGTGCTTGAGCAGTACGAGAAAATGGGCGTGTCCGGCTATTCCGTGCTGCCCGTGATCGCTGGCTCCGGACATGACGGAAGCTGGTCTGCCGAAGGTCAGATCGGGGAGGCGGGCCACATGGTCGCCATCGTCTGCATCGTCGATCCGGCGCGCCTCGATCAGGTGCTCGAAGCGGCGTACAAAGTCGTCTCACGGCAGATCGGCTTCATCGCGGTGTCGGACGTCGAAGTCGTGCGCAGCGAGCGATTTTGAAGAGCCGCAACGGAGGACGCCATGCTTGACCGGATCACCGGCATGCAGGTTGTGGTGAAGGTTGCCGCGACCGGCGGGTTCTCCGCAGCCGCACGCGAGTTGCGCCTGTCGCAGACGATGGTGACCAAGCACGTTGCCGAGATCGAAACGCGGCTCGGCGTCACCCTGTTTCATCGCTCGACGCGACGGCTGACGCTGACCGAGGCGGGCAGCCGCTACCTCGAATCCTGCACGCGCATTCTCGCCGAGATCGAAGACGCAGAGACCGAAGCCGGAGCCGGTCGCGCCGAGCCGCGCGGCACTCTGCGCGTGAACGCGCCGGTATCGTTCGGCATGCGCGAGATCGGGCCGCTGCTTTCGGAATTTCTCGATAAGAACCCGGAAGTTTCGATCGAGCTCGGCGTCAATGATCGCGTCGTCGACCTGATCGATGAAGGCTGGGATCTCGCGATCCGCATCGGGCGTCTGGAGGATTCAAGTCTCGTCGCGCGCAAACTCGCGCCGGTCCGCACGGTCGTCTGCGCGTCGCCGGCCTATCTGCAGAAACACGGCGCGCCACGCACCATCGCCGATCTCAAAGCGCACAATTGCCTCGAATACACGCTCGGAAAGATCATTGTCTCGCGACGCTGGCCGTTCGGGCGCAAGGCCGACATCGTGGCGGAGGTGAACGGAAATCTGCGGGCGAACAATGGCGACACGCTTTTGATGGCGGCCTGCGCGGGCCTCGGCCTCATCTACGAGCCGACCTTCATCGTGGGCGATCATTTGCGTGACGGCCGGCTCGTTCCGCTCGCGCTCGATCACCCGCCGATCGAAATGGGGCTTTACGCGGTCTATCCGCCGCAGCGCGCCGTTCCGGCGAAGGTGCGCGCCTTCATCGATTTTCTGCTCGAGCGGTTCTCGCCGGAACCGCCATGGGATCGGGGCCTGAAGTTTTGATGGCGTGCTTTGAAAGCCTCTCTCCCGCGCGGAAAGGCGAGGTGGTTCACGTCAGTCCCGTGTTTCGGCCAACAATCCCCGCAGGTCCAGCCGCTCCGTCACCATGCTCAACGCGCCCCCTGCGGTGCGGGGCCATTCCTCGCGCGGCCGGTCGCGATAGAGTTCGAGGCCGTTGCCGTCGGGATCGCGCAGATAAAGCGCCTCGCTCACGCCGTGATCGCTCGCTCCATCGAGCTCCACTCCGGCTTCGATCAGCCGCCGCAGCGCGTCCGCCAGCGCAAGGCGTGTCGGGTACAGAATGGCCACATGGTAGAGGCCGGTTGTACCGGGCGGGGGCGGAGAGCCGCCTTTGCTTTCCCACGTGTTCAGGCCAATGTGGTGATGATACCCGCCGGCTGAGATGAAAGCCGCCTGCGCGCCGTATCGCTGCATCAACTCGAAGCCGAGCACGCCGCAATAAAACGAAAGCGCGCGCTCCAGGTCGGCGACCTTGAGATGCACGTGGCCGATGCGCGTCGCGGGATCGACCGGGCGCGGCGTGAGCGATGGCTCACGGTTGGGGAGCGTTGCGGCATCAGCCATGGGAGAACTCACGATCTGTTGTGCAGGCTTTGCGCACTGATAAGTTCCTTTCGCCCCCGGCTGCAAGCAATTTAGGGAAATAGCGCCTCACACCCGGAGGGATCGAATGACGATTTGGCTGACGCCCGCGTCCGTTGCCGTTTCCGTTATCGCTGCATTGCTGCTGTCCGCCACCGCCGGCCTTGCACAAACCGCTTCGCCCGACACGCCTCCGCCGCGCTTTCCGGACGCCGCGCCGTTCGGCGCGGAGACCTCGCCGGCCTCCGCGGCACAGCATCGCGGGATGATCCGCGTCCCTGCCGGAACTTATCGCATCGGTTCGCCCGCCGATCACCCGCTCGCCGATCGCGCCGCGATGCCTGAGCACCGTGTTGCGGTCGCCGCCTTCAGGCTTGATCGCACCGAAGTGACCAACGCGCAATATGCCGAATTCCTGAACGCGCTTCCCGCAAGACCGTCGGGGACGGCCATGGGCGGCAGGGTCGGACCGGCGAATATCGCGCCCGGCGATCGCGCGCTGTTTCTCGAATTTTCCAGCCGTCCTTCGCCCTACACGATGATCGATCTCGACGACCAGGAGGCGCTGATCGGTGTGCGTGAGGGACGCTTCGCGCCGAACCCCGGATACGAGAGCCATCCTGCGACCGAAGTGACCTGGGCCGGCGCGCTCGCCTATTGCCGATGGCGCGGCGCGCGGCTGCCGACCGAGGTCGAGTGGGAGGCCGCCGCGCGCGGATTAGCGGGACGCACGTTTCCCTGGGGCGACGCCATGCCGACGACCGAGCTTGCCGTCATCAACCGTCCGAGCGGCGACGTCCTTCCGGTCGGGAGCCGCCCGCGCGGCGCGACGCCGGAAGGGTTGCTCGACATGGCGGGCAGCCTGCTCGAGTGGACGAGCACGCTAAGCCGCCCGTATCCCTACCGCGCGGACGACGGGCGGGAAGACTTGAGCCGTCCCGGCGAGCGCATCGTGCGCGGCGGCAATTACGTGTTCGACGATGCGCCGGAACGGCTGACCACCTGGAACCGAACGGTCGCCTGGCGCAATCCGGCCACGGGTCACCGGCAGATCGGCTTCCGCTGTGCGGCGGGTGATCCGTGACAACGGGTTCAAGCAGCCAGCTTGGCCGCGATCTGCGCGACATGGCGGCCTTGGTAGCGCGCGCCTTCAAGTTCGACCGAAGAAGGTTGGCGGCTTCCGTCTCCGTCCGTGATGGTCGAGGCACCATAAGGCGAATTGCCCATGACTTCCGAAACGCCGGTCTGGCCGCGAAACGCATAGGGCAAGCCAACGACAATCATGCCGAGATGCAGCAGCACTGGATGGAATGTGAGAATGGTTGTTTCTTGACCGCCGTGCTGGGTCGCAGAGGACGTGAAGACCGAACCCACCTTGCCCACTAACGCTCCACTGGCCCAGAGCGCGCCGGTCTGATCGATGAAGTTCTTCATTTGCGCGCTCATGTTGCCGTACCGCGTGCCCGTGCCGAAGATGATCGCGTCGTATTCGGGAAGTTCGCTCACCGTCGCAATCGGCGCTTTCTGGTCGAGCCTGTAGCCCGACTTGCGCGCGATCTCGTCCGGCACCAGCTCCGGCACGCGCTTGATCACGGCCTCGGCGCCGGCCAGACGTACGCCTTCGGCCACGGCTTCCGCCATTCGTTCAACGTGGCCGTAGACCGAGTGATAAAGAACCAAGACCTTCGTCATGGAGAGCTCCTGCTGTTTTGGTTGGCTAGGCGACAAGCCGAGGCGCGTAAGCTCGACCTGGATCACAGCCCGGCAGCGACACTTGCGGGCCGACCGGCACGATCCGTGTCGGGTTCAATGTCTTCATTGAGTAGTAGCCCTGCTTGATGTGGTCGATGCTGACGGTCTCCCGCACGCCCGGAAGGGCGAGGATGCGGTGCAGGTATGCCGTCAGGTTCGGGTAATCGATCAGCCGCCGCAGATTGCACTTGAAAAGACCGTGGTAGACGGCGTCGAAGCGGACCAGCGTCACGAACAGCCGGACGTCCGTTTCAGTCAGGCCGTCTCCAAAAAGGAACGATCGGTTGTCGAGACGCCGCTCGAGCTCGTCGAGCATTGCGAACACGTCCCAGAACGCCTCCTCATAGGCCTGCTGCGTGCTTGCGAAACCCGCGCGGTAGACGCCGTTGTTCAGCTTGCAATAGATCGGCTCATTGAGCGCGTCGATCTCCACCCGAAGATCAGGCGGGTAAAGATCGACGTCGATCGTGCCGAGTTCGCCGAACGAGTCATTGAGCATCCGGATGATGTCGGCAGACTCGTTGTTGACGATGGTTCGGCGCCGCCTGTCCCACAGCACCGGGACCGTAGCGCGGCCGGTGTAGAGGGGGTCCGCGCGGGTGTAGATCTCGTGCAGGTAGGTTGCGCCGTTGAGCAGGTCTTTGTCGGCGCCAGGGTAATCGCCGAAGCGCCACCCCTGATCCGTGATGAACGGCTCGAGGACCGAGACCGAAATGACTTGCTCGAGACCCTTGAGCTTTCGCACCAGCAACGTGCGCGATGCCCAAGGGCAGATGAGCGCCACGTAGAGGTGGTAGCGTCCGGCCTCGGAGGCGAAGCCGCCTTCGCCTGTCGGCCCCGGGCGCCCGTCAACCGTGATCCAATCTCTGAATTGCGACGGGCGCCGGACAAAGCTGCCCCTTTCGTCCTTGGCCTGAACGGGGTGCCATTCGGCGCTCCAATGTCCATTCACAAGCATGGTCGTCATCTTTCAAGGACGCTTACTGGCCAATCCCCGATTTGGCGCATGAAGGCTGCGTTATCCCAGAACAGGTATTCCTCGGTCATCGCGCCGCCTTGCCAGCGACCCACGGTCACCATGCGCAGCTTGAATGCCTTGCCCGTGGGCGGAATGGCCTTCCCGTCCGGGAGGACCATCGGGTTCGTGAAGGTGCCTTCCATGATGCCGACGACGCTCGTCCAGTCGCCTTGGGCGATCTTGATGGGATGCTCGAGAATACGCGTGTCGGGGGCGTAGGTGAACATCGCCTTCAAGTCCTCGATATGAGGTTCGATGCCCTTGGTCACGCGTCCGTTTGGCCAGTAGACGGTGATGTCCCGGGCGTGACTCTCGTGCAGCCGATCCCACTTCTGGTTGGTGAAGACATCGAAATCCAGCGTGTCGAAGGTCGCCAGACGTTCGGCGGCGATTCCTTCAGCGGCCCGGTATTGTTCGAGCGTCTTCTCCTGCGCCAGAACCGGCGCCGAGAGCAGCATCGCGATGGTGGCGGCAATCAGCCGTATCGGCAAGAGGGTGTTCATCGTGGTCTCCTGAATTGCGGGGGTGGTCGATTGACGCTGGAGGCGGCGGCTGCGCGTGCAGCGCAGCCGCCTATGGCTCAGCGGGCGAGGGCCGGGCGAGCGGCGGAGGAGGGGAGGCGCAGCGCATAGGCGCCGTCGCCGAGCAGCGCCTGCACGATCAGCGTTACTGTCCAGAAGGCGGGGAATTCCCAGCCGCCGCCGGCGTTCGAGAAGATGAAGCCTGCACCCGAATGCGCCCACAGCGCGCCGAGCATGATCGGCACGAGGGCGAGGGAGACCCAGCGCGTCATGAAGCCGGCGATGAGGGCGAGACCGCCCACGACTTCGGCGATCATCGTGAGATAGGCAAGCGCACCGGGCAGGCCGAGGCTGCCGAAGAAGGCGACGGTGCCGGCGGGCGTGAAAACGAAGATCTTCAGGCCGGCGTGCACAAGGAAGTACACGCCCATCGTCACGCGGAGGATCAGCGCGGCATATTCGGAATTGCGGAAGTCGGTCATGGGGTTCTCCATCAGGAAAAATTCAACGTGCCTGATGTGCCCCAACAAGGCGCCGGCGATAATCCGCCGTCTGCGAATGGCACCTCGCACCGCCAGTGTGAACCGCCTATCCCTCTCCAAAAGAAAGCGGGAAAGGCCGCGAACGAAGCGGGGCCGGCTGGAGATCACAAACGGCGGCGGCAACCCCACGGCAATCGCGTCTGCCCCGGCCGAGCTTCGTTCTCCGCGCGCCCCTGCACACGAAACGGCTGTTGGTGAGCTGTTGGTGACAGGATTTGCCTTCTGTTAGACTTTTCGTATTCCGTGCTCCCGCATGTGCACAAAGCGGGGGCGGCCCACCGTCCCTTGGGGGCTTGAAGGATAACGCGAGGAGTACTCGTCATGCGATATCGTGCGCTGGCCGCTGCCCTGTCGATGGCCTTGCTGGTTTCCGCGGCGGGCGGCGCCGAATATCCGGAACAGACCGTCCGGATCATTGTCCCCTATCCGGCAGGCGGCACGACCGACATTCTTGCGCGCTTGCTGGCCGACCGGCTTAGCAAGCGTCTCAGTCAAAACTTCGTCGTCGAAAATCGCGGTGGGGCAAGCGGGAGTTTGGGAACGGCCGCCGTCGCGCAAAGCGCGCCGGACGGCTACACGCTCTTGATGGGCACGATCAACACGCATGGCATCAATTCCAGCGCGTTCAAGAAGCTGCCCTATGATCCGCTCAAGGATTTCTCGCCTGTCACGGTGTTCGCCACAACGCCGAACGTGTTGATGATCCATCCATCGCTCGGCGTGGCGGACATCGCGGAGCTTCTTAAGCTCGCGCGGGAGCGGCCGGGCAAGCTCGACTTCGGCTCGACCTCGATCGGCGGCTCGCCGCACATGAGCGGCGAACTCCTGAAAATGATGGCCAAGATTGACATCCAGCATGTTCCCTACAAAGGCGGCGGTCCCTTGCTGAACGATCTGATCGGAGGACACGTGAAGATGGCGTTCGACAATATGCCATCGGCGATCGGGCACATTCGCGGCGGCAAGGTGAAGGCGCTGGCGGTTACCACCAGTTCTCGCTGGTCGGGGTTGCCTGACGTTCCGACAATGGCCGAGAGCGGCGTTCCCGGTTACGAGGTCTCCGCCTGGTTCGGCTTGCTCGCTCCTGCGGGCACGCCCGCGCCGATCGTCGATCGACTTCACCAGACCATCCTCGAAATTCTGAAAGAGGAGCCCATTCGGACGCGTCTTGCCGAACTCGGCGGAGAGCCGGGCGGCAACAGCCCCGCTAATTTTCGCCGGCAGATCGAGACCGACATCAGGAAATGGGCACAGGTTTACGAGAGCACCGGATTGAAGCCGGAATAGCTTCCGGGGACCCAAAGGAAAGAACATGAGCGGCCTTCGCATCGGTTCGGGATCGGCATGGTGGGGCGACCGGATCGAGCCGGCGCGCCTCAACGCCGAAAAGGGCGACCTCGATTATCTCTGCTTCGAGACGATGGCGGAGGCGACGATATCGGCCGCACAGGTGCGCAAGCGCCGCGACCCTGGCTTTCCAGGCTATGACACTTATCTAGACGATCGCATGCAGTGCGTCCTTCCCGGCTGCTTGCGGCGCGGCACGAAGATCGTTTCCAACCAGGGCTGGATCAATCCGGAAGGCGCCGCCGAGCGCGTGGTGCATTGGCTGCGCGAGTGCGGCGCCCCGCGCGGAACGAAGGTCGCCGCCATTTCCGGAAGCCTCATCACTGAGCGGGTTCTCGAAATCACTGACACGCTGATGGAGGACGGCCGGCCGAGCTCTGCACTCGCGGGTTCGATCGTCTCTGCCGAAGCCTACATGGGCGCCGAGCCGATCGTGCAGGCGCTGCGGGAGGGCGCGCAAATCGTCGTCACCGGCCGCGTCGCCGATCCATCCATATTCATGGCGCCGATGATGCACGAATTCGGCTGGGATCCCCTGGATCATGCCCGCGTGGGGCAAGGAAACGGCATCGGTCACGTGCTCGAATGCGGTGCGCAGGTCACCGGCGGATATTTCTGCGATCCCGGCTTCAAGGACGTGCCCGATCCGTGGGACCTCGCCTGTCCCATCGCCGAGGTCCAAAACGACGGCAGCGCGGTGATCGGCAAGGTCGACGGTACGGGCGGGGCGGTCAATTTGCGTACCGTGAAGGAGCAACTGTTCTACGAGGTGCACGATCCGGCCAATTACATCACGCCGGACGTGATTGTTGATTTCACCACGGCGCAGCTTGAACAAGTTGGGCATGACGAGGTGCGAATCAGCCGTATTTCAGGCAAGCCGCGGACGCCAACGCTCAAAGTGTCGATCGCTTGCCAGGAAGGGTACATCGGCGAGGATATGTTCTTCTATGCAGGTCCGGGCGCGCTGAGGCGGGCAGAACTCGCCAAGCGCATTTTGCAGGAGCGCTTTCGGATTGTGCAGCTCCAGGCCGATGAAGTGCGGGTCGATTTTATCGGCATGAATGCAATTCACGGCGACGTTTCGCCGAAAAACCAGCCCGAGCCTTACGAAATCGCCGTGCGCGTGGCCGCGCGGACCAAGACGCGGGACGAAGCCCTGAAAATCGGGCGCGAAGTGGACGGCATGGCGGTTTCCGGCGTCGGCATGACCGGAAAACGCGTGCCGCATCAGGACCGCACGCGCGAGATCATCGGCGTGTGGTCGTCGTTGGTGCGGCGCGAAGAGGTGCGGCCGGTCATCACCATCTATGAGAGTTGAGCGGCATGCGACTGAAATTGCAGCACGTTGCCCATGTCCGTTCCGGCGACAAGGGAAACACATCGAACATCGCGGTCATTGCCTATGAGCCGGACTTGTATCCGCATCTCAAAACGCAGCTCACTGCCGAGCGGTTCAAGGAATTTTATGCCGGCATCGTGACCGGTATGGTGATCCGATACGCGGTCGACCATCTTGGAGTTTTGAATTTTGTGGCCCATGGCGCGCTGGGCGGCGGCGTGTCGCGGTCGCTCTGCCTCGACAATTACGGCAAGGCTCTTTCATCGGCCATTCTGGGGTTCGAATTGGAGATTCCCGACAGCCTCGGAAACTTGCTTCACAATTATCGGACGGAGGAGGTCTGACCAGCGCCGCGTCGAAGTCGCCGAAGCCTCGTAGCGGACGAATCCATGCGGCCGCGCCCGTTCACGGCCCCCAAACCTCCTCCGCGAGTTCGACCGTAAGGCGCAGCTTCGCCCATTGCTCCTCCTCGGTCAGCACATTGCCCTCCTCGGTCGAGGCGAAGCCGCATTGGGGCGACAGGCATAGCTGCTCGAGCGGAGCATATTTCGCCGCCTCCTCGATGCGGCGCTTCACCAAGCCTTTGTCTTCGAGCGCCCCGGTTTTCGAGGTGATGAGGCCGAGCACTGCGGTCTTGCCCTTCGGCAGGAACCGCAGCGGCTCGAAGCCGCCCGCGCGATCCGTGTCCCATTCGAGGAAGTAGCCGTCGACATCGACTTTGTTAAAGAGCAGATCGGCAATCGGTTCGTAGCCGCCGGAGGCGATGAAGGTGGAGCGGAAATTGCCGCGGCAGACATGGGTGGTGACGACAAGGTCCTTCGGACGTCCTTCCAGCGCGGCGTTGATCATTCCGGCATAGATCTCGCCCTGTCGGTCCGGATCGTCGCCGCGCTCCGACAGCATGCGGCGCTGCGCGGGATCGCAGAGATAAGCGAAGCTGCAATCGTCGAGCTGAAGGTAGCGGCAGCCCGCTGCGTAGAAGCCGTCGATCGCTTGCTTATAGGCCCGTCCAAGATCGGAATAGAATTCCTCCATCGTCGGATAGGCCGACCGGTCGATCATTTTTCGCCCGCCGCGATAATGCAGCATCGACGGGCTCGGGACCGTCATCTTGGGCGTGCGCTTCGTGTTGGCCTTGAGGAAGGCGAAATGCGCGATCTGCGGATGATGCCGCGAACCGAGCTTTCCGTTCACAAATGGCGCTTCGGCCTTGGACTGCAGGCCGGCAAACTGGATGCCCTGGCCGACCTCGACCATCTCCACGCCCTCGAGCCCGCCGAGGAAATCGAAGTGCCAATAGGCGCGGCGGAATTCACCGTCGGTGATGCCGCGAAGCCCGATCGCCTCCTGTTTCGAAATGATCGTCCTGATCTCGGCGTCCTCGACCGCCTCCAGTTCGGTTGCCGTGATCCGCCCGGCCGCGCGTTTGACGCGCGCGTCCTTGAGAGCGGCCGATCGCAAGAGCGAGCCGACATGATCGGCCCGAAATGGCGCAACGTCGCGCTGCATGTTCGTGCGGCCTAGTTCTTGACCTTGGACGGGTCTTTGAAGTTCGGCACCGTCGCGAACTCGACATTGTAGAGTTCGCCGCCGACGCGCTCGACCCTGCGGATATAGATGTTCTGGATCATCTCGCGCGTCTCCGGATCGACCGTCACGGGTCCGCGCGGACTGGTCCAGCTCAGCCCCTTCATGGCGCTGACCAGCGCCGGGCCGTCGGTTGATCCCTTCGTCTTCTTCAGCGCCTCGTAGATCGCGTGCAGGCCGTCATAGGCGTGCACGGCCATCATGTTCGGGCGCATGCCTCCGTTCGCCTTCTTGAATTCGGCGACGAAGCGCATGTTCTCTGGGCTGCCATGCGCAGCCGAGTAGTGATGCGAGGTGATGATGCCGAGCCCGGCATCGCCGATCTGGTTGACAAGGTCGTCCTCGGTGAGGCTACCCTCGGCGATCACCTTCATGCCTGACTTGTCGAGCCCGCGCTCGACGAATTGCCGCATGAAGGTGGCGCCCATGCCGGCCGGCACGAACACCATCAGAGCGTCCGGCTTGGCTTCGGCGACGCGCTGAAGGAAAGGCGCAAAATCCGGATTGGCGAGCGGCACGCGCAAGGAGGACATCACCTGACCGCCGTTCGCCTCAAACCGCTGCTTGAACGAGGTCTCGACATCAATCCCGGGCGCGTAATCGGAAACGAGCGTGACCACGCGCCTGATTCCGTTCTCTGCAGCCCAGTTGGCAAGCGGCACGACCGTCTGCGGAACGGAGAAGCTCATCCGCACGATGAAGGGCGAGCGCTCGGTGACAATCGAGGTCGCAGCCATCATCACAACCTGCGGGACCTTTGCCTCGGTCGCAATCGGCGCGGTCGCGAGCGCCCCCGGCGTGAGCGCGAAGCCCGCGAGGAACGGCGCCTTGTCGTTCACGACCAGTTCTTGCGCCAGCCGCCGCGTCACGTCGGCATTGCCGGTGTCGTCGCGCACAATCAGCTCGATCTTCTTTCCTGCAACCGTGTCGCCGTTGAGCTGCATGTAAAGGCGAGCTCCCGCCACGAGCTGCTTGCCCGCTGAAGTGAACGGACCCGTGCTCGGCACGAGCATGCCGATCTTCACGGGCTCCTGGGCAAATGCCGGGGTTCCAGCAGTCAGCGCGGCCGCGAGTGCGGCGAGGCGGAGGTGTTTCATCGTGGCGTTTCCCCAGTGTTTTGGTTCGGCCGGGAGTTTACGGGCGGCGCCCGCGGAACGCCACATGCTTGGATGGGCGGAGGCGAGGTGAATGGCGCGTTCGGCCGGCGCCGTGGGGTTTACCCGTCTTGTCCGCCGCTCCCCTCTGGGCCATCGTCTCGCCGAGACACGCGGGAGGACGCACATGGCACACATCGGCTTCGTCGGGCTTGGAAACATGGGCCTGCCCATGGCGCAGAACCTCATCAAGGCCGGCCACCAGGTGGAGGGCTATGACGTGTTCGATGCCGCCGCCGAGAAATTGCGGTCAAGCGGAGGCGGGAGGGCGGAGACGGTCAAGGTGGCCGCCTCGCGCGCGGATGTCGTGATCACGATGCTTCCGTCAGGAGCCGAGGTGCGCGAAGTCTATCTGGGCCCGCTCGGCGTTCTCGAGAGCGCGCAGCCGGGCACGGTGCTGATCGATTCCTCGACCATCGACGTCGCGACGGCGCGCGAAGTCGCGCAGGCGGCGGCCGAGCGCCGGATGCTGATGGTCGACGCGCCCGTCTCCGGCGGGGTCGGCGGCGCGCAAGGGGCCACGCTCACATTCATGGTCGGCGGTCCGCAGCCGGCTTTCGAGAAGGCGAAACCCATTCTGGAGGGGATGGGGAAAACGATCGTGCACGCGGGCGGCCCCGGAAACGGGCAGGCGGCGAAAATCTGCAACAACATGATCCTCGGCATCTCAATGATCGCGGTCTCGGAGGCTTTCGTGCTCGCCGAGACGCTTGGGCTCGACGCGCAAAAGCTGTTCGACGTTTCGTCGAAATCATCCGGCCAATGCTGGTCGCTGACGACCTATTGCCCGGTACCGGGGCCGGTGCCTACGAGCCCGGCCAACCGCGACTATCAAGCGGGCTTCACGGCGGCGATGATGCACAAGGACTTGAAGCTCGCACAGGACGCGGCGCGCCAAGGGGGCGCGACGACGCCGCTCGGGGCCGAGGCCGCGGCGCTTTATGGCCTTTACTGCGGCCATGGCCACGCGAGCCGGGATTTTTCCGGGATCATCAAGTTCATAAGGGGATTCTAAGCAGGATTCCGGATCGCGAAATTGTTAACGCTGCGCTTGACTTTGCGCATCCCGAGCTGGCCTTTGTGGTATAGTTTCAAGTCATGAGGCGAATTCTGCGCCATGTCGCACTGGTTCTTGCGCTTGCCGCGGCCCTCGCGGCGGGCGCGACCGGCGTGTTGCGCGCGGAGTTCACGCCTCCCTGCGCGATGATGGATCACGGCGACGACGGCGCGCCCTGTACGCCGACGGCTTGCCCTGCCGCGCTGTGCGCGGTGACCCCCTTCGCACCGCCGGCCTTGACCAGCGCGCCTCTCGTCTTCATGCCGGCCGAGGCGCGGTTCGTCATGCCGGCCGACCTCGCCGTCACCGGCGAGCACCCGCCGCCCCCGCACAAGCCTCCGATCGCCTGAGCCGTTCGCAGCTGCCGGACGTCCGCCTTCGCGGGCGCGGCGCCTTGAACGACTCATGCGGAGGTTTGCTTGTCCAAGACATTTCGCGCGCTTGGCGCGCTCGTCCTGATCGGCTTCGGTTTCGTCGCCGGTTTTTGGATTTCCGAAGGGCGGCCCGATGCGGCCACGCTCTACGCCAGACTTCGCGCCGTTGCGTCGGGTCATGAGATCCGCGCCATGGCGGATGATCCGGTGCTGTTCTATCGCGATCCGATGGGAGACCCGGTGGTGTCCGCGGTTCCGATGCAGGACTCCATGGACATGGATTACCTTCCGGTCCGCCGCTCGGAAGCCAAGCAGATGATTGCAAAGCTGCCGCGCGAGATCGCGCCTCCGGAGGGTGAACAGCCGCTGTTCTATCGCGATCCGACGGGCGGGAACGACCTCTCGCCGGCGGCGCGCAAGGACCCGATGGGCATGGATTATCTGCCCGTCTATCCCTCGCAGATCGCAAAGGCGCTGCCCCCGCTGCCGAAGGACGAGGAGTTTGCGGAGAACAAAAGCACGGGGCCGCGG
>JALHLQ010000026.1 GCA_022844485.1 Xanthobacteraceae bacterium
TTGAGCCAGTCGGCTTCTGTTGACGGGTACACTTCATGCGCCCCAGCCTTGACGAATATCGCCCTTGCGACCCGTTCAACCATCGTCTCCATCTCTAGGTCTCCTGGGGTTAGGTGGTCTCGGCAAGCGCCGCATCGATGGCCGCGTTCATGGCTGCATGAAAGTGCCGGACCTCACTTTCTGTGCCGAGATATTTGTCAGCTAGAATTTCGGCCTCGGCTTCGGTGGCCCCGACATTCAGCGCCTGTGCTCGCCACCCAGCGCGCATGAAGGCCTCCCCCGGCCTCCGCATCTCATCCAGAATTACGGCGACATCGGCCGCCAACTCTTCATCGCTTCCGCTCGCGCCGTTCTCTCTAAGCCGGGATATGCAGCGCTCCACAAAATTGTCAGGTGTCTCACTCATTCCCGTGTCTCCTGTGGGGGTTAGGCGGCTTCTCCAGCCCCATGTCGAAGAAGCATTGTTCGCCACTCGCTAGGCGCGTTCACGACACTGATTGTTTTGCCTTCGGCTGCCGCATCTTTCTCGATCAGGTCCAAGATGCGCAGGAACACATCTTCGTCCCATGAGCCCGCTGCGAAGACGACGTTGCGGCATGAGGCGAGCGGGCGAACGCCGACGATCATCGGCGCCTCTGCAAAGCCCGCCCATAGCTCCAACTTTCCAGCCAGGAAGTCTGATTTAACGGCGCTCCATGACCATGTGCCATAGACTGGCTCCGTCTCGACCATTTCCCACAAGCGGCGCTCTACGCCCGCGTGAGAGAGGATCGCAGGCGTCAGCCGCTCGAACGGGCGGTCCCATGCCTTGACCTGTCGGATGTATCGGTCGAATTCCCGAATTCGGTCCAAGTGCTCCTTGGTTTGAAACTTCGGGTGCCCCGCAAAGAGCAGGTTCGCTTCTTGGATTTGTTCCAGCACGTATAGGTGCTGACTCATTTCGCCCATCTCATCCTCCATTCTGACAAAGCCAAAAAGTCCCCATAAAAGTCCCCGTAAGGGGTTCTGGGGTACGCTCTCAGAGGAAGGATTGACGCGTGCGGCGACCGTTATGAGCGGTCGGCTCTAACCATTGAGCTATGGGCCCCAGAGGGGAGACACCATGATTTCCGCGCGCGTTCAACCCGTTCCGTCATGTTTTGTTCACGCTGTTTCAGTCCCCATAAGGTCCCCCTAAGCCCGCCGACCGCTGATGGCCGACGCCGCGCTCTTCTGGTGGTCGATGTGGTGATGTCCGTATGTCTCTTCCAACTGCTTCACCGTCATGCCGAGGAAGTCCGCTGCATCCCATAGATCGGCGCCGTTCTGCATCAACCAGGTCGCGCAGGTGTGGCGCGTGATGACATGCGGGACATAGGCCGGGTCGAGGCCTGCCAGATGCACGGCCCGGGCAATGCCCTTGTTCACTTCCGCGACGTTCCGGCCTCCATGCTCGACAAGCCACTTTGTGACTCGTCCAGAGGCCACCCAGCGGCGAAGATGCGCGAGGAATCGGGCAGGGAGCCGGACAGGCGTCTGCCGCTTCTTGGTCTCTCTGCGGCCGATCTTGCGCCGATACCAGACGCCATTCTCGACATCGATATGCCCGTGCCCGATCGTCGGCCGGAGCGCCGCGTCACAAATCGCACCCGGGCGCGTGCCCGTGTAGCGGCCGGCGATGATAAACGGCACGAGATGGCGCAGCGGAAACTTCTCAGTCTTTTCGCCTTTCTGAATCTCTCGCGTCTTCCAGCACGTCCACAGCAGCTTCGCCATGTCGCCCCGGGTGAGCCATAGCTCCCGGCTCGCGCCCTTCGGCGGCAGCGTCACCTCGACGATCTCGCGGTGATAGCCTTCCTTGCGGTGATAATTGATCGCGGCGCGCATATCCTCCAGTTCGCGCCGGGCCCCCTGAGGCGACACCATGCGCGGCGGGTTGTTCGATGTCTCAGGCTTCGCGGACTTCCATTGCATCGCGCAGCGCCACTCGACATAGGCGCGGCAGGACGCGCCCTTCACATCGTCCAGCGACTTCCCCGCCCAGAATTCCGCGAGCTGTAGAATGCGCTCGATGGTCTTTCCCGGGCGCGCGTGGTTCGGCACCACGTCCTGCTGATAGATGGCAAGAACGTCGGTCACGAGGATTTCAGCGGCACGACCGTCGCGCTCGCGCCCCGGCTGGTACTTTTCACGGATGTATTCCCCGAGCCGTTCTTCAGCCTTTCCCCGCTCGCCTTCAGCGCAGCCAGTGACAACGCGGCGCGGTCCATCGCAGATGAGCCAGACCGAACGCTTGCGGAGCTTGCCGGCCTTGTCCCGCTCTTCGGGCTTGAGCCACAGGTGGACGCCTTTGCTTGGACGCGGCATAGCTCTTTCATCCCGTCGATGGCTTGAAGTGTCGTGTAGTCTTTCCCGGCGATGCGCCACATGGCAAGCCGATCCCGCTGCGCTTCACGTCGCAGGCCGGCCGCCGTCATTGAACCATCGGGGAACGCGAGCGCGGCCGCCACCTCCAGACGCAGCATCGCGTCAGGTTCAGGATTCGAAGGAAGGCACGCACCCCGTGTCATTCTAGGCCCCGGTTGGAGTGGGTCATGCGGCTTCTCCGCCAAAAAGCGACTGCTGGAAGTTTCCGGTCTTGCCTTCCTTCCATGCTTTGATCGCATTCGAGACCGCGCCCGAGCCCGCAAAGAGGTCGTCGATCTGGTCTTCGGGTTCGGCCCCAAGAACTTCCAGAATCCAATGAACGAAACCGACCGGCTTCGCCCCAGTAAAGCCGCGTTCAAGGGTGATATTGACAGCGCACCAGTCGCGGACCGTCCCGCGCTCGCGGGATCTCTTTCGCCCGCCGCGCACGATCACCGGCTCCCATGCGTACGCTGTCGTGACGTTGGGCTTGAATGAGCAGAAGGGCTTCACCCAAGCCATTACGCGCGCGTCAGGCGGGCAGAGCGGCAGGATGTCCTTCAGGTTCGTGGAAGACAGGCTCATCGCCCAGCCGTCCGCGTACTCATCGCAAAGCCGGTCTATGAGCGCCTGATGCCCTTCCAGCGTGTCATAGACAGCGGCTTCCGGGTGCAACGCGCCATAGAACTTGACGGCCATGCCATAGTAGGGAGGATCGGCGTAAGCGAATTTCATCCGGCCTCACTCCCCCGTTAATTGAGAAAGGGCTGTAAGGGCGGCTGGTCGCTCGATGAAGTGTCCGTCTTCTTCGCCGTTCTCGACGATGAATGTCGCGCGACCGCGCTTTTCGTAGTAGGTTGGTTTGGGTTCATGCCAGATGCATGTCTTGCCGTCGTCAGCAACACGGCGCCCCTGACGAACCCAGATGCGATGTGCGCGCCAGAACTTGCTTCGCTCGCCCGGCTGACGCTCGGCAACATTGCCTCGGCGCAAGGTCACCAGGAGTGGCCCGAACCGATCGCTGTCCTCGAAAAGATACGGCTTGCCGCGCTCATCCTTGATAAGGAACGGGCCGACGCCCCAACTGTCCAGACAAAGAACGCCGGGGATAATCAGGCTTTCATGGCCGAATTCCTGCCGTTCCCTCAACTCTACCAGGTCAGATGGATGGGTCATGCTGCGGCCTTTCGCTGCCAGTTGATGAAGGCGACCGCGGCCCGCCCGATATATTCGGCGTAGGCTGGAGGAATGGCTTCGCGCAGTTCGTCACGCGAGGCCCAGGGCATGCCCATGATCTCTCGCGCCAGATCCGCGCCAGAGAAGTTGCCGACGATGTGCATGAATTCTCCGTCCTGAACGGGCCGGCCCATCTTTCTGAGCGGTGCTGTATGTTCGGGATGTTCCGGCTGCACGGCCGGGAACGAGCATTCAAACAGCCGGTGCCGGTAAGTGCGCAGGCCGAACATCGAGCCGCAAAGCTCAATCGGGTCGATCAGCGGGGCGCCAGGGACGTTCTCAATGCAATACGGAACGCCGGCCGCGATCAGCCGCGCGCGTATGGGCTCGATCAGATCAGGATGTTCATTGCCGCGAATGCGCTGCGCGAGTGTATGCGCCTGACACGGCGGGCTCGCCCAGATGAAGTCGAACCCTTCAAGCGGGAAGGTGAGGGCGTCTGCCTGGTGGAATTCAAATGGGTAGCGGGGCTGCGGGGATATATCCACGCCGACGACTTCAAAGCCAGCGCGGTGCAAGCCCATTCCGGCCCCGCCCGCACAACAAAAGAGATCGAGGGCGCGCAGCTTCACCGCTCACTCTCCTTCCCGGTGGCGCGGATGGCGGAGGCGATGGGGCGGACGATTATGCCGTGAAGCGCGTCGTGGCCTTCCGTCAGATTTTGGATGACGGCAGAGCGAGAGCAGCCAGCGGCTATATGGGCGAAGCCGAATGCATGGGCGTAGGACCGCCAGACGGAGCCGTTCGCATCCTCGAAAATCTGTCCATACTCGCGGTCGGACCAGAAAGCATCGCGCGCGTCGTCATCCAGATCGACGCCTACGGAAGCGAACAACTGGGTGGCAAGGCGGTCTTCGTCGCGCCGGTTCCACTTTCGCAGCCATGAAACGCCGGGGCGTGTCGGGCGGGGCCAAGAGATTACCGGCCCCCATTTCGCCCACAGATCCTCGCAAACCCTGTCGGACGCCCGCAAGCCGTCGAGGCTTTGTTCCCGCGCCTTCTCCCTGCTCTTCTCTGAAGGCATCTCCCGCGCTTTCTCTATGTCTGTCATGGGCGAACCTCGTTCTTGACGCCGCCGCCGATCATCCGGATACGCCAGCCGCTCAAGTCCCATTCGGACCATGCGGTGGAGCATTCAACTCGACAGCCGGCGCGAGATAGGCACACGATGCGGGCCTCTCCGGGCGAAGAAAACTTGCGCTTGTGGCCGGCAACCGCCCGCGCCTCTTTGTCGGTATGCGCGCTCATTCCACGCCTCCTGATGTGGCGAGGGCGCGCACGTTGAACGCGATTTCGTCACGGGTGGGCAGGCGCCTTGTTCTGGTTTGTGGGTTTGAGAAGTCCGGCGTGCGCTCGACGGCTCGTGCGCATTCCTCGATCACCTTGGCCCTCAGCGCCGCTACGTCTGCTGGCTGTGGGGATGCGTAGAGGCCGATGTCTGTCGTCTTTACTGGCGTTCGGCTGATGGCGACCCAGCCCTCACGCTCCAGTTGCCCGATGCCGCAATTGCTGACAAACCCAACCGGCTGCTGCTTCCCCCTATGCTGTTCGTAGGCGAGGATGATCGCTTCCACGACCTCGCGCTTTTCGTGGTCGGATAAGCCCATGCAGCCGCCTTCGCTGTAATGCTCTAGCGCCGCCTTGAGCCCACGTTCGTCTATCTCGCTCATTTGCTGTTTCCTTCAGAGAGGAACACCGTGAACGGCCCGAGTTCGTAGACCGTGTCGCGAAGGTGTGTTGTCTCGATCACCGTCTTTCTCGGGCGCCAATGGCGGCGATAGCCGTATGGAGCGCAGCGCGCTTCGAACTCAGGCGACGGCCACCCGAACCGAAAACGGATCGTCAGTTTCGCCATGCTCTAGCCCTCCCTGCTGGGGGTGGAGGAGAAGTGTGGCGGAGGCAGGCTGGCGGGAAAATCCTTCCACCCCTCGACAAGAACCATGTCGTCTCGGAACGAGACGCGGGTGTCAGTCGCGCCTTCATCTCGTGCCTCCCGACACGCCTTGACGATCCACTCCGCTTCTTCGAGGCCCGTCATCTTTTCGGCGGTCTGACGAGAATAGAACGGAGCGGCGCAGCCATCATCCTTGCCCTGAGCGGAGAGGGCGGTGACAACTTTGCGGATATCGCCGAACGTGATGCGGGGCGGCGTGCCTTCCTCTCCGCGCCGGGCCTGAATACGGCCGGCCAGGATCGTGTCGCCGTCAATCGCCTCTCCGTAATCCTCAAACAGCGCAACGAAGGGCTCCAGCGCCTTCACCAATCCTTGTGCGGGATGTGCTGACGAGGGGGAGAGGGCATAAACGGGGTCAACGCGACAGGATTCTTCGACGGTGAAATTGCCTTCATCAAACCAGTGAAACTCTCGCCGCCCATTCTTCCAACGGATTACACACCCGAGATGCTCTGGCTCGCCTTCATCCCTCCCCGGCGCTGTGGGCGCTGATGCGAGTGCATCCAGACGGGCTTTTGTCCACTTCTCCAAGAACGGCATTGCGTTCTTGGCGCAAAGCTCGCGCGTCTCCTGCGTGTCGGCGAACACAAATCCGATGATGAGGCCGACAGCTACCGCGAAGTCTTGCGTTAGCTCTCCCGCCCCTACAGAAGGGGCGCGGGTGTTCTGGGCGAGGCGATGCCATTCGCGTACAGGCAGCACAGTGACGTATCCGCCGCAGTTGATGCCGAGAGCGCCGTCTTTTGTGATAAACAGATTGTCCGCGTAGAAGTCGCCGTTGCCCTCATCCGGCCCGCGCCAGATTTCGACATCGGTGTTCACCGCCGGCCCATTCCCTGCATTCTGTTCAGACATTGGAGGAGGCCTTCACGTCATCGAGTGTGAAGTCCTTCAGGCCGGCAAGCGACTTCTCAAGCTGCTTGCGGCGCTTCGCGACCATCGCATTTGCGGCCTTGACCGCATCTTCAGCATCTTCGTGGATATCGCGGTCCATGACGTACAGACCGTCGAGGCCCTCAAGCCGGTAATAGCTATCGGAATGGTGCCTGGCGTTCGCCGCCTTGATGCCGCCGCCAATGGCCCATTTGCTGATAAACACGCGCACGGGGAATTTCTCAGACATTATCCGTATCCTTGGATTGGAGGATCGCTTCGACGGGATGCGTGAGGCACCCGCACTCGCCGGCATCGACACACTGGCCCACGCTGAAATCATCGGGGCGCCCATTGCACGGACGCGGGCAATCGAAGCCACGGAGCGCCTCTACCAGCTTAGGCAATGCGTTGACGGCAGTGCTGGCGGTCGGTGAGAGGACGATATCGACGGTGCGGGTGGGGTCCGTGTCGTGCCATTCGAGAAGGGTTTCACCGATCTCACGGCACGAGTATGTCTTTACCCACATCATCGCCCGAATATCGCCGGTCGTGTCTCTGGCTACGAGCTGCGCGCCATCAATCGACGGACGATCATCACGAAAGGCCTGCCTGCTATGTCCTTCTCCTGCTATGGTCATGGCCTCTTGCTCCTGGCATTTCGGCTGAAGGGTCTTTTCGGCCATTCGTATTTGCGCGCTGGCTTCTCAAATCCGCGGTTCTTGATGCGAGACGGCTTGCGCTCGGGCGGATCGCAAAGCCCGATCTTCGAAGCCATCATCTGCTGGTGATCGGCTTCGCCCCGGCTTAGGCGCTTGTTCTTCGCGTTCAGGTGAACGTCGGACCCCGCCGTCGTGGCTTTGGTCCCGAACGTCTTGACGTGATGATCTTCCGGCGTCCGGACGATGATGAACGCCGGGTCGTTCTGGTCGGGCGTGAAGCGTCCGGTTTCCGGATCGAATTCTCTGAGGCAGAGCGCGGGCGTATGGTCGAATTCGAACCGCGTATCGCTCGCGAGGCCCAAAGCTTCGGCCAATGCCACCATCAGGCATTCGACCTTGACCGATGCCGGGATGGATTTGCGATGATCGCGGGTTCGGAACGCCATCACGACACCGCCACCAGGCGCGGCTTGTAGGGCGCGAGCGCGGCCATCAGGTCGTTCATGGCGGCATCATTCGCCGACCGCATCTCGTCGGATTTCAGATCCTTCTCGATCTGCTCGAAAGCGCCATCGACTCTGGACTGCAGCAGCGCCAGGTCGTGCCGCACCATGCGGACCTGCATCATGGCAGAGGCGGCATTGTCCGCCTTCGATGCCGATGTGAGGCTGTCCGCCATCACTTCGCGGAACATGATGACGCCGGACAGAGCGCGCATGATCGCGGCTTCGGTTTCACGGGAGAGGGGCATCACGCGGCCTCGTCGTTCTGAAGGTTTCGGATGGTCTGGCGTTCGCGGAGCAGGGCGATGCCTTCCGCGATCAGGGCGACGCGGGCGCACCGGATGCGATGCTTGGCTTCCGCGCGCTCGGATGGACGATGGATGCCCGTCGGCAGGCCCTCGGCGCGCAGCATGCGCAGGCGCCGGATCAGGCAGGAGATCAACTCCCGCCGCGGCTTGAGGTGCGGCTGGATGATGCCCGGAAGCGCGGCCGGCAAATGATCGGCCGGCCAGTAGTGCTTGATGCCGACTAGGACGTATTCGCGGTCGACCTGCGCCTCGGTCTTGCCGATATGGTTCATGAAGACTTCGGTCACGTCCTTGCTGCGCTCGGCCTCGCGGTCGCATTTCGCGCGATAATCCGGATCGTTCTCGTAGCGGCGCTCATGCGCCAGCTTCTGGTTATGCTCGCGCTCGCGCTCTTTCGCAGAGACCCAGGTCGCACCGTCGCGATAGCCGTAGAACTTCTTCGGGCGTTCCTTGTAGGGGCGATCCGTCAGCTTCAGCAGCCGGTGGACTTCCTTGAACTGAGGCTCCGTGACCCGGTTGTAGCGCCGGATATTCTGCAGGATGCCCTTGGCGCGATCGCGGTTCTTCGGGTGAAGCTTCCAGATCCGGTCGTCCAGCGCCAGCATCGTGCGCTTGAACTCTTCCGGGATTTCAGGATGCGAGTGCGAGTGCTGCAGCATGTGCGCGCTCCGTCCGCTGTACTGCGGAATCGAGAAGGTTGAGGATGTCGGTGAGCTTGGTCCTGGGATCGTCGTTGAAGTCGAAGACGTTCTTCCCGACGATGTCCTTCAGCAGCTTGTAGGCCGGGCCGAGAGCGCCGCCGTTGACATGGCGAAGCGCGCCATCAAGCGAGAACGCGGCGGCATCCAGATCGCAGGGCTTGCAATATTCCCCGGCGCCGTTCCTTGCGTCAGGCCCCTTGGTCCATACGCCGGGCTGCTCGAGCAGCTTCCGCGCGGCGCGCAACTGGATGAGCAGGGCAACGCGCTCTGCGGCATCATCCGCACGGATGGGGGCGGGTGCTTCCTCCACGCTCATACCGGCATCTCCGGAAGAGCAGCGACAAGGAACACGAGGAGCAGGAAAGCCGACACGGCGATGAACTCGCCAGCCGCCTTAAGGAGATAGAAAATCTCGGATGCCATGTGGCCGCCCTCCACCGATTAGGTGAAGAACATTCTATATGCTTTAGCACACACGTCAAGCGGATATGTGCAAAAGCATACGAAAAGTTTTAATCATGTCACAAAAGTGATTTTCGGGGCTTGCTTTCCCGAAGGATTTTATTCACGATTTGTTCCCTCAGACGGGGAGAAGCGGCAAATGTCACCCCTAATTGAAAGAAGGGTGTCCGACGCAATGGGCTTGTATCGGTTGATGGTGAGTGAAGTTAGCTCACTGCCGGCCGATGAACGCGCCCGGCTTATGAAGCAGGCTCGGGATTTGAAGGCGGCGGCCTGCGGGCTGCCTGGATCAGCCTCCGTAGCGCCTCGCGTTCGGCGTCGGGTAGCTCGGCAAGAATAGAGAGGAATTCTTCGTCCTCGCGTGAAACGTCCGCACCTGTCATCAGGTAGGCGACGCTGACATTGAGCGTTTGCGCGATCTTGGTCAGGTTCCCGATCGTCGGGTCCTTTCCAAGCCGATAGAGCTCACTCACATAGGCTTCCCCTAATCCGGCATCTAAAGAAAGACGCCTATAAGAGGTGCCGCGTTTGTCTATTTCGGCCTGAAGCCGGCCCCGCCAATCGTCTGTCATGCAACGGCAATCCTAGCAGAGCCGCTAAAACACACACAGACGCCAAAGCATAGACTTGACATATGTGCTAAAGCATAGATACTTCGGCACATGGCAAACGAACTGCTTCGCGAAGTGCGGGAGTTTCTCAAGGAATCCGGAATCGGGCCTTGGTATTTCGGCTCTGCCGCATGCGGAAATTCCAGCCTCGTGAAGCGTCTTGAAGACGGCGGCACGGTCACGTTGGAGACCGCCGAGAAGATTCGGACCTTCATGGCCGACTGGCGCCGCGAGAAAGCGGAGCACGCCGCATGAAATCCGCGCTCGTCATCTTGATCGCCATTCTCATCATCATCGCCATTCCTGGCGGGCTGATCTTCGGGCCTCTCGTCCTTGCGAAATTTCGCAAGCGGGAAGAGCCGGAGCCCGAGCAGATCGTCGGCGACATTCCGTTTATCGATCCGAGGTTTCTGCCATGAGCGAGATCATCGCCCGCGATCAAATCCGTTCGCTCGTCGACCGAATCCTTCGCCTCAAGGAAGAAGCGAAGGGTATCAACGACGACATTCGCGAGGTCTACGCCGAGGCGAAAGGCAACGGGTTCGACAAGACGCAGCTCGGCCGGCTCGTGACCTACATCGACAAGCGGCGTACGGACTCGGCCAAGGTCGAGGAAGCCGACGCCATCTTCGATCTCTATCTCAGCGCATACGATGGCACGAAGGTTGCTACGCACGCGCATGCGGGTGAGGCAAAGCCCCCGCAGCCTCCCAATCGCACCTCCGAACCGCTTTCTCCAAAGGGCGGCGACGAGGGTCTCAGCCCACCTGCCAGCGGTGGAGACGATAAAGCTGGCCTCGTTTCTGAGGATCGGAAGGCAGAAACCGCCTCCCGTAGCGCGCCCGCCGGGAGCGCGTCCGATGAAATCCCGGTGACTGCCGCCCCTATGGGCGTTTCCTCCCAAACCCCGACTGAACCCGAGGCGCGAATGCCTCGGGTCTCTTCTCCCGTAACGACGGGAAAGAAGGGTGACCGGCTCCCCGTACCTGGGGCCGAGAACAATCGATATGCGCGGGGAGGCGGCGAATTTATCCAAAAGGACATTCCGAAATTCTTACGCCGCGACGGCAAGAAAGCCGAAGCCGCGCCTTCTGTCTAGCGTTTTTAGGCAACAGTGTAATCGCGTCTCACGCGCTCGGGGCTGAGCGTATGTACTGAGAACGGCCGCAAGGCCGGGGCGGCAGGACATGGAAGAATCGTTCCCTGCATCGGGCAGCGAGACCTATGAGCGCATCCTGAACCTTTGGGCGGATGGCAAGACATCGCCCGAGATTCGCGAGGAGTTGGGCGTAACGAGGCGCCAGGTTCAGATCACCGTCGAGAAGGGCAGGCGCCGCCAAGACGAGCGCGCCTATCGGCGGCAGGAAAGCGTGTCCGACCTCAAATACAACACGCTCGCGGCTGTCGACGCCGCAAAGGCCAAGGCGAAGGACGCCGACGGCAAGCCCCCATCACCGATCTCTCTGGCGCCGATATCGACCGAGATTGCGCGCCTGTCGCTGCGTCCGCTGATCGAAAGCATCCGTGACCGCCAGGACTATCCCTCGCGCTGCATGACGCCGTACCTCATGGGCGATCCGCCGCCACATCGCTCGGCCCTTGGCCGGGAATGCCGGCCCGATGAATACGCGAGCAAGGGCGAGGGGCGCTATCGCGATCCGATGCTCGGCTGCTGCGTCGGTTCAGGCGTCGGCCTCAGGCATATGGGGTGACGCCATGATCCTCGAACAAACCCTCGACGCCATCATCGGCGTCTCCCGCGAATACCTGATCGTTTTCCAGATCTGCGGCATCGCGATCATCGTTCTTCTGCTCGGGTTCATCGGCGCGCTGGCCTGCGCAGCCGTCAACTATTTCAACGAGAAGGACGACGACATCTTCGACGCCCATTTCGTAACCACAGCAACACAAGAGCCGGAAGCGGATATCCGCGACGCGGCGTGAGGGGGAATCCTATGAGGCTGGACAATCTCGACCGCGCGCTCGAACTGCGCCGCAATCTCCATGAAGCCGACCTTGCCATCGATGGCGTGAAGTCTGGTGTTCTGCACGTATCCGGCTGGTTCTCTGGCGAGGAATTCAACGTCAAGGACGTGGTCGGCGTGGAGAACGTTCGTGCCGCGCTTCTACCGGCGCTGGCATATGCGCGCTCGCAGATCATCGCCGAACTCACTGCCCTCGGAATTGAAGTGCCGACCGCCGCGCATGGTGGGAAGGAGGGGTGATGGCCATCGACAAGGGCACAATCACGCGAGGGCTGGGGCCGGGGAAAGGCCCGCCTATCTATGGCGGCCGCGGTCGTAATGAATTCTGGGAGGGCTTCAAACAGAGCTCAGGCATGACGCCGCCCATCGCCATTGCTTATCTGCTGGGCGCCCTTGTGCGGACGGCTGCGCAGGTGGTCATCGTCGTCGTGATCCTTCGCTACATGGGCGTGCTGCAATGACCCGCCGCTCTCTCATCAAATCCGCATCTACCCGGATATACGAACGCCGCTGTCCTAAAGCAGCAGAGCATTCCCGTAATTACCAAGACCTGCATCTTCGCCTCGTCGAGGAAGTGCAGGAGGAAAAGCGGGGCAAGAAATCGTCGTGACCACCCCATCCGCACGCGGACTGTTCCGCGCTACTGGGAAGAACTCATGACCGAGCCTGTTGTCTTTCTGGATGGGAGGGTGAGGCTGTATCGGGGCGATTGCTTCGACGTCATGGCGACGCTTTCCGGAGCCGATCACGTTATCAGCGATCCCCCCTACGAAAAGGAGGCGCACCGTTCAATGCGGCGCACCCAGGCCAGCATCCGCGACGGGGTAGATGCTGACCTCGATTTCAGCGCTATCACCGAAGAAGAACGGTTGGCGATGGCGCGAGAGGCGACCCGCCTTTCGAGAGGGTGGGTGCTGCTGTTCTGCCAGGCTGAAGCGGTCACGCCGTGGCGTGATGCTCTGGAGGCGGCTGGGGCAAAGTACAAGCGCTCCATGATTTGGGTGAAGCCGGATTCATCCCCACAGTTCAACGGCCAAATGCCCGCGATGGGATACGAGTCTATGCCGCTTGCATGGGCTGGTGAGGGCCATAGCTCTTGGAACGGTGGCGGGAAACGCGGTGTCTATACTCACTGCACGAACAATAAAGATCGCCACGGCGGGCATCCCACGGAAAAGCCCCTGTCCCTTATGGCGGAACTGATCCGCGACTTCACGCAGCCCGAGCAAACCATTCTTGACCCATTCATGGGCTCAGGGACGACGGGTATGGCGTGCGTGCGGTCTGGTCGCCGGTTCATCGGCGTCGAGAAGGATCCGAAATACTTTGAGATTGCCTGTGAGCGCATCCGCAAGGCGTGCGAGCAGGGCGATCTATTCCTCAACCCAAAGCCGGCGAAGCAGACCGGCCTTTTCGACGGAGCCGCAGCATGACCACGAAACAAGAAAAGCTCGATGCCCTGACGGCCGCACTGGAAGGATGGAAAACAACGGACGAACTGCAGGCCGCGTTCGGTTGGCGTGCACATACGGTTCGCGGCCGTATTTCTGATCTCGGCAAGACTACGCCCATCGAACGCAAGCGCGAGAACGGCGTCACCTCCTACCGGATCAAGCCGGCAGAAGCACAGGACGCAGCCTAGAACACCGAACAGAAGGGAAGGGGACGGGGAATTGACCGAGAGAATTCCGGTTTCGAAGCGGACCCGGTTTGAGGTCTTCAAGCGCGATGGCTTCGTCTGCGCCTACTGCGGCGCGCACCCGCCTGATGCGGTAATGGAATGCGATCACGTCATCCCGGTCGTCGCTGGCGGCACGAATGACATCGACAACCTTGTGACCGCCTGCATGGCATGCAACCGCGGCAAGGCCGGAGTCGAACTCAGTTCGATCCCGTCGACGGTGGCTGAGAAGTCCATCGAACTCGAGGAGAGGGAGGCCCAGGTCCGCGCCTATTACGAAATCCAGGCGCAGAAGAAGGACCGGCTGGAACAGGAGATGTGGTCCGTGGCCGACGTCTTCATGGAGCGGTTCGGCGACGACTCGATCCAGCGCACTCGCCTAGCCAGCATTCAGATGTTCCTCGGCAAGCTCGAATTCTTCGAAGTCCTCGAGGCAATGGAGCTTGGAACGAACCGCAAGTACAGCCGGGGCGCAGCGTTTTCATACTTTTGCGGCGTGTGCTGGCGGAAGATACGCCGAAACAACGGGGAAGACATCTGATGAGCCGCATTCGCAGCGTCCATCCCGGCCTTTTCACGGACGAGGCTTTCATGGCGGCGTCGGCGCATGCCCGCGTTCTGCTGATCGGTCTATGGACCGAGGCGGACGACCAGGGCGTGTTCGAATGGAAGCCGCTCACGATCAAGGCGCGGCTTTTGCCGGCCGATATGGTCGACGTCGGGACGTTGCTCGATGAGCTTTCGGGGCTCGGCCAGATTTTCCAATTCGACCACGACGGCAAGCCCTACGGCGCGCTCAAGAACTTCAGGAAATATCAGCGTCCGCAAAAGCCGAACGCAGTTCATCCGCTACCGGAATCCATCCGTCCCTACGTCGGTCTTTCCGATACCGATACAATACCGGTACGCGACCAGTCAGCTACCGATACCGGAAAGCCTCCGCAGAGGGAGGATGAAGGGGAAGGGAAGGAGGTTACTCCCTCAGGTTCTAACGAACCTTCGGGAGTGAGCGCGCGCGAGCCTTCGGCGATGCAGGTCTTCGAAACTATCCTCGACAAGCCGAGGGCGAAGGCGCTGGTCGATCATCGAAACCGCAAGAAGGCGGCTCAGACGGCACATGCCGCGCAGCTCGTCGTCGCAAAGCTAGCGGCATTTGCTGATCCGAACGCGGCGGCCGATTTGATGATCCTCAAGGGCTGGACGTCGATCGAACCCGATTGGGGAACACGCAACGGCTTGCAGCTTGCCGGTAGCACGGTCGTCCCGATTGTCGGAACGGCTCCAGGCGTATGGATCCAAGACAGCGATCCCCGATGGAATGCCTGCGTCGAGCGCTGGCAGAGGGAGCGTGGCCGCCGGCCAAGCGCGAACGGCTCGCGGCACCATCCAGGCATAGGCCATTCATTCCCGGCTGATTGGCCGGAGACGAAAACATCAGCCACAGCAGCGGCATAGAGGCGAAAGGGCTGGGATATGAACAAAGAGCAAATCATGGCCGCCGTTAAGGCAAAGATGGTTGCGCACAGCGATAAGGTAGATATCCGAGATTGGCACCTAGCAGCCGTTGAGGAGTTTTCCGAGACGCTTCAGAAAGCCATCGTTTCGGCCGCCTCCGAAGCGTTGCTGATCGCTGTCGAGGATTATCCAGCACTGGCTTGGTTCCCCGCCGAGTGGGGTGAGGAAGACGGGATAGGTGGAGAGCCTGTCGACGATCCACTGGCAGTTTTTGTGACGCTACCGCTTGGCGCAGAAGACCTCACGGGCCCGACGTGGGCTTTTTCGCTGCGCGATATTGTTCAAGCCTCCATCGACTCCGCAGTAGAAGACGGCGGAAAAATAGGCGCCCCGTACATTAAGTTTTCCGCGGGCCTACGTGATGGCCTACGCGATCTAGCGCAGAAAATCGACGATGTGCTGCCGTCCTCGGCGGAGGGCTGAATCCATGAAATCGATGCGGAAACGGAAAGCGGACGGCCCCGGCTTCGACGGGAAGTTCGAGGTGCGGCCGGCAACTGTCCGCGCCCCCATGCAGACCGACAAGGATGGGCTTGTCGTCCAGGTGCAGCCGGTCACGAAGAACATCCGCCACGACGTTCTCGAATACGAGTTCGCCTGCAAGCGCATCGACGAAGCGCAGAAGATCGCAGGCGACAGGCTGGCGGCATTGATAGCAAGAGCCGGCATAGGCGGTGCCAGGGCGATGTCCTACGAGGATCCCAAGGTCGACGGAGGCGGGAAGGGCGATACGCTGACCGATGCCGTGGCGGATGCACACAAGCGGCTGAGGCATATCCGGGAGGGCGTCGGGGCAAAGCGCTATGCGCTTTTGACGCTCGCGATCGGCTCTGGCAAGAATTTCGAGGAGATTGCAGCCTCATGGGAAGTCGGAGGGCAATATCGCCCTGACAGGCGCTCCATGCGTGCCTATATCGCCATTGAGTTTCGGGCGGCTCTGGATGATCTTGTCGGCGTGTTCGGCATAGCCCGCGGCAAGACAGGGCAGGACGTCAGGACATGGGCGGCCGGGCATGTGCCGCTGCATCAGTGTGGAGGAGTGACGGGATGATCTTCGCTGGAGATTGGGAATCCGTCGGCCATGAGCAATGCAAGGATATGATCTTGGCGTGGATGCGCGGTGAGGCAATCGAGATGCCCGGCCACGAAGGCCACTATCTGATCCGCGATATCGACGTACAGATGGGTAAGCATATTCGCGCCGAAGTCGAGCTTGTGCCGCCGCACGGGCTTGTGGAAACACCCCGTAACGACCCTTGACCTCTGCGCACCAAATCAGCGACAAGTAACCATCTTGGAACACTGCGCCCCGGAGAAAACATCCCCGGGGCGCTTTGTTTTACGCGGCCAGTGCCGGACGGAAAGAGCGGAAGAAGCTCTTCAACACATCCGGGTGATCCAGCTTGCCGAAGTACGCGCAGGACATATCTGCCGGGTCGAACACGACCACCAGATCATCCCTTGCGCTCAAGCCCTGACCTGCCTTCGCAGCCAGAGCAGAGGTGCTCAGGTCGGATTCCACCAAGAAAAACGAGGTGGTTTCTTCCCAGTAGCCCTTGCCCTGAGTGCGCACATTTCCGATGAGCCGCTTGCGACGGTCATCGTAAGTCATTCCGTTCACGGTCTTATCCGCGATACGGAACGTCACTGCATAGTACGACATTGTACTTTTGCTTTCAGGTTGTCGCCGGAACGGTTTCGAGGGTCTCACGCCTCAGCGATCTTGCGATAGTTCACACGCAACATTGCGTGCCGGAGAAAGATGGTTGTGATTCGCAAGATACGCCACGCGTGCGTGAGTTTTCCCCGCTAAACGTTGCATCGCTGCAACAGACAGCCCCACCCACAAGCAAAGCCGGACGATCCTGCAGGCTCATCGTCCTATGACCCGGCATTCTCCGTGAAGGCTTTGCTTCTGTGTAGTGCTTCCCGTTCACCCGCCGCCAGGGTGCGCCAGAGAAAGCCGCTTCAGGGATTCGTCCTTGGGCGGCTTTCTCGTTTTCAATCACAGGAGAATCCAAAATGGGTGCTTTCGTCATCATGGCGCTTGCCGCCGCCCTCACGCTGAACCAGGTCGAAGTCCCGACCAAGTTCGAACACAAGCCCTGCGACGCCAAGACCGGCTGTCTGCATCCCGCGTTCAAGTGATCTGATCGCTCGGGCGGTATGACCTGCATTGTCGGCATCGCCCATAAGGGCACCGTCTACATCGGCGGGGACAGCGCGGGAGTTGATGGTCGCCTTGGGCTGACGGTTCGTGCAGACCGAAAGGTCTTCATCAACGACGAATACGTCATGGGCTTCACGTCCAGCTTTCGCATGGGTCAACTTCTGAACCATGCGCTGGCCATTCCATCCAGGCATCCTGACACTGATCTGGAAAAGTTCCTCGTTACTGATTTCGTCGACGCCGTTCGCAATTGCCTGAAGACCGGCGGGTATGCGACCCGCGAGAACGAGGCAGAGTCGGGCGGCACCTTCCTCGTCGGCGTCGAAGGCCGTCTGTTCACGGTTCACGACGATTATCAGGTCGGCGAGAACGTCGACGGTTATGCGGCTTGTGGGTGTGGTGAGGACATCGCGCTCGGATCCCTCCATTCAACGGTCGGACAGCCGCCAAAGAAGCGCATCGAGATGGCCCTGAAAGCGGCCGAACGTTTTAGCGGCGGCGTGCGCGCCCCGTTCCACATCGAGTCGATCTGATGGACGGTTTCCTCGCTGCTGTTTTCGTGTTCGGCGCCCTCGCCATTGCCGGCCTCGCATGGGGCATCGGATCATCCGCCGGCCGTCTTCTCGTCTACTGGGTAGCAGGGTGATCCAGCCCGCTTTCTCCGTCGCCTGCACATGCGGCCATATCAACAAGACCTGCAGGCTTGGTTCTGTGAAGTGCATACGGTGTGACAGGGTGATCCCTGCGCTTACCGTCGATCGTGCATATGAGGTCGATCAGTCCAACTATCGGCCTAGCCTGGTATTCGCAGACATCGACACAAGCCAGGCTTTGATCGAGAGGGTGTTCGGGCGTGGCAGCCAAAGGGCGCCGGCCTGACTACCGCAGCCCTGAGGCTGCTGAGTATCGCAAGCTCTACAAGACGGCACGCTGGCAGCACATACGCACAGCGCAGCTGACGGATGAGCCACTGTGCAGGATGTGCCGCAAGGAAGGGCGCATCACCGCAGCGACGGTGTGTGACCACATCGAGCAGCACAAGGGCGACCCCATCAAGTTCTTCGCAGGCCCATTCCAGAGCCTATGCAAGCCACATCATGATGGTGCGAAGCAAAGCGAAGAGCGAACGGGCAAGGTCAAGACAACGATCGGTCTGGACGGCTGGCCTATCCCCTAGGGGGGGTGGTCAAAAGTCTAGAACGGTCGCCTCGCAGGACCGGCGGGGTGCCTTCGCACACAATATCGCGAAATTCGGACAGGGGGTCAGAGGGTTAGTCATGAGAGGGCGTAAGCCTAAGCCAACTCACCTAAAACTGGTGAAGGGCAATCCCGGCAAGCGTCCGATCAACGAGCGCGAACCCGTGCCGGCGAGCAAACTTCCATCGCCGCCGGCGTTTCTCGCCGATGGGGCGAAAGTGGAGTGGGGCCGCGTCAGTGAAGAGCTTTATCGCATCGGCATTCTGACGGGCATCGATCGCGCCGCGCTCGCCGCTTACTGCCAGGCGTATGCACGCTGGGCGGCGGCCGAGAAGGCGATCAACGCAATGGCCGAAGTCGACCTCGTTGCCGGCGGCCTTCTGACGTCGACCAGCAATGGCAACAAGATCCAGAACCCTCTCGTCGGGATCGCGAACAAAGCCGCGGCAGACATGGTCCGCTACGCGGCAGAATTTGGGATGACGCCGAGTGCCAGGAGCAGGATCAAGGCGGAAGGTCGCGAAGAAGACGGCGACGAAGCCTCGAAATACTTTACCGGCTGACCCCGCAACCCAGTACGCGCTCGACGTCACGTCGGGCAAGATCGTCGCCGGCCCGCATGTGCGCGCCGCGTGTGCTCGGCACCTGAAGGATCTGAAGGACGGCAAGGCCCGCGGGCTCGTCTGGGATGTCGACGCGGTCAAGCGCGTCATCGGATATTTCCGGGATGTCCTGACGGTCGAGGTCGAGCGGCCCGACGATGATGGCGGGGTGACGAGCTCCGCGGTCCCGTTCCTGCTCGAGCCGTGGCAGGCGTTCATTGTCGGCTCGCTGTTCGGCTGGAAGAAATCTGACGGTCTCCGCCGGTTTCGCCGCGCCTATGTCGAGATCGGCAAGGGCAACGGCAAATCGCCGATGGCCGCCGGCATCGGCCATTACATGCTGACCGCGACCGGCAAGCTCCGCGCGGAAATCTATTCGGCCGCAACCGACAAGGACCAGGCCGCCATTCTCTTCCGCGACGCGGTCGAGATGTGGAAACGTTCGCCGCATCTGGCGCGGCGCCTCGTGCCTTCCGGCATCAACCCGGTCTGGCAGCTGACGGACACAGGGAAGGCGTCGTTCTTCAAGCCGATATCGTCGGACAAGAAGGGCAAGTCGGGCATCCGTCCTTACTGCGCCCTGATCGACGAAGTGCATGAGCATCCGAATAACGACGTCATCGAAATGCTGCGCGCCGGCACGAAAGGCAACCAGGACGCGCTCATCTTCGAAATCACGAACAGCGGGTTCGATCGGAAATCGGTCTGCTATTCTGAGCACGAATACACGATCCGGGTCGTCAACGGCGAAGCCGACAACGACCAGTGGTTCGGCTTCATCTGTTCGCTCGACGAGAACGACGATCCGTTCAACGACGAGACGTGCTGGATAAAGGCGAACCCGAATCTCGGGGTCTCGATCCAGCCGCAATTCGTTCGCGAGCAGGTCAAGGAAGCCCAGGGCATGCCCTCGAAAGAGGCGATGGTCCGGCGGCTTCACTTCTGCGAATGGACGGAATCGGAAAGCGCGGCGTTCTCGCGTGCGGCACTCGAAAAGGTGCTAGGCGATGTCGACGTCGATAGTCTTTCGGAGCGCGGTTATCCCTGCTTCGGCGGGCTCGACCTTTCCCGCGCATCGGACCTCACGGCGCTGACGCTGCTCTGGCTTCTCGACGAGACGCCGGACGCATGGCGCTTTGCAGCAAAAACCTTTTTCTGGACGCCGAAAGACACGCTCGTCGAGCGCTCCCGGAAGGACAAGGCGCACTATGACCGCTGGGCCGGTGACGGCTGGATGGAGGCGGTATCCGGCAAGCGTATCGGATACGGCTGGGTTGCGGACGCTCTCGGTTCCATCTGCGCCAAATATCAGCCGGTCACGATCGGCTGCGACCAGTACGGACTCGAAAACCTGCGCGAGCAGTTGAACGACCGCGGGCTGTCATTGCCCTGCGTCGTGCATCCTCAGGGCTTTCAGAAGCGCAAGGTCGGCGAGGATATCGCGGGGCCGGAAGGTGCCGAGGACGTCTCGCTCTGGATGCCGGACAGCATCAACAAGCTCGAGGCCGCGGTCATCGAAGAGCGGATCGTCATCGAAGACAGTCCGGTCATGCGCATGTGCCTGTCGAGCGTGATCTACGAGCAGAACCGAACGGGGCATCGCATGTTCGCCAAGGATAAGGCCACGAACCGCATCGACGGCGCCGTCAGCCTGGCGATGGCGGTCGGCGTGGCGACAGTTGGCGCGACCCCCACGATCAAATCGCCGTGGGAAGACCCTGACTACAAGTTCACGGTGGCCTGATGGGAATTCTGGACCGGATCAAGAGGGGCTTCACCGCTTCCGCGGCTGTTCCCGAGCGCCGGAACTCTCTGGAGAACCCGTCCGTCTCGCTTTACGACGCAGGGGCTTGGGATCAGATCTTCGGGGCTTGGCACAGCGTCTCCGGCGTCGAAGTGACCGTCGAAAAGGCGATGGGTGTACCCGCCGTCTGGGCCGCGGTGAACTTCATTTCGTCGACGGTCGCCTCGCTGCCGCTCGACCTCTACTCGCGGGATGGTGAGAGCCGGATCGCCGACACTTCGGCGCAGCTGTATGGCATCTTGCATGACGCTGTGAACGAGGAAACGTCCTCGTTCCAGTGGCGCAAACGCCTGATGATGAGCGTCCTTCTGAAGGGTCGTTCGTTCACGTTCATCGAACGCAATCTCGCTGGCCGCATTACAAACCTGTGGCTACTCGATCCGACAAAGATGGTGGTCGAGCGCAAGAGCGGCAAAATACGTTATCGCTACCGCGACGGAGGCCCGGAGAAGGTCTACGACGCGAGCGAGATCATCGACATCATTTGGGCGCCGGGCTTTGACGGCCTGACGCATTTCGACCCGATCGAGCGCCTGAAGAACGCCGTCGGCCTCTCGATCGCGATGGAGGAATACGCCTCCAAGTTCTTCCAGAACGGCGGCGTACCTCCGCTGCAGCTCGTTGGACCGATGGCTTCGCCGGCCGCGGTTGAGCGCGCATCCAGCGATATGTCGGACGCCGTTGCAGCCGGCAACAAGAAGGGCCGGCTCGTGCTGGCGATGCCGCTCGCACACGAATTGAAGCAGATCGGCTTCGACCCGGCCAAGGGTCAGATGACCGAGGCGCGGCGCTTCCAGCTGGAAGAACTGGCGCGCATCTTCCAGCTTCCGCCTACGTTCCTGCAGGATCTCACCCACGGAACCTTCTCGAATACCGAGCAGCAGGATCTTCACTTCGTCAAGCACACGCTGACGCAGTGGCTCGAATGCATCGAGCAGGAGCTGAATCTGAAGCTCTTCTCGGCGCGAAATCGGCGTCAGTACGTCGAATTTAACGTCGATGGCCTTCTGCGCGGCGACTTCAAGACCCGCATGGAAGGCTACGGCCAGGCCATTCAGAACGGCATCAACACGCCGAACGAAGTTCGCGCGATGGAAAACTGGCCGAAGAAGGGCGCAGAGGCCGACAAACTCTATGTCCAGGGCGCGACCGTGCCGCTGGGAACTCAGCCGGCGCCTGCAGCGCCTTCGCAACCGGGGGACGCTCCGGAGGAAGACGACAATGACCAAACAGCGTGAGGTCCGAATTCTCGACGGACTGCATGTCGAGGAGCGCGCCGACGGCAAGCCGCCGGTGCTCGTCGGTTATGCCGCGGTGTTCGACACCGAAACAGACATCGCCGGGTTCTTCCGGGAGAAGGTGAAGCGCGGCGCATTCACACCCGCTCTGTCGAAATCCGATGTCCATGCGCTGTTCAATCACGACGAGAACATCGTTCTCGGCCGCGCGAAGGCGAATACGCTGCGGCTGACGGAAGACGACAAGGGACTTCGGGTCGAGATCGATCCGCCGGACACGCAGGACGTCCGCGACCTGATGACGAAGATGAAGCGCGGCGACATTGACCAGATGTCATTCGCCTTCTCCATGCGCGGCGGCAAGCAGTCTTGGGATGAGAGCGGCGACATCCCCGTCCGCACGATCGAGGAAGTCGGCGAGCTCTATGACGTTTCCGTCGTTACGCGCGGCGCCTATCCGACGACGGAAGTCGCTGTGCGCTCTCTGGAAGAGCATCGCGAATCCGTTCGCAAGGAACAGAATTCTCATGCCGCGGCTCGCCGCGTTCGCATGAAAATGGACCTGGGTCTGAAGACCCGGAGGGCTTGACGCTTCTCGCGAAAGCCATCGCCTAAACCGCCCTTCGGCAAGGCGCACGGAACGTCGTGACGACGTACCAATCCCTCAGATGGAGCCTTTTCCATGCCTATCAAAGAACTGCGCGAGAAGCAGGCCGCTCTTGTGGTCACTGCCCGCGCCAAGCTGGACGAAATCACCGACGAAACCCCCGAGGCTCGCGCCAAGGAAATCGAGGCCGAGTACGACCGCGTAATGGCGGACTACGACCGGCTGGAAGCTCGCGCGCAGCGTGAGGAGGCTCTCGCAGCCCGCGAAGCCGCGATCGACGAGCCCGATCCGCGTCGTCCGACCGGCGAAGATCGCTCGGTTGAGCCCGGCGCCGAGAAAGACCTGAAGGAACAGCGTGCGGCGGCGTTCCGCGCCTTCATGCGCTACGGCGCCGAGGGTCTTTCGCCCGAAGAGCGCAAGATCCTGCGCGAAATGCGCACGACCGAGTACATGACCGACGCTGAAAAGCGTGCGCAGTCGACCACGACCACGGCCGGCGGCTATACGGTCCCGGAAGGCTTCTCGAACGAACTCGTCGTTTCGATGAAGGCTTGGGGTCCGATGCTCGATCCGGGCGTCACCCGCGAGATCCCCACGGCTTCGGGCAACCCGATTCCGTGGCCGACGATGGACGACACGGCGAACCAGGCTTATCGCCTCGGCGAAAACGCCCAGGTCACGGGTTCAGACGGCGATCTGGTGTTCGGGCAGAAGCAGCTCGACGCCTATAAGTACGCCACCGGCGCCATTCTCGTTCCGCAGGAACTCATCCAGGACTCGGCCTTTGACATCGAAGCGCTCGTCCGTGACGCGATGGCGATCCGCCTCGGCCGCAAGGTCAACTCCGACCTGACGATCGGCGATGGCTCGGGCGATCCGAACGGAATCGTAACGGCTTCGACGAAGGGCTATGACGCCACCTTGGCTGATGGCATCTCCTTCGATGACCTGATCGAACTGCAGCACTCGGTCGATCCGGCTTATCGTGATGCGCCGTCGGTTCGCTGGATGTTCAACGACACGACGCTGAAGCTGCTGCGCAAGATCAAGGACAGCGAGAACCGCTACATCTGGCAGCCGGCCGATGTGCGGACCGGCGCGCCGGCCACCATTCTGGAAAAGCCCTATTCGGTGAACCAGGCGATGGCCAACGTCGCGGACTCGCAGAAGTCGGTCCTGTTCGGCGACTTCAACAAGTACATCGTTCGCCGTGTCCGCGAGTTCGCGGTGCGTCGTCTGGTCGAGCGCTATGCGGACTACGATCAGGTCGGCTTCATCGGTTTCGCCCGTTACGACGGCGATCTGATGGACACCGCCGCGGTCAAGCATCTGCTCCACCCGGCCACGAACTAAGATAGGAGCGGGGAGGCTTCGGCCTCCCCGACCACCCCATGAAAATTCGTTTCAAAGACAGCTTTGCCGGTTCGAATGTCGATTGGCAGGCCGGCGAAGTGCGCGATGTGCCCGAGGCGAAGGCGCGGCGTCTGATCGATCGTGGTCTCGCCGAGGCTGTCTTCGAAGCGAATGATCCAGATGGCGTAGATACAATGCCGTACACCGCTGGCCGGCATGTGGTCGAAGAGACCGCGATCCCGCCGGCGGTGGAGACGGCCGTGAAGCGCGCGCCGCGCAAGAAGCGCAAAGGAAAGCGCAATGTGGAACGCCCTTGAGCGGACATCTGCGCCGGGATCGGAGGTCATCACGACCGCCGAAGCCAAGGCGCAATGCCGCATCGACCACGATGACGACGACACACTGATCGATCGTCTCATCAAGGTCTCTCGCGAAAAGATCGAAGGTCCGGACGGCATCGGCCTGTGCTTCGTTTCGCAGGGATGGCGCATGACGCTGGACTGCTTTCCGGCGCAGATCCGCATTCCAATGGGGCCAGTGCTGTCGATCGACAGCATCACCTATGTCGACGAGGGTGGAGACACCCAGACGCTCAATTCTTCGCTTTACCAGTGGAGAAAGGATCGCTTCGGCGCCTACATCGCGCCGGCCTATGACGAGACGTGGCCGATCACGCGGCGCGTTTACAGCGCAGTCCAGGTGAACTTTACGGCCGGCTTCCCAGGCACCGACGACAGTCCTGTCTCGCTCGCGAATGTCCCCGAGACGCTGCGGCACGCGATGCTCCTTCTCATCGGCCACTATTACGAAAACCGCGAAGCTGTACTCGCAGGCGAAATGCCGGCGATGCCGTTCGGCTTCGAAAACATCGTCAATCAGTACCTTGTCGGGCGCGTTGCCTGAGTGGTTTCCGGACTGGAGCCGCGACACGGCTGTCGTCGTCGCCTCCGGACCGAGCGCCAAGGGCGTGCCGCTCGATCTCGCGCGCGGCCGCGCGAGAGTCATTGCGATCAACGAGTCATGGCGTCTCGCGCCCTGGGCCGACGTTCTCTATGCCGCCGATCACCAGTGGTGGCAGAAGGGCAAAGGCTTTCCTGAGTTTCGCGGGCTGCGCGTGGCGCAGGGCGACGCTGCTCCGAAGATGTACCGCGGCATCAAACAGGTCGGGCTTGTCCGCACGGGGCAAATCGTCCGCGAACCGAAGGGCATTCTCGCAGCCGGGTCCGATCGTGAGGGTCGGGGCGCTAACTCCGGATTTCAGGCGCTCAATCTTGCTGTTCAGTTCGGCGCGAAGAAGATCATCCTCGTCGGCTACGACATGCGCGTCGACCTCGGCTTTCACTGGCACGGCCGTCATCCAGACGGGATGAACAATCCGAACAAAGGCGGGATCGCCCGCTGGGCCAAGGTTCTCGACCGCGCCTCGCGTTATCTGCGCGTCCTCGGCGTCGAAGTGTTGAACGCGAGCGCCGTTTCCGCGCTGCGCGCATATCCCAAGATCAATTTCGAGGACGTGTTTTGCACATCAACGACAAGCGCCTCGCCGAACATCGCAAATACGAGCGGGTCTACGGAACGAATGAAAAGTATCGCATGAAGCAGACGCGCATGGCCGACGCCGTGCGCGATCTCGGGGCGCTGCCGTGCCGCGGTTCCTATCTCGATGTCTCATGCGGCCGCGGTGAGATGCTGGAAAACGCAGGAAATCTTGGTTTTCAATATGTTCGCGGCACCGAAATAGTGCCGGCGCTGATCGACGGCGAGCGGATTGTGCGCGCCGAAGTGCATTCGCTTCCGTTTTCCGACAAGAGCTTCGACGTCGTTTCGATGTTCGATGTGATCGAGCACCTGATCCCTGGCGACGACGAACTCGCGTGCCGCGAAATGGCGCGCGTCGCATCCCGTCACGTTCTCATCACGGCAAACAACAAGCCGAGCACGAACAAGGCGACCGGCGAAGACCTGCACATCAACAAGCGCCCCTACGAGGAATGGGACGCGCTCTTCCGCAAATGGTTTCACGGCGCGAAGGTCGCGTGGCTGAAGGGCCAGCGGGCCTATGTGTCGGAAGGCTGGCGCGTCGACCTGTGAAAAAGGCGATCGTCGTCGCCCGGCAACGGTCTGAGCATCAGACCGGCTGGGGCACCTCCTTTGCCCGCGGACTGCGAAAGCATGGATGGGAAGTCGACATCCGCGAGATCTCGGCGGCGGCTGATCTCGTGGTCTTTTGGGGCGTTCGGCGCCAGGACGAAATCAAGGCGCAGAAAGCCCGTGGCGGCCGCGTCTGCATTCTCGAGCGCGGATATGTCGGCGATCGGTTTGCATGGACGTCGGTGTCGTTCGGCGGTGGCCTCAACGGCCGAGGAGAATTCCGAGGCCCGCTCGATGATCCGAGCCGATGGGAGAAGCACTTCGCGCCCCTGATGAAGCCGTGGCGCGGCATTCGGGGTGGGGCGGCAGTCATACTCGGCCAGGTGCCGACGGATATGTCGGTTAAGGGAGTGGACCTGAAGGCGCATTACGCCGACTGGGCGCGGACGCTGAAGGCGAAGGGATTCGAGGTCAAGTTCCGGCCTCATCCGAAGGCTGCGGGCGAACGGATCGACGGCGTCGACACGCTGAACCCCGAGCAGCCGATCGAGGATCTGCTGAAATCGGTCTCGATGGCCGTGGGGTGGAACAGCAACAGTCTGGTTGATGCGGTTCTCGCGGGCGTCCCGACAGTGTCGATGGACCGGGGTTCAATGGCCTGGCCGGTGACAGGGCACGCTGTCGAGATGCCGCCGGAGGTGCCGCGGTACTGGTGGGCTGTGGCTCTCGCCTACAAACAGTGGACAGCCGACGAGATGGCGTCCGGAGCTTGCTGGGAGGCTGTCGGATGCCCTGGGTGAAGTTCTCCGAGAAGTTCGTCTACGTCCCGCCGAAATTTCCGCAGACGGCGATCTCCTACAAGGCCGGAACGTCTCGGCTTGTGACGCAGGACTGCGCCGAGAAGGCGGTCAAGGCCGGCAAGGGGCGCATCGTGCGCCGTACCGTGAAGAAGGCAGAAGACGATGGCATCAGGACAGATGCGCCGGCGGCTGAACTTCCAAGTTCGACAGGCGACTGACGACGGCTACGGCAATCCGGTCTCCGGTGATTTCGCCACGCAGTTCACGGTCGATGCGCGCGTCATGCCGCGCAAGGGATCGGAGCCGATCATCAATCAAAGGCTCCAAGGCGTGCAGCCTGTTTCCATTACGGTGCGGTCCTCGACTGAGACGCGGCAGATCACGCCGGCGTGGAGGGCAGTAGACAGCCGGGACGCGACGAAGATTTACAACCTTCGGACAGCAGTTGCCGACGAGAAAAACCGCTTTATCGAAATCCTGGCAGACGACGGCCCCGCGACGTAATGGCGAAGGTGACGGGCCTCGACAGGCTGAACGCGAAGATCAAGCGGCTCACGCCCGAGACGAAAAAGGAACTGATGGCGGCTCTGCACAAGGGCGCCGACGAACTTGTCGCGATGCAGAAGCGGCTAGTCGAGGTCGACTCCGGCGATCTGCAGGACAGCATCGAAAAGGTGCCCGGCCGCCACGAACTCGCGCTTAAAGTTCAGGCGGGTGGTCCGAAGGCCTTTTATGGGCGCTGGCGCGAGTTTGGTACTCCGAACGCCCCGGCGAGCCCGTTTTTCTTTGTTGCATACAGAGCGCTCCGCAAGCGCATCAAAAGCCGCGTCACCATGGCGTCGACGAAGGCCGCAAAGAAGGTCGCAGGTAACGGCAAATGAGCGATCCTTCTCTCGCAATACAAGGCGCGCTTGTCGCTGCGCTGAAAGCCGATGCCTCGCTCAGGGCGCTCGTTTCAGATCCGGTGCGTGTTTACGACCGCGTTCCTGAGAACCCGACATATCCCTATCTGCGCGTTGGGCCTGGGCAGACCACGGGCGACGATAATTCGTGCTGGAACGCATCCGAGGTTTTCGCTTCGGTCGACGTGTTTTCGACGGAGCCTGGTTTCCCGCAGTGCAAGCGAATTGCCGCGCATGTGCGGCGGGTGATGAAGCAGGAGTTTGTGCTGAACGATGAAGGATCGCCGCCCGCCCCGGCGTTCCTGCTGGTCGAGGCCGAATTCATCACCGATCGTTTTCTGGATTCGCCGGATGGCCTGACGAGCCATGCGGTCGTTGAGTTTCGATATCTCGTCGATCACCCGAAGAACTGACATGTCGTCGACGCGGGTGATGAGAAAGCGCGCCCAGCGGCGCGCGGCCGGCATTCCGCAAATCGGCGACGCGATGCAGTGCGCCGATTGTCGAGTCTCATTCGAGAAAGCGCGCCCACGACAGAGGTTCTGTCCTGCATGCGGCGATGAACGCCAGCATCAGCGGTTCAAAAAGTGGCGAGAGAAAAACCCTGACAAACGCCGCGCTATCGTTGCGGCGGGCGACGCGCGCCGGAAAGCGTGTCCTAAGCGACAAGCGGCGCAGCGTACTTATTCATCCCGAAGAAGCCTTAAGAGGTCGTCCGACCCGAAACTCCGCCTTGATCACCGCGTCAGCCAAATGGTGCTTTTTTCGTTGCGTGGCGGAAAGGCGGGACGGACGTGGCAAAGCATTCTTGGTTTCAATCTCGACGAACTTACGCTGCACATTGAGCGTCAGTTCGAAAAAGGGATGTCTTGGAAAAACATGGGCGATTGGCACATCGATCACATCGTGCCGAAGGCTTCGTTTTCGTATGCGTCCGAAATCGACGACGAATTTAGGGCGTGCTGGTCGCTGACCAATCTTCGCCCGATGTGGTCGAAAGAAAACATGAAAAAGGGCGCGCGACGAACGCTCCTGATCTGATCTGAAACGCGCCGCCTTCGGGCGGCTTTTTGCTGGAGAATGAAATGGCGCTTCCCACGACCATCAAGGGCACTCAGCTCTACATCAAGATCGGCGACGGAGCCTCGCCGGAAGTCTTCGCCCATCCGTGTCTCATCAATTCCGAGCGCGGCGTCACCTTCCGCTCGTCGACGAACGACGTCGTGGTGCCGGACTGCAGCAATCCGGACGATCCGGCATGGCGCCAGCTCGTCAAGGATGCGCTGTCGGTCGGCCTGACCGGTGCCGGCGTTCTCGACAACGTCCTTCTGACAATCCAGGCCTACACGGCCTGGTGGAAGGGCGACACGGGCAAGAATGTTCAGGTCTGGCTCGGGACCGTCGGTTACTGGGAAGGCTCGTTCAAGCTGACCGAATTCGAGATCACCGGCGAGCGCAGCAACAAGGCGCAGGTCTCGATCACGCTCGAAAGCGATGGCGAGATTTCCGACTTCACGTCGGGCGCCTGATGAGCCGCGACGGACGCATTGAAATCGACTGGGGCGGCGATCTCCGGGCCTTCCGTCTGGACATCGACCGCCTCATTGCCCTGCAGGACGCTACTGGTTCTGGCCCC
The DNA here is from genome assembly GCA_022844485.1 of Xanthobacteraceae bacterium. GTDB lineage: Bacteria > Pseudomonadota > Alphaproteobacteria > Rhizobiales > Xanthobacteraceae > JALHLQ01. The sequence continues at coordinate 29,277 of JALHLQ010000026.1, forward strand.
TACGACACCATGACCCGGCTTTCGACCGGGCGATGGTTCATCCGGGACATCACCGAAACGCTTCGCCTGGCCCTCATGGGCGGCGGGATGGAGGGCAAGAAAGCCCTCGATCTCGTAAGGGAAACGGTTCAGGCCGGATCCATTCTGCAGCATGTCCAGACAGCGCAGGCCGTTCTCATGGCTGCGCTTATCGGCGATCCGGCAGAACCTGTGGGAAAAAAGGTGCCGGCGGCGGAGACGGACGACTCTCCGCGGCCGGCCTCTACGGAACCGGAGCCGTCCTAGGCTTCACGCCTGAACAGACCGGCAGGATGTCGCTCTGGGAATTTGCCGCCTGTGTCGACGGCTATTCCAGGGCAAATGGCGGCGGGTCGTCACTACAGCCGCCGACCGACGAAGAATTCGAAGCGATGAAGCGCGCGCACGGAGACGCCTGATTTATGGCTGAAACCACAGACCTGCAGCGCCTCATCGTTTCGATGGAAGCGAATCTAAAGGCTTACGAGAGGTCTTTGAACAAAGCGCTCGGCATCACGAACGCCCGGACGAAGTCCATCGAAAACCGCTTCAAGCGAATGGAATCCACGATTTCGCGCGTCGGGGCGCGGCTTGGGGCGGTAACGGGCGGCGCGGTTTCTTTACGCGGCGCGCAGCAGCTTATCGACGCCTCGACCCGGATCACGAACGCGCTGAGGGTTGCGGGTCTTGAGGGCGAGGCGCTGACGCGGGTCTATGACCGGCTGTTCCAGTCCGCGCAGAACAATGCCGCGCCGCTGGAATCGCTGGTCACGCTCTACGGCCGCGCGGCGATCGTGCAGAAGGAACTCGGCGTTTCGTCCGAAGAGCTTCTGAACTTCACGAACAACGTGGCTGTTGCGCTTCGTGTGGCGGGTACGGACGCGCAGTCGGCATCCGGCGCATTGCTGCAGTTGAGCCAGGCGCTCGGATCGGGAACGGTTCGCGCCGAAGAATTCAACTCCATCCTTGAAGGCGCGCTTCCGGTCGCGCAGGCCGCGGCTGCTGGTCTGGAAGAAGCGGGCGGGTCAGTCGCAAAACTGCGCGGGCTCGTTATTGAAGGCAAGGTCTCGTCGGAAGCGTTCTTCCGTGCCTTCGAAGCCGGCGCAGTTGTTCTTCAGGACAAGGTTGCGAACTCCCAGATCACCGTCGCGCAGGGCTTCACTCGTATCTACAACGCGGCAATCGATGCGGCCGGGAAGATCAACGAAGGCGCGCAGGCTGGCGACAAGTTGGCCGCTTCGCTCAACAGCCTCGCCGAGGCCATTGCGACCGCAGACTTCGGCCCATTCATCACGGGTCTCGTCGAGACCATCCAGTTCGCAAAGGAACTCGGGGGCTGGCTCGATTCCATCAATGCGACCGTTCAATCCTGGGGCAGCGCCCTCGGCAGTATCGGTCGCGTTGGCGGCGGGCTTGTCGAAAGGGTCGAGGCATTCACGCCGTCTCGAGGCGGACCATCCTCGCGCGGCGGCCCGCGAGGCTCGTCATCATCTGCCGCAATCGACACCGTTTCGCTCGGCGATTTCGCGGCTCCCGTCGGCACCGGGAAGAAGGGCCGTGAAACGGCTTATCAGCGCGAAACCCGCCAGATACAGGAAGCGACCGAAGCCCTGCGGCTTGAACTGTCGCTGATCGGCCAGACAGAGATGGCGCGAGACAAGGCAAGGGCCGCGCTTGAGCTTGAAAACGCCGCACGCCGCGACGGCATCACGAACATCGAAGCGCATCGGGGCGAGATCGACAAGCTGGCGTCTGCCTATGCGGAAGCGGCGGAGGCCGCGCGCCGCGGGCAGGAGATCGACCAGTTCTGGAACGACGCGGCGGGAGCGATTGCGGATTTCGCCGGCTCCGCCATCACCGATTTCGACAATATCGGCTCAGCCCTTGAGAACCTGAAGAACCAGTTGATCGACCTCGTCGTGCAGATGGCGGTGGTCAATCCGCTGAAGCAGGGCCTTTCCAGTCTTTTCGGCGGGTTCGCTGGCGGTGGTGGCGGCGGTCTACCGAAGTTTCACACCGGCGGCGTCGTGCCGGGGCCTTCCGGCAAGGAGGTCCCGATCATGGCGCTCGGCGGCGAGCGCATCCTGCCGCGCGGCGCCGCGAATGGTGGCGGTGCTGTCGTGAATGTCTACAACAACGTCGGTGGCCAAGTCCGAACGGAGCAGCGCCAGACGCAGCGCGGTCCCGAGATCGATGTCTACATCGAGAAGAAGGTCAACGAGGCAATAGCCGGCGGCCGCACCGACTCTTCCATGCGTTTTCGCTATGGCCAGCGGCCGAGGACTGTCTGATGGCGACATGGCCCGCAACCCTTCCTCAGAAGCCGACCGTTGACGGATTCCGCGGCGGCCCTCAACCGAACAAGATCAGCTTCCAGCCGGAGGTCGGCCCGTCGATCGACCGTCGGCGCGGGACTGCCGCCGGCCATGTGTTCGACGTCACCTTTCCACCGATGACGGTGACGCAGCGGGCGACATTCGAGACGTTTTATCACGACACGCTGATCGACGGCACGCAGTCCTTCGTCTGGGATGATCCGACGACCTGCACCGAATATTCGTGGAAGTTCGTCGGCGCGTATTCCTGGGATCGGCCCGGCCGTCTTGCGCGTCTTTCCTGCCAGTTGATGCGGCTTCCGTAACGACAGATGCAACGCTCCGTCGCAGCCTCACTCCGCCGGGAACTCGACCGGCAGGAGAGCGGAGAGGCGCTGCTCGTCTTTATGACGATCACGTCTCCGGAAGTGCCTGACGTGATCCGGGTCGTGTCGGACGGCAAGGACTATGTCTGGAAAGGCAACACCTTCACCGGGTTCTGGTTCGACATCACGCTTCTGACCGATACCGAAGGCCCGCCAGAGGCGCGGCTGACGGTCCAGAACGTCGACCAGAAGATCGGCGAGGCGATGCGCAAGCTGACGCGCCCGCCGCGCATGCGTCTCGATGTTCTACCGGTCTCGGAATTCGACACATCCGTCTCGCCGCGTACCGACCGGAACCAGGCCGACAGCCCGGCTTCGAATGCGGTGCCAGCCTATAGCGCCGATCATCTTTACCTGACCGATGTCTCGGTCAACGTGATGGATGTCACGGCCTCGATCCGGTCATGGAATTACTCGCAGCGCGCATGGCCCGGCCGTCTGGCAGGCAAGCCCCGTTGTCCCGCCCTTTTCGCATGATGGTGAAGCATGGCCGTTGACCGCCGAGTGCCGACGTCTGCCTCGACGCCGCCCATAACGGGTGAAGACTATATGGACGCGGTCTCGGAAGAGATCGCGCGTCTTTACGAAGGCATCTGCATCGAACTCACGGATATTTCCGGCGACGAGAACGATGTCGTCGGCGTCTGCACGCCGTATCTGACCGATGGCGTCAAGGCCGGCATGCTGTTCGGCTGGAAGCAGGGCGCGACGCAAAACTCCGGCGCGATGACGCTGGTGCTGTCCGACGGCGGAAGCCCGGCGGTCGAGACGGCGGCAATCGACATCGTCGATCTGTCCGGCGCGGCGCTGGTGTCGGGACGAGTTGGCGCCAGCACGCGCCAGGTGGCGCTCTACAGCGCGGAAGAAGCAAAATTCATCCTCCTGACCGATACGCGTTCGACGAACCGCGTTCTCGACTTTCAGACCTTCACAGCCTCGGGAACGTGGACCAAGCCCGCAGGAACCCCCGATGACGCACGCGTCCATGTCCGACTTTGGGCCGGCGGCGGCGGAGGCGGCGCTGACAACGGATCGAACGGCCAGGGCGGCGGCGGTGGTGGTGGCGGATACAACGAATACGTCTTCCGCGCTGGCGATCTGGCATCGAGCGAAACCGTAACCGTCGGAAGCGGCGGCGCTGCCGGTAACGCGGGCGGCAACACCTCCTTCGGAGCGCATCTCTCCGCTTATGGCGGCGGTGCCGGCGGTGCCGGTAACGGTTTCGGTGGCGGTGGCGGCGGCGGCGGCGGCGGTTCGCTCTCCGCCGGTTCGGCTGGCGGCAGCAACAGCTCAGGTGGCAGCGGCGGATCTGGCGGAGGACCAGACGGGGCAGCCGCTGGTTTCAGCGCTTCCGATGGCGGTGGAGGCGGGCCGGGCAGCGCCGACGGTGCGCCGGGAGTGGATGGCGGTAACGGACGGTTTGGTGGCGGCGGTGGTGGCGGGGGTAGCGGCCGCGCCGGCGGCGGTGGTGGCGATGGCGGTTCATCGCTCTTCGGTGGCGGCGGCGGCGGCGGCGACGGAACGTCATCCGCAGGCGCGGCGGGAACCAGCCTTCACGCAGGCAATGGCGGGGCGCCCGGTGTCGCAGGATCGGCACCTGCGGGCGGCGGCGGTCGTTCTGCGGCCGGAGCCAGGGGCGAGGCCCATATCTGGACGATCTCCTGATGCCGCACTGGGCGAACGCCTATCAGGGCGCGCGGTTCAAGGATGTCGGCAGGGGTCCGGACTTCGACTGTTACGGTCTAGCGCGGGACGTCTGGAACAAGCTCTGCGGACTCGATCTGCCCGAATACGGCGACCTCTCCGCCTATGACGTAGCGCGCATCGCGGCCCTGATGGGCGGAGACGCGCAAGCGGACATGCCGTGGATCGAAGTGCCTTTACCCAAGGCTCGCGAATTCGACGCGCTCATCATGAGGCGCCACGGCTCCCGCGTCACCGGGCACATGGGCGTGATGACGGGGCCGAAACACGTCCTGCATATCGAAAAGGGTATCGACGCCGTCGTCGTTCCCGTCAGCCATTTCACCATTCAGCCGCGCATCGTCGCGGTGAGAAGGCATCGGTCTCTCGCATGATGCACGAGAAGATCAGCGCGGCCTATGCGCCTCCGTTCGGAACGGGGAAGGTGCGTCAGGTCATGTTCCCGCCGGGCACGACGCTCGGGGAAATGATCGCCACCTTCGGCGACGTTCTCCCCTCGGACTTCGCCGAACGCGGCATGATTCGCGTCAACGATCACGAGATCGATCGTGCGTACTGGCACAAGGTCAAACCGAAGCCGGAATCGAACGACCGGCCGATCACCGTCACGTTTCACTATGCCCTCCAGGGAGGCGGAGACGGGGGTGGGGCGGGCAAGCAGATTATCGGCGTCGTCGCGGCGCTGGCGTTGACGGTTGCCACGGGCGGCATCGCGGGCGGCGCGCTCGCCACGTCTGGCGGCTTGTTCGCGGCTGGCTCGTTTTCCGCCAAGGTTCTCGCGGGTGCTGTTGGCCTGGCCGGCGCGCTCGCGATTTCGGCCCTCACGGCGCCGCCCGCGGTCAAGAGCGGAGCATCGTCGGAATCCAATCGCCAGGACGACGACCGTGTTGCTTCGCTCTCTGGCAACGCCGTCATTGAACCGGGCGGTACGGTGCCGCGCGTCATCGGAACGCACAAGGCGTTCCCGCCGGTTGCCGGCGAACCCGTAATAGCGATCGAGGGGCAGGACGACATTCTAGAGGCGGCATTCTGTCTCAACGGCCCACACGATCTCGATGACATCCGCGCCGGCGGCTCGCCGATCGAGGACGAGGACGATATCGAGGTCCAGACCCGCGAGGGCTGGGAAGACGACCCGCAGATCGATCTGTTCAACAGGTATGGACGGACATCGGGAAGCTCAACCGAACTCTCCCGGCACCAGGTCCAGCCTGAGAACGCCGACAGGCTGGCGGATCAGGCGGACCCGCTGAAAAGCCTGCCTGTGTGGCAGGGCGTCCCGACCCGCGAAAGCCCCGACGAGGTATGGCTGCGCTTGCATTTTCAGGGGCTTCTGTTCCAGGACAATGCGAACCAACTCGCGGTTCCGTTCAGGGTCCGCATCAGGAAACGCGGCGAGTCGAGCTGGGTGCATCTCCCGGAGTTCCATGTCGCCGGCTACCAGACCGCGCTGTTCAAGACCGAAATCCAGATCAAATGGGACGCGGATGAGCCGGGTCTCGTCGCGGCTAATCCGGTTCCCTCGGCCGACGGTGTCGTGGCGGCGTTCCACACGACCTTCGCACAGGCCAGTCCGCCGCGCGATGCATGGACGGCGCACTCCTATTTCGATGCCGGATCGGGCGACGATTATCTCTACCGGGGCAACGAAAGCTCGTCGGGCGTCCGGCATGTCTTTCTGTATTCGAACCGCATCGAGATTTATCTCGACAGCGCGACGTTCCCGAAGGGGATGTACGACATCCAGGTTATGCGCGGCTACGCCTTCGCATGGTCGTCGTTCTCGCCATCGGCCTACACGCTCGGCGGCACCGTCCGCGACCCGTTCGGCTATTATCTCTCTGGCTCGACCGCGATCATCGGGCAGACGCAATCCGGCATTCTCGACAAGGTCTCGCTCGCCCGCACGACGAACATCTGGAACGCGCCGATCCTGCCGAAACCCGGTTTTGCGACCATCGCCATCCGGGCCCGAAACAAGCAGATCGACAGCGTTTCGTGTGTCGCCTCCGGGTATGTGAAGGACTGGTCCGGCTCGGCCTGGGACAACTGGACGACGACGAGCAACCCGGCGCCGCATTACCGCGATGTCCATATCGGCCGGCAGAATGTCGACCCTCTCCCAGAGGGCCTGCTGGACAACGATGAAATCCTCGACTGGCGCACTGATTGCGCGGCCAAGGGATACACCTGCGACGCGGTGATCGACGGCCAGACCATCGACGAGGTGCGCGCTCTCATCGCCTCCTGCGGCTATGCCAGGCCCTATCAGTCCGAACTCTGGGGCGTGATCCGGGACCGGGATCGTTCCTCCGATGCCATCGTCCAGACATTCACGCCGCGCACGGCGAGGGGATTCAGTTTCGAGAAGGCGTTCGCCCGTCTTCCCGACGGTTTCCGCGTCCAGTTCCGCGACAGCGATCTCGATTACGAGAACAACGAGATCATCGTCTACCGCCCCGACTACGACGGCGGTGAAGACGGAATGCTGGAAAGCGTCTCCTATGGCGGTCTCGTCACCGAAGCGAAGGTGAGGGCGCGGGCGTCGTTCGATCTGCTGCAGGCTGAACTCCGCTCGACATTCTATCGCTGGGAAGCACCGGCGAACGCCATCGTCTGCCGGCGTGGCTCCCTTGTGGCGCTGGAACACGACACTCTCGACCGCCATACAGGTCGTGCATTGGTCAAATCCGTCACGCTCGACGACACGGAAGACTTCGTCACCTCGTTCACGGTCGACAGCAAACTCGACATCCGCAACACGCCGGCGATGCACGACATCGCGGACATGCTGGAAGTCGAGGACATGCTGGAGGTGGGGGCCAGAACGGCGTTCGCCATCCGCCGGACCGACGGCACTATCACGACGCACCTGACATCCGCGGCATCGGACGGCGAAACGAAGACCATCACGCCCGTCGTGCCGCTGGCAAATCATTACACATCCGGCTCTTTCTACGACATCGCGCAGGGCAACCCGACCATCCCGGAAATCGCGCCGGGGTGCCTCGTCTATGTCGGTCCCCATCGTTCCGTGCATACGCGCGTCATCGTGACCGAAATGCAGGCGAAGGACGATCTGGTCTTCGACATGGTGGGAGTGGATGAGGCTCCGTCGCTGTGGGCCACGCTGGCCTTCGCGGAGTTCTCTGCTGTCGGCACGCTCTCGGTCAGCCCGATCATCGTCAAATACCGTTCGGTCGCGTTCGCCGGCGAAGGTTCGCTGGATGTGATGTCGACCGGCGCCACACCGCGCGACGTGTCGTTCTCCGCCGAAGGCACGCTCTCGATTGCGCCAATCGCCAATTTCGTCCGCGCTGTGTCGATGGATGGGCTCGGAAGCCTGACAATCAACTCCGATCTCGGAACGGATCGCTCGGTTTCGTTTGCAGCGACGGGCGCGCTCAGCGTTGCGCCGATCCGCGTCAAATATCGCACCGTCTCGTTCTCGGCCGAGGGCGAACTCCTGGCCGCGTTCAATGTTGCCTACCAGCGCGCCGCGGCTTTCTCCGCAGACGGCTCGTTGGCAGTCGCGCCTCAGAAGTCGATCAACCGCTCGATCTCAATGTCCGGAACGGGAACGCTTTCCGCGACCTTCGCCCGCGGCTTCGACAGCGGCTTCGACGCCGGCTTCCGCTGATTTCACTGAAAGGAAAACCACTATGGCCGACTTCTCGGACTATCTCGAGAACGAACTTCTCGATCATGTGTTTGCGGGCGCGTCCTTCAGCGCGCCTGCGGCTGTGTACCTCGCACTATTTACGGCGGCGCCTTCTGACGCCGGCGGGGGCACGGAGGTTTCGACGGGCGGCTACGCTCGCGAGGAAATCAGCTTCGGCACAGCGTCGTCCGGCACGATCTCGAACGACACGGCCGTTGAGTTCACGGCCTCCGGCGGCAACTTCGGCACCGTCACGCATGTCGGCATTTTCGACGCCGACACATCCGGCAACCTGCTGACCTGGAAGGCGATCACCTCCGTCGTCATCAACGACGGCGACACGCTGACATTCCCCATCGGCGACATCGACGTCTCGCTCGATTGATAGGTGACGCATGACCGCCAAGACCCGCACCGATCTTAATACGCAGGCCGACACAACGCTTGCGAACAATACCGCCGGAGAAATATCTCCGGCCGATGTGCGCGGCATGGCGAAGGACCTCGCCGACAGCGCGGCCAACCTCCTCTCGGACAAGGCGTCGGACGCAAATGTCAGGTCAGCCGCGGCCGATAAGATATTGACGGCCGACCTGATCGAGAGCGCGTCAGCTGGCGTTGCTCTGACTGATGCCGCAACCGTCGCCGTCGACTGGGATGCCGGGATCTTCTTCACGCTGACGATCACGGCGAACCGCGTTCTCGGAAACCCAACCAACGGCCAGCCCGGCACCTATCGTACTATCCACGTTCAGGGCAGCAGCACGACCGATAGGACGCTGACGTTTGGGAACCAGTACCTCAATGTCGTACCGACCCTGACCGACATCGACAGCGCGCAGGAATATCTCCTGACTATCTTCTGCCTGACGACGACGCACTTCATCGTCACGGCAACTAAAGCGACGAACTTCTGATGAGCTTCCTTCCGGGAATGTCAGGCATCGCCGGGATGGCATCTTCTCAGCCAATCCGGTTGACGTACATCAATCATGGGGAATTGACCGACGATCTAACGACCTATGATTTCGGGAGCTTTTCTATACCGCGTAGTGGGCTGGTAATTGTTACCGCTTCAGCTCGAAACGGCACGACCAACAGCAAGAGCGTTTCGAGCGTCAGCATCGGGGGGACGAACGGCACGCTTTCTGGCGCAGTGTCGGGGGCTACCAATCACGCAGGCGCTATCGCCCGACGTCGCGTTGCGGCCGGAACGCACAATGTGACCGTAACCTTCAGCGAGGGAATGCTGCGCGCCGCCGTGGATGTGTGGCTGATCGAGAACAACGAGTCCGACACCCCGTTCAGTCATGGCTCGAACGACACGGCGTCCGCGACTGCTGTATCGACGACGGCGTTCAACATTCCCGCTCGTGGTGTCGCTATATTTCAGGCATGGCAGGGCTCGACTGGCTCTACATCGGCGTCGTGGAGTTCGGCAACGGAGCGCAGCGACAGGTCGGCCGAAATCGTGTTTACGGGCGCTGACCTGACATCACTGGCCGGGATAGCAAGCCATACGGAAACGGCGACATTCACCGGCGGCGCAAACCAGCAGACATCTATCCTGGCGGCGGCGTGGCGGTGATGCCCCAAGCGGCATCTATCTCCCGCCACGCGGCGGACCAGTCTTCAGACTCACCGTCTGGCTCGTAGCCTCTCGCGGAGAGAAAGGCGATTGCCATAGCCTGCCCAAGGGCCTCCCGAGTCGGCTGAGAGACATTGTCTCCTAGGGTGACAAAATCGGTCCTCATCAGCCCGGCGTCGGCGCCAAATAGAGTTTCTAGTGCAGTTTCCAATGCGGCGGGCAGAGTAGGTCGCTGGGGCATTCCTTCACGCTATCCGCCACTTGAATCCCCCGTCAAGGCTTCAAGAGGCCGAGGCCGGCCAGCCAATCGGAGACCGCTTCGCGGATAGTCTCGGAACGAGAGCGGCCTTCTTTCTTTGCCACCTGATCGAGGAGGTTGATGTGTTCGGCGGGTAGCCGAACCGAGACCATAGGGTCCACGCCAGTTGCGGGCCTGCCGGGTTTTCGTATGACGGGAATTGACTTCTTCATAATTACCGTCATACTGAAATAACGAGCCGAGGGGAAGCGGGAACTTCCGCCCCGGCTCTAACCGAAACCGCGATCTGGAGGATCGAGGAATGGCTGCCAAGCATCATATCACACGACGTTCTTTTGCGACTATGGCGGCTCTGCCGCTTGTGGGGCTTCCGGCTGTTGCCGAGCCGACTTCGCCCGCTGCTGAGATCGCAGAATGGAAAGCCGCGACGTTTGCCGTCGCAGCTGCATGGGACCGCCACATCGCGAATATTCGCGCAACCGGCCTCATGGCCTCAAGCAAAGAGATTGAGACCAGCGAGCCTTTTCTGGCGTGGCGTGCCTCGCTCGATCGAGTGAGCGCCGCCGCCGAGAAAATGCATCGGGCCATTCTCGAAAACTGAAATCCAGACATTCCCCGCTGCCACGGGGAGAGCGCGAACACGGAGCTTCATGCGTCCGGCGTTCGCTCATGCGAACCCCCGACGCGTTCCGGGCTTGGCAGGCCGGACGCATGGAGACTGACCGATGAAAGAACTGATGGCACAGCCGGGCTCTGGCCCGATCACCATGTCCAGCCGTGAGATTGCGGAACTCTGCGAAAAGCGTCACGACCACGTGTTGCGCGACTTCGAAAAGATGATGGAGGACCTCGGAGAAGATGCCCCCAATTTTGGGGGGATCTATCAGGACGCGTACGGCCGCGATCAGCGCGAGTATCGGTTGCCAAAACGGGAAGCGTTGATCCTCGTGTCGGGCTATTCGGCTGTCCTGCGCGCCAAGGTGGTCGACCGTTGGATTCAACTGGAGTTCGGCGCTGCTGACCCGATGCAGGTTCTCAACGACCCCGCATCGATGCGTGGGCTGCTGCTCGGCTACACCGAGAAGGTGCTCGCCCTTCAGGCCCAAGTGACAGAGGCAAAGCCCAAGACCGAGTTCTTCGACAAGTTCATCAACGCCGACGGGCTGTACAATCTGCAGAACGGAGCACGCGCCCTCGGCGCTCGCCCGAACCTGTTCATCCGCTGGCTGAAGACCAAGCACCTGTTCTATCAGGGCAAGGCGCTGGTGCCGCGCATCAACTTCATCCAGATGGGAATCTTCGAAGTGAAGTCGGAGATCATCGAGGGGACGGCCTACTACCAGACCTTCATCACTCCGAAGGGCATCGAGTATTTCTCGACGCGCATTCCTCCGGAGATCCGGGCCGCAGCGGCCTGAACGTACCGACACGAGTGAAACAAGGCCCGCTTCGGCGGGCCTTTTCATTTCCGCAATCACAAGAGGATCACTGATGCTTCGACCGCTTATAGCGGCGACGGCGCTTGTCTTTTGCGCTGTCGCTGTGCCTTCGCATGCTCATCCGCTGGTGCCGGGGCTTTCACAAGTCCATTCGGGGAAATCAACCCAAGGCATTGAACGCAAGGATGTAATGGCGAAAAGCCGTGGCGGAGGAAATCACCTCGCCATCGCCCGGAAGTACGTCGGCAAGAACCCTACTGGATGGAAGCGCCTCTGGTGCGCCCGGTTCATCGGCTATGTGCTGGAACGGGCTGGCCGCCGCGGTACGGGATCAAACCTCGCCAAGTCCTACGCTCGCTACGGGAAGGCGGTCTCGAAAGGCGCAGTCAAACCCGGCGACATCGCGGTCCTGACCCGCAAGGGCGGCGGCCATGTTGGAATCGTCGCACAGCCCCCGAAGGGCGGCAAGGTCGTTCTGGTGTCTGGAAACTCGGGAGGGGCAGGGCCAGGCCGCCGGGTCGTGACCGAGCGCGCCTATCCCGTCGGCCGCGTCATCGCATGGCGGAGGCCGGCGTAATGGCCGCTTCCAACTTCGACCGCTCGCTGGCGGCCGTGCTTCGCCACGAAGGCGGCTATGTCGACCATCCCAAGGACCCCGGCGGCGCCACGAACCTCGGCGTCACGCGCGCCACGCTGGCCCGCTATCGCGGTCGTGCGGTATCCAAGGCCGAGGTGAAAGCCCTGACGAAAGCAGAAGCCGCAAGGATTTACCGCGCGCTCTACTGGGATGTGATCCGGGGTGACGATCTTCCCGCCGGCGTCGATTTCGCCGTGTTCGATTATTGCGTGAACTCTGGACCGGGCAGGGCGAAGAAGACGCTGCAGGCGGCCGTCGGCTGTCGTGCGGACGGCGTGATCGGCCCGACCACGATGGCGGCAACGCACGCGCATCCGGCGCCCGACGTCATCCGCGCCTATTGCAAACGCCGCATGCGCTTCCTGGAAGGGCTTCGCACCTTCGCCGTGTTCGGGCGAGGCTGGCGCCGGCGCGTGCGCGAAACGGAAGCGCTCGCGCTCGAGATGGCAGGAAAATGACCTGGCAATACATCGTCAGCCGCATGCTGATCGGGCTTTCCGCCCTGTGCTTCGCGCTCGCGATCTTCGACATCATTCACTGAAACCCGCCGCGCGGCCGGGCTTGCCGCGTAATCACGACAATCTGGAGAATGACATGAACTTCGAACAGGTGAAGGGCATTCTTGAACGCGCCCTGACCGTCGGCGTGACCTGGCTGGTCGCGAAGGGCTTCGTTCCGGCTTCCATCTCCGCTGAACTGGTGACGTTCGGTTTGCTTGGCGCCTCGCTCGTTTGGGGCTGGTACGTCAATCGCCCGTCCGTGCTCGCGGATGCCGCGGAAAAGACTGCCGGCTGATGGCGACCCTCGTGGCCTGGCTCACGGGCCTCGCCAAACTCATCCCGCTCCTCGATCGCCTTGTGACCATCCTTCAGGGACGGAAGCTGAAGGCCGAGGGGCGGGCCGAAGCCCAGGCAGAACAAGACAGGGCTGATCTAAATGCCGTCAAGAAAGTCACTGACGCTCGCCGTGCTGCTCGCGATAGCGATGGCGGGGTGCGCGAGGACGACAAGTACCTCCGGGATTAGTGCCGGAGTGACGTGCGTACTGTTCGAACCGATCAAGTATTCGCGTCACGACACGGGCGACACCCAGTCACAAGTACGTCAGCACAACGCTGCATGGGACGCCCTTTGCATTGATCCTGCGAAGGTCCAGAAAAAATGACAGACACGCCTCCCGTTCATTCGAAGTGGAAGCTCGATCGCACTGTCCCGCTAGCCATGATTATCGGCATGGGAATGCAGTTCATCGGCTTCGTCTGGTTTGCCTCCGATCTGAACACCCGTGTCGGGCAGCTGGAAAAAACACAGGTCTCGATGGAGCGTGCCGCGCGGATCGAGGAGCAGGTTCTTCGCCTGAGGGAAGACCTCGGCGAGATCAAGACGGACCTGAAGGCGCTTCTGCGCAAACCATGATTTTCCTGACATCGCGAAAGGCAAAGCCGATGCGCTCCAAGCCGCACGACTGGTTCTTCTATGCGTTGTGTTCCGGACTCGGGTTATTGGCCGGCATTGTTCTTCTGCTCTCGCTCATGGCAACGCCACGGGCCTATGCGCAGGAAGGCGGATGTTTCAAGACCGTTGACGTCATGGCCATGCTGACCCGAGACTCCATACCGTTCGATGTTTACCAGGATGCGGGAGAGGTCGAGCGCGGAATCGCCAAGATCTCGGAAGCGGCCAGCTTCCCGATCGAGAAGGACGCCGACGCGATCCTGATCGTCAAGACAACGCCTGAGCCGCAAGTCTCCGTCTCATTCGCCGGCGTCGTTTGCGGGCGCATCCTCGTAACCAAATTGTTCGCGCGTGATTTGAAGGCCGCCATCCTCGGCAAGGCCAACACCCGCGATGCCTGAATGGCAACCCCTCCGATTGCTGACGAAGTCCTGAAGGAGCGGGTGGCCGCGTATCTCGCCGCCGGAAGAAATCAGGTCCAGGCGTCCCATGCCCTCGGCATCGGCCGCTCCACATTGCAGCACAGCCTCAGGCAGGCGGCAGAGAAAGGCTTTCTAGGCCCGATGGAAGCCCCTCCGGGCATGGTCATCAAGACCATCGCCCAGAAGGCCCCAGACGGCTCCTATGTCCGTTTCGGTAAAGAGCCAGGCGACGAGTATGTCCCGCACGTCGGGCATCTCCTTGCCAAGGACACCGTCCAGACCGACGCCGAAGGGCGCCTGATCCAGAGGTGGAGCCGCTACAAGCCAACCGATCTCGATCCGCTCTATGTGGCCGAGAAGGTGATCGAGAAGTTCTCGACCATGACGTCGGCGGCAACGCCACGGCCGGCGCCGCTTGTCGCGGCCGAAGCCGATCGCCGAACGCTCTATCCGCGCGCCGACCTTCACCTCGGCCTGTACGCGTGGGGCCGAGAGGCTGGCCAGAACTGGGATCTTGAGACCGCTGTGCGCGTCTACAGGGAGGCGATGGGCGAAGTTTATGCCCGCTCTCCACCTACGGAAACCGCCATCATCCTTGGCGGGGGCGACTTCTTCCACGCCAATACTAACGAGTACCGAACGCAATCGGGCAATGTGCTCGACGGCGACGGACGCACCGACAAGGTGATCCATCAGGGCATCGAGCTCGCGGCATTCGACATCGACGCCGCACTCGACATCCACCCGAATGTGATCGTCCGCTACGTCAAGGGAAACCACGACGAATACGCGGTGATCGCGCTCGTGCATGCGCTGGCGGCTTGGTATCGAAACGAGCCGCGCGTCGTGGTCGACACGTCCCCGGATCTCTTCTGGTGGCATCGCTTCGGCAAGGTGCTTCTCGGCGCAACGCACGGCCACAACATCAAGCCGGCGCAGCTGGCGATGATAATGGCGAACCGTTGCCCGCAGGACTGGGGCGAGACGGAATTCCGCTACGGCCACACCTTCCACGTCCACCATAAATCCCGGCCGGCGGACGAGCTGCACGGCGTCATGGTCGAAACGCATCAAAGCCCAGCCGCCCAGGACTCCTGGCACTGGGGCAAGGGCTACCTGTCCGGACGCTCCATGCAATCCATCACCTATCACAAGGACCGCGGCGAGCACGCCCGGAACACGGTCACGTTGTGAAGCAGTCCCGCAAGGCCAGCCTTGTCGAGGCGTGCCTGAATATGGCGCTAGGTTTCGCGGTGAGCATGGCGGCTCAGGTCGTCATCTTCCCGGTGTTCGGAATTCATATAGGCGTCGGTGCCCATATCGGAATCGGGATGGCGTTCACGGTCGTCTCGATCGCGAGAAGCTATGCGTTGCGCCGACTGTTCGAGGCCATCATGGTGCGCGGTTATCTGCAGTGATACCCGAGCGCTACCTCACGCCGATGCCCGGCGGCGAAGACGAGGTCGAGGTCGATCACTGGTTCAAGGCGCGGGGCGAGCGGCACGCCGTCGTCTATCGCCTGCATCATGGAGAGCCGATCTTCTACGTCCGCGAGGAACGCCACCTGAAGCCATTGCCGCCCGGATGGGTGAGCGAATGGCCCGATGATCCATAACCGCCGCACACAAAAGCCTTAGGCGCGGTTACATCGCCCCCGTCGACTTCGGTCGGCGGGGGCTTTTGTCGTTTCAGCCGCGGCCCTGCGCGTTCATGGCTCTCGATCCATGAATCGAGACGGCCACGTTCCGGCTCTTGCATTTCGAGCAGACGAAGGAATGCGGGCGCTTGTAGAGATCGAGATCGGGCGGGAGTGTCGTCAGATCCACGATGGCGCCTCTCTGGCAGTCCTGGCACCACAGCGACACGCCCATGTGATGCTCGATGAAGTCGGCAACGGTCTTCGGGGTCATCGCTCGCGGCGCTCCGGAACGATCCTGTCCAGCATCGAATTGAGATTCGGCTCCGATAGAACAGTGATGATCGCGAGCAGCTTGGCCTTCGTGCTCTCCGGGCCGAGAACAATCTTCTGAATGTCGTCCAGGGCATTTGCGAGAGGAACGGTATCGGTCGGCAGGGTGTGGCGCTTCATGCCCCGAAGATAAGCCGCCAAGCGCCGTAGAGGAACAGGGCGATGGCGAGGAAGCCGAAGGCGCGGCCGGCCATCTCTAGGTCTCCTGGGGTTAGAACCGAAAGCGCGGATGAGTGATCGCGGCCTCGATCATATGCATGGCAATCTCGCGGTTGCGATGCTGCGAGCGCTCCATCTCCACTGTCGCAGTGATCCCCGTGGGAACGTGCGTGACCTTCACACCCGAGCGTGTGCCAACTTGCTGGCCGCCCGGCGACTGCCGCAGCACTTCGATCTTCAGGTGCTCATGCGGTATCAGATCGGTCATTCCCGTGTCTCCTGTGGGGGTTAGGCGGCTAGACGCGGCATGTCATCGTGAACGCGCCCGTCAAGCAGGCGCCCAGCCTTGGCCTTGCCGACCTTGACGCATCCCGCTGCGGTCAGGCCGCGCACATCATAGTCCTCGACAATTTCGGACGGCAGCGTTTCCGCATCGACCCATTCGCCATTTTGCTTGTGATGAAACCAGCGGCCTAGATCGCGCGCTTGGTCGCGCATGTACCGGAAGTCATCCGGGTGCGTCGGTCTGGCCTTGTGCTGGCCCTGATCCGTCTCGCCTCCCGTGATGATCCAGTCCGGCGCATGCCTGTCGAGAATGATGCGCCCGAGCAGCGGCTCAAAGCTGCCGAAGGAGAACGCCGGATTGCGCTCTTGCTTGACGCGCCACAGCTTCATGCGGTCACGGTCATATTCCTCCTGATTTGCCATCGTCGCGCCGATAGCGGCATTGCGCGGAATGGGCGGGGCGCCGTTGAGCGGGTCTGTCATCTTCAGGACGTTGCCGACGCGCTTGGTCAGGAGCAACCATGTCAGGCTCGGCGTAGCTTCAATCAACTGGAACAAGTCATAGCGCCAGCTTACCGGAACCTCATTGTCGAACACGTCCGCGAGCGAGGCACAGAACACGAACCGGGTCTCGCCCGGCGGCACGGCTTTGTGCCAGCGGAGCGGCTGCTTCCAGTTCGCCTCCGAAGTCCGGACGCGCTCATTGCCGGCGCCCCATTCGGCGCGGCCGTAGCGGTCCTGCATCATCGTTCGGGCATAGCACCCGTCGCATGCCGGGCTGACTTCGGTGCATCCGATCCACGGGTTGAACGTGTGATCGGTCCAAGAGATTTCGGTCGTCTCGCCCATCCCAAACCTCCTCAAATCTATTCCCAAACCCGAAATTATTTCAGGGCTTGTCAAAGACTTAGAGGATGGAATGGACGCCGCTGGTGAGCCGGGAGGGAACGTCAGAAGCGTTCCAGATCAACGGCTTATTTCCCAAACTGCGTTATTCTTCCTCTATATCCATCAATAACATACGCGCACCATTCCCAAACCTATTCGGGAAAGTGTTCCTCAAGTTTCAGCACGGCGGCTTTCGCGCGTGTCGCCTGATCGGCCTCGCGCACATACCGCTCCGCTTCCTTCAGGCTCTTGTGGCCGGTGATCGACATGATCTCCATTGCCGAGCAGCCGACCTCAGCCAAACGCCGCGCTGCGGCCTTCCTGATTCCGTGCGTGACGCAGCGGTCGGGAAGCTTGGCCTCTCCGATAATATCCGCCATCCATCCGCCAAATCCGTTGACCGTGAAGCCCTTCCCGTAGGCCGTGGGCAGGATCATCACCTGTGACCGCGTATGAGCCTCCAGCGCGGCCCGCAGGCGGCCGTGGACGGGGATGGAGAGCTTGGTGCCGGTCTTTGTCTGCGCGACCCTGATCGTGCCAGCCTTGGCGTCGTAATCGCGCCATGTCATGCCGCAGACATCACCCATCCTCTGCCCGGTGTAGAGGTGCAGCGCGAACGCGGTTCTCTCCCGCGTCCCGACAGGCCAGCGCTCCTCGAATTGCGCGATCTCTTCCTCGGTCCATGTGTGATAGGTGCCTTCCTTGTAGCGCCTGATCCCGAGCGTCGGATCGCGTTCCAGTTCGCCATCTGAGATCGCCGCGCGGATCACCATGCGGAGCAACTTCAGGGTCTGGTTTGCTTGCGAGGGCGTATCGGCCATCCCGCCGAAGATCGATTTGAGCTTGGCCGGTGTCGCCTGCTTAACGATCCTGTGGCCGTGTTTCTCGCAGAACTGGTCGAGAACCGAGCGCCGCTGTTTTTGCGTTGACGGCTTGCAGCGTTTGAAATCCGAGCTGCGATAGTAGGCCGCGATCATCCGGTCGAAGGTGCCGGCTCCGCCTCTGGCCTTGGGCGCTTTCTGTCCCGCACTCGCGGCGGTGTAGGCTTCTAGAAAGCCGGGGTCGTCTGCTGGCGGCAATGGCGTGCGCGGGCCACCCTGGCGCCGGTAATAGAGCCGCTCCTTGCCGTGCCGGTCCCTGAACCGATCTATGTGCGGTAGATCCTTGCTCATCCCACGTCTGCCCATGTGTCCGGCTCCTCCGCCTCCCCATCGTGGGGCAGAGACTTGAACGCGGCGCGCAGTTCGTCAACGTCCCACACCTTCCGCCCATCGATGCGGCGGGGCCGGGGCATGCGCCTTGCCTGAACCATCTCGCGGAACTTGGTCGCGCCAATCCCCACGCATGCCGCCGCTTCCTCTTCGGAAAGCCCGAAAACGATCGGCAGACGTTCAAGGCACGCACCCCGTGTCATTCTAGGCCCCGGTTGGAGTGGCGCTGACCTGAAGGCGATGCGCTCTCGCGGCCCTCAGAATGCGCAGGCGCCTGATGGCCTCCTCCGAAGAGATTTGGCTGGATACGAGATAATCGTAGGACTCAAGAAGCGAGGCGACGGAGTAGCGGATGGATTCAACGTCTCCGTACCGGCAAACCCATTCCGCCCCGCCGTCTTCAAAAGAGGTCGGATTGATAATGGTGTGAATCGCACCCCCGCCGACCGAGACGTGCATCGTCATGCCATCGGCGGGGTGGCCGTTCGGCATTGATATGTTGCCAGCGCGATAGCTGCCTGCCGAGGCGTACTTGCGACCGGACCCGTCTTCGAACAGAGATTCTACGTGAGCAACCTCGATCTTGCTCATCTCACTCTCCCGTTAATTGAGAAAGGGCTGTAAGGGCGGCGTCTATTTTCGCGATCTCGGAAGAGTAGTGCGTGGCCTCGCGCGAATGCCGCGCCCACGCGTCCGAAGGCTCTGGTCGGCTTCTCGGCGCATCCTTGGCCCTCGCCAAGGCATCATCGCGGTAGCGCACATACCGTTCCCTCAACTCTACCAGGTCAGATGGATGGGTCATGCTGCAGCCTTTCTCTGAAGCTTCTGGGCAACGACGTACGCGCCCCATTGATCGGCCAGCGCGGCTGCATGGCCGGGCGTAAACTTCGACCGTTCCATCCGACGCTCTTCAGGGTCCGCAGTCGGCGCCATCAGGAACACCTCTTCACGGGCCGTGGAGCCGTCCAGAAGCCCCGTCTTGCGCAGCTTCGGCAGATCGCCCTTCGTCCACCAGCACGTCGCCTTTTTCACGTTGTCGGGGCCGGCAGGATCAACACCAAACCACCACGGCTGAACCGTCTGGACAGGCTTCCCCACCATGATCTGTGCATACCCGAGCATCACCGGGTTTTCCCACGCCGCGAATTCGACAGGGCACGTCTGGGTGTGATGCCAGAACGCCCAGGCGTGCCGGCCCATCTCAAGCCAGCGGTCCTCGTTCAGCCCGCCGTTCTTGCTCATGTTCCGATAGAGGTGCTTGGCGCCGGAATTAGCCATGAAGGTGCAGGTGCGATGGAAGATCGCCAGATCCCATCCATCGCCCTCGATGTCCGACCAGTCACCCTGGTAATGCGGGCCGGGGACAAGGGTCGGCTTGAAGTCGCACGACATCGCATCATGGCCACGGGCTATGAAGGCATCGCGGATCGTGCCGGTGAATTCCCCGCCGATGAGGACTCGCAGCTTCACCGCTCACTCTCCTTCCCGGTGGCGCGGATGGCGGAGGCGATGGGGCGGACGATTATGCCGTGAAGCGCGTCGTGGCCTTCCGTCAGATTTTGGATGACGGCAGAGCGAGAGCAGCCAGCGGCTATATGGGCGAAGCCGAATGCATGGGCGTAGGACCGCCAGACGGAGCCGTTCGCATCCTCGAAAATCTGTCCATACTCGCGGTCGGACCAGAAAGCATCGCGCGCGTCGTCATCCAGATCGACGCCTACGGAAGCGAACAACTGGGTGGCAAGGCGGTCTTCGTCGCGCCGGTTCCACTTTCGCAGCCATGAAACGCCGGGGCGTGTCGGGCGGGGCCAAGAGATTACCGGCCCCCATTTCGCCCACAGATCCTCGCAAACCCTGTCGGACGCCCGCAAGCCGTCGAGGCTTTGTTCCCGCGCCTTCTCCCTGCTCTTCTCTGAAGGCATCTCCCGCGCTTTCTCTATGTCTGTCATGGGCGAACCTCGTTCTTGACGCCGCCGCCGATCATCCGGATACGCCAGCCGCTCAAGTCCCATTCGGACCATGCGGTGGAGCATTCAACTCGACAGCCGGCGCGAGATAGGCACACGATGCGGGCCTCTCCGGGCGAAGAAAACTTGCGCTTGTGGCCGGCAACCGCCCGCGCCTCTTTGTCGGTATGCGCGCTCATTCCCCGCCTCCTGATGTGGCGAGGGCTGCCAGGTATTCGTCCCGGCGCGAGTAGCAGCGGTTCTGCTTGATTTGATGCGCGTCGATGTGCCCCTGCGAATAGCCAGCCTCAAAAGCGCCAGCCATTGCGGTCCTCAGCGCCCCTACGTCTGCTGGCTGGGGGGATGCGTAGAGGTCGCGATAGAGATACCGATCTGGCTGTGTCTTTGCTTTCTTCTGGTAATGCTCTCTCGTGAATTCAGGGCCAGGCCTATGCCAGCCAACCCATCCTTCACCGAAGGTTCGAAAGTTGACTTCATACCCAACCGGCCCCTGCTTCCCCCTATGCTGTTCGTAGGCGAGGATGGCGGCGCGGGCAGCTTCCCGGAGACGCAGGTTGTCGAGATCACAGCCCTCTTGCGCAAAATCTCGAATTGGCAGCTTCTTCAAAGCCGCTGTTACCGCTTCGAGTCTGCGTTCGTCTATCTCGCTCATTTGCTGTTTCCTTCAGAGAGGGCTTGGCGGCCGAGATCGGTGATGTGCTCAGCGAAGAACCGCGACTCCGGGTCGAGGCTTTCGATCAGCCTGTTGTCGCGCAGGACGGCCAAGTCCTTCCAGTTAAGGTCAGACCACCGCGATCTATTGTTGGCTCCATTGAGCCACGCCATCTCACCATCCTGCGCGTGGCAGATGTACCGACCGCTCGCGAGCTTTTTCAGAAGTGCGGCCTGCGCTTCACTCAGCTTCGCCATGCTTTAGCCCTCCCTGCGCGGCGTGGAGGGCGGGTAGCGGTCTTCGAGATGTTCGCGTGTAAGTGAGACTGGGCCGAGTGTTACGCGGCCATCATCCTTGCCCTGAGCGGAGAGGGCGGACTTAACCTCTTCGAGGATGACCTCCATGCTCATCGGCTTTCCTGCGCCGACCAAGCGTTCCCATTCCTCTCGGGTAGTTTTCAAATTCACAGCGTCGATAATTGCCAGCGCCTTCACCAATCCTTGTGAGGGATGTGCTGATACGCGCTGCGCCGGGAAATCCTCCGGGTTGAATTTCACGACGTCCGGCTCTGTGCCGGTGCCGTTCAGAAGCCAATCATAAAGCGCGACGTGATAAGCCGCCTTGTACTCCTCGCGGAAGACGTGCGGCGTGACTTCACGGTCCCCGACCTTGATGGATACGAAATAATCGGTCCGGTCGCCGGAAAGCTCCATGCGCTGAACTGAAACGACCGGGCGCTGTGCGGGATGTGCTGACGAGGGGGAGAGGGTAGATGCTGGTTCAGCAAACAGTACGGTCCCGACGCAAAGTGTCGGCGGTTCGCACAGAATCTCGACTATTGCAGTCCGACCCGCCTGATTGTCGTTGATGATCTTCGCGACAGGCTTGGCGGCCTTGTGCTGCTCCCAAGCCCAATCGATTTTCGCCAAATCTTGGTCCGAAAAAGGTTCATCTGTTTCGGACGGAACAGCGGAGCGGAGGTAGGTCGCGATCCGCGCAAACCACGGCTTGCAATCGGTCAGCGGACTGTGGTCACGCATCATCTCAGCCCAGTTGATAATAGCGGCGCGTTCTGTGTCTTCCTCCCTCCCCGGCGCTGTGGGCGCTGATGAGAATGCTTTGATCGCCTTCGTAAGGCCCCTGTGCTCACCGAGCTTGGTGTATGCCTCACCAAACGCTTGCAGGCTTTCCCACTGAAACTCACCGTTTGCCATCTTGTATTCAGCGCCAAGGCAAAGCGGGGTTTGCAGTTGTGTGATGTATGCGCAGCGATGCCATTCGCGCACAGGCAGCACAGTGACGTAGCCGCCGCAGTTGATGCCGAGAGCGCCGTCTTTTGTGATGAACAGATTGTCCGCGTAGAAGTCGCCGTTGCCTTCATCCGGCCCGCGCCAGATTTCGACATCGGTGTTCACCGCCGGCCCATTCCCTGCATTCTGTTCAGACATTTGAGCGGCCCTCCGCTTTGGCGAGGGCGGCGCGGATTGATGACTGCATTGATGGCAGGTCGCCGATCGCTTCCAGTGCTTCCAAGGCACGCCACAATTCCGCGAGCAGATCAGGGGCGGCGGCGATCAGGCGGGCGTTGGCTTCAGAGTCGGGTCCGTCACAGTCGCAGATGACCCACCCGTCATTCGGATAGCCATCCGCTAGGCTGGTGACGCGGTTAATTCCGTCGTCGCCCCAAGGCCCCGGCGTATGTGCTGTCTTCTGTTCAGACATTATCCGTATCCTTGGATTGGAGGGCGTCAGACATGGAGCGTTACCTTTCCCTCGGAGCGTTTACGGGAGTGCCGTCAAACTTGCGCCACTGGCGAAGCGTGCGGGGCTTCTTGATGCCGGCCGCGCGCTTGCGAATGCGGGCGCTCTTGGCCTTCTGCCTTACGTCTTCGGCTGTCTTGACGCGGTGCGCGGTGCGCAGCGCGGGCCTCAAGTTCGCTTCACGATGCTCCCCGCCATTGATGAGGGCCAGAACGTGATCGCAGTCCCATGCCTCTCCAGGCCGTATCTTGCGGCCCGTCAGGTGGCATATGCCGCCATGACGCTCGAAGATGCGCAGCCGCACGCGGTCCGGTATCTTCGCGTCAGGTGACGAGCCGATCCATTCAGGGGGTTCGCGACCGATCAAGCTCATGCCGCTTCCTCCGCATCGTCTTGGAACTTCACGCCATGCTGGGCGCCGAAGGCGAAGATGAGTTCGATGAACTCCGACATCTCAGCCTTCGACAAATCCGATGACGACTGGCTGAGATTGACAAAGCCGTTGCCGTCGATGTTCGGCACAATCCGCAGCTCGCGCTTCAGTCCGGCGAGAAGAACCAGCTTCCAGTCGTCGGCGCGGAGCTTCTGTCCATGCCATGCAAGCTGCTGGCTGATGTCTGTAAGCATGGCCCACATACGGTCATTTTGCGGGACCGATCGCTTGGCCGCCCTGAACTCAATGCGCGTGCCAACAGGAGCCTTGCCGATCCAATCGACGGCTTTGGCCCTGTCGGCAGACGAGCGGAGGGTAAGGACGGCGCGCGACATGGTCAGCGCATCTCCGGCGCAAAAGGCACGTCATCGTCGATTAGTGAGGCCATGGGCGCTGCTGCGGACTTTGCCGGCGCGCTTCCCTGTTCCTGCTTTTGTCCCTGAAGTGTGACCTCGCTCACGCGAACCGTGAGATAGGTCTTCCCTTCATGCTCGCGGGTGGACAGATCGCCAGAGACGGCAACCGCCGTGCCTTTCTTCAGAAAGGTTTCCAGCGCTTCCCCGCGCTTGCCCCAGAGGGAGCAATCGAACCAGAGAGTGCGCTTATTCTGTCCGTATCCGTCATCGACGGCGACAGAGAAGGCGAGGATCGGATCTCCGCCATTCGTGCGGCGGATCACAGAATCCTTGCCGAGCCTTCCGGCGACAGTGATGTTCTTCACGCGGGTACTCCTTCCTTGAGTTTTTTCAGGCGGTCGCAGTAAGTCGTGCGGAATGACACAAGGAGGTCATCCGGCAGGCTTTCGATCTGCGGAGCGATATCGGGAGCCATCGCCCAGTCCTTGAGTTCTTCGGGCGTCTTGGCGGCGTCCATTGCCTTGACGAGCATCTCAGCCAGCTTGACCGCCTGCTTCGTATTGGCGTCAGGCTCTATCGTGGAGGGCAGGGCGGGCTTGGCGGTCGCCTTGGGCGCGGCTTCGTCACGAAGCTCCTGCACGTACTTGCTGTCGTCGTAGCGCCCCATGAAAATGTCGCCGGCAAAGCCGATCAGAGAGAGCGCCTTTACAAGCGCGTCGGTAACGGACTTCTTGGGCGCGTCTTCATCGGTGAAGGGCTTGCCGCTGGCGCGCTTTCCAGAGAACTGCGTGCCGCCGACGTGCTCGACCTCGCCGCGTTCACAGTTCCATTTGTACCAAACCCGGACACGGGCAACGCTCATGCGCTCGCCATCGGCTCCATCTTCGATGCGCTCATCAAGGATGGTGAAGCCCCAGCCGATACCGCACGGGCCGAACGTCTCGGTTGCTTTGTGAACCAGGTAATGCGGCTTCGGAGAATTGCCCTGATAGGACTTTCCCGTGATGGCCTTGACGTGCTTCGGGTCTGTCTTCTCGACAGCCGTCCAGAGTGCAAGATTGTTCGGCGCTGTCATGGGAGCCTCGGGGCTTCGTAGGAGGATAGGAGGTTGATGTAGATACGGGCGTCGGAGAGCCGCTGCGCGCGGCGTTTGGCCGTGTCAGCATGAAGCGCATCGCGAATAGCCTTGGAGGCGTACTCCATCAGCTCGGCCCAGAAACCCGGCTTGGCGGCTGTCTGGTTCACGCCGCCCTCCGTTCGCCCGTCTGCTCATAAGCCGACAGAAGAAGTTCAAGCTCGGCCCGCAGCTCATAAAGCTGGCTGATGGAGGCTTCCGCGAAGCGGTCGGCTTTTCCATCACTCTCGCTGGCATAGTAGGAAACAGCCGCGTCCAGCTTGGCTTGTTCCACCTTGTCGAAGCCATGCATGATGCGGAGCATGACGGACTTGCGGTCGATAAGTATGGTCATCTGAATTCTCCATTCGGATCGTCATGCAGGTGTGCGAAGTCCTCGCGTTCTTCGGAGGCGCGGCGCTGATAGTGACGGCGCATCGCCCATGCCTCGAAGGTCTTGGGCGGGGCCTGCTTTGGCATTGACGCGGAGATGCGCTTGGCTGCTATCGCGACCTGTACGCGCACCAGCGACCAGTCGATGGTCTTCTGCCAGCCGGGCGGGAGATGCTTGAAGGCGTCCATCACCCGTTCTCCTTGGTGCGGGAGAGAGCGGCGCGGCCTGCTTCGGTAATGCTGTAGTAGCCGCTGTACCGACCGGGGTGGTGCTCGGCATAGCCAAGCTCGACCAGCTTGCGGA
>JALHLQ010000027.1 GCA_022844485.1 Xanthobacteraceae bacterium
AGGGGAGGGATGAAGTTCAATTTGCACATGCGTCTTCCTTCTCGCGTGGCGATGCCGCCGAGTTTCTTGCATCCCTCCCCGCGCGCGGGGGAGGGTGGTCCGAACGAGCGCAGCGACGTGAGGACCGGGTGGGGGCTCTGCGCACGACCCCACCCCACTCGCCTTCGTTGCGCTTCGCTTCACTCGGCGAGCGACCCTCCCCTTTCAGGGGAGGGATGAAGTTCAATTTGCACATGCGTCATCCTTCTCGCGTGGCGATGCCGCCGAGGTTTTGTGAAACCCCTCGTCGTGAACGAGGGGGGTGGCGCGCCGGGAGGCGCAAATTTTCAGTTTCGCGTCTGCCGGTTCGCGTCGGCGCGGACCGGATCAAGACGCGGCGCCCGAAGCGTCGGGCGCACGCCTCTCGACGCGCCACCGCGGCGTTGTTTCAGCCTCGAGACCGTGCTTCCTGGGACGAGGCGGATCGGCTCTTCGCCGCCCTGAGCACGGAAGCTTTCGGCTTCCGCTCACCAGTCGCCAGTCCAGCCATTGAAGGCAGAACCCCGTAATGGGCCCGGACGGTTGACCCCGAGGCCACCCGAGTGCGGAGGTCACGTTGTCCTCCGCCCGCAGGCGCCGCACCCCGCTCCATCTTCAAGACGTCTCCGGAAGACGCCCCTCGGTTGAGCGAGGCACGCGGATGGAAGCAAAGTGGGAGGGCTGCGCGCAAGAGATAGGCAAAAATTTTTTCAGTAGGGTGGGCGAAGCGCCGAAGGCGCGCGCCCATGCAAGGAAAGAAAAAACGTGGGCTTCGCGCAGCGAAGCCCACCCTACGGGGCTGTGCACAAGAGAAAGGCATAAATTTTTTTAGTAGGGTGGGCGAAGCGCCGAAGGCGCGCGCCCATGGAAGCAGAAGACGTGGGCTTCGCGCGGCGAAGCCCACCCTACGGCGCTGTGCGCAAGAGAAAGGCATAAATTTTTTTAGTAGAGTGGGCGAAGCGCCGAAGGCGCGCGCCCACGCAAGGAAAGAAAAAACGTGGGCTTCGCGCAGCGAAGCCCACCCTACGGCGCTGTGCGCAAGAGAAAGGCATAAATTTTTTTAGTAGGGTGGGCGAAGCGCCGAAGGCGCGCGCCCATGCAAGGAAAGAAAAAACGTGGGCTTCGCGCAGCGAAGCCCACCCTACGGGGCATTTGAAATGCGTCGAATGCGTTCCCCGCCCGAGCGAGGGCGAAAGCCAGAGCAAGAGCCGGGGGCGAGAAGAGCGGGGAAACGCGTGCGCAGCGCTCGCGCAACCCGGCGGCATCGCGCATGATCCGCGCGATTCGAAATTTGATTCGTGTGGAAAAATGGCCTCTCCGCGCCAAGGCGATCTTTTCGCGAACGAGCAAGTGGACGAGTCCAGAGAGGATTTCGAAACGCCGGAATATCACGCCGACCCGGACAGAGTTCGCGAAGAACTGAACAGGATTCTGGCCGAGGCACGGGCGGCAGAAACGTTGCCATGGGACGCCAAGCGCGCCGCGCTCTATCGCACCATCTTTCCGCAGATGACCAACTGGCTGCCGGAAGCAGAGGGGGCGCAACCTATGAGTGGGTTAAAAAGTCGGGTTGTGATGGTCCTTTGTATGAAGTGACCGCTGAGCAAGTGCAGAAATCCCGAGCGACTAAGCCGCCCGGCTATTACGCTGGATTGCAGGAAGTGCTTGGCGTTTATCTAGCGATTGCTCTCGTGATTGCAGCAATTCCCTATGCTCTCTTTTGGACACTCGGATGGATCGTCGCCGGGTTCGCGCGAGATTGAGACATTTCTGTTTTTCCAAAGGGCAGCAGATCTATTTGTTGTGTTTCGCGAGCGCCAATCCATCGCCTAGGGTGAGAAAGCTTGCGACCGAATTCGCCAAATGGGCGACGAAAGTGTGAAACGCATGGCCGCCAGCGACATCGAGTGGACCGACGCCACCTGGAATCCCGTCGCCGGGTGCGCGCTGGTCTCGCCGGGCTGCACGACGACGGGACGGCTTTTCGAGGATCGAACCTGGGACGAGTATCCGGGTATGACCGGCTGAGGACTCACCGCCCGGGAATCACATCCTGACCCCCACCCCGACCCTCCCCCTTTCAGGGGGAGAGAGTAGAGGCTACCAGCTCCATGACCCCCGCCACATCCCGCAGCACGAAGTCCGGCTTCGGCACGCTTGGATCGAGCGCGACGCCGCGGCGGTTGATCCACGCCACAGTCAGGCCCAGCGGTTTGGCGCCCACCATGTCGGTGAACTGCGACTGCCCGCAATGCAGAATCTCCTCCCGCGCGCTGCCGGCATTGGCGAGCAGGTAACGGAACAGCGCGCCGTCGACCTTGTAGCCCCGGGCGCGCTCCGCCGTGCACACGAGGTCGAACAGCTTCGGCAGCTTCGTCACGCCCAGGAGATCGTCATCGATGTTCGAGACCACGGCGAGGCGGTGGCCCCGCGCGAGCCCGTCGAGCGCAGGCATCACGTCGTCGAACAGCGAAAAGGAGGGAAAGCTTTCGAAATAGCGCTCGATCAGGCGCGCCTCGCCGCGCAGGCCGAACTGCGCAAAAGTCTCCTCGAGCGACAGCGCGCAGATGTCGCGATAACGCCGATAGGGCTCGACATAATGGGCGATGTTGCGCGCCTCCCAGAACTCCCAGAATTCCTTGACGTCGACATGCTCGCCCCCCGCGTCCTGCAGCATGCTCGCGAACGCCGCATAGGAGCCCGCGCGCACGTCGATCAGCGTGCCGAACACGTCGAAGGAGATGAGTTTCGGAGTGAGTTTCGGGTTGGCGGTCGATGTCATGGTCTTCGGTCAGTTCCGGCGAACGCGGTCCCGCCGCCTCGCGGACCGGGAAGAGACAGGTTATATACGCTCATGCTCGACGACACGCCCTTTTGGAAACGCAAGACCCTCCGCGAGATGACCGACGCGGAGTGGGAGAGCCTGTGCGACGGCTGCGGGCGCTGCTGCCTCGTCAAGCTCGAGGAGGATGTGAGCGGCACGGCGACGGCGGACGCCGACGCAAAGATTTTCTACACCGACGTCGCCTGCAAGCTCCTCGACACCGACACCTGCCGCTGCCGCGATTACGAGAACCGCTTCGCGCAGGTGCAGGATTGCGTGCGCATCGACGCCGACGCGGTGGAAAACGTCGGCTGGCTGCCGCCGACCTGCGCCTATCGCCTCCTCGACGAGGGCAAGGATCTGCCGTGGTGGCATCCGCTCGTCTCCGGCGATCCGATGACGGTCGTCTGGGCCGGCGTCTCCGTGCGCGGCCGCGCGACGCTCTCCGAGGAGGACGTGCCGGCGGACGAGCTCGAGGACCGAATCGTCTCCTGGCCCCTGCGCTGGCCGAAAAAGGCGAAAGCGCCGCCGCGCCGCGCCGCCTCCAAACCGGTGTAGCGCGTGATCCCGAAAAGTGGATTCCGGTTTTCGGACAAGATCACGCGCAAAAGCAAATTCCACGAGGTCAACGTGATCGAACCAGAAACCAGATCGGTGTAGCGTGGCGTTCTTCATTTTCGCCGACGACACCCGGCCCTATGACGGACGCGACCTCGAAACGCGGCCGCTCGGCGGAACGGAGTCTTCCGTCATCCGCTTGTCGCGCGCGCTCGCGCGCCGCGGGCACCAGGTCTGCGTCTATACGCCGTGCAAAGCGGCCGTGGAGCATGAGGGCGTGCGCTACGAGCCGCTGTCCGGCGCGCGGCCGCAGACCTGCGACGTCTACCTCGCCGTCCAGCATCCGCGCCTGTTCGGCCTCGTGCGCCGGCCGAAGCGCCTCGTCGTCTGGGTGACCTGGCCGTCGAACCAGCTCAAGCATTACAAGAAGCTGCCGCTCATGTGGTGGCACCGCCCGATCCCCGTGTTCATGAGCCTGCATCAGGCGCGGATGTATTCGCCGGCGCTGCCGCGGCGCAATCCGCACATCGTGATTCCGCTGGGTCTGCCCGACGATATCCGCGGCCTGCCGCCACTGCCGTCGCCGCCGAAGCCGGAAGTGATCTTCGCCTCCAATCCGGTGCGCAATCTCTGCGGCCTCATCCGCATCTGGGCGGAGCGCATTTTGCCAAAGCGGCCGGACGCGGTGATGAACGTGTATGGCATTCATGCGATCGGCGCGGAGCGCGACCCCTGGCAGACCTGGCCGGAGACCATCCTGCCGCGCGACATCCCGGCCGAGGCGCGCGCCTCCATCCGCATCCATCCGACGCAATCGCGCGCGGCGCTGATGGCGGCGGTGCGCCGCTCGCGCGCGATGCTCTATCTCGGGCACAAGGCGGAAGCCTTCTGCCTCTCGCTCGCCGAGGCGCAGGCCATGGGCGTTCCCTGCGTGATCGCGCCGGTCGCGGTTCTGCCGGAACGCGTGATCGACGGCGTCACGGGGTTCGTGCGCGCCGACCCGCAGGAGTTCGCGGAGTCTGCGCTCTCGCTCCTGAACGACGACGCCTTGTGGCGAACGCAGCACGAGGCGGCGCTGAATCTGCAACAGGGCTTGAGCTGGGCCGAGGTCGCCGCACGCTTCGAGACCGCGCTCCTCTCCGACCGCATCGACACCAACCGGAGCTGGACGGCGGCGTAGGGCAGGCCGACGAAAAACGCGGCCCGGCTGGGCCGGACCGCGTTCGTTGCCGTGAAAAGCCAGGGTCGGGGACGGTTACTCGATGACCTGAATCACGCGGCGGCTGGACGGCTCGACCAGCACGATGCGGTCGCCGACATAGACGTAGCGATAGCGGCTGAGCTCCGGACCCCAATCATTGGGCACCGCCACCAGCTCGACATCCGCCGGAAGCGTCACGCCAACCGCAACGCGCTCCTTCACGGTCGCCGGGCGCACCTTCTTCTCGACGACGTATTCCTTGATCTTCGTGCGCTGTTCCGGCGCGATGGTGATCGTCGCGGGTCCCGTCCCGGTGGTCACGGTCGTGGACTGCGCGAAGGCCGGGGCCGCCAAGGCGATGGCGGCGACGCCGGCAAGAATGGTTCGTTTCATCATGTTATGTCTCCATACGGCGTCAGAGCCGCTGGTCCACAACGTTTGTACAAGGAGGCCGTTCCGGTTGCGGGGGTGGAACTCTTCCGAGTCTGGGCGGTTTCCTGCCCATCCGGAGGGAACTCTCCATGCCCCAAGACAAAACAAACGACCGGCAAGACAACGGCGACGACAGGCGGCAAGACAACACCGAGATGATCCGCGCATGGATGAATGCACCGGTCGAGCGGCCCTTCTCGAGCGTGCAGGCCCGCGAGCGGGCGGCCCGGCTGATCGCGACGACCATACGCGGCCCCCGCGGATACTACGAGTAGGGTGATTGATGCGCGCTGTGGCGCGCGCTTCTGCTACGCCCAGGGCCGCCTTGAGGCGGAGCACGGAGGGTCCGTGCCCGATCGGGTGTCGCCGGTCCATCGCTGCAATGGTGGAACGCCGTCGGGACAGGCGATGGAGCCTTGGTGCGCCGTCTGGCCGATGGTTCAAGCCACCTCCAATGTCGGAATGGCCTTGATCTTCTCTCCAAGTTCCTTCTGGGCGCGCTGAAGGTCGTACCGCTTCTGCAGATTGAGCCAGAGATCGGGACCGTTTCCGCACAGCTTTCCGAGCCGCAATGCCATGATCGGCGTTACCGGCTGCCTTTCCTCGAGAATGTCGTAGAGCGTCTGCCGCGACACGCCGAGCAGTTTGGCTATCTCCGTCTTCGGCCGACGGAGTGCCGGCAAAATCTCCTCGCGCAGAAGTTCGCCAGGATGCATGAGCGGCAAGCCGCGTTTCGGGAGCTTCTTGGTCATCGAACCTGTCCTCAGTGATAGTCTTCCAGATCGACGTCGATGGCGTCGCCTTCCCTCCAGCCGAACGTGATCCGCCAGTTTCCACTGGCGTTGACCGCATAGCGGCCTCTGTCGCGTCCGGCGAGGGCATGAAAGCGAAAGCCCGGCAAATTCATGTCCTCCGGCCGCGATGCGTCATCGAGCGCGCGTAAGATGTTCGCGATCCGTCTCGTGTTCTGCACGCTGAGCCGACGCCCATCTGCCGTGGCGAAGAAGCGTTCCAAGGCTTTGTCTTTGAACGATCGGATCACGTCGCGATGTAAGCCAATACCTTACAATTGTCAAGAGCCGCCTTACGATATGGGAGCTTCACCTGAGCGCGATCCGCAATCGGCGGACGGCCACGGCCCTCGTCATCGCCGCAATCTGCCTTGCCGCCGGGGCGCCTTGACGCGGGTCGCTGAGATCCGTGCCGATCCCTGCCCGATCGGGTGTCGCCGGTCCCAGGAATCTGCTATTCATGGCTGGTATGGTGGAAGCTGTCGCGACGGGCGATGGAGCCTTGGATGCCGCACGAACGGATCGAGACAAATCCTGAAATCATGGGTGGCAAGCCCGTGATCCGGGGCACGCGCGTGCCGGTCGAAATCGTGCTGCGCAAGCTCGGAGCCGGCATGACGGCTGAAGCGATTGTCGGCGACCACCCGCGATTGACGCTCGAAGACATTCGTGCGGCGCAGGCCTTCGCGTTCTGAAATGGCGCGCTCGGAGAGATTCGAACTCCCGACCCCCAGATTCGAAGTCTGGTGCTCTATCCGGCTGAGCTACGAGCGCGTGCGGCCTGTATAGGCGCAGCCGCCCCGTATCGCCACTCGATTTTGGCCGCTCCGCGCCTGCCGGCGCGCGCAAAATCTTTCCCGTTTTGACTTGCGTCCTTGCTCGGACACAAAAGCGTCGCATGCTTCCCTCGCCCCCGCTGTGAGAGAACGCCACTGGAGGCTTCCTATGAACGCGATCCGCAACCGGACGGCCACGGTCCTCGTCATCGCCGCAATCGGCCTTGCCGCTGGCGCGACATCATTCGGCTGGACCGCCGAGAAACAGGGCGCGGGCGCGACGATCCAGATGGGCGTCGGGCACTTCAACCGCGACGGCAAGCCGTTCCACTACTGGGACAAGGAGAAGGAGATCCCGGCGGTGTGTGCGCGCTGCCATGGCGCGAACGGGGTCGCCGAATATCTGCGCGAGGGCAAGAACGCGCCGGCGCAGCACGTCAAGAACGCCTTCGCCTGCACGAACTGCCATTCCGATATGCTCACCTATACCCGGCACGCCGCGGCCAAGGTGACGTTTCCGAGCGGGCTGTCCGTCGACACCGGCCACAACGATTCCAACCTCTGCATGACCTGCCATCAGGGCCGCGAGTCGACGGCGAGCGTCAACAAGGCGATCGAGGGGCGCGCGCCCGATGAGCCCGATCCGAAGCTGAATTTCGTTCACGTCCATTACTTCCCGGCCGGCGCGACGATGTTCGGCACGCAGGCCAAGGTCGCCTACGAATTTCCCGGGAAAACCTATGCGGGGCGCTTCGAGCATGCGCCGCTGATGAATACCTGCACGGCCTGTCACGAAGCGCATTCCGGCACGCTCATGGTCGCGCGCTGCGGCGCCTGCCATCAGGGCGCGAGCACACAGGCATCGCTCGCGAACATCCGCATGTCCACGCGCGGCGATTTCGACGGCAATGGGCGCGAAGAGGGCCTGGGCGCGGAGATCGCCGGTCTCCAGCGCGACCTCTACGCGGCGATCCAGGCCTATGCGAAAGCGGTGGGCGGCGCGGCCATCGCCTTCACGCCCGAGGCGTTCCCCTACTGGCACGCCGACACCAACGGCAACGGCCGCATCGATCCGGACGAGTTGCGTCCGAACAACCGCTACCCGGCCTATACGCCCCGCCTCGTCCAGGCGACCTACAACTACACCTACGTGCTGCGCGACCCGGGCGCCGCCTATCACAACGGCCGCTACACGGCGCAGATCCTCTACGATACGCTCGAAAGCCTGGCGCAAAGCGGCAAGGCCGGAGTCAATATGGCCGGGAAGGCGAGACCGTAGCGCTTACGTCCCCTCTCCCCCTGCGGGAGAGGGGTGCCCGAACATCGCAGGCAAGTTTACGCAGCCTGCGTAAACTTGGCTGCGTGTGAGGGCGGGGTGAGGGTCGTCTTCCCGGGTGGAGCGGCGCTTGGACGCCCCCTCACCCGGCTCGGACCTTCGGTCCTCGCCACCCTCTCCCACGAGGGGAGAGGGTTCACCAGTTGCTGCGCCTATGCAGATCGAGAGGCCATAAAATTTTGACTGTGGCCACCCCATTCATAGCTTGTCTGCCCCGCCTCCGCTAACACTCGCCGGCCTCCTGCGGAGTGACTCCATGGATGTCCGCGACGCCGTTGCGACACGGTTCAGTTGCCGCGCCTTTCTCGACACGCCGGTGCCGGAGCCCTTCGTGCGCGACATTCTCGCGCGCGCGGCGCGAGCGCCCTCCGGCGGCAACCTCCAGCCCTGGCGCGTCTATGCGCTGGCGGGCGACGCCCTGCGGTCGCTGAAAGCCGAGGTCGCCGCGAAGATCGCCGCGCATCCCGAGCTTCTGCCGCGCGGGGAGGGCGCCGAATATCCGATCTATCCGCCCGAGCTGAAGGAGCCGTTCTTCACCCGCCAGCGCGTGGTCGGCCGCATGCTCTACGATGCAATCGGCGTCGCGCGCGAAGATCGGCCGGGCCGCATCCGCCAATACGCGCGCAATTTCGAGTTCTTCGGCGCTCCGGTCGGCCTGTTCTTCACCATCGACCGCTCGCTCGGGTCCCCGCAATGGTCCGATCTCGGCATGTACATCCAGACCGTGATGCTGCTCGCCCGCGCGCATGGGCTGCACACCTGCGGGCAGGAGGCCTGGACGCATTGGCACAAGACCGTGTCGGCCTTTCTCGGCCTGCCCGACGATCACATCCTCTTCTGCGGCCTTGCGCTCGGCCATGCCGATCCGGACGCGCCGATCAACAACTGGCGCGCGCCGCGCGAGCCGCTCGAGAGCTTCGCAATCTTCCATGGCTTTTCCCCCGAGGCTGCGCCACAGTCTTGATCCCGGTGAAGAAGGACTCTGATGGTCTCGCGCGGCGTGATGTTTTTGCTGGTTCTGTTGACCTGGACGGCCAGCGCGGCGGCCGCCGCCGAGCCGGGCAGATGTCTCAACGCCGAGGATCGCAGGGCGGCCATCGCCGGCCAGCAGGCGATGCCTCTTGCGAACGCCATCAAAGCCGCTAAATCCCGGGTGCGCGGGGAGATTATTCGAGCGCGGCTCTGCTACAGCGGTCAGGGGCTTGTTTATGTGCTGACCGTGCTCGGCCGGGATGGCAGGGTAACGCGGGTCAGTGTCGACGCCGGGTCGGGAACCCTGGCGATCGGGCGCTGACGGGAGGACATGGCGTGCGGCTCCTCGTGGTGGAGGACGATCCGGATCTGAACCGGCAGCTGGCGACGGCGCTGACCGATGCCGGCTACGTGGTGGATCGCGCCTTTGACGGCGAGGAGGGCCACTATCTCGGCGAGACCGAGCCCTACGATGCCGTCATCCTCGACATCGGCCTGCCGAAGATGGACGGGATCTCCGTGCTCGAAGCCTGGCGGCGCGCGGGACGCGCCATGCCGGTCCTGATCCTCACCGCGCGCGACCGCTGGAGCGACAAGGTCCAGGGCTTCGATGCGGGCGCCGACGACTATGTGGCAAAACCCTTCCACCTCGAAGAAGTGCTGGCCCGCATGCGCGCCTTGCTGCGCCGCTCGGCGGGGCATGCCAAGAGCGAGTTCATGTGCGGTCCTGTCCGGCTCGACACGCGTACCGGCCGCGTCACCGTCGACGGCAATCCGGTCAAGCTCACCTCGCACGAATATCGGCTTCTCTCCTATCTGATGCACCATACCGGGCGCGTCGTGTCGCGGACGGAGCTGGTCGAGCATCTCTATGACCAGGACTTCGACCGCGACTCCAACACGATCGAGGTGTTCGTCGGGCGCATCCGCAAGAAGCTCGGCTTCGACGTGATCCAGACCGTGCGCGGATTGGGGTATCTGCTGACGCCTCCGAGCGATGCGCGCTAATTCCCTTGCACTGCGCCTGTTCCTGACGGCGTCGGCATGGACCGTCGTGATCCTGCTGGTGACAGGGGTCATCCTGTCGTCGCTTTACCGGCAGGCGGTGGAGCGGGCCTTCGACCGGCGGCTCACGGTTTATTTGAAGACGATCGTCGCCGACGTCGCCTCTCCCGATGACAACGACAAATTTCCGCAATCGATCGGCGAGCCCTTGTTCGAGCTTCCCTTGTCCGGATGGTACTGGCACGTCGTGCGCCTCAACACGCCGAAGCCCGATGTGCGCGCCTCGCGTTCGCTGTGGGACGGCGGCCTGCCGCAGCTCGAGCAGCTTTCCGCACCCTCGAGCCCGGACGGGACACGCAAAGCCTATGTTGCGGGTCCGGAGGAGCAGCGCCTGCGCATTGTCGAACGCACCGTCGATCTCGGCGAGGACGGGCGCTACCTGATCGCGGTGGCCGGCGACGCCACCGAGATCGACGAGGAGACCTGGGCCTTCGACCGCGCGCTTGTCATCACCTTCGGCGCGCTGGCGATGGTCCTGCTCTTCACCACCTTGTTCCAGGTGCGCTTCGGGCTGGCGCCGCTCAAGCGCATTTCCGAGAGCCTGATCGCCATCCGCTCCGGCAAGAGCGATCGTCTCACTGGGCAGTTCCCCGACGAGATCGCGCCGCTGGCGCGCGAAACCAATGCCCTGATCGACGCCAACCGGGAGATTGTCGAGCGCGCCCGCACGCATGTCGGCAATCTCGCCCATGCCTTGAAGACGCCGTTGTCGGTGATCGTCAACGAGGCGAACACGCGCGGCGACGATCCTTTGGCGGTCAAGATCCGCGAGCAGGCCGGGATCATGAGCGATCAGGTGGCCCGCCATCTCGAACGCGCGCGTCTTGCGGCCCGGGCGACGGCGGTCGGCACGGTGACCGACGTCCAACCCGTGGTGATCGCGCTCGCCCGCACCATGGAAAAAATCCATCACGCG
This sequence comes from Xanthobacteraceae bacterium, assembly GCA_022844485.1. Lineage (GTDB taxonomy): Bacteria > Pseudomonadota > Alphaproteobacteria > Rhizobiales > Xanthobacteraceae > JALHLQ01. The sequence goes on from JALHLQ010000027.1 coordinate 10,890, forward strand.
CGGCAGGTGGCGATCGACGTCGATATCCCGGAGACGGCCGCGCTGCGCTTCCGCGGCGAGCGCCAGGATCTCGAGGAGATGGTCGGCAACCTGGTCGACAATGCCTGCAAATGGGCGCGCTCGCGCTGCGCCGTGGAGGTCGCCCCGGATGCGGGCGGATCGGCCGCGATTCGGGACAAGTTCAGGATCGTCGTCGATGACGACGGGCCCGGCCTCTCGCCGGCGGAGCGCCAGCAGGTCGCCCAACGCGGGCAGCGGCTGGACGAAACCAAACCGGGTTCCGGGCTCGGGCTGTCCATCGTGACCGAACTGGCCTCGCTGTACGGAGGAAGCCTCACCTTGACCAAGGCGCCGATCGGCGGGCTGCGTGCGGAGCTCGTGTTGCCGGCGGTGTGATGGCGCCCGCGCGTCCATTGAGCGGACGCCAACGGTCGCACCCGAGTTTTGCCCTAATCCTTGCCTCAAGGTAGCTTTCATCGAGGCCAATCGCGGGGGAGCAGGCGGCATGTCTGGACCGAAACTGATCGCAGCGGGGCTGATCGCAGCGACCATGGCGGCGTGCGCCGGCGACCCCTATTCCGGACCGAAGCAGAACACCGGCGCGCTCACCGGAGCCATCGCCGGCGGGGCGATCGGCGCGGCGGTCACCGGCGGCAGCACGGGCAGCCGGGTCGCGGGGGGCGTGGCCGGCGCCGTGATCGGCGGCCTGCTCGGCAGCGCCATCGGCGCCGCGCTCGACGACGATGACCGCCAACGCGCCTATGCGGCGCAGATGCAGGCCCTCGAACAGGGCCAATCGGGGGCCCCGGTTGGCTGGCGCAATCCCGATTCGGGCCGTTACGGCAATGTCGTTCCCGGCCCGGCCTACCAGCAGGCGGGCGCGACCTGCCGGCAATATACCCACACGATCTATATAGACGGCCGCCCGCAGACGGCGCGCGGGACCGCCTGCCGCAACCCGGACGGAAGCTGGCAGCCGATGGGTTGAGGCAGCGCACAAAGGCGACTTAAGTCTTGTTGGCAGCTTCTGGCGCGAAGCGCTCGGCTCTCGCGAACCCTCTCGTCTCGTCGGCGTATTCGCCACAGGTTTCGTCACGAAGAGGGTTGGCGAGAGCCGAACCGCCGTGGCTTCCCTACCGATTTCCCCGTGGTAGGCTGCAATTCGCCGCATCAAGCCCCCTCCGAACGCCGTGGCTTCCCTACCGATTTCCCCGTGGTAGGCTACGTCACGGCTCTGCGGGCGAAGGCTGTCAGCCGTGGCTTCCCTACCGATTTCCCCGTGGTAGGCTTGCGCGCTCGACCTCTGGCGCGATGTCCTTGCCGTGGCTTCCCTACCGATTTCCCCGTGGTAGGCTAAGGTTCGGACTGGGTGAAGCGTTACGTTCGCCGTGGCTTCCCTACCGATTTCCCCGTGGTAGGCTGGAGGACGGCGATGATGCCGACTCCGGCGAGCCGTGGCTTCCCTACCGATTTCCCCGTGGTAGGCTAGGGAACACTCATTCCTTGCTCCCTTTCCAGCCGTGGCTTCCCTACCGATTTCCCCGTGGTAGGCTCGTATGGCTTGGCTCCGCAGGCGATCAGGGGCCGTGGCTTCCCTACCGATTTCCCCGTGGTAGGCTAATGAGAACCGGCTCAGCGTCGAGAGCCTCGCCGTGGCTTCCCTACCGATTTCCCCGTGGTAGGCTTGAGGTTTCGGCCTGCCGAGCCCGCAGATAGCCGTGGCTTCCCTACCGATTTCCCCGTGGTAGGCTGAGGGCTCGCGCAACTCGCGCATGCGCTCGGCCGTGGCTTCCCTACCGATTTCCCCGTGGTAGGCTCGCCGCACCGGCCGCAGCCGCACCGCTAGAGCCGTGGCTTCCCTACCGATTTCCCCGTGGTAGGCTTTGAGCGAGACCGAGTCGAACACACTGTCAGCCGTGGCTTCCCTACCGATTTCCCCGTGGTAGGCTCCGAACGGTGCAAAGCGGTGAAAAACCTCTGATTTCCGCCTGATCGCTCAGGCGGAAATCAGAGCAAAACCAGTTGTTCGGACGCCTTTTGCTCACTGAAGCTCGCCTCCCCAAGCAGCAGCTTCATGCGCGCATACTGCTTGTCGGTCACTTGCAGCGTACGCACGCTCCCCTTGGGCGGCAAGTTCTTGGTGACGCGTTGCCCATGTTTGTCGGCCGCATCCTCGCCCCGGCAAACGCGAGCATAAACGGACAACTGAAGCATGAGGAAGCCGTCGTCCTTGAGGAACTTGCGAAAGCGCGTCGCGTGACGGCGATCCGCCTTCGTTCCGACCGGCAGGTCGAAAAACACGAACATCCACACGAAACGCACCTCTTCACTCTTCACGCTGCCGCCTCCAACTCCGGCAGCGTGAGCCGATCCGCTTTCTCGTCCTCCAGCGCGCGCACGAGACTCTGCGCAGCGGTCTCGGCGGCAACGAGAAGGGTCACTATGTCGTCGCCCACGCGTGCGTTGAGCAGCAGCCCGCCCGCCATAGCGCGGCGATCCTCGACGGTGAGGTCCTTATCCTTGCCTTTTCCGCAATCGCTCGTTCGCCACGCGAGGAGATCGACAAAAGGCCGGAACGGCTCGAACAGGTCGTCCGCCAAGTTGAACGCGTTCGCAGCGCCCTGGTGCGCCAAACCGATGGCGGGCAGGAGACCTGCAGCCACCAGCGCCCGAGCGACGCCTGCGCGCACTACGGCGTAACCATAGTTGAGAAGCTTGTTGCGGCGGTCGGAAGGATCGTCACGGACAAACTCGCCGAATAAACGCCGCCAATAGAAACGCGCCGCGCGTGCCTCGACATTGTCGGGATCGCCGGGCTCGACGCGCCGCGCGATCTCCTTCAGCGCGGCGAATTCCTTGTGCCCGGTCGCGGCGAGGACGGCCGATTGGTTGATGATTTTTCCGCGGATCATCCCCTGCCACAGCCGTCGCTTCAGCGACTCCTTCGCCTCCATCTGTAATTTTGCGATCGCGCCCTGCCGATGATGCCGGTGGAACGGCAGCAGCAGGCCGGACGGCGAGTGGCGCTGGTCGGTGACCACGATCGCGACCCCCGACTCCATGCACGCCGACATCAGCGTGCTTGTCAGGGTCGCGTGCGGCGTGTCGATGATGATCCAGGCCACGTCCTCCAGGGGGAGGCGCACTTCTCCATCGTCACGTTTGACGCAGCACTGGCCGTCGGCAAGCGAAAGCCGCGCCGGCTGCGTCAGGTGCAGGCCTTTCCACGCCATGTACGCACCTCACGCGAAACTTCGAACCTGCGGCCTAAACGGTCGACCGAAAACTTTCTCAGAGACAAGAGCGTTTTGACGCCGATGCCTTTGCGGATTTCGGCGGCAGTCACATGGGGAGAGAGAGTAAATGCTCCCGTGTTCCGGTCGAGGCTTCGGAAATAGCCTTCGATGGACTCGCCGTCTGGTTTTGTGATCTCAATTAAGGAGTTTGAATAAAGGGACCACAGAAAATCATAGGAACTGTCGACGAGGTACCACTCTGCCTCGTCGCCTCCGCCACCTTTCACCGCTCGATCAGGCGCGGAAAACATCGTGGCGATTTGATGCGGGTAGATGGGAACGACGTAGAATTCCCATTTCCCTTTCTTGTTCTTCTTCTGGAACACATCGACCCGCGCCATGTCGCCGCGGTCCACCGTTCCCCCGTTCAACAGAACGGCGGGTTGGTCCTTCGTGAGAAGGCGCACTTTCCGTATCGGCTCTTCGCGCGCCGTTCCGTCGCCGTTCGCATATTTCCACTTGGGCGGCCGGTCTTTTGGTTTGCCCGCATCCAACCAGCCGCGGAGCACCGAAACCAGCTTGTGATTGCGATCGGCGTCCTTGATGCGAAGGAGGTCTTTGTCGGTGAGCTTGTCGATGGACTTGCGCTCATAGATAAGCGTTTCCCCATCTCGTTCCTTGATCTGCTTGACGGTGGCGTCATGCGCCTTTCCCCGTGCACGACGCCGCTCGGCACGAGAGATAAAGACGCCGCCACTCCCATTTTTTCCGTAAACCGCCGTTGCCACGTCGAGCCGAAAGCCCGGCCAAGGCTGCTGGACGTGAAAGATGTCGTCCTGCTTGCCTTCCTTCTCGCGCCTTTGAATTTCGCGCGTCATATTCTGTAACAGGCTTTCCGTCGTCGCCGCCAGCACCAGCGCGTCCACCGCGTGGTGGCGGTCGTCCGCGACCCGCTCGCCGTTGATCTTCTTCAACTCTGCAAGGCCCCAGGCGCGACGGAGCTTGGACGTGATTGCTCCCGGCCGCGTGAATACGCGTCTTTCGCTTTTTCCGATCGGAAACATCCGCTTGAGCTCGTCGGCAAGAAGCCGGGTTGCCCAACGTGTGTCGGTGAGGTTGCGCGCCTTGAATCGATTCTCCACTTCTTCCGTTGAATCCCGGAGGCGGAAATTGCGCTTCTTCAGTCCCTTCATCTCTTTGAGAGTGTCGAGCCGCGCTCCCAGCAGTTCCCATTCTTGATCGGGCCTATCCTCGCGGAACCACTCGAAGGTGGTTCGGCCGCGCTTGTCCTGGTTGCACTTGGCGCAACAGAGCGTCTTGTTCAAATAGGAGTCGTCGCCGAACCGGCTCCAGGGCAGGATGTGATCGACCTGGTAATGACCCTGGTTTCCGGCGAATCCGGCCGGTGCGATGCTTCCATCGCAGTAGACGCATTTGAACGCCTGCTCGAGAGCAAGCTCGTAACGAAGCAGTTCATCGTCGCTTGGGGAGCGACCAAGAATTGCTTGCGCCTGCGCCTTGCGTTTGTCCTTTTCTGCATTCCGCTCCTCGATGCCTCGTTCGAGCTTCTTGCGTTCATCGGCGCTCTTTCCGACGTCGCGCGCAAGCTCGATGTGGATGGCATCGAACGGGCCATGCTCCCGGCCGACGGCGCGCACCTGCTTGATCGCTTCGCCGAATGCACGACGGGTTACCGGGCTGTTGATCTGGTCGAGGGAGACAGCCGCCCGAGCCGTATGGTCATACCCCGCGCGCTGACATGCCTCCGAATACACCAAGCCTTCTCGCAATCCGCCAAGAATGTTGCGGGCGGCCTTGGCCGAGACGTGCGCGGCTCCGCTGAAATCGACGAACGCGCCTTTCTCCGTCGCGGCGGCGAGCTGATCAACGATGAGCGGCTCCAGGCCGATGTCCTCGAGACCCTTGCGGATGGAGGTGAAATCCTCGCGAAAGGAAAGTATTTCGGCGATGCGATCGAGTTTCTCAGGGGTTCGCATCAGCGAGGCCCATGCGCTTTCTCCGAGCGTACTGCGCAGAACATAGGTTCCTGCCGCTGCGGCGCCGGCGCGCGCGGCCACATCCATCCCCTCTTTGTCGCGCGCAACGCCAGCGAAACGAGCGTTCGGGTCGAGATCCAGCAGACCGCGTAACGTTTTGAACGTGATGCTTTTTTGATGTCCGAGCTTGCTCGCCGCGGTCCGGATCTCGTCGGGAGAGAGGCGGCGCTCCGCCCGGCCGACGGAGATGGTCAGCGTCGCGAGCTTGGACAAAAAGCGAAACATCTCGAAAGAGGGTGCCCGCCGCGCGGTGCGCTTCTCGCTGGGTTCGAAGGGGCAGGGGCCTACCTTGTCTTCGCTGTCCTGCAAAGGCCGCTGCGAAAACGCGATGTCTGCAAATTTCGTTTCGAGTTCTGGAGTGGCGTGCGTATTGCCGCGCCGTCGTTGCTCTGCGAACAGCAATCGGACCTCGTCTTCGAGATCGGAGCGCTTCGCCGTGTGGGAATAGTCCTTGTCGCGGTTGCGCTTGCGCACCGAGAAGGCCGGGTCTTGCGCCAGCATGTCTCCAAACGAACGGTAACGCGCGAGCCCTTCGCGCGTCTGCTCCATCGCCTTTTTCATTTTCGATGTTTCGTCGGCCGCGTTCGTATTGCTCTCGCGCTTGGAGTTGGACCGAAAACCGCGATGGCGCGCGATATGCCCGAGCACGATAGCGAACTCGTCACAGTCGAGAGCACGTTCGTATGCAATCGAGCGCAGGGCCCAGGGTGTAACCTGCCGCCCTTGGCCGGCAGGAGAAACTCGCCTCAACGCAAGCGCCAGCGCATTGTCGCCTGAGTCCGGCAACAGGCCGTGATTATGAAGAAGCGTACGGACGGCATTCATGCGCTGGCGTCGCCGCCGGATCACCCGCCTCTGTCCGCGCGCGGCCCGGCGCGCGGCGCTCTTGGGTTCGCCGGTCTTGTCGATGAGCGGCGCATCGAAGCACCGCACGCCCGTGGCGATGATTTTCCCGCCACCGCCCACTTCAATGACGCCCCAGCCCAAAGAGGCGATTCCGAGATCAATGCCGAGTATCCGTGCGCCCCCCTCCATGACACTCCCCCGTACACAACTCCCAGAAGATTATTGACCAGTCTGCCCGGATGAGTAAATATCTGTGTTGCTAGGGGAAATCGGTTGGGAAGCCACGGCAAAGTGGTTACCCACTGAAGGATTCGGAATTGACCGGCTCAGACCCCCGTTCGGGAAACCGGGCGGGGGGATTCCTTTGCGCGTTGCAGGAGCTCCGTCTGGACGGGATTGGCGTCCGGCGTTCAGCAGCCGCGCAACGACTTCTTAAGCCGCCTTGGGCTAAGAGAAATCTGGGCCTCCGACAGAAGAAATGGATTGCGGGATGGCCAGCGACAGGCTGCCCGTCGAGCGTTTGCGTCAATACCTTCGGGAACTCCCGCAGGCCGCACGGACTCTGCTGATCACAGAGCTCGAACGCGGACTCGCGTCCGGCAAGCAGATGCCCGCCGCCGATCTGATCCTTGACGAGCTGCGAAGCCTCGAGACCGGGCAGGCGAGCTCCGGCGCGCGTGTCGGCGACCCGAAGCGGATGTTTTTCGAGGCGTTCGAGCCGTTCTTCTCCGACGATGCTCCCGACCGCAAGCACAAGGGGCGGATCGCACGCGCATCGCTGGACCCGCTCTGGGATTGGATTTGCCGCGACATCTGCCCGGCCGAGTCCAAGGCCTATCTTGACGAAGGCACGCGATGCCTGGCGCGCCAGGATGCAGCCGGGGCGGAACGTCTCGCTCGCGATTTTCAGGATCGTGTCGCCCGGCGCATCGAAGAGGCCTTCGCCGCCGTCCAGCGCGACGAGAAGGCGACGCGCCGCATCGCCGCCCAGGTCGGCACGCCGCACGCGATGGACGATGTGCGCGAACTGCTGGCGTTGCTTAAGGCGCGCGATGCGCTCGCCACGATCGGCGCGCGCCTCCCCTCGAGCCTCAAGGTTCTCGCCGACGATACGCTGGAGAGCGTGAAAGCCGTGCTCGACTCCAATCCGGCACGAGCGCCGGAGGTATTCCTCTACGCGCTGTTATTGGTGATGGGCCGTCTCTCCTCGCCATGGCAGCTCATTCGGCTCGCGGTGAAGGCGGCAGAGAGCGATGTCGCCGCACGCGTGGCCGAGACGCCGTACGCGATGGCCGTGTCGATTGTCCTGGTGGAGACCGAGAGACTGGTGCATCGCTTGCGCACCGACCTCAAGCAGGGCCGCACGGCGTCGACGCTCGTCTATCTGAAGGATATTCACGACGCCGCGCGAGGATTGCGCAGCGAGCTTGATCTTTCAGGCGACTCGCCGTGGGGGCGCCAGCTTGCGGCGATCCGCACGGATGTTTCGGAATTGCTTCGCATGGAAGTCGAGAGCCTTCCCGGACGCGTGCGCCGCTTCTTGCGGCCGCGCCCCGCGAAGGAGATTGCGCCGGGCACCGTGGTCGATCCAGGCGATGTGGAGGAGACCGAAGCCGCCATCGAGCTGCTCGGCGCCTGCCGCAACTACGCCAGCGAGCTTGCGATGAACGAGGCGGCGCTGCGCGTCTATTCGGATCTGCAGAACTATCTCGACACCGGCACGCCGGCGCTGCTCGACAGTCTTCGCAACTCCAGCCCCTCCGAGCGCGCGTTCCGCGCTTCGCAAGTCGACGCGGCGGTGCGTTTCTCCTCCAAGCTGTTCGGCCCCAATTACGCCTCGCTTCTCGCCAAGGCTGCCGAGGTCGCAACCCACAGCGAGCGAAAAGCGGCGAAAAGCTGACGCCCGGCGCTGTCGCCGGCGCGACGGCGGGGCAATCAGCCGCATGCCGTTTGATCTAGACCGTTGCCAGTCAGGGCGAGGGCTGTGTAAACCCCATCTTGCATCCTGTGGCTTTGGGGGAGTAGCCACTCGGCGAGCCCCGCAGCACCGCTCGGCTTATTCGCGATGCGACGGTTCGTCACCTATGGTGGCGATCACGAAATTGTTTGGTTTGGCGCCTACCGGGATGGTCGAATGGTTTTCTGGCTCATCATCGCGCTCATGACCGCGGCCGCGACCTTCGCCGTGCTATGGCCGCTGTCGCGCGATGCAAGGACGGTTCGCTCGGGCAGCGATGTCGCGGTGTACGAAGACCAGATCGAGGAAGTCGAGCGCGACCGCAAATCCGGCCTGATCGGCGACGCTGAAGCCGAAGCCGCCCGCACGGAGGTCTCCCGCCGCCTTCTCGCGGCCGCCGAGGCGGCCGGCAAGGCGGAAGCCGACCAGGGCCTGACGTGGCGCCGCCGGATGGCGGCCGCATTCGTCCTTGTCGCTCTGCCGTTTGGCGCCGGCGCTTACTATCTCTGGGCCGGCTCGCCCAATGTGCCCGACCAGCCTTTGTCCGCGCGGGCGGCGGAGCCGCCCGGTCATCGCTCGATCGTCGAGCTCATCACGCAGGTGGAGCAGCACCTGGAGCGCAATCCCGTCGATGCGCGCGGCTGGGAAGTGCTGGCGCCGATCTACCTGCGCCTTGGCCGCTTCGACGACGCGGTGAAGGCCCGCCGCAATGTCTTGCGCATCAGCGGAGCCAATGCCGAGCGCGAAGCCGATCTGGGCGAAGCGCTGACGGCTCAAGCGCAGGGCATCGTGACGGCCGAAGCCAGGGCCGCGTTCGAGCGCTCGCTCGCGCATGATGCCAAGGAGGTCAAGGCGCGCTTCTTCACGGGGATCGCAGCCGAGCAGGAAGGCAAACGCGAGGACGCGGCCAACATCTGGCGCGGCATGATCGCGCAAGCCCCGCCCGGGGCGAATTGGACCGGCTTCGTGCGCGAAGCTTTGGCGCGGGTCGAAGGCAAATCCGCAACCGCCGAGCGTACGCCCGCGGCGGCGCGCGGGCCGATTGCCGAGCGCGGCCCGAGCGCGGAAGACATGAAAGCCGCGGCGGACGTCACCGACGAACAGCGTTCGCAGATGATCCGCGGCATGGTCGATCGCCTGGCCGAGCGGCTGAAAGCGGACAGCTCCGATCTGGAAGGGTGGTTGCGGCTGGTGCGCGCCTATGCGGTTCTCGGCGAGCGCGATCGCGCGAGCGCGGCGGCGTCGGACGCGCGCAAGGCGCTGGCGAGCGAGCCGGACAAGATGCGCAAACTCGACGAGGCGCTCAAAGGCCTCGGCATCGAAGGATAAGGCGGGCTCCCAAGGCATGACCAGAAAACAAAGACGCCTCGTCCTGATCGGCTCCGGATTCATCGTGCTGTCGCTTGCGGCGGCGCTTGTGCTCACCGCGCTGCGCGACTCGATCGTCTTCTTCAATTCGCCGACCGACATCGTCGAGAAGCAGATTCAGGCCGGCACCCGCATCCGGCTCGGTGGTCTCATCAAGCCCGGCAGCATCGAGCGCAACGATGCGCTCAACGTCCGCTTCGAAGTCACCGACGGCAACAAATCCATTGCGGTGACCTATCGCGGAATTCTTCCCGACCTGTTTCGTGAAGGGCAGGGGGTCGTCACCGAAGGCGCGCTGGACCCGGCCGGTCATTTCAAGGCGGACAGCGTCCTGGCCAAGCACGACGAGAACTACTTGCCGCGCGAGGTCGCCGACAGCCTGAAGAAGCAAGGCCACTGGAAAGATGAATCCGGTTACGGGAAAACCGGCGGTGTCGCAGCGCCACAGAAGAAGTGACGGAGAGGCATCATGATTGCGGAAATCGGCCATTACGCGCTGGTGCTGGCGCTCGGCCTCGCGCTCATCCAGTCCGTCATTCCGGTCTGGGGTGCGCGAACGCGCGACGGCGCGCTGATGAGCGTCGCCGGGCCGACCGCGATGGCGCAGCTCGTCTTCGTCGCCGTCGCGTTTGCCGCTCTCACCTGGCTCTACGTGACGTCCGACTTCTCGGTCATGAACGTGGTGCAGAATTCGCATTCGGCGAAGCCGCTGCTCTACAAGGTCACCGGCGTGTGGGGCAATCACGAAGGCTCGATGGTCCTGTGGGTTTTGATCCTCGCGTTTTTCGGCGCGCTGGTTTATCTCTTCGGCAATAATCTGCCGCTCTCCTTGAAGGCCAACGTGCTCGCGGTTCAGTCCTGGATCGCGACCGCGTTCTATCTCTTCATCCTGCTCACCTCGAATCCCTTCCAGCGCGTCGCCCAGCCGCCGATGGAAGGCGCCGATCTCAATCCGATCCTGCAAGACATCGGCCTCGCCATCCATCCGCCGCTGCTCTATCTCGGCTATGTCGGCTTCTCGATCACCTTCTCCTTCGCGATTGCCGCCCTCCTCGATGGGCGCATCGATGCGGCCTGGGCGCGCTGGGTGCGTCCCTGGGCGCTCACCGCATGGGTCTTTCTGACGCTCGGGATCGCGATGGGCTCCTATTGGGCCTATTACGAGCTCGGCTGGGGCGGATGGTGGTTCTGGGACCCCGTCGAGAATGCCTCCTTCATGCCGTGGCTCACCGGAACCGCGCTGCTGCATTCGGCGGTGGTGATGGAGAAGCGCAACGCACTGAAGGTCTGGACCATTCTCCTGGCGATCCTGACCTTCTCGTTGTCGCTGCTCGGGACCTTCCTCGTGCGCTCGGGCGTGCTGACCTCCGTGCATGCTTTCGCCACCGATCCCGCGCGCGGCGTTTTCATTCTGGCGATCCTTGTCGTCTTCATCGGCGGCGCGCTTGCGCTCTATGCCTGGCGCGCGCCGATGCTCAAGCAGGGCGGCCTGTTTGCCCCGATTTCGCGCGAAGGCGCGCTGGTCTTGAACAACCTTTTCCTGACGACGGCGGCGGCCACCGTCTTCATCGGCACGCTGTATCCGCTGGCGCTGGAAGCGGTGACCGGCGACAAGATTTCAGTCGGGGCGCCGTTCTTCAACCTGACTTTCGGCCCGCTCATGCTGCCGCTCCTCGTCGCGCTGCCGTTCGGGCCGCTCCTCGCCTGGAAGCGCGGCGACATCTACGGCGCGGCGCAGCGGCTGCTCGCGGCGGCAGGCGTCGCCTCGCTCTGCATTGCCGCGACCTTCGCCATCGTGCATGGCGGCCCGGTGCTCGCCCCCTTCGCGGTGGGCCTTGCGATCTTCGTCATGGCCGGCGCCGTCACCGATATCGCCGAGCGAATTGGCCTCGCCCGTGCGCCGGCGCTGGCGCTGCGGCGTGCGGCCGGCCTGCCGCGTTCGGCCTGGGGCACGGCCGTTGCGCATTTCGGGGTCGGCGTCGCTCTTCTTGGGATCGTCGGCGAGACGCAATGGAAGTCGGAGCGCATCGTCGCGATCAAGATCGGCGAGACGGTCTCCGTCCGCAATTACGACCTGACGCTCGACAGCGTCCTGCCTCGTCCCGGCCCGAACTTCAGCGAAGTGATCGGCAAGTTCACGGTGCGCCGCAAGGGCGAGGTCTTGGGTACGCTCGAGCCAAGCCGCCGCAGCTTCCCGCATCGTGAGATGGTCACGACGGAGGCCGCCTTGATGACGCGCGGCGTGAGCCAGATCTATTTGTCGCTCGGCGATCCGACCCCCGACAACACGCTGGCGATCCGCCTGTATCACAAGCCGCTGGTGCTCCTGATCTGGATCGGCTGCCTTGTGATGGTGGCCGGAGGGCTGCTGTCGTTGTCTGATCGGCGATTGCGTGTCGGCGCCCCGAAACCCGCGGCGGCGCGCGCCGTATTGCAGCCCGCGGAGTGAGCGCCATGCCGTTGTCCGGATTATGTCTTCGCGCGTTCGTCGCCTCGGTTTTCCTGCTCGTCGGACTGGCGTCGGGAGGGACACCGGCCTTTGCCGTCCAGCCCGACGAAATCCTCCAAGACACCACGATGGAGCAGAGGGCGCGGGCCCTGTCGCGGGAACTGCGCTGCATGGTCTGTCAGAACCAGTCGATCGACGACTCCGATGCGCCGCTCGCCCGCGATCTGCGCATTCTCGTTCGCGAACGGCTGAAGGCCGGCGACAGCGACACCCAGGTGATCAGTTTCCTGACGAGCCGCTACGGCGACTTCGTTCTGCTCAAGCCGCGCTTCACGTTTCAAACCGCTTTTTTGTGGATCGCGCCTTTGGTCGTGCTGGGCGCCGGCGTCTTGGGCCTGTGGTTTCTGATCCGCCGGCGGCCGTCCATCTTGGCCACGGCGTCCGCGGCTGAGGCGAGCCCGCTCACACCTGAAGAACAGCAGCGCCTGTCGAAAATGATGCAGCGCGACGCCTTGAAATAGGCGAGCGGGCCGCGCGGCGCCTTACCAATAATTAATCCGGCCGTCAGTGCGCCGTAAGGCGCCGGGTCCCATCTATCGGCGAGCCATTTCGGCAATTCTCGCCAAACGATGGAGTGCCCATGACCGCCCCCGACTCTTCGAACAGGCCGCTCGGAGCCCGCCGCCTCGTCCTTCTGGCCACCGTGGCTGGACTGGGACTCGGTACCCTCTATGGACCGGAAGTCCGCACGTATCTTCCCGGCTTTGCCAGCCCGGCGCTCGCGCAGACGGCGCCGCAGCCGATCCCGCGCACCGATCCCCGCGCGCCTATCGGCTTCGCCGACATCGTCGAGAAGGTAAAGCCGGCCGTCGTATCGGTTCGCGTGCGCGTGGAATCACCGCAGGCGACGGGCATGGATTTCGACGACCGCGGCCCGTTTGCGCCGGGCTCGCCCATGGAACGTTTCTTCCGCCGCTTCGGACAGCCGGATGGCTCGAACCCGGATAATTTCCGCGGTCCCGGACAGCGCGGTCCTTTCGGCCAGTTCGGTCCCGGTCAGCGCCGCTTCACGCAAGGGCAGGGCTCGGGTTTCTTCATTTCGGCCAACGGCTACGTCGTCACGAACAACCACGTGATCGACCGCAGCTCGAACGTGCAGGTGACGACGGACGACGGGCAGACCCACACGGCCAAGGTCGTCGGCACCGATCCGCGCACCGACCTCGCGCTGTTGAAGATCGACGGCCGCAACGACTTTCCCTTTGTGCAGCTTGCGGACACCCCGCCGCGCGTCGGTGACTGGGTGATTGCGGTCGGCAACCCGTTCGGGCTCGGCGGCACGGTCACGGCCGGCATCGTCTCGGCGCGTGGGCGCGATATCGGCGCCGGACCGTATGACGATTTCATTCAGATCGACGCGGCGGTGAACCGCGGCAATTCAGGCGGCCCCACCTTCGACACCAACGGCAACGTGATCGGCGTCAATACGGCGATCTTCTCGCCGACCGGCGGTTCTGTCGGCATCGGCTTCGCCATTTCGGCGGAAACGATCCGCAACGTCGTCGCCCAGCTCGAGCAGCGGGGGAAGGTCACTCGCGGCTGGATCGGCGTGCAAATCCAGCCGGTGACGCGCGACATCGCCGACAGCCTTGGGCTCAAAGAGCCGGGCGGCGCACTGGTCGCCGAAGTGCAGCCTGACAGTCCGGCGTCGACGTCGAACTTGCAGGCCGGCGACGTCGTCACCTCGGTGAATGGCGAGCGGATCGAGAATGCGCGCGAGCTTTCGCGCCGGATCGGCTCCATGCCTCCGGGTTCGAAGGTCCAGCTCGGCGTGCTGCGGAAGGGGGGATCGCAGGACAGCGTGACCCTCACGCTCGGCGAGCTTCCCGATCAGCGCGAAGCGCGAGCCGGCGGCGAGCGAGGCTTCGAGCGCGACGGCCAAACCGGCGAGCCGCGCCTTGGGCTCTCGCTGGCCCCCGCCGACCAGGTCTCCGGTGCCAAAGGGCCGGGTGTCGTGGTCACCGGAGTGGACCCGAACGGTCCCGCCGCAGAGGCGGGCTTTCGGACCGGCGATATCATCCTCGAGGTCGGCGGCAAGCAGGTCTCCAGTCCCGAGGACGTCCGCAACGCGCTCAAGCAGGCCCGCAGCGAGAACCGCCGCACCGTCTTGATGCGGCTGCGCTCGGGCGAGCAGTCGAAATTTGTCGCAGTCCCCTTGCAAGGCCAGCGCGGCTGAACAAGTTCGGGGAGAACCGTCGGCAAACGTCGCCCCCGCCGGCGGAGCGACCCGGGGGGCGGGTTATCCCCGTCCCCACCAAAACCGGCCCCCGGCCCCTGTGCCCCCCATCCCAACCGGGGTCCGGACGGGGCGGCGGAGAGATCCGCCGCCCCACTTTTTCAGCGATTCCTTTATTGTTGCCGGTCACGGTGACCGTCAGGCGAATTTCAGAATCGCAAGAGCCATGCGCCTTCTCATTATCGAAGATGACCGGGACGCGGCGGACTACCTGATCAAGGCGCTGCGCGAGGTCGGGCATGTCGCCGAGGTCGCCCGCGACGGCGAGGAGGGTTTTGCGCTGGCGCTCGACGGCGACTATGACGTTCTGATCGTCGATCGCATGCTGCCCAGGCGCGACGGCTTATCGCTGATCGGCGGGCTTCGTGGAAAGGGCGTGCGCACGCCCGTGCTCATCCTCTCGGCGCTGGGCCAGGTCGATGATCGCGTGAAGGGGTTGCGCGCGGGCGGCGACGATTATCTGCCGAAGCCCTACGCGTTTTCGGAACTGCTCGCGCGCATCGAGGTGCTGGCGCGCCGCCGCGGCGGCGTCAACGACGACACCGTCTACAAAGTGGCCGATCTCGAACTCGATCGGCTGTCGCACCGGGTGATGCGCGGCGACACCGAGCTCATTCTGCAGCCGCGGGAATTTCGGCTGCTCGAATACCTGATGAAGCACGCGGGCCAGGTCGTCACGCGCACGATGCTGCTGGAGAATGTCTGGGACTATCACTTCGATCCGCAGACCAACGTCATCGACGTGCACATCTCGCGGCTGCGCTCGAAGATCGACAAGGGCTTCGCCAAGCCGCTTCTTCACACGGTGCGCGGCGCCGGGTACGTCATCCGTGACAGCGCTCGGTAAGCTTTTCCGCACGACGGCTTTCAAGCTGTCGCTGATCTACTTGTCGGTCTTTTCGATTTTCGCTGCGTTCCTGCTCGGCTATTTCGCCTGGAACGCGCAGCGGCTTGTCACCACGCAGATCACCGAGACGGTCGACGCCGAGATTGCCGGTTTGGCCGAGCAATACCGGCAGGGAGGCATCCGCCGTCTCGTGGCGGTGGTCGAGAGCCGTTCGCTGCAGCCGGGTTCCAGCCTCTATCTGGTGACGTCGTTTTCCGGCGAGGCGCTGGCGGGCAACATTGCGGGCCTGGCCCCCGGCGTCTTCGACCGCTCCGGCTGGACCGAAACCGTCTATCGCCGTCTCGATGAAGAGGGCACCGAGCGCCCGGCGATGATCCGCGTATCGCAGCTTCCGGGCGGCTTCCGCCTGCTGGTCGGCCGCGATCTCGAAGAGCGGCGGCGCGTGCGCGAGATCGTCGCGCAGGCCGCGCGCTGGTCGGCGGCGTTTGTGGTGATCCTGGGCCTCGCCGGCGGCTTCTTTGTCACGCGCCGGGTGCTCAAGCGGGTCGATGCCATCACCGACACCTCGCGCACGATCATGGCCGGCAACCTCTCGGGCCGCCTCCCGGTGTTCGGGAGCAATGACGAGTTTGACCGGCTCGCCACGAATCTGAACGCCATGCTCGAGCGGATCGAAGCGCTCATGCGCGGGCTGAAGGAAGTCTCCGACAACATCGCGCACGACCTCAAGACGCCGCTCACGCGCTTGCGCAATCGCGCCGAGGCGGCGCTGAGGTCGGCTAAGAGCGAGGACGACTATCGCGCGGCTCTCGAAGCCACAATCGAGGAATCCGACGGGCTGATCCGGACGTTCAACGCGCTGTTGATGATCGCGCGCGCGGAATCGGGGCAGGCGCGCGACAACATGATCGAGCTCGATGCCGCCGAACTCGCCCGCAGCGTGGCCGAGCTCTACGAGCCGCTGGCTGAAGAAAAAGGACTTTTCATCAAGGTCGATGCATCCGGCCCGCTCCCGATGAAAGGCAACCGGGAACTGCTCAGCCAGGCTTTCGCCAACCTCGTCGACAATGCCATCAAGTATTCCAACGCGCATGGTGCCGGAGGGGATGACCTCGTGCTGTCAGTCCGGCCCGCGGGCGAGCGGGTGCTTCTTGCTGTGGCGGATCGCGGCCCCGGCATTCCCGCAGCCGATCGGGCGCGCGCGGTCGAGCGTTTCGTGCGCCTGGAGCAAAGCCGCTCGCAGCCCGGGTCCGGCCTCGGCCTGAGCCTCGCCTCCGCCGTGGCCCGGCTGCACGGCGGGGAGTTGATTCTCGACGACAACCACCCGGGTTTGCGCGTCACGATGGCGCTGCCGAGACAGGGCCCGCAGGCAGGCGCTTTGCCTCCACGCTGAGGCGCGCCGAGTGTGGCGGCTGAATCGAAGCCTCGCCAGAATTTATGGTTGCCGCTTTTTCTTGCGGCGAGCCGGTTTCCACTTCGCCGGAAAATGCTCTACAGACCTCTGCCGGGCGCGACAAGCGCCGATCCAGGTCTTGAATCATCTTGTCAGAGCGGCTTGCACACCCAGCGTCCCCTCGCAAATCGTCCTTAGCCGATCAGATACGATCGGCGCCGCAGCTTTTTGCGGCTGACCGGGCGCGCGAGCGCCTGGATGCCTGGCTGCAGGACATTGCCCCAAGCGCCGAAGGCAAAGCGTTGAAGCGGCGCCTGGCGGCGCCCTCGGTGCGCGCGTTGATCGAGGGGATCGCCGACGGATCGCCCTATCTTTGGGATCTGGCGACCGCCGATGCCGCGCGCCTCCTTCGCATCCTCGACGACGACCCGGAAGCGCGTTTCGCCGCCGCGCTGGATGAGACCGCGCGCGCGCTCGCGCAGGCAGGGGACGAAGCCCAGGCGATGCGCATCCTGCGCGGCTTGAAGGCAGAGGCGGCGCTTCTTATTGCACTCGCCGACATTGGCGGTGTCTGGCCCGTGATGCGCGTGGCGCACGCCTTGACCGAACTCGCCGATGCGGCGGTCTCCGGAGCCGTCCGTTTTCTGCTCGGGCGCACGGTGGCGGAGGGCAAGCTGCGTCCGCCTCGGCCGGACGATCCGGAGCAGGGGTCGGGTTACATCGTGCTCGCGATGGGCAAGATGGGCGCATTCGAGCTCAACTATTCGAGCGACATCGATCTGATCGTATTGTTCGATCCGGACACGCCCGCCCTGGCGCCCGATATCGAGCCAGCGCAGTTTTTCATTCGCGTGACGCGCGGACTGGTGAAGCTTCTGCAGGAAAGAACAAGTGACGGTTACGTGTTCCGCACCGATTTGCGATTGCGCCCCGATCCCGCCTCCACGCAGATCGCGATCTCCGTGCTTGCGGCGCACGACTACTACGAGAGCGCCGGCCAGAATTGGGAGCGCGCCGCACTGATCAAGGCGCGGCCCTGCGCGGGCGACATCGAAGCCGGCGAAGCGTTCCTTGGAAACGTGTCTCCCTTCATCTGGCGCAAATATCTCGACTATGCCTCGATTGCCGACGTGCATGCGATGAAGCGGCAGATCCACGCTTACAAGGGGCACGAGGAAATCGCCGTCGAGGGGCATAACGTCAAGCTCGGCCGCGGCGGCATTCGCGAGATCGAGTTCTTTGCGCAGACGCAGCAGCTCATCGCCGGTGGCCGCAACCCGATCCTGCGCGGCCGCGAGACGCTCTCCACCCTCGCCACGCTTGCCGAAGGCGGCTGGATTTCCGGCCAGGCGGCGGCGAAGCTGAGCGAAGCCTATTGCTTCCTGCGCACGGTCGAACATCGGCTGCAGATGGTCAACGACGAGCAGACGCAAACGCTGCCGGGCGCAACCGAGCCGCTCGAGCAGTTCGCGCGTTTTCTCGGCTTCCCCGGACGAGACGCATTCGCCTCGACCTTTCTCCATCACCTGCGCACGGTCCAGGCGCATTACAGCCGGCTGTTCGAGGACGAACCGCAGCTCGCGGCAGAGCGGCGCAATCTGAAGTTCCCTCCCGATGACGACGACCGCGAGACGCTCGACCGGCTGGCGCAAATGGGATTTCACCGCCCCCTCGAGGCCTCGGCGGCCGTGCGCCGCTGGCTTGGGGGATCCTACCGCGCCTTGCGCGGGGATTTTGCGCGGGCGCATCTTGAGGAACTGATCCCGCTTCTGCTCGACCACCTGGCGCGTTCCGCAAATCCCGACACCGCGCTCGGGGCGCTGGATCGCTTTCTCGGGGGACTGCACGGCGGGGCGCGATTGCTGTCGCTCTTGCGGCAGAACCCTGACCTCATTGCGCTCTTCTCGCTTGTGCTCGGCAATGCGCCGCGGCTTGCCGATATTGTCGCCCATCATCCGCAAGTCATGGACGCGCTGCTCGACCCTGCGTTCTTCGGCGCACTCCCCGACAATGCGAAACTGGCCGCGGGGCTGAAGAGCTCGCTCGGCATCTCCGCGTCATACGAGGACTTTCTCGACCGCGCCCGGCTTTTCGGCCAGGAGCAGATGTTCCTGATCGGCGCGCGCGTGCTGTCGGCCACCATATCCGCCCAACAGGCCGGGGACGCCTTCGCCTCGCTGGCCGATGTCCTGATCGGCGCCTTGCACAAGGCGGTCGAGGACGCGTTTGTCGCGCAACACGGCCACATCGCCGGACAGAAGACGGCGCTTCTCGCATTGGGAAAGCTCGGCGGCCGCGAAATGACCGCGAGCTCCGATCTCGATCTGATCATGATCTATGATTTCGACAGCGAGAATCCGGAATCCGACGGCCCGCGCCCGCTCTATGGCGGGCAATATTTCGCGCGGCTGACGCAGCGGATCGTCAGCGCGCTGACCGCGCAGACGAATTACGGTGCGCTGTATCAGGTCGACATGCGCCTGCGTCCCTCCGGGCGGTCGGGGCCGGTCGCAACGCAGCTTGCGGGCTTTCGCAGCTACCAGGAGGACGAGGCCTGGACCTGGGAACATTTGGCGCTGACCCGCGCGCGCGTCGTCTCCGGCCCGCCTGACTTCGCGAACGAGGTCCGGCGTACGATCGATCACGTGCTCCGCCGTCCGCGCGATCGCGATCTGGTCGCCGGCGACGTCGTCGAGATGCGCCGGGCGATTGCCGAGGAAAAGGACGACGGCGAGCGGTGGGACCTGAAATATGCGTCAGGCGGCCTCGTCGACCTCGAATTTATCGCGCAATTCCTGCAGCTGGTTCATGCGGCGGATCAGCCCGGCATCCTCGACGCCTCCACCGCGAGTGCGCTTGAGAAGGCGTGGCGTTTGGGGATCCTGCCGACTGGCGAGGCCGAAGTGCTCCGCCCTGCGATCCGCCTCTATCAGAATCTCACGCAGATTCTTCGCCTTTGCCTTCCGGGCGCGTTCGATCCGAAATCGGCAGGGCCGGAGCTCTTGGGCCTGCTCGCGCGCGCGGGCGACATGCCGGACTTCGTGACGCTGGACGCGCATGTGGCCGAAACCCAGGCGGCGGTGCGCGCGAGCTTCACGCGCATTCTCGGCGAGGCGCCGTGAGAACGAATGGTTTTTCCAAGATCAGTCATAGGTTCCGGTGCTCGGAAGCGCGGCTGCGCCCTCGTCGGCGGCCGGCAGCCGCACGAACACGGTCGTGCCGACCCCGATGCTCGAGCGGATGCGCATGATGCCGCCGTGCAGCTCGACGAGCGATTTTGAAATGGCGAGCCCGAGACCCGAGCCCTGGTGATTCTTGGTCAATTGATCGGCCGCCTGCTCGAAGGGCCGGCCGAGCTTCCACAGCGCGTCGCGCGCAATGCCGATGCCGGTATCCTCGATCGCGACAATGACCGAGCGCGCGCTCTTGCGTGCGCGCACGCTGATCCGCCCGCCGTCCGGCGTGAACTTCACCGCATTGGACAGGAGATTGAGAACGATCTGCTTCAGCGCCCTGCGGTCCGCTTGCAGGCAAAGGTCGGGATCGGCTTCGAACGTGACGATGAGCTGCTTCTCTTGCGTTCTGGGCGAGACGATGCGCAGCGCATCGGTCAGGATCGATTCGAGGGTGAGCTCTTCCAGATCGAGTTGCAGCCGGCCGGCCTCGATCTTCGACATGTCGAGAATATCGTTGATGACATGGAGGAGATAGCGGCCACTGTTTCCGATGTCGCGGCAATAGTCGATATAGCGCGCATCCCCCACCGGGCCGAAAACCGAAGCCTCCATGATCTCCGAAAACCCGATGATGGCGTTGAGCGGCGTGCGCAGCTCGTGACTGATATTGGCCAGGAACTCGGACTTGGCGTGATTGGCGGCTTCCGCGCGCGTTTTTTCTTCGGCGTATTTCTCCGCCAGGTGCGCCAGTTGCAGGGCCTGCCGTTCGAGCGCCTGCTTCGTCTTGCGCAGATCATGCACCGTGGCCTTCAGACGCGTTTCGCTCTCGACCAGGCTGCTCTCGTGCTGCTTGAGCGCGGTGATGTCGGTTCCGACCGAAACGAAGCCGCCGTCTTTCGTTCGCCGCTCGCTGATGATGAGCCAGCGTCCATCCTCGAGCTGCGCCTCGAACTGCCGCGCCGCCTTCGGACCTCTGGGCGCCGTTTGCAGGCGAATGGCGGGAGCGCAGCTCGCCGCGATCATCGCCTCATACGACATGCCGGGCCTTGCCGCCTCGGCGGCGAGGCTATGCAGGCTGCGGAACTTTTGATTGCACATGACCAGCCGGTTGTCGGCGTCCCAAACCACGAAGGCTTCGGAGATCGCCTCGATGGCGTCGCGCAGCCGGATATCCGCCGCGGCGTTCTTGTCGGCCAAGGACTTCTGTTCGGTGATGTCCATGGCGATCCCGATCAGATGCGGGTTCGGTTCGCATCCCTGCCGGACCAGTTCGCAATGCACGCGCAGCCAAATCCAATGTCCGCGCGCATGGCGCATGCGGAAATCGCGCTCGACCGAGCCCTCCTCCGCCTCGGCGAGGTTGGCGGCGACATGGTAGAGCGCGACATCATCGGGATGGACGAGGCCGCTGACTTCGCCGAAGGTCAGCAGCTCGTCCTTGTGCGGCAGGCCCAGGATGTCGAACATCGAGGCCGACCAGAAGATCTTTCCGCGCGCGAGGTCCCAATCCCATAAGCCGCAGCGGCCGCGATTGAGCGCGGTGTCGATCCGGCAGCGGACGGTATCGTAGATGAGATCGGCCTCGCGGGCGCGCAGCGACTGCCAGTGGAAGGCGAAGCCGAGAATCAGGAGCACGAAGCCGGTGGTGGCGAAAAGCGTCACGGTCAGCGTCGTGTCCGAGCGCCATGCGGAAAGCGCCGCCGCGCGCGGCTGATAGACAAAAATCTCTCCGAACGGCTCGGCCAGGGGCCGTCTGGCCAGGAATACCTCGTCTCCGCTGCGCGTCGGCTCGGGCCGCGTCCCCTCCAAGCTCGCGGCGAACGTCTCCTGCCGGCCCGCGACCGAATTCAGGAAGGCGCTGATGTGCTGCCCAAGCGGGCGGGATTCCGTTGCGGCAACGATGCGTCCGGTGACATCCGTCAGCACCGCATGCCGGCCGCGCTCCACGGCATGAGTGGGGACGGTTTCGGCCAGGACGCGCTGCGCGCTGTCCTGATCGGGCAGGCTTGAGCGTCTGGCATCGCGCGCGATGCGGCTTGCGAGCAGTTCGGCGGAGGACTCCAAATCCTCCACCGCCTGCTGCAGCGAATGGTGCAGACGGTCCTTGATCTGCACCACAGCGCCGATCCCGACGCTGACGAGAAACGCGATGATAAGGGCCGGAACGGCCCGCCTTAGCGCCGGCTCTGCAGTCAGCAAGCGTCGATAGGCCGGGTTAGCGACCGATTGAGCAAGCCCCCTGATGGAATCCGATCGCAAAGACGCATGCGCAGCGTCTGCGCGCGCCATTGCAGGCCTCCCTTCGGAATGTCCCTGTCCACCCAAACCGGAGGATGTGCCGCATCTCTCCGAATCAGGGCATTCGAATCGAAATTCCGTGATTTGTCGAGGGGGCTTTCGCGGAAAAATCCGGGTTCCGCGGCCGTGATCGGTCCCGGTCGGGAGCGGGCCTAATCCACCAGGCGGCCGTCGCGCAGGTTGTAGATGTAGTCGAACATGCCGAGGATCTTTTCGTCATGGGTGACGGTGATGATCGCCGCCTGCTGCTCGGTTGCGACGCGCCGCAGCAAATTCATCACCACCTGCGCCCGTTGAGAATCGAGGGCCGCGGTCGGCTCGTCGGCCAGGATGATGCGCGGCCGGTTCGCGAGCGCCCGGGCGATCGCGACCCGTTGCGCCTCGCCGCCCGAGAGCTGCGCCGGAAAGGCATCCTTGCGATGGCCGACTTCCAGATAGTCGAGCAGTTCGACGGCCCGCCCTCGCGCCTCCGACGGGCTGGCGCCGGCGAGGTCGAGCACGAGCGCCACGTTCTCGGTGCTGGTGAGGAACGGAAGCAGATTGTGAAACTGGAAGATGAAGCCGATCTTCTCGAGCCGTAATCGTCTGAGGTCCGAGCGGAGCCAGCGGCCGTCAAAGACAAGATCGCCGTCGAGGATCAGCCGTCCGGACGACGGCTCCAGAATGCAGCCGATGATGTTGAGAAGCGTGGTCTTGCCGGATCCGCTCGGGCCGCGCAGGCCGACCACCTCACCGGCCTGAAACCGCAGGCTGATGTCCCGCAGGGCATCGACGCGCGTCAGGCCCTCGCCGAAATGCTTGCTGACGCCCTGGAGGTCGACCAGGACGGACGGCGGCGCCGCCGCTCGCGCTTCGCGTTCCAGCACGACGGACATGGTCTCTAGCCTCCCAGCGCCGTGGCGGGATCGACCTTCAGCGCCAGCCGCACGCCGAGCCCGCTCGCGAGGACGCAGACGACGAGCACGATGAGCGCCAGCACGCTGGCGTCGGCCGGCTCGAGAATGACCCGGCGCGGGAAAACGTCCTTCGCAAGACCGATCATCAAGGCTCCAAAGCCGAATCCGATCATGCCCATGGCGAGCGCCTGTTGCAGGATCAGGCCGATGATCTTGCGGTCGGGCGCGCCGATCAGCTTGAGCGTCGCGATCTCGCGCATCTTGTCGATCGTCAGCGTGTAGATGATGAGCGCGATGATCACGGTGGAGACGAGCAGGAGGATCGACGTGAACAGCCCGATCTGCCGCCGCGCGCGCTCGACCACGGACCGGCTCAGAATGATCTCCTGATCGGCCTGCGTGATCGCGCCGAGATGCTTCCAGCGCCGCACCTGCTCCGCGATCCCCTCGGCCGAGACGTTCTCCGACACGCGCGCCACCACCGCGTTGACGAGGTCGCTGTTGGCTTCGCCGCTGCCGCGGGCGAGCTCCCGCCGCGCAGCCGGCGGCGCGAGATCGAATTGCAGCTTCTGCGAATCCCGGAGCGTGACGAAGATCACCGGATCGCCGCCGGACGAGACCTGCCCGGTCGTGAGCCCGACGATGTCGAACGTATCGCGCCCGAGCCGCAGCCGCTCCCCCACCGCAAGGCCGCTGCTGCGGTCGGCCACCATCTCGAACCGGCTGCGCCCGATCGATCGCCCCTCGGCGATGTTCGGCGGCCCGCCCGGCCGGCCGAGTTCATAGCCGATGAGGTAGAGCCTGAGCTTGTTCTGCCCGTGTTCGGCTTCGACCGACTGGTAATTCAGCGACCCGGCCGCCTCGATGCCGGCAAGACGCGCGATCGCTTCGCGCGTATCGCCGGGCACGCGCGAGGCCTCCGCAAAGGGTCCGCGCGTATTGGCCTCGACCACCCAGAAATCGACCGCGGGCGATCGCGCCACCGTGAGCGCGTCCACCACGAGACCGCGATAGATTCCGATCATCGACAGCACCACGCCGAGCAGGAGACTGAGCCCGACGCAGGTGAGGAGAAAGCGCCCGAGATTGTGGCGAATATCGCGGACCGCGAGGTTCATCGGCCTGCCTCGGCGACCCGCGCCGCGCGGCCCTCGTGATATTGGGCGCTGGTCGCGGCCGCGACGCGCGCGCCGGCGGGAATGTCTCCGCTCACCTCGATGCGCGAATCGAGCGTGCGGCGGCCAAGCGTGACGCGCCGCTGGCGCAACCGGCCGTCTTCGACCGTCCACACGACGCCGCTCGCCCCGTCGGATTGCGCAATGGCGGATTCGGGAACCAGCAGCGCGCGGGACGCGATCGAGGTGGTGATGTAGACCTCGGCCTGTTCGCCCAGGAAGAACGCCTCCGGACAATCGTCGCAGGCCACATAGACCCGCCGCTCTTCGTTGACGCGATCGCTCTCGACGCCGATCCGGGTCACGCGCCCTTTGAAACTGTCTTGCGGGAGCGAGCGCAGCCGAATCTCCGCCGGCTGACCGACCTGAATGCTGCCCGCGCGAACCTCATCGATATAGGCGAGCATCCAGACGGTGGCGGGGTCGACCAAGGTGAACAGCGTTTCGCCCGCGCTGACCACGGCGCCAAGCTCTTTCGCGCGCGATGCAATGAACCCGTCGAACGGCGCCCGCAAATCGTGCTGGCCAAGGATCACCCGCTCGAATTCGTGCTGCGCGCGCGCGTCATCGAAGCGCGCTTTGGCCGCGGCGATCTCGCTTTGGGCGACCGCAAGATCGGCCTTGGCGGCGGCCTCGTTCATCTCGGCCTCTTCCGCCGCCTCGATCGAAATCGCCTGCCGCGCAACCAGGGCCTGGCGGCGCTGGTTCGTCTGCGTCCGCTGGGCGGCGAGCGTCGCGGCCTTGCGCCCGGCCGCTTCGGCGACCTGCACGGCGGCCTCGGCGCTCAGGAGCTGCGCCCGCGCCTTGGCGACCCGCGCGTCCTGCTCGCGGCTGTCGATCCGCGCCAGCAGATCGCCGCTGCGGACGTGATCGCCGTGGTCGGCCCGCAATTCGGCGAGCGTTCCCGCAACCTTGAATCCGAGCCGCGATATGACGCGCGCTTCAACCGTCCCGAGGCCGAAGACCTTGATCGGGACATTCTCTTCAACCCGGGCGACCGGCACCGTGAGCGGACGGTTCTGATAGATGAACACGCCGCCGGCGATGGCGGCGGCCAGGGCAAGCGGCGCAAGCAATGTCGTCCATCGGGGTTTCTTCATCGATCGCATTCGGATTTATACATATTCAAATATATGAATGTTAGCGCGCGGAAAGCTCCCGGCAAGTGAATTATCGGCAACATTCAGCGTAATCCCTCCGTTTGGTCCAGTGACCGCATCACGATATCGCGCGCGTCTCTGGAAAGGGTCTCTTTCGCCGCGACGCGCCGAAGCGCGGCCTCGGCGTGGTCACGCCGCCGCGCCTCGAGCGCGCGCCAGCTTCGGAAGCTGGAGAGAAGCCTCGCCGCCACTTGCGGATTCACCGGATCGAGCGAGAGGACCACGTCGGCGACGAAATCGTAACCATGGCCGTCGGATCGGTTGAACTGCGTAGGGTTGGCTTGCGCAAAAGAGCCGACCAGCGCACGCAAACGGTTCGGGTTGGAAAACTCGAAGGCCGGATGGTTCATCAACTCCTGCACGCGGGCGAGCGTGCCGATTTCGGGGATGCTGGCCTGCAGCGCGAACCATTTGTCGATGACGAGCGCGTCGCCGGCATAGCGGTTGAAGAAGTCCTGCAACGCGGCGGCGCGCCGCTCGGCCGGCGCGTGCAGGGCAAGCGCGGTCAGTGCTGCCATGCGATCGGTCATGTTGTCGGCCGCCTCGTATTGCGCGCCCGCCAGCGCGATCGCATCGGGCTGCCGCGTGGCCGTCATGAGATCGAGGCACGCGTTCTTCAGCGCGCGGCGTCCCGCGCTCGCGGCATCGGGACGATAGGCGGCGCGCTCCTGCAGCCCGTCGTAGCTCGCCCGAAGCGCATCGGAGAGATTGCGCCCGATGCTCTCGCGCAAGGATGATCGGACGGCAAAGATGGCGTCCGGGTCGACATCGCGGCCGCTCTCGCGCGCAATGTCGGTTTCGCTCGGCATCGCCAGCGCGAGCGCGGCAAAGGCGTGCTCCAGCGCCCGATCGTTGAGAACGCGATTGAGGGCGTCGATCAGGCCGGCATCCTCGCGGGGAGGTTTTTGCGCGCGCACTGCCGTCGTGTTCTCGAGCAGCAGTCCCGTCGCGATGGTCTGGATCGCCTGCCAGCGGTTGAAGGGATCGGGATCGTGCGCGGCGAGAAACGCGAGGTCCGCCGCGCTCATGCCGAGGTTCAGCTTGATCGGCGCCGAGAAGCCCCGGTTGAGCGACAAGACCGGGCGCGCCTTGACGTCCCTGAACGTCATGCTCTCGGCCGTGGTCCGCAGCACGATGAGGTTGTCCGCAAACCCCTCGCCGCCGTCCTTGACCGGCAGATCGCGTCCGTCCGGCCCGACGAGACCGAAAGCGAGCGGGATGACCATCGGCTCCTTGCTCGGCTGGCCGGGTGTGGGCGGCAGACTTTGCGCAAGATCGAGACGCAAGGTCTCCGCTTGCGCATCGTATTCGGTCGAGACGGTGACCTCCGGTGTCCCGGCCTGCGCATACCAGAGCATGAATTGCCCAAGATCGCGCCCGGACGCGTCGGCGAAGCATTGGACAAAGTCTTCGATCGTCGCCGCGCGCCCATCGTGGCGCATGAAATAGAGGTCCATGCCTTTGCGAAAATCGTCCGCGCCGATGAGCGTCTTCAGCATGCGGATGATCTCGGCCCCTTTTTCGTAGACCGTCGCGGTGTAGAAATTGTTGATCTCGCGATAGGTCGTCGGCCGAACCGGATGGGCGAGGGGGCCGGCATCCTCGACGAATTGATGCGCGCGCAGGAGGCGGACATCCGCGATGCGCTTCACCGCGCGCGAGCGCTGGTCGGAGGAGAACTCCTGGTCGCGGAAGACGGTCAGCCCTTCCTTCAGGCAGAGCTGAAACCAGTCGCGGCATGTGATGCGGTTGCCGGTCCAGTTGTGGAAATACTCGTGCGCGATGATGGCCTCGATCTGCGCATAGTCGGCGTCCGTCGCCGTCTCCGAGGAGGCCAGCACGTATTTGTCGTTGAAGATGTTGAGCCCCTTGTTCTCCATGGCGCCCATGTTGAAGTCCGCCACGGCGACGATCATGAAGACGTCGAGGTCGTACTCCCGCCCGAACGCCTCCTCGTCCCATCGCATCGAGCGTTTCAGGCTGTCCATCGCATAGGCGCAGCGCCCCTCCTTGCCATGCTCGACATAGATGCGCAGCGCCACCCTGCGCCCCGACCGCGTGACGAACATGTCTTCGACGCAAGCGAGCGCGCCGCCGACAAGCGCAAAGAGATAGGATGGTTTTGGAAACGGATCATGCCAGACCGCGTAATGGCGGCCGGTGCCGGCGACCTCGCCGGATTCGACGAGGTTGCCGTTCGAGAGCAGCACCGGCGCTTCGGACTTGCTCGCTTCGATGCGCGTCGCGTAAGTCGCCATCACGTCCGGCCGGTCCGGAAAATAGGTGATGCGGCGAAAACCCTCCGCCTCGCACTGCGTGCAGTAGATGCCATGCGAGCGGTAGAGGCCCATCAGTTGCGTGTTGGCCGACGGATCGATGACGGTTTCAACCTCGAGCCGGAACAGACCCGCCGGCGGCTGCGGGATGGTCAGGCTGTCCGCCGTGGCGAGGTAGCGGTCCTGATCGAGCGGCTCGCCGTCGAGCGCGACCGCGACCAGGGTCAATCCATCGCCGTCGAGGACCAGGGGCGCGGGCGCAGTCCCGGGATTCGGTTTCAGGTGCAGGATCGAGCGAACGCGGCTCGCCTGCGGATCGAGACGCACATCGAGCTCCACATGCTCGACCAGCCAGTCCGGCGGGCGATAATCCTCGAGGCGAATGGCTTTCGGCGTTTCAGTCCGCATCAAACCCGTTCCGGCTGCTCAAACTGCATATATGGCCTGCACGAATAGACTTAAGCACCGCCCGCGCATTGAGTGCGATCAAGGCGCCGCTGGTGGAGTGGATTTGACATTCGGCCGGCGGATGGGAACGAGTCTCGCATGCGAAAGATGCGTGCGATGGTTCTGGAAGCGCCGAGGACGCCGCTGGTCATGCGCGAGCGGGCGATCCCGCAGCCCGGCCCCGGCGAGATGCTGATCGAGATTGCAGCCTGCGGGGTCTGCCGCACCGATCTCCACGTGGCGGACGGCGATCTGCCGCTGCCGAGGCTCCCGATCGTCCCGGGACATGAGATCGTGGGCCGCGTGGCCGGACTTGGCGACGGTGTCTTCGGGGTCTCGCTGGGCGAGCGGGTCGGAGTTCCTTGGCTCGGCCACACCTGCGGCACTTGTGATTTCTGCCGCGGCGATCGCGAGAACCTGTGCGACACCCCGCAGTTCACCGGCTACACGCGCGACGGCGGCTACGCGACGCATGCGGTGGCCGACGCGCGATATGCCTTCGTCCTGCCGCAAAGCGCCGGCGACGCCGAACTGGCGCCTTGGCTGTGCGCCGGCCTCATCGGCTGGCGAAGCTACCGCATGGCGGGGGAGGGGGAGGCGCTGGGTCTCTATGGCTTCGGCGCGGCCGCGCATATTCTCATCCAGATTGCGAAGTGGCAGGGACGGCGCGTCTATGCGCTGACCCGGCCCGGCGATACGGCCGCCCAGGACTTCGCCCGCTCGCTTGGCGCGGCATGGGCCGGCGGTTCTGACGAGCAGCCGCCTGAACGTCTCGATGCGGCGATCATCTTCGCACCCGTCGGCGCGTTGGTGCCGGCGGCCTTGCGCGCCGTGAAGAAAGGCGGCCGCGTCGTTTGCGGCGGCATCCACATGTCCGACATTCCGAGCTTTCCCTACCGGATTCTTTGGGAAGAGCGGCAAATCGTATCGGTCGCCAACCTCACGCGCGACGATGCCCGCAGCTTCCTCGCCATCGCGCCCAGGGCGGGCGTGAAGACCGACGTGACGCGCTATCCGCTCGAGCGTGCGAACGACGCGCTCGCCGATCTGCGCGAAGGTCGGCTGCAAGGCGCCGCGGTGTTGATCCCCTGAGCGAGACGCTTTTCAGCCGCGCTGCGGCTCCGCATGCCCGATGACGCGTTTGATCGATGGCCAGCGCTGCCGCAAGCCGCGCTCGACCCGGTCGACATATTCGTGCACTTGATGGACCGTGAGCGCGGGATCGACGCGGCAATGGAAGTTGACGATCTCGCCGTCCGGCGCGTGACGGACGCGCACATTGTGCACGTCACGAACGAGTCCCTGCTTGGCCGCGATCTCGCTCAAGCTCTCCTGGATCTCGGAGACGCGCTTGCCTGCCGCGTCGGCCCCTGACAACCGGTCCGTTTGCAGCGGCTCGATATGCGTGTCGACCTCGATCTCTGGGCCGAACTCGTCGCGCATCGCGGCTTCGAGGGAGGTGGCGATCTCGTGCGCGTCGCCCAAGGGAAGCGTGCCGTCGACTTCGAGGTCGAGCGACAGCAGCAATCGGCCGTTCACGGCATGGACCGTGACATGATGCACCGCGAGCGCGCGATTGCGCGCGATCACCATCACCCGCTCAAGCACGGTTTCCGTGTCGAGCGCCACCGGCACGGTGCTGACGGTGACGTCGGCGTTCTCCAGCACGCCCGCGATCTTTTGCTGTATCCCTGTTTTCAGGTTTGAGATCCGCTCGATCGGAAGCGTGCGCGGAACGCGCACGACCACGTCGACGAAATCCTGCGGCCCCACGGTGCGGACACGCACCCGCTCGACGTCGACCACGCCGGGCACGCTCGTCATCGCGGCGTTGATCTTGCTCGCGGCGCCCGCGGGCGCGGTGTCCACCAGGGCATCAATCGTCTGTTTGCCCAGGCGGAAGCCGAGAACGGC
Source organism: Xanthobacteraceae bacterium (assembly GCA_022844485.1). GTDB lineage: Bacteria > Pseudomonadota > Alphaproteobacteria > Rhizobiales > Xanthobacteraceae > JALHLQ01. The sequence goes on from JALHLQ010000027.1 coordinate 40,681, forward strand.
AATGAGCAGGGCCAGCGCGAGCGCCGCCACCGAATCCGCCCAATAATATCCATAGGCCGCGAAGCCGAGCCCGATGATGACGGGGACGGAGCCGAAAAAGTCGGATGCGAAATGCAGCGAGTCGGCCGCCAGCGCCTGGCTTTTCGTCTCGCGCGCGGTCTGCGACAGCACGCGTGCGCGCCAGGCATTCACGACCATGTCGATGGCAAGCACGACGAATGGCACGACGGAAAACGCGACCGGGGTCCCGCCGACCTGGAGCCGCGAGACGGCTTCCACGGCCACGCCTCCCGCCAGCAGGAACAATAGCGCGGTGACGATCATCGCCGCCACGCTTTCCACTTTGCCGTGCCCGTAATGGTGCTGCTCGTCGGGCGGCCGATCGGCCACGCGCACGGCGTACCAGGTGACGAGCGTCGCCCCAAGATCGATCGTGCTGTGCAGCGCGTCCGAAATCAGGGCCAGCGACCCGATCAGGATGCCGACGGCGAACTTCGCCAGCGCAAGGCTTCCGCTGGCGATGACCGAGACGATCGCGACTTGTTCTTTGCGGCTTGGCATATGTTCAGGCGTTTCCGCTCGTCCGATTGTGACCGCGCTCACATAAGGGCGCGCGCAGGCTCTGCTAGGGCTGTTCTCCGGCGGCTGCTATTGTGGATTGTGCTGATCCTGGGGAGGATGTCATGCCGAATCCGGGTTTCGACGATTACGTCAGCGTCCCTTCCGCAAAAATCCATACCGAGCCGAGCGGCGGGAGAATCGCCGGCCATCTTCTTTGGGGCGACGGCGTCAAATTGCTCGGCGAGAAGCGGCAAGGCAAGGTGAAAGTCCGGGCCAGAGGACGCAAGAGGATCGGATGGATCGCGTCGGAAGATCTCGGAGGCGAATCGCTTCTTGAAGTCTATTTCATCGACGTCGGTCAGGGCGACGGCGTCTTGGTGAAGACGCCGGATTTCCGCCATGTCATGATCGACGGCGGGCATCCTCGGCGATCGCAGATGACGGGCAAGAACGCCGCCGACTTCGTCGACTGGAAATTTTTTGAGGATTACGGCCTCGATCACATCGAGCTCGAGGCGATGATCGCCTCTCACAACGATTACGATCATTACGGCGGGCTTGCCGATCTGCTCGACACCGCCCAGGAAGAAGAGCTCGACGCCAAAGGTGTCAGCGTGGAGGCCTTCTACCACGCGGGAATGTCCTGGTGGGTCGATGCGAACGGCAAAAGAACGCTGGGAAAAACGGAGAAGAGCGGAGGACGCGAGTTCTACGTGCAACTGCTCGAGGATCGGGCATCCGCGGAATCGGCTGTCAACGGCGGCGGCCGCGCCCACCGCCTGCAAGGCGCCTGGAAGGATTTCATCGAGAAGGTCGTCTCCGCGCGAAGGCGCAACGGGCGGCCGACGCCGATCGCCCGCCTGAGCCAGCGCACGCAATTTCTGCCGGGGTTCGGGCCGGGTCACTCGGATGCGCTCGTTCGTGTCCTGGGGCCGGTCGAATTCGAGGCCGGCGGCGCTCCCGGTCTGCCGAAGCTCGGCGCGGAATCCAAGAGCACCAACGGCAACAGCGTTTTGCTCCGTGTCGATTATGGCCGCGCGCGAATTCTTCTCACCGGCGACTTGAACAAAGCGAGCCAGCAGCTTCTGCTCGATGCCTTTTCGGGACAGCGTCTCGAATTCCAGTGTGACGTCGCCAAAGCCTGCCATCACGGAAGCGAAGACGTTTCATTCAGCTTCCTCCAAGCGATGTCCCCGGCGGTCACGGTGATCAGCTCCGGAGACGGCGAGGGGCACGACCATCCCAGGCCGCGCGTCGTCGCGGCCAGCGGCGCAACCGGCCATCTCAGCGTGGAAGACGATGAAATTGTCACCCCGCTCGTCTATTCCACCGAACTGGCGCGCTCCACCGCGCATGGCAAAGCCACCGCCATCGAGCTCGTCGGCGCAAACGGGCAGGTCGAGCAGCGGGTCGAAGGCGCGGCGTTGAGCCGCGCGCGCGTCAGCTATCAGTACACCAAGCCGGGCGCGCTCCGGCCGCAGTCGGGGCAGCGGCCGATGAACGGAAACTGCATCGTGGTCGGTCTCGTTTACGGGCTCGTCAATGTGCGCACCGACGGAAAGACCATCCTGACGGCGACCCTGAATGAGGGAAACGGCTCCTGGAGCGTGAAATCGTTCCAGTCCCGATTTTGAACAGCTTGGCTTTGGGAATGCCAGGCTCGACTCGCCGTCTGGTATAGCGATTGCGGTTTCAATCGTCCCGAGTCGTTTGCACCGAGGCAGTTGCGCCGATCCGGCCGCGAGTTCGAAGGATCAAGCCGGCTCCTCGAAAGGCGCCGGGCGAATTGGCGCGGAACGCAGCACGTCGAGCGCTTCATCGAGTTCGATGCCTGGACGCGTAATGGACACCAACCACGATCCGAACGGCTCGGTGTCGTCGGGCGTCTCCGCTTCTTCGCGGGCGAGGCGTTCCAAGGTGTCGCGCAGATCGGCCTCCAGGCTCTTGCCATGTCGCTCGGCTCGCCGGCGAAGGAGTTCCTTGGTCGAGTCACCGACCTTGCGAATGAGGATATCGACCATAACACACCTATCTAGCCGCAGGATATTCATGATATCGCCGTGCGGGCAATTAAGCTGGAATATTCTTGATTGAGAAGATACGGCTCGATCGTGTGCGATCAGGGTGTCAGACCCGGACGGGGATCGACTGCTGGAAGACATGTAAAATGACACAGCTGGATCGCCGGTTCTCCGTCGCCCCCATGATGGCGTGGACCGACCGGCATTGCCGCTACTTTCACCGGCTCTTGACGCGCCGCGCGCTGCTCTACACCGAGATGGTCACGACGGGCGCGGTGCTGCACGGCGACGTTGCGCGGCTCTTGGCCTTCGATCCGTTCGAGCATCCGCTCGCGGTTCAGCTTGGCGGCTCCGAGCCGAAGGCGCTTGCGCGCTCGGCGCGCATCTGCGCGGATCTAGGTTATGACGAGATCAACCTGAATGTCGGCTGCCCCTCCGACCGCGTGCAGGACGGGCGTTTCGGCGCGTGTCTCATGGCGGAGCCGCAGCTCGTCGGCGATTGCGTCGCCGCCATGAAGGCGGCGGTGTCCGCCCCGGTGACGGTGAAGTGCCGCCTCGGCATCGACGACCAGGATCCCGAAGTGGCGCTCGAAGCGCTGACGCAGGCGGTCAAAGCTGCCGGCGCCGACGCGCTCATCGTGCATGCGCGCAAAGCTTGGCTCAACGGGCTCTCCCCGAGGGAAAACCGCGACGTGCCGCCGCTCGACTACGATCGCGTGTTTCGGCTCAAGCAGGCGCATCCCCGTCTGCGGATCATCCTGAACGGCGGCGTCGAAACCCTGGAGGATGCGGCGCTGCATCTGCGCCGCGTCGACGGCGTGATGATGGGCCGCGCGGCCTATCAGGAGCCGTGGCGTCTGCTCGCCGTGGATCCGGTGTTGTTCGGCGCGCCTGCGCCGTTCGTCTCCGCGAGGGACGCGATCGAGGCCTTCATGCCCTATGTCGAGCGCGAATTGGCGCGCGGCGCGCGGCTGCACGCGATGACGCGGCACGTGCTGGGGCTTTTCCGCGCCGTGCCGGGGGCGCGCGCGTTCCGCCGGCATCTGGCACAAAACGCCGTGCGGCCCGGGGCGGACGCATCGGTGTTGCGCGAGGCGCTGAGTTTGGTGCTGGACACGCGCCGGCAATTGCCGCACACCGCGGCGGCATAAGTCTCTCGTGGTCCGATTCTCACATTCGCATCCCGTTTCGGCAGGCGATTTTGCGAATGTGAGAATCAAAGCGACCACGAGCAGGTATAGCTTGCCAGTGGAGTTTTGGATTTGACATTCGCGTTGTGAGGCCGCTGCTATGGGGGTCGCGAATGTCAAATCCACTCCACCGGTTGGGATTCCAAACGTGCTCGGCATTGAAACGGGCGAGCTGGTCGCGCTCGCCGGCGCCATCCTCGTCGGAGGCGTGTTCACGGGATTGCTGGCCGGGCTTTTCGGGGTCGGCGGCGGCGCGGTCATCGTGCCCGTGCTGTATGAAATCTTCCGCGCACTAAACGTGCCGGAAGAGGTCCGGATGCAGCTTTGCGTCGGCACCTCGCTCGCGATCATCGCGCCCACGTCCGTGCGGGCGTTCTTTGCGCATCGCGCGAAGGGAGTCTTGCCCGTCGAGATACTGCGCGGCTGGGCGCTGCCAATCGTCGTCGGCGTGCTGATCGGCGGACTGATCGCCGCCGTCGCTCCCGCTTGGGTGTTCAAGCTCGCCTTTGCGATCATCACCGCCTTGCTGGCGGTCAAATTTCTCTTCGGCAGCGGGCACTGGCGTCTTGGCGACGAATTGCCGGGACGCGCGGGCATGTCCGCCTATGGCCTCTTCATCGGTCTCTATTCGTCGCTGATCGGCGTGGGCGGCGGCTCGCTCGCTACTATCGTGCTCACGCTCTACGGCAAGCCGATCCACACGGCGGTCGGCATTTCAACCGGCGTCGGCGTGCTCGTGTCCGTTGCCGGAACGTTCAGCTTCGTGCTCGCCGGTTTGCCGCAGCAGGCGCTGTTGCCGCCGCTGTCGCTCGGCTATGTCTCGCTCTTGGGCCTCGCGCTGATGGCTCCGATCAGCACCCTGGCCGCGCCCTACGGCGCGCGGCTGGCGCACGCCCTCTCCAAACGCAAGCTCGAGACCGCCTTCGGAATCTTTCTGCTCCTGGTCTCGCTGCGTTTTGCCGCGAGTCTTGTCGTGTAGCGCGTGATCCCGAAAAGTGGATGCCGGTTTTCGGACAAGATCACGCGCAAATAGAAGGCGCGTGATCCCGAAAAGTGGATGCCGGTTTTCGGACAAGATCACGCGCAAATAGAAGGCGCGTGATCCCGAAAAGTGGATGCCGGTTTTCGGACAAGATCACGCGCAAATAAAAGGAGTTCACGGATAGCCGCGCAGGATCAGTTTCTCGCCGCGCACCTCCCAGCCTTGCAGGCGGTTCAAGAAACTCATTCCGAGAAGATTCGACTTCAGTTGTCCCGGCTGCGCGATCAAGGCCGGGACGGAGCGCTCGACAATGTCGCCGACCGCAATGCGGTCGAGCGTGACGGGCGCCGCCCGTGTTCGCCCGTTCGCGGTGTCCACGCTCACGGTATAGGACAGCACCTCCAGCGGCAGGCCCGCCGCTTTCGCGGCCTCTTGCGTCAGCACCACCGCGCTGGCGCCGGTGTCGAGGATCATCGGCACGGGTGCGCCGTTGACCAGCGTCGCGACGCGGAATTCGCCCGCGCGTCCGCGCGCGATCTCGACGCTCCGCCCCCGCGCGGCGCCGTAACCGGGCATCAGCTCCGCCAGCACGCGCTCGCCGGCGCTCTTCAATTCGTATCGATACGTGTAGCCGACCGCAAGAATGGCGGCGGCGACGATCCAGAACAGCGCGGCCTCGAGCGCCTCCGACAAGCGCCGGCGAAAGATCACCACGATCCCGCTGCCGATGAAGAGGAGCAGCGAGACCAGGAAAACCAGGGAAGCGAATTCCCCCGTGCTGACCGGCCCGACCGTGCCCGCTTCATGCCGGACCACGAGCACGATGACTGCGCCGACGATGCCGAAGATCAGGATCCAAAGCAGTCGGCTGGTCACGGCGGCCTTACGCTCCTTCGTTCGCAGGGCGCGCCGGCACGCGCGCGAGCCGCCCCGGCAATTCCTCCATGATTCGCCGGCGCGTTTCGTCCGAATACCGGGTCCAATCCCCGATTTCCGTCAGCGTGCGTCCGCAGCCGATGCACAGTCCGGCGGCGGGGTCGACCGTGCAGACTTTGACGCAGGGGGTCTCGATCGCTGCCATTCTAGTGGAGTGGATTTGACATTCGCTACCATCTAGCAGCGGGCTCACAAGCGAATGTCAAATCCAAAACTCCACTAGCGCGCGGTGAAAATAAACACGGCCGCAAGGAAGGCAATCTCCGCGCATTGTTGTGTCGCACCGGCGACGTCCCCGGTCTGTCCGCCAAACAACCGCTCGGCGCCGCGCGTCATGGCGGCGGCAATGGCCGCGCTCGCCACAACGGCCATGATGGCCGGGAAAAGTCCGGCCGTGGGCGTCAGCGCGAGCCCGGCGATCACGGCGGCGAGAATGCCCGCGATGACGAAATCCTCGACCTCCGGCCGTCCCGCGGCGAAGGCCGATCCGCTCGGGCGCGCCGGCGGCAATTGCATCGCAAGCCAAAGTGCCGCCGTGCGCGAACACGCCGCCGAGGCGATCAAGGCCGCTGCAGCGACGGCGATCGAATCCTGCGTCAGCTCGGCCACCAGAACGATGCGCAACAGCAGCGCGAGCACCACCGCCATCGTGCCATAGGTCCCGATGCGGCTGTCGGTCATGATCTCCAATCGCCGCTCCGGCGTCGCCCCGCCGAGACTGTCGGCGGTGTCGGCAAGCCCGTCTTCGTGGAACGCGCCGGTCACCGCGACCAGGACGGCGACGGCGATGATCGCGGACGCCAGTTCACCGAACCCGAGGCGCGCTGCAAACAGCAGCGCGACGGCGGCGATCAGGCCGATGACCGCGGCGCCGAGGGGGACCACCCGGGCGATGCGCGCAAATTCAGGCGCGCCATAGGGCTCGGCCTCTCCGGGGACCGGAGGGACCGGGAGGCGTGAGTAGAATCGCAGCATGCGCGCCAGATCGATCAGAATTCCGCTCATGAGCGCTGCCCGGGGTCCCTTGTCGATCACCGCCCGACGCTATAGGTCCTGCTGCTTCTAGCAAAGGGCCGTGAGTCGCCCGAGAACAAAGGGCCGTGAGTCGCCCGAGAACAATGTACCTGGAGCGTTCATGGCCGTAGCCGAGACGGACCGTCCTTTCGACGATATCCGCCGCCTTTTCACGCTGTTGCCCGGCCCCGATGAAGCGGCGCGCGACGAGGTGCGCGCGCGCGAGGCGGAGCTGATCAAGCCGCGCGGCGCGCTCGGCCGTCTCGAAGAGATCAGCGAATGGCTGGCCGCCTGGCAGGCGAAATCGCCGCCGACCGTGGATCGGCCACGCGTCGCCGTGTTCGTGTCCAGTCACGGCGTCGCGGCGCGCGGCGTCTCGGCCTATCCGCCGAGCGTCACGAAGCAGATGCTCGAGCCGCTGATGAACGGGAAGGCGGCGGTCAACCAGATCTGCAAGGCTTTCGATCTCGGCCTCAGCGTTCTCGATCTCGCCGTCGATATCCCCACCGCCGACATGACCGAAGCTCCGGCGATGGACGAGCGCACATGCACGGGCACCATGGCCTTCGGCATGGAAGCCGTCGCCGGCGGGATCGATCTCCTCTGTCTTGGCGAGATGGGGATCGGCAATACGACGGTTGCGGCGGCGATCTTCCACGCCCTTTGGGGCGAGCGTGCGGAAGATTGGGTCGGCCCCGGCACCGGCCTCGACGCGGCCGGTGTTGCGCACAAGGCGGCGGTGGTCGCCGAGGCCGTCTCCTTTCATCGCGCGCATCTCGACAATCCGCTCAGCGTGTTGCGCCGCCTCGGCGGCCGCGACGTCGCCGCCATGGCCGGCGCGATCCTGGCCGCCCGGCTGCAGCGGGTGCCGGTGCTTCTCGACGGTTTCGTCGTCACCGCGGCGGCCGCCGTGCTGCATGCGCTCGATCCGCGCTCCATCGAGCATTGCCGCGCCGCGCACCGCTCGGCGGAGCCCGCGCATGCGAAAGCCTTGTCGCGCCTCGGACTAAAACCCTTGCTCGATCTTGACATGCGGCTCGGGGAAGGCACCGGCGCGGCGCTTGCCGTTTCGCTCGCGAAAGCCGCCGTGGCCTGCCATGCCGGCATGGCGACCTTCGCGCAGGCCGGCGTCGAAGGCCGGAGCGGCCCCTGATTCTTACGCGCTCGAGCGCAGCCTGGTGGCTGCCGGGTATGGCTGGATCGGCGGCGCGTCCAAAGGCGCAAGCGGAGCCATGACGCGCTCCGGCGGAAACGTCACCACGACCTCGGTCCCTTCGCGCAACTTCGAGCGGAGCGTAAACGTGCCATTGTGAAGGTCGGTGAGGTTCTTGGCGATCGGCAGGCCGAGCCCGGTGCCCTGCTCGGCGGACTTGATGGCATTGCTGCCCTGGCCGAATGACGACAGCACGACCGGAATCTCGTCTTCCGGAATGCCCGGACCGGAATCGCGCACGCTGATGTATTGCCCGCCGGAAGCCGTCCAGCCGACCTTGAGCCAGATTTCGCCGCCTTGCGGCGTGAACTTGATCGCGTTCGACAGGAGATTGAGGCAGATCTGGCGAATGGCGCGCTCGTCGCCCCAGATGCGGGGCAGGAGCGGCTCGAAGGCTTCATGAATGCGCAAGCCGCGGTTCTGCGCGCGCAGCTTCACCAGATGGTGGCATTCCTGCACGGCGTCGGGCAGCGACACCGCTTCTTCGTTGAGCTCGTAGCGTCCGGCTTCGATGCGCGACAGGTCGAGAATCTCGTTGATCAGATTGAGAAGATGCACGCCGGACTCGTGAATGTCGCTCGCATATTCCTTGTAGACCGGCACGGCGTGCTGGCCGAAAATCTCGCTCTTCATCACCTCCGAGAAGCCGAGAATGGCGTTCAGCGGCGTGCGCAGCTCGTGGCTCATCTGCGCGAGAAAGCGGGATTTGGCGATGTTGGCTGCTTCCGCGCGCCGTCGCGCTTCATCCGACACCGCCGTCGCCTGCTCGAGCTCGCCGATCAGCGCGTCCTTCTCCGCCCGCGCCACGAGCGTCGCCAGCGTCGTCGAATAGAGCCGGTGCGCCAACATGGCGAAGTATCCTTGCGCGGTCACCACCATGCCGGCGAGCATGTAGCCCTGCATGTCCCCCTGCAGCGCGAAGTGGAAGGCGACCGCGACGGTGACCGGCGCGGTGCCCGCGAGCATGGCCGCCGGCAGGCTCGAGGCCAGCATGCTGCCCACCGCCACGACCAGCAGCATCACGAACACCATGAACGTGCTCGATCCGGGATCGCTGCGGATGACGTAGACGACCGTTCCCATCCAGGCGAGACCGAAGAGCAGATCGAGCAGCACGAAGCGTGTCCACCATGTCGTGACGCGCGTCGCGCTGTGCGACTCTGACCGGAAGCGCTTGCACGCGCCGACGACCACGCCGTGAATGACGACGAGCACGGTGGTCGCAATCGCCGCACGGATCGGGCCCAGCCACAGCCCCGACAGGAATCCGATGGTGAGGATGAGCGCGACGACGGCGGGAGAGGCGGAAATCCGGTTTTGACAGAACTGGCTGAGCAGTTCGGAGTCGAATTGCGGGCGCGTGCCCGTGGTCGAGGTGAGGCGATCCCGCGCTTCACGCACCCGGTCGGATGTCCGGCGGCGCTGCGGCATTCGACGGTCTTCGGCAGACGAACGCGTACGCTCTACGCTCACAGCGGCAACATCTCGGTCGGGATTCCGGCTCGCGCCCCGGTCCCGACAGACGTGCAGAGTTCGGGTTTGGGGCGCTGGCCGCCATTATCTGCTCGTAAACCTTAAGAGCCCGCTGAATTATGTGGTTAACAGCCGGTTAAAGGCGGCCGCCTCGGGGACGATTGTGCGAAAATTCCACCATGACTCGCCGGGTCCGTTCGCTCCTGCTGCTGGTCCTGTTTGCCGGGCTCAGCGCGCTCGCCTTTCTGTTTGATCGCCGGCTTCCGGATGTGGCCGGCCACGCGCGGGCCATCGATGGCGACAGCCTGAGGATCGGCGACGCCGAGATCCGGCTCTACGGCATCGATGCGCCGGAGCATCGCCAAACCTGCCTGCGGGCGGGCGAGCCGTGGTCCTGCGGAGCGCAGGCGACGCGCGCGCTGCAGGTGGCCCTGGCCGGGAAGAACATTGTGTGCCGCCCGCGGGAGAGGGATCGCTACGACCGGTTCGTCGCGGTCTGCGAGGCCGACGGCGAGGATCTCGCCGCGCTCATGGTGCGGCAAGGCCATGCCATCGCCCATGGTGCCTACAACGCCGAGGAGCGCGAAGCGCGCGACGCACGCCGGGGGCTTTGGTCGTCGTCCTTTGAGAATCCATCGGCATGGCGGGCCCGCCACCCACGGCCTCTGTCCTGAGCGCTCCTTGACCTTGCCGAGCCCCGCGTGGTCGATTGATTGGCCCGACGGAGCAGGGAAGGGCAGCAGAATGAAACTGTATGACGGGGGCCGCGCCCCCAACCCGCGGCGCGTTCGCGTCTTTCTTGCCGAGAAAGGCATGAGCATTCCTGCTGAAAGCGTCGACATCGGCAAAATGGAGCACAAGAGCGCCGAATACACGGCGATCAACCCGCTGCAGCGCCTGCCCGCGCTTGTGCTCGATGACGGAACGATCATTACGGAGTCCGTCGCCATCTGCCGCTACATCGAAGGCTTGCGGCCGGACCCGCCGCTCTTCGGCCGCGGGGCGAAGGAGGAGGCTTTGGTCGAAATGTGGAACCGGCGGATTGAAATCTATCTCTTTCAAGCGATCTCGTTCGTCTTCCGCCATCTCCATCCCGCGATGCGCGAGATGGAGCAGCAGGTGCCGGAATGGGGCGAGGCCAACAAGCAGCGCGTCTACGACTTCCTGCAGTTCCTCGATCGCGAGTTGAAAGATCGTCTCTTCGTCGCCGGCGACCACTACACGATCGCCGACATCACCGCACTTTGCGCCATTGTGCGGCGCTGGCACGCACAGGTCTCGGCGCGCCCGAGCGCACACGCATGACGATGCGTTTGACCGTGCTCGGATCGGGCGACGCCTTCGGCTCGGGCGGCCGGCTGAACACCTGCTTCATGGTCGAGTCGGGCGGGCAGACGATCTTGCTCGATTGCGGCGCGACGGCGCTGCCCGCAATGGCGATGCATGGCGTCTCTGCGAGCACCATCGATGCGGTGGTCCTCAGCCACCTTCACGGCGACCACTTCGGCGGACTTCCGTTCTTTCTCCTCCAAGGCCAGTTTGCCGCCCGCGGCGAACGCCCGCTCGTCATTGCCGGCCCGCCCGGAACGCAGACGCGATTGCAGCAGGCGATGGAAGTCTTCTTTCCGAAGTCGAGCGCGATCCCGTGGCGGTTCGAGTGGCGCGTGCAGGAAATCGATGTCGGCAAGCCGGCGAAGGTCTTGCATTTTGACATCGTCACGGCGGAAGTCGTGCACCAGTCCGGGGCTCCGTCCACCGCCTTGCGCATCAGCGAAGGGGATACCGTGCTTGCCTATTCCGGCGACACCGAATGGACGGAGGCGCTGTTGCCGATCGCGCGAGACGCGGACCTGTTCATCGTCGAGTGCTACGAGTACGACCGCCGCGTGACCGGCCACATGACCTTCACCGTTTTGCGCGAACGGCTGGGGGACCTGAAAGCGCGCCGCGTGATGCTGACTCACATGAACCCGCGCATGCTGGCGCAGACGGAAGAAGCGCGGAAGGCGGGGCTGTTGGTCGCGGAAGATGGCCTCCGACTCGAATTGCCCATCGCAACCCTTTGATCGGGCGGTGTGAACGTTCGTTCAGCCCGCTTTCGGTACTGTTTCCGCCGCGAAAGCGCTACACTGTTTATTTAGGGCCGATGCACGTCTGAACGCTGGGGAGATTCATGCTTCGTTTATTCCTCTTGGGCATGGCGGCGCTTGCCGCCGTGGCGGCGGGATTTGCGCCATCGTCGGCGAGCGCGGAAACGCGCGTCGCCCTTGTGATCGGCAATGCCAATTACGTCAAAGGCGCCATTCGCACCTCTCTGGCGGATGGCGGTCTCGTCGCCGAAGCGCTCAACAGTTCAGGCTTCGAGATCGTCGAAGGCGCGGATCTCAATCAGGCCGATCTCCGCCGCACCTTCCGCGATTTCCTCGTCAAGGTCGAAGCCGCCGGTCCCGACACGATCGCCTTCGTCTATTTCGCCGGTTACGGGCTTGCCTTCGAGGGCGAAAACTACCTGATCCCAGTCGATGTGCGGCTTGATCGCGACAGCGACATCCCGCTCGACGCGGTTCGCGTGTCGGATCTCCTCCGTCCGCTCGCGGCGCTGCCGGCCAAGGCCAAGCTCGTGGTCATCGACGCCACGCGGCCGCATCCGTTCAATCTGCGCGGGCTCGCGACCGGGCTCGTGCCGATCGAGGCGCCGCCCGGCCTGCTCGTCGGTTTCGCGGGCGCGCCCGGGATGGTGGCCGAGGACGGCAGCGAACCTTACGGAGCCTATGCGCGCGCGGTCGCCGAAATGATCCGCGATCCCGCGCTCGACGCCGACGCCGCGTTTGCGCGCATCCGCGTGCGCACGCACCAGGCGACGCAAGGGCGGCAGACGCCGTGGCACGTGTCCGCCCTGACCGGTCCGATCTATCTCGTTCCCGGCGGCGGGCCTCCTGCCGCGATGACTCAGGCGCCCGGATCGCCGCCGCGCGCCGCGCGCCGCGCCGTGCGGCCGATGCGCGACATCGAGATGGAAGAAGCCTATGCGCTTGCCATCGAGCAGGACACGCTGCCCTCTTACGTCGAATTCATCGAGGTCTATCCACGGAGCCCCTACGCACCTCGCATCTGGGCGACCATCCGTGCGCGCCGTGAGGCCATGGCCTGGATGCGCGCTCTCCAATTCAACTCGCCGGACGCTTACTGGACCTATCTCCGGCGCTATCCGCACGGGCTCTATGCCGAAGACGCGCGCCGCCGTCTTCGCCGGCTCGCCGTGATGCTGGAGCCGCCGCCAAGCTTTGCCCCGATCGAGTTCTATGACGTCCCGCCGCCGTTGCCGCAGGAGCCGCCTGACATCGTTGTCGTGTATACGGCGCCGCCTCCGCCCATGCGGATCATCGAGCCGCCGCCTGTGTATTTCATAACCTTGCCGCCGCCGCCGCCGCCCTCGGGGCCGCGCTTTCTGCCCGTGCCCATCCCAATGGCGGTCACCGCGCCGAACGTGAAACGGCCGCCGCGCGTGAATGCCGTCACGTCGACGCCGGTCAGCGTTCCGCCGCCGAGTGGGCCGTCCCCCGCGACCGTTTCTCCGGCGCAACCGCCGCAGGGTGCGACGACGAGCGCGCCGCCCGCGGGAGGCATGCCGCAGCCTGCGACCACGCCCCCGGCGGGCAGCACAGTTCCGCAGCCGCCAGCAGCGGCCACAGTCAGCACGCCGCCGCCTTCTCCCGGACCGGCCATCACAACGCCACCAGCCGGAGCCGCGGTGACGGCGACTCCGCCGGCGGGTACGCCGCCGCCGACTCCTGGAGCGAAGACCCCGCCGGCCGCCGCGGTGACGACAACGCCACCGCCGCCGGCTGCCGCGGTAACGACAACGCCACCGCCGCCGGCCGGAGCGGCTGTCCCCGCGCGGCCGGTCACCGGCTCCCCGCCG
>JALHLQ010000028.1 GCA_022844485.1 Xanthobacteraceae bacterium
CTTGCGTCTGCGCCGGGCGTTGCGGCGCGGGCCGCTGCTCGCGCGGCGGCGGATCGCCGGGCCAGCGGCTGCCGATCGGATCCGGCGGCTGCCAGGGCTGGTTCTGCGCCGCCGCGGTGAGCGGCGAGGCGACGAGGAGCGACGCGACGAATACAAAACACGACCGGTTCACAGCCTTCCCCTTTCCCCGTTTTGGGGCGATCATACACGCTCCGGCGCGGCTTGGCAGAGGCATCTCGCGGGGTTGCACACAGGCTGTGCAAAGCGCGGCCTTCCCCGGCCGACGCGGAGGGCGAAGCGAATCGAGAGCCGGGGTCCAGGGCAGACTCTTCGCGGCCCCGCGCTATTGCAGCGTGGCGATGATCTCGCGGAAGGCGGCTTCGGGAAACGCCTTCAGCGTCTTCGTGCGCACATTGCCGAGCATACCGAGCTGCAAGGTGAAGCGCGCGGCGACCGCGTCGTCCGGCGCCTCGTAGATGGCGACGAGATCGTGGTCGCCCATCGTGAGATAGACGGTCTTGAACTCGCCGCCGACATCCTTGAGCAACCTCTTCGCCGCGTCGAGCCGCTTCGCCGCGTTGCGCGCGTCGCGCACGCCCTGATCCGTCCAGTTCGCGAGCATGACATAGGTGGCCATGGCGGACTCCTTCTGATGAAGCTTCCGGCATTATCGCGCGGGATACGGGCGAAGGGGAGGGCCTTAAGAGGAATCGGACTCCTCGTTTGCCTTTTCGCCCTCAGCCAATAATTGCTCGACGACTGCTGTACTCTCTCCAAACGTGACGATCGAAGCCGGCATTCCGATCAGGACCAGCGGGCAGGGATTTCCAACGCCGCGCTGGATGCGATCCTCGAGCTTGCTCCAGTGGGTCGTGGCAGCCCCAAATTTGTCGCTGACGAAACCAGCGACCCAAGCGTCGCGGAACGGAATCGGGTTTTTGGCGCGCTCTACACGCTTCTTGACCTCGGCGATTTGCCGCCGAGTCGGATGGAGCCCTATGCGTTCCATATCGGCGTGCGAGTTGATTTGCTTCTCGTCTGCAAAACGGCGAACCAGGTTCCACATCGCGTCCTGCAAGCTTGCGCCTCGCGTGATGATTATCCCCAAGGAGATTGCGCCGTCCGAATGGAGCCGTTTAAAATTTTCGAGGTCGCGGTCGAAGAACGGGTCTTTGTTGTTCCATTCGATCTCCAGCGCGACCGTCCCGCAATTGAACGTGCGAATGTGATCAACCTCATGAGATTGAGCTTCTCGCTCCACGCCATCGATGATCCGCTGCACGATGAACTTATGTTTTTTCCAGCCCCGCTGTTTGAGCGCGTTGCGAAGCCTCTGCGTGCCCTTGGTTTCTCCTCCGCCCGAGCCGATGATCTCTTCAATCGGGATCGTTGACGCCAAGAGGATCTCTTCAAGCTGCGCCGCTACTTCAGGGAAATCCGCGCCCAGAATCGCTTTCGCGTGAGAGCGAAAATCTACCTGGAAGTTGTGGGCAATGAGGCGTTCCAGCATGGGCACTGCTTTGCAGAATCCACAGCGCCTATTGAGAACATAACGGGAACGGTGTACGGTTCGATCGTTGAACCCTATTCTTGGGTTGATTCGGTCGAACCGGACCCAATCATTGCGTGAAAGGGACGTCGATGCATGCGGCGGGAATGGATTTCTTGGACTTTGTTGGCGACCGCCGCTTTCGTACCATTCTTGCCGATCCGCCATGGCAGTTCACGAACAAGACGGGAAAGGTCGCGCCCGAGCACAAGCGGCTCAGTCGTTACCAGACGCTGACGCTGCCAGAAATCATGGACCTGCCCGTTTCGACGGCCACTCACGAAACCGCACACTTGTACCTGTGGTGCCCGAATGCGCTGCTGCCAGAAGGGCTCGCGGTGATGAAAGCGTGGGGCTTCAATTACAAGTCGAACATCGTCTGGCACAAGGTTCGAAAGGACGGCGGCTCCGATGGCCGCGGCGTTGGCTTCTATTTTCGGAACGTGACTGAACTCGTTCTTTTCGGCGTGAGGGGCAAGAACGCGCGCACGCTCGCGCCGGGCAGGCGGCAAGTGAACTTGCTCGCGACCCGGAAGCGCGAGCACTCGCGAAAGCCTGACGAGCAGTACGACATCATCGAGGCGTGTTCGCCCGGACCCTACCTGGAACTGTTCGCTCGCGGAACGCGAAAAGGCTGGGCGATGTGGGGCAACCAAGCCGACGATGATTATCGCCCGACGTGGAAGACCTACGCGCATCATTCGCGCGTGACGCTGGTGGCGGCGGAGTAGGGCGACTCTGAAGCGCAGCTTCATCGCTCGAAGCGGCGGAACGCGGCTTCGACTTCGGCGTCACTGGCGAATTTCCGCTGCTTGGCCTGCGCGAGACTTTCCAGCACATCCTGCAAGTGCGCCGGATCAATCTCTTCCGGTTCGCCTTCGTCACCTGCCAAAGTCAGCATCGCGCGCGCGATCTCGTCCTGACTATCGGGCGGCAATCGGCGCACGGTTTCGAGAGCCTTGTCCAAGAGCTTCGTCATCGCCGAATGATATGCGCTTTGCGTTCCACAATGGAAGACGCTTCATCGCATCACCTAAACGTCTGTTCATAAACAAAAATTTCCATCTCGCCGCCGAACCGAAGTCCCTGCCGCGGGATTGTCCCGCGGGGAATGTTCTTTGTAGCTTTGGAGACTCAGTATGAAAGTGATTGCCATTGCCCTTTCGACGGCGGCGCTCGCGCTCGCCGTTCCGGCGTCGGCAAGCCCCGCCGACCCGGTCCTGAAACTCGCGCAGGCGAGCGGCGGCGCGAGCGGACAAGTCGGAGCCGGCGCCTCGACCGGCGAGCAGAAGCAGAAGTCGAGCCAATCCGGCTCGGTCAAGGACGGCGCCAGCGCGCGCGGCGAGACAAAGGCGGGCGCGGAGACCAAGAGCGGGACCAGCACGACCACGGGGCAGACATCCGCAGGCGTGCGCTCCGAAGGCAGCCGCACCAGCGTGAACACGCAGACGCGCACGCGCAGCCGCACCACCATCGGCGTGAGCGGCGGCGGAGGCAGCGACGTCGTCGTCCGCCGGAACCGCACGCGCATCTACGCCGCCGAGGAGCCGGCGTCCCGCACCACCATCGTCAAAAAGAAGCCGAAGAAGAAGATCGTCGTGAAGAAGAAGCGGCGCATCTACGCGGTGTCGGAGCCGGCCAGCACGACCATCGTGCGCAAGCGCCGTCCGGGCGTCGCCGTGCACACCTATTCGACGCGCGAGAGCCGTCCCGGCGTGTCGGTCGGCGTGTCGCGCTCGACCACGAGCGGCGCGGGATCGGTGTCGACCACGAGGAGCTCGACCGAGACGCGCACCTCGACGCAGACGCGCTCGTCCGGCGAGATGAAGGCCGGCGAGACGAAATCCGGACAGACGAAGTCGGGTGAGACGAAATCGGGCGAGACGAAATCCGGTCAGAGCAGCCAAACAACCGGCCAGTCCGGCCAGACCGGCGGCAGCTCCGGCTCGGGCCAGCAGCAGAAGCAGTAAGGTGTAACCCTCTCCCCTCGCGGGAGAGGGTGGCGAGGACCGAAGGTCCGTGCGGGGTGAGGGGGCTTTGCGTGGCAAGAAAGCACACCCCTCACCCCGCCCGTGCTGCGCACGGGCACCCCTCTCCCGCAAGGGGGAGAGGGGATCACAGCGAGCCGCACCAGTGAAATAACCCCTCACCCCGCCCGTGCTGCGCACGGGCACCCCTCTCCCGCAAGGGGGAGAGGGGATCACACATCACTCTCCCGCAAGGGAAGATGGGATCAACGCACTCCTCTCCCGCACGGGGAGAGGGGAGATCACTGCCCTCGCGGGCGCCCGCCGCCGCGCATGCCGGGACGGCCGCCGGCGGAGCGCGGGCCTTTGCGGTTGGGAACCGCCTCGACGCCGGGGCCCATCTCGTCGAGCGTGGGTTTGCGCGGCCCCCTCACCCCGCCGCCTTGCGGGCGGCGACCCTCTCCCGCAAGAGGAGAGGGTAAGCTGGGGCGCTTCGCGGTCGGGTCGTCCATCACGGCAAGCTCGGTCGCGCGCAGGCGCTTGACCTCGTCGCGCAGCCGCGCGGCCTCCTCGAAGTTCAGGTCGGCGGCGGCCTCGCGCATGCGCGTCTCGAAATCGGCGATCACCGCCGCGAGATTGTGGCCGATGGCAATGGCGTCCTCGGCGAAGCCGCCGGCGCCCGCGCCGGTCGGCACCAGCACATGGTCGCGCTCGTACACGGAATTGAGAATGTCGCCGATCTCGCGCTTGATGCTTTCCGGCGTGATGCCGTTCGCCGTGTTATAGGCCGCCTGCTTCTCGCGCCGCCGCTCGGTCTCGGCGATGGCGCGCTCCATCGAGCCGGTGACGCGGTCGGCATAGAGCAGCACGCGCCCGTCCACGTTGCGCGCGGCGCGGCCGATGGTCTGGATCAGCGAGGTCTCGCTGCGCAGAAACCCTTCCTTGTCGGCGTCGAGGATGGCGACCAGCGCGCATTCGGGAATGTCGAGGCCCTCGCGCAAGAGGTTGATGCCGACCAGCGCGTCGAATGCGCCGAGGCGGAGGTCGCGGATGATCTCGATGCGCTCGATGGTGTCGATGTCCGAATGCATGTAGCGCACGCGGATGCCCTGCTCGTGCAGGTATTCGGTGAGGTCTTCGGCCATGCGTTTGGTCAGCACCGTGACGAGCGCGCGATAGCCGCGCGCGGCGACGGCGCGCACCTCGCCGACGAGGTCGTCGACCTGCGTGCGCGCCGGGCGCACCTCGACCGGCGGATCGATCAATCCCGTGGGGCGGATCACCTGCTCGGCGAAGACGCCGCCGGATTCCTCGAGCTCCCAGCCGCCGGGCGTCGCCGAGACGCACATCGTCTGCGGCCGCATCGCATCCCACTCCTCGAAGCGCAGCGGGCGGTTGTCCATGCAGGAGGGGAGGCGGAAGCCGTATTCGGCGAGCGTCGCCTTGCGGCGGAAGTCGCCGCGAAACATGCCGCCGAGCTGCGGAATGGTGACGTGGCTTTCGTCGACAAAGACGAGGGCATCGTCCGGCACGTATTCGAACAGCGTCGGCGGCGGCTCGCCCGGGCGGCGGCCGGTGAGATAGCGGGAATAGTTCTCGATGCCCGGGCAGCTTCCGGTGGCTTCCATCATTTCGAGATCGAAGACCGTGCGCTGCTCGAGCCGCTGCGCTTCGAGCAGGCGGCCCGAGGCGTTGAGCTGCGCCAGCCGCGCGCGCAGCTCCTGCTTGATGCCCTGGATCGCCTGGATCAGCGTCGGGCGCGGCGTGACGTAGTGCGAGTTCGCGTAGACCTTCACGAAGGACAGCTCGTCGGTCTTCTGCCCGGTGAGCGGATCGAACTCCTCGATCTTCTCGATCTCGTCGCCGAACAGGTCGATACGCCAGGCGCGGTCCTCGTAGTGCGCCGGGAAAATATCGATCGTGTCGCCGCGCACGCGAAAGGAGCCGCGGGCGAAATCGCCGGCCGTGCGCTTGTATTGCAGCGCGACGAGGTCGGCGATGAGGCTCCGCTGGTTGATGCGCTCGCCGCGCTTGAGCGTGAAGGTCATCGCCGTATAGGTCTCGACCGAGCCGATACCGTAGATGCAGGAGACGGAGGCGACGATGATCACGTCGTCGCGCTCCAGCAGCGCCCGCGTCGCCGAATGGCGCATGCGGTCGATCTGCTCGTTGATGGAGGAATCCTTCTCGATATAGGTGTCGGTGCGCGGGACGTAGGCCTCCGGCTGGTAGTAGTCGTAATAGGAGACGAAATACTCGACCGCGTTGTCGGGGAAGAACGACTTGAACTCGCCATAGAGCTGCGCGGCGAGCGTTTTGTTCGGCGCGAGAATCAGCGCTGGCCGCTGCGTTGCCTCGATCACCTTCGCCATGGTGAAGGTCTTGCCCGAGCCGGTGACCCCGAGCAGGACCTGCATGCGGTCGTGCCGGCGCACGCCTTCGACCAGCTCGGCGATCGCGCGCGGCTGGTCGCCCTTCGGCTCGTAGGGCGAGGCGATGGCGAAACGGATGCCGCCTTCGGATTTCTCCGGGCGCGCCGGGCGATGCGGCGTCCAGGGGCGGTCGCGGAATTCCGGCCGGCCTTCTTTCAGCAGGCGTTCGAGCGATTGCGCGGTCGCCCCCGCGGCGGTGGAGAAATCGAGGCCGAGCGCTTCTGCGGCGGCGTCGGGATCCAGGCCCTCGATCGGCGCATCGAAGGGGGCCTGCGGCGCTTCGGAAAAACCCTCCCGGGTCGAGCGGCGCGCCGTGTGCGCCTGCGCAAACGCCGCGCGGCGGTCGCGCGAGTTGTCCGGCGGCGGCTGCAGGCCGGTTGCTGCGCTGTCATCTTGCGGCCCGCTTTGCCCGCCGACTTCTCCGCGATGGGGAGAGGTGATCTGGGCTTGTGGCCGGCTCAGCCCTGTCTGCGCCCCGGGATTGGCGCGGCCTGCCGCGATCCCCGGATTGAGCAGTTCGGCCAGCGCAGGCCCAAGCGGCTGCACGTCCGGGCGATTCGCCTTCGGCCGCCGCGCCGGGCGCGCGGGATTCTTCGGTGGCTTCGGCGGACGAGGTGAAGGCATCACGGATATATGTGTCGGCCCCGGACAAATGTCACCCGGCGCTGAACGCCGGCTTTGTTCGAACGGCCTTCGCCAAGTCGGTCTGATCAAGTTCCTGCGGCAACCTTTCCAACTTTTCATCTTCCCGTCATGCAGAGGAAAGTCGCTCGCCGTAGTCTGGCCATGCTGGCACCGGACAATTTCGTCGTCTGCTTGAGAGGCCAGGCATGTCATCCGATCCAAGAACCGACGCGGCGGTCGGCTTGCATCGCTTCGGGCTCGGCCCGCGGCCGCAATCGCTGAGCCGCGTCGCCGCCGACCCGCGCGGCGCGCTGCTCGCCGAACTCGATCGCCCGCATATCGCGCGCATCGGCAATGACGATCTGCTGACCAGCAGCGAGGCGGCCCGCGCCGCCTTCGACTTCCGCCGGGAACGGCGCGCCGCCCGCTTCGCGCAAGCCGAACGGCAGAAGGCCGAGTCGGCGCAGGGCAACACGATGAAGGAGGGCGCAAGCCCGCCGCCGCCCGCCAATCCCGGCCCGGGCGTGCCGCAGCAGATCTATCTCGAGGAGGCAAAAGCACGACTGGACGCCGCGCTCTCCGCCGAACTGGGCCTCGTCGAGCGGCTCGTCTGGTTCTGGTCGAACCATTTTTGCGTCTCCGCGGACAAGGGCCCGGTTCGCCCGCTCGCCGCCGCGTTCGAGCGCGAAGCGATCCGCGCGCATGTGCTCGGTCGCTTCGAAGACATGCTGGTAGCGGTCGAGACGCATCCGGCGATGCTCCTCTATCTCGACAATGCCGGCTCGATCGGGCCCGCCTCGATCGCCGGGCAGCGGCGCCGCAAGGGGCTGAACGAAAATCTCGCGCGCGAGATCCTCGAGCTGCATACGCTTGGCGTGCGCACGGTCTATACGCAGGACGACGTCACCAATTTCGCAAAGATCATCACCGGTTGGACGGTGATCCCGCCGCGCCAGGATCCCGAGCGCGGGGGCGAATTCAACTTTAATCCGCGCATGCACGAGCCGGGCGCGCAGACCGTGATCGGCAAAACCTATCGCGAGGGCGGCTTCGAGCAGGGCCGCGCGGTGCTCCGCGACATCGCTCGCCATCCCGCGACGGCCAAGCACGTGGCGACCAAGTTCGTCCGCCACTTCGTCGCCGACGCGCCGTCGCCGGCCCTGGTGGAAGGTATCGCGAAACGCTTCCGCGAGACGGATGGCGACCTGAAGGAGATGGCGCGCACGCTGCTGGCGTCGGATGAGGCCTGGCGCGCGCCGCGCACGAAGCTCAAGCGGCCCGCCGAGTGGATCGTCGGATGCCTGCGCGCGACAGATGCAAGGCCGCCCGACATCCGGCCGATCGTGCAAGCGCAAGCGATGCTGGGCGAGCCCTTGTGGCGTCCGCCCGCGCCCAAAGGTTTTTCCGACGACAGCGCCGATTGGATCGATGGGCTCGCGCAGCGGCTTGACATCGCCAACCAGATGGCGCGTCGCGTCGCGGGCAGCGTCGATCCGGCTTCGATGCTCGAGACGCTCGGGCCGGCGGTGAGCGACGACACGCGAAAGACGATCGCGCGTGCGGAAAGCCGGCCGCAGGCGCTCGCGCTGCTGTTGATGGCGCCCGAGATGCAACGGAGGTGACCATGATGCTTCATGCCCCCACTCGCCGCGAATTGCTGCTTGCCTCCGGCGTGCTGTTTGCCTGGTCCCAAGTGCCGAAAATCGCGCGCGCGGAAGGACGCGATCCGCGCTTTCTCACCATCGTCTTGCGCGGCGCGCTGGATGGACTCGCCGCCGTCGCACCGATCGGCGATCCCGACTGGCTGCGGTTGCGCGGCGACAAGGCGCTGCGCCTCGAGGGCGAGAATGGCGCGCTGCGGCTGGACGATCTGTTCGCGCTCAATCCGGCGATGCCGAACCTGCATCGGCTTTATGCGGCCGGGCAGGCGACGATCGTGCACGCGGTGGCGACGCCCTATCGCGAGCGCTCCCACTTTGACGGACAGGACGTGCTGGAAAGCGGGCTGGCGCGGCCAGGCGCGGTCGACACCGGCTGGCTGAATCGCGCACTTGCCGTCATGCCGGGCGAAGGACGCGTCGCGCAAAAGTCGCAAGCTTTCGCGGTTGGGCCGGTGACGCCGCTCGTCGTGCGCGGGCCGGCGCCGATCCTCTCCTGGACGCCGCCGCGCCTGCCGCCCGCGAGCGACGACACCATGATGCGCTTGCTCGATCTCTATCGCCACACCGATCCGGCGCTGGCGCGCGCGCTCGAAGAGCGCATCGGGCTCGCTGCAATCGCGCGAGCGGGGGGCATGCAGAACGAACCGGTTCAAGGTGGGCTGGGCCGAGGCGGCGCCGCGCAGGTTCGGGCCTATTTTGCCGAAGCTGCCGGCGCTGCCGCCAAATTCCTCGCGCGTCCCGACGGACCACGTGTCGGCGCGCTGGCCTTCGATGGCTGGGATACGCATGCGCAGGAGGGCGTTCTGGATGGGCGGCTTGCGGCTCTGCTTGGTGCGCTCGACGGCGCCATTGCGGCGATCGAGAAGGAGATGGGGGATGCCTGGCGGCAGACGGTCGTGGCGATGGTCACCGAGTTCGGCCGCACCGCGCGCATCAACGGCACCGACGGCACCGATCACGGCACCGCCACCGTGGCGCTGCTTGTCGGCGGCGCGCTGAAGGGCGGGCGCGTCATCGCCGATTGGCCCGGCGTGGCCGAGGTGAAGCTTTTTGAGGGACGCGATCTCCGCGCGACGACGGATTTGCGCGCGGTGCTCAAGGGCGTGCTGAAGGATCACTTGCGCGTCGACGATGCCGGGCTCGATTCAAAAGTGTTTCCCGACAGCGCCGACGTGAAACCGATGGCGGGGTTGGTGGCGTGAGCGTGTTCCCTCCCCCAAGGGGGCGCTCGCCGAGTGAGTACAGCGAAACGAAGGCGAGCGGGGTGGGGGGACGCCCCACCCGGCTGCTCGCTTCGCTCGCATCCACCCTCCCCTGAAGGGGAAGGATAGGCGAGCACGCGGACCTTGTCCTCCCGCGTATGACACAGCTAGTCTGCCGCCAAATCAGGGAGGAACGCCGTGATCCGATTGCTCGCCGGCCTTGCGCTGGCCTTTGCCGCAACCCTCGCGCAGGCGCAGCAGTTCCCGTCGCGGCCGGTGACGCTGATCGTGCCGTGGCCCGCGGGCGGGGCGACCGACATCGGCATGCGCGCGCTGGCGACGGCGACGGAAAAGCATCTCGGGCAGTCGATCGTGATCGAGAACCGGCCCGGCGCGGGCGGCACGCTCGGCCCCGGCTACATGGCGGCGAACGCCAAGCCGGACGGCTACACGGTCGCGCAGATGGCGATCACCATGTTTCGCCTGCCGCACATGCAGAAGACGAGCTTCGATCCGACGAAGGACTTCACCTACATCATCGGTGTCACCGGCTACACCTTCGGCATCGTGGTGAAGAGCACCTCGCCGTGGAAGACGCTGCGCGAATTCCTCGACTACGCCAAGGCCAATCCGGGCAAGATCAATTACGGCACGCCGGGCGCCGGCACGAGCCTGCATGTCACCATGGAGCAGATCGCGAAACGCGAGGGCATCAAGTGGACGCATGTGCCGTTCAAAGGCAGCGCGGAGACGACGTCGTCGCTGCTCGGCGGGCACATCGACGCGCTGGCGGACGCGACCGCCTGGGGTCCGCTGGTCACGTCCGGCGAATTCCGCCTGCTCGCGACCTGGGGCGCGCAGCGCACGAAGAGCTGGCCGAGCGCGCCGACGCTGCGCGAGGCCGGCGTCGACATGGTTTCGAACTCGCCCTTCGGCATCGCCGGGCCGCGCGGCATGGATCCGGCGGTGGTCAAGATTTTGCACGACGCGTTCAAGAAAGGCATGGAGGAGCCCTCCTATCTCGAATCGCTCGCGAAGCTCGATCAGGAAATCTTCTATCTCAATACCGCCGATTATCACCGCTTCGCGATGCAGATGATCGAGGAGCAGCGGCAACTCGTCGAAGAGCTCGGTTTGAAGGCGAGGTGAGCGCGAAGGCCGCGCGTCTGGCGAATGGCTCGCCTGCGCGAGGGTCGGTCGACAAATTCATTGTTGTGAATATGATGCCTAGGGGGCGCGCATGACAGGAGAGTTCCATGCGACAGGCATTGATGATCGCCGCCGCGGCGGGCCTTGCGCTCGCGATGCCGGCAGGCGCGGCGCAAGCGCAGGGGCCGGGACGCGGTCTCGTCGCCGCCAATTGCAAGGCTGAAATCGCGACGTTCTGCTCGAGTCTTCGCCATGGCAGCGCGCAGATTCCCGCCTGCCTGAACAAGAACCGGGCGGAACTCTCGGCGCAGTGCCGCTCCGCGCTGGATCGGCGCGGGCCGGGTCAGGGACGGCGCTCGACCTAATCGACTTTGAGGCCGAGTTTCTTGATCAATGGCGACCAGCGGCCGATTTCGTCGTGAATGAAGGCGCCGAGCTCCTCGGGCGTCGAACCGGTGAGTTCGATCGCCTGCAGGCGGCTGCCGAGATCCGGCATTGCCATGATGCGGCGGACTTCGGCATTCAGCTTGTCGATGACGGCTTGGGCGTGCCGCCAGGCGCCATCAGCCCGAACCACTCGGTGGCCACGAGGTCAAAACCCCGCTCCTTGAACGTGGGGATTTCGGGCACGCTCGGGTATCGCGCCGCGGAGGATATGCCGAGCGCTTTGACCTGGCCGGCCTTGTACTGCGGCAGGGCTTGCGTGATGGTCGCGAAGGTCATCGGAATCTGGCCGCCGACGACATCCATCAGGGCCGGCGTGCCGCCTTTGTAGACGACATGCGTCATGTCGACGCCGCTTTGAAGCTTCAGCATTTCCGCGGTGAGATGCGTCATGCTGCCGACGCCGGCCGAACCGAAATTGAGCAGCGCCGATTTCGCTTTGCCGATGGCGACCAGGTCCTTCAGGTCGTTTGCAGCAAAAGACGGATTCGCATAGACGACGACCGGCGTGCGCGCGAGGAGGCTGACCGGCGCGAAATCCTTCATCGCGTCATAGGGAATGTTCGGGTAGAGCGCCGGATTGGTGGCATGATTGCTCACCACGATGATCAGCGTGTAGCCGTCCGGCGGCGCCTTGGCCACGGCCGCGGTGCCGATCATGGTGCTGGCGCCCGGCCGCGTCTCGACGATCACCGGCTGGCCCCAGGCTTCGGTCAGCTTCTGCCCGAGCGAGCGCGCCAGCACGTCCACCGAACCGCCGGCGGCGAACGGCACGATGATCCTGATCGGCCGGCTCGGATAGCCGTCGGCCGGAGACTGCGCAGCCGCGGCTCCCGCGCCCACGAGCCCGGCGACGGCGGCGGTCAGCAGGCCTTTCCAAATTCTTCCCCACATGTCGACCGTCCTCCAAGGATGCCGGCCCGCGACCCTCGATCAAGGTTGACGTCGACCGGCTCAGAAGCCACGGCCCCAATAACCGCAAAAACGGCGAATATTTGCGGCAATGCCCTGTTCGTAGCCCATCCAGCTGGCGAATTGCGGCAGGCGCACCTCCTTCTCCGCCGCGTCCCAGCACTTGCCGGCATCGGCGGCTTTCTTCACCTCATCGGAGAGCGCCTGGAAATAGCCGAGGAGATCCTCCACGTCGCGCTTGGTGCCGAGACGCCCGCCATAGGGATGGCCGGGAATGAGACGATCCCACTCCATCGCCATCACCTTGCGCAGCGAGGCCTCCCACTCGCCCGGAAAGGAATCGATGATGCCCGGCGCGGAAATCGCCTGGATCGGGATGAAGTCCACGGCGAAGATCAGCTTCTCTCGGGGCAAGCGCATCACGAGCGATGAATCGGAGTGGTTGCGTCCGACGTAATGGAGCTCGAGCGTCGTGCCGCCGAGCGTGATGGTTCGTTCCACATCCACCGTCTCGTCCGGCGTCACGACGTGATCCGTCTTCAAGGCCTCCAGCCGCTCCTTCGCGCGCCTGTGCGCGACGAAAGTGGCGCCCAGCGCCTTGAACGGCTGCCCGCCGGCGACGTGGTCGTAATGATGGTGGCTGTAGATCACGTAGCG
The DNA here is from genome assembly GCA_022844485.1 of Xanthobacteraceae bacterium. Lineage (GTDB taxonomy): Bacteria > Pseudomonadota > Alphaproteobacteria > Rhizobiales > Xanthobacteraceae > JALHLQ01. Next base: position 12,598 of record JALHLQ010000028.1, read on the forward strand.
GATCGGCGCGTTGGTGATCTTCTTGATCTCGTCGATATAGGTCGTGACCGCTTGCGGCCGGGCGAGCCCGATCGGATCGGTCGCGATCACGCCTTCGGGCGTTACGACGAACATCGCCTGGTGATTCTGGTAGCGGAAGACATAGACATTGTCCGTGCCCTCGACCTTGGTCGTGGCGAACATCGGCGGCTGCTGCGCTTGCGCGGCCGATACGGTGACGGCCGCGATGGCGGCCGCAAACAGGCTCGTTCGTCGCATGAGTCCCCCCTTGATCGTGCCGGGGGATGCTCGGCTGCCGCGGCGCCGAGCTCAAATCACAGTTGGGTGAGGGGCCGTCGCGCCGGCTTGGCCGCGGCATCGAACCCGCCCGGCCCTGCGCCTGTCACCCCGGATGCGGACGCGTTGCCGTGGGCGCTGGGTGCCGCGGCGATCCTTGGCCTGGCATGGTTCGGCGCCCGGCTGGGTGGAGGGACCGGCGCGCCGCAACGGCCCGTGAACAACGAAACGTGGCGCTCCGCGCGCTAGCCTCTTCCTTCTTCTGCGCGCGATCAGCGTTCAGCCGTGACAGCAGTGCTCATCTCCGCGACAGCTGCGAGCAGCGTCTTGACCTCGCATGGTTTGGTCAAGATCGGCCGCAGTCGGTGCTCGTCCGGCAACGTATTCAGGGTGTGGCCGGTCATGAAGGCGAATGGGATGCCCCGTTGATCCAATGCGTCGGCAACGGCGAAGACCTGACCGCCGCCAAGGTTGACGTCCAGCAGCGCCAAATCCATCGGAATCGTTTCAATCTTCTCCATCGCGGCGTCTACCGACGGGACGGGGCCGACGACGCGATAGCCGGCCTTTTCCAAAGTCGTTTCGATATCCAGTGCAATCAGCAATTCATCCTCGACCACCAGCACCGATCGCTTATCCATGGTTACATCCCTCCACCATTTCCCGCCGTATTGACGAGCATCTTGTTGAGCGGAATACGCATGATCGCCGAGAGGCCGTGTTCGGCATAGTCGAGCGTCACGTCGCCGTTCAGTTCGTATTCCACTTCGCGTCGGATCAGCTTCGTTCCAAATCCGTCGGCCGCCTTCTTGGCAACGCCCGCCCGGCCGAGCTCCTGCCAGAAAAGCGCAAGCTGCCGTTTTCCGTCCAGCCCTTCGACCTGCCAGTTGATGGCGACCTGTCCGGCATCCCCGGAAAGCGAACCGTACTTGACGGCGTTTGTGGCCAGTTCGTGCAGGATGAGCCCGAGCGCCAGCGCTGCTTTCGGTTTGAGGAGGATCGGGCTTCCGCTGATCGAAAATCGCTCGGGCGGGGAGTGGGCTTGGACGCTTTCCCGCACGATGTTGTCCAACGAAACATCGCCCCAGCTGACGCGGGAAATCAGATCGTAGGAGCGGCTCAACCCTTCGATGCGGCCTACGAAGGCCCTAATCAATGTCGCGGCCCCGTCATCGGCATGCGCAAACGTCTGTCGCGCAAGAGCGATCACCACGGTGAGCATGTTCTTGACGCGATGGTTCAGCTCCTCGATCAGCGTGCGTTGATGCTCTGCATTGATGAGGTCGGTCACGTCGACCAGCGTGACGAGGACCTCCTCCGGTGCGCCACGACCCGACAGATAGGGTACCGTGCGTATCAAGAAATGCTGCCGCCCATCGTCGCGGCTGACATTGCGCTTGACAGCGCGGCCGGTATCCAGCGCCGTTTGGACATCTTCTCTGATGAGGTTCGGCTCCAGGTTGATCGCAAAGTCGGTGAGCAGTCGGCCGCAGTCGGCCGGGATGAGCTTGAACAGCTTGGCGACGGTCGGCGTAAAATTCCGGATGACGAGCTTGCGATCGAGGAACAGGGCAGCGATTTCCGTGCTGTCGAAGAGGTTTTGAAGATCGCCGTTCGCACGGTCCAGTTCGTCAACCTTGGTGTTGAGCGCGAGGTTGACGTGGTGGAGCTCCTCATTCACCGAATGCATCTCCTCTTTCGAGGTCTCCAGCTCTTCGTTTGTGGACTGCAATTCTTCGTTGACGGAGACGAGCTCCTCGTTGGTCGACTTCAGTTCCTCGAGCGCGGTTTCGTATTCCTCGATCACGGATTGTAGCCGCTCGCGCGTCTCCCGCAGTTCGCGCTCCAACTGCGCGACAACCTCGTCTGCGTCGCCCCGGGCGCCGCCATGGAGGGACTCCTCGGCGTCCATCGCCGATCCCACGTCGGCAAACATGATGATGAAAAGAGGATCGTTTGTGTTCTCGCCGACCGGTTCGATCGTGATGTCGACCAACTGCACCCGATCCTCGAACTCGACGGCGACGCGCTCGCGCCTGGCTGTGGCGCGGTTTTCGACTGTCTCCTGCAGGGCGCTCCGAATGTCGAGTCGCAGCCCTTTTCGCGCCACGGCAAGGATTTGCTGGCTAGGCGGGCCGGAGGGCGATTCAAGATATTTTCCGGTCCGGTTCGAGTAGAACACGACATTGCCTTCGCGGTTCACAACCACGAAGGCCGGGGCAAAGCGGTCGAGCACGTGGCTCTGGACCATCCGCCGCAATTGATCGTGCCGCGGCTCAGTCTTCTGTTTTCCCGGTGTTGGCGGCGTGAACCCCGCTGCGCCTGCGACGACACAGGAAGGCTGATCTGGGTGACTGCGTGGTCGCGGCGCTGGTAGAGTCTGCTTTTTTTGTCGATCGGCGCGAACAGATCGGCATGCTTGCCGATATTCTCCGACACCCCGAGAAACAGATACCCGCCTGGCCTGAGCGCATAATGAAAAGTCGACAGCACGTCGCCTTGAAGGGCGGCGCCGACATAGATCAAGAGGTTGCGGCAGGAGATCATGTCCATGCGCGACAGCGGCGGATCGCGAATGAGATTGTGCGAGGAGAAAATGCACAAATCGCGAAGCGGCCTCGTCACCACATAGTTGGCGCCGTCGAGCACGAAAAAGCGCTCGAGCCGCCCCGGCTCGATCCCGCGGATCAGCGCGCGCGGGTAGCGTCCGGAGCGCGCGACCCCGAGCGCCACTTCGTCGATGTCGGTTGCGAACACACTGATCTGCGGCGCCTCCTTCAGGTGCTCGGCATGCTCCATGAGAAGCATTGCGACCGTATAGGCCTCCTCGCCGGTCGCACAGCCCGGAATCCAGACGCGCACCATATCTCTTGCGCCTTTGCCGGCGAAAAGCTTCGGTATGACGCTGCCGCGCAGCGTGTCGAATGCTTCGCTGTCGCGAAAGAATCCGGTCACGCCGATGAGCAGGTCCCGGAACAGCAGCGATGCCTCGTTCGGGTCCTTGTTCAACGCCTCGATGAACGCGTCCAGCGTGCTCAGCTTCAGCACCTGCATGCGCCGGCGAATGCGCCGCATGAAGGTATTTTCCTTGTAGCCGGAGAAATCGTGGCCTGTGCGCTCACGTAAGATCTCGCAAATGCGCAGTCGCGCACGGGTCTTGTTCTGGCGGTCGGCTTCGAGCTGTTCCAGGAGATCGTCGGAGCGGCTGATTTCCAGCAGGCGTTCGGCCATCTCGGCGACCGGCAAGGCGAGATCGACCAGGCCGCTCGCGATGGCGCTCTCCGGCATGCCTTCGTGGCGCACCCCCGCGCCGTCGCCCACTTGCGCCATGGTGAGCCCGCCATTCGCCTTGATCGCCTTGATCCCGAGCGTGCCGTCGTGCCCCGTGCCGGACAGAATGATGCCAACCGCATTCTCGTGCTGGTCGTGCGCGAGTGAGGTGAAAAACAAATCGACCAAATTGCGGACGGGTGTGCTGGCCGTCTGCTCTGTTGCGCGCAGCTTGCCGCCTTCAAGCGTGAGGATCGTATTCGGCTGATTGAGATAGATCGTGTCCGGCTCGATCGACATGCCGTCCTGCGCCGCCAGCACGTTCATCGTGGTGTCGCGGGCAAGGATTTCGGGCAACAGGCTCTCGCGGTCGCGCGCGAGATGCGTGACGGCGACGAAAGCAAGCCGGCCGGTCCTCGGGAGCGATCGAAACAGGGTTTGAAGAGCCTCAAGCCCACCCGCGGAGGCGCCCATTCCGACCACATAGACCGATCTATTGGTCATCGCTTCCGATGGTTCTGCGGTGGAGAGCATACTGGCACAGAGGGACGTGGGGTACGAGTCATAAAAGCACAAGAGATCAAGTCCTGATGGAGCCTTCGTCTTTCCCGATGGAACCTGAAAGATCAGGTTACCGCGGAGTGCATAGAGCGCGGTCTGTGCGCCCGATTCCACGCGCTTCAACAACGGAATGGCGCGAACAGACTTCGAGCGGACGACGACTGAGTTCGGCTTTGTCGAGGCCGGATCATCAAACACATGGACAATCACGGCGATTGGGCGCATCGTGTATGAGACCGAAACGCCAGCGCAAAGCGGCCGGGCCGTCACTCCAACTTGGAAATTCGACCGAACGCCCATCCGGGCGGTCGGTGCCTCGCGCCGAAATGGTCGGGCGAAAGGATCTCATATGGAAATGCCCTCGATACTACAGGGAGAGTCGGTGACCCGACTTCTCCAAGGCGCCGCAGTCGGCGCTATCGCGGCGGTCGCGATCGGCTTCGGCTGGGGCGGCTGGATGCTCGGAGGAACCGCAGCAAGACAAGCCGAGGACGGCGCCAAGAAGGCGGTCGTGGCGGTGCTCGCGCCGATCTGCGTCGACAAGTTCCAGCGAGCGGCCGATCTGCCGAGCAACATCGAACAATTCAGAAAAACTGCATCCTACGCACAAGCCGACTTTGTCGAGAAAGGCGGCTGGGCGACCTTGCCGGGCAACGACAAGGCCAATTCGGCTGTCGCGCAGGCGTGCGCCACGATACTTGGCACCCCGTAACACGCCGAGCTGACGCCACCGATGTTCCGCGCGTCTGAACGCGAACCGTGCACGCGCGCGCCGACTGCAATCAGCATGTCGGCTCGCGCGCCGCCGTGGTCGGCGGCGGCGGCTCTGGCCGGGCCTGTGCGGCGGGCGGCAAGACAAAGCGCATCACAAATCTCCCCATAAGCCGGTAATGATAGGGACGCTGAAACGTCCGGGGAGGCTCATGATCGAGATATCGAGCGGGCACGCGAGAATCGACCAGTTCCTGTCAGGAGATTACGACCGCGTCCGCGGCATGTCCTCGCGTTTTTCCGCGGCCATCTGCGGCCATCTTCTCCGCCGGCAAACCGAGCGCGGCATCGCCGGCGACATCGCGGAGATCGGAACGTTCGAGGGGCGCTTCTTCATCGCCATGGCGCTCGGACTTGCGCCGGGCGAACGCGCGCTCGGCATCGACACGTTCGATTGGCCCGACGACGGCGTCCTTGCGCGCTTTCTGGAAAACTGCGCGGGTGCCGGGCTCGCGCACGAGCGCTTCACGGCCTGGAAGGCCGACAGCCGGAGCATGAGCGCTTCCGATCTGCGGGAGAAGCTCGCCGGCCGCGCGGTGCGATTCTTCCATGTCGACGGCGATCACGTGCATGACAGCCTCGCGCATGATCTCGAGCTCGCGCATGCGGTGCTGCATCCGGACGGGCTGATCTGCATCGACGACATGCTGCATCCCTCCTATCCGACGCTGATCACGGCGGTGCTCGATTATCTCGCGCGGCATTCGGACATGCGCGTCGTCTGCATCATCGATCGCGAAGACATCGTCGCGGCGGCGAAATTCCTGATCTGCCGGCGCGAGGCGATCGCGCTTTACGAGCAGGACCTGATGAGAAGCTTCCAGCCGTTCCACTTCGTGCTCGGCGCCGACACGCCGAACCACTTCACGGTCGTGCTCACGCCGCAGCCGCGCATCGCCGATGTGGGGTGAGCGGCTGCGCCGTGGCGCTGTAGCCCGGATGACGCCATGCGTCATCCGGGGCGATGATCCTCGTGTCCCGGGCGAGCAAGCCGTAGCCCGGATGACGCCGTGCGTCATCCGGGGGCGAACTCCCCGGATTTCGCTACGCTCAATCCGGGCTACAGGACAAAGCTAACGCCCCGCCGGACGAACTCCGCGGATTTCGCTGCGCTCAATCCGGGCTGCAGGAGAAAGCTAACGCTTGGCCGGCACGACGCGCAGGAGGCGCCCGTCGTCGGCGTCGGTGAGAAGGTAGACGGCGCCGTCGGGGCCTTGCCGCACGTCGCGGATTCTTGCGCCGAGATCGCGCAGAAGCCGCTCCTCGCGGACAACGCGCTCGCCGTCGAATTCGAGCCGCACGAGCAAGGTCGCGGCGAGCGCGCCGACCAGAAGGGAGTTCTTCCAGACCGGGAAACGATCGCCGGTGTAGAACGCCATGCCGGAGGGCGCGATCGACGGCGTCCAGTGATGCAGCGGCTGCTGCATCCCCGGTCTCGCGGAACTCTCGTGAATTTTCGCGCCCGAATAATCGACGCCGTAGCCGATCACCGGCCAGCCGTAGTTCAATCCCTTGCGGGAAATGTTGACCTCGTCGCCGCCGCGCGGCCCATGCTCGTGCATCCAGGGCTCCCTGGTCGCCGGATGGATGGCGAGCCCCTGCGAATTGCGATGGCCGTAGCTCCAGATTTCGGGCTTCGCATCGGCGCGGCCGACGAAAGGATTGTCCTTCGGTATCGATCCGTCGGGACCGATGCGCACGATCTTGCCGATGTGGTTGTCGAGCGTCTGCGCCCTGGCGCGTTCGGTGAAATGGTCGCCGAGACTGAGAAACAGGAGTCCATCGGCGGTCTGCCCGATCCGGCATCCGAAATGCATCCCGCGCGAGGTGGCCGGCTCCTGGCGGAAGATGACGCGCACGTCGTCCAGACGGGCGCTTCCCTCCTCGAGGAGGCGCGCGCGGGCGAGCGCCGTGCGTGAGCCCGAACCCGCCGGCTCGGCATAACAGAAGTAGATCGTGCGGTTGCGCGCGAAATCCCGATCCAGGATGACGTCGAGCAATCCGCCCTGGCTGACGGCATGAACCTTCGGCAATCCGGGCAGGGGCGGCGACACCTCGCCGTTCGCCGAGACGATCCGCAGCCGCCCAGGACGTTCCGTCACCAGCATGCGGCCGTCGGGAAGGAACGCCAGCGCCCAGGGATGAATCAAGCCCTTGGCGACCGTCTCGACCGCAAGCGGTCCGGCCGAGGAGGCGTAGGTTTGCGCGGACGCCGCCGAGAGCGCGGGCCAAGGGGCCAGGAGGGCAAGTCCCAGCGCCCGGCTGGCGCGGGCAAAGCGCACGAACGTCATCTGCGTCTCCTGCTCGCCGAAATCGCATTCGGGGCAAAGGGGTTCTTAAAGCAAACTTTACAAGCCGGGAGTAGGTTGCGGCGGTTCCGCAGAAAACCAGGCTGGCAATGCTCAACGAGTTGGCGAAAATCGCGGCCGAACGGTCGCCGGACAAGCGCGTCGAGTTGCTCCGGCGCATCACCGACCTCTATATCGAAGGACTCGGCCAGCACACGGACGCCGAACATTACCTGTTCGACGACATCATCACGAAAATCATCGACCGGATCCCGCGCGAGGACAAGATCCACGCGGCGGTTCACCTGTCCGCCCTGCCCGAAGGGCCGCGGGGAACGATGGCGAGGCTGGCCGGCGACGACGATTTCGATGTCGCCCGTCCCGTGCTGCAGGGCTCGGCGGCGCTCACCGACGACGATCTGGTCCGGCTCGCAGGCTCCATACCGAAACCCCACCTCACCGCCATCGCCGCGCGCTCGACGCTCGTCGAGAGGGTGACCGACGTGCTGGTCGAGCGCGGCGACCGCAAGGTCGCGCTGACCTTGTCCGCCAATCACGGCGCGCGGCTGTCGGAGGTCGGCCTGTCAAAGTTGATCGGCCGGTCCGCCGGCGACGTCGACTTGCAGGCCCTTTTGGTGGACCGGCCGGATCTGTCCGACAAGGCGATCACCAAGCTCCTGCCGATGATCTCGCAGAAGCTCGCCGAGAAGCTGGCTGAGCGCGGATACGAGGTGGGCGAAGCCGTGTCGCCCGAATTTCTCGACAAGGTGCGGGTCCAGTTCAAGGATGCGCTGCGCGAGCGCAAGGACGATATCGACGAGCTGTCGCAGATCATCGACACTGTCCGCGCGGGCAAGCTGACGCTTCAGGGCGCGATCGAAGCCCTGGTTCTCAAGGATCGGCTCGTCGACATCGCGGCGGCGGTGAGCGAATTTGCAGACCTGGAGCGAAGCCAGACCTTCGCCACGCTTGCGCACGGCCAGATGCAGTCGGTCCTCGTCTTGATGCGGTCGCTGAACCTCCCCTGGGCGACGGTGCACAAGGTGCTCGCGCTGAGGTCGCGCAAGCTGAAACAGCCCTTCGTCGCCGACGAACTGGAGCGCGATTACGCGGCGATCGAGCTTGGGCTGGCGCAGCGGGTCATCCGCTTCCTCAAGGTGCGTCAGTCGCTGCGCGCAAAGGCGGACGGTTCGGCGGGGCAACAGGTCGCCTGAGGCGCGAACAAGAGCGGTTCCTGCTTCGACTAATCGGCGCGCGGGAACGCGCGCTCACTCCGCCATGGCCGCCGCCTTCGGCTGCCAATCCATGCTGATATGGCCGGGCTGATCGGCGATGCGCCGGAGCCACGCGCGAATGGCCGGGAAGGCGTTGAGATTGAAGTCGCTCTCGTGCGCCACATGCGTATAGGCGTAAAGCGCGATGTCGGCGATCGTGTAGCGGTTCGCGGCAAAGAAATCATAGGTGCGCAGGTGCTGGTCCATCACGCCCAGCGCCTGGTAGCCCTGCTCCATCCAATCCTCGATCGCGTGTTCGTGCAGCGTCCGCCCGCCTTTGACGAGGGTGAGCCAAAAGCGCGCGTTGCCGAGATTGGGCTCCAGGCTATGCTGCTCGAAGAACATCCACTGCAGCGCCTCGGCGCGATCGATGCGGTTGTCCGGCGCGAGCGGCGTGCCGCCGGCAAGATACCACAAGATCGCGTTCGACTCCGGCAGGTAGCGGCCGGGCGCCACCTCGAGCAGCGGAATGCGGCCGCTCGGGTTCATGGCCAGGAATTCCGGCGTGCGCGTCTCGCCCTTCAGGATATCGAGCTCGACCAGCTTGTAGGGAATGCCGAGCTGCGCCATCGCAAGGCGCACCTTGTAGGAATTCCCCGACCACTGCATCGAGTAAAGAGTGTACATTCGTCCTCAAGACGACTTGCGCCTGCATCAATTAAAGAGGGCGATTGCGCCTGAAGCAAGATCGCGTTTGCGGGCTGTGTGGTGCAGCGCAACGAGCGCCCGCGGGTTCAGCCGCCGTCCGCTTTCACGTTCGCCGCCTTGATGATGTCGCCCCACTTCTTGATCTCGGCCAGATGGTAGGGACGAAAAGCCGGTGGATCGCGCAGCTCGATCGTGAAGCCGAGATTGTCGATCGCCGCGCGCACGTTTTCCTTGCGCATGGCCGCGAGGATCGACGTCGAGAGCGCGGCGAGGATCGGCTGCGGCGTCTTCGCCGGCGCAAAGAAACCCGCCCAGGATTCCGCCTCCGCGCCGCTGACGCCGGCCTCGGCGAGAGTGGGAATCTCGGGAAGCTGCGGCACGCGCGCGGGGCTCGCGACGGCAAGGCAGCGCATCGAGCCGCCCCTGATCTGGCCGAGCACGCTCGGCAGCGTCGATAGACTCGCGTCGATGCGCCCGGCCGCGATTTCGCGCACGAGATCGGCGGCGCCGCGGAAGGGCACATGCACCATGTCCGTGCCGGTGAGCGTCCTGAACAATTCCATCGCCAGATGCGAGCCGGAGCCGTTGCCGGTCGAGCCGTAGTTGAGCTTGCCGGGCTCCTTCTTCGCGAGCGCGATCAGTTCGGCGACGGATTTTGCGGGAAGCTCGTTCTTGACGACGAGGGCATGCTGGAAGGCGCCGATGCCGGCGAGCGGCGCGAAGTCGGCGACCGGGTCATAGCCGAGTTCTTTGATGAGAAAGAGATTGTTGCCGTGCGTTTGATTGTTGCCGAAGACGATGGTGTGGCCGTCCGGCTCCGCGCGTGCGACGGAGCGGGTGCCGACCGCGCCGGCCGCGCCGGCCTTGTTCTCGATCACCACGGGCTGACCGAGCGACCGGCCCATATCCTCGGCCACGATGCGCCCGATGGCGTCGGTCGGCCCGCCCGCAGGATAGGGCACGACCATGGTGATCGGACGGGCCGGAAAGCTCTGGGCCAGCGCTCGGCTCTGCGCGGCCAGGAGCGCGAGGCCCGCGATGGTTTCACGCCGCGTGAGCATGACGCCTCCTCGATGACGGTCTTCGTAGGAAAAGCATTGGGCCGGGCCGCAATCAAGTCAAAAGGCCTTGCTCGGGAGATATGAGCCCATTACGACAGGCGCGCGATCTGCGGCCTTCTTTGGAGACCGATCATGCCCTTCCTCGCCGACTCGCTTTCGCGCATCAAGCCATCCGCGACCATCGCGGTGTCGGACAAGGCGCGCGCCCTGAAAGCGGCCGGACGCGACGTCATCGGGCTCGGGGCCGGAGAGCCCGATTTCGATACGCCGGAGAATATCCGCGAGGCGGCGAAGCGCGCGATCGACAAAGGCTTCACGCGCTATACGAACGTGGACGGCATTCCGGAATTGAAGGCGGCGATCGCGCGCAAGTTCAAGCGCGAGAACCGTCTCGACTATAAGCCGTCGCAGATCACGGTCGGCACCGGCGGCAAGCAGGTGCTCTACAACGCGCTGATGGCGACGATCAATCCCGGCGACGAAGTCATCATTCCGGCGCCCTATTGGGTGAGCTATCCGGAGATGGTCGCGCTAGCCGGGGGGACGCCGGTCGCGGTCGACACCAGGATGGAACACGGCTTCAAGCTGACGCCGGCCGCGCTCGCGCGTGCGGTCACGCCGAAGACCAAATGGATCATCCTCAACTCGCCCTCGAATCCGACCGGCGCGGCCTATGCGCGCGCCGAGCTCAAGGCGCTGACCGACGTGCTCGTGAAGCATCCGCATGTCTGGGTGATGACGGACGACATGTACGAGCATCTCGTCTACGACGACTTCGTCTTCGCGACGCCGGCAGAGATCGAGCCGAAGCTCTACGACCGCACGCTGACCGTGAACGGCGTGTCGAAGGCCTATTGCATGACCGGCTGGCGCATCGGCTATGCGGGCGGGCCGGAGCATCTGATCAAGGCCATGGCCGTGATCCAGTCGCAATCGACGTCGAATCCGTCATCGATCTCGCAATGGGCGGCGGTCGAGGCGCTTGATGGGCCGCAGGACTTCATTCCGAAGCACAACAAGGTGTTCAAGGAGCGGCGGGACCTCGTCGTGTCGATGCTCAACCAGGCGAACGGCATCAGCTGCCCGAAGCCGGAGGGAGCGTTTTACGTCTATCCGTCCTGCGCCGGGACGATGGGACGGACCACTCCGTCCGGAAAGAAGCTCGCCACCGACGAGGACTTCGTCACCGAGCTTCTGGAGGCGGAAGGCGTGGCTGTGGTGCATGGCTCCGCTTTCGGCTCGGGGCCGGCCTTTCGCATTTCCTATGCGACCAAAACCGAAGACCTCGAAGAGGCTTGCCGGCGGATCCAAAGGTTCTGCGGAAGCTTGAGGTAGCCGGGCTGGCCGCGCGGCGTCGCGAAGCGCCGCCTTGTTTGTCGGGCCCACCCTCCTGTATCGTTGCTCCTGTCCTACAAGGGGGAAGACATGATTCGCTCAGCAGCCGTATTGGCATCTGCCGTCGCCGCAGGGCTGGCCGCAAGCCCGGCCATGGCGCAGACGAGGGTCGAGGCCGGAGTGCTCGAATGCCGCGGCGGTCAAACCACAAGCTACATCGTCGGTTCGACGCATACCTTCCAGTGTGTTTTCAATCCGGTGGCCGGGCGGCGGCAGGCCTATCAGGGCGTGGCGCGCCGCGTCGGGCTCGATATCGGCATCACCGAACGCTCGGTTCTGGTCTGGTCGGTGCTCGCGCCGACGCGGGGGCTCCCGCCGGGGGCGCTCGCGGGCAACTATGGCGGGGTCTCGGCCGGCGCGGCCGTCGGTGTCGGGGCAGGCGCGAATGTGCTCGTCGGCGGCTCGAACAATTCGATCTCGCTGCAGCCGCTCAGCGTCGAGGCGCAGCAAGGACTGAACCTCGCGGTCGGTATCTCGGGACTCGAACTGCGCTAAGTGTCCAGTTCCGGCATTCGCATCCCGTTTCGGCAGGCGATCTTGCGAATGCTGGAATCAAAAGGACCGCTGGCGGGCTGAATCGGGTTTTCGCCGCTTTGTCCTTTCGGCCGACAGCTTCCGCTTGGCGGAGTGCTCGGGCACGCCGAGTCGGGAGGACGCGCGGGGGGCCTGCCGAATTTCGCCTGCGCGCGGCCTCGCTTCGACTCTTTTTCTTGCCAGCCTTCGCATCGGATGGAACGATAGCGCATCGCGCGATATCGGCCGGTTGAGGCGGGCGCAGCGCCGCCGTCCGACGCAACGGAGGCGTATATGGGACAAAACGGAGGGTCCAGGGGTCCACGATGCATCGCCATCGTCGGCCCCTTCCAGAGTGGTAAGACAACGCTGCTCGAAGCGATCCTGGCTCGGACTGGGGCGGTCCAGCGTCAGGGCACGGTGGAAGCCGGCTCCACGGTCGGCGATTCAAGCGCCGAGGCGCGCCACCACCGCATGAGCGTCGAGCTGTCGGTCGCGACGACGACCTTCATGGGCGACGCCTACACCTTCATCGACTGCCCGGGTTCCATCGAATTCATCCACGACATGCGCGCGGCCCTGCCGGCCGTCGACGCCGCCGTCGTTGTGTGCGAGGCCGACGAGAAGAAAGTCCCGCAACTCCAGCTGGTGATGCGCGAGCTCGAAGACCTCGGCATTCCACGCTTCCTCTTTCTCAACAAGATCGACAAGGCCGACAAGCGCGTGCGCGAGACGCTGAAAGTGCTGCAGCCGGCCTCGCGCGTGCCGCTCGTGCTGCGGCAGATTCCGATCTGGTCGAACGACATCATCACCGGCTTCGTCGATCTCGCGCTCGAGCGGGCCTTCATCTACAAGGAGCACGCTCCCTCGGAAGTGGTGGCGCTCGAGGGCGATGATCTCAGCCGCGAGAAGGAAGCGCGCTTCTCGATGCTCGAGACGCTCGCCGATCACGACGACGCGCTGATGGAGCAGTTGCTCGAAGACATTCCGCCGCCGCGCGATCGCGTCTTCGACGATCTCGCCAAGGAGCTGCGCGACGGCCTGATCTGCCCGGTGCTGATCGGCTCGGCCGCGCGCACGAACGGGGTCTTGCGCCTGTTGAAGGCGCTCCGGCATGAAGCGCCGCTGGCGGCCGACACGGCCGGGCGGCTTGGCGTCAACGCCAAGAACGGCGACGCCGTCGCCTATGTGCTGAAAACCGTGCACACGACGCATGGCGGCAAACTGTCGGTCGTGCGCGCACTCGCCGGCCAGGTCGGCGACGGCATGACCTTCATCACGCCGGACGCGGAGGTGGGACGGGTGTCCGGCGTGTTCAAGCTGCTCGGGCAGGCGACGGAGAAACGCGGCCCCGCCGCGATGGGCGAGACCGTCGGACTCGGCAAGCTGGACCAAGCCAAAACCGGCGAAACGCTCACCGCGGGAAAAACCGCGCATGCCCGCGTCGCCGAGGTCAAAGCGCTGCCGCCGGTGCTCGCGATCGCCATTTCCGCGCGCGAGCGCAAGGACGACGTGAAGCTCGGCCAGGCGCTTGCCAAACTGGCGGACGAGGATCCGTCGATCACCGTGATCCATAATCCGGAATCGCACGAAGTCGTTCTGTGGGGCCAGGGAGAGATGCATCTGCGCGTCGCGACCGAGCGGCTCGCGAACCGCTTCGGCGTGCCGATCTCGACGCATCGCCCCACGGTCGGCTATCGGGAAACCATCCGACGGCCGATCTCGCAGCGCGGCCGGCACAAGAAGCAGTCGGGCGGGCACGGCCAGTTCGGCGACGTGGTGCTCGACATCAAGCCGTTGCCGCGCGGCTCGGGCTTCACGTTCAGCGAGAAAATCACCGGTGGCGTGGTGCCGCGGCAATATATTTCATCGGTCGAGGAGGGCGTCATCGACGGGCTGAAGCACGGCCCGCTCGGCTTCCCGGTGGTGGACATCGCCGTGACGCTGACGGACGGGTCCTACCACACCGTCGACTCCTCCGACATGGCCTTCCGCACCGCCGGGCGTATCGGCATTGTCGAGGCGTTGCCGCAGTGCCAGCCGGTGCTGCTCGAGCCGATCCATACGGTCGAGATCGTGTGCCCGACCGAAGCCACGGCCAAGATCAACGCCATCCTGTCGGGGCGGCGGGGGCAAATCCTGGGCTTCGACACGCGCGAAGGCTGGCCCGGATGGGACTGCGTCAAGGCGATGATGCCGGAATCGGAGATCGGCGATCTGATCGTCGAGGTCAGATCGGCGACGGCGGGGGTCGGCACCTTCACGTTCAAGTTCGACCACATGTCTGAACTGACCGGCAAGCAAGCCGATCAGATCGTAGCGGCGCGCCGCGCGGCGGCTTGAACGGCCAAGCGAGCAGAGGCCGGAGGGTGCAGCGCGGCGAAGCGCTGCCGCTTGTGCCTTGCGTGGTTAAGACCGCGTTAAGCGCGGCGCGGCATTTTCCGTAAGAACCGACGCGAAAACGTTAGCATTTCGGTACTACTTTTGTCCGATTATGGCGGCGATAGCGCCGCTTGCCGGCGTTAGGCCAAGCGAACCTCGCGATGAACAGCGCATTCGAGCACCTGAAGGATGCCCGCGATCGGGAGCATGGTCGCGTGCAGACGCGGCACGGCCTCGTCGCCGCCAGTCCGCTTTGCTTCGTCGTGGATGACGTTTCCACGAGCCAATTCATCGCCTCGGTGATGAGCAATCTCGGCGTGCGCACCGAACACTTCCGGCAGTTCGGCGGCATGCTGAATATTGCGGCAAATCGCCGGCCCGATGTGCTGTTTCTTGATCTTGGCGCCGCAGGCCTCGGCAGCGAAGCGGCGATCAGCGCGCTCGGCGCATCGAACATCCGCTGTCCGGTGCAGCTGACCACCGGGCTGAACGCCGTGCTCGTCGAGGAGACGCGCCGGATCGGCGAGCGGCGCGGGCTGACGATGCTGCCCGTGCTGCACAAGCCGTTCCGCGAAAGCTCGATCCGGCGCATCGCGCACGATCTCGGATTGCGCCGGGATGCGGTCTCAGGAATCCCCGTTTCGCTGAGACAGGCGCTCAAGAACGGCTGGCTCGAGCTTTGGTATCAGCCCAAGATCGACCTGCGCGCCATGATGCTCACCGGCGCGGAAGCCTATACCCGCGTGCGCCATCCCGACCATGGGGTGCTGCCGCCCGAAAGCCTCTTGTTGAACGCCGGGGAGGGCGATCTGCTGCTCCTGACGCAGCATGTCCTGCAAACCGCCATGCGCGATTGGCAGAGTTTCGCCGGATTCGGAGCACCGATCCGTTTTTCGGTCAATGTACCTAGCTGCGCCCTTACGGAATTGCCCCTGGCCACGCTCATCCGGGAAGAGCGGCCGAAACACGGCCACTGGCCGGGGCTGATCCTCGAGCTGCATGAGGACGAGATCATTCAGGACCTCTCGCTCGCATCGTCGGTTGCGCGCGCGTTGAAGCCGCTCAATGTGAGCCTCGCGCTGGACGACTTCGGCCCCGGCTATGCAACGCTTGCGAAACTCAAGCGGCAGCCGTTTTGCGAGCTGAAGATCGACCGGAGCTTCATCACCAATTGCGGTGAGGATGACCGGAGCGCCGGCCTGTGCGAAACGGTCGTCGAGCTTGCGCATCGCTTCGGCATCCATGCCGTCGCCGAAGGGGTCGAAACCCTGTCGGAATTGCGTGCGCTGACGCGCATGGACTGCGATATCGGCCAGGGCTACCTGTTCGCTCGCCCGATGCCGAAAGAGCAGTTTGCCGCCCTCCTGCGCGAGCGCGGCAAGGTGCGGCCGATCCGATAAGCTCCGAAATCGCATGTGCCGGGTTCAAGGGACGCTCGCCCAGCTGTGATTTGCGGGTGACCCCGGCAGCCACTAACTCTCATGACGCATTTGCGGCAACGAGAGAACTCGCATGAACATCATTCATCGTCGCGGCTGGGACCTGCGGGAGAGCGCCGCTGCTCCCGAGGCCGTCTTTCTCAACCGGCGAGCCTTCGTCGCCGGCGCGGCCAGCGTCGGCGCGGCCGCGCTTTCGCCCGATCTCGCCATGGCGCAGCGCGTCACGGACCTGCCCGATCCGACGGCCGATCTCTACCCCGCCAAGCGCAACGAAAAGTACGCACTCGACCGGCCAATCACGCCTGCGGAAGTCAACGCGGCTTACAACAATTTCTACGAGTTCGGCTCTTCGAAGGCGATTGCGCGCGCGGCGCAGGCGCTGAAGCTGCGGCCCTGGACCGTGAAGCTCGACGGCATGGTGGAGCAGCCGCGGGAGATCGGGTTCGACGATCTGGTCCGGCAGATGCCGCTGGAGGAGCGGCTCTACAGGCTGCGCTGCGTGGAGGCCTGGTCGATGGCCGTGCCGTGGTCGGGATTTCCGCTGGCGAGACTCGTCGCGCTCGCGAAGCCGCTCTCGTCGGCGAAATATGTGCGGTTCGAGACCTTCCTCGATTCTTCGGTGGCCTCCGGCCAGCGGCAGACCTGGTATCCCTGGCCCTATGCGGAAGGCGTGACGATCGCCGAGGCGACCAATGAACTCGCTTTCGTGGTGACCGGCGCCTACGGCAAGCCGCTGCCGAAACAGCACGGCGCGCCGCTGCGGCTCGCGCTGCCGTGGAAGTACGGCTTCAAATCCATCAAGTCGATCGTCCGCGTCAACTTCACGGATCAGCGGCCGAAGAGTTTCTGGGAAAGCTTGCAGCCCGCCGAATACGGCTTCTGGGCCAACGTCAATCCGGCGGTGGCGCATCCGCGCTGGAGCCAGGCGACCGAAGAGGACATCGCGACCAAGGAACGCCGACCGACCCAGCTGTTCAACGGCTACGGCGAATACGTCGCGCACCTCTACAAGGGGCTCGAAGGCGAGCGGCTCTACGCCTGAGCGGGCGGGGATCACGCGAATTCTGCGCGTGATCTTGCCCGAAAACCGGCGTCCACTTTTCGGGGATCACGCGAACAAGAAATTGCTTGCCGTATGTTCCCTGTATGTTCTAGTTGTTAACCGTTTGTTAATCGAGCGTTAACGCCTACGACCCGAACACTAGGCGTAGGGGCGCTCGATTCGACGCCCTCCTGACAAGAAGCAAGAGGCTGGCATGAACATCGGAGATACGATTGGTATTCAATGCACTGTTCAACCCGGTCCCTTTACTGGCGAGAGGCTGGTTTCCTTCGACACGGTGGATGGCCCAGTATCTGGCTTCGTTAGAGATGAGGACTTGAAGGAAGTTGATGCGCAATGGTACTGCCGCGCTACCGTTAACGTCATCTTGGATGATGTTCTGACAGTCCGTGTGAAGGGTTCCTTCTTCACGACCAACGGGCTGGCAAGTGTGCCCCGCCGCTATGCGCTGGCCGCCTGAGCCACGAGGGCTGCCTTGATCCTTTCTCAACCGCAAATTCGAGAGTGTGTTGAGAGGGGCGAGATCAGATTCGATCCCCCGCTTGAGGAGAGACAATGGGGCGAAGCCTCGATCGATTTACGGCTTGGCTACAAATTCACAAAGTTCCGAGCTTCCGATTCAGCCATCTTTTCGATGGCGAAGGGGATTGCTGCTGTTGCCAACACCGCGCTCTGGCACGAAGAAATATTCGAGGAACGCGACGCATTTGGTAAGCGCCGGACCTACGTACTCGACCAAGGCGAATTTATCCTCGCCCAAACGCTCGAACATATTTGGATGCCGCGGACTTTGATTGCCATGGTCGAGGGGCGAAGCACCTATGCGCGCGTGGGTCTATCGATGCATCAAACGGCCCCCTGGATCCAACCCGGATGGGATGGCCAAATTACACTTGAAATTAGGAACAGCGGCCCACTTCGTATCGAACTCACGCCACGTGACGATATGCCGTGTCAGCTCACGTTTTTCCAATTGACCAGCGAACTTGCTGAAGACGAAGCTTATGGCTCACGCCCGACCGACATCTTTCAAAACCAAACAAGTGCTCTGCCACGTAAGAAATAGACTTTCTTGGAGGTTTGCCGCCAAGCATCAGTCCGATCACCATGGCAAGGATCCGAAAGGCGAGCGCCGTCCCGCTGACGTGAACGACCGCGATTTACGACCGCCGACAAGGGGCTCGGGTTCCTCGGCAAACTGACGCTACCCGCGTTCTGCGCGTGATCTTCTCCCCACTGTTTGTTCGGGGATCACGCAAAAAAACAGCCGGGCCATGCGGCCCGGCGTAGTTGCCGGCGTCCAAGCCGGCATCACCTTCCAGAGGGGAACATTGCTGCGTCCGCACTGCGACCTGGGAGAACGCAGCCGCTCACGCAACGCGCAAACTATGCGGCGCGGTGCGGCCGGGCACAACGCGGGGCCTCGCATGACTGCCATGCGGGGTCCGCAACAGGCCAATTGCCGGTCTGACCCAACGCCCGCACCTCGCGGCAGAGATCAGAACTGCCAGCGCTGCGCTTTCGCGACCAGGAAATCGCGGAACACCTGAATGCGGGCGACCGATTTCAGTTCTTCGGGATAGACGAAGTAGGCATCGAAGGCGACCGCATCGGTTTCGGCGAACAGCTGAACCAGGCCGCCATTCTCCTCGACGAGATAGTCGGGCAGCATCGCGATCCCGAGGCTGCGCTGGCAGGCGCGCAAGAGTCCCAGCACGTTGTTGATCGTGAACCAGGGCATCCGTGGGCCCTTGCCGTCGCGCGAGGTGGTCAGCAGCCAGTTGCGGCCGCTCTGCAGATAGGTCGGAACCGGGCCGCCCAGCACGATCACGCGGTGTTCGTCGAGCTCGGGGGGCGTGCGCGGCGTGCCGAACCGTTTGAGATATTCAGGCGATGCGTAAGCGTGGAACTGGATCGAAAACAGCTTGCGCTGGATCAGGTCCGGCTGCGTCGGCTGACGAAGGCGGATCGCGACGTCGGCCTCGCGCATCGCAAGATCCAGTTCCTCGTCCGTGGTGATCAGCGTGAGATGGATGTCGGGATAGAGATCGAGAAACTCGCCAAGCCGCGGCGTGAGCCAGTGCACGCCGATGCCGTGCGTCGTCGTGACACGCAGGTCTCCGTTCGGGCGCTCGCGGCTGTCGGTCAAAAGCGTGCGCGCAGCTTCGAGCTTGATGAACACGTCGTGCGCGGTCCGGTAGAGAAGCTCGCCTTGCTCGGTGAGGATCAGGCCGCGCGCATGACGGTGAAACAAGGGCGCGTGCAGTTCCTGCTCGAGCGCGCTCACCTGCCGCGACACGGCCGATTGCGACAGGCCGAGCTGTTCGCCGGCATGGGTGAAGCTTCCGGCTTCAGCCGCCGCATGGAACACTTTCAGCTTGTCCCAATCCATGCTGTTGCGGCGGCCGTTCATTCGGCGGCAGCCCGGTGCTCGGCATTCGCGGCGATGAAGCGCTCGGCTTCAAGCGCGGCCATGCAGCCCATTCCGGCGGCGGTCACCGCCTGGCGATAGACCTCGTCGGTCACGTCGCCGGCGGCAAAC
This sequence comes from Xanthobacteraceae bacterium, assembly GCA_022844485.1. Lineage (GTDB taxonomy): Bacteria > Pseudomonadota > Alphaproteobacteria > Rhizobiales > Xanthobacteraceae > JALHLQ01. The sequence goes on from JALHLQ010000028.1 coordinate 32,081, forward strand.
AGGCCGGGCACGGAGGTCGCGGTGGAGTCCGGCGCGGTCCAGACATAGCCGGAGGGCTTCATCTGCACTTGGCCGGCGACGAGCTCGGTGGCGGGCGCATGGCCAATGGCGATGAATACGCCGTCGGCGGCGAGTTCGCTGATCGCGCCGGTGTGGAGGTTCTTCAGCCTGACGCCGGCGACCTTGGGCGGCGCACCGGCGCCGATGATCTCGTCAACCGCGGTATCCCAGATCACCGAGATTTTTGGATTCTTGAACAGGCGGTCCTGGAGAATCTTCTCCGCGCGGAAGGAGTTGCGGCGGTGCACGACCGTCACCTTGCTGGCGAAGTTCGTGAGAAAGAGCGCCTCCTCAACCGCGGTGTTGCCGCCGCCGACCACCACGACTTCCTTGCCGCGGTAGAAAAATCCGTCGCAGGTCGCGCAGGCGGAGACGCCGAAGCCCTTGAAGCGCTGCTCGGAGGGAATTTCGAGCCACTTGGCCTGTGCGCCGGTCGCAAGAATCACGGTCTCGGCGAAATAGACGTCGCCGGAATCGCACTCGATCCGGAACGGTCGGCGGGACGCATCAAGCCGCGTCACATGGTCGGTCACGATCTTCGTGCCGACGTGCTGAGCCTGCTTCTCCATCTGCTCCATGAGCCAGGGCCCTTGGATCGTTTCGGCAAAGCCCGGATAGTTCTCCACGTCGGTCGTGATCGTGAGCTGGCCGCCGGGCTGGATGCCGCGGATCAGCACCGGTTCCAACATTGCGCGCGCGGCATAGATGGCGGCCGTATAGCCGGCCGGCCCCGAGCCGATAATAACGACCTTCGCGTGTGCCATCGGGAACCCTGTCGCGGCCACGTCCCGTTCTTTCCCGGACGCCAACGCCGCCTGTGTGCAAAGCACAATGTAGGGCATTGGCGGAGCTATGCAAGCAACGCATTGCCGAAGCCACAGCTCTCGCCTCAACGCGGGGCTTCGGCGGGGTTCCTGCGCAATTTAGTTTCGCCCGCTCCAGCGTCTTGTTGTCAAAATTCGATCCTGAGCCGCGCGGTACCGGCGGTGCGGGTGATGTTAGCGCCGTATTCGCCATCGAAGCGGGCGCCGAATGAAACCGACGGTGTCAGCGCCATGTCGAAACCGGCGGAGAGGAGCGAGGTGTTGCGGTCGGCTTGCGCGCCGGTGACGGTGAAGGCCAAACCTGGCAAGCCGGTAAAGGCGGCGCTCATTTGCGCGTCGCGCTCGCCGTACAGGCCCCAGGCGGCTCGGGCGAAAAACGAAACATCCGTGCCATTCATCCGCGTGCGTATCTCGACGCGCCCGCCGAGTTCGCCGCGCAGCGCGACGGCATTGCCGCTGGCCACTGTGAGACCCGCGGCTGGAATGCCGGTCGCATTCGTCTCGGTGAAGGCGGGCATGTACAGCGTCGAGACCTGCAAGGCCGCGACCGGAGCGAAGGAGAGCCCCGGCCATCGTGCGAGATCGTAGGCCGCCTCGAACCGCCCGGAGAAGCCATGGGCGCGGTAGGTCGCCTTGAGAGTGTCGATTCCGAGCACGGGCACCGCGCGCGTGCTGTCGATCTCCATCATTGTGTAGGCGGCCGCGCCTCCGAGCGAGAGCGCCCCGTATTGGGCAAACCCATAGACGCCAGCCTGGAATACTTCCGCAGTCATGGCGCCAAGCCCTGCGGCCAGCGATGCGGTGACGCGTCCACCGGACATCGCCCCGCCGACGATCGCATCCGAACCGGCGCGCATGTCGGCGCCGACGCTCATCGAGATTGCCCGTTCCGCGCGCCGGTGCGAGCCGATCCGGGCGTTGCCATCCACGTGGCCACTGGTGCCGGGCATCGTTGCCCAAACCGCGATGCGGCCGGAATCATCGGTCGCGGCTGTCGAGCCGGCCGCCTTGTTGATCGCCGAAATTCCCGCGGGGCGGGAGCCCGCTTCCGGCGCATAGGCCAAAGGCCCGCCCATCGCTTGTCGTCCGAGCGCGTTCGGATCGAGCATGGCGGACAGGAATTGTCCGGCGATGACGGCGCCGGCCGGAGCCGCCGCGGTGTGGACCTGACCGGAAAGCTGGTCGAGGCCTAAGCGGATGCCGTCCACGGCCGGTTGCGCGAACAGCGGCAGGAGGAAATCGATGTTGCGGCCGCCGAGCAGCGCGCTATCGATCGCGGCCGCGGCGTTGCGCCGGTTTTGCGTGCCGCCGGAGAGGAGCGGGGATAGCGGGTTGGCGCTCAGCGTAAGAAAGACATTGTTCGGGTCGTAGGTGACGGTCGCGGATAAGGCGCCGGTGAAGCCGCTCTGCACGGTTGCGAAGGTGCCGGCGCGCCCGCCGGCGGCGTTGAGGATCGTGTAAGGCGTGTTGAACGCATACGCCCCGCCAAGCGGGACGACTTGCAGCGTGCCGGCGAGCGTTGCCGTGCCGGTGACATTGATCCGGTCGGCTGCCGGTCCCTGCACTTCGATCGTCGTGGCCGAGCCGGCGTTCAAAGTGAGATTGCCGTTCACCGTGATCGTGCCGACCGAATTGCCGGGCGCGAGCGCGCCGCCGGCGTTCACGGTCGTGCCCGGCAATTGCCCGGTGCCTCCGACAACGCCTCCGGTGTTCACCGTCAGTCCCGACGAAGCCGCGGCCGACCCATTGACGAACAGGCTGCCGCCATTCACCGCCGTCGCGCCGGTGTAGGTGTTGGTTCCGTTAAGGATCAGCGAGCCAGTGCCGTTCTGATTAAGAGAGCCGGCGCCGGAGATAACATTGGAAAACGTCAGAGCGTTCGAGCGTTCGAAGGTGAGAATGCCGTTGTTCACGACATTGCCCGCGCCAACCGAGCCGGTCGTGCCGCCATTGCCGATCCGCAAGGCGCCGCCGGAGATCGTGGTGCTGCCCGTATAAGTGTTGGCGCCGGTCAGCGTCAGCGTTCCGGTGCCGATCTTTTCAAGCGGTCGCGCGCCTCCGGTTTCGGAGATGTCGCCCGCCTGCGTCGCGGTGTCGGCGCCGAGCACTTCGAGCTGCGTCGTATTGGAATTGATGACGATCGGGTTCGCGAGCGTCACGCCGTTGCCGTAGGAGACCACCGAGCCGGTGGTGGTGATCGCGCCCGTGCCGGCCGCGGCGTTGTTAAGCAAACGCAGCGTGCCGCCCTCGACCGTCATGCCGCCGGAGAAGGTGTTCGCGGCGGACAGCGTCAGCGTCCCTGCGCTCCGCTTGACGAGCTTGCCGGCGCCGGTGACAGGGCCGGTCAGGTTCATGTTCGCAGAGAGCGTATCGAGCGTGCCACCGCCGGTGCTGAGCGTGATCGCGCGCGTCGAGTTGAGCGTGTTGATCGAACGCAGCGTGGCGCCGTTCGAGATCGTGATTCCGCCGGCGGCGCCGCCGAGACTGGTGTCGTTGAATACCACGAGCGTCCCGTCCGTGACGCGCGTGCCGCCAGTGTAGGTGCTCCCCAAACCGGTGAGCCGGAGGATGCCGGCGCCTTGCTTGGTGATTCCGCCGTCGGCCAGGTTCGAGGCGATGGTGTCGGACATGATCGCGTCGCGCCCGGCGTCGGTCTGGAAGGTGACGCTGGCGCCGCCTTCGAGGAAGAAGCCCGTGCCGAGGCCTTGACCAGCGTTGGCTAAGCCGCCGCCGGCGGCACCACCAGTCACGGCGCCTCCCGACGCGACCGTCTCGGTGCCGGCGACGTCGCGGCCGTTGCGCACAAGGAGCGTCGAGCCCTCCATGACGAACACGGCGCCGCCGAGGCCAGCCCCGCCGCCCCCGAACTGCCCGATCGTGGATCCGCCACCGAACCCGGGCGTGCCACCGAAAAGCGTTCCGCCTTGCCCGCCGCCGAATCCGCCATTGCCACCCTGTAATCCTCCACCACCCCCGCCGCCGAAACCACCAGCCCCGCCGGTGACGCCGCCGCCGCCCCCGCCGCCGAATCCGCCGCCGCCACCCCGTTGAGGACCGGGCGCCAGGTTGACGAAAGCACCACCGCCTCCGGAAAACTCTCCGCCGGTCCCACCGGTCGGACCCCCGCCGGCCCCACCGTTCGGGCCCCCGCCGGCTCCGGCGCTGGTGAAATTTCCGTTCTGGCCGGCGATGAAGGTGCCGCCGCCGCCGCCGCCCGCAGACTGATCATCAGTTTCGTCATAGACCCCGAGCCCGCCACGGCCGCCCATCCCACCACCGCCGCCGCCCGTCTCGTTCAGAAAACCAGCTTGGATTTGCTGCCCGCCCGCTCCCCCTGTCGCGCTGTTGCCGGTCATCGCGACACCTTCAAGCGTAAGCGACGCGCCCGACCGCACGAAAACTCCACCGCCGCCGCCGAGGCCGCCGCCACCGCCGGAGCCGCCGCGTATGTCCGCGTCTCCACCGGCACCGCCGATTGCCACGCCGTTCGTAAGCACGGTGTTCTGGATGGCGACCGTACCGGAGTTTATGAAGAAGATACGGCTCGCTCCACCTCCGGAGACGGTGAAGCCGTTGCCGATGATGGTCAGCGTACGGTTAGCTCCCGTTGCCCCGATGATCGGCAGAGCTCCTGCCAATGTTATGTTCCCAGTCAGAGTGATGGTGCTCGTTGTCGAGGGCACGGCTCCGGCAAGCGTAATTGCGAAGCCCAGTTCGGCCGCATTCGAGGCGACAAAGTCGTCTCCGCGCGCAAACCCGCCCAGGCTGACGAGCGCCGTCGAGGTGAGCAGGAAAAGCTTGCGGGCGCGGCCGGGCGTCCTCGTCATAGGGCGTTTCACGCTCGCCAGCCTGGCCGAGCCTCCCGAAACAGAAGATGGATGGCGCGATCCTAAGGAGGGCGCTTCGATATCGTTTGACAAAATCAGGAGGCATTCTTCTTCATCGCATCTTGTTGCCTCAGCGCAACACCCGCGCGGACGTCCTGGGGCAGGACTGGCAGAAATTGGTAGTATCGGCCCGTACATGGACATTATCTCTGCTTTCTCCGATGTTTGACGCTGACATGTCCGACGCCGAGCCCGCCTCGTTCACGGGCGCCGACCTCGATCGCCAGCGCCTCGACCAGGCGGCGCGGCGCGTCGGCGAGCATCCGCGCTTCGAGGCCGCGCTCGAAATGTTCTGCGCGGGCGTGGTGGACAGTTTCGAGGGCGACCGCCTCGCCAACCGCCTGATGGGGCAGGCGGGGCGTTTTGCCATACTGGCCCTTCTCATCGCGCTCGGTGGTGGACGCGACGGCGCTGGCGTGACGGTGACGCGGCTCGCCGAGCTTCTCGGCAAGCGCAAGCCCGCGAGCCCCGGCCGCACCCATGCTTTGGCGGGCGCGTTACGCGCCGCGGGCGCCATCGAGTCTGCGGTTCAATCGTCCGACAATCGCGAGCGGCCGGTGAGGGCAACGGCGTTGATGCTCGCCCAGGCCGCGCGCTGGGTCGAGCGCAGCCTCGCGCCGGCCGAACTGGTGACGCCGTTGCCCGCGCGGGCAGCCGACCTTGCGCGGCGGCCGGGCTTCGTCGAACGCTACTTCGTGCATATGGTCACGCCCTATATCGCCGAGGGCTTCATCCTTTACGACGGCTTTCCCGAAGTCGAGCGCATCATGCAGCGCGCCGGCGGCTATGTGCTGATGATCGAGATGCTGCGCACGGCAACCTGGGGCGCTGGCGGCATGCTCAGCGCGCATATTCCCTCGGGAACGGTCGCGGCAAGGCTGACGATCTCACGGGCGCAGGTGCGCAGCGTTCTACGCATGGCCGAGGCGCGAGGCTGGCTCGCGTTGCGTGCGCGCGGCAATCGCATCGTCGAACTCGACCCGGCCTTCGCCGCACGTCTGCGCCATTGGGTGGCGACGGAGCTCGCCTGGGGCGCCGACCTCGCGCGCCGCGCGGCTGCCGACCTTGGCGGCGGCGCCTTCTTCGACGCCGCGCCGGCTTAAATCTGGGAATCCCCCGTCAGCCCCGTGGGGGCCGATATGCAACTCCGAGACCTACGCGTAATATTGTTTCGCACCGGGCGCAGTCAGGATAAAAAGGACAGCAATCCAGGAGGCACCGTGCCCACCCGTCTCGACCGCATTGATCTGAAAATCCTGAAAGAACTTCAAGACGATGGCCGCATGACCAACGTGGAATTGGCGCGGCGTGTCGGCATTTCCGCACCGCCCTGCCTGCGTCGCGTCCGCGCTTTGGAGGAGGCCGGATTCATCAAGGGCTATCGCGGGCTGCTCGACGAAAAACTGCTCGGCTACGAAGTCACCGTCTTCGCCATGGTGCATCTCAACAGCCAGGCCGATGCCGATCTGGCCGCGTTCGAGGATTTCGTCCGCAAGCAGCCGTTCGTGCGCGAATGCTGGATGCTTTCCGGCGAGATCGACTTCATCCTCAAATGCGTCGCGCCGGACCTGCGCTCCTTCCAGGCCTTTGTCGGCGAACTCACCGCCGCGCCCAATGTGCGCAACGTGAAGACGTCGCTGACGCTGAAGAACTCCAAGGACGCGCCCATGGTGCCGCTCGAACCGGGCCAGGCGGGCTGACCTCATGGACTCCGTGTTTATAGGAGGGGCCGCCGGGTTTGCCGGCGACCGCACCGACGCACCCGGACCGATCGTGGATTCGCTGATCGCGCGCAGCGGGCCGCGCTTCCTCATGTTCGAGATGCTGGCCGAGCGCACGCTCGCGCTTCTCCAGATCGAGCGCCGCCGCGATCCCGCCGCCGGCTACAATCCCGCCTTCGAACGGTTCATCGCTCCGATCCTCGCGCGCTGCCTCGATCACGGGATCAAGATCGTGGGCAATTTCGGCGGCGCCAATCCGCGCGGCGCGGCGGCGCGCATCGGCGCCATCGCCAAGGCGCAAGGCTGCGCCCTGCGCATCGCGATTGTCGAGGGCGACGACCTGGCCGCAACACTGTCGGCGCAGGATTTCGCCAAGCGCGAAGTCGACGGCCAAATGCTGCGCGGCGCCCCGCCAATCGTCGCCGCCAACGTCTATCTCGGCGCGTCGCCGATCGCGGACGCGCTCGATCAAGGGGCGGATATCGTGGTGACCGGGCGCGTCGCCGATTCCGCGCTCGCGCTCGGGCCGCTCATCCATGCGTTCCGCTGGCCGATGGAGGATTGGGACCGCATGGCCGCCGGCACGCTTGCGGGGCATTTTCTCGAATGCGGCGCGCAGGTGACGGGCGGCTATTTCGCCGATCCCGGACACAAGGACGTGCGCGGGATGGCCGATATCGGTTACCCGATCGCCGAAATCGCGCGCAACGGAGACATCGTCATCACCAAGCCGGAGCGGACCGGCGGACGCGTGGATCGGCTCACCGTCACCGAGCAGATGCTCTACGAAATCCACGACCCCGCGGCCTATCTCGCGCCGGATGTCGTGCTCGATCTCTCCGCGGTCGAAATCGAGGAGATCGCGCCCGATCGCGTGCGCGTGTCGGGGGCGCGCGGACGCGCCCGGCCGGCAAGCCTGAAAGCGACGGTCTGCGTCGAAGGCGGGACGCTGGGCGAGGCGGAAATCTCATATGCGGGCGTGAACGCCGTCGCGCGCGCGCAGCTTGCCATCGACACCGTGCGCGAGCGCATGCGCCGCCGCGCGCCGGATCTCTTCATCCGCGCCGACATCATCGGGGTCGCCAGCATTCTCGCCAATGATTCGGGAACGGTGCTGGCGGCGGCGCTCGCCGGCAGCCATGCGCGCGATGTCCGGGTGCGGTTCGCCGCGCAGGACCGCGACGCGGCCAAGGTCGAAGCGCTGCTCGACGAGGTCGAGGGGCTCTACTGCGCGGGGCCGGCCGGGGGAGGGGGCGTGCGGCGGCGCCTTGCGCCGCGGCTCAAAAGCGCGTCGTGTCTGATCGAGCGGGAGTTCGTGAAGCCGACCGTGACGTTGATCGAGGCGGGAGCGCGAGGCGGATGAAAGTCCTGCTGCACGAACTCGCGACCGCGCGCGCCGGCGACAAGGGCAACCGCTCCAACATCGCGCTCGTGTGCCGCGACCCCGCCGCCTATCCGGCGCTGGCCGCCGCGGTGACCACGGAGCGCGTCGCCGCGCTGTTTTCCTCGCGCCGCCCGGCCGCCGTGATCCGCTACGATCTGCCGAATGTCGCCGCGTTCAATTTCGTGCTGGACGACGTGCTGGAAGGCGGGGTCAACTCCAGCCTCGGACTCGACGGACACGGAAAGTCGCTGTCGTTCCTCCTGCTCGGCATGGAGATCGATATCGAAGCGGAATTGGCGCGACGCCTCGGCGTGAAGACCGGCGCGTAAGGGAGGGTGCAATGAGCGGGTTTCTGAAAGCGTTGATGGCCATTCTCTGCATGGCGGCGGCGGTGGGCGGCGCGCAGGCGCAGAGCGCCTATCCGAGCCAGACGATCAAGTTCATCCTTCCGTTCGGGCCGGGAAGCGGAACGGACACGCTGGCGCGGCTGCTTGCGCACCGCATGTCGGCGCAGCTCGGACAATCCATCGTGATCGAGAACATGGCCGGCGGCAGCGGCGTCATCGCCGCGCAGGCGGTCGCGCGCGCCGCGCCCGACGGCTACACCGTGCTCGTCACCTCCAACACGACGCATGCCGCCAATCAGAGCCTGTTGAAGAAGGTGCCCTACGACGCCGTCGCCGATTTCGAGCCGGTGACGAAGCTCGGCAACATCACGCTTGCGCTCGTTGCGCATCCCTCGGTGCCCGTCAACGACGTCAAGGAGCTTCTGGCCTATGCCAAGGCCAATCCGGGCAAGCTGAGCTTCGGCTCGGGCTCGAGCTCCTCGCGCATCGCGGGCGAACTTCTGAAAACGATGGCCGGGATCGATCTCCTGCACGTTCCCTACAAGAGCAACCCGCAGGTCGTGACCGATCTGCTCGGCGGGCAGATTTCGCTGTTCTTCGGCGACGTCTCCACCTCGCTTCCGCCCGTGCGCGCGGGCCGGCTGAAGGGGCTCGCGGTCTCGAGCGCCAAGCGCACGCCGCTTGCGCCCGACCTGCCGACCATCGACGAGGTCGGGATCAAAGGCTACGAGCTCACGGCCTGGTTTGCGGCCTACGCGCCGGCAAAAACGCCGCCGGCGATCGTCGAACGGCTCAACGCGTCGTTCCGGCAGGCGCTGGCCGATCCGGACGTGGAAAAGAAACTCCTCGCCGCCGGCATCGAGCCCGACGCCGGCTCGCCCGCCGAGCTTGCGGCGTTCACGCTGTCCGAAATCAAGAAATGGGCGAAGATCGTCGCCGACGCGGGGATCCAGCCCGAGTGAGCGTTGCGGATGACGCGAGACGGCAAGCGGCGGGCGAGGCGCGGTCGCCGATCGCCGTGCTCGTCGAGCGCGAAGGGCTCGGCGACTCGCTTTTGAAGCTGCCGCTTCTGCGCGCGATCGCGCGCGGCTATCCGGGCCGGCCGATCTGGTGGATCTCGTCGTACCAGACCGCGATGTCGGAGAACCTCCGCCCGTTCACGTCGGATCTCATCGCCGAGGCGAGACCGTGGGCGAGGATCACGGCGCCGCTTTCGGACGCCGCCCCGAAGCTGCGGGAGCTGCCCGCGTTCTCGCACGTGTTCGATACCCGCACGCGCATCGCCAGCGTCTGGCTCGCGCGGCGCGTGCTCCGTTACCGGCGATACTATGCGGCGCTGCCCGGCTATGTCCTCAGCGATGCGCGTCCGCCCGGCCGCTTTGCGCGGCCCCGCCATGTCGGCGAGCGCGCGTTCAGCCTCGCGCAGGCCGCGCTCGGCAAGGCCGCCGATGGCGACGGGCGGCTGGAGAGCGGCGAGGAGGGGCGCAAGATCGCGGCGCGGCTCCTGCCGGAAGGCCGGACCTATATCGGTCTCGCCGTCGGCAGCCGCGAAGCGCGCAAGAACTGGCCGCTGGAGAAATTCGCGGAGCTTGCGAGCCTCATCGCCGGACGCGGGCTTGTGCCGGTCCTGCTCACCGGTCCGCAGGAGCAGGCCTATGCGGCCGACATCGCGCGGCTCGTGATCGCGGCCATCAATGCGGGGCCTGCGATCGCTCCGCTCGATGTGGCGATCGCGGTCGCGGCACGCTTGCGGCTTGCGGTCGCGAACGACAGCGGGCTCGGCCATCTGTGCGGCGCCGCCGGCACGCCGGTGGTCAGCCTGTTCGGTCCGACCGATCCGCGCCGCTGGGCGCCGATCGCGCCGGCGGGGCGCATCATCAGCGCCAGGGATTTCGGCGGCGAGGCGACGCCGCTGATTCCCGTGCAGGCGGTCGCCGAAGCCGTGGACGACATGCTGCTGCGAACGGAAAGCTGTGGTCGGCTGACTTCGCCTGCGCGAAAAGCTTGGACATAGACGCGCTTCTCGCGAACAATCGCGTCTGCGAGGCACTGCAAAAAATTCCTGACCTGATTTCCGAGTGTGGCGGATGAAACCTTTTCGTCTGCGCCCGAGCGTTGACGCTTGCGCCAGGCCGCCGGCCGGGCACGGGCGCTGGCTGCGCGTCGGCGAATGCGTGTTCGACCCGGCGAGAAACGAGCTCGCGCGCGGCGCGCAAAACGTCGCGCTGGATCCGAAGCTCTCGGCGACGCTGCTCTATCTCGCCCGCCACGCCGGGCACGTCGTGGCACGCGACGAATTGCAGATCGAGCTTTCGCCGGTTGCGACGCTTTGCGATCGCGCCCTCACGCAGGCGGTCGCCAAGCTGCGCCGGCTCCTTGGCGATACCGCCACGCAGCCCCGCTACATCGAAACCGTGGCACGGCGCGGCTATCGCCTGGTCGCCCCGGTCTCCTGGGTCAGCCGCGATCCTCGTGCGCACAAACCGTCCGCTTTCGCGCGCATCAAGCGGTGCGCGGCGGAATACATGCTGTTTGCGCTCGCCTTTGTCGCCGTCGCGGCCATGCTCCTGACGGCGGCCTGGCAGGCGCGCCGCAACAGCGATGATGTCGATGCGCTGGTGGCCGCGGTGGCGAGCGTGCGTCCCATCGACTCGCTGCCCCTTCTCGCCGTCGGCGCCTTCGGGACGGCCGGCGCCGCTCCGGAGGATGCGCAACTCGCGCGCGCGCTGCGCACCCACCTGATGGTCGAGCTTGGCCGGATTCAATCCATTCGGGTGCTGCCGGCGGACGGCGCCCTTCCGCCGTCACGACCCGGACGCGGCCGGAACGCGCCCGTTCTCTCCCTCGACGGCCATTTGCGGCGCGCGGGCGACAGGGTCGGGGCCGAGGTCCGGCTGACAGTCGTGGAGAGCGGCCGCACGCTCCTGATCGAAACGTTTGAGCGGCCCTATTCCGACCTGCTCGGATTGCAGGACGAGATCCTGTTCTCGCTCAGGCGCGCGCTCGCCTCGGAACTCCCCGTCAGCCTTCCCGCCGACGCATCGCGGCTGACCCGCAGCGTCCCGGCCTATGAACAGTATGTCCAGGCGCAGGCGCTGATGCGCGATGAGCGTTCCATCGTGCGTGCGCGCGGACGCTACTGGCGCGCGGTGCAGCTCGACGGATCGTTTGCCCGGGCCTATGCCGGGCTCGCGCTCACCTATGCCGCGGAGACACGGCACGGTGTCGCGGGGGACAAGGAGCTCGATCTCGCGCTCGAACTCGCGCGAACGGCCGAGCAGATCGACGCGGCAATCCCCGAAATCCACTGGGTGCTCGCCTGGGTTCACGGGCAGCGGCGCAACCATGTCGACGCCCTCAAGCACCTGCGAAAGGCCTTGGCGCTCAACAGCTCGTTCGCCGAGGGCTACGGGCTGCTCGGCAGCATCCTCATCGACATGGGCCACGCCGCCCGGGCGGTCGAGATCCTCAAAGCCGCGCTGCAGCTCAACCCGAATGGCGGGTTCCTCAATTCGCTCCTGCTTGGACGCGCGCTTTTCCACGCCGGCGACCATGCGCAGGCCGCGGCGCATTTGCGCGTGGCGGTCGAGCGCAGTCCGGGTAATCTCGAATCGCTCGTCTATTTCGCCGCCGCGCTCGCGCAGGCGGGGCAGCAGAAGGCGGCGGAATGGGCGATCGAGGACATCCGCACCATCAGCCCGGATTTCGCGCTCGAGCCGTGGCTGGCCGAGCAAGCGGTTTCCGATTCGAAAACGTTGGGGACGCTGGGCAGCGCGTTGCGGAGTCTGGGGTTGTAGGCGCGCCTGCTTTTGGGGATCGATTGCGGCAGCGCCAAAACACGGTTCTTATCGCGCCTCTCCCCGCCCCCTCACCCGACCGCGCGTGTTGAACGTCCGGCGCTGCCCTCTCCCGCAAGGGGAGAGGGCGCGAGACGCAGGAGCGCTAGCGCTGAACTGATTATTTGGCGCTCTGTCCGGAGAACTGACTTTTGTGCGCCTTGCTTGGTGTGCCCTTAATTTCCTCAATGATGAGTTGGCAAATTGCCATACCGGGGCGCAATTTAATTGCCAGGGGACCGTGATTGACCAGTTCAAGCTGAATGGTGCCGGGAAATCCGGCGTGAATGGTTGGTGCTGTGACGTGCACTCCTAGACCAATTCTGGCAAGACCGCTCTTTCCCTCGACGCGGGCGGCGACCTTTCCTTTGAAATTTAGGTCGGTCACGTCCCTACTGGTGGTGTAGCTCGGCGGCAGCGAAGCTGCTCGCGAAGCGCGCCATGATAGCGCTGTAGCGAGCGAGCTGCTTCGCGGTGGTCATCGATGATTCGCCCGGTAGGGTCGGGTTGCTCACACCAACCTGATTCGAGGAAGCACCGATGACCGATGAGAAGATGAACCTTCGTGCGCTTGTCGAGAAGACCCCCGACGCCGATCTGCTGCGCGAGATGATCAGCTTTGCCGCCCAACGTCTGAGGGAGTTGGAAGTCGAAGATCTGACGGGCGCCGGCTACGGCGAGAAGAGCCCCGGGCGCCTCATTCAGCGCAACGGCTACCGCGAGCGCGATTGGGAGACCCGTGCCGGAACGGTCGAGCTGCGCATTCCAAAACTGCGCAAGGGGAGCTACTTCCCCGGCTTCCTCGAGCCGCGTCGCATGGCCGAGAAGGCGCTGACGGCGGTGGTGCAAGAAGCCTATGTGCAGGGCATCTCCACCCGTTCGGTCGACGATCTCGTCCAGGCGATGGGGATGAGCGGCATCTCCAAGAGCCAGGTCAGCCGGCTGTGCGCGGAGATCGACGAGAAGGTCAAAGCTTTCCTCAACCGGCCGATCGAGGGCGACTGGCCGTACCTGTGGATCGATGCCACCTACGTCAAAGTGCGCCAGAACGGGCGTATCGTGTCCGTGGCGGTGATCATTGCGGTCGGCGTCAACAGCGACGGCCGGCGCGAGATCCTGGGGATGGATATCGGCCCCTCTGAGGCCGAGACGTTCTGGACCGCATTCTTGCGCAAGCTCGCTCGCCGCGGCCTGCGCGGCGTCAAGCTGGTGATCTCCGATGCGCACGAGGGCATCAAGGCCGCCGTCGCCAAGGTGCTGCACGCTACTTGGCAGCGCTGCCGCGTGCACTTCATGCGCAATGCTCTGGCCTATGCCGGCAAGAGCGGCCGCCGCGTCGTCTCCGCCTTCATCGCCACCGCCTTCGCCCAGGACGACGCCGAGGCCGCCAAGGGTCAGTGGCGCCGCGTCGCGGACCAGCTGCGTCCCAAGCTGTGCAAGCTCGCATCCTTCCTGGATGAAGCCGAAGCCGACGTGCTCGCCTACATGACTTTCCCGGCCGCCCACCGCGCCAAGCTGCACTCGACCAACCCGCTCGAGCGCGTCAACGGCGAGATCAAGCGGCGCACCGAGGTCGTCGGCATCTTCCCCAATGAGGACGCCATCGTTCGTCTGGTCGGCGCGATCCTGCTCGAACAGAACGATGAATGGGCGGTCCAGCGCGCCCGCTACATGACCCTGGAAACCATCGCTCCCTTGAGCGATGATCACTCCGTCAGCTTCCCGGCACTCGCCGGCTGACCGATCCGGCCCATGCCGGCACTCGCGGTGATCCGCCGCCAGTTACACCACGCCGAGGGACACGACCTCTTCAACGTCAATCACGGGCGGGTCAGCGAAGCGATCAAGGGTAAGCGAAGCTAATTGTAGTGTGGCCGTAGAGCGCAGAATTCGGTGCTGCACAAAAACTCTCTGACCTGCACAAAAACCCAACTGAATTTCTGGGTTATTGCGCAAAGCCCCCGCAAGGGGAGAGGGCGCGAGATGCGAGCCTCGTTTTTTTTGACGCAGGAGCGCTAATCATACGCGGCGTAGGATTTTTCCTCGACCAGGTCCGAGCCGACGAGCGCGTCGATCTCGCGCTTCTTGGCCGCGCGGCGATCATTGGTGCGGTAGACGGCGCGCGCAAGCTCGACGAAGCGCGAGCCGAAATCGCGCATCCGCTCGCAGTCGCGGATGTCGTCCTCGATCCGCCAGAGCTCTTCGTTGATGGCGCGGAGCGAGGCTTTCAGCGCCGCAAGACCGGGCGCGCTCTTCGCCAGTGGCGCGAGCCTGCCGTTGAGCAAGGCCAGTTCGCGCCTGACATTGTCGAGCTTGGCCGGGTCGGTGATGCGTTCCGACTTGATCTCGAGGATGGTCACCTTGTCGACGAGCTCGCCCATCGACACCGGGACCTCGATGCGCCCCATCAGCGCCACTCGACCTTGACGACCTCATAGGCTTTCGCGCCGGCCGGAGTCACCACCTCGACGGAGGCGCCCTTCTTCTTGCCGACGAGCGCGCGCGCCAGCGGCGAACTGATCGAGATCCGGCCCTTTTTCGCGTCGGCCTCGGGCTCGCCGACGATCTGCCACACCTGCTTCTTGTCGGTGTCCTCGTCGATCAGCGTCACCGTCGCGCCGAACTTCACCGTTTCACCGGAGAGCTTCGAAACGTCGATGACCTCCGCGCGCGCGAGCTTGTCTTCGAGCTCGACGATGCGGCTTTCATTGTGGGCCTGAACTTCCTTGGCGGCGTGATATTCCGCGTTCTCGGACAGGTCGCCGTGCGTGCGCGCCTCGGAAATCTGCTGGATGATCCGCGGCCGCTCCACCTGCTGCCGATGCTTGAGCTCGGTCTCAAGCGCGACATAGCCGGCAGCCGTCATCGGGATCTTTTCCATCGTCCTTCACCTTGTGTCGCAAAACTGAAAAAACTTCGACCGCGGGACGAGTTGATGCCCCACGATCGGAAAGCCTTCCCCTGCTCCTGCCGTGGCTGCCGGCGAGCCGCTTCAGGATGCACCCTCAAAGTAGCTCTGCAATGCCCGGACTTCGAGATCGCCCTCGAAATGGGCTTTGATCCCGTGGGCGGCAGCGATGGCCCCGGAAAGAGTGGTGTAGTACGGCACTTTATGCAAGAGGGCCGCCCGGCGGAGGGAGCGGCTGTCGGAAATGGCGGTCAGGCCTTCCGTTGTGTTGAAAACGAGCTGGACATCGCCGTTCTTGATGTGATCGAGAATGTGCGGGCGACCCTCCGGCACCTTGTTAACTTTTTCGGCTCTCAGACCCTGTTCGGCCAGATAGCGTTGCGTCCCCGACGTGGCGATCACCCGGAAGCCCAGCGAGTCGAGGAGCCGCATGGCCTCCAGGATGCGCGGCTTGTCGCCGTCGCGGACCGACACAAAAACGGTTCCCGCGCGCGGCAAAATTGAGCCGGCGCCAAGCTGGCTTTTCGCGTAAGCGATCGCGTAGTCGCGGTCGAGGCCCATGACCTCGCCGGTCGAACGCATCTCCGGCCCCAATATGGTATCGACGCCGGGGAAGCGCGCGAAGGGAAACACGGCCTCCTTGACCCCGAAATGCCGGAAGCGCGGCGGCGCGAGCTTGAAGCTTGCGAGCGTCTCGCCCGCCATGATGCGCGCGGCGATCTTCGCGATCGGCGTTCCGATGACTTTCGCGACAAACGGCACGGTGCGGGAGGCGCGCGGGTTCACTTCGAGCACATAGATGTCGCCGTCCTTGATGGCGTATTGCACGTTCATCAGCCCGCCGACGTTGAGCGCGAGCGCCAGCGCTCTCGTTTCGCGCTCGAGTTCCTCGATCTTGTCCGGCGAGAGCGAATGGGGGGGAAGCGAGCAGGCCGAGTCGCCGGAGTGAATGCCGGCTTCCTCGATATGCTCCATCACCCCGGCGATGAACGCGTCCTTGCCGTCGCAGAGGCAATCGACGTCCACCTCGATCGCATCGGACAGGTAGCGGTCGATAAGCAGCGGCCGCTTGTCGGAGACCACGAGTTCGGAGGGGCGGTCGAGATCGGCAGCGAGGCGCTTGATGTAGCGGTCGAGCTGGGCGCCTTCGTGCACGATCTCCATCGCGCGGCCTCCCAGCACGTAGGACGGGCGGATGACGATCGGATAGCCGATCGAGTCCGCGATCGCGCGCGCCTCTTGCGGGCTCTTCGCGATGCCGCTTTCGGGCTGGCGCAGCTTCAACGTGTCCAGCAGGCGCTTGAAGCGGTCGCGGTCCTCGGCGAGGTCGATGGCGTCGGGAGAGGTGCCGAGGATCGGCACGTCCGCTTTTTCCAGCGGTTCGGCCAGCTTGAGCGGCGTCTGTCCGCCGAACTGGACGATGACGCCGTGCAGGTTGCCGTTCGCCCGTTCGGTCTCGATGATCTCCAGCACGTCCTCAGCCGTGAGAGGCTCGAAATAAAGACGGTCGGAGGTGTCGTAGTCGGTCGAGACCGTTTCCGGATTGCAGTTGACCATGATGGTCTCGTAGCCGACGTCGCGCAGCGCGAAGGACGCATGACAGCAGCAGTAGTCGAACTCGATGCCTTGCCCGATGCGATTGGGCCCGCCGCCCAGGATGACGACCTTCCTTTTGTCCGAAGGCCGCGCTTCGCAGGCGGGCGCGCCGAAAAACGGCGTCTCGTAGGTCGAGTACATGTAAGCCGTGGGCGAAGCGAACTCGGCCGCGCAGGTGTCGATGCGCTTGAACACGGGCCGCACCCCGAGCGCGCGGCGCCGATCACGGACAGACTCGGCGGATTGGCCGGCGAGCTTTGCAAGCCGCGCATCGGAGAAGCCCATCGCCTTCAGCCGGCGAAACGCGCCAGGCGCATCCGGCAGGCCGCTGGCGCGGATATCGGTCTCCGCGTCGACGATGCCGCGGATCTGATCGAGGAACCAGGGATCGATCCTGCAGCTCGCATGGATGAGATCGTTGGCCGCGCCGAGCCGCATCGCCTGAGCGACCTTCAACAGACGATCGGGGGTCGGCGCGCCCAGCGCGGCACGGATCGCGTTCTTGTCGTCGCCTTCGCCGATGCCGTCGATGTGGATCTCGTCGAAGCCGGTGAGGCCGGTTTCCATCGAGCGCAGCGCCTTCTGCAGCGACTCCTGAAACGTGCGGCCGATCGCCATCGCCTCGCCGACGGACTTCATCGAGGTGGTGAGCGTCGGCTCGGCGCCGGGGAATTTCTCGAAGGCAAAGCGCGGGATCTTGGTGACGACGTAGTCGATCGTCGGCTCGAAGGAGGCGGGCGTCGCGCCGCCCGTGATGTCGTTGGCGATTTCGTCGAGCGTGTAGCCGACGGCGAGCTTCGCCGCGACCTTGGCGATGGGAAAGCCGGTCGCCTTCGAGGCAAGCGCGGAGGAGCGCGACACGCGCGGGTTCATCTCGATGATCACCAGGCGGCCGTCGGCGGGATTGACCGCGAACTGCACGTTCGATCCGCCGGTCTCGACACCGATCTCGCGCAACACCGCGATCGAGGCGTCGCGCATGACCTGGTATTCCTTGTCGGTCAGCGTGAGCGCGGGCGCGATCGTGATCGAGTCGCCCGTGTGCACGCCCATCGGATCGAGATTCTCGATCGAGCAGATGATGATGCAGTTGTCGTTCTTGTCGCGAACGACCTCCATCTCGAACTCTTTCCAGCCGAGCACGGACTCCTCGATCAGCACCTCGTTGGTCGGCGAGGCGTCGAGGCCGCGTTCGACGATGTCGAGGAATTCGGACTTCGTATAGGCAATGCCGCCGCCGGTACCGCCGAGCGTGAAGGAGGGGCGAATGATGGCGGGCAAGCCGACGACATCGAGAGCCTCCAGCGCCTCGATCAGCGCCTTGTCGGCATAGCGCTTGCGCCGCTCGGGCTCGTCGCGCTCCCAGTTTCGCTCGAACTCGGCCGTCAGCTTCTTGCGTTCCTCCGCCGGCACGGCGAGCGCGGCGATCCGCGCGAGCTCGGCCTTGTGCCGCTCGCGGTCCGCCTTCTTCACGTCGGAGGCGTTGGCGAGGCGCGAGCGCGGCGTCTCCAGGCCGATTTTGCCCATGGCCTCGCGGAAAAGCTGGCGGTCCTCGGCCTTGTCGATCGCTTCTGCCGTGGCGCCGATCATCTCGACGCCGAATTTGTCCAGCACGCCCATGCGGCGGAGCGACAGCGCGGTGTTCAGCGCCGTCTGCCCGCCCATGGTGGGCAAGAGCGCGTCCGGGCGCTCCTTCTCGATGATCTTGGCGACGATCTCCGGCGTGATCGGCTCGATGTAGGTCGCGTCCGCCAGATCCGGGTCGGTCATGATGGTCGCCGGATTGGAATTGACGAGGATCACGCGGTAGCCCTCGGCTTTGAGCGCCTTGCAGGCCTGCGTGCCGGAGTAGTCGAATTCGCAGGCCTGGCCGATCACGATCGGCCCGGCCCCGATGATCAGGATCGAGTGGATGTCGGTGCGTCTGGGCATCGGCTCACTTTGCTGGGCACAAAAAAAGGGCGCGCCTTCGCGCGTCCTTCCTGCCCGGCGTCAGGGCCAAGCCCCGCGCGCGGTGGTTCTAGTGCAGAATTCGCGGGGAGGGAAGGGGCTGTCCGGGCTCAGCACATATGAGACGCGGGGGTCTCGTTGGCTCGGCGTCGTTTGAGGTACTCGGAGGGCGTGAGGCCGGCAAGGGCTCCGTGCGGCCTGTGGTGATTGTAGAGATGCT
>JALHLQ010000029.1 GCA_022844485.1 Xanthobacteraceae bacterium
CGGCCTGACACACGGCGCGCGAACCGATGACGATCACGAGATCGGCGTTCGCCATGGCGTAATTGCCGCTGATCGAGCCCTTCGATCCGCCGACATGCATGTTCTGCGGATGCGCGTCGGGCATCACGCCGGTCGACCCGGGCGACAGCGCGACCGCGGCGCCGGCGCTCTCGGCGAGGCGACGCACCGCCGCATCGTGGCCGCGCGCGCCGCCGCCGGCTTTGATCACGACGCGCTTCGATTGCGCAATGAGCTCTGCCGCCGCTTCGATCGGTTCGCCGCTCGCCGGCGCAAGCGGCGGCAGCTCCGGGCGCGAGGGCAGCGCGGCAAGGTTCAGCGTCAGCCGTGCGGGCTGGGTATTGAGCGGCAGCAGCAGATAGAACGGCCCTGCGCGATAGGGATGGTTGACCGTCAACGCGCCGCGGCGCAGCGCAGCGCGGATCGCTTCCGGCGTATGCAGCACGTAGGAGCGGCCCATGATGGCCGTCATCCGGCCGAAGAGGCCCTGCTCCTCCTTCGGCACCTGCTGCATGTTGTAGCCTTCGCCATAGGTCGTCTCGTCGCCGTAGATGTGATAGACGCCGACCCCGTTCGACGCGGCCGCGAGCGAGCCGGCCAATGCCTGCAGCGCGCCCGGACCGATTGAGGTCACGACGGCGGGCACCTCGCCGTATTGCCAGCGTAGCGCGGTCGCCGCATGCGCCATCGCCACTTCGTTGCGGCAATGGAAGGTGCGCGTGACGCCCTCTTCCTCATACACGCGCAGCACATCCCCAAGCTCGGTCGAGCCGTGACCGAAAATGGCCAGATATTTGCGCACGCCCTGCTTGAGCAGGCCGAGCACGAGCGCCTCGGCGAGCGTCGTCTCGACGAGCTTCGGCATGGCATCTTTTGCGAGCACGGCGTCGAGTCCGCCTGCTTCGCGGATCGCGCGGGCGCGGGCGCGCATGCGCCGGCGGCTTTCGTTTTCGGGAGTCCGTGTGAGCATAGCGAAGTCTCGTGTGTTCAGGCGCGCTCCGCCTGGTCGGCGAAGCTCTTCCGGTAACCGAAAGCCCAAGCGACTCCTTGCACGATGATCAGGAGGCCGGCGGCCGAGGCGAGGACGATCAGCGCCGCCTGATCGGCGAAGGTCGCATAGCTTCCGCCCGACATGGTCAGCGCCAGACGGAAGTTTTCTTCCAGACGATCACCGAGCACGAGGGCCAGCAACAGCGGTGCCATCTCGTAGCCGAACTTGCGGAAGAGATAGCCGACGCCGCCGGACACAACCATGATCCAGATGTCGGCGGTCGAGAACTTCACGCTGTACACGCCGATAATGGAAATCGCGAGAATCATCGGCACCAGCCAAGTGTAGGGGATGCGCAGCAGGTTCACGAAGATGCCGACGAGCGGCAGGTTCAGGATCACGAGGATGACGTTGCCGATATACATGCTGGCGACGAGACCCCAGAACACCTCGGCATGATCCTTGAGGAGCAGCGGTCCCGGCTGCACGCCGTGAATGGTGAGCGCCGAGAGCAGGATCGCCGTCGCCGGGATCGAAGGGATGCCGAGCGCGAGCAACGGAATCATCGCGGTGCCGGTGGTCGCGTTGTTCGCGGTTTCCGGCCCCGCCACGCCGGCGATGGCGCCTTTTCCGAACTCTTCGGGGTTCTTCGAAATACGCTTCTCGACAGCGTAAGACACGAATGTCGACACGACGTGGCTGACGCCCGGAATAACGCCGAAGATAAAGCCAATCACCGAACCCCGCCCGATGGCCCCGCCGGACGCGCGCAGATCCGCCCAGCGCGGAACGAGTTCGCGAAGCTTCGGTTGAATGGCCTTGATGGTCTCCGACCTCTCCAGGTTGAGGAGGATTTCCGACAAGCCGAACAGCCCGATGGCGAGCGCGGTGAACGAAAGTCCCTCGGCAAGCCCCATATTGCCGAAGGTGAAGCGGGGCGTCCCGGCAAGCCGGTCGAGACCGATGGTGCCGATGACGAGGCCGAGCAGAACCATCGCCGCCGTCTTCATGCGGGAGCCGGCAGAAATGACGGCGATCACGGCAAGGGCAAGCAGAATGAGCACGACTTCGACCGAGGGCCCGATCGCCACCATCACCTGCGCGAGCGCCGGTGCGACAAACATCAGACCCAGGATGGAGACCGTACCGCCAACGAAACTTCCCAAAGCTGCAATCGTCAGCGCGGGGCCGGCGCGGCCTTGGCGCGCCATCTCGTAGCCGTCGATGCAGGTCACGACCGAAGCGGCCTCGCCGGGAATGCGGACAAGAATCGACGTGGTCGAGCCGCCATACATCGCGCCGTAGAAAATGCCCGTCAGCATGATGATGCCGAGCGCGGGGTCCAGGCCGAAGGTGAGCGGCAAGAGCAGCGTCATGCCGGCGAGCGGGCCCAATCCCGGCAACACGCCGACAATCGTGCCCCACAGGCAGCCGATGAAACAGTAGAAGAGGCCTTTCCAGGTCAGCGCGACGGAAAACCCGGTAAGCAGTTGATCGAAAGCCGACATCACATTCTCAAAAGAACGGTCCTGCGGGGAGCTGCAGGCCGAGCATTTCCTTGAAAAAGAACCAGAACACGCCCGTCGCCGCGGTGGAGGCGAAGGCGGCGCGGAAGACCGAAACGCGGCCGACAAAAATCAACAGGGTCGCGATCAGCAGGCCAAGCGTGATGTAGGTCCCGATCCGCTCGAACGCGAAACTTGCGAAAAGAAGCGCGGCAAAGGTGATCAGCACGTCGCGATGACCAAGTTCAACCTTGCGGCCGTGAGGAGCGCTGCGGAGGACGTCCCAGCCGATCGCGGCGGCCGCCGCCGCCAGCAGAAGGCCCAGCGCAAACGGGAAGACCGCGGGCCCCGGAACGCCGTCCGATCCAAACTGCAGGTTCAGGGCATGCAGCGCAAAGAACAGACCGGCGCCGATAAGAAGCGCTGCTCCCAGCAGTTCCGCCCGCCGGGCACAGAACGTGCACGGCAGCGTCGTGCCGACGGGGGCACGCGATTGGGCTTCAACTTGATCCAGTGCCACGGCTGATCCTCTACTCCGGCGCGCCCGCGCGCCGTGAACGCCAATCCAAGACAGAACGTCCGCGGCCGGCTTGCCGGCCGGGCGCGGAAAAATCGTCACTGCTTTTTGCGAAGCCCGAGTTCGGTCATCACCTCGGCGAGCTTCTTGTCGTCGCGCGCGATCAGCTTGCCGAATTCGTCAGCCGGCATGAAAGCCGGCACGAAACCGACATTCTTCCCTGCCTCCTGGAATTCCTTCGACTCGACGGTCTTCCTGATCGCGTCCTGCAAGCGGGCAACGACGGCTTTCGGCGTCCCCTTCGGCACGGCGATGCCGCGCCACATGTCCAGGGCAACCGAATAGCCCGCCTCTTGCGCGGTCGGCACATTCGGGAAAGCCGGTTCCCGCCTGGAGCTGAGCGCCGCGAGAACGCGCAATTCCCCGCTCTTGGCGTGCGGAATCACGGCCGGTGCCAGCTGCACAATGGCCTCGATGCGGCTGCCCAGCAGGTTGACCACCGCCTGACCGGTGCCGAACGGCACGTCGATCACCTTGCCCTTGGCTGTCGCGACAAGCGCCGAAGCCGCGAAATGCGTGTGGCTCCCCGCGCCGGAATTGCCGATGCGCACCTTGCCGGGATTGGCCTTCACGTACTCGATGAACTCTTTCAGCGTCTTCCACGGCGCGTCACTGCGCACCGCCAGCATCGGGGTTTCGATGCTGACGCGCGCCACCGGATCGAAGGCCGTGTAGTCGAACGGCAGGATGCCCGAGTGGTGGTTCGTGGAAATCGAATTCGAATTCCAGATGATCGAGTAGCCGTCGGGCTTTTGCTGGCTCACATGCGTATAGCCGGCGGCGCCGCCGCCGCCCGTGCGGTTCACAACCGGGACGGGCGCACCAAGCGCCTTCGCCATGCCGTCGGCCAAGTGCCGCGCGGTGACGTCGGCCGCGCTTCCCGCACCGAACATGACCGTCATCTCGATCGGCTTGCCGTCCGGGAATTGCTGCGCCATCGCCGGGCTTGCCGCGGCCGCGAAGGCCAGAGCCAATATTCCCGACAGAGCGGGACGTGCAGTTTTCATCATTCGCATCCTCCAGACTGATCCAGTCTTCCCAGTTTGCTTGGTTGCTTTACTCGGCTGCCATTGGGGGCGCAGCCGCTTCCCGTTTCCGCCTCAGCGCTTCGAGGACCTTCTCGGGCGTGGCGGGCAATGACGTGATCCGGACTCCAACCGCGTCGTAGATCGCATTCATGATGGCCGGAATTGTCGGAACCATGGCAGGTTCGCCAATTCCTTTCACCCCCAGGGGCCCGATCGGATCCGGGTCTTCGACGATGACCGAGGTCACGTGCGGCACGTCGAGCGAGGTCGGAAGGATGTACTTGGCGAAGCCGGGCGTCGTGGTCCGGCCTTGCTCCAGCCGGTAATCTTCCATCAGGCCCTGGCCGAGCGCCTGGACGATGCCCCCTTCGATCTGCCCCTCGACCCCCTTCGGATTGACCGCGCGGCCAACATCGTGCGCCGCCCAGATGCCGAGGACCTGCACCTCGCCGGTCACGGTGTCGACTTCGACTTCCGCGACCTGGCAGCCGAACACATAGGCCTGCCATGGACGCCCCGAAC
The DNA here is from genome assembly GCA_022844485.1 of Xanthobacteraceae bacterium. Taxonomy (GTDB): domain Bacteria; phylum Pseudomonadota; class Alphaproteobacteria; order Rhizobiales; family Xanthobacteraceae; genus JALHLQ01. The sequence continues at coordinate 4,642 of JALHLQ010000029.1, forward strand.
CATCCGCCGGGTCCAGCCCGGTCGTGTCCGTTCCGAAGGAAGCTGCGCCCACCGACACGACGCCGCGCTTCTTGCACAGCTCGACCGCATGGTCCATCGACATCTTGTAATTCGTGCCTTCGACAAAGACCTCGCCGGCGGCCGTGCGCACGGAAGCGGGATCCACGGCCCAGTTCCTGGCGACGACATCGACAAGCCGCGCGCGCGCCTCGCGGCAGGCGAGCGCGACGGAATTGCCGATCATGTAAGTCTGCCGCGTTGCGCCGGCATGGGCCGCCTCCGGCGAGCGCGCGGTGTCGTTGTCGCCGATCGTGACGTCCTCCGGGCGAATGCCCAATTCCTCGGCCGCGATCTGCGCCAGCACCGTGAGGATGCCCTCGCCGATCTCCGTCACGCCGGTCATGATCTTCGCGGTGCCGCCATCGTCGAGTTCGGCCCAGGCGCCCGCACGGTCGACCGTCGCCGTGCGCGCGATGCCGTACCAGCCTGCGGCAACGCCGCGTCCGCGCTTCTTCGGCATCAGGCGACCTCGCTGTCCTGCCGCGTCGGCCGGCTCTCGCCGAAGCGGGCGCCGAGCGCGCAGGGTGCGCGCACGCCAGGACCGTCCAGATCGCCGCGGTCCTCGCCGCGGGACGCCGGCACGCCGGTTTCCCATGTCGCGGCCCGCTCGGCGGCTTCGAGCACGCGCAGGAAGCTCACCGAGCCGAGCTTCTGCCGGGTATGCGTCACCGCGCCGTCGCGCATCGCGTTGATGCGGCGAATTTCGAACGGATCGAGCCGGAGACGTTCGGCGCAGATATCGAGATGGGATTCGGTCGCGAACTGCGACTGCAGCGCGCCGAAGGAGCGGAACGCGCCTGACGGCGTGTTGTTCGTGTAGATGCCGAAGGTATCGACCTTCACGTGCGGGATGTCGTAGGGCCCGGCCGCCAGAATGGCCGCCTTGCGCATGACGCCTTCCGTCGAGAGCCCGTAGGCGCCGCCGTCGCAAACCATCCTGATCTCGACCGCCTGGATGCGCCCGTCGCTCGTGAGACCCATCTTGTAGGCCGTGCGCGAGGGGTGGCGTTTCGCCGTGGAGATGATCGACTCCTCGCGCGTGAAAACAAGACGCACGGGACGGCCGGTCTTCATCGCCATCAAGGCGAGCATGCCTTGGTAGATCATGTCCTCCTTGCCGCCGAAGCCGCCGCCCACGGGGCTCATGATGAAGCGCACCTTGTTGATGGGCCTGGCGATAATGCGCGCCAGCATGTGGCGATGATGCGTGATGTTCTGGCTCGGCGAGACGACCGTGACGACGCCGTCGTGGTCGACATAGGCAAGGCCCGCTTCCGGCTCGAGATAGGCGTGTTCGACCGGCTGCGTCTCGTAGGTCTGCTCGACAATGATGTCGGACGCGGCAAAACCTTCCTCGACGTCGCCCTTGCGGATCGGAATGTGCTTGGTGACGTTGTCCGGCGCGTATTCGTGCAGGATCGGCGCCCCCGGCCGCAGCGCTTCGTCGGCATCGAACACGGCCGGAAGCGGTTCATAGACGACCTTGATCTTGTCGAGCGCGCGCCGCGCGGTGACCGCATCGTCGGCCGCCACCGCAGCGACAGCTTCGCCGATATAGCGCACGCGTCCGCGCGCCATGATCGGCTGATCGCAAACGAACACGCCGAAACCGTCGGTGCCGGGCACGTCGGCCGAGGTGATAACGCCTTCGACGCCCGGCATGGCTTCGGCTTGCGAGGTGTCGATCGAGACGATGCGCGCATGGGGGTGCGGACTGCGCAGCACCTGCAGGTGCAGCATGCCCGGCATCACCATGTCGCCCGCATATTTCAGCGCGCCGGAGACTTTGCCCGGCGCATCGATGCGGCGCACATTGGCGCCGATGTAGCGGCCGTCCTCGGGCTCATCCTCGGCCAGCGCCGCAGTCGGCGTGCGGCCGTTGAGGATATCGCGCGCCAGCTCCACCGCATCGAAGATCTTCTGATATCCGGTGCAGCGGCAGATATTCCCCCCGAGCCGCTCCTTGATCTCCTCGCGCCCGACGAAGGGATTGCCGCGGATCGCAGCCGTCGACGCCATCACCATGCCGGGAATGCAATAGCCGCACTGGCTCGCGCCCGCCTTGTGGAAGGCCTTCTGCAAGACGCTGAGTTCGCCGGTCCGGCCGAGACCTTCCACCGTTTCGATGACGGCGCCTTGCGCTTTCGCCACCGGCAGGAGGCAGGATTTCACCAGCACGCCGTCGACAAAGACCGAGCATGTGCCGCACTCGCCGGCGCCGCAGCCTTCCTTCGTGCCGGTCAGGTTGAGATCGTCGCGCAGGAAATCGAGCAGCCGCTGATGCGGCTTCGCCGTACGCGCCACCTTGCAGCCATTGACGGTCGCCTCGAGCTTGAGCTCAGGCATAGCTCGCCTCCAGTTCGGGCGTGATGTGGTTCAAGTCGGCGCCGGCGCGGGCGGCGGCATTGACGAGGCCGCGGATGACGAAACCGCGCACGACCTCGCGGCGGTAAGCTTGCCGCGTGCGCGACTGCACGAGGTTCACCGGCATCTCGGCCGCGCGCTCGATCCTCTCGGCGGTCATTTCGCCGCCGCGCAAGAACGACTCGACGTCGGACAGACGCCGCGGCACCGGGCCGATGCCCGCAATGGCGAGACGAACATCCTCGATGCGCCGCTTGCGCGCATCCAGCTTGACGAGCGTTGCAAGACACACCGTGGAGATCACCAGCGAACGCCGGTGACCGACCTTCTCGAAGCTGCCGCCATATCCGGGCAGCGCGTCGCATTCGATCGCCACCATGATCTCGTCAGCGGTGATCAGGGTCCTGCTCGGGCCGGTGACAAAATCCGCAAGGCTCACCGTGCGCCGCTCGACCTTGCCTTTGCGCCGCGAGGCAAGCTCGACGGCGGCATCGTGCGCGATCAAGGGGGGCATGCCGTCGGCCGCGGGCGACGCATTCACCAGGTTGCCGCCGATCGTCGCCGACTCGCGGATCTGATCGTCAGCGAACCAGACGGCGCAGCGCGGCATGCAGGGCAGCGCCGTCACCAGCATCTCGTCGTCCAGAAAGCGCTGGATCGGCGTCGCCGCGCCGAGGCGCACGCGCCCGCTTTCGACGCGCCGCTCGTGCAAATCCGGGATGCGCGTGAGGTCGATCAGCACCGGAACGTGAACGTCGCCCGCCCTGCCCTCGCGCGCCCAGGGCAGGATGTCGGTCGCGCCGGCGACCAGCCTGTACTGCCCGGCATGCTCGCCCATCGCCGCGAAGGCATCCTCCAGCGTTCGCGGCGTCAGATAGGCGTCGCAGGTCAACATCAGGTGTTACTCGCTTCGCTTGAATCCGATCACTCGGCGGCCACCTTGGAGGCGGCGGAAACGCCGCGCGCCTTCACAACCACTTTGATCGCATCGTCGATGCGCTCACGCGCATATTTCAGCGCGGTCGGCAGATCGGCGAGCGGGAAGGTATGCGTGTGGACCTTCGTCGCGTCGAAGCGCTTCTGCGACATGAAGGCTTCGGCGCGATGCGTCGCGCTCTTTCCTTCGCCGCGAATGCCGAAGAGATAGATGTTGTTGCGCACGATATGCGCGATATCGACCGGCACCTGTTCGTGCGGGAAGGCGGCGAGGCAGACCTTGCCGCCGCGGTTCACCATTCGGATCGCCTCGTTGACCGCATTCGGCGCGCCGGAGCACTCGACGACGTAGTCGACGCCCTTGCCGCCATTGAGCTTGCGCACCGCCTCCACCGGGTCCTCGTTCTTCACGTTGACGACGTGATCGGCCCCGAGCTCGAGCCCCATCTTCAAACGGTTGTCGCGCGTGCCGGTCAGGATGACCGGCTGGGCGCCCAGCGATTTCGCAACGGCAACCCCAAGCAATCCGATCGGACCGGGGCCGGTCACGACCACGCTCTCGCCGGCCACCAAGCCGCCCAATTCCGTCAAGCCGTACATGGCGGTGCCGGCCGTCACGACGAGAGTGGCCTCTTCATCCGACATGTCGTCGGGGATGGCGACCAGCGTATTGATGTTGTTGACCTGATACTCGCAAAAGCCGCCGTCGGTGGTGAAACCGTTGGCGCGATGACCCTTGTCCAGGTCGCCGTAGTTCAGGCCGTAATTGTGGCAGGCGGTGTACATGCCCTCGCGGCAACGTTTGCACTGGCCACAGCCGGCATGAATCTCGACCGTGACGCGCTGTCCGATCCTGTATTCGTCCACGCCCGGTCCGAGCGCCACGACCGTGCCCATGTATTCATGGCCCGGCGTGAAATTCTTGTTGAAGGGGAGCCCGCCCTGGATCGAGGCCGGCGGCCCATGCTGGATGATTTCGAGATCGGTGGCGCAGATGGCGACGGCATCAATGCGCACCAGCACTTCCGCCTTCTTGGGGACCGGGACCGGCTTGTCCTTGAGCGTGAGTTCACCCGGATTGCCGAGCACCCAGGCCTTCATGTGATCGGGAATGGGAAAGTCGGGACTGGTTCTGACGCCGGCCGGCGAATACATCGCGTTCTCCTTGAAGTTCAAGAGCGGGACGGGCTGGGGCGCGGGCGGTCTGCGCCCCGCGCAAGCGGGTCCGAGCTGGGATCGCCAAGCTCAGCCGAGAGCGCGCGAGCGGCGCTGACGACCTCGTCGCGCATCAACGAGATGTGTTCTTCGGCGGCGCGCATGCTTGGCGCCGACGCGCTGAGCGCGCCGACGACAGCGCCGGCATGATCGCGGATCGCCGCGCCGACGCAAACGACGCCGGGCTGATACTCTTCGCGATCCAGCGAAAAGCCGTTGCGGCGAACATGCCGAAGCTCCTCGATCAATGTCGGTATGTCGGTGATGGTGTTTTCGGTGAACGGGGTCATGCCCTTCAATTCGAGCACGCGCCGCATCTCTTCTTCCGGCAGCCAGGCGAGCATGGCTTTGCCGGTTGCGGTGGCGTGGGGCGCGTCCGACTTTCCGACAGCCCCGGCCTCCGCGCGCACGGCATGACGCGCTTCGCGCTTGGCGAGCGTCACGATGTTGTCGCCTTGCAGCACGGCCAGGTGCACCGTTTCGCCCGTCGCCGAGTTGATGCGGTCGAGGAAGCGTTCGGCGCGGCGCGGCAGGTCGACCTGCCGCAAGCATGCGCTTCCGAGATGGAGGATGCGGCCGCCCAGCGCATAACTGCGCCGGCCCGGCACCTTCGCGACGTAACCCCACTTCAGCAGCGTCGCCAGGAGGTGATGACAGGTCGAGATATTCAGCTCGGTTCGGATCGACAGTTCCGTGAGGGTCGTCTCTCCGCCGGCCTCGGCGATGGCCTCGAGCAGCATCAGGGCGCGGTCGACGGACTGGATGCTGTTGCGCTCACCCGGGCCGCGTCCGCTCGGGGCCGGCGAGCCGTTCTCGCTTTCGGTCTGCGCGATGCTCGCCACGTCGGCTCCCATTGATCTGCCGCTATCAGCCACAAGGGAGCCTGCCGGTCAAGGATTCTTTGATAATGTGAATTCTTATTTCATTAGATGAAATTGCGGCAGACCCGAGGCGATATCGGGACGTGCCGCTCGGACGCAAAACACAGACGGCAGCTACGGATTTTTTTGCTCCGCGCCCCGCCCAGCCGCGAATGCCGCCACCCTCCGGACAACATTTGGCGCCACCGTCGGATCACAAGTTTAGGGTGTGAGGTGGAGATATGCGGCGAGTTGTGTTGGCCCTCGCGGCCGCGTTTGTGTGTGTCTGGGCAGGAACCCTGCCCTCGATGTCCCAAGTCGTTCCGAAATCCCTCCAGGACAGCAGCCCCGACGCTGCCATTCGAGAACGCAAGAACACCTGGACCATCGGCGTCGCGGGCGGCCTCATGGAAGGCACCTATATGCGCTTCGCCGACGAGCTCGCCAAAGTGCTCGACGACGGGGACAATTTGCGGATCCTGCCCATCGTGAGTTTCGGCGGCGCCGGCAATCTCGAGGATCTACTCTATCTCAAGGGCGTTGACATCGCCTTCACGCAATCGGACGTCTTCGAGTATTTCCGCTCGCAACGGCAAACGCCGAACCTCGACAAGCGCGTGCAGTACATTGCGCGCTTCCCGCTATCCGAGGTTCACATCCTCGCGCGCAGCGAGATCAAAACGCTCGAGGACCTTCGGGGCAAGAAAGTGAGCTTCGGTCCCGCGGGCACGGCTGCAAGCCTCACCGGCAGCATCATCCTTCAGCGCTTCGGCATCGAAGTCGAGCAACTGCTGATCGATCAATCGACATCGATGCAGAAGCTGCGTTCGGGCGAAATCGCGGCACTGGTTCGCGTCGTTGCCAAACCGGTCGACGGCCTCGCGAAACTGCCGGCGAATTCGGGCCTGCACCTCCTGCCGATCCCGTTCACCAAACACGTGCAGGATCTCTACACGGTCAGCGAGTTCACGTCGCAGGACTACCCGACACTGGTGGCTCCGGGGCAGAGCGTCGACACGCTGGCCGTCCCTGCCGTGCTGGCCGTCTATAATTGGCCCCAGGGGACAGATCGCTATCGCCGGGTTGAGCGTTTTGTCGACCGGCTGTTCACGAACTGGAACAAGTTCCATTCGCCTCAATTCCATCCGAAGTGGAAGGACATCAACCTGGCGGCGACCGTCCCAGGCTGGACGCGCTTCCATCTCGCGGACCGGATGCTTCAGCGTGTTGCGGCAGCCGGTCAGGGCGACCCCGGGCTTCAGCGCGACTTCGACAGCTTCGTGGCGCGCGCCGAACGGCGCGGACAGCCCGTCAACCAGTCGGATCGGGAAGCGCTCTTTCGTGAATTCCTGACCTGGCGCGAGCGGCAGGGCGCCACACGCCGGCAATAACGGCGGCGACCGATGCGTGGTTTCGTCCGGCCGCCCGATCAGGCGGCCGGATTCGTTCGGCTTGGGCCAATGGGTCAGTTCGCGTCGACAACAACCGGAGTTTGGGCTGCGTAAGCCTCGATATGACCCGCGAGCAGCGCTGCCGCCGGTCCGAGCGGGTCTCCCTTTCGCCGCAGCAGGTAGATCTTTCGTTCCACAACCGGATCGATGAGCGGTCTTCTCACCAGGTGCGGGTGCCCGCCGCGGGGCCAGGCCAGTGACGGGAGTGTCGCAATTCCGATCCCGGACTCCACCAGCGCCAGAACGGTCCCGGGATTGGCGGCCCAGTATCTCACGTCCATGGGTTGTCCGGCCCGTTCCACGGCCGGCTCCAACTGCCGCCAAATGCCGGCGGAGCGCGGCATGGCCACCATGGGCAAGCCCGCGAGTTCCCGCCATTGCACCGCTGTCTGGGCCGCGAGCGGATGGTCCTCGCGGCAGACAAGCACAAACCGGTCGGTCAACAGCGACTTTGCATCGAGCTCGGAGTCGACCTCCGTCACGTTGGACAGACCGAAATCGACAAGCCCAGCGCGGACGCTTTGGGCCACTTCATCGGCCTTGTTCTCCCGCAAGTCGACGACAAGGCCCGGTTGCTCGCGGGAGAACTGGGCAAGGACGGCTGGGAAGAATCCGACAGCGACAGACTGCAGCGAGGACACGGTCACTTGGCCTTGCCGGCCCGAGGCCAGATCGTCGAGATTGGCGCGCGCAGCCTGGTAGGCATTCACGACGCGTTCCGCCGCAGGCAGAAACTGCTTGCCGAGAGGCGTCAGCGTGACCGGGCGGGTTGAGCGGTCAAAAAGCTGTGCTCCGTAGTCGAGTTCCAGATCTCGCACCGCTTGGCTGAGCGCAGGTTGTGTGACGCCGAGTTCGTCCGCCGCCCCCCCGAAGCTGCCGAGGCGCGCCGCTGAAACGAAAACCTCGATCTGCCGGAGGGTCAGTTTCTTAAGCATAGGTTATACTATCTCTGAGAGAGCGGCCTGTAACGGGTTGCCCGTCCGCCGACAATTAGCCTTTCGGCTCGCTCGCGGCCGCAAAACACAATCTGCGTCTTCGCCGCCACGCGGCGGGCCCAATCCTGTCCTGCGATCGCCTTGTTCCTGGGCAAGTGTCCGATGCAACGAATTTGTAAACGCTGGCGTTCTAAGAAGGGTGGATACCCAGAGGTGCAACAGAATGTGCGGGCGTCGCTTGGCCGTTTGCCTTTTGCTACTTGTTTCGAGCGGTTCGCTGATCAGCAGCGCGCAGGCCCAGCATTCCGGCTCAGCACCGTACCGTGGCGGACCGGCAGCGGACCCCTACGACCAAGAGTTTCTCGAAACTCCGCCTGGCACGAGACCGGGCTGGGCTCGCCGGGGCTATCAGGGGCCCTATCCTCTTGACGAGGAGCAGGCGCGGCGCGCGCCGGACCCACGCGAGTCGCGGTTCGGGTTCGGTCCCTTCGAGGAGCCTACCAGGATGCGACCGCCCGGCATTGTGCCCGGGCGCCCACGCGGAATGCCTGAGGATTACACGGGTTCCATTCGTTCGCGCGGCGACCGCGACTTCGGAACACCCGGGTACGAAAGTCCGCCCGCACCGGGCCAGAACCCGGGCGCTCCGCTGAACCTTGATCCCGAGCAGCGTTCCCGCGTGGCTGCGCTGCCGCCGGACTATCAGGCCGAGGAGGGTCCGGCGGAGATTTCCGCGCATCTGCGCCGACAACTCGTGCGGTATCATGGGAGAGAACCAGCCGGCACGATCGTGATCGATACGCCGAATACCTTCCTCTATTTCGTGCTCGGAAACGGCCAGGCGATCCGCTACGGCATCGGCGTCGGGCGCGAGGGTTTCACCTGGGCCGGGGCAGAAAAAGTCTCGCGCATGGCGGAGTGGCCGGACTGGCATCCGCCCGCAGACATGCTCGAGCGGCAGCCCTATCTGCCACGCTTCATGGCCGGCGGACCGGGCAATCCACTCGGGGCGCGCGCGCTCTATCTCGGAAAAACCCTCTACCGCATCCACGGGACCAACCAGCCGTCCACCATCGGGCAGTTCGTCTCGTCCGGCTGCATTCGCCTCCTCAATGAGGACATCGAGGATCTCTACGGGCGCGTCACGGTCGGAACGCGCGTCGTCGTGCTGCCCGATCAGGGTCAACGGTCCTCAGGCATACGCGCCCGTTGAAGTCGCAAGCGCGTCAGTCCACCTTTGTTTCGTCGCGATACATGACCTTGTGGCGGGTTTCGCGCACCCACTCGTCGATCTGTTCAATGGTCATGTGGTTCGCCGGGTCGAACCGATCGTAGCTGACGATCTGCGACAGCGTTTTCTTCCAGCGCTTGTAGGGCGCCTTCGCCGGCACGCCGAACAGCATGATGTCGACGATCGCAAGATCATCGGGAATGCCGAGCAGCGGCCGCATGGCCGCCTGCGCCTCTTCTTGACCGATCGCGGTCACCCACCAGACCTGATATCCGAGCGCGGCGGCCGCCAGATGCGCCGACATGGTCGCGGCGGCTACACTTTGCAAGAGAATCCGCTCGGCGTTCTCCTGGTACTTCTTGTCGAGGTCGGAGCCGTCGAGCAGCACCGGAAACGCGCGCATGAAGCGGAAATCGGCGACCACGACGATGAAGCCGGGCGCTGTTTCCAGGCCGCGATAGTTGGGCGTCGGAAATTTCATCTTCAGCTTGGCCCGCCGGCGCTGCTCTTCGACGAAATAGTCGGCGATGCGCCGCTTCACGTCGGGATCGGTGACGACGAGGAAATGCCACGGCTGCGCATTGGCGCCCGAGGGCGCGTGCCGCGCCGCCTCCAAGACCATTTCGATGTGTTCGCGGGGCACCGCGATGTCGGGACGAAACTGGCGGGACGTCATGCGGTTGCGCATCACATCCATCAGCGCGTCGTACCGCGCGATGTTCGGAATGAAATTCCCGGGCTGCTCGTTCATGGCGCTCTCCTCGCACGCTGAATAAGACGCCTCGTTGCAGGGGAAGGCAACGGATCTAGTCCCCGACGATGTCGTCGATCCAGGTGAGAGCCTTCACCGCCGTGGGCAGGCCCAGGGTCGGAATGGCGAGCAGCATCACATGGCGAATGTCGTCGGCGCCGATTCCTTCTTCGACCGCGCGGCGGACATGCGAGTGGACGGCTCCTTCCGAATCCGCACCGATCGCAAGCGCGATCTTGACGAGCCGGCGTGTCTTCGGATCGAGGGGACCGCCCTCCGCAACCGCGGCTCCAAGCTTTTCATAGGCGCTCCACACCGCGGGGTGCCGGCTTGCAAGCCGCGCGGCTCCTGCTGGCAGATTTCGTTCCATTCGCTTCCTCATTCATTGAAAGTGCGTCCGTGGGGGGCTATCCGAATGACGCATTTTGGCCCCGGCGTCGAGCAGGCTGACGCGCTTTGTGCCCCGGGCGAGTGGACCCCGGAGTTGATCCGGGGGGAAGGAGACCCGGGATCCAGGACCAAGCATTCGGAATGCAAGGGTCGCTTCGCGCGGTTTTTGTGCTGGGCCCCGGCTCGCGTTCGCGCTGCGCGCTCACTTCGGCCGGGGAACGCTGACTCGCGACCCGCTCCGCGCTCGCTTCGGCCCTTCCTTGTCCTGCGGGTGTGCTGCTATTGACGCCGATCAAACCTGCAGAGCGACTGTAGGCCTATGAAGAACGGTGGAATTCGGAGGGTCCCATGCATGCTGCTGACGTGATGGTCACCGAGGTCGTTACGGTCACGCCGGAAACAACGGTGACGGAGGTCGCGGACATTCTACTGCAGAATCGGATCAGCGGCGTGCCGGTGGTCGACAAAGGCCGGCTCGTCGGCATCATCAGCGAAGGCGATCTGCTCAGACGAACGGAAGCCAATACGCAGCGGCGGCGGTCGTGGTGGCTCGAAATGCTGGTCGGCGGGGACCGGCTCGCGTCCGAGTACATCAAATCGCACGGGCGGAAGGTGGCTGACGTGATGACGCGCGATGTCGTCACGGCGAGCGAAGACACTCAGCTGTCGGAGATCGCCGACATCCTCGAGCGCCACCACATCAAGCGTCTTCCCATCATGCGCCAGGGAGCGCTCGTTGGGATCATCAGCCGCGCCAATCTCCTGCAGGCGTTCGCCAGCATGCGCAGCCAAGCGCAGCCCTCGCCAAAAGACGACCAGTCGGTCCGCCAACAGGTGCTGGCGCGGATCAAAGCGGCTCCCTGGGGCAAGCCCTGGGGGATCAATGTGACCGTTCGAGACGGCGTGGTCGACCTTTGGGGCGGGGTGCTCAGCCAGGAGCAGAAAGACGCATTCCGGATTGCGGCAGAAAGCACTCCGGGCGTGCGCGAGGTCAAAGATAACCTGGTCGTCCAAACCTATCAGGCTGGATTGTAACGATCGCTCCTCTTGCCAATACTTCGGAACGCTTGGCGCGCTTGATCGCGGCCGACCGGAAGACCCCAACTATTCTGTCGTGCCACGCTTTTGCCGTTCAGCGTTTCCGGTTTGGGCCCACCGGAACGCGCGGTTTGTCGGCCTCACCCGAGTAGTAATCGCGGCTACTTGCATGGCCAAGTCTTGTACTTGTCTCGAAAGCACTTCGCGTTACTGGCCTCCTGTCAAGAAAAGGCCCTACTGACGACACATTCCAGTTAGAAGGTAGCATCGCTTCTGCGAGCGTTGCGAGGGTGGCAGCATCGCATGGGGCGAGGGTGACTGCGCGCTTCGGCGTGCGGATGTCGGGGGAATCGTGGCGCCGCTTCGCCACCACGGAACGTCGCTTGATTTTGCGTTCGCTCCTTCGCTGGCATCGGCGCCGCCAACCTTCCGATCCGACCCGGTGAATTCCGTTCTCGCGCCTGAGCCGCTTCTCGGCGCGGCCGACGGAGGAACTGGCCGGATCGGCTGATGTGAAACAGTTGTGTGCTTGGGGAGGCGATCCCGTGAGTAGTCCTTCGGATCGGTCGTTTGGTTCGGACGAGTTTTCGCTTTATGCGCCCAAATGGGCCCGCGACAGCGAAAATACGGAACAGCGGCCCACGAGCGAAAATCCTGAAGAAGAACCGTCAACGGCAGCGCAAGCCGATCCGCCGATTTCGCAGCCAATCCCGCCTCGCGAACGCGAAGGCGGACGATTGCCGCGCGCGGAGGGCCTCGTGATCGACCGCTTCCGGGTCCCTCGCTCGCTCAATCCCGGCACGATTCCGGAGCCGCTGCCGGATGTGAATGCGCGCTCTCCGCTTGCTGTTTGGGGGCGTATGGCCGCCGCTTTCGGCGTCGCCGCCGTCATCGCCGTGGTCGTGGTCGGAAACACATCCATCTGGACTTCGGAGCCGAAACCGGAGCCCAAGACGGAAGCGAAATCCGACAATCCGTCCTTCTCGACGCGCTTTGCCGGCCAAACAGCGAGGCCCGCGGAGCCGACGCAAGCTCCAATCCAGATTGCAGTGAACGCCCCGGCCGCCCGCAACGCCGGAGAGGCCGCAGAACTTGGGCTCTCCGTGCGCGGAAATAGCGACGGGAGCGCCGTCGTCATCCTGGGAATGCCCGCGGGGACAACACTCTCCGCCGGCTATCCCTACGGATCGGGCGGATGGCGTGTTCCTGCCAGAGAGGCCGCACAGGTGCAGGTCTACCCGCCCCGCGGCTTCCTCGGTGCGATGGACCTGGCACTCGAACTGCGCCAGGCAAACGATGCGGTGGCGGACAAGAAGTCCGTGCGGCTGCAATGGAATGCGCCAAAGCCCGCGGAAACGGTCATGGTCGCTGCCCCGGCGGCGCTGCCGCCTTCTCCGCCGCCGGCCCCGCCCATGGCCGCAGCCCCGCAGCCTGTTCCTCCTCCGGTTCCTGTTCCTGCTCCGCCGGTCGCATCCACTCAACCCGCCGCACCGCCTGCCGCTGCGGCTCCTGCCGCGGCCCCGAAAAGGCTGCTGGACCGCGAGGAGATCGCCTTTATGATCAGACGCGGCGAAGAGTATCTGTCGACCGGCGATCTTGCCGCCGCGCGGCTGGTGCTGCGGCGCGCGGCCGAAGCGCACGACGCGCGCGCGGCCTTCGCCCTTGCCTCGACTTACGATCCGCACGTTCTCGAACGGCTCGGCGTGCACGGCTTGAAACCCGACATCGGGATGGCGCGCAGCTGGTACGAACGCGCGCGCGAATACGGCTCGGCCGAGGCGCCGCGGCGGCTGGAGATGCTCGCGAGCCGCGAGCGGTAAGCCGCGTCAGTCGTTGATCTTGCGAAACAGCGCGCCGACGACATTGGTATAGTCGTCGGTCCAGATCCGTTGCCGCGGGTCCGGCTCGATCGGCTTCCACCCGGGCATGGCTGCGAGGATTTCGAGGTCGTCTTTCGTGCGCGCGGCGGTCACGACGGTCGACTCGAACTTGTAGGCCGCATCGTTGTCCACCTCGTCGTCGTCACCGTCCTCCCGCTCCTTGAACGCGCCTGAGCCGACAAGGGTCGAAAGGCCGTTCGCGTGCGCGACGCCGGCCGCCACCGAGGCAAGCTCCAGGTGACGGTTGGACACGTGCAGCGCGATCAGTCCGTTCGGGGCGAGCTTCGACAGATAAACCGCGACCGCTTCCTGCGTCAGAAGATGCACCGGAATGGCGTCGGAGGAGAACGCATCCACGATGATGGCGTCGTAGCGCTCGCCAGTCGGGGCAGCCAAGGTCAAGCGCGCATCGCCCAGCACGATCTCGGCATCGGGCGCGCATCGTGCAAGAAAATCAAACCGCGGCTCGTCGCGTGAAAAACGCACCACCGTGCGATCGATTTCGTAGAAGCGGAACGTATCGCCCGGCTCCTTGTAGCAGGAGAGACTGCCGGTCCCAAGGCCGACCACGGCCACGCGGAGGGAACCCGCGGCGCGCTCGCGCGCGGCTTTGATCGTCTGCGCCATCGGCGAGCCGGCATGGTAGTAGCTCAGCGGCTCCGGCCGGCCCTCGATCTCGTCTCCCTCGGCATTGGTGAGGCGCTGCGCGCCGTGAATGGTCGTGCCGTGCAGCAATACGCGGAAACTGCCGGATGCGGTTTCGGTGATCTTGTGAACGCCGAAGAAGCTGCGGATCGACTCGCGCGTGGCGCCGTCAGAATCGTAGAGCCGTCCAATCAGGATCGTCAGCGCGACCAGCAAAGCGAACCGCAAAGGATGCGACCATGTCAGCACCGAAACGGAAAGGAGGGCGATGACGATTCCGCGAAAGACGAGCTGGGTCAGTTCGTATCGCGGCAAGTGCTCCTGAAAGGCGATCAGGCCAAGGAGCACGACCAGCGCCGCCCATTGTGCCCGCGTCAGCCATTCGGCAGGCGGTTTCAAGCCAGGCCGGCAAAGGATCGCGAGCACGAGGAGGATCGGGTACTCGGCGATCCAGGAAAAAGCCCGTGGCGCGATGAGTCCGACCGAGAGTCCGCCGATCATGCCGCCTGCGGACATCCACAGATAGAATGCCGTGAGATGATCGGCGGCGGGGCGCCGGCGCGCGAGTTCGCCGTGGCAAACCATGGCAATGATGAAAAATGCGACGAGGTTGAGGGCGATGATTCCGAACAGATAAATCGAAAGCTCGAGAACAATCACCGCCACCAGCCCGATGATCAGGACCGGCTGGATCAGCACCATCCACTCATGCCGCAGAACGGGCCGGCTCTGGAACACGATGACGAAACTTGCGAGGTAGAGCGCGAGCGGCACGACCCACATCAAGGGCACCGCGGCGACATCGGTGGACAGATGCGCGGTGACGGCGACAAGCAGCCCCGATGGAACAGCCGCCAGCGCAATCCATTGGGCGGACTCCTTCCAGCTTGGACGGGGCGTCTGCACGAGCTCGGGCGTCCCGCCGGCCATCATGGCCGCGCGCGAGCGGACCAGCAAAAGACCGCAGGCGACAATCAAGGCAATCAGGACCCAGAACAATGCCGACCAAGCTTGCGTCTGTGTGCCAAGGCGCGTGAAGGGCTCGATGGCGGCGGGGTAGCTGATCAGCGCGAGAAAGCTTCCCACATTGCTGGCGGCATACAGAAAATAGGGGTCCGCCGCGGATGGATGCCCCGTTCGCGCGAACCAGGCCTGCAACAGCGGGCCGTTGGCCGATAGCGCGAAGAACGGAAGGCCGATTGATGCCGCAAACAGCCCCACGAGCCACAACGCTTCCTGCTCGGGCGGCGGCAAACCCCAGCCGGCGGCAACGGTGAGCGGCAGCGCCAATGCGGCAGCCAACATGACCAGGAGATGCACGATCGCGGAGGGCCAGCCCGGAATCCAGCGGGTCAGACCATGCGCATAGGCATAGCCAAGGAGCAGCATGGCCTGGAAGAAGACCATCGCCACCGACCAGACCGATGGCGCGCCACCCAAGCGCGGAAGCACCATCTTCGTGAACATCGGCTGCACCGCAAACAAGAGCGCGGCGCTCATGAAGATGGCGGCGACATACGCCACAAGCACAATGCGAGATGCGGCCGGCGACACGCGCGAGTCACTCCTGTTTCACGCCAGATGGCACGATTTCCGCGCAAGGCCAAGCCGACACGGAGTCATGGGCAATGCACAAGATTTGCTCGCCGAAGGCACCGCGATGCGCATCAAAGCGGCACCAAAGCAGGAATTCAGCTTGCAATGAGCGGTGGCATGTCGCTTGCTAGCGAAGCTGGACAATGAGGAAGGGAGAGACTCATGCCCCATCACATTCTTGCCCGCGCTGCCTTGGCTGCGGGACTGATCGCAGCAAGCGCAAGCTGCCTTGACGCACAAGCCCAACAGGCACAGCCGCCCTCCCCTCCGAAAGCAACGGTTCCCGAGATAGGCCCGTCGGATCCCAAGCTGCGCATGGTGGCGCTGTCGGGGGGAAAGAGGCTGCACCTGTTGCCGGCGACGCTCGAGACAACGCAATGGGGATGGTTCGACAATGCCCAGCCCCCCGTATTGCGCGTCAATTCGGGCGACTCGGTCATGATCGAGACGATGATGCACAGCCACAATCAGGTCGTGCCGGGCGCCACCATCGATCAGATCAAGAAGCTGCGCACCGATCATCCGGGGCGCGGGCCGCACACCGTGACCGGTCCCATTTATGTCGAGGAGGCGGAGCCCGGCGATGTCTTGAAGGTCCGCATGAACAAGATCGTGCCGCGCGCCTATGCCACGAACTTCAACGTGCCGGGCATGTTCGGCCAATTCCCCAAGGAGTATCAGGACGGACAGGTCAAATATCTTTATCTCGACTGGGATTCGAAAACGACCGACTTCCTCCCGGGCGTTCGCGTCCCGCTTCGTCCCTTCCCCGGCACCATCGGGGTCGCGAGAAAAGAGCCCGGCCGCTATTCAACCGTGCCGCCCGGCGAATATGCCGGCAACATGGACATCCGCGACTTCACGGAAGGCACGACTCTCTATGTCCCCGTCCACGTGAAAGGCGCGCTCCTCTGGACCGGTGACTCGCATGCCGCCCAAGGAAACGGCGAGGTCAATCTGACGGCGATCGAGACCGCTTACCGCGAGCTCAATGTCACGATCGAAGTGATCAAGGGTCAGCCGATCGATTTCCCGCGCATCGAGACACGGACGTCATGGATCACGATGGGCTTCGACCAGGACTTGAACAAGGCCTTTGATCAGGCGCGAGCGCAAACCATCAAGCTCCTGTCCGAGCAGCGCAAGGCCTCGAACGACGAGGCATCGGCTTTGATGGTCAAGCTCTCGGACTGCCGCGTCTCGCAGGTCGTGAACATCAAGAAGGGCGTGCACTGCCTCAGCCCGAAGCGGACCAACGGCAAGGAGGACATGGAGCGCCCGACCGCGGAGACGAAGACGCATTATGTCCAGCATGCGAAAGACGCCGATCTGAACAAGGCGATGGATACGGCGTCGATGGCGATGATCAAATGGCTCGAGTCAAAAAAGAAGATCGCGCGGCTTGATGCCTACGGGCTGGCCAGCGTCGCCATGGATTGCCGGATCGGCACCGTCACCGATAAGGAGAAGAACGTCCACTGCCTCCTGCCCAAGAGCATCTTTATTGCCGGCACCTAAATCTCCGGCCTATCTTGAGGGGCATGCGCGCAGTCCGACGGCTGCGCGCATCGCCTTGCGGGTTGCGACCGTCGGGGCTGCGCTGCTCGCCGCTTTGTCGGCCGGTTCGGCCGAAGCCTTGCGCCTTGTCGCCACCACGCCCGACCTTGGCAGTCTTTCGCGCGAAGTCGTCGGCGTTCGCGCGGTTGTCGAAACCATCATCCCGCCGGGCGCCGATCCGGAGACTTTTCAGCCGCGCCCATCCGACCTCGCGAAGTTGAAGGGAGCGGCGGTCATCGTTCGGGTTGGGCTCGGTCACGACCATTGGCTCGACAAGCTGCTCGTCCAGCACGGCGATCCCAGGATCAACCGGCGCGGTCCCGGCTACGTGGATGCGTCGGTCGGGATTCCTCTGCTCGAAGTGAAGGGACGCACGATCGACGTGACCGCACCCGACGGACATGTGCACGGACTGGCGAACCCGCACTACTGGCTCGATCCGGCCAATGCGGAGGTGATCACGGCCGGCATCGCCGAGGCCGTCATCCGCGTCGCCCCCGAGCTGACCCAGCACGTGATCGCGCAACGCGACAGCTTTCTCGAACGGCTGAAGGCCCGGCTCGCCGTCTGGGGCGAGCGGCTCGCTCCGCACAAGAGCTCGCGCGTCGTCACCTTCCACAATACCTGGCCTTACTTCGCGCGCCGCTTCCGGCTCGACATTGTCGATGTCGTGCAACCCAAGGAAGGCGTGTCGCCGAGCCCTGCCCGGCTTGCAAAGCTGGTTGCCACCATTCGCGACAAGAACGTGCGCGTCATTCTGCACGAGCCCTATGAGCCGGATGAAGCGTCGCAGCTGCTGGCGCGCCGCACGGGTGCAACCGTGCTGAAGCTGTCGCCTTCGGTGGGAAGCCTGCCGGACACACCGGACTACATCAGTCTCTTCGACTACAATGTGGATCGATTGGTCCAAGCGCTCTCGCCCCTCTCCCGCTAGAGCGAACCTGCTGGTGGAGTCTTGGATTTGACTTTCGCTTGTAAGTCCGCTGGGAGTTGGGACGCGAATGTCAATTAGTGTCATGTTGCAGGATATCTTCGAGTTTGCCGCCTTGCCGCTCGCGGCGGCCATCGTGTTCACCGGCATCCATACCTGGTTCGGGCTGCATGTCCTGCGGCGCAATGTGGTGTTTGCGGATTTGGCCCTGGCGCAGATCGCGGCGCTGGGACTGACGATCGGGACCGTCGCCGGCCATGCGGCGCAAAGCGCGGCCGGGTTCGTCTATGCGCTGGTATTCACGACCCTGGGCGCGGCGCTGCTCACGGCGAGCACGCATCTGGCCCGCAGCGTTCGGCAGGAGGCGTTCATCGGCGTCCTCTACGTGCTCACGACAGCCGCCACCATTCTCGTGATCGACCGCTCGCCGCAAGGCGCCGAACACGTCAAGCGCATGCTGATCGGCGGCATTCTTTCCGTGACGCCTCAGGACCTCCTCAAGCTCGTGATCATCTATGGCGCCATCGGCCTCTTGCACTGGCTTTTCCGCAAGCCCCTGATCGCCGCGGCTCGAGACGCGGGCGATGCGCAGTCGGCCGTTCGTTCCGACACCGCGATATGGGATTTCCTGTTCTATCTGTCCTTCGGGATCGTGGTGACGTCCTCCGTCAGCATCGCCGGCGTCCTGCTCGTCTTCTCGTTCCTGATCGTTCCGGCGCTGATCGGAACCCTGTTTTCTCCCCGTATCGGGATCGCGCTGCTGATCGGCTGGGCGGCGGGAGCGCTCGCGAGCATCGGCGGAATTCTCGGCTCGTTCCTGTTCGATGCCCCGACAGGCGCCTTCACCGTGGTCACGTTCACGGCCGCGCTGGTGCTTGCCGGCCTCGTGCGGGCCTTGGCCTTCGGCCAAGCGGACGAGCGGCGCCGCAGCCGGCGTCAGGCCTTGCGCGCGGGCACGCTCGCGGCCGGCCTCATCCTGCTCCTGTCAGGCGCCTGGCTGATGGCGGCGCCCGCGGCAGATCATCCGCTTCTGGTCCTCCTCGAAAAAGCCGGCGGCCCCGGGCCAGAACGATTCATGACCGTTCGCGAACGCATCGATTACATCGAATCCCTCGAGACCGAGGCGCGGCATCGAGGCGAGGTCGACCGGCTTACACAGATCGAGCGGCGCTCGCGGATCGCGGGAGATGAGATCGCTGTGGACGAATTGCGCCGCATCGGCGCGATCCAGCAGAGCCACACGGAAATGAGCCGGGGGGAGCGGTTCGTCGTCAATCACCTGCGAACGCGCGCGCGAGAACGCGCAAGGTGGTATCTTGGCCTGCCCATGGCGCTTCTTGGCCTCGCCGTGTTCTCTGTGCTCATTATTCCCCGGCCGTTGAGACTTTCGAGCCCGCGTCTGCCATGACCT
Source organism: Xanthobacteraceae bacterium (assembly GCA_022844485.1). Taxonomy (GTDB): domain Bacteria; phylum Pseudomonadota; class Alphaproteobacteria; order Rhizobiales; family Xanthobacteraceae; genus JALHLQ01. The sequence goes on from JALHLQ010000029.1 coordinate 23,893, forward strand.
CCTCGCTGCCCCGGGTCACCTATTCCAATATCCACGCCGACTTTTCCGGCGTGCATGCGGTGCTTGATGCGCGCATCGCCGCCTTCCGCCAGGCGATGCTCGCGCGCCCGTGGCCGAACCGGATCGGCGGCGTGAACGATGCGCGCGGAGAACACTACGAGGCGCGAAGCCCGATCGACCGGTGCATCGTGCTGGGCGCCTTCACGGCTGCGGATGGCGCGATCGTGGATGACGCGGTCGCCGCCGCGCAGCGCGCTTTCGCCGACTGGAGCCGCAGGCCCTGGCGCGAACGCGTCGCGCTCCTCCGCCGGATCGGCGACGAACTCGATCGGCGCAAATACGAACTCGCCGCCGCTTGTCTGCTTGAAGTGGGCAAATCCCGCATGGAAGCCATGGGCGAAGCGGAAGAGGCTGTCGACCTCGCGCGCTACTATGCCGACGAGATGGAAGCGAATGAAGGCTTCATCCGGCCGCTCAAGCGCGCGTTTGCGCAGGAGGAAACGGTCGATATCTTGCGCGCCGTTGGCGTGTTCGCCGTGATTGCGCCGTTCAACTTCCCGCTGGCGCTCTCGGTCAACATGATGACGGCGGCGCTCCTCGCCGGAAACACGGTCGTCTACAAGCCGAGCCCCTTTGCCGGTCTGACCGGCGCGTTGCTCGTCGAGGCGATGGAGGCCGCGGGCCTGCCCGCGGGTGTCCTCAATCTCGTTTGCGGCGGGGCGGAGACGGGCGACGCCCTGGCGCGGCATCGCGGCATCGACGGGATTGCATTCACCGGCTCGCACAAGGTCGGCATGGGCATTCTCCGCCATGTCGCGGCGGGCGCCGCCAACAAGCCCGTCATCGTCGAAATGGGCGGCAAGAATCCGACTTACGTGACGGCGTCGGCGGATCTCGACGCCGCCGCCGAAGGCGTCATGCGCTCGGCCTTCGGACTGCAGGGACAGAAATGCTCGGCCGGATCGAAGGTCTATGTGCACGCGGACGTGAAGCGCGCCTTTCTCGACAGGCTGGTCGCGCGCACGAACACTCTGCGCATCGGCGATCCTGCCGAACGCGACATCTTCATGGGCCCGCTGATCGACGAGCGCGCGCTCGCGCGCTTCCGCGACGCAAGCTCGGCGGCGATCGGCCAAGGACAGGTCTTGTGCGGCGGCGCGGTCCTTGCGGGCGGCCTCTATGAGCACGGCCCCTATGTGACGCCGACGATCGTGGAGGGTCTGCCGCCGTCGCATCCGATCAACAAGGACGAATTGTTTCTGCCCCTCCTGTCGGTGCTGGCCTTCACCGATCTTGCCGCCGCCATCGCCGACGGCAATGACGTGATCTATGGGCTGACCGCCGGCTGCTACGCGCAGGACGAAACGGAGCTCGCCCTTTTTCTCGAACGCGCGGAAGCCGGCGTGCTCTATGCCAATCGCGCGAGCGGCGCGACCACCGGCGCATGGCCCGGGATCCAAAGCTTCTGCGGATGGAAAGGGTCGGGCGTGACGTCGAAAGGAGGGCTCGGCCCCTACTATCTGCCGCAATTCATGCGCGAGCAGAGCCGCACGGTGTGGAGACGATCATGACCGCCCTCCTCCACCGCAACCTGCGCGCCGCCTTGCCGACCGCCATGCGCGGCGAAGGGCAATACCTGATCGATGCCGAAGGCAAGCGCTACCTCGACGGGTGCGGCGGCGCCGCCGTCTCCTGCGTCGGACACAATCATCCGCAGGTGATCGCCGCCATCCAGGAACAGGTCGCACGGCTTGCCTACGCGCACACGACGTTCTTCACCAACGAGCCGGCGGAAGCGCTCGCGCAGACGCTGATCGCGCGCGCGCCGGAGGGGTTCGGCAAAGGACGCGTCGCCTTCGTCGGCTCCGGTTCGGAAGCCATGGAGGTCGCGCTCAAGCTTGCGCGCCAGTATTTCGTCGAAAAAGGCGAGCTTCGGCGCACCCGCTTTATCGGAAGGCGCATGGGGTATCACGGCAATACGCTCGGCGCGCTCTCGGTCGGCGGGCACGCGCTGCGCCGCGCCCCTTATGCGCCGATGCTGATGGATACGTCGCTGATCCCGCCGTGCTTCGCCTATCGCTTCAAGCAGCCGGAGGAAAGCGAGGAGGCCTATGGCCTGCGCGTGGCCGACGAGCTCGAAGCGGAGATTTTGCGCGTCGGCGCGGACACCGTCGCCGCCTTCGTCGCCGAACCCGTGGTGGGCGCGACGACAGGATGCGTGCCGGCCGTGCCGGGCTACTTCAAGCGCATCCGCGAGATCTGCGATCGTTACGGCGTGTTGTTCATCGCCGACGAGGTGATGTGCGGGATGGGGCGCACCGGCACGATGTTCGCGAGCGAATTCGAAGGCGTTGCGCCCGACCTCATCACCTGCGGCAAGGGCCTCGGCGCCGGCTATCAGCCGATCGGGGCCGCTTTGGCATCCGCGAAGGTCGTCGCGGCGATCGAGCATGGCTCGGGACTCTTGTGGAACGGCCACACGTATATGAGTCATGCCGTCGCCTGCGCGGGCGCGCTCGCCGTGCTGCAAGTGATCGACGGCGAGAACCTTATTGCATGCGTGCGGCAGCGCGGAGACGAGCTGCGCCGCGCGCTCGAAGCGCGTTTCGCCCAGCATCCGCATGTCGGCGACATTCGCGGCCGCGGGCTGTTCCAGGCCATCGAGCTGGTGCGCGATCGCGACAGCAAGGAGCCTTTTCCGCGCACGCTCGGTCTTGCCGGCAAGATCAAGGCGCACGCGCAGGCGGACGGCTTGATCTGTTATCCCGCGCAGGGGACGGCCGACGGCGAGAACGGCGATCATATCATCCTCGCGCCCGCCTATACCGTCGCGACGGCCCACATCGAGGAGATGGCCGACAAGCTCGATGCGGCCGTGAGGGCGAGCCTCGACGGAAGTTAGCTCAGGTTTACTCTTGGTTCGATTATCTTGCGCGTGATCCGGTTCGAAAACCGGCGTCTTCGGGATCGCGTAGACCGCGCACCGCGCCGTGAAATTCACAGATGTCAAATTCATCGGTTTGCAAAGAACCGCCTCCAGTATCGGGGCGACCTGTCTCTTTCTGTTGAGATATTCCATCCGAAGTTGCAATATCGGTATCTCGGTGTAGGCTGACACACGCTTCAAGATCAGAGAAGTGGCTCGAACGGGCGGCGCTTGCCTTTGCCCGACGGAGGCTCGCGTGTGCTTGCATCGCTCGCTTTTCGGATTTGTCGCTTTGCTCTTATTGGCGACGTACCCTTCCCGATCCGATGCGCAATGGCCGGAAGGCACGCTCGGCTGGTGCACCGTTCAGGGACCTGGACAAACGGCCTGCTTCAGCACGCCGATGGCAGCCTGCAAGGCGCAGCATGCATACTACGCTCCGAACGTCCCCTTCTATGGCTATATCGATAGGGAAAATTGGTACACGAAACTTTGTCAGTGGCCCACGGGACTCGGGATTGTCAATCCCACATTGATTTTTTTCGACTGCATCGCCGATGTGAACTGGCGACGAGCGCCTGAAGAGCGCTGCGTTCATGTCAATGACGACTTCCAGAATCGTTCGCCGAACTCGAGTGTGCCTAACGCTTGTTCTGCGCAGAACATAAACAATGGCGGCAACGTCTTGGCGCTGACCGCCAATCCGATTGATCTCTTGAGCGGATCAAAGGCGTTTCGTGCGGATGATTTTCGCGGCCATGACGATTCGCTCCATTTGACGCGCGTCTACAGCCATCTTCCGTTCGGCAAGTCGTCGCTGATGCGAACCGCCCCATGGGGGCTTGGACGCAATTGGCGATTTGAGTTTCAGCACGAGATCCATATTCCCAACAACTTCTCTGTGTCGCCACAAGTCGAGCTTGCGATTTCCGAGGGTACGGCCGTTCGGTTCATCAAGGATGCCGCCGGCAATCTGAACCCCGAGATGCAGACGTGGTTCTTGCCGCAAACGGACTACACGCTGGAGTTCGTCGGCGCCTGGCCGGCGAATTCGACTGTGCTGACGACGCAGACGCAATGGCGCATGCGCGATCCGCAACGGCGCACATGGCTCTTCCAATCGTTTTTCGATCCTGCGGTAAACCAATATTCGGTGGCGCGTCCCATTCAGGTCACATTCGAGGATGGGCTTCAGTGGACATTGCAATATGGAACAAACAGGCAGCTTCTTTCCGTCACCGATACGTTCGGCAAGAGTTTGTCCTTTAGCTGGATCATGCGTGACCCCTCGACGGTGGGGTCGAGCCTACCTCCGGTTCCGGCTGCGATTTCGAACGTGGGTCTGCCGGACGGAACGTCGCTACGCTACGTTTACGAGACTTTCGACATCAGCTTGACGCCCTTGCCGCAACCCGACCGCCTGCTCCGGGTCGAGCAGGTGAATTCCAGCAATGTCGTCGTTTCTTCGACAACATACCACTACGAGGACGCACGCCATCGCGGCGGCGTGACCGGCATCTCCGACACGAACGGCGTTCGGCGTTGGACGGTCACATACGACGGACGGGGTAAGGCGCTGACCAGCGAAGGTCCGGGCGGCGCGGATAAGGTCACTGTGTCCTACGGCGCCCTTGCAAGCTCAATACTGCCTAGGACGGTGACCAACGCCTTGAACAAGGCGACGACGTACAAGTTTCGTCAGTTCGGGACGAACGACTATCGACTGACCTCCATCGAAGGCGCCGCCAGCCCGAACTGCCCCGCGGGCACGCAGACCTATGCCTACGGCACAAACAAGTTCATTTCGTCGATCACCGATGAAGAAGGCCGCGTGACCGCATTCGTGAGGGAGGCCCGCGGCTTTCCGACCTCTGTGACGCGCGGGCACGGGACGGCGTCGGCGGTGACGACGATCTATGCGTGGCATGCGACGTTGCGGGCACCGACGCAGATCGTGCAGCCGGGACTGACGACGGACCTCGTTTGGAACGCCTCGGGGCAGCTCACGCAACTCACGCAGACGGACACGACGAGCCACAGCGTGCCCTATGCGACCAATGGGCAGACGCGCGTATGGGCCTACACCTACACGCCCGGGGGGCGGCTCGCCTCCATCGACGGGCCGCTCAGCGGGACGGGCGACACCGTTACCTATGCCTACAACGCGCAGGGATACCTGCAGTCGGTAACCAACGAGGCCGGCCACCTTACCCAGTTCACCGGCTGGAGCGGGCGCGGTCAGCCGACCACGATGACCGATCCGAACGGCGTCGTGACAAACCTCGCCTATGACGCGCTCGGCCGGCTGACAAGCATGACGGTCGATCCGGCCGGCATCAACGCGACGACAAGCTTCGAATACGACACGGTCGACCAGATCACGAAGGTCACGCGGCCGAACGGCGCGTTCCTGCAATACACCTACGACAACGCGCGGCGCCTGACGCGCGTGCAGGACAATACCGGGGCGGCCATCGAGTACGACCGCAACGCCCTGGGAAACGCCACTGCCCGCCGCATCAAGGATCCCGCGGCGAGCGTCCGCCTGGCGCAGACGGCGACTTTTGACGAGCTTGGTCGCCTTCTGACCTTTGTCGGCGCGGGGACGCAAACCTGGACGCATGCCTATGACCGGACCGACAACCGCGTTCAGGTCACCGATCCGCGCTCGAATCTCTATCGCTGGGCCTTCGACCCGCTCAACCGGCTCATCCGCGAGACCGATGAAGACAATGCGCAGGTGAATCTCACGCTCAACGGCAAGGACGAGGTCACGACCTACAGCGATCCGCGCTCGCTCGCGACGACGTATGTCCGCAATGGCTTCGGCGACGCGATCCAGCGCATGAGCCCGGACAGCGGCACGACGGTCTATCAGCGCAACGCGCTGGGGCTTGCGACCTCGATCACCGACGGGCGCGGCGTCGTGACCAATCTCGCCTACGACAATGCCGGCCGGCTTCTGACCAAGCAGTTCCCGGGCGCTCCCGGCGAGAACATCGCCTATACTTGGGATTCGACGGCTGGAGGCAACCGCGGCATCGGCCGGCCAACGGGGATCGACGACGCGTCTGGCTCGGTGGAATGGGTTTATGACGCGCTCGGACGACGGATCCAGGAAACCAAGACCACCGGCGCGGCCGGCTACACGATCAGCTATGCCTACGACGCTGCCGGTAACATCACGCAGGTGACCTATCCCTCGGGCCGTCTCGTTGTCTTCGCGCGCGACGCCCTCGGGCGCGTGTCCGGAGTGACGACGAAGAAGGACGCCGCAAGCCCAACGGTGACGCTCGCCTCCAACGTCGCCTACCAGCCGTTCGGACCGCTGCAGGGGCTGAGCTTTGGCAACGGGCTCACGCTCGCGAAGACCGTGACGCAGGACTACGACCTGAGCACGCTGAAGGTGCAGGACCCGACGACGCTCGCGACGATCGTCGACCGCAGCTTTGCGCGCACCGATCTCGTCAACCTGACCGGGATCACGGAAGCGGCGGTCTCCGGCCGCAACGAGACCTATACGTACACCCCGACCAACCGGCTGCAGAACGCCGTCGGGCCCTGGGGCACGCTGACTTGGTCCTATGACCTGGTCGGCAACCGCACTTCGGAGGTGCTGACCGCGGGCTCGACCAGCACTTTCAACTATCCCGCGGGCAGCAACAGGCTCGCCTCCGTCACCCAGGGGGCGACCAGCTTGCGCAGCTTCACCCATGACGGCGCCGGCAACGTCACCGCCGACGACCGCGGCGGCACGGTCTATGACTACCGCCATAACCATCGCGGCCGCATCGACCGGGTCACGGTCTCCGGCCAGGTCAAGGCCGATTACAGCTATGACGCGCTGGAGCGGCTGGCACTGCGCGCGACGCAGAACATGACGCCCTCGGGCACGACCCACTTCGTCTACGATCTCGAGGGGCGGCTGTTGGCGGAGAGCACCGAGCTCGGCGTCACGCTGCGCGAATATGTCTGGCTCGACGACCTGCCGCTTGCGGTCGTCGCCGACATCGATACCGCGACGCCCAAACTCTACTTCGTCCACGCCGACCATCTCGATCGTCCGATCAGGATGACCGACGAGACGAAGGCGCTGGTCTGGGACGCGGTCTATCGCCCCTTCGGCGAGGCGCATGCGATCACCGGCCCGGCCGCCAACAACCTGCGCTTCCCCGGCCAGTATTTCCTCATCGAAGCGGGCCTGCACTACAACTGGCACCGCCACTACGACCCCAGCCTCGGCCGCTACCTGCAGCCGGACCCGCTCGAGTTCATCGATGGGCCGAGCCTCTATGCGTATGCCAAGAGCGCGCCGACAATGAAAGTCGATCCTGAGGGGTTGCAGGCTGCACCGTCGTTTCCGCGGCCGGGCTTCACGCCAATCCCTCCGGTGTTTGTACCTGGGACGCCGGAGAACAGGCGATGGACTGATCAAGCGATCCGTGGGGTTAAGGGATTCGTCAATGCGTGTTTTCGACAAATTGGAAACACAACACCAAACAAAAATGATCCAGAATGCGATAGAGAATGGGACGAGGCGAGGGCGATATGCGCAGACTTGCTTGGTAGGAGAAATCCACCATTGGGTATTACGGGTGGCTTCCGAAATGTGGAAGATTGCGCGCGTGGTTTAGTGAGCGAGAGGTGTGGCGGTAACCGTGTCTCTCGGTAATGTTAAATAGGACTCTCCATGAATACTCCCTCTGTGAACTTGGATCAATTAATCCTCACGCACGTCACTCACAACTGGCAGAAGGTTGCAATGGTGTTAGCCAAAGCTCTTCGTGCTCGCGAGAACATGGGCAGCCCGATTTCTGCTGAGGAGCTCGCGGCCCGGGTGGAAGCGTTAGTGCGCAATGGTAAGCTTGAAGTTCGTGGCAATGTTCAAAGATGGCGTGAAAGCGAAATCCGAATCATTGGCGATCAAAGCTGATCCGAGGATTTTGGCTAACGCACTAACGGAGTTTGTTATCTTCCGAGTGTACAGAGAGGGTAATCGGCTGACAGAGCCGCGGTAGAGCGGGCGTCAGGACGGTCAGCGGTGGTGTCCAGTATCTTTCGCACAACTGGTTTGTGCTGAGCGGCTGGTGTCCCTGGCTCAAGCGATGATGGCACCTGTCATCTGCTGGTCCTTCAGCAGTTCCATGTTCGCTCGACCATGCTGTCCCGGCGACATGGCGCAGACTTCTAGGAAAACCAGCTAAGCAATCCTTGGGAGTCATTATGGTGGACAGGCAAACAGCTGAACTGCTCATGCGAGACCTACTAGCCCTAAGCGGTCCCTTGAACTCGGCTACTCTCTTAACCAATCAGATTGCAGATAAGGATGAACGTGAGCGCTCCAGAAGAGCTATCGGCACGATCATGAACGAAGTGTACACGAATCTTATGATGCCAATTATTCGCCAGTATCCGGAGCTAGATCCAGACTCAAACAGGAGTTAGGGTCATTTAGTCTTGGTGTACAGAGAGGGTAATCGGCTGACGGTGCCGATGAGAGCGGGCGTCACAGCTCAGTGACCCCTGTGCGCGCTGCCGCCGCGCTGTGCACCGATGGCCTCGACGCTGAACTCGACGGCGACCGTGCCTGCCTTCTCGAACACCAGCGTGCCCTTCACCGTCTCGCCTTGGACGAGCGGCTGTTTCAGGTCCATGAGCATCACATGCAATCCGCCGGGCTTGAGCTCCACCGTGTCGCCCGGCTTGAGCTCGAGGCCGCGGCTCAAGTGCCGCATCCTCATGACGCCCTGCTCCATCCGCATCTCGTGGATTTCGAAGCGGCCTGCCACCTCGGCCGAACCGCCGATCAGCCGGTCCGGCGTGGTCCCGGTGTTCCGAATGGTCAGGTAGCCGCCGGCGACCGACGCCCCCTTCGGCGTCGCGCGAAGCCAGGGTTGCGAGACCTGCAGCGGTCCGACGGCGACATCCTTCGCGTCGGCTGCCCCGTGGAGCAGAAACAGAGACAAAGCCGCGACGATCGCAAATCTCATGGGGACCTTCCGGCGTTCTCGCGTTCGCCGATAGCTCATACTGAGCGCTCGCCTCCTCGTCCAGCGAGCGAAGGGCCGCATCGAGGCGGGACCGTGGAACAGAATCGGCACCCCGCGGTTACCCCGGCGACTTGTCCCCGGAGTGAGCTCAATGACCCACTACACCGAAAGCCCGAGCGTCGCGGATCATCGCACGCATCCGGATACGCCGCGGGCGCGCGGCGACCGGGACGCGCCGCATATGTCGCCGGTCACCCCCGCCGAAGACGCCCGCACGGTCCTGATCAACGAAATCTCCTGGGGAGCCGTTTTCGCCGGAATCGTGCTCTCCCTGATCGCGCAGCTTCTCTTGAACATGCTCGGCGTCGGCATCGGCATGGCAACGCTCGATCCTGCCGCCGGCGACAATCCGGCCGCGAGCACCTTCTCAATCACGGCGGCGGTGTGGTGGACGGTGTCCGGCATCATCGCCGCCCTCCTCGGCGGCTTTGCCGCGGGGCGGCTGTCCGGGCGGCCGAAGGAATCCACCACAGGCTGGCATGGCCTGATCGCCTGGGCGGGAACCACCCTCGTCATCGTCTACCTGCTCACCACGACGGTCGGCTCGCTGGTCGGCGGGATCTTCAACACGCTGGGCGGCACGCTCAGCGGGCTCACGCGAACCGCGGCGCAAACGGCGGCGCCTGCCATCGCCGGCGGCGCCGATCCCTTTGGCGCGATCGAGCGGCAAGTGCGCCAGGCGACCGGCGGGAGCGATCCGGCAGCGCTCCGCGACGCGGCGATCGCCGCCGTCCGCGGCGCCATGACCGCTGATCCCTCGCAGCAACAGCAGGCGCGGGAAGAAGCGGCGCAGGCGCTCGCCCGGGCGCAGAACATCCCGATCGAACAGGCGCGGACGCAGGTCGCGCAATATGAACAGCAGTACCGTCAGGCGACGCAGCAAGCCGCGCAGGCTGCGAGCACGGCGGCGACCGTCGCCTCCACGGCGGCCCTGGCTGCCTTCCTCGCGCTCCTGCTCGGCTCACTCGCCGGCTATCTCGGCGGCCGCTGGGGCGCCGTCGACCCGACGATCACGGGACGCGGCATGGCAGCGCGCAGAATGTGAATTCATCTGCGGCCGGGCATGCGGCGACACGGGCGGTTTCGATAGAATTCGAAACCGCCCTTATTTTTGTTTTTGGCGAACGGGGTTTTGCAGGGACGCCGTTCCCCATCTCGCAACATGCGCTAATATCGCCGCATGCCGCTTCCTTCCAATGAACGCGATAAGGACGAGCGAATCGTGCCGTTTCGGCGGCGCCTCGGCCTCCCCCACAAGCTGCCCGCGTCGGGAAACGACACAGTGCCGGACATGACCCGATTTGGCGGGTCGGGAGAACCGGCCGACGATTTCCGTCACCGCATGCTGGTCAACCTCGCGGCCATAGCGGTGCTGGTCGCGCTCATCGCAGGCGGTGTCTGGCTCGCCTTCAAGCTCGCTGATCTTCGGAAAAACCAGAATTGCGCGCTCTCCGGCGGACGCGGATGTGCGCCCGCGATCGAAGTCCCCGCGCGCGACCGCTGGTGATCAGCCTCTGCCGATGACTTGAACGGTGACCGGAGCGAGGCCGGAGAAGCCTAGCACCCGCGCCCCCGCCGGCGTCAGGTCGATGATCCGACCCCTGATGAAGGGGCCACGATCATTGATGCGGACCACGACAGATCGGCCGTTGTGCCGGTGAGAGACGCGCACCATCGTCCCGAATGGCAAGGTTCGATGCGCGGCGGTCAGTCCGTGCGGGTTGGCGCGCTCGCCGGTCGCGGTGCGCCCGCTCCCGTAGAAGTAAATGGAAGCGATTCCTGACTGGTGAGCCTGTCTTTCTGGTGGATTTGCGTAAGCCATTACGGTCGAGCTTAGTAGAACAACTGCTGCAGCACCGACAATCGGCTTGGTCATGATCAATGTCCCCGTATAGTTTCACACAGGCATGATCTCCTGCTCTTGAAGTCAGGCCCTAAGCCCGAATCACCCTTGATTCTGTCCATAATGAGACGTTTGTTCTTGCTGGCCGCGGGGTTGAACTGGAAAGTAGATGAATATACTTCGCTTCCCGTCGAGATTCCGGATCACTCCAAGGGGCCCGGAGACCGGCAGCGATCGCGTTACAGCGGGTCATCTCGGTCGGCGGCGCGCCTGCATCCCTTGCGGAGGCGAGCCGGCCGGTCTCGAACGATGGTGATGCCGTCGTTCTCTGTCGACGGGGCACAAGGCTGCGCATGCCGACGGGCACCTTATCTCTGCTCAGGGCAGGAGCATTGAACTCTGGGGCGCCCTTCGCTATAGGGGCAACCGAAAGAAGTGGCGGCAAGCCTTAAATCTTGCGCCGTCCCGATGACGGCATCCCCGCGCCCAGCGAGAGTGGTTTCGATGTCAATGACGTTCGACAAGGTGGCCGACATCATTGCCGAGACCTGTGACATTCCGCGCGACACGATCAAGCCCGAAAGTCACGCCATCAACGACCTGCAAATCGACAGCCTGGATTTTCTGGATATCGCCTTCGCCATCGACAAGGCGTTCGGCATCAAGCTGCCGCTCGAGCAGTGGACCCAGGAGGTCAACGACGGCAAGGCTTCCACGGACCAGTATTTCGTGCTGAAAAACCTCTGCACGCATATCGAGCAGCTCGTGGCGGCGAAGACGGCGTGATCGCGCATTTCCATGCGTCTTGAATATTTCGAACTGGTCGATCGTGTCGTCTCACTCTCGACAAAGGACGGCACGATCCGCACGCAATCCGCCATTCCAACGCAAAGCCCGGTCTTCGAGGGTCACTTCCCGGGACACCCGATCATGCCCGGCGTGCTCTTGATCGAGGCGATGGCGCAAACATGCGGGCTGCTGAACCTCGCCCTCTCGCGCGTGACGACGTTTCCGTTTCTCGCCGGCGTCAATAACGCAAAGCTGCGAACCTTCGTCGCTCCGGGGTCCATGCTCGAGGTGGAAGGGCGCGTGCTGCACGAAGGCTCCGGCTTCACGCGGACATCCGCCAAGGCTTTCGTGGCCGGCTCGCAAGTCTGCAGCGCGGACTTGACGTTTCGCGTCCTGCCATTCCCGAGCCCACACTTCCGTGATCTGACTTTGCAGACCTGCCGCCGGGTGGAGCTGCCGATGGAAGCCTTCGCCGATGGCCCATGACGGCCGCGAGGTTCTGATCACCGGCATCGGTCTCGTTTCCTGCCTCGGCGAGGGACCGCAGGCCCATTGGGAAGGGTTGTGCCAGGGCAAGACCGCGCTCGAGCGCACGCATTTCGCACCCTACCTCGTGCATCCCATCGCACCGCTGGAACTGGACAAGCAGATTCCGAAGCGGAGCGATCAAAGGCAGATGGAGGCCTGGCAGCGCATCGGCGTCTATGCGGCGGGGCTGGCGCTCGACAGCGCAGGCGCGAAAGGCAACGCCGACCTTCTGTCGCGCATGGACATGATCGTCGCCGCCGGCGGCGGCGAGCGCGATTGCGCGGTCGACGAGTCGATTCTGACCGAGCTGGCGAAATCGCCGGCGCTGGATCGGCTCTTGAACACGCGGCTGATGAGCGACCTGCGGCCGACGCTCTTCCTGGCGCAGCTCGCCAACCTTCTCGCCGGCAACATCTCGATCGTGCATGGCGTGACGGGTTCGTCGCGCACCTTCATGGGCGAGGAGCAATCGGGCGTCGACGCCGTCCGTATCGCGCTCGCGCGCATCAAGTCGGGTCAGAGCGACATCGCGCTGGTCGGAGGCGCGCTCAACGGCGAGCGCAAGGATCTCATCCTCCTCTACGAGCTGGGCGGCCAGTATCTGAAAGGCGACTTCCGGCCGGTGTGGGCGCGCGCGCCGAAGGGCGGGCTCGTGCTCGGATCGCTCGGCGCGTTTCTCGTGCTCGAAGAACGCGCCCATGCCGAGCGGCGCGGCGCGAAGCCGCTCGCGCGGCTTTCGCGAATCGCATCGGACCGGACGCAGCGCCGGCCCGGCGATATCGTCCAGGCGATCGAGCGGATGTGGAGCGCCTGCGAGCCCGAACTTTCGCCGGCCGGCCTCGCCGTCATCTCCGGCGCAAGCGGCGCGGAGCCCGCCACGTCCGAGGAGCGCCGATTCCTGGAAGCGCATGCAGGGATACCGGTGCGGGCGACCGGTTCCTATATTGGACATTCGATGGAGCCGCAGTTCATCATGAATATCGGACTGGCGGCGCTGACGCTGGGACATGGACGATTGTTTCCGACGCATGACCCTGCCGGTTTCGAGCAACCGATGGAGGGCGGGCTGCGGCAGGTCGTCGTCACAAGCATCGGCTACTGGCGAGGCGAGGGGCTGGCTCTGGTCGATGCCGTCTGATCTTGATTTGCGCGTGATCTTTTCCGACAACCGCACCTCACGTTTCGGATCACGCCCGCGGGGGACCCATGGCTGACAAGCGGGACAAAGCAGGCCGGCCGATCGTTGTCGTGACCGGGCTTGGCGTCGTGACGTCTCTCGGCGCAGGCCGGGACGACAACTGGAAGCGGCTGACCGCCGGCCAGTCGGGAATTCGCGAGATCACGCGCTTCTGCACCGAAGGTCTGAAGACCACGATCGCAGGCACCGTCGATTTCGTCTCGAGCGATCCCCTCCCCGCCCCGGAATTGTCGGAGCGCTTCGCCGCTCTCGCGGCGGACGAAGCGATCGAGCAATCCGGCGTCGGGCGGCGCGCCGACTTTCCGGGTCCGTTGTTCCTGGCCGCTCCTCCCATCGAGATGGAATGGCCGCAGCGGATCGAGATGGCGCAGGCCTCGGGCGCGAACGACACGATCGGCTATGACGACCTGATCCGGATGGCCTCGACGGGCCGCTACGAGCCCTATCACCGGCGCTTTCTCTTTGCCTCGATTGCCGACAGGCTCGCGGACAGGTTCGGCACGAAGGGCTCGCCGATCACGCTGTCGACGGCTTGCGCCTCGGGCGCGAGCGCCATCCAGCTCGGCGTCGAAGCCATACGCCGCGGCGAAACGGATGCCGCGCTCTGCATCGGCTCCGATGGCTCGGTGAATCCGGAATCGCTGATCCGCTTTTCGCTTCTGTCCGCGCTCTCCACGCAGAACCACCCCCCGCAGGCCGCTTCGAAGCCCTTCGCGAAAAATCGCGATGGCTTCGTCATGGCGGAAGGCGCCGGCGCTCTCGTCCTGGAGAGTCTCGATGCCGCGCTGGCGCGCGGCGCGCGCATCCTCGGCGTCCTCGAAGGTTGCGGAGAAATGGCCGATTTTTTCCATCGCACGCGCTCCAGCCCGGACGGCAAGCCGATCATCGGCTGCATCCGGCGTGCGCTCGAAGACGCCGGGCTTGCGCCGGATGACATCGACTACGTCAATCCACACGGCACCGGCACGCCCGAGAACGACAAGATGGAGTGTGTCGGCGTGATGGCCGTGTTCGGCGACCGCGCCAAGGACATCCCGATCTCCTCGAACAAGTCGATGGTGGGGCATACGCTCTCCGCCGCCGGCGCGGTCGAGGCCGTGTTCTCGCTGCTCACGCTCGAGCATCAACGCATCCCGCCCACGATCAATTACGCCATTCCGGACCCGGCGATCCCGCTCGACGTCGTCCCGAACGAGGCGCGCGATGCGCGCGTTCGCCACGTCATCTCCAATTCCTTCGGCTTCGGCGGGCAGAACGTGTCCTTGGTGATGGGGCGGGAGCCGGTGTGGCACTGAGAGCCGCGCACAGTTGACGAACGCCGCGCCGAAACGATAGGCACTACGTTTCCAATCCCGAGATCAGTCCAACCCACGCCATGCGCGCGCTCACCCTCGTCGCCGACCGCAAGCTCGAGCTTGTGGACCTGACCGCGCCGCCGTCTCCCGGCGAAGGCGAAGTGCAGATCCGCGTCCGCGCGGTCGGCCTCAACCACATCGATCTGTGGGGTTTCCGCGGGATGGCCTTTGCGAAGCGAACCTATCCGCTCGTGGTCGGCGCCGAGGCGGCCGGCGAGATCGCCGGCACAGGTCCCGGCGTGCAGGATTTTCGCCCCGGCGACCCTGTCGTCATGTACGGCGCGCTGACCTGCGGCGCCTGCAAGGCCTGCCGCGCCGGGCGCGACAATCTGTGCGAGAATGTCGGCGGGCTGATGGGCTTCCACATCGACGGGTTTGCGCGCGAGCTCGTCAATCTGCCGGCGCGGCTCGTGATCAAGGCGCCGGCCGGCGTGAGCATGCGCGACGCCGCCTGCGCGCCGATCGCCTTCGCGACCGTGCAGCACATGCTCTTCGACAACGCCAAGCTCGAGCCCGGCGAGACCGTGCTCGTGCATGCGGGGGGCTCGGGCATCGGGACCGCCGCGATCAAGATGGCGAAGGCGATCGGCTGCATGGTGATCACGACCGTCGGCGACGACGCCAAGGCGGACAAGGCGCGCGCGCTGGGCGCCGATCACGTCATCAACTACCGCACCGACCGCTTCGAACACGCGGTGCGCAAGATCACCGGCAAGAAGGGAGTCGATGTCGTCTTCGAGCATGTCGGCGCGGAGACGTTCAGCGGCTCGCTGCTCTCGCTCAAGCGCGGCGGGCGGCTTGTGACCTGCGGGGCGACCTCCGGCCCCTCGGCGACGCTCAACCTCATGCAGCTTTTTCAGCAGCAGTATCGGATCATCGGCTCGTTCGGCGCGTCCATGCGCAATATTCGCGAGAGCCTCGAAAAAATGGCCGCCGGCCTGACGCCCGTCATCGACACCGAAGTTCCGCTGGCCGAGTTCGAGCGCGGGCTGGCGCGGCTGGAGAGCCGGCAGGTGTTCGGAAAAATCATCGTAACGCTGTGAGCGCGAGTTTTTTGGTATGGCGTTGAAGTATCGCGTCTGGCTCATGCGCTGGCATCTCAAGCAGCGCATCAACCGCGTCGGCGGGACCGTCGCCGTCGGATTGCTCCGCCTGATGCGCCGGCTCGACCGCAAGCGCAGCGCCGATTTCGCCGCCTGGGCGTTGCGCGGGCTCGGGCCCTGGCTCCCGGAGCATCGAACCGGCCGGGCCAATCTGACGGCGGCGTTTCCGGAGAAATCCGCGGTCGAGATCGAGCGAATTCTTGCCGAGGTGTGGGATAATCTCGGCCGCGTGGCTGCCGAGTTCGCACATATGGACCGGATGAGCCTGCAAGCGACCGAGGAGCCGGACGGCTCCGATATCGAATACACTCCCGAGACGATCGCGCGCTTCAAGGCCCTGCATGCAAGCGGCCAGCCTTCGCTCGTCTTCGCCGCGCATCTCGGCAATTGGGAAGTGCCGGCTCGCGTGGCGGCCTGGCATGGCTTGCGGACCGCCGTGCTCTATCGGCCGCCGAACATCGCCGCGACCGCGGAAGCGGTTGCCAAGGTGCGCGCCGCGACCATGGGAACGCTCGTCCCGAGCGGGCGCAATGCGCCGTTTCGGCTTGCATCTCTGCTGGAGCAAGGAACCCATGTCGGCATGCTGGTCGATCAGCACATCGCCAGCGGCGTGCCGGTGACGTTCTTCGGGCGCCCCTGCAAGGCAAATCCGATGCTGGCGCGCCTTGCGCGGCATTTCGACTGTCCCATCCACGGGACGCGCGCCGTGCGCGTCGACCGGCATCGGTTTCGCGCGGAGCTCACCGAAGCCATCGCCCCCGTCCGGGACGCAAACGGACAAATCGACGTCCAAGGCACCATGCAGGCGATCACGTCGGTCATCGAGGGCTGGGTGCGCGAGCACCCCGGGCAATGGCTGTGGCTGCATCGGAGGTGGCGTTAGGGATTGTTGCTTTGCTGCAACAGTTTGGAGCCCGTCGTGGATATCGACGTCGGGATGGTTAGCCACCTGTTTGGGAACGTGATACCGCTTCGGATGCTGCCGGATGGGGAAACACCAATGCGCCGTGCTGCACTCGCCCTTCTCGCCTCGACCAGCCTGTCAACGCCGGCGATCGCCAATTCCGTGGGCCCTTTCAATTGGACCGGCTTCTATGTCGGCGCGCATGCCGGTTACAGCTGGGGCTCGATCACCGGAAACAGATTCCAGTCGGTCGTGACGCCTTCCACCTTCACCGGCCCGGGAATCACCGTCACGAATTTCGAGCGAACGCTCGAGCCTGAGGGCGGGCTCGGCGGACTCCATGCCGGCTATAATATCCAGTTCGGACCTTGGGTCGCCGGGCTGGAGGCTGATATCTTCTGGACGGGTCAAGACAGCAGTTTTCAGCTCATCACGCCAAGGCGGTCTTTGGTGAGCGAGGAGTACATCTACCAAGAGACCGTCAAGGCCGAGGTGGAATACGCAGGCACTTTCCGAGCGCGCCTTGGCCATGCATTCGGTCCGTTTCTTCCGTATGTCACCGCCGGATTTGGATGGGCTCACGTCTCGGCGAGCATCAATTCGTCGCTGCGGGAGTTCACTTTTCTCGGAGTGACCCCCATCAATTCCGTGAACATCGTTGCCGCGCAATCTCAAACCTTGGTGGGCTGGACGTTAGGCGCGGGGTTCGAGTACGCGTTTTCGCCACAGTGGAGCGCGCGCGCGGAGTATCTTCATATCGATCTCGGCGAAGAGGCCTTTTTCACCGGCAGCCGCGGCGGCCATTACGGCTTGCGGGACCATATCGCGCGCGTCGGCATCAGCTATCGCATCGGCCCGTGATGGGGGCTCGCGCGGCAATCCGCTGACTGCATGAACACGCAGGGCCGTCAGATCAGCGACGCAAGCGAGTGGTCCGCACGCCGGCCGGACGCGTCGCGCAATCTCGTGATCGTCCATGAACCCGACATCCAGGACATCGCCGATCTTGAATCCATCGCCGGCGAGGTCGAGGCGGCCGCGCCCGATATCGAGGTGTTCGTCGCCTCGAACGACATTCCGTCTTCTACCACGCGAAAGCAGGCGGCGCGGCGGCCGGCGCTGATCTATTCCCCGACCGTGCTGCGGCGCTTTCAGCCCGCGCGCGGCAAGGTCTATGCCGGAGCCTTGATCCGCAAGGATGTGCAGGCACGGCGGCTCACCGATGCCGGCGTGTCCGTTCCTGATTTCGCCATCCTGGCCGGCGATTTCGATCTCGATCCGGCGCGTTTCGGTCCGCTGGTCATGGTGAAGCCGACCGGTTTCACGTCGCATGGCCGCGGGATCGAAATCGTGCGGACCAGTGAACTCGCCGGGCAGGGCTGGCGTGGTCATGCCGCGGTCAAGCGTGCCGGGCACAGGCCCATCGTCCAACGCTTCATCGACACCGGCGAGCTTCCCTCGCACTACCGGGTCCTGACCTTTTTCGGCACGCCGATCTTCGGCTTCAGAGCCGTATCCACCGTGCCGCGGCCGGCGCTCGATTCCCCTCCTGAAACGCTTGCGGCTGGCCCGTTCATGGCCAAGCACGGCCAACGGACGCTCGTTGCTCCGGTCGAAGCCGACGTGCTCGATCTCGCGCGCAAGACGTTCGAGGCGATTCCCGAAGTGGCGCTGCACGGCTGCGACCTCATTCGCGACAAGGCGAGCGGCCGGCTCTACGTGCTGGAGATCAACCCGGGCGGCAATACGTGGTCGTTCTCGTCGACCTGGGCCGACATGCTGAGGCGCGAGCTGCGGATGCAAGACCTCGCCTCGCAGTTCGACGCCTGGAAGACTTGCGCGCGCATTCTCATCGAGCGCACGCGGGCAGAGGCCGTGTAGCGCCTTGCCTTACCGGCCCGTCTTGATCCGCGTCCACAGCCTGTTCATCAGCCGCTGCGTCTTCTGATCGCTGGCCGAGATCGTGTAGAGCTTTTGCATCATCGCGGGCGGCGGATAGATGGTCGGATCGTTGAGAATCGCGGGCGCGATGAACTGCTGGCTGGCCAGATTGCCGTTGGCGTAGGAGATGAAATTCGTGTTGCGCGCGGCAATATCCGGGCGCTGCAGAAAATCGATGAATTCGTGCGCCTCCCGCACGTTCCTTGCGTCTTTCGGGATGGCGAGATTATCGAACCAGAGCTGCGTGCCCTCCTGCGGAATCGCGTAGCCGATCTCGACGCCGTTCTTGGCCTCGGCGGCGCGCTTCTGCGCTTGCTTGATGTCGCCGGAGAAGCCGAGCACCAGGCAGATTTCGCCGCCTGCGAGCGCATTCAAATACTCGGAGGAGTGGAATTTGCGCACGAACGGCCGGATCCTTGAGATGAGAGCCGCCGCCTTTTCAAGGTCCCCCGGGGTCTTGCTGTTCGGGTCGAGACCCAGATGCTGCAAGGCGGCCGGAAAGACGTCGTCCGCTGCGTCGAGCATGTGCACGCCGCAGCTTGCGAATTTGCCGAGGATGTCGGGATTGAAGATGACGTCCCAGCCCCGAACCGACACAGTGGGCCCGAGGATCTCGCGTGCCTTGCGGACGTTGTAGCCGATCCCCGTCGTGCCCCACATGTAGTTCACGGCAAACTGGTTGCCGGGGTCGTAAGCTTGCAGGCGCTGCGTGATCTCCGGCCACATATGCTTCAAGCCGGGAAGCTGCGCGCGGTCGAGCTTCTGAAAGACGCCGGCCTTGATCTGCCGCTCCAGAAAATAGCCGGTCGGCACGACCACGTCATAGCCCGAGCGGCCGGCGAGCAGTTTGGTCTCGAGGATGTCGTTGCTGTCGAAGGTGTCGTAGCGCACCTTGATGCCGGTCTCGCGGGTGAAGTCCTCGATCACCTTGGGATCGATGTAGTCGGACCAATTGTAGACGTTCACCACCCGCTCGCTTTGCGCCATGACGGCGGCCGCGCCGATGGCGCCAATCGCCGCGGCGGTTGCGATCAGGCGGAAAAGGCGCATGGACGGTTCTTCCTCCTCGCTATCGAGTTTTCCTCAGGCCGCGCGCTTCAATGCGCCGGCAAGGCGGTCAAGAGCCGTATCGAGCGTCGCATCGCGTTTTGCGAAACAGAACCGCACGACGGAGCGCACCGCTTCCGTCGCGTAAAACGCGGAGACGGGGATGGCGGCCACGCCGTGTTCGGCGACGAGACGGCGGCAAAACGCCTCGTCGTCTTCGTTGAGGCCGAGCGGCTTGAGATCGACGTTGAGGAAATACGTCCCTTGGGCTTCGAGAACCGGGAAGCCCAGCACGCGCAGGCCCGCGGCGAAACGGTCGCGGCTGCGCTGGAAATCGCGGCGCATGGTGGCGAAATAATCGTCGGACTTTCCGAGCCCATAGGCGACCGCTGATTGCAGGTTCGGCGGCGTCGTGAAAGTGATGTATTGGTGCGCCTTCGCCAGGACGCGCATGATCGCCGGCGCCGCGCATACGAAGCCCACTTTCCACCCCGTCAGCGAGAAGATCTTTCCCGCCGAGCCGATTTTCACGCAGCGCTCGCGCATGCCGGGAATGCCGATCAGCGGACTGTGCCGCCTGCCGTCGAAGACGACGTGCTCCCACACCTCGTCGCAAACGGCGATGGCGCCGGAGCGCCCGCAGAAGCGCGCAAGAAGTTCGAGATCCTCCCGCGGGTACACGGTCCCGGCCGGGTTGAGCGGGTTGTTGAACAGCACGACGCGCGTCTTGGGCGTGAACGCGCGCGCAAGATCGTCCTCGCTGAAACGCCAGCGCGGCGGCTCGAGCCGCACGAAGCGCGGCACGCCGCCCGCCCGCTGCACGAGCGGCAGATAGGCATCGTAGAGCGGCTGAAAGAGCACGACCTCGTCTCCGGGCTCGATCAGCGCAAGAAGCGCGCCGGCAATCGCTTCGGTCGCGCCGGAGGTGATCATCACCTCCGTCTCCGGGTCAAAAGCCTGTCCGTGCCAGTGCTGGTAATGCGCCGAGACCGCCTGGCGCAGCTCGGGCAGGCCCATCATGGGAGGATATTGATTCCAGCCGCGGATGACGGCCTCGGCCGCCTTTTCTCGGACATCCTGCGGCCCGGGATCGTCAGGAAAGCCCTGGCCGAGATTGACGGCGTCGTGCTCGCGGGCGAGCCGCGACATGACCTCGAAGACGGAAACCGGGAGATCGGCGAAAACCGGATTCATGCGCGGCTTCTACAGCAAACCGCGGCAGGGGTCATGAGGCTCTCCGGGCGTGGGACCGCTCACTCGGTCGGCAGGCCGGCCGCCTTCCAGGCCAGGATGCCGCCGGCGAGATGCGCGTCATAGGGCAGCCCAGCTTCCTGCGCCATCAGCGAGGCGGTCACCGAGCGCTGCCCGGAGCGGCAGGCAAAGACGATCTCGCGTCCCTCCGGGTCCGGCAGCGCCGCCGGGTCGAATTGCGACATCGGCATTTCGACGGCCTCGGGGTAGCTTTCCGCCGCGATTTCGTTCCGCTCACGCACGTCCACGAGAAGCATGCGGCCTTCCGTCAGCCCGCGCGCGACCTCCTCCGGAGTGAGGTCGCGGACCTTGCCGACACCCCGCCTGGCGCTGCCGAAGATCATACCGTCACCTGCGTGCCGACCTCGACGACGCGCCCCGTCGGAATATGGAAAAAGTCGGTGGCGTCGGCCGCGGATCGCGCGAGCCCGATGTAGAACCGATCGAGCCACGCAGCAATTCCCGACTTCGCCGCAGGCCGAAGCGCACGGCGGGACAAGAAGAAGGACGTCGACATGATGTCGAAGGGCCAGCCCTGCTTGCGCGCCAGCGCGAGCGCCTGCGGCACGTTCGGCGTTTCCATGAAACCGAAGCGGAGGATCATCCGGGTGAACCGCGGCGACGAGTAGATGATCTGAATCCGCTCCTCCTTCGGGACGCGCGGCATGTCCGAGGTCACGATGGTGAGGACGAGGTTTCGTTCGTGGAGCACCTTGTTGTGCTTGAGATTGTGCAGAAGCGCGGTGGGAGCAGACTCAGGGTCGCTGGTCAGGAAGATCGCGGTTCCAGGCACGGCATGCGGCGGCTTGCTCTCCAGATTGCGCAGGAGGATATCCATCGGCACTTCGATCCTTCGCGTCTTCTCCGCAAGGATGCGGGTCCCACGCCGCCAAACGGCAATCGTCGCCGCGACGACGGCCGCGAAGACCAGCGGCACCCACGCGCCGTCGACCAGCTTCATGAGGTTGGAGGTGAGGAACGTCGCATCCACAAGGATCAGCGGCGTCATGACGAGCAGCGCCGCGCCGAGACGCCATTGCCAGAGCTTCCACAGAACAACCAGAGCCAACAGCCCATCGACCAGCATGGTGGTTGTGACAGCGACGCCGTAGGCGGACGCCAGCCGGCTGGACGAGCCAAACAGCAGCACGAGGGCCACGACGCCGATCAGCAGAAACGTGTTCACGCCGGGCAGATAGATCTGTCCCGGATGCGCCTCCGAGGTATGCTGGATGGTCAAGCGGGGGAAAAGGCCGAGCTGAATGGCTTGGCGCGTGAGCGAGTAGGCCCCGGTAATGACGGCCTGGCTGGCAATCACCGTCGCCGCCGTGGCCAGGATGATCATCGGGATCACGAACGTACTCGGGACCAGCCGGTAGAAGGGGTTCTCGATCGCGCTCGGATCTGAAAGGACCAGCGCGCCCTGACCGAAATAGTTGATGACCAGGGCCGGCAGCACGAACAACAGCCACGCGGCCTGGATCGGCTTGCGGCCGAAATGCCCCAAATCGGCGTAGAGAGCTTCCCCGCCGGTGACGGCGAGAAACACGAGACCCAGCGTCATCAGGCCCAGGGTCCCGTGCTCGGTCAGAAAGCGGATGCCATGCAGCGGGTTCAGCGCGCCCAGGACTTCCGGGCTGTCGGTCACGTGCAGCGCGCCGGTGATCGCGAGCGCAACGAACCAAACCCCCATCACGGGCGCAAAGAATATCGCGACGCGTGATGTCCCGCGCCGCTGAACGGCGAACAAGACGACAAGAATGACCAAAGTCAGCGGAACGACATAGTCCTGAAATGCCGGCGTGACGAGCCGCAATCCTTCGACGGCCGACAGCACCGAGATCGCCGGCGTGATCAGCGAGTCGCCGTAGAACATGGCGGCACCCACGATCCCGAGCGCAAGAAGGAACGGGCTCCGCCGTCCGATCGCGCGAAAGGCCAGCGCGGTCAATGACAGCGTCCCGCCCTCGCCATTGTTGTCGGCGCGCAGCAGGATCAGCACGTACTTGATCGTGACGATCACGATCAGCGCCCAAAGAATAAGCGAGAGGACGCCGAGCACAACGTGCTGCTGGACCGGCCCATGCCCCGATGCCGCCGTGACCGCCTCACGAAAAGCGTAAAGAGGACTGGTCCCGATATCGCCAAAGACGACACCGATGCTGCCGGCTGAAAGCGTCCAAAAACCGGCTTTCGGATGCGAGCGTCCGTTTGCGTCGGGGATGGCGCCGGAGGGGGGGTCGCCTGCGGAATGACTCATTCGGACTGCTGCACTGCAAAGGCCGCGCGCTTATATACGAAACCTTCGGCCCAAGCCACATCGCACGGCGGCCTTCGCGACGGTCTGGGGATTAAGGCTTAAACCCCACCGGGAGAGGCGGTTCCTCGTGCATCAGGGTAATCGTGACCCGACGGTTCGCCGCAATGAAAGGGTCGTCGGGGAAGAGCGGCTGGGTGTCCGCCCGCCCGGACACCATCAGGACGTTCGTGGTCGGCATGCCTTCGTCCTCCAATATCTGGCGGATCGCATTGGCCCGGTCGGCGGATAGTTCCCATGGACCATAGCCCGGCCGGGGCGGTTGGCGGGAGGCCGAGGTGTGGCCCGCTATGGCCACCCGGTAAGGCATCGTTTTCAGCTTGCTGGCAAGCTTTTGGACCACGCGCCGGGTCCGGTCATAGGGCTCCTTTGCCCCTTCCGGGAACATGGAGCGTCCATCCTGGTCGACGATCTCGATGTTCAGCCCGTTGCGGGTTTCCTCGATCATGATGTGCTTGGAGATTTCGGTGAGATCCGGCATCTCCTGCATCGCCTGACGCAAGGATGCCGCCGCAAGCGCAAAGGCCCGGTCCTGGTCGAGCCTTGCCCCCCTGAAGCGCTCCCGTTCCTTGTCTTCCGGCGTGGTGATGGGCGAGGATTCGTCCGGCTGAACCTTCTGGACATTCTTGAGCTGTTGGCGGGTCGGCAGGCCGTCGACTTCGATGATTCCGGAGAAGCGCTTCTCGATCTGCACCCCGAACGCCTCGCGCATCGAACCGGCTACGATCGCCATCTTGCCGCTGTCCTGGCTCGAGAAGGCGACGAGCATGACGAAGAAGGCGACAAGCAGCCCCATCAAATCGGCGAAGGTGACGAACCAGCCGTGTCCACCGCCGTGCGCCGCCTCTTTTCGGCGAGCCATGATCGATCGCCCTCCTGGGCTCGTGGTGCGCTAGGGGTCCGATTCTAACATTCGCATTCCGTTGCGGCAGGCCATTTTGCGAATGTTAGAATCGAAGGACCACTAGCAAATTCAAATTGCTAGTGGAGTTTTGGATTTGACATTCGCTTGTGAACCCGCTGCTAGATGGGTAGCGAA
>JALHLQ010000030.1 GCA_022844485.1 Xanthobacteraceae bacterium
TCGCATCAAGCAGTTCCGTCGCATTGCTACACGTTACGAGAAAACGGCCAGAGCTTACCTGTCGATGCTAAGCATCGCCGCAGCAATGCTCTGGATTAAAACTGTCAACACGGCCTAGTCTCCGCCGGCCTTGCTCACGAGGGGCGTCTTCC
This sequence comes from Xanthobacteraceae bacterium, assembly GCA_022844485.1. Classification (GTDB taxonomy): domain Bacteria; phylum Pseudomonadota; class Alphaproteobacteria; order Rhizobiales; family Xanthobacteraceae; genus JALHLQ01. Next base: position 153 of record JALHLQ010000030.1, read on the forward strand.
GGAGACGTTCGGACGATGGAGCAAGGTGCGGCGCCTGCGGGCGAGGGGCGAACGTAGTCCTTCGCACTCGGGAGGCCCCGGTCTCAACCGTCCGGGCCCATTACGGGGTTCTGCCTTCAATGGCTGGACTGGGACTGGCGAGCGGAAGCCGAAAGCTTCCGTGCTCAGGGCGGCGAAGAGCCGATCTGCCTCGTCCCAGGAAGCACGGTACCGGGGCTAAAAAAACGCCGCTGTCGGAGCGCCGACAGGCGAGCGCGCTTTCGCACAAGCGCGCGGCCAGCGCCTCGCAAGCGCAGGCCCCACGTTTCGATAACGCGCCTTTCGGCGCTCCGCCTCCCTCGCCTCTTCGAGGGATTCGTGAAAGCGGCCCCGGCGTTTCGGCGCCCGCGGGCGGCGAAGCGTTGGCTGGTTGTCGTTGAGTTGTAGCCCGGATCGAGCGAGGCGAGATCCGGGACCGGGCGTTCCCGGGTTTCGCTGGCGCTCAACCCGGGCTACCGCGGCTCCCCTACTGCTCCGGCTCGGTGGTGAAGAACAACGGATAGCCCCCCTGCTTGCCAAGGTCGGTGGCTTCCTTCGCCTTGGTTTCGGCGACGTCGCGTGCGTAGACCGCGATCACGCAGGCGCCGCGCCGGTGCGCCGTCATCATCACATGCATGGCGTGCTCCGCATTCATGCGGAACACGGCTTTGAGCACCTGCACGACGAATTCGCGCGGCGTGTAGTCGTCGTTGAGCAGGATCACCTTGTAGAGCGGCGGCCGCTCCACCTTCGTGCGCGTCTCCAGGCGCGGCGTGTCGATCGTCTTGGCCATGCGCGGAATCTAGCAACGCCGCCGGCGACGGCAAGGGCTTGCGTGCGCCTCGTTTTTGACGTTTGTTGTGCCGCTCTTTGACCTTCCTCATGGCACGTCCGGTCCGCCTGTGGTTGCGTTCGGGCTTCCCGAGCGAGGGAGGATCCGATGGCAGAGAGAACCGTCGGCCGACGCAATCTCGTCGCTCTTGGCTGGGCGTCATCCGCCGCCATGGCCGTGCTTTTCCTTGTCATTTTGGCTGTCGCGATGTTTTTCGCGCTGGCCCGCGCCTTCGGAGGCGTCGATGTGCTCTCCGAGTCGGCGATGATGACGAGCACGCCCGCGAGCTTCGATATCCTTGTCGGCATCGCCTCGGTCGCGATCACCGCGGCTGTGGCAACCTACGCGTACCGCAAGGACGCGGCCGGATAGCAGCACGCGCGCCCGCGCGTGCTGGTCGATGCGGCTTGCCGGCTGGCAGCAATGGTGGTGCTATGCTCCGCCATTCGCCAGCCGGGAGCTTGCCATGCCCATTCGCGCACCGTTCGTCACTCGCCGTACGCTGCTTGCCTCGGCAGCGGCCACACTTGCCGCAACAAGCCTGCGCGCGCAGACGGGCCCTGCCGCAAACTGGCCGGACCGTAATGTCCGGGTGATCATCCCCTACCCGGCCGGCGGCTCGACCGACGTGCTCTCGCGCATCATCGGCGAGGGCCTCAAGGACAAGCTCGGCCAATCCTTCGTGATCGAAAACCGCCCCGGCGCCGGCGGCAATATCGGCATGGCCGCGCTCGTGCAGAGCCCGCCGGACGGCTACACGATCGGGGCCGCGACGGTCGGTCACTACGCGATCAACCAGTATCTCTACGACAAGATGCCGTTCGATCCGGAGAAGGATTTCATCACGGCTTCCCTCACCTGGGAATTGCCGAACGTGTTCGTCGTCGCCACCGATCACGTGCCGGCGACGACGCTGAAGGATTTTATCGCCTGGGCAAAGTCGCGCCCCAACATTCCCTTCGGCAGTCCGGGCGTCGGCACCACGCCGCATCTTTCGGGCCAGCTGTTTGCGACGCGCACCGGATTGCCGGCGACGCATGTGCCCTTCCGCGGCGCGGCGCAGACGATCCCGGCAATGCTCGCGGGCGACGTGACTTACGCGATCGACAATCTCGCCTCCTACATCTCGACCATCGACTCCGGAAAAATGCGCGCGCTCGCCGTCACCGCCGCCGAGCGCTGGCCGACGATGCCCAAGGTGCCGACCATGGCGGAAGCGGGGGTGTCCGATTTCGTCGTGACCTCGTGGGCCGGCTGGGTGTTCCCCGCCGGAACGCCGCGGCCGATTGTCGACAAGCTCTCGCGCGCCTTGCGCGATCTCGCCGCCGACCCAGCCTTGCAGCAGCGCTTCCTTGTGGCGGGCGCGAAAGCGATCGGGTCGACCCCGGAAGAAGCCGACGCGCGTGCCGCCAAGGAGCGCATGATGTGGCGCGACGTGATCCGGATCTCCGGCGCGAAGGCAGGGTAGCGGATCGCGGCGCGGGAGAAGCGCCGCTTCAGCGCCAGTAGAAGAATTCACGCATCGGGAACGGCAGCGGGCGGACGGTCCGCTGCGGCGGCTGGCTCGTCTTCCTCTTCGGTGCCGGCGCGCTCGCACCGTTCTGTGCGGGCTGGTTCGCTTGCGCCTCCCGCGCCTTGCGCGCTTCGGCGCGAACGCGGCGGTCGAATTCGGTCTTCGTCTCGCCCAGGCGCGGCTCGAGCCGCGGCGCGGGCGAGGCCCCGCTCGCGGCGGGTCGGTTCGGCTCGCCCGGGGCCGCGTTTTCAAGCGGCTGCACCGGCGGCAACGTCGCGACCGCGCGCGGAGGCGCATCCGTCCGAGCCGTCGTGCCCGCGGCCGGTGGCGTCGTTGTCGGTGGCGTCGTTGTCGCTGGCGTCGTTGCCGGTTGAGTCGTCGGCGTGATTGCCGCTTTCGCCTGCGGGGCCGGTGCGGGCGAGGATGCGCTTTGCGGCACTGGCGCTGCTGCGGCAACCGCTGCGGCTGCAGCCGCGGCGGCAGCGGCCGCGCCGGCTGACGGTGCGGACGGACTCGCGGACATGCCGACAGGCTGGGATTGCTCAGGCGGGGTCCGCCACACGGCTTTGGCGTCGGGCGCATCTTGCTGGAGGAAGGCGGCAAAAGACGCCGCGCCGCCAATCACGGCGACGACACCGATCAACACACCATTCCAGAGCGCGGGAGATGCCATGTGCGTTCGATTCTATCCGGAAACGAAACATATTCACACGGCAAGATTGCGGCCTTGGGGAACTCCGCACAGAAGTTCACGCCGGTTCGGCCCTGATGGCCCTATTCCGCAGCATCGCCTGATTAGTAGGAGAATGAGCCCGGCGGAGGGGGAATGATGCGGCGGCTGGGCGGCGCGAAGTTCCGGTCACGCTGGGGCGGGCGTCCATCCGGCGTCATATAGGCATAGGGGCTGGCGGAGAACGGGCTCGCGGAGGATGCCGCCTCGTCCACAGCTTGCCGGCGTCTCGCTTGCCGCTCCCGCTCGGCCCGCTGCCTGATTTGCTGGGCCCGGCGCTCGCGTTCCGCCTTGCGGCGAGCCGCCTCCGCGGTCGCGGCCGCGTTCTCACCGGCGGGGTCGTTCGCCTCCGCCGGAGTCGATGGCGGACGTTCCGCCTTTTTCGTTTCGTCCACCCGGGGAGCGGGCTCAGAGATCGGCGGAGCGGCCGCGGAACCGGTCGTGGAGGGGAATGCCTCCAAGGGGCGAGGCCTGGGCAGCGGCACGACATCGGCGGATGAGGAGGAAGTCACATTCGTTGCGGGTGCCGCGGGTGACGCTGGCGCGGGCTCCGGCGGGTGGTTCACAGGATAAACGCGTCTGGGTTCCTTGCGCGGCGCCTCGCCGGACTCGGAGACTTGGCCCTTTGTCTCCGGCCCCGCGGCGGACCGTATCGCCGTGCCGGTCCGCGACCGCTCGCTTTGCGTGAAGGCGATGAAACTCACGAAACCGAATGCCGTGAAGGCCGCGCCCAACAGGAACGCCCTGGCGACTCTCCAGTTGGCGCGCATTCGATCCGACACGATGGGCCCGGTGAAGATCGCAGACACGGCACTCTCTTTGCAATCAGCCCGCCCGCTTGCGGGAACCCAACGCGCCGGGTTCCCGAGAGGTTCCCGCGCACAACCGAACCCGGCCTGCTTGTGCCGTGGCGGACTTCGAATGGTTTAAGGCTATGCTATGGGGCTAGCGTTGGAGGAGAACGGGATGGTTGACGTCAAGACCCTGACCGGCGGGTGCCATTGCGGGCGGGTCCGTTTCGAGGTCACTGCCGATTTGAGTCAGATTCTCGCGTGCAATTGCTCGATCTGCACGAAACGCGGTTTGCTCCTGACGTTTGTGAAGCCGGAGAACTTTGCCTTGCGCGCCGGCGAGGAGGACGAACTCGTCGACTATCAGTTCAACCGCCATGTCATCCACCACCTGTTCTGCCCGGTATGCGGGGTGGAGTCCTACGCGCGCGGCAGGCTGCCGGACGGGGCTGAGATGGTCGCGGTGAACGTGCGATGCCTGGATCACATCGAACTCGACAGCCTGGCGCTGACGCCGTTCGACGGCCTGAGCTTGTGAGGCACGACTTGCGCGGTTTGATGCAAAAAGCCCCGGCTATGACCGGGGCTTTCACTGTGCGGGTTCGCGGAACAGTTATCGTGTTCCGGCCGGCGGGGTCGCTCCCGGCGAAGTCGTTGCGCCGCCGGTCGTGCCGGCAGGAGGCGTGGCTCCCGGCGACGTCGTCGCGCCGCCTGACGAGCCAGGCGTGGTTGGACGCGGGGTTGTCGTGCTCTGCCCGGTCGTGGTGGAGGGTGAAGTCGCGGATGGCGTGGTGGCCGTTCGGGTTCCGTCCCAGCCCCAGCCAAACAGCGCGGCCAGAAGCAGGAGAAGAGCGACGGCGCCCAGAATCCAGCCCCAGGGCGTTCCGCTCGAGGTTGTGCGGTCAGAAAGAGTCGTGCGGGAATTATCGGTATAAGTAGGCCGGTCGGGGTCAATCCGCCGGTTGGGATCGCGGTAATCGGTCATCAGAAGCCTCCGTGTTGCCTTGCGTCATTTGCCTCGCGTCGTGAGACCTAACTGCCCGGCAGGCCGATAGTTCCGCATGGCAGGCAAGCCGGCCGGGCAGCTAAACCGTGCTCGAAATGGTTGTTTGCCGATCACCGTCGCTTCCCGGCGCCGCGCTCCTGACACTTCTGCTTGGCGCGTGATCTTTCCGAAAGCCGGTATCCTCTTCGCAGTGATCCCGCGTTAGGCTGCCGGCAGGATTGATGAGTCGTCATGCTCTCGGCCGTCACGTCGCTTCTTCTCTGCCAGCTCGCGGGCGAGGCATTTGTCCGCGTGGCGGGTCTGCCGCTTCCCGGTCCCGTCATGGGCATGGTGCTGCTGTTTGGCCTGATGCTGATGCGAGCGCCACTCCCGCCCGCGTTGGCTGACACGGCCGACGGCATGCTCAAGCATCTGTCGCTGCTGTTCGTGCCGGCCGGCGTCGGCGTTGTTCAGCATCTCGATATGCTCGCCCGTCACGGCATACGCCTGCTCCTGGTCGTCGTTCTCTCCACCGTGATCGCCTTGACGGTGACCGCGCTCGTTTTCGCGGCGCTCGCCCGCTTGACGGGCGCGGAATCCAGCGAGGACGGCGAGGAGGCCGCGCAGTGATCCGCTTCGTCGATCTCTGGGTCTATCTGTCCGGGAACCCGCTGCTCTGGCTGACCGCGACGCTCGTCGCCTATCTCGCCGCCGATGCGGTTTCCGAGCTGCTCGGCCGTCATCCGCTGGCCAATCCCGTGCTGATCGCGGTCGCCCTCGTCTCCGTCATGCTGATCGCCTCCGGCACGCCCTTCCCGGCTTACTTTGCCGGCGCGCAATTTGTGCACTTCCTGCTCGGGCCGGCGACGGTCGCGCTGGCCGTGCCGCTTTTTCGCTATCTGCCGCAGGTGAGGCGCTCGCTGTTTCCGATGCTGGCCGCGCTATTCGTCGGCTCGATGACCGCCATCGCCTCGGTGGTCTGGCTGGCGCAGCTCTTCGGGCTCGATGTAGCGGCGACACGGGCGCTCGCACCGAAGTCTGCGACGGCCGCCATCGCCATGGGCATCGCCGAGCAAGTCGGCGCTGAACCGGCGCTGACCGCCGTTCTCGTCATCACCACGGGAATCACGGGCGCGATCGTCGTGACGCCCCTGATGAACGCGCTTGGGCTGACCAACTACGCCGCCCGGGGATTCGCCGCCGGATTGGCCGCGCACGGCATCGGCACGGCAAGAGCATTCCAGGTGCATCCGCTCGCGGGCACCTTTGCCGGCATCGCGCTGGGGCTGAATGGCCTGTTGACGGCCTTGCTGACGCCGATCCTGTTGCCGCTGCTTTTGAACTGACGCCGCGTCAGGGGGTTTCTGCCGGGCGCTTTCAGTTTCGGCGCTCCGATCGTGCGCGCCGCGGCTTTGTCTCGCGAATGGGGCGTTCGATGACCTCCGGGCCATAGGCGTAAGGGCGCCCGCCGGCGAAGCGCGGATTGGGCACGCAGATGCCGCCGGCGCCGCTCGCCGAGGCGAGACATTGCCGCTGCGTGTAGAACCCGCAATTGATCAGGCTCCAGTCTTCATAAATACACCAGGCGCCTTCGGCGCGCGCCCCGGTCGTGGCGCTCACGCTGGCGAGCAGCACGGCGCCGAGCGCGAGCACAGCGCGAGCCGGGGTCGAGAATAGCGTCATGATCTGCTCCTCCGGCTTTGCCGAAATCCGGTCGAGGGCATAACCGCAGCGGCGTGACGATCGTTCCGGGCCGTGTTTTGCGAACGGCCCGGTCTAAACGAGAAACGCTCCCAAGGGGGAGCGTTTCCATCGAGCCAATGCAAGCGCAGCTGCTCAGTAGCAGTAGCGGCGCTCGACCCTGACCACCTGCCCGTTCGGATACTGGTACAGGCAGCGATTGTTCGACCAGAAATAGCCGCCGCGGGGACGGTCATACTGCGAACCGATGACGGCGCCCGTGGCGCCGCCAATGACAGCACCGGCTGCAGCTCCACCGGCCCGGCCGGTGGCAGCGCCGCCGATGATGGCGCCTGCGGTGCCCCCGATGATGGCGCCGCCGAGCGCGCCATCCTGCGCCGATGCAACCGTCGGCGGCAGTGTCACCGCAGCCGCCAAAAGGGCCGCCGCAGCCGCAATGGTGCGAATCATGGTTCCTTCTCCTGTGTATCCACCCTTAAGGAATGTAGGAGAGAGTCGGCGGTTTTTCAAACGATTACACGCATCTAAAGAAGCTTATGCCTGCGATCGGGGGCGACACTGCGGGGCTTGTCGCCCCGACAAACCTCGTTCAAGGTTTATAAATCATGAAAATGTGCTCTGGTTACGCTGCTCTTGCCGTCAGCGCCGTCCAAAGGGAGAGAAATGCCATGCCTTCCGTGAATCGCCGCCGTTTCGTCGCCGCCGGAACGCTCGTTGCCGCCGCCGCGCTTGCGCCGCGCCTATCGGTTGCTCAAGGGCAATCAGCCACGCCTCCGGCCGGTGGCCCGTTTGCCCTGCCGGCGCTCGGCTACGCGCCGAATTCACTCGAGCCGCACATCGATGCCATGACCATGGAAATCCACCATGGGCGCCACCACAATGCGTTCATCACCAACCTGAACAATCTTGCGAAAGACAACCCGCAGATTGCGCAAACCCCGCCGCATCAGCTCCTCGGCAAACTCGGCGACGTGCCAGAGGCGATCCGCACCGCTGTCCGCAACAATATGGGCGGCCATGCCAACCACACGATGTTCTGGCAGATCATGGGCGCGAATGGCGGCGCTCCGAGCGGCGATGTCGCCGCCGCCATCGATCGTGATCTCGGCGGGCTGGATAAGCTGAAGACCGATTTCAACGCGGCCGGTTTGCGCGTGTTCGGCTCGGGCTGGGTTTTCGTCACGGTGACGCGCGACGGCAAGCTCGGCATCGAGACCCGGCCCAATCAGGACAGCCCGCTGATGGACGGCAGGATGGTGCTGATGGGCAACGACGTGTGGGAACACGCCTACTACCTGAAATACCAGAACCGTCGCGCCGACTATCTGTCGACTTGGTGGAACGTCGTCAACTGGGCCAAGGTCGGAGAACGTTTTGCGGCCGCGCGGGCCGGCACGCTGACCGTATAGACGCTTGCAGGGGGTCACGCCGCCGCGACGGCTTGCGGCGCGGGCGACCGCGCGGCGGCAGCCTCCATAATCTCTCTGTCGTCGGTTGCTTGCGTGCGCGGATCGACGGCCTCGAGAAGATCGAGAAACGACTTGGCCGGAAGCGGCGGTGCAAAGACGAAGCCCTGCGCCATGCGGACTCCGTGATCGCGCAGAAACTGCACCTGCTCGAAGCTCTCGACGCCCTCCGCCACGATCTCGAGACGCATGTTGCGGCTGAGTTCGACGAGCGTGTCGATGATCGCGGTCGAGTAGCGCTCATTTCCGATCGCGTCGATGAACATCTTGTCGATCTTGATCGTGTCCACACCGAGCTTGAGAATATAAGACAGGCCCGCGTGTCCTGAACCGACATCGTCGATTGCCACCTTGCATCCAAGCGCCTGCAGCGAGGCGATCACCCGCCGGGCGGAGGTGAGGCTTTCGATGGGCTGGCGCTCGGTCACCTCGATCAAGATTTGCGAAAAGCGGATCGGAGAGTCGGCGAAAATCTTCTTCACGTCGTGCACGATCCGATCGTCTTTGAAGTGAACGGCCGCCATGTTGAAGCCGACCTTGAATGTCGGGCGGCGTCCGATGGCGGCGCCGGCCTGGTCGCGGACAGCGCACATCAACGCCTGGGTCAGTTCGATGATCAGCCCGCTGGATTCGGCGAGCGGGATGAACATGGCCGGAGACACCAGCGTGCCGTCCGGCTTTCGCCAGCGTACGAGGATCTCGGCCCCGACAAAACGCCCGGTGTGAAGATCGATGATCGGCTGGAAAAACGGGACGAACTCTTTGGCTTCGATCCCGCGCACGATTTCATTTACCGGATTGGCGCGATTGCGCCACGGCGCGAAGAGCATGAAAACGACGATCAGAACCGAGAAGGCAAGACTGCCGACCGTGGCCCAGGTTCTCAGTTCGCCGTGCTGGTCGAGAAGGCGCGATCGCGAGATGGAGGAAATCGCTACAAGCGGATAGCGCTCCGATTCAGTTCGACCGTACAGCCTCGCGCTTTCGGAACTCGACTCCTGCCCGGCCGGCCCGCTGCCGACAACCAGGGTGCCCTCGCTCATGATGATGCGAATGCCGGCGTCGTCCTGGCCCTCGCGCATGTCGACGTCCGGTAAGAACATGTCGGAGGGGATGACGGCTGCGAGGCTGAGCGGCTCCGACGGCCGTTGCCAGCGTATCCGCAATCCGCGCTGCTCTTTTTCATGGAGCCGTACCACCCCGAGCAGCACGTTCGGATCGCTCCTTGTCGGAATTTCCCGTGAAAGAACCCAGGATTGACCGGCGAGTCCGAGATGCGCGCACCGTCCCGTTCCATCAGGACCGACGATCACGAGTTCCTTGACGGGGGTGATCGCCATCACGGCGCGGCGAAGTTCGCCGAGATCAACCTCGGAACAGGACTGGACGGCCGTGCTCGCCAGGGCGCTGATGCCCGTCAGTGCCTGATCTATTCGCCATTCGGCGCGAGCGATGGCCTTCTTGGCGTTTGCTTGAACCTCGGCCCGCCCTTCCCGTTCGATGTATTGGGTCAAGCCGAGGTGGACGATGAGCAGCGGCAGCGTCGCAAGCACGAGGCCGACGGCGACCGCGATGAGATCCCGCCAGCGCCGGGGAAACAAACGCAGCACGAGAAAACCTCTTCGAAATGCTCGTCAACCTCTCCGATTTTACTTAAGACGAGCTTAATTCCCATACCCCGCAACCAGCGTCTCGGACAAAGACGTGAGCCTTGCGAAACGGGCCGCATCTTTTTGAGGTGAGCTTGGAGCGCTTTGCCGGAGCGCTTCGGTTAACGCTTTGCTGCTTCGACCCGCTCGGCGATGAAGCGTGGCAAGGCGAAAGCGGCTCGGTGAACCTCGGGCGTCCAGTACCTCGTCGCAAAACCGCCCGCGGCCCGATAGCGCTGCGCAATCGCTTCTGCGGGGTGCTGCCGCAGCGCCGGATCGTCCGCCGCCCAGCCCATCGCCATGTGTCCGCCAATATAGGTCGGGATGGCGGCGACGTAGCAGGCCGCATCGGCGAACAATGCGTGGAAATGGCGCACGCTGCCCACAAGCTCGTCGGGCTGAAAGAACGGAACGCCGTTTTGCGTCACCATGACGCCTCCGGGCTTTAGCACCCGCTTGCAGCCGGCATAGAACTCGCGCGTGAACAGCACCGCACCCGGGCCTTGCGGATCGGTCGAATCGACGATGACGACGTCGAAGCGCCGGTCCGTCTCGGCGACGTATTTCATTCCGTCGGCGATGACGGACTCGAACCGCGGATCGACAAACACAGGACCGGTGAATTCCGGGAAATGCTCCTTGGAGAATTCGATCACGGACGCATCGATCTCGACCTGCACCAGCCGCTCGATGGCCTTGTGCTTGAGCACCTCTTCGGCAATGCCGCAGTCGCCGCCGCCGATGATCAGCGCGTCGCGGGCGCTTCCGTGGGCGAACAGCGGCACATGCGTCATCATCTCGTGATAGATGAACTCGTCGCGCGTGGTCACCTGCGTCGCGCCGTCGAGCATCAGCATCTTGCCGAAATGCTTGTTCTCGAACAGCACGAGGTCCTGGTGTTCGGTGTGCATCTCGTAGAGAACGCGCTCGGCATGAAACTCCATGCGGAAGCCGAACTCCTCGAACAGCGTTTCCGCAATCCAGCGTTTCTCGGCCATTGCCGTCCTCCAGAGAACCAGCAGACGGTGTCCCGCGGCCCCTGTGCGGCCCGCTGTTACTGGACACGGCTGTGCGGCACAAGGCCCTGCCCCGCAGGTCCTATCAGCAGAAAGGCCGGGCTCGCGCCCGGCCGCACCCTTCAGGGGAATCCGTTTACGCGCCCTGCCCGCGCAGAAGTTCGCTCACCGCGATCTTCGACGGCTTGAAGGCGTCGCGGAGCACCGGCACGCATTTGTCCGGTTCTGCGTTCCCGCACATGAATACATCGAGCGCGGCGTAGCCGTTCTCCGGCCAGGAGTGGATGGAGATGTGGCTCTCCGCCAGCACCGCCACGCCGGACACGCCGCCGTTCGGCTCGAAGTGATGCAGATGGATGTGCAGGAGCGTCGCGCCCGCTTCATCTACGCAGCGGCGCAGCGTCGCCTCGATGTGATCGAGGTCGTCGAGCCGCTCGGCGTCGTAAAGGTCGATGATGAGATGCGCTCCGGCGCACCGCACCCCGTGCCTCACCACGAAATGATCGTTCCGCTCTTCCGTTTGCACTGAAGCAGGGGAAGCGATCGCGAAATCTTCCTTTCGGGCGGTACCTGGGGTTCCCAAGCCCGTCCCCGATTGAAAGAGGGCGTTCTGGCGCATAGCCGTCCTCCAACAACCAGAGATCGAAGCCAGGTGGCCGGCGAGCCGGCTCCACGACGTATAAAACGAAACCGCCGCAACCGGTCCAACGCTAGGACTGATCACAGCGGCTGGTCCCACATAAGCAAAACGAAAGTCATGATCAAGGGGATTCTGTAAAGAAACCGTCACCAGGCGCGCTGGGCGCGTGAGGATTCTTCGACGGCAAGGAAGCGCCCGTCAGATCGCGCTTTGTTGCACCTCCTGCGCCTCGACGACCGCGACCGCCGTCATGTTGACGACGCCGCGCGCGGTCACACCGGTGGTCAGAATGTGCGCGGGGCGGGCGGCGCCGATGAGAATCGGTCCGACCGGAAGCGCGTCGGCCAGCGCCTTGGCGAGTTGGAAGCCGATATTCGCTGCGTCCAGGTTCGGCATGATCAGCACGTTTGCCTCGCCTTTCAGCCGCGAGTGCGGGTAGATGCGGGCGCGCAGGTCAGGCCACAGCGCCGTGTCGCCCTGCATCTCGCCATCCACCTCCAGACCGGGATGTTCGCCGACCAGGCGCGCCAAAGCGTCCCGCATCTTCTGCGCCGAAGCCGACTCATGGCTGCCGAAGTCGGAATGCGAGAGCAGCGCTACCTTCGGCTCAAGCCCGAAGCGCCGCACATGCGCGGCGGCAAGCACGGCCATCTCGGCGATTTCCGCCGCGCTGGGATCGGGCATCACCTGGGTATCCGCTATGAAGAACGCTCCTTTGGCGGTGATGACCAGCGAGAGCGCCGCGAAGTTCTTGACGCCCGGCCGAAGCCCGATCACATCGCGGACGTAACTCAGGTGGCGCATGAAACGGCCTTCCAGGCCGCAGATCATGGCGTCGACCTCCCCGCGGCGGAGCGCGAGCGCCGCGATGACCGTGGCGTTGGTCCGCACGATTGTGCGAGCCGCGTCGGGCGTTACGCCGCGACGGCCGGCAACGTCGATATAGGTGTCGACATAGGCGCGATAGCGGGGATCATCTTCGGGATTGACCAGTTCAAAATCATGGCCGCGCCGCACCGAGAGACCGAAGCGTTCGAGGCGCGCATCGACCACGGCCGGCCTGCCGACCAGGATCGGCTGCGCCAGACCCTCTTCGACCACGACCTGCGTCGCCCGCAACACGCGCTCGTCCTCGCCCTCGGCATAGATGACGCGTTTCGGCGCCGCTTTCGCCTTGGCGAATACCGGCTTCATGATCAGCCCCGAGCGGAAGACGAAACGGTTCAGCCGCTCGTTGTACTGGTCGAAATCAGCGATCGGCCGGGCCGCGACGCCGGACTCGATCGCCGCCCTCGCCACCGCCGGCGCAATGCGCTGAATCAGGCGCGGGTCGAAGGGATTCGGGATCAGCGAGCCTTTGCCGAAAGTTGGCGCCTGGCCGCCATAGGCGCGGGCCGCCACATCCGAAGGCGCCTCACGCGCCAAGGCTGCGATCGCCTCGACCGCGGCCGTCTTCATCGCCTCGTTGATGGTGGTCGCCCCCACATCGAGGGCGCCACGAAAGATGTAGGGAAAACAGAGGACGTTGTTCACCTGGTTCGGATAGTCGGAGCGACCGGTGCAGATCATCGCGTCCGGTCGCACGGCAAGCGCTTCCTCGGGCATGATCTCAGGCACGGGATTGGCGAGGGCCATGATCAGCGGCGTGTCCGCCATCCGCGCGACCATGTCGGGCTTGAGCACACCGGCCGCCGAGAGCCCCAGAAAGATATCGGCTCCGTCGACGATCTCGGCGAGGGTTCGCTTGTCCGTCTTCTGCGCATAAACCGCCTTCCAGTGGTCCATCAGTTTCTGCCGGCCCGCATAGACGACGCCTTCGAGGTCCGTGACCCAGATGTTCTCGCGCTTCAATCCCATGGTCACGAGCAGGTTGAGGCAGGCAATCGCCGCCGCGCCCGCCCCGGAGGCGACGAGCTTCACGCTCTCGAGCTTCTTGCCGTTCAGGGCCAAGGCGTTGCGCACGGCGGCAGCGACGATGATCGCGGTACCGTGCTGGTCGTCGTGGAAGACCGGAATCTTCATGCGCGCCTTGAGCTGCGATTCAACCTCGAAGCACTCGGGCGCCTTGATGTCCTCGAGATTGATCCCGCCGAAGGTCGGCTCGAGCGCAGCTACGACATCCACGATGCGCGAAACCTCATGCGCGTCGATCTCGATGTCGAAGACGTCAATGCCGGCGAATTTCTTGAACAGCACGGCCTTGCCTTCCATCACCGGCTTGGCTGCAAGCGGTCCGATATCGCCGAGCCCGAGCACCGCGGTGCCGTTAGAGACGACGGCAACGAGGTTTTGCCGCGTTGTCAGTTCCGCGGCCGCGCCCGGATCGGCGGCGATCGCTTCGCAGGCGGCGGCGACGCCCGGGGAATAGGCCAGCGCGAGGTCGCGCTGGTTTCCCAGGGGCTTCGTCGGCTGGATCTCGAGTTTCCCCGGCTTCGGCGTCCGGTGATAGACGAGCGCGTCGGCGCGCAGGTCTTCGGTCAGCGACGACATGGACGATGGCATTCCGCCTCCCCCTGATCCTTTTGTCTTGCCACGAACTATGACCGGAAAGCGCCGCAAGCGTAAGTCGTGGGACCGCGCATCGTGCGGCGCGCCGAGCGCGCGCAGGCCGCCATCTAAGCAGGATTGTTCTTGGTTAGATCACAAGCCTGCTGACTTGTTTGCGCGTCATCTTTGCGAAAACAGGCATCCACTTTTCGCGATCACGCGCTAGCCTTGCGGCAGGTTCAGGCGGATGTGCAGCTCGCGCAATTGCTTCGGCGTGACCTCCGACGGCGCGCCCATCAGCAGGTCTTCGGCCTTCTGGTTCATCGGGAAGAGCACCACCTCGCGCAGGTTCTCCTCGCCACATAGGAGCATGACGATGCGGTCGATGCCGGGCGCGATGCCGCCATGCGGAGGCGCGCCGTATTGCAGCGCGCGCAGCATTCCGCCGAATTTCTTCTCGAGGACGTCTTCCGGATAGCCGGCGATGCCGAATGCCTTGCGCATCACGTCCGGTCGGTGATTGCGGATCGCACCCGAGGACAGCTCGATGCCGTTGCAGACGATGTCGTATTGGAAGGCCTTGATGGCGAGTATGGTCTCCTGCGCGGCCGGATCGAGCGCGAGGAAATCGTCGATGGGATAATTCGGCATCGAGAACGGGTTGTGCGAAAAATCGACCTTCTTCTCCTCCTCGTTCCACTCGAACATCGGAAAATCGACGATCCAGCAGAACTCGAAGCGATCCTTCGCGATGAGCCCGAGCTCGTCGCCGATGCGCGTGCGCGCCGCACCGGCGAGCTTCGCCGCCGCATCCGGCTTGCCGGCCGAAAAGAACAAGGCATCGCCCGCCTTCACGCCCGCTTTCTTGATCATCCTGGCTTGGATGTCGGCCGGCACGAATTTGGCGATCGGACCCTTGCCGCCATCGCCTTCTAAAACAATATAGCCGAGCCCCGGCGCGCTCATGTCGGCGCGCGCCCACTCGTTCAGTTTGTCGAAGAACGATCGCGGCTGTGCGGCTGCCCCGGGGGCCGGGATCGCGCGCACGACGCCGCCGCCTTTGATCACGTTCTTGAAGGCGTTGAACGTCACGCTCTCGGCAGCGAACTCTTCGGTCACGTCGGCGATGACGATGGGATTGCGCAGGTCCGGCTTGTCCGAACCGTATTTGAGCATGGCCTCGGCAAAGGCGATACGCGGGAATTTCGGCGTGACCGGTTTGCCGTCCGCGAACTCTTCGAACACACCCCGCATCACCGGCTCGACCGCGGCGAAGACATCCTCCTGTGTGACGAAGCTCATTTCGAGGTCGAGCTGATAGAACTCGCCGGGCGAGCGGTCGGCGCGCGCGTCCTCGTCGCGGAAACAGGGCGCGATCTGGAAATAGCGGTCGAAGCCGGCGATCATGATCAGCTGCTTGAACTGCTGGGGCGCCTGCGGCAGCGCGTAGAACTTGCCCGGGTGCAGCCGCGAGGGGACGAGGAAGTCGCGCGCGCCCTCCGGCGAGGACGCGGTGAGGATCGGCGTCTGGAATTCGAAAAAGCCCTGCTCCTTCATCCGGCGGCGGATCGAGTCGATGATCAAGCCGCGCTTGATGACGTTCTGGTGCAGGCGCGCGCGCCGCAAATCGAGAAACCGGTACTTGAGCCGGATGTCCTCCGGGTACTCCTGATCCCCGAACACCGGCATCGGCAGTTCTGCCGCCGCCGAGAGGACCTCAATCTCGGTCAAAAAGACCTCGACCTGCCCGGTCGGCAGATCGGGATTTTCGGTCCCCGCGGGCCGATGCCGCACTTCGCCGTCGACCCGCACCACCCATTCCGAGCGAAGCCGCTCGGCTTCCTTGAAGGCGGGACTGTCCGGGTCGGCGACAAGCTGCGTGACCCCATAATGGTCGCGCAGGTCGATGAAGAGCAGCCCGCCATGGTCGCGAACCCGATGGCACCAGCCGGACAGGCGCACGCGCGCGCCGATGTCGCCTTCGCGCAGGTCGCCGCAGGAATGAGTGCGGTAACGGTGCATGGGGCTCTGACCTCGCGGAGGCTGCTGAAATGGGCGGCGGAAACCGCGCGGACAAGCGCATGGGGCTCGTGTTCTTGTCAAGCCGAGCCAAGCCAGGGTCCAGCGCCCGGAATCGCCGCCTTTGTGGTGCTGAACACGGCGACAAGGCGATGAGCCGTGGCCGGAGGCGACTTGGGGCGTTTTCCGCTTCACATCGGAGCCAAATCGGTGCAGCCCTAATGGGCACCCGGAGTGTGGATTCGTGTCGACAGAGCAGACGTCAGCGGCGGAGGCGGGATCAAACCCCAAGGGGCAACTTGCGCTCGGCGTCGAGAGGATCGGCCTGTTTCCGATCGCCTTTCCGGTGCTCGCCGCCCTGCTCGCCCTGGTCCTGTCGATTGCGGCCGGTTTCGGCATCGCGCGGATCAAGGTCGATGATTCCCTGAGCCAGTTGTTTCGGTCCGATACGGCCGAGTTCCGTCAATACGAGGAACTCTCGAAGCGCTTCCCTTCAAGCGAGTTCGACGTGCTCGTCGTGGTGGAAGGCAAGGCGCTGCTGGAGCGAGCTTCGCTCGAGAAGCTGCGCGACCTCGTGACCGATCTTCAACTCGTCGATGGGACGACCGGGATCGTATCATTGTTCTCGGCGCGCACGCCGCCGCAGGGCGGGATGATCCCCGGGCCACTGTTTCCTTCCGATCTTCCGGAGGGCAAAGCCTATGAGGATCTGATCGAACGCGTCAAAGAGAACGAGATCATCCGCGGCAAGCTCTTGTCGGAAGACGGCGAGCTGGCGCTGGTGGTCCTCTCTCTCGACCAGGAGGTCGCGGCCAGCAAGGGCCTGCGTGCGGTCGTCGCCGAAATCCAAAAAACCGTGGATGAGACTCTCGCCGGGCTGCCGCTGCGTGCGCAGCTGTCCGGCGCGCCGGTGATGCAGCTCGAAATCCGCAATGCGGTGGAGCGTGACCGGCTGATCTACAACGTGATCGGCTTTGTCGCGGGCTGTCTGATCGCGATCGTCTTCTTCCGCCGCGTGTCGTTCATGGTGATGGCTGCCGCGCCGCCGCTGATCGCGATCCTGTGGTCGCTCGGCCTGCTCGGCTGGCTCGACTTCCGCCTCAACATGTTCCTCAACGTGATGACGCCGCTGATCATGGTGATGGGCTTTTCGGATTCGATGCAGATCACCTTCGCGGCACGCGACCGGATGCTGGCCGGCGAAGGCCGCGTCGAGGCGTTGCGGAACGCGACGCTGATCGTGGGGCCGGCCGTCGTCGTGACCGACGCCACCGCGGCGCTGTCTTTCGTCGCCCTCCTGTTCTCGGACTCTCACCTGATCCGCACCTTCGGCGCCGCCGGCGCGATCTCCTGCGTGATTGCGTTCCTCGCGGTTGTGGCGCTCGTTCCCTTGTTCGGCGTGTTCCTGCTGCGGGGAGAGACCAAGCTCGCCACGACGAGCAAAGGGGCCGATCGCGCGGTCGACGCGCTGCGCGCCTTCTGCGGCTGGATCGCCGATCACAGCATCAAACGGTCCGGTCTGTTCAGTCTGTTGAGCGTCCTCGTGGTCGGGGGACTCGCGATCCTCTACACGAACCTCGAACCTCGATACCGCCTGGCCGACCAGGTTCCCGACCGCGAGCAGGCGGTCGCCGCGTCAGGGCGGCTCGACGCCAAGCTGACCGGGGCCAATCCGATTCATGTCCTGGTCGAGTTGCCGAAATCGGACGATCTCTATTCTTCGGCCTCCCTCAAGGTGATTGCCGACGTCCATGCGACCGTGGAGCGGCAGGCCGGCGTCGGCAATGTCTGGTCGATCGAGACGCTGCGCCGATGGCTCGCGGAAAAAGCCGGCATCACCGATATCGCGACCTTGAAACAATATGTCGATCTTCTGCCCGAGCACCTGACGCGGCGCTTCATTTCAAAGGAGAATGACGCGGTGGTGGTGACCGGGCGGATTCCCGACAAGGATGCCAGCGAACTCCTGCCGGTCATCGAGGCGCTGGAAAAGGCGCTGGCTCCGGTCCGCGCACAGAATCCGAACTACGCGATTTCGGTCACCGGTCTCTCCGCCATTGCGGCGCGCAACAGCGCAAGCATGATCGGGCAGTTGAACCAAGGGCTCACGATCGAAATGCTCTTTGTCGCCGCCCTGATCGGCATTGCGTTCCGCTCGCTGACCGTCATGCTGGTGAGCATCCTGCCGGGACTGTTTCCGATCGTGATTTCCGGCGCCGTCTTGTGGGCCTTCAACGAAGGCCTCCAATTCGCCAGCATCGTGGCGCTCACGGTCGCCTTCGGACTCGGCCTCGATGCGACGATCCACTACCTGAACCGGCTGCGTCTCGAACATCATCCCGGCCAGGATCCGGCCATCGGAATCAAGCGTGCCACGGTTCTCGTCGGCCCGGCACTGATCCTGACCTCGCTCGTGCTCGCCTGCGGTCTCGCGGTGACGGTCTTTTCCGACTTGCCGTCGTTGCGGCTGTTCGGCTGGCTCAGCGCGTTCACGCTGGTTGCAGCGCTGATAGGCGATCTTCTGATCCTGCCCGCGACAGTCATGCTGCTGCGCGGCCTCCAGGCCAGACTGGCCCGCAGGCGGACTAACCTTTTCTCAGGGTGATCGAGACTTCGGTGAATTCGCTGCCGATCGGCCGGATCACGACGCTTTGCCGATCGCCACGGGTGGTCACCGCGAGATTGGCGTTGAAGGCGGCACCCTCAACACGGGCTTGAATCAGGCTGCCGCTGGCGCGTCCCGAGACATTGCCGGCGGCATTGCGGATCGTTTCCGACCACACTCCGGACAGCACGCCGCCGTCAAGGTCGACATTGGTCCTGAGCTCGAACTTGTAGCTGTCGCTGGCGCAGCGAAGATCCTGCACAAGCTTTCGTCCGCCGGCTGTAACAGAATAGGCGGCGCGGCAACGGATTCGTTCGCTGGTTCCGTTGGCCATCATGATCGTGCCAGCCCCCGACCACGTACCCGGCAGCGTTGCAAACGGATTTGTCCCCGCCTCGGCTGCGCTTTGCGCCTGCAGATACGGGGAATGGAAGAGGATCCAGGCAAATGCGATCGCCGCCAGCGCCTGGCCCCGATTTCTAGGTCCGATCACCATTGCGTCTGTCCGAGACTTCCGCAGCATCCCCTTCGCTTGTCCGACACATGCCCCAGGAGAGGCTCAGGACGCAAGCACGAGATGCCAAGCTTCTCAATAGCTATGCTTAATGGATACGCGGTCGCTTCAAGAAACTCGCCCGGTCTCCGGATCTGACGCTCACGTCGAACATATCGCCCCCACGAAACAGGGTCAGCGGCACCTCCACCCCGGCCGCCCCGAGTTCCCGGATGGCCCGCCACAGCGAGGCCAAGGTCCGAACCTCCTGTCCGCGCACCGCCACAACGATGTCCCCGGGCTGCAGCCCCGCGCGGCTCGCCGGCGCGCCGGCGGCGACCCCTACGATCACAATCCGCTCCTCCATCTCGCTGGCATAGAAGCCAAGCCACGGCCGCGCCGGGCGGTTCGCGCGGCCAGACTTGCGCAAGTCGTCCAGGATGGGTTTCAGGAGGTCGATCGGAACGATCATGTTCAGGTTGCCGCCCCGCGCCGCCTCGAGCTGGAGCGAGCCGATGCCGAGAAGCTCGCCGCCCGGTCCAATCAGCGCTGTCCCGCCCCAGTGCGGATGCGCGGGAGCCGTAAACAGCGCCTCGTCGAGCAGATATTCCCAATAGCCGGCGAATTCCTGCTTCGCGACGATCCGTGCCGCGACCGACTGTTCCCGCCCTGCCCCGCCAACCACGACCCGCTCGCCAAGGTCCACGTCGGCCGAGGAGCCGAGCGGGAGCGAGGGGACGTCGACCTTCGCCAGGGCCTGCACAAGGCCGAACCCCGTCTCGTTGTCGAAGGCAAGCACGAATCCCGGCGCGGTTCGCCCGTCATGCAAAGTGAGCCAAATTTCTTCGGCTTCCGTAATCAGATAACCGATGGTCAGGATCAGGCCGTCGTCGATGAAGACACCGTGTCCCGCCCGTTCGGTGCCGAGTATTTCAGCGGTGAACGCATCGCCGGGAATCTTGGCCCGCAGCGCCACGACTGACGCAAGCGCGCTATCCAGGGCGTACGGGTAATCCTCGACCTTCGGCTGAAACGCCGCGGGAACAGTATATTCGGGGATAGGCATGGGGGACACTCCGCACGTCGATTGCAGTCTACAACGTCGCTGCGAACCTCGCGACGCAACTCCCTCTTGTCCGCAGCGTGCGCTAAGACAGGCCCATGAGGCATATGACCACCGCCGAGGCCACCGTTGCCGCCCTGCGCGCGCACGGGTTTGATACCGTCTATGCCCTGCCTGGGGTCCATAACGATCACCTCTTCGACGCGTTTTTCAAGGCGCAGGAGGATTTGCGGACGATCCACACGCGGCATGAGCAGGGCGCCGCTTACATGGCGCTCGGGGCCGCGCTCGCAACCGGCAAGCCGCAGGCCTATGCGGTGGTGCCCGGGCCCGGCCTGCTCAATACCGGCGCCGCTCTGCTGACGGCGTTTTCCATGAATGCGCCTGTGCTCGCTCTGATCGGCCAGATTCCGCAGGGCGACATCGGCCGTCACCTGGGACATCTGCACGAAATCCGGGATCAAGCCGGTATCCTTGCGCGTCTCGTTGATTTCTCCGCCCGCATCACTGCGCCGCATGAGGCTCCGGCGCTCGTTGCGCGCGCGATCGCGTCGATGGCTGAAGGCCGCCCCGGTCCTGCGGCGCTCGAATGCGCAATGGATGTATGGGGAAAAGCCGGCCCGGTCCCGCCGGCGCCCCCGCTCGAGCCGATTCGCGCCCCTGTCAATGACGACGCGGTGCTCGCGGCGGCAAAACGGTTGGGAGCTGCCAAGGCTCCCCTGATCGTGTGCGGCGGCGGCGCGCAGGATGCGGCCGCCGAAGTGACCGAACTGTCCTCCATGCTGCAGGCGCCGGTTCTCGGCTATCGCCGGGGCCGTGGCGTTCTATCCAGCCGCGATCCCTTGAGCGTGACGCTTCCGCTGGGTCACGAGCTGTGGCGAGAGGGAGACGTGGTGCTCGGCATCGGCACTCGCCTTTTCACCGGCTTCACGCAGTGGGGCGTGGATCGCAACCTTGTGATCATCCGCATCGACGCTGATCCGGAGGAGCCCGACCGCGTCCACAAGGCAACCACGGCACTGGTCGGCGATGCCAAGCCGATCCTTCGCCGACTGCTGGATGTGTTGCCGTCGCACAACATGGCGCGACAACCGCGCCGGGTTGAGATGCAGGAACGCCAGGCCAGATGGAGCGGCCGCCTCACCAAGCTCAAGCCGCAGATCGAGATCCTCAACGCCATTCGGGCCGAGCTACCTGACGACGGCATCTTCGTCGACGAAGTGACCCAAATTGGCTTCGCCGCCCGGCTGGTGATGCCCTTCTACAAGCCTCGCACCTTCCTCTCACCTGGCTATCAGGACAACCTGGGGTGGGGCTTTGCGACCGCGCTTGGCGCACAGGCGGCGCGGCGCGACGTCCCTGTGCTCTCGATCTCGGGCGACGGCGGCTTCCTCTATACCGCTGCCGAACTCGCCACCGCCATCCGGCACAGGATTCCGCTGGTCACGATCGTCTTTGCCGACGGCGCGTTTGGGAACGTCCGGCGCATCCAGGAAGAACGTTATGGAAACCGCCTGATTGCCAGCGATCTGGCCAATCCCGACTTCGTCAAATTCGCCGAAAGCTTCGGTGCCGCTGCGGAGCGTGTCCGCACGCCCGACGAGCTGCGCAAGGCCTTGGCCCGCGGCTTTGGCCGGCGTGATGGTCCGACCCTGATCGAAATGCCGGTCGGACCCATGCCCTCTCCCTGGGAGTTCATCCACCTGCCCCGGCTCAGAGGACAATGAGCCGGGACCGATCGCAATTTCTTGTGGCTTCGCGGGACCTCGGCCGTTATGGGTTCGGATATCCCCATCACGTCGTGCGTTAAGTTGTTTTCATGGAGCCGATTACCCGAACCGACGCCCTCGCCGTCGCCTGCCGCCGCCTCGCACAGCACCCTTATGTCACCGTCGACACGGAGTTCTTGCGGGAGTCGACCTACTACCCGCGCCTGTGCGTCATGCAGATGGCCAGCCCCGAGGAGGCGTTCGTCGTCGACGCTCTCTCGCCGGAACTGGATTTGGCGCCGTTTTTCGACCTGATGGCCGACGAGCGGGTGCTCAAGGTTTTCCATGCCGCGCGGCAAGACATCGAGATCGTCTGGCATCGCGCCGGCCTGATCCCGGCGCCGATTTTCGACACGCAAGTCGCCGCTATGGTGCTCGGCCACGGCGATTCGATCTCCTACGAGCAACTCGTTCAACGCATCACCGGCGACGCGATCGACAAGTCGCACCGTTTTACCGACTGGTCGAAGCGCCCGCTCAGCGATGCTCAGCTCAGTTATGCGATCTCCGACGTGACCCATCTGCGCGCGGTTTACCTCGCGCTCGCGGACGATCTCGAGAAGCGCGGCCGGGCCAATTGGGTGATGGAGGAAATGCGCGTCCTCACCTCCCCCGAGACCTACCGGATGGATCCCGAAAGCGCCTGGGAGCGGCTCAAGACGCGCGTGCGAAAACCGAAGGAGATTGCGGTCCTGATGGAAGTCGCCGCCTGGCGGGAGCGCGAAGCGCAGGAGCGCGATGTCCCGCGCCAGCGCGTGATCAAGGACGACGTGCTCGGCGACATCGCCACGCAGGCGCCAATCACCCCCGAGAAACTGGCGGCGCTTCGCTCGGTGCCGAAAGGTTTTGAGCGCTCCAAGTGGGGCCAAGATCTGATCGAATCCGTAAAGCGCGGCCTGGCACGCGATCCCAAGACCCTCCCTAAGCTCGACCGCGGCCGCGGCGCCGCCAACGGCGGGGCGACCGTCGAGCTATTGAAAGTCCTGTTGCGCATGACGGCGGAACGGCACGGCGTCGCCGCAAAGGTGATCGCGACCGTCGACGATCTCGATCGCATCGCCGCGGACGACCACGCGGATGTGCCGGCGATGAAGGGGTGGCGGCGTGAGCTGTTCGGCGACAAGGCGCTCAAGTTGAAGCATGGGCAGCTTGCGCTCGCAATCGAGAGAGGCCGCGTCATCGGTGTGGACC
Organism: Xanthobacteraceae bacterium; assembly: GCA_022844485.1. GTDB lineage: Bacteria > Pseudomonadota > Alphaproteobacteria > Rhizobiales > Xanthobacteraceae > JALHLQ01. The sequence continues at coordinate 23,121 of JALHLQ010000030.1, forward strand.
GCTCAACGGAGCAATGATCGCCGGCTCAGTCAGTCTCGATCGCCGGCTCGCGCCCGATCAGCCGAGCGAGCTGGCGGAGCCGATTGAACAGGCGGTCCCCCGCGAGCGGCGCGTAACGATCCTTCAGCGTCAAAACGAGGCGGCCCTGCCGCACGAGCATCGGCGCGGCCGGGAGAACACCGGGCATGGACGCGGAGACGAGATAGGCCACGCGCAGGGCGCCGCCGATGATGCGCGCGCGGTCCAGCATGCGGGTCGAGGCCAGTTCGCGCAACCGCGGCGAGACCTCGTCGTCCAACAAGCCGACGTGCCGGAAGAAGACAGCAAGCGCGATGAATGCGCGCCCGGGGTGATCTACGCCCACGAAGGCAGCATGGGCGATGATATTGAGCGATTGTTCGCCGCGATAGTCGGGATGCGCCCGCCAGCCGATGTCGGCGACCAGACAGGCGGCATGCCGCAACCGCCGCTCCTCATCCGTTTCGCTGATCCCGCTCGAGGCCATGAACCGGTCCGTCCACTTGATCAGTTCCTCGCCATGCTCCGGCGACCGGGAGCGCAGAACATTGAGATCGCGCGCAGCCGAAATAAGCGGATCGCTCCGCTGCTCGCGCCGGCCGAGCTGCGAGTACAGCAATCCTTCGCGCACGCCGAGAACGGAAAATATCACCTCCGAAGGTCGCGCCATGCGCACGACGTGCTCGAGGACGAGCGCCCCATAGGCAAGCAGTGGGCGCCGCGACTCGGAGACAACCTCAATGCGCGAGAGCATGTCGGTGTCGACGCGCCGCACGAGCCGTGAAAACTCGAACATCTCCCGTCCGGGGATGACGTAGTTGTGGGTCACGTGCAGTGGATAGCCGGTTTGCCACATGTGCAACCGCGCGAGTGCGCGCCACGTGCCGCCCACGGCATAGAAGGCCCGGCCCGCGCCTGCCTTCAGCGTTGCGGCCGAGGATAACGCGCGGGCGACGATCTTCTCGGCTTCCTTGAGCGATTGGTGTGCCTGATCGCGCAAGGTAAGTCCGCCCAAAGGCAACGTGACTCTGCGCCGGAGCTTGTCTTTGCGCAGGTCGACGAGTTCGAGCGAACCGCCGCCCAGGTCACCGACCAGACCGTCCGGACGATGAATGCCGGAAAGGATGCCGAGCGCGGAAAGTTCTGCCTCGCGCTGTCCGGACAGGATGTCGATCTTCGTGCGGCAGATGCGTGCCGCTGCGTCGATGAAGGCGCGTCCATTCTTGGCCTCGCGGCAGGCCGCGGTCGCGATCACCCACAAGCGTTTCACATGGAGGACGTCGCACAGCGCACGGAAGCGGCGCAGGGCGGCGAGCGCGCGCTCCACCGCGTCCGCGGCGAGCAAACCGGTTGATTGCACCTCGCGGCCCAGACCGGCCAGGACTTTCTCGTTGAATATCGGGGTGGGACTGCGCGTCAGCCCTTCGTAAACCACGAGCCGGACCGAGTTCGAACCGATGTCGATGACCGCAACCGGCGGCCCGTGGTCGAGCCGCCCTTGCGCGCTCGGGCGCGGATCAAGTCTTCGTGCGCTCGCGACGGCGCGGAAGGCTTTTTGGCGGGGACTCTCGGAGCGATTTGCCACGGCCTGATAAGCTCGGATTGGTCATGAAATACTTGTGGGCGTTGAACGGCTCCTCGCCCGGGGCCGCCTTTATGCGCACTGACGAGCCATCCGGCAATAGCCTCCAGCTCTGCTGGTTATCCTTGAGATTGGCCACCATGATCTGGTCCAAGACCTGCTCGTGCACGGTGGGATTCACAATCGGGCACAGCGCTTCGACGCGCCGATCGAGATTACGTGGCATTATGTCGGCCGAGGAGATGTACACGGCGGCCTCGGGATGCGGCAGCCCGTAACCGGCTCCGAAGCAGTAGATTCGGCCGTGTTCGAGAAAGCGTCCGATGATCGACTTGACGCGGATGTTGCCGGAAAGGCCGCTGACGCCGGGGCGCAGACAGCAAATGCCGCGTACCACCAGATCGATTTCAACGCCCACCTGCGAGGCCTCATACAACGCATCGATCACCACCGGATCGACAAGCGAGTTCATCTTCATCCAGATCGCCGCAGGCTTTCCGGCTTTGGCATGACGGATTTCGTCCGCAATATGGTCGAGGACGCGCTTGCGCAGCGTAACCGGAGAGACCGCCATCTTCTCCAGTTCAGCCGGCTCGGCATAGCCGGTGATGTAATTGAAAATCCGCGCCACATCGCGCGCAATGAGCGGCTCCGCGGTGAAGAACGACAAATCGGTGTAGGTACGCGCGGTGATGGGGTGGTAGTTGCCGGTCCCGACATGAACGTAAGTGTTCAAGGCCCCTTTCTCGCGCCGGACAACAAGGGACAGCTTGGCATGCGTCTTCAGCTCGATGAAACCGTACACCACCTGCGCGCCGGCGCGTTCGAGATCGCGCGCCCAGCGGATATTGGCTTCCTCGTCGAAGCGCGCCTTCAGCTCGACCAGCGCCGTCACCGACTTGCCTGCTTCAGCGGCTTCGACCAGCGTGCGCACGATCGGACTATCCGACGAGGTGCGATAGAGCGTCTGTTTGATCGCGAGCACGTTCGGGTCGCGTGCGGCTTGTTGCAAGAACTGCACGACGACGTCGAAGGATTCATACGGATGATGGACGACGAGATCCTTTTGCCGGATGGCGGCAAAGCAGTCGCCGCCGTGATCGCGTATCCTTTCAGGAAAGCGGGGATTGTAGGGCACGAATTTGAGGTCTGGCCGATCGAGCGCGACCAGCTGCGATAGTTCATTCAGCGCGAGAACACCATCGACCACCAACACCTCTTCGTCGGCAACGGCCAGGGCCCGCTCGACGAAGCGCCGCAACTCGGCCGGCATGGCCGCTTCGATCTCGATGCGGATGACGGAGCCGCGGCGGCGCCGCTTCAATGCCGTTTCAAACAGGCGAACCAGGTCTTCGGCCTCTTCCTCGATCTCCACTTCGGAGTCGCGGATGATGCGGAATGCGCCCTGGCCTTTTACCGCATATCCGGGAAAGAGCCGGCCGATGAACAGGACTGTCGCCTGCTCTAGGGTGATGTAGCGCGACGCGCCGGTCTCGGCAAAGTCCGGAAGGCTGATGAAACGCTCGGTCGTATTCGGCACGCGGATCAGAGCGTTCATCATCTTGCCGTCGCTCATGCGCGCAAGCTGCAAGGCGATGGAAAAACCTAGATTAGGAATGAACGGGAACGGGTGCGCCGGGTCGATTGCCAGCGGGGTCAGAACGGGAAAGACGTGGTGGAGAAAATGGTCCTCCAGCCACAGGCTTTCCCGCCGCGTGACCTCGTGCGAATCGACCAGCACGAGGCCTTCGTGCAGCAGATCGTCACGCAATTGCCGCCAGCGCACCTGCTGTTCGGTCGTGAGCGCGGCGACCGCCTCGCGAATGCGCGCCAACTGTTCGGACGGGGTCAGCCCATCGGGGCTTCGGCTTGTGACCCCGGCACGGACCTGCCCGCGCAGGCCCGCGACGCGAACCATGAAGAACTCATCAAGATTGCTCGCCGAAATCGAGAGGAAACGCAGCCGCTCCAGCAGCGGGTGAGCGAGGTTCGCCGCCTCGTCGAGCACGCGCCGGTTGAAGTGCAGCCAAGAGAGCTCCCGGTTGATGAAACGATCCGAGTTGAGCGCAGCCGGAATGGGGAGCGCAGACGGATCTGCACGCTCATCCGGAAGGGTGGGATCGGATGGAATCAGCGAGATTTGGGCGCGATCAGCCATCAAGACTTCGGAGGACCTTCCAGCTGGCGGAGCCTGACTTACGACGGCCCAATGACAGTTCCGTGACAGGATCGCTCGTTACAGGCCGCCAAATCAATCGAAAGGTCTCGTCAAAGTTTATCTTTGAATAACTCCGCGGCCAAGACCCGTGTAACCGGGCGTTTTTGCCGCAGCGATTCACGGTCGAGCCACTCCACAGCCGCACGCGCTGCGGCGAGCGAACGCTCGAGCCGCGAAAGCAGATAGGCGACGAGGCCCTCGTCGGCGATGATCTGCCGATCCGTCAAGAGCTTCACCAGGACCGCCCGCAAGAGCTTGTCGTCCGGCGGGGACAGCTCAACCACCGGCAATGCGCGCAGGCGCGAGGCAAGATCGGGGAGATCGAGAGACCAGCCGGCGGGATGCGCCGTCGCCGTGATCAACACAAAAGCTTTCTGTTCCTGCACCATGTTGAACAGATGAAACAGCGCCCGCTGGTCGAACTGCAACGGAGCAAGATTCTCAAGCACCAGAGCACCCGTGGATAACGCGGCCGGCACTCCGGCAGGGTTCAGGGCTTTCCCCGCCAGAAATCGCGCGCCGGCCAGCGCCGACCAGATCGCCGCGAGATGGCTCTTGCCGGTCCCCTCCTGGCCGACAAGGATGACGGTCCGGCTTGGCCAATCGGGCCATGCATCGATCAGGGCGAGCGCTCCGGCATTGGCGGGACTCTCGAAGAAGTCCTCGCGCGCAAAACTTTCGGCCAGCGGCAAGGCGAGCGCAAGTTGACGCGGCAAATCGGTGCGAAGCGCCGACACTCCATTCACCGCCGCGCTCCGCCTGATCCCCCTGCCCCGGTATAGAAGGCGCTTGCGAGGTACTGCCTGAGCGCAAAGCGCGCGAGCACGCCAATCGACGCAGCGAGGGGAATGGCCAACAGAAGTCCGACGAAACCGAAGAGATAGCCGAAGGCGAATAGCGAAAAGATGAGCCATACGGGATGCAGGCCGACGCTTTCGCCGACGAGCTTCGGCGCGAGGAAATTGCCCTCGACGAATTGTCCAAAAAAGAAGATGCCGAGCACCATCAGGATCGACGTCCAGTCGGGATAGAATTGCGCGACCGCAACGCCGCCCGCGAGCACGAGGCCGGTCAAAGAGCCGACATAGGGAACGAACGTGATAAGTCCCGCGATCAGGCCGATCAGGAAGCCGAAGTTCAGCCCGACGACGGTTAGCGCGAAGGCATAGAAGGATCCGAGGATGAGACAGACGCCGGTCTGCCCGCGCACGAAGCCGGCGATCGCATTGTTCATTTCCCGCGCCAGCTCGCGGACGGTTTGGCGGTAGGGCAACGGCACCCAGCTGTCGACCGCCGTCGTCATGCGGTGCCAATCGTAAAGCAGGTAGAACGCAACGACCGGCGTGACGACAAGCAGCGAGAACAGAGAGATCAGGGCCTGCCCGCCCGACCACAGCGAACGCAGAAAGGCCGCAACCCAGCCAGCCCCTTGCTTGACCAATTCGCCGATCGCAGCCTCGGGATCGGCAAACCCCTCGCCGACGACCCGGGCGAGCCACGGCCGGCTCGGATCGGCGATCAGGGATCGCAGGCGCGTGACATAGGCCGGCAGCCGGTCGACAAATGCTCCCAACTGCGTCGAGATCACCGGAACGATGGTAATGACCAGCAGCAAAAACAAAAGGACAAAAACCGCGAGGATGAAGATCGACGCAAGCAGGCGGTTGATGCCAAGCTTCTCGAGCCTGGTTGCGAGCGGATCGAGAAAATAAGCCAGCGCGATGCCGGCGACGAACGGCAGGAGAATGTCGCGCACGAGCCAAAGCGCGAGCACCGTCACGACGAACGCGATGCCCCAGAACAGGACCTGGCGCGACAAGGTCATCACGTGCCCCCCGATGAGCTTCCGCCCGGCCTCACGCCGCCCATGTGCCGCACCCATTCGCGCAGATAGGCGGCGATGGAAACAAGGGTCAAGCCGGCAACGGCGGCCATGACCGCGGTCAACACTCCTTGCCAGGTCGCGCCTTGCAGCCCGAAACCCAGCCCTGCAAGGACCAATCCGGCATAGAGAATCTGCGCAGCCGTGTTCAGCTTGGAGACAGACAGCGGCTTTACCGCGATCGGTTTGTCGATCAGCCAGGCCAGCAGGATCGCGCCGACGATCATGATGTCGCGCGACACGACAAGGATGACGAGCCAGCGCGGGATCGCCTCGTTGATCCCAAGCGAAACATAGATCGATACGATCAGCACCTTGTCGGCAAGCGGATCGAGATAGCGACCGAGCTCGCTCGCCATGCTGAACCGTTTGGCCAGATAGCCGTCGATCGCGTCGCTGATTCCGGCTCCAAGAAAAAGCACGAACGCCAACAGGAAGTGGCCTGCGGCGATGGCCCAAACAACCACGGGCACGAGCAGAATACGGGCGATCGTAATGAGGTTCGGAATGCTCAACAGCCGGGCTCCCACGCTTCGAATAGAACGGCCCGGCGGCTTTGCCAAGCGCCCCGGCTCTTTGCGTGACACCGGCAGCCATTGCGATTTGAACCATTCCGACGTAAGCCCCGCGCGGGCAGGACGTCATATGGGCAAGGATCGTCGGGGACTGACTTATAGCGAAGCCGGCGTCGATATCGACGCCGGCAATCGCATGGTGGACTTGATAAAGCCGCTGGTGCGCGCCACCGCGCGGCCGGGGGCCGACGCCGAAATCGGCGGCTTTGGCGGGCTCTTCGATCTCAAGCAGGCGGGCTTCCGCGATCCTGTTCTTGTTGCCGCCAATGACGGCGTCGGCACCAAGGTCAAGCTCGCCATCGAGAGCGGCCGCCATCGCACGATCGGTATCGATCTCGTCGCCATGTCCGCCAACGATCTTGTGGTGCAAGGGGCGGAGCCGCTGTTCTTTCTCGATTACTTCGCCTGCGGGCAACTCGATCCCGATGTCGGGGCGCAAGTGGTTGCCGGCATAGCCGATGGTTGCCGGCAAGCCGGCTGCGCCCTGATCGGCGGGGAGACAGCGGAAATGCCGGGGCTGTATGCTAGCGGCGATTACGACCTCGCGGGCTTTGCCGTCGGCGCGGCCGAGCGTGGCGAACTCCTGCCGCGCGCCGATCTTCGCGAGGGCGATGTCGTGCTCGGCCTCGCGTCATCGGGCGTGCACTCGAACGGCTTTTCTCTTGTCCGCAAAATTGTGGCGAGGGGCGGTCTGAACTGGAACAGCCCCTGCCCGTTTGCACCCTCGGCGACGCTCGGCGACGCGTTGCTCACGCCGACGCGCATCTACGCCCGCGCATGTCTTGCGGCCATCCGCGAGACGAAAGCGGTGAAGGCGCTGGCGCACATCACCGGGGGCGGCTTCCCCGACAACATTCCGCGCGTTCTGCCGGAGGGGCTTGGCGTGCGGCTCGACCTCTCGCGCGTTCCGGTTCTGCCTGTGTTCAAGTGGCTGGCGCGCGAGGGCCACATCGCCGCATCGGAAATGCTGCGCACGTTCAATTGCGGGATCGGCATGATCGCGGTCGTCGCGCCGGAAACGGCGGACGCCGTGGCATCGGTGTTGACGCGAGAAGGCGAGCGCGCGGTCCGGCTCGGAAGCCTCACGGCGGCGCGCGAGCAGCGCGTCATCTATGACGGGCAACTCGATCTCCTCGCATGAGCCGCAAGCGCGTCGCCATCTTAATCTCGGGACGCGGCTCGAACATGGCGGCGCTAATCTCCGCTGCCCGGGCGCCAGACTTTCCGGCCGAGATCGTGCTGGTCGTCTCCAACAATCCTGAGGCGCCGGGTCTGGCGCACGCGCGCGATGCAGGAATTGCGACCGCCATCATTGATCACCGACCGTTCGGCAAGGATCGCGAGGCTTTCGAGCGAAACCTTCAGGGCGTGCTTGAAGCCAACCGTGTCGAGCTCGTCTGCCTGGCCGGCTTCATGCGCATGCTCACGCCCTGGTTCGTGCACCGCTGGCTGGGGAGGCTCCTCAACATCCACCCTTCGCTTCTTCCGGAATTCAAAGGCGTCGACACGCATGCGCGCGCGCTCGCGGCCGGCGCCAAGACGCACGGCGCGACGGTTCATTTCGTGGTTCCCGAGATGGATTCGGGGCCGGTCATCGCGCAAGCCCGGGTCCCCGTGCATCGTGGCGACACGCCGGACACGCTCGCAGCGCGCGTGCTCGAGGCCGAGCATCACATCTACCCGATCGCGCTTCGCTATGTGGCGGAGGGGCGCGCACAAATGATCGATGGTCGCTGTATGATCGACGGCAAGGAGCATATCGAGCCGGTGCTGCTCATCCCGCCGCCCTGAGCGGGGTGAGTTTAGGTCTGATCGGGCTGCCTAAGATTCTGATTTGCGCGTGATCTTTTCCGAAAACCGGTGTCCACTTTTCGCGATCACGCGCTAAAGAAAACCCCCGGTGCAAGACCGGGGGTTACGGGAGAAATCCGCGTTCCGGACCATCGTCCGGCTCACAGACGTCACGCCACTTTGAGGTTCTCGGCAGAAGTCTTGCCGCGGTTGGTGACGAGTTCGTACTCCACCGTCTGGCCCTCGTTGAGAGTGCTCAGTCCCGCGCGTTCGACAGCCGAAATGTGGACGAACACGTCCTTATCGCCAGTCGATGGCCGGATAAACCCGTAACCCTTGGTCGGGTTGAACCATTTGACGGTGCCCTTTTGCATCGTCGGTCTCCTAAGTTTAGACGAAAAGCAGACGCGGACGCGCGAGCGCGCCCATGCCACAACCGGTGTTTTGGAGAAGATCCGCTGGCACGCCGTAATCGGCGTCTCTCGGCCCCGAGGCCAAAATCCGTTTGCCCTTGTAAGAAATACGAAAAATGCGGCTTAAGCAAGGCTTCGGTACGGCGAAGGCGATGAAGATTTCGCCACGTCAAACTTCCGCGCCCATCAAGGTGTCCAGATCATTAACAGGCGAGGTTGCGCACTCAAGCGTACTTATCGAGCGATCACTCCGGCTTCTTCTCGTCTGCACCTGCCCGCACCGCCGGCGTTTGCGGATTCTCCCTGCCGGGACGCTTGGCGCGCGCCCGTGGCGCGGTCTCGGCAAATGCGTTCGTGCTCCGCGCACACGCCGCGTAGACCTCGCTGCCTCGAACGGAGCCTCTGAACGAACCTCCGCCGGCGACGGAACCTATCTCGAACGAAGACATCTGCCTCAGCGCACCGCGCGCAAAGCACTGGCAGACCGGCCCGATCTTCTGTTCGGCGCCGACCGTCGGGCCGACCTCGAACATGCAACGGTCCACGAGCTGGAGCCGCGTCTGGTCGACCGCCGCACTTGACGGCGGTACGCCCGCCGAACCGAAGCGGTCGGGGTCGCCTGCCGCGCAGGCGCTCAAGGCCATCGCTGCGATGATGGCGATTCCCTGCAGAGGCCGCGATTGCACCTGTCCTTCTCTCCTTCCCCACGCCTCACGCCGTCTCGAAGCGCCTGAGCCAAACCTTGTTATCGTGAAACGCGGCACCCCCAAACGGCGCGATGGCGTCTGCGCCCGTGATCGTATTGATGCCGCGGCCGTCTTCATAGGCCGAATTCGGAAAGATGGATTCCGCAATGAGCACCCCTCGCAGGACGCCCTCGAACAAGCGCGCGTGCAAGCGCACTTCGCCGCGGGCGTTCCCAAGAACGACTTTGTCGCCATCGGAGATCGACAGCGCCAGTGCGTCCTCGGGGTGGACCATCACCTCCGGCCGCATTTCGCGCTTTTGCGACCCGGGGGTTTCGGTGAATGACGAGTTGAGGAAATTGCGCGCCGGCGATGTCGCCAGCCGGAACGGATGCGCGCCATCCGCCTCCTCGACCACAGGCCAGTAATCGGGCAGCGACGGCATGTCGCCGGTGGGGTGCACCTGACTCGGGCGTGGAAACGGCACGCGCGGCCAATCAGGCTTGAAACGGAATTTGCCGTCCGGCCAGGCGAATCCGTCCAGGTAGTGCGCCCGCTCGAAGGCCGGCTGACAATCGACCCACCGCTCGCGCGCGAGTGCCTCGAGCGTGCCCCAGCCGGAATTCTGCAGCGTCCAGTCGATCAGCTCGCGCGGACTCATCGCAAAACCCGGATGCTTGGCCCCGAGCCGCTCCGCGAGCGCACAGACGACTTCGTGGTTCGAGCGGCATTCGCCCGGCGGATCAATCAGTTTCGGACCGAGCTGGATGTATTGGTGCCCGCCGCCTTGGTAGATGTCGTCGTGCTCGAGAAACATGGTCGCCGGCAAGACGACATCGGCCAGCTTTGCGGTATCCGTCATGAATTGCTCGTGCACGCAGACGAAGAGATCCTCGCGCGCAAATCCGCGCTTCACCTTGTCCTGCTCGGGCGCAACCGAAACGGGATTGGTGTTCTGGATGAGCATGGCGGTCACCGGCGGCCCGTCCGCAAGCGCGTCGGCTTCCCCGACAAGGACCGGCCCGATGCGAGACTGGTCGAGGACGCGGATCGACGGGTCGATCGCATCGAGCCCCTCGATCATCCTCTTATTCCAATGAAAGATGCCGCTATTGGAGTGGAACGCGCCTCCTCCCTCGTGTCGCCATGCGCCCGTGACCGTCGGAATGCAGCTTGCGGCATGCATGCTGACCGGGCCATTGCGCGAACGCGCGAAGCCATAGCCGAGGCGGAAATAGGCGCGTTTACGCTCGCCGACGAGCCGCGCGAAGGCCTCGATCGTCTCGACGTCGCAACCCGTGATCTGCGATGCCCAATCCGGCCCGCGCGTGCGCAGGTGAGCCTCGAGTTCCTCGGGAGCATCGCCATAGCGGGAGAGATAGCCACGATCCGCTGTGCCGTCACGAAACAGGCAATGCATGACCGCGCAGGCCAGCGCCGCGTCCGTGCCGGGCTTTACCAGCACGGCCAGATCCGCCTGCTCCATCGTTCCGTTCCTGTAGATGTCGACAGCAACGATCTTTGCTCCGCGCTCGCGCCGCGCGCGCGTCACGTGCGTCATCACATTCACCTGGGTGTTGACTGGATTGGTCCCCCAGATGACGACGAGGTCGGATTTGGCCATTTCCCGCGGATCGGGTCCGGCCAGCCGACCGGTGCCGGCGATGAACCCGGTCCAAGCAGCGTTGACGCAGATGGTTTGATGAAAGCCGGAATAGCGCTTGGCATGCCGCAAACGATTGATGCCGTCGCGCATCACCAGACCCATGGTGCCGGCATAGTAATAGGGCCACACGGCTTCCGGGCCATGACGCTGCTCGGCGCGGATGAACTCCTCGGCGACGAGATCGAGCGCATCGTTCCAGGAGATCGGCTCGAAGGCGCCGGAGCCTTTCTCGCCCCTCCGGCGCAGCGGCTGCAGCAATCGGTCCGGGTGATGGACGCGCTCGGCATAGCGGGCGACCTTTGCGCAGATGACTCCCGCCGTGTAGCCGTTGTCCTCCGCACCCCAGACGCGTCCGATGGTGCGGCGGTCGCGCACCTCCACTTCGAGCGCGCAGGTCGACGGACAATCATGCGGGCAGACCGTCGCATAGCCTTTGCGTCCACGCGCGGCGGCAGGCCGGTAACCGTCAGGACGAAAGGCTTCGTTCATGGCGCGCGCCTCCGGCGCAGACAAGAACTATAGCTTATCCGCGACGGGTTTTCGGACAAGTCGCACGATGCCGGCCATGAGGAAAACGGCAATGGCTCCGAGGAAGGCTGCAATCTCTTCCGCGTAGCTCCCCCAACGGGTGTGAAACCAAGTTGCGACTGCCGGATCGGACGCGACGAGTTCGCCGGCTATCCAGCCAAGCAGCGCCGCGCCGGCCCAAACGAGGAACGGGTAACGATCGATCATCTTCATCACCAGCGCAGAGCCGGCGACGATCAGCGGAATCGAAAGAGCGAGGCCGAACACCAACAGTCCGATCGAGCCCTTTGCCGCAGCCGCGATGGCCAGAACATTGTCGAGGCTCATCACCACGTCGGCGACAACAATGGTCTTCACCGCCTTCCACAGGCTGTCGGCGGGGTCGAGATGCCCGCCATGCTCCTCTTCGGGGAACAACAGCTTGACTGCGATCCAGAGAAGAATCACCGCTCCAATGACGCGCAGGTAGGGGATGGTGAGGATCGTGGTTATGATGGCGGCGAACAGAAGCCGGAGCCCGATTGCCGCGCCCGTTCCCAAGATGATGCCCCAGCGTCGCTGCTCAGGAGGCAACGACCGGCAGGCGAGCCCGATAATGACGGCGTTGTCACCCGACAGGAGAATGTCGATCCAAATGATCTCTACGACCGCGATCCAAAATTGCGGCTGATCGAAATTCATGAATCAGAAATCTCCGCCTTTGCGGTGCCGCACCCTCATCATCTCTTCGGCGGCCCGCCTTCGACGCAAAACCCACGCGGTTCCTACCACCAGCGAAGCCCCGAACGCGGCGTCAAACATTTCCATCTGATGCGCGAGCTCGCTTCCGAGATAGCGGACGATGAACGGATCTTCGGTGATGATTTCGCCCGCGACCCAGCCCAGAAGCGCGGCGCCGAACCAGACGATCGCCGGGAACCGATCGAGCATAGCCATCAACATGGCGCTTCCGGCAATGATCAGCGGCACGCTGACCACGAGCCCGAAAATGATCAAAGCGAGGCTGCCCTTCGCCGCCGCCGCAATCGCGATGACGTTGTCCAGGCTCATGACCAGATCGGCAATGGCGACGATCCGCACTGCGCGCCACAGATTGTCGACCGATTCCACATTGCTGTCAGCCGGCTCCTCTTCGGGAACAACCAGCTTCACCGCGATCCAAAGGAGCAAGAGCCCGCCGATGATCTTCAGGAACTGAATGGCCATCAAGTGAGCGACAACGCCGGTGAAGGCGATGCGAAGCCCGACGGCGACGCCTGCCCCCAAGATCATGCCCCAGCGGCGCTGGCGCGGCGGCAGGGCCTGGCACGCCAAGGCGATTACAACGGCATTGTCGCCCGACAGAAGAATATTGATCCAGATGATCTCAAGCGCCGCTATCCAAAATTGAAGCTGCATGAATTCCATCTGGCTTGCCCCTGTCCGCGTTAACTCCCCCGTCCGTTTCCGGACGAAGCCGTCGCCGGCTTGTCCGTTCCGCGGGAGTATGCTCGCTATCTTGTCCTTTGGGTAAGCGAACGGCGGAGTCGGGGCTTATACCGGTCGCGCCTCGAGCCGACAAGACGCGAACCTCCCCCATGCGGCCCGATCAAGCCGCGTCCGCCAGGTTTCGACCTTGGAAACCATTGGGGGCCGGAATCAAACACGAGACGTCCTGAAATAGACGCGCTAGAAGACGCGGTCCGTTGAGAGGTGGCGCGACGACAAGGATAGCCCCCGCACGCCGGTGTGCTTCGGGTACCATTACGAGAGTCGTCGCAGGAGAAGTCATGGCCCAGTTCATCGATTCAGCTCCGTCGCGAGCAAAGACAGAGATCGCATCGGCTACGCCGTCCGTCCTCAGCATCGCCACCCCGCATCGTGAAAGAGCCGATACCGTCGTGGCTGCGCTCAAGTCCGATACCGCCCGCGGTTTGGCCCAGGTGGAAGCGCAACGGCGGTTCGAACAGCATGGGCCCAATGAATTGAAAAGCGCGCCGGACACGCCCTGGTGGAAGCGGCTCGCCGAGCAGTTCGAGAACTTCCTGGTTATCATCCTGCTCGTTGCAACCGTCATCTCCGCTGTCGAGTGGGTGCTGGAGGACCCCCGTGAATCCGCCCTGCCCTATGAGGCGATTGTCATCCTCGCTATCGTCGTTCTGAATGCACTGCTCGGCTTCGTTCAGGAGTCGCGGGCCGAAAAATCCGTTCGTGCCTTAATGGCGCTGGCTGCGCCCGAGGCCACCGTCATCCGCGACGGCGAGCGCCAGCGGCTGGCAACCCGGGATATTGTCCCGGGCGACATCCTGCTGGTCGAGGCCGGCGACAATATCGCAGCCGACGCCCGCATCATCGAGGAGGCGAACCTCTACGCCGACGAGGCGCCTCTCACCGGCGAAAGCATGCCGGTGGCGAAGAACGCCAAGCCCGTTGAAGGCGATGTCGGCGTCGGCGATCGGCGCAACATGCTCTATTCGAGCACGATCGTCACTTACGGACGCGGCCGGGCTATCGTCGTGTCCACCGGCATGGGCACCGAAGTCGGCCGCATCGCCGGTCTGCTCGAGGCGGCCAAGAAAGACCCGACCCCGCTGCAGCAGGAGCTGGACCGGACAGGCAAGCGGCTCAGCGTCATCATGCTAGCCATTTGCGCGGTGGTCTTCGCCACCGGATTGCTCACCAGCACCGTCTGGAGCTTGAATGTCATCCTTAGCTTGTTCCTGTTTGCGGTGGCCCTCGCGGTGGCCGCCATTCCTGAAGCTCTGCCCGCCATCGTGACTGTCGGCTTGAGCCTTGGCGTGCGGCGCATGGCGGCCGCGCATGCCATCGTGCGGAAGCTTCCCGCTGTAGAAACGCTTGGCGCCGCGACAGTGATCTGTTCCGACAAGACCGGAACCCTGACCCGCAACGAAATGACGGTCCGCGCGATTGCGACCTCAAAGTCGCTCATTGAGGTCGGCGGAAGCGGATACATTCCGGAAGGCGAGTTCACGATCAATGGAAAGCGCATCGGCGACACGCCGGCTCTCCGCGGCCCGCTCGAGAAGCTGCTCACGGCCGCCGCGCTCGCGAACGATGCCTCCCTCGTGAACAAGGAAGGCCGCTGGCGGATCCAGGGCGATCCGACCGAAGGCGCGCTGATCGTGGCGGCGGCGAAGTTCGGCGTGTCCGAAGTTGAGCTTGCCCGCTTTCCCCGGATTGCAGAAATACCATTCACCTCGGAGCGCAAACGGCATGTCACCGTTCATCTCGACCGGCAGAACCCCGGTCAGCTTTATGTCTTCGTCAAAGGGGCGCCCGAAATCCTGCTGACGCATTGCCGCTTCCTGCATGAGGCCGGCCAAGACATGCCGCTCAGCGACACAGACCGCAAAGAGCTTTCGCGGCATAATGATGGACTTGCCGCGCAGGCCTTGCGTACTCTGGCAATCGCTTCGCGCACGATACCGGCAGAGGCTTTGGGCCTGGAGGCAAAGCCGGAGCTCGGCAACATCCCCTCCGATATCGAACTGCCCGAAAGCGTCGAGGACGATCTCGTCTTCCATGGCTTCGTCGGCATGATCGACCCGCCTCGCGTGGAAGCGAAGGAAGCGGTTGCCGTCGCCAAACGCGCGCACATCCGGACCGTCATGATCACGGGGGATCATCCGGCCACGGCCGAGGCGATCGCCCGCGAACTGGAGATTTTCGAACCGGGCACGCGCGTGGTTACAGGGGCGGACTTGCACGACATGAAGGACGGTGCGCTCGACGCCATCGTCGAACAAGTTCGCGTGTTCGCGCGCGTCGATCCGGAGCACAAGCTGCTGATCGTCGAGGCGCTCCAGCGCAAAGGTCACATCGTGGCGATGACCGGTGATGGTATCAACGATGCGCCGGCCCTCAAAACCGCGAATATCGGCGTGGCGATGGGCATCACCGGTACGGACGTCTCGAAAGAAGCCGCCGACATGGTGCTGACGGACGACAATTTTGCGAGCATCGTGAAGGCGATCGAGGAAGGACGCGGGATCTTCGACAATATCCGCAAGTACCTTGTCTACCTTCTCTCCTCCAACGCGGGCGAATTGCTCACGATGTTTGCCGGCGTGATGTTCGCCAGTGCGCTGGGGTTGATTTCCGCCGACCCAGGGCTGTTCCTGCCCCTGCTTGCAGCCCAGCTCTTGTGGATCAACCTCGTCACCGACGGTCCGCCGGCGCTTGCGCTCGGGGTTGACCCCAAGGATCCCGACGTGATGCTGCGGCCGCCTCGCCGGCACGGCAGTGGGGTCATTTCAACCGAGGACTGGATGCGCATCGGCGGTGTCGGCGTCGCGATGATGATTGGCACGCTCGTGGTGCTCGACGCCTATTACCCGGGTGGCATGTTCACGCTCTTCGCGACGGGAACCGGGCCGAACGAAGCGGATGAAACCTATGCCCGGACAATGGCTTTCACGACGCTGATGATCTTCCAGCTGTTCAACGTCTACAACAGCCGCTCGACTTGGCGCAGCGCCTTTGGCGGCTTCTTTGAGAACAAGTGGCTGCTGGCTTCGGTCGTTCTGTCTCTGGCTATGCATGTGCTGGTCATTTACGTGCCGGTTTTGCAAACAGCATTCCACACCGTGGCGCTCACGGCACGCGACTGGCTGGTGGCAACCTGCATCGGAGCCTTGCTGCTCGTTGGAATGGAACTGATCAAGATCGCTGTTCGGGTGCAAAGCCGCCGCGAAAACGTGGCGATCAGCAAGGCGTGACCTTCGGCGAGATCGCGGCGCGGCCAAGAGTCGTGTCGCTGCCCTCTCGATCAGCCGACGATCTCGTTGCCTGAAAAGAACTGCGCAATCTCTTTCACGGCCGTGTCGGCGGCGTCCGACCCATGCACGGAATTCTCTCCGACCGAGCGCGCATGAACCTTGCGGATGGTGCCCGGCGCCGCCTTGGCCGGATCGGTGGCGCCCATGACCTCGCGATACTTCGCAATCGCGTTCTCGCCTTGAAGGACCTGCACGACGACAGGCGCCGAGGTCATGAAGGCGACCAGCTCGCCGAAAAACGGTCGCTCCCGATGAACCGCGTAGAAGGTCTCGGCCTGCTCGCGCGTCATACGGATTCGTTTCTGCGCGATGATGCGAAGCCCCGCGGCCTCGATCATGGCGTTGATCGCGCCCGTGATGTTCCGCTCCGTTGCATCGGGCTTGAGGATCGAGAAGGTGCGCTCGATCGCCATCAGCTTCATCCTTTACTGAGAGTAAACGGCAGGTCGCCGGGCTTATACCGGCCAGGCTGGGTGCTCACAAGATGCAACTTCGGACCGCAATTTTCCCTGAACCGGATGGCGGCTCCCCGCGACCAAAAGTCGGATGGGATGTCAGGTGATGTCCGCCACTCAAAGGGAGACTTCGATGTTTCGCAAATTGACGCTGACGCTAGCCGCCCTCGCCTCGCTGGGAATCGCAGGCTTGGCCCCCACCGGCGCCTCTGCCGGCCACAAATGGCACCCCCACAAGCATCACCACTTCGGATGGAAGGGCCACTTTGGACCGGGCTACGGCTTCTACGGCATCGGCTACGCACCGGAATGCTACGTCGTTCGAAAGCACACGCCATGGGGCGTCAAGTTCCGCCGCATCTGCTACTGACGCGACCTCGCGCGGGGCCTCGGATTATTGCAAGTCCGGGGCCTCTTTGATTCAGCGATCTGCTTCGGAGAGTTCGACAGCGCGGCGATGACCGTAGCTCCCAAAGTGCGAAAGGCTTCAGTGCGCGGAGAGGTTCGCCGCCAAACCAGTCCTATTGTACGGCTCGGTTCTGGCGGGACGAAGCGAAGAATGCGAACCCCCGGCTCGCGCGCCGCCTCCGCTTGGACAAACAGCGATGGCAGCAACGTGATCCCCTGGCCATGAGCAACCAGTTGAAGCAACGTTGACAGGCTGCTTGCACCGAAGCTTCTCAAGCGGCGAGGATCGATGGCGCGGCAGACGGCCAGCGCCTGGTCTCGTAGACAATGACCGTCTTCCAGCAACAGCAATTCACCGTCGCTCAGCATCTCCTCGCTGGCCCGGTCCATTTTCGCGGCCGCCGCGCTTGCAGGCACGGCGAGTAGAAAAGGATCGATGAAGAGCGGCTCGGCAACGAGATCCGGTTGCTCCACCGGCACGCTGACAAGCGCGGCGTGCAGCATGCCGTCCGCCACTTCGCGGAGCAAAGTGGCGGTTACCGTTTCGCGCAGCGTCAAGTGGAGTTCGGGGAAACGCGATCGCAGTTCGGGCAGCAGGCGCGGCAGCAGGTACGGTGCGATCGACGGAATCATGCCGAGGCGCAACGGGCCGAACATGCGCTCGTTGCGCGCCCGCGCTTGCTCCTCGAGATCGTTCACCGCCGAAAGGATTGCCGCCGCGCGCGCGGCAAACTCCTCGCCCACCTCGGTCAACTTCAGGCCGTCCTTCGTGCGGTCGATGAGGCGAACGCCGAGTTCTGTTTCGAGGTCGCGCAACTGCATCGAGAGCGCCGGCTGCGTCACCGCGCACAAATCGGCGGCGCGGCCAAAGTGACGCTGGCGAACCAACGCATCGAAGTACCGAAGTTGTCGCAGCGTTATGGGCATGGTCGATAAGATAAGCTGATTGTGCGATGCAATCAAATTGAATTGCGCTTATGGCCTTTTAGGCCAAGATTACGGCCCGATCCAAAATAAAGAGGGAGTTGCGACCATGTCTCGCCCGACCTTGACGACATCCTCCGGCGCACCCATCGCCGACAACCAAAACTCGTTGACGGCTGGCCCGCGCGGACCGCTGCTGATGCAGGATTTTCACCTGCTCGAGAAGCTCGCCCATCAGAACCGCGAGCGCATTCCCGAGCGCACCGTGCATGCGAAGGGATCGGGGGCCTATGGCACCCTGACCATCACGAACGACATTACTCGTTATTCGAAGGCGAAAGTTTTCGAGCGGGTCGGAAAGCAGACGGAAGCGTTCCTTCGTTTCTCAACGGTCGCGGGCGAGCGCGGCGCGGCTGACGCCGAGCGCGATGTGCGTGGCTTCGCCCTCCGCTTCTATACCGAGGAAGGCAATTGGGACCTGGTCGGCAACAACACGCCGGTCTTCTTTGTTCGCGATCCGTTGAAGTTTCCGGATTTCATCCACACACAGAAACGTCATCCGCGGACGAACCTGCGTTCACCGACCGCGATGTGGGATTTCTGGTCGCTCTCGCCGGAGAGCCTGCATCAAGTTACCATCCTGATGTCGGACCGCGGCTTGCCGCAGAGCTATCGCCATATCGACGGCTTCGGTTCCCATACCTACTCGTTCATCAACACGACGGACGAGCGCTTCTGGGTCAAGTTCCACTTCAAGACGCAACAGGGAATCAAGAATTGGACCAATGCCGAAGCCGCGCAAAAGGTCGGCCTCGACCGAGAGACGCACCAGCGCGATCTCTATGAGGCGATCGAGCGCGGCGACTTCCCGCGCTGGAAATTCTATGTCCAGATCATGCCGGAGATGGACGCGGCGAAGACGCCCTATAATCCATTCGATCTGACCAAGGTCTGGCCGCACACGGATTATCCCCTTATCGAGGTCGGCATCCTCGAGCTCAATCGTAATCCCGAGAACTACTTCGCCGAAGTGGAGCAAGCCGCGCTCGCCCCCTCAAACATCGTACCCGGTATCGGCCACTCGCCGGACAAGATGCTGCAGTCGCGCATTTTTTCTTATGCCGACGCGCATCGTTATCGCGTCGGCGTGAATGCGGACCAGCTTCCGGTGAATCGGCCGCGTTGTCCGATTCACAACTACCATGCCGACGGCAGCATGCGGCTCGTCGGAAATCCGAACCCAGATGCCTATTATGAGCCGAACTCGTTCAGCGGCCCGGTTGAGGACAGTCGGTTCAAGGAGCCGCCGCTGAAGATTTCGGGGGACGCAGATCGCTACGACCATCGAATCGGCAACGACGACTACACGCAGCCCGGAAATCTCTTCCGCCTGATGACGCCCGCTTTGCAGGCACAGCTCATGGACAACATCGCCGAAGCGATGCAGGGCGTGCCGATCGAGATCGTTAAGCGGCAGGTGATCCACTTCTATCGTGCGGACCCGCGCTACGGCGAAGGCGTGGCCAAGCGCATGGGCGTGGACCTCTCCGCGATCAAGCAGGCGGCGGAGTGATCAAGCGAGCGGGCGGCGAGCGTACGCCGCCCGCGCATTTCCACGATTTCTCCTTGCTGACCCAACGCCATCCACAGCACAAGCTCGACTGAATCTTGCCACACACAGGCCGTTGATTGCCGGAAGGGGCTGGAGCAAGATCGGGCCGGATGTCGAACCTCACTGACGAGACCTGCGGACGCTCTGGGCCGCGCGGAAGAAAACGCGGGCGGTCCGTCGCCATGCTCGCGTTAGCGCTCGCGCTCGGCGCTTGCACGAACTACAGCTCGACGCTCACGCCCGATCTCGCGCGCCTGAAGGAAGCCGTGGCGCCCCGCGACCTCAACGTTTTTCAACGCCGCGAGGCGATGTCCGGTCAGCCTGTTCCTCCCGACGAGCTAGTGGGCCCGGACGGCCGCTGCGCATCGGAGGCGGCGACGACGTCATCCGCGGTCAATTTCGCGCCCGAGCGGCCACGATCAATGGTCGTTGCGCAGGCGCAAGCGGGCGCGCCTGACGCTCAGGCGCAGACGCCGGCTCCGCCGCGCGGGATCGCGCTCAATATGACCGAATGCGACGTGGTGCGCGTCGCCGGCGTCACCGACAAGGTCGAGATCACCGCGAACGAACGCGGCCAGCGCACCGTCGTCCTCACTTACGTAACGGGGGCGCGTCCCGGCATCTATCGCTTCGTGGCCGGACGGCTTGTCACCATCGAGCGAGGTCCCGAGCCGCCGCCTCCGCCGAAACCGCAGCGCCCAGCGAAGCGCCAGAAGCAGGCTTGATTGCGTTTTGATGCTCGACGCACCCTCGGATTTCACGGCGAGGCTGCGGATTCATATTCGTCTATCAAACCGAGCCAGTCATCTTCGACGCGCGCGAGCAAGCTTGCAGCCGCGGCGCGCGCCTTGGCCATCTCGCCCGCTTTGACCGGATCACGGGCATAGAGATCGGGCGCCGCCAGGTCGCGATCCATCCGCTTGAGCTCGGCGGTCAGCCGCGCGATCTCCGCTTCGGCGGAACGGATGCGCTGCCTCAGCGGCGCAAGCTCGACGCGCTTCTCGGCGGCCGCGCGCCGCAAATCCGAGCGCGACACGCGTTCGCGCGCACCTGGTCCGCCGGACCGCGCGCCTTCACCCAAGCCGGACAGGACGAGGCGGCGGTAGTCGTCGAGATCGCCGGGGAAGGGCTGCACGCTGCCGTCCGCAACGAGCCACAGCCGGTCGGCGCAGGCCTCGAGCAGGTAACGATCGTGCGAGATGAGAATCACCGCGCCCGGATAGTCGTTGACCGCTTCGACCAGTGCGGCGCGGCTGTCGATGTCGAGATGATTCGTCGGCTCGTCGAGAATGACGAGATGCGGGCCGTTGAACGTGGCTAGCCCCATCATCAGTCGAGCCTTCTCGCCTCCGGAAAGGTTCTCGACCGGCGTCTCGGCCATCTGGCCGGGAAACCCGATCTGCGCGGCTTTGGCGCGCACTTTCGCTTCCGTCGCGTCGGGCATCAGGGCGCGCACATGATCATAGGGGCTTTGCGCCAAGCGCAATTCCTCGATCTGGTGCTGCGCGAAATAGCCGACATCGAGCCGCTCGGCGCGCACGATCCTTCCAGAAAACGGCTCGAGCCTCCCGGCGATGAGCTTTGCGAATGTGGACTTGCCGTTTCCGTTCGCGCCAAGCAGGGCGATCCGGTCGTCGTCGTCGATCCGCAGCGAAAGCCGGCGCAGCACAGGCTTGTCTGGATCGTAGCCCGTGGAAACCCCCTCGAGGGCGATGATCGGCGGCGACAGGAGCTTGGCGGGCGACGGAATGACGATCGGCTGAACCTCGTTTGCAACCACGGCCGCGACGGGCTCCATCCTCGCCAGGATCTTCATGCGCGACTGCGCCTGGCGCGCCTTGGTCGCCTTGGCGCGGAAACGGTCGATGAAGGATTGCAGGTGCTTGCGCTCGGCCTCCTGCTTCTTCCGCAGCTTGAGATCGAGCGCTTGCCGCTCCGAGCGCTGGCGCTCAAAGGCCGAGTAGCCGCCGCGATAGAGCGTCAGCTTGCCGTTCTCGAGATGCAGGATCCAGTTCACGGCTACATCGAGAAGATCGCGATCATGACTGATGATCACGACGGTGCGCGGATAGCGGGCGAGATAATCCTCGAGCCACAGCGTTCCTTCGAGATCAAGAAAATTGGTGGGCTCGTCGAGCAGCAACAGATCCGGCTCGCTGAAGAGGAGCGACGCCAAGGCGACGCGCATCCGCCATCCGCCTGAAAAATCGGAAACCGGGCGCTGTTGCTCCTCGTGGCTGAATCCGAGCCCAGCGAGAATGGCGGCGGCGCGCGCGGGCGCCGCATGCGCCGCGATATCGGCAAGCCGAACCTGGATTTCCGCAATGCGATGCGGGTCTCCTGCATCTTTCGCCTCGGCAAGAAGCGCCGTGCGCTCGGTGTCGGCGGCCAGCACGATGTCGATCAATGGCTGTGGGCCATCAGGGGCTTCTTGCGAAAGCCGCCCGATGCGCACGCGAGCGGGAAGGAAAATCGTGCCCGACTCGGGAGCGAGTTCCCCGGAAATGGCGCGAAAGAGAGTCGTCTTTCCCGTTCCGTTGCGGCCGACCATGCCGACGCGGGCGCCGGCGGGAATTTGCGCCGAGGCTGAATCGAGAAGCAGCCTCCCGGCCACACGGAGCGCGATTTGATCGAGAACAAGCATGCGGGGCTTTTTGACCGCTCGCGCCGCGGCGGACAACCCGCGTCGCCAAAAAAAAGCGGGCGGCCCTTGCGGACCGCCCGCCGAGCAAATGGCAACCGCACACCCCCGAGTAACGGCGCCACGCCCGGGCTGTTCGGCACCGATTGCTGTTCTGTCCAACCGTACCGACTGGCGACAAATTACATAGGCTTTGCTCAGGTGCCTTGATCTAGATCAGCGAAATCCCGCCTCCGGGCTATCCCTTAGTGTCCGTCCGAGAACATATTGAATCCCTTGGATCGTTTGTGATTCAAGAGTGGTGGCCTGATTCGAGGAGGGTCACCCGATGTGGACGGCGAAGAATCGCAGACGTTACGACCG
>JALHLQ010000031.1 GCA_022844485.1 Xanthobacteraceae bacterium
CTTCTCGGCTAAATCGAAAACAGTAAGGCTCATGGTGGCGGCTCCGAATCAACCCCACCCAGGGAATCAGACTTCCCGCAAGGAGCAAACCGCCGTTAACCCGAGTTCGGAGCCCTGCGTTTTTGCACGCGCGGGTGGAAAACGGGCTGCTGATCGTGTAGACACCCGGTCGAAATCCCATATGTGGGCGTCGGGGCAACGGCTTTGCCGGCCCATGAGATTTGAGCGGATCTAATGCAGACGGTACTGATCATTATCCATCTTATGATTGTCACCGCGATGATCGGCGTCGTGCTCCTGCAGCGCTCCGAAGGCGGCGGACTTGGTATTGGCGGCGGCGGCGGGTTCATGACGAGCCGCGGCACAGCCAATGTGCTCACGCGCGCGACGGCCTATCTGGCCGGCGCCTTTTTCGTGACCAGCCTAGTCCTTTCCATCCTGGCCGGATGGGACCGCAAGCCGCGCTCGATCCTCGATAGCGGGGGCGCGCCGGCCCAGCAGGTTCCCGGAGCTCCAGCGCCCCTTGCGCCGCCTGGAGGCGGGGTTCTCGACACCCTCCGGCAGCAAAGCCAGCCCCCTGCGGGGCCGCAGGCGCCGCAGTCGCGCTAACCCTCCAAGGGCCGGTTTCCGGCCCTTCGGCTTTCTTAGGGATGTTTCGTGTTGGCGCTCGTCGAATCGGACCAGGGGAGTTAGAAGGGTCATCCCATGGCGCGGTATGTCTTCATCACCGGCGGCGTGGTGTCCTCATTGGGGAAGGGGCTCGCCTCCGCAGCCCTTGGCGCCCTGCTCCAGGCGCGCGGTCATAGGGTCCGGCTTCGAAAGCTCGATCCCTACCTCAATGTCGATCCCGGAACGATGTCGCCGTATCAGCACGGCGAGGTCTTCGTGACAGATGACGGGGCGGAGACCGACCTCGACCTCGGGCATTATGAACGCTTCACCGGCCGCCCCGCGACGCGGCATGACAACATCACTACGGGCCGCATCTACCAGGAGATCCTCGCCAAGGAACGCCGCGGCGACTATCTCGGCGCGACAATCCAGGTGGTCCCGCATGTCACCAATGCCATCAAGGACTTCATCCGCGAAGGCAACGACGACTTCGATTTCGTGCTGGTCGAAATCGGCGGCACGGTCGGTGATATCGAAAGCCTGCCGTTCCTCGAGGCGATACGGCAGCTTGGAATCGAACTGCCGCGCGGACACGCGATATACATCCATCTCACACTGCTTCCGTTCATCCCCTCGTCCGGCGAACTGAAGACCAAACCGACGCAGCACTCCGTAAAGGAGTTGCGTGCGATCGGCATCCAGCCGGACATCCTGTTGTGCCGCACCGACCGACCGATCCCGAAAGAAGAGCGGCGCAAGCTCTCTTTGTTCTGCAACGTGCGCGAAAGCTCGGTCATTGAAGCGCGCGATGTCGACAACATCTACGCCGTGCCGGAGGCCTATCACGCGGAGAGGCTGGATGACGAAGTCCTGGCCGCCTTTGGATTAACGGCCGAACAGAGTCCGGATCTCTCCCGGTGGCGCCGGGTCAACGAACGCGTGCGCAGTCCGGAAGGGGCGGTGACGATCGCCGTCGTCGGCAAATACACCGGGCTGAAGGACGCCTACAAGTCGCTCATCGAGGCGCTTTCGCATGGGGGTATCGCCAACAAGGTCAAGGTGAACCTCGACTGGATCGAGAGCGAAGTATTCGAGAACAAAGACCCGACGCCGTTTCTCGAACACGTCAATGGCATTCTCGTGCCGGGCGGTTTTGGCCAGCGCGGGGCGGAAGGAAAAATCCGTGCCGCTCAATTCGCTCGCGAGCGGGAGGTGCCGTATTTCGGTATCTGCTTCGGCATGCAAATGGCCGTGGTGGAGGCGGCGCGAAACCTCTGCGAAATTTCGGAGGCGAATTCGACTGAGTTCGGCGCCACCTCGGAGCCGGTCGTGGGCCTGATGACGGAGTGGATGCGCGGCAACGAACTCGAAATACGCAAAGCCCATGGCGATCTGGGCGGCACGATGCGGCTTGGTGCCTATCCGGCCAAGCTTTCCCCCGGCAGCCGTATCGCGG
Source organism: Xanthobacteraceae bacterium (assembly GCA_022844485.1). Classification (GTDB taxonomy): domain Bacteria; phylum Pseudomonadota; class Alphaproteobacteria; order Rhizobiales; family Xanthobacteraceae; genus JALHLQ01. The sequence goes on from JALHLQ010000031.1 coordinate 2,069, forward strand.
GTATCTACGGCGCAACCGAGATTTCCGAGCGCCATCGTCACCGCTATGAAGTCAACACGGCCTATAAGGGCCGGCTGGAGCAGCGCGGTATGCGTTTTGCCGGGATGTCACCCGATGGGCTTCTCCCGGAGACGATCGAATATGCGGAGCATCCCTGGTTCATCGGGGTTCAGTATCATCCAGAACTGAAGTCGCGCCCTTTCGAGCCGCACCCGTTGTTCGCGTCGTTCATCGAAGCGGCGGTGGTGCAAAGCCGGCTCGTGTAGGCCTTATCCGAACGTGTACGGTCGGGGACATTGCTTGCCATTGACCCTTGTCAGGCCACCGGCCATGGTCGCCGCCAATGCACATGCCAACCGTCAGTCCTCCGCCCAACGCGACCGTCGCGGTCGGCGAAGTCGTTTTTGGTAACACGCTGCCGCTGGCGGTCATTTGCGGGCCCTGCGCGATGGAAAGCCGCGCGCACGCGCTGGAGACCGCGTCCGCTCTCAAAGAGATCGCGACGAAGCTTGGCATCGGGGTCGTCTACAAGACCTCCTTCGACAAGGCCAACCGAACAAGCGCGAGGAGCCCGCGCGGACTCGGCCTCGGTCAGGCTTTGCCGATTTTTGCTGAGATCCGTGCGACCATAGGCTTGCCTGTTTTGACCGACGTGCACGAGCCGGCGCAATGCGCGCCCGTGGCTGAGGTTGTCGACGTGCTGCAAATCCCGGCCTTCCTCTGCCGGCAGACGGACCTGCTTGCAGCAGCCGCCGCCACCGGCCGCGCGGTCAACGTCAAGAAAGGGCAATTTCTGGCGCCGTGGGATATGGCGAATGTGGTTGCCAAAGTGACAGGTGCAGGAAACCGCGACGTGCTGGTCACCGAACGGGGCGTGTCGTTTGGCTACAATACGCTCGTCTCCGATATGCGCGCGCTGCCGATCCTTGCGCGCACGACCGGCGCGCCGGTCATTTTCGATGCGACGCATTCCGTGCAGCAGCCGGGAGGGCAGGGCACTGCATCCGGGGGAGAGCGAGAATTTGTGCCCGTGCTCGCGCGCGCGGCCGTGGCTGTGGGCGTCGCCGGGGTGTTCATCGAGGCGCATCCGGATCCGGACCAGGCGCCGTCCGACGGTCCCAACATGGTCCCGATGAGGGACATGGAGCGGCTCCTGCGCGACTTGCTCGCCTTCGACGCTCTCGCGAAGCGCGAGCGATAGCGAGAGGCGTACCCGTGACCGACCCGGCAAAATGTCGGGCGGGCCATTCCGTGCCGACGGAGCTAAACCGCACCAGATAGGCTATCTAGTGCCTTCCAGCTAACCGGGCTCGACGATCTGCCCCCATGCACGGCCCTCAAGATCGCGCAGCGATCAATACCCGATATGTGCTGCCGGTCATCGGCATCGCCGGCTTCGCGACGGCGCTGGTCGCCCGCGCTGTGGACCCGGTCGTTCTGCCGATCGCAGAGGATCTCGCGGTCAGCCCGAAATCGGTGGCCCTGCTGTCTACGGCATTCGCGCTTCCGTTTGCGCTCATCCCGCCGATCTTAGGTCCTATCAGCGACATGGTCGGCAAGGTGCGGCTGATCTCCGTCTGCCTTGTCCTGCTGACGGCGACGGGCCTTATTTCAACCTTCGCGCCAAATTTCGAAGTCCTGCTCGGTTCGCGCATTGTTGCGGGTATGGCCGCCGGAGGCATCTTCCCCATCGCATTGGCCCTCGTTGGCGACCTCGTCCGTCTTGACGAGCGGCAGGTCGCCATCGGCCGGCACGTTGGGATCGTCATGATGGGAAACCTGCTTGGCGCAATCGCCGCCGGCGCCATTGCTGATCTCTTCGGGTGGCGCGGTGTTTTCGCCGTTCTCTCCGCCTTCGGTGCGCTCGCCTTTGTCATGCTTGTCTTGCGCACACGTTCGGTCAGTCTCCCGAAGCCGGCGCCTTTCAACCTGAAGTCGGTGCGGACAAGCTATCGAACCATCCTCAAGAATCCGCGCGCGAAGATTTGCTATGCGACCGTGTTCGTTGAAGGCGCGGCGGTGATGGGCATCTTTCCCTTCGTGGCGCTCCTGTTGCTCGCGGCAGGAGAAACGAGGGCTTCAATCACAGGTCTTGTGATTGCCGGATTTGGCCTCGGCAGCGTCGCCTATTCGTTCTTCGCAGGCCGAATGCTGAGCTGGTTCCGGCCGCTTCAGCTCGTTTCAGCCGGCGGAGTACTTGCAGGCTTGGCGTTAGGCGCTGTCGCGATCACCCCTCCCTGGCCGGTGCAGATCCTTCTCTTCACGGCGGTCGGCTTCGGCTTCTACATGCTGCACAATTATATCCAGCTGACGGTGACCGAACTGAACCCGAACGCGCGCGGCGCCGCGATGTCGCTGCATGCGACGTCCTTTTTTCTTGGGCAAGCGAGCGGACCTGTGCTCTATGGCCTGGGCATCGCGATCATCGGGGCAACCGGCTCAATCCTGATTGGAGGATTGGCCATGTTGCTTGTCGGTCTGTTTGCGGCGCGCCTTCTGGGGCGCACGGCATAACTCAACCCCGGCCGCGATAGGTCGGCACGCCCTGCTCCGGTACCCATACGCCTTTGGGCAGTTTTCCTGCCTGCCAGAAGACGTCGATCGGCATCCCGCCCCGTGGATAGAAGTAGCCTCCGATGCGCAGCCAGCGGGGACGCAGCAATGCGACGAGCTTTTTTCCGATGGCGACCGTGACGTCCTCGTGAAACGCACCATGATTACGAAAGCTGTTGAGATAGAGTTTCAGCGACTTCGACTCGACCAGCCATGGCCCAGGCACATAATCGATCACCAAGATGGCGAAGTCCGGCTGTCCGGTGACCGGACACAGGGAGGTGAACTCGGGCATGGTGAATCGGGCGACGTAATTCGCGCTCGGATGCGGGTTCGGTACGCGCTCGAGCTTTGCTTTGTCGGGCGAGGGGGGCAGGCGGGAGGGCTTGCCAAGCATGCTCAATCTAGGAGGCATGAAAACGTTCTGACGGGGTTCCTGTCGGGTGCACCCATATACCCGTCGCGCCCCTTTGCGGCGAGGGGGTCATCCTGTAGAAGCCCCGGATCGTGAGAATTGGTGAATCATGCCCGCCATTATCGATCTCGTCGGACGCGAAATCCTCGACAGCCGCGGTAATCCGACGGTGGAAGTCGATGTGCTCCTGGAAGACGGCGCGCGCGGCCGTGCGGCGGTGCCGTCCGGCGCTTCGACGGGTGCGCATGAGGCAGTGGAGCTGCGCGACGCCGACAAGAAGCGATATCTCGGCAAGGGCGTGCGCAAGGCCGTGAACGCCGTCAACGGCGAGATCCGCGAGACATTGGCCGGAATGGAGGCGACCGCGCAGCCACAGATCGACGATACGCTAATCAAGCTTGACGGGACGCCGAACAAGGCGCGGCTCGGCGCAAATGCCATCCTCGGCGTCTCGCTCTCAGTCGCCAAGGCGGCTGCGCAGTCAGCAAGCATGCCTCTCTATCGCTATGTCGGCGGCGCCGCCGCACGCGTTCTGCCCGTCCCTATGATGAACATCGTCAATGGCGGCGCGCACGCAGATAATCCCATCGATTTCCAGGAATTCATGGTGATGCCCATCGGCGCGGCTAATTTTGCGGACGCCGTGCGTATGGGCGCAGAAATTTTCCACACTTTGCGCTCCGCGCTGAAAAAGGCGGGGCACAACACGAATGTCGGCGACGAGGGTGGTTTCGCGCCCAATCTTCCATCGGCCGACGCAGCGCTCGCGTTCGTCATGTCTGCGATCGAGACGGCAGGCTATCGCGCCGGCCACGACGTCGTGCTGGCGCTGGATTGCGCCGCTACCGAATTCTACAAGGACGGCACTTACGCCTACGAAGGTGAAGGCAAGAAGCGGGGGAGAGACGATCAGGCGCGCTACCTCGCCGATCTGGTCGCCAGCTACCCGATCTGCTCGATCGAGGACGGCATGGCGGAAGACGATTTCGAAGGTTGGAAAATTCTCACCGACCTGATCGGCCCGAAGTGCCAGCTTGTCGGTGACGATCTGTTCGTCACCAACGTTGCCCGGTTGTCGGCCGGAATCGCGCGCGGGCTGGCGAACTCGATTCTCGTCAAGGTCAATCAGATCGGCTCTTTAACCGAGACGCTTGCCGCCGTCGAGATGGCGCACAAGGCGGGCTACACGGCAGTCATGTCGCACCGTTCAGGGGAAACGGAGGACGCGACCATCGCCGATCTGGCGGTCGCAACCAATTGCGGCCAGATCAAAACCGGGTCTCTCGCGCGATCCGACCGTACGGCAAAGTATAATCAGCTGATTCGGATCGAAGAGGAGCTTGGTCCGCAGGCGGTCTACGCTGGCCGAGCCGCCCTGAAACAACTGCCGTGAGGGTCTCGCCCGTGGCGATCGTCGAGTTCTATCTCGATCTCACTGACCCGCACTCCTATCTTGCGTCAACCCAAGTCGAGCGCATCGCTGCCGGGACGGGGGCGGTGTTCCGGTGGTATCCCGTTGCCGCGAGCGAGCTCTTGGAAAGGGGGCAGGACCCTTACTTTCGGCCTCACGGACCGTTCGACCCCGAGTTTCGCCGCAGCGATGTCGAGGCCTGGGCGGCGTATTACCAGGTGTCCCTCCGGGATCCGCCAAGCCGCCAGAAACCGGATGCGACCTTCCTAGCGGGCGCCGCAATTGCCGCCGGCGGATCGGAAGAACGCGGCGCTATGGTCAAGCGCCTGTTCAGCGCGATCTTCGTCGAGATGCGAACCAAGGTCGACTCAACCGACCTCTTCAACTTTGCCGCCGATGTGGGTCTCGATCCCTGGGCTTACCGGAACGCGCTCATCGATCCAACGGTCGAAGCCGAGCGAATTGCCATTATCGAGCGCGCCAAGGCTTTCGGGGTGTTCGGCGTGCCGTTCTGCGTTACGCGCGACAAGAAGTACTTCGGCCACGAACGCCTGTTACTGCTGACACAGCATTTGCTGGAGAATCCGGAGCTTTGAGCCGATCTTGGCCTTAATGCCGCGTTAACATGCCTGATCCAGTCTGCGGGAATGGTCACTCGCGTCCGCCTGCGCGCCATCCTTACAACGCTCGGCCTTTACCTCGGCGCCGCGATCCTGATCGGCTACTTCGGCGTCCACGCCTATGGCGGCGCTCACGGTCTGAAAGCTCGGCAAGACCTCACGCGACAGATGGCTGAGTTGACACAGGAACTCGGCGAATTGCGAGCCGAGCGGCGGCAATGGCAGCAGCGCGTGTCGCTTCTGCGGGCGGATGGTCTCGATCCCGATACGCTGGATGAGCGGGCGCGCGCCAAGCTCAACTATCTGCACCCTCACGACCTCACCTTGACGCTCAAGCCGCGCTGACCGGCGCAACACCTGCCAAAGCCGGCGCTTTGGAACCGTGGCCGCCACGCATACATTGTGCCCAGGGGGTGAGTTTCGCCCCGGAAGTTTTTCAGATATCTGGGGGTTGTTAAGACCCCGAGGACAGCCATGGCCGTTGCCAAAAACAAGCCCGCGACCCCGACTGCGGAGACCCGGCCCCATCCAGCGGACAAGCCGAATTCAAAGCACGGCAAGGCTGGTGAGTTCAGCAAAGAGCAGGAGCTGTTCGCTTATCGTGAAATGTTGCTTATCCGGCGCTTCGAAGAGAAGTCGGGCCAGCTTTATGGCATGGGACTGATCGGCGGCTTCTGTCACCTGTATATTGGCCAGGAGGCGGTTGTCGTCGGCATGCAGATGGCGATCAAGGACGGCGACCAGGTCATCACCGGCTATCGCGATCACGGCCACATGCTGGCTTGCGGGATGGACCCAAAAGGCGTGATGGCCGAGTTGACGGGTCGGCGCGGCGGCTATTCCAAGGGCAAGGGTGGCTCGATGCACATGTTCAGCGTCGAGAAAAATTTCTTTGGCGGCCACGGCATCGTCGGCGCGCAAGTTTCGCTCGGCACCGGCCTCGCATTTGCAAATCGCTATCGCGAGAACGACAACGTGGCACTCACCTATTTCGGGGATGGCGCGGCGAACCAAGGCCAAGTCTACGAAAGCTTCAATATGGCGCAGCTTTGGAAGCTGCCCGTCGTGTACATCATCGAGAACAACCGCTATGCGATGGGCACCGCTGTGTCGCGCGCATCGGCGCAGACGGATTTTTCGCAGCGCGGCGCCTCCTTTGACATTCCTGGCGAGCAGGTCGACGGCATGGATGTACGCGCCGTGAAAGCATCTGGCGAGAAGGCTGTCCGCTGGTGCCGTGAAGGGAACGGGCCGTATATCCTTGAGATGATGACCTACCGCTATCGCGGCCATTCGATGTCCGATCCCGCCAAGTACCGCTCCAAGGAAGAAGTCCAGAAGATGCGGAGTGAGCACGATCCGATCGAGCAAGTGCGCACGCGGCTTCTCATCCGGGGCATGGCGAGCGAGGATGAGCTGAAGAAGATCGACGCCGAGGTGCGGGACCTCGCCAACGAAGCTGCCGAGTTTGCAACGAATGACCGAGAGCCCGACCCCTCGGAATTGTGGACTGACATCTACCGCTGATCGGAGGGAGCGTGTTGGCGAGCATCATGGCTGTTATCGCCTATGCCGCTGCCGCCGGCGCAGCGGCGAGTTGGCTTGTCGGCGCCGTTCTCTATGCTCGCACCCTGAGCCGATCTAATGAGCGTTGGGGATCTGGGTGGCTCCTGGTGCCGGTCTGGCCCTTGGCGGCAAGCCGGCTACCCGAGAGCAAGTCGCAATCTGAGTTTCTGAACAAGGCGCTGGTTGCTTTGCTGGCGTTTGTTCTGGTCGCAGCCACAGCGTACGCGGTCTCTGCCAATCTGCAACGGCTATCGAGGTAGGGCGGAATCCATGCCGACTCAGGTGCTCATGCCAGCGCTCTCCCCCACCATGGAAAAAGGTAATCTCGCCAAGTGGGTGAAGAAGGAAGGCGATGTGGTCCGCGCCGGCGATGTGATCGCTGAAATCGAAACGGACAAGGCGACGATGGAAGTGGAGGCCGTCGACGAGGGCACCCTCGGTCAAATCCTCGTCCCGGAAGGCACGGCCGATGTCGCGGTCAACACGCCGATAGCGGTGATCCTCTCGGAGGGGGAGGACGCCGGGGCGATCAGGGTTGCACCGTCAGGGGGTTCGCCGCCGAATACGCGTCAGCTCGCACAGCAGCAGAAGACCCACGAATCGCTTCCGCCGCTTGGGACCTTCTCCGCTGGCGGCGCGCAGCCGCACGTTCACCCGGCTCCCTCGGCTGTGGCAGAACCACCGAGCCCGGAGAACCCGGCGGAGCCCGACGTGCCTGAGGGAACGGCGATGATCACGATGACCGTGCGCGAAGCGCTGCGGGATGCGATGGCCGAAGAAATGCGCCGTGACAGAGACGTCCTCGTGATCGGGGAGGAGGTCGCGGAATACCAAGGCGCTTACAAGGTGACTCAAGGGCTGCTGCAGGAATTCGGCCCACGGCGCGTTGTGGACACCCCAATTACGGAGCATGGTTTTGCAGGCCTTGGGGTCGGCGCCGCCTTTGCCGGCCTAAAACCCATCGTCGAGTTCATGACCTTCAATTTTGCCATGCAGGCCATGGACCAGATCATCAATTCGGCCGCCAAGACCCTCTATATGTCGGGCGGACAGATGGGTTGCTCGATCGTCTTCCGAGGGCCCAATGGGGCCGCCGCCCGCGTTGCGGCCCAGCACAGCCAGGATTTCTCCGCTTGGTTTTCGCAAGTGCCGGGTCTCAAGGTGATCGCGCCCTACACGGCAGCCGACGCCAAAGGGTTGCTGAAGGCCGCGATCCGCGATCCGAACCCAGTCATCTTCCTGGAAAACGAAATTCTCTACGGGCAATCCTTCCCGGTGCCCACTCTGGACGATTTTGTGCTGCCCATCGGAAAAGCGAAAATCGCTCGTCCTGGCAACCACGTAACCATTGTCGCCTGGTCGATCGGGATGACTTATGCACTGCGGGCCGCAGAAGAGCTTGCGAAAAAACACATTCAAGCCGAGGTTATAGACCTTCGCACGCTGCGACCCATGGACACCGACACTATCGTGACCTCCGTCATGAAGACAGGCCGGCTGGTTACGGTTGAGGAAGGCTGGCCTCAATCGGGAGTTGGTGCGGAAATTGCTGCACGCGTCATGGAGCGTGCGTTCGACTACCTTGATGCACCAGTCCGGCGTGTTACAGGCAAGGACGTCCCAATGCCCTATGCTGCCAATCTTGAGAAACTTGCGCTACCTGCGGTAGCGGAGATTATCGAGGCAGCAAAAGCGGTCGCTTACCGGTGAGCGCATGCTACCGGTCACGCCTGTCCATCTCCTTCGCGGCCTGCCCGACGAAACCGACGAAGCGCTGTTCGAACTTGGCCGGCGCATAAGGCGGGCCGCCGAGCACCGCTGGACGAGCTTTTCGCGACCGGATCACGCCGCCTTGGTGATGGTCCTCGAACAGTTCATCGTTCAAAATCAAATCCCTCTCCAGTTCAGCAAACGGCAAGAAAACGAGTCGTGGGCTGACCAACTCAGCTCTCTCCTCAAGCAGGTCGATCTCTACAAAGAGGAGCTTCGGCTCACGCGAGCCGAACAAGACATTGCCGACCTCGTTGAAAGACGTGGACAATCCGGCGATGCAGGTCTCCCTTTCGGCCACGCGCTGCTCAATCGCGAGGACAAGACCTGGCTCCGTAAGAAGCTGAATCAGGTTCGCGTGCTGGTCGATGCGAGCTCCTTGCCAGGCCGGCAGCGTAACGCGCTCTATTCCCGCATTTCGAACCTGTTCAACGAACTGGAGAAGGACCTTACGCGATCGGATCCGTTTGTCGCATTCTCGGTTGATCTTGCCCTTTGCGTGGAGAACATGCGGGATCTTGGCCCTCCTGCAATGAACCAGTTCAAGGATGTGCTGCGGACGATCATGAGGCGGCGGGTGGAGCAGGAAGCGGAGCAGGCTTTCGGCCATGGGACCGTCGCGCCCTTTCCGAAAGCAGCCGAAGCCTAGCGGACCATCAGTTCTCGGGAGTAACGCGTGACAGACGACGGCAAGATCGAGGTATTTGATGCTCTCGCAATTCCGCCCACCGCTCTCCAACAAGGCGGCGTCGAGGTTCTTCGTGCGGCCATCGTCAATGGCGGCCTCCACGTGTCGCTGCGGCGGGCCTTTGACGATCCCGAAGCATGGGGGATGCTTCTGGCGGACATAGCGCGACACGTCAGCCGGGTGTTTTCAAACGAAACGGATGTCGAGGAGAATGACGCGATCGAGCGAATCCGCGGCGTCTTCGAGGCGGAGTTGGATCTGCCGACGGAAGAAGGCACAACCAGCCCGATCAGCTGATGACTGTGGAAGCCGTGATCGCGGCGCACGCGTTCGCGCGGGCTGCCGGCAACTTGACCCTTTGATGGCAAGATCGAATATGCTTTGAGTGACAAGCCGCGCTGCACGCCGTTTGCTTGCGAACTCCGGTTCAGTGGTGCCCTATGCCGATCAATATCCTGATGCCCGCGCTCTCGCCCACGATGGAGAAGGGCAATTTGGCCAAGTGGCTGAAAAAGGAGGGCGAAAACGTCAAGCCGGGCGATGTCATCGCCGAGATCGAGACGGATAAGGCCACCATGGAGGTCGAAGCCGTCGATGAGGGCACGATCGCGAAAATACTCGTTCCGGAAGGAACGACCGACGTGCCCGTCAATCAGCTCATCGCTGTATTAGCCGGGGAAGGGGAAGATCCCACAGCAGCAGCTGCGTCCGCCGCGTCTGCACCGCAAGCGCGAATCCCTCTGCAGCAGGGGGGCGAAGCGGGTCCTGCGTCAACGGCTCCTGAACATGCCGGAGCCGCAAGAGACTCCGGCGCGGTCCCGTTGGCAGGCGCTGGTGCGCAATCGCGGGCGGCTGCCCCTTCCTTTCCGCCGCAGGGAGGCCCGGGCGCTCATGCACCCCCAGCGCCTCGGCGCAATGGAGGCGGCCGCCAGTTCGCCTCGCCCCTGGCGCGACGTCTCGCCAAAGAAGCGGGGATCGAACTCGCCCACGTGCCGGGGTCCGGGCCGCATGGCCGCATCGTCGCACGGGACATCGAGGCGGCGCGCACGGGGGCTATGCGCGCGCCGACAGCGCCCGCACCGCCAGTGCGGACCGCGCCGGTCAGCCTGCCGGCGTCGGATCAGCAGATCGCCAGCCTGTTCGAACCCGGCACCTATGATGTGGTTCCGCACGACAATATCCGTAAAATCATCGCACGGCGGCTTGTCGAGGCCAAACAGACGATCCCGCATTTCTATCTTTCGATAGACTGCGTCATCGACCGGCTACTTGCGGCCCGCGAAGAGGTGAATGCCGCCGCACCGAAAAATGAGGATGGCAAGCCCGGCTATAAACTCTCCGTCAACGACTTCGTCATCAAGGCGCTGGCGATGGCCTTGCAGAAAGTCCCCGAAGCCAATGTGACCTGGACCGAAGGCGGCATGCTCAAGCACAAGCACTCCGACATCGGCGTCGCGGTCGCCATCCCGGGCGGACTGATCACCCCTGTCGTGCGCCGCGCCGAGCAAAAGCCCCTGTCGGCCATCTCGCACGAAATGAAGGATTTTGCAGCGCGGGCGCGGGTGCGGAAACTGCTTCCGCACGAGTACCAAGGCGGTTCGAGCGCGGTGTCGAATCTCGGCATGTACGGCATTAAGGACTTCGCTGCAGTGATCAACCCGCCACATGCCACCATTTTGGCTGTGGGTGCGGGGGAACAGCGCCCGATCGTGCGCGATGGGGAGGTTGCGGTCGCAACCATTATGTCTTGCACTTTGTCGACCGACCATCGGGCTGTGGACGGCGCTCTAGGCGCGGAACTCTTTGCCGCATTCAAACGCTTTATCGACAATCCGGTGGAGATGCTTGTGTGAGGACTGCTGCGTGCGCGCCTGAGCAGACGAGTATCGCCGAACTGCGAGGCGGCTCAGGGGCGAGCTGCGGGTGCGTTCATGATGGGCATGAGGTCGCGTTGTTGGGCCGAATCGGGACGCTCCCATCGAGCATGTTGCCGACTGTGGTAAGCGGGCTATGATCCTCTCCAAAAGCTGCGCGACGTAGGCGCAGACGCTAGGGGAGATCAGAGATGCTTCAGCAGCTCAGTAGCAGGGTTTCGCGGCGAGCAGTGCTCGCGGGGGTTTTGGTAGTGGGCATGGCGCTCAACGCCTCCGCCCAGGACAAGTATCCCTCTCGCACCGTGACGATCGTCGTCCCTTTCCCAGCGGGGGGAACGACCGACCTCCTCGCGCGTGTTTTTGCCCAGCGGCTCACGGACACCATGGGGCAGACTTTCGTAATCGAAAACGTGGGCGGGGGCGGCGGTTCGATCGGGGCCGACAAGGTGGCGAAGGCGACGCCTGACGGGTACACGCTGCTCTTCCACAACCTCACCTTCTCCACGACGACAGCGTCGCTGCAGTATGCGGGGCGCGCCCGACATGACATAGCGAAGGACTTCATACCGATTTCTCTTGGCGCAAACGTGCCGATGCTGCTGGTCGCGCACCCCTCCGTACCGGCCAAGGATTTGAAGGAATTCATCGCCTTCGCAAAAGACCGCGCAGCCAAGAACGAGCCCTTGTTCTATGGCTCGACCGGACCCGGCAGCGTGATGAATTTCGCCGGTGAAGTGCTCAAGCGCGACGCCAAGATCGCCATGGACCATGTCCCGTTTCGCGGCGCGGCGCCGCTGATTCAGGAGGTGATTTCGGGACGCATCCAGTTCGGGGGCGATCAGCTGTCGACTTCGCTGCAGCACGTGCGTTCCGGCGCGCTGAAACCGATGGCGACGCTATCGCCGAACCGCATCCCCGAGCTCCCCGATGTGCCGACCGTGCGGGAAGTCGGGCTGTCGAACATGGAGATGAACGGTTGGAACGGGTTTTTCGCGCCGGCAGGAACGCCTGAGGCGATCGTCAACCGATTGCATGAGGAAATCGCGAAAGCGGCCAAGCACCCGGACGTCGAGAAGCGGTTCAAGGAGGTCGGCGCCCAGCCGGTCGGCTCGACACCGGCTGAACTGAAAAAGTTTGTCCTTGAGCAAGTGGAGAAAGTGCGGCCTCTGATCACGGAGCTGAAACTCGTCGTGCAGTAGGCGCGGAGGCGCTAGCCGTCCTCCTCGATCGGGTGTTGATGGTCGAGACCGCTTGATTTACGCCGCGAACGCGTGGAGAGGTTGGGGGCGAATAAGAGACAACACATGGCCGACACCTCATTCGACATCATCATCATCGGCTCGGGTCCGGGCGGCTACGTTGCCGCGATCCGCGCAGCCCAACTCGGGTTCAAGACAGCAGTCGTGGAGCGCGAGCACCTCGGCGGGATCTGTCTCAACTGGGGTTGCATTCCGACCAAGGCGCTGCTGCGCTCAGCCGACGTGATGCGCCTCTTGCAGCACGCAAAGGATTTTGGGGTTGCGGCGCAAGGCCTTTCCTACGACTCCAAAGCGATCGTCGATCGCTCGCGGGGCGTGTCGAAACGATTGAACGACGGCGTCGGCTTCCTGATGAAGAAGAACAAGATTGCCGTGATCTGGGGCGAGGCGACCGTTTCGAAGGTCGGTGAGGTCGCTGTGTCGGCGTCGAAAAAGCCGCCGGCCGAGCCGGCCTTTCCGCCGCCGAAAGGAACGCTGGGGGCGGGGGTCTATCAGGCCAAGCACATCATCATCGCCACAGGCGCGCGACCACGCATTCTGCCTGGGCTCGAGCCAGATAGGAAGCTCGTGTGGACCTATTTCGAGGCGATGACGCCCGAGCGGATGCCAAAATCCTTGCTCGTGGTCGGTTCGGGCGCCATCGGGGTCGAGTTCGCAAGCTTCTTCCGAACCTTTGGGACAGACGTGACGATCGTGGAAATCTTGCCGCAGATTCTCCCTGCCGAAGACGCCGAGATCGCGGCGCTTGCCCGTAAGAGCTTTGAGAAGCAAGGCATCAAGATTCTCGCCGGAGCAAAGGTGACGCGGCTCGAGAAGAAGGCGGACGGGGTCATAGCTCACATCGAAGACAGCAAGGGCGCGAAGTCTACGGTGAGCGCCGAGCGCGTGATCTCCGCCGTCGGAGTCGACGGCAATTCCGAGAATCTGGGTCTCGATCGGCTCGGCGTGACGATCGACCGCGGGATGATTGCTGTCGACGGCTTTGGCCGCACCAACGTGCCCGGCATCTACGCGATCGGCGATGTCGCCGGCGCACCCTTGCTCGCGCACAAGGCGGAGCACGAAGGGGTCATTTGCGTCGAAGCGATCAAAGGGTTGAAGCCCCAGCCCATGGACCGGCGGCTGATACCCGGCTGCACGTACTGTCATCCGCAGATTGCGTCCGTCGGCCTGACCGAGGCCGCCGCCAAGGAAAAGCAGATCGACATCCGCGTGGGCCGCTTTCCGGCGATCGGCAACGGCAAGGCAATCGCGCTCGGCGAGACTGAGGGCCTTGTGAAAGTGATCTTCGACCGTAAGACCGGCGCGTTGCTCGGCGCGCATATGATTGGCCCGGAAGTGACCGAACTGATCCAGGGCTATGTGGTCGCGATGAACCTCGAAACGACGGAAGAGGAGTTGATGCACACCGTTTTCCCGCACCCAACGCTCTCGGAGATGATGAAGGAAGCCGTGCTCGACGCCTATGGCCGCGTGCTGAATGTCTGACGCCATTGCGCAGCCAAACATCGCTAATAAAGAGCTGCCAGGAGTCGTTACCATCCGGAATGTTCAGCCGATTCAACGGCTTGATCGTTCAATTTTGAAATAAATCAGGCCGGTTTCTCGAATTCGATTTTAGACGAAGCGCATTATCATACCGCCCAAATACAGGGGTGGCATGAGCGGCATTCTTCTCTCGTCTGCAACACGCACTAATCTGTTCGCGCTGCAGGACATCGCGTCGTCTATCCGGCTGACGCAAAATCGGCTGGCGACGGGCAAGAAGGTCAACACGGCTTTCGACAGCCCCGCCGCATTCTTCACGGCGTCCGCGCTGATGTCTCGCGCGGCTTCGCTGAACACGATCCTTGACTCCGTTGGACTCGCGGTGAAAACCGTTGAAGCCGCCGACAAGGGGATCACCAGCATCCGCGCCCTGGTCGCGAGCGCACAGACACTTGCCACGCAGGCGCTGGCCTCACCGGATACGCTGGCCAAATTCACGGGCACCCTGACGGGGCAGACGACGGCAACAACGCTGACCGGCATCGCCACCGGAAAAACCATTACCGTCAGCGACGGGACCAACACCGCCATCTATACCGATGCCGCCGGGAACGACATCCAGGATTTCCTGGATGCCGTTAATAACACGGCGAACCTGAACGTCACAGCATCGCTGAACGCGTCAGGCGCGATTGAACTGAAGGCAAAAAGCACGAACAGCATCACGATCGGCGGAACAGCGACGACTGGAGAACTGGCCTCGATCGGTCTCGTCGCCGGCACGACGAATTTCACCGCAAATGCGACCCGCCAGTCGCTCGCGGCGCAATTTGACTCGATCCGCACGCAGATCGACCAGATGGTGGGCGATGCGAGCTTCAACGGCACCAATCTTTTGCAGGGCAATACGCTGAACGTCGTCTTCAACGAGACTGGCTCGTCGAAGGTGACGGTGAGCGGCGCATCGCTCAGCGCGCAGAACCTCGGCGTCACCGCAGTGACCACAGGCGGAGGCCTGAATTTCCAGACCGACGGGGAGATCAACACGGCGATCACCCAGCTTGCGACGGCGACCAAGACGCTGGAAACGCACGCGTCGACATTCGCGTCGAATGTCAGCGTGGTGAAAGCCCGGGAGGATTTCACAAAGTCCCTGGTTGACACGCTGCAGTCCGGAGCGGACGATCTCGTCCTTGCGGACACCAATGAGGAAGCGGCCAATCTTCTTGCGCTTCAAACCCGCCAGCAGATCGCCACGACCTCGTTGGCGCTAACGCAGGATTCGGAGGAGCGCATTCTCAGGCTGTTCGGGGGTTGATCCTGCGCAGCCGTGACCCGCGAGGCGCGGCGGCCTATGCCTGGAGTTCGGCCGGGACATCGAGCGTCCAGCGCACTCCGGCCGGATCAAAGGTCAGCGCCGCCGCTCCGTTCAGGCCTGCGGCAACCATCTTCTCGATCACAAAAGTCCCAAAGCCGCGCCGCTCGGGGACAGCGACAGGCGGTCCACCGAGTTCCTGCCAAGTCATGTGAAGCCGACGCGGGGATGTCCCTACCGGATCGACGCTCCAGCGGATCTCAACCGAGCCGTCGCGATTGGACAGCGCACCGTATTTTGCAGCATTGTTGGCCAGCTCATGAAGGGCGAGAGCGATGTGCTGGGCGGCCGAAGGATTGAGGCTCAGCGACGGCCCCTCGGCGTCGATGCGTATATCCATGTCGGCAAATGGTTCGACTTGGACCTCGATGAGTTCCAAAAGCGGCACCCCGCGCCAGTCTTGTTTCACAAGCAGGTCGTGGGCGCGCGCCAGCGCTTGGATGCGCGCGCTGAAGCGCTCCTCGAATTCGGCGACGCTCGTGCTTTGGCGCGCTGTTTGACGCGCCATGGATTGCACCACGGCCAAGAGGTTCTTCGAGCGATGCGAAAGCTCCCGCATCGTAAGCTGCAGATGCTCTTCGAAGCTCTTGCGCTCCGTGATGTCGTAATTGACGCCGCTGAGCCGCACGGCGGTCCCGAAACGATCGCAAACAACCCGGCCGTGGGCAGCGAACCAGCGAGCCGCCCCGTCGGTAGGGCGGACGACGCGGTACTCGTCGACATAAAGGCCCTTCTCATTAATAGCCGTCTGCAACACGGCCTGGGAGCCGTCTCTGTCTTCTTCGTGCACGATCGCGGTCCACTCCGCGATCGGCATCGTGTTGGTTTGTTTGCGACGAAATTTATCGAAAAACTCGCCGACGAGGGTTGCTTCGCCTGTTTTCAGATCGAGATCCCAAATGCCGATCTGGGCCGACGAAAGCGCAAGGGAAAGGCGATCTTCAGCGATGCGTAACCGCTGCGCCACTCTTCCTGCGGCGCAGAGACTGAGCAAGCCTCCGAATCCGGCGACAGAAATCAGCGCGATGCCCAGAAACAAAGGGGGCGGCGCATCGGCGGCGACGCCGGGTAGGACAAGATAGCCAAGGAGCACGAGCAGGCTAACCAGAGCCGCGGTGATTACGGCAAGAACAACCAACGAAGTTGCGGGCCGCGCGGTGAGGACGTTCAATCGCTTTGAGCGGATCGGCGCTGCCATGGCCTACCTTTTCTCGTCAGCGTTCGTGGCGAATGTTAGCCGGATTTGCGCTTCAGTTGGATGCCGACGACTTCGGACTTACCGCAATCCATAGGGAACTCTGGCCGTGCGGACCGGCGCGCTTTGTGCTTCGATTGCGCCGAGTCGCGAAGCATCGGACAAGGAGAACGTCATGAAGGCCGAAGACGCTGCAGACATGATGGATCAGGACGTCGCACGGGATGTCTTCAGAAGACGCGCGGCGCTTGCGATCGCGTTTTTCGCTATGCTGCTCGCCATCACCGGGCTAGGCGCTTCGAACGCGAACAAAGAGGCGCTGAACAACAACATCCTCGCGTCCAATTACTTCAATTTCTATCAAGCCAAGAATATGCGGCAAACAAGTTTCATTCTCGCCGCGGAAGAAATGGAACTCGCCTGGCTTGCCGATACCGCTCTCCCCGATTCCGCCAAGGGGCCGATCAGAGCCAAGGTCGATGCCTACAAGCAAACCGCCGCCCGCTACGAGTCTGAGCCCGACACGAATGAGGGGAAGAAGGAACTCCTCGCGCGCGCTCGCAATCACGAACTCGCGCGCGACCACGCGCTCAAGCAGGACCCTTACTTCGACTATGCCGAGGCGCTGCTGCAGATTGCGATCGTGCTGATCTCAGTCTCGATCGTGGCTGAGCAGGCTTGGCTCGGTTATCTGGGCGGCGGCGTGGGACTGATTGGCGCCCTCCTGGCCTTCAATGGCTTCACGCTTCTGGCCGAAATTCCGGGGCTGGGCTGAAATTTCGCCGCGTCCCGGCGTCGCACGCAACCCGCGGCCTCATTGCGCGTTTTCGGTGCGGGCAGACCGGAGACCAGGCATGAGCGGCGTCGGCATCATCGGGACGATCATTATTGGCATCCTTGCTGGCTGGATTGCCGAGAAGATCATGGCGCGAAACCACGGACTTCTTACAAATCTGGTGGTTGGCCTCGTCGGCTCCTTCCTCGGCGCGCTGATTGCGCATCTGCTTGGTTTTACCTACCGGGGCTTCCTGCCGAGTCTCCTGGTCTCGGCAGTTGGGGCGATCCTGCTCCTGTTTCTCCTCAGCCTCTTCCAGCGCCGCAGCTATTCCTGACGGCTCCGGGCCCAGTTGCCGCCCTTCACAAATCGGTTCCGCGACTGTACCTGAGAGGAAGCGCCGCTCGAGCGGCCCCTTGAGGCTTTTATGGTCGTCGTCCTGGACACCGTTCGGCCACGCCACCCGGAAAAGGCGCATCGTGCCGACGCGCCGGTCGCGCGCAAGCCCCCCTGGATACGGGTCAAGGCGCCCGGCTCGGCGGGTTATCTGGAGACCCGGGGCATTGTTGGGGCGGCCGGGCTGCATACCGTCTGCGAGGAGGCCGGCTGCCCGAATATCGGCGAGTGCTGGGAGAAGAAACACGCAACTTTCTTGATCATGGGCGACACGTGCACGCGGGCCTGCGCGTTTTGCAACGTGAAGACCGGCATGCCAAGCCCTCTCGATCCGTCCGAGCCCGAGCGCGTCGCCGAAGCCACCGCGAAGCTCGGGTTGGCGCATGTGGTCGTGACCTCAGTAGACCGGGACGATCTCGACGATGGCGGTTCGCAGCACTTCGCCGAGGTGATTCGTGCAATCCGCGGGCGCTCGCCGAAGACGACCATCGAAGTGCTGACGCCGGACTTCTTGCGCAAGGCGGGCGCGTTGGAGAAGGTTGTGGAGGCGCGACCGGACGTCTTCAACCACAATCTCGAAACGGTCCCGTCGAAGTACCTGACCGTGCGTCCGGGGGCGCGCTATTTCCACTCGATCCGGCTGTTGCAGCAGGTCAAAGAGGTCGATCCTCGGATGTTTACCAAATCCGGCATCATGGTCGGGCTTGGCGAAGAGCGGAACGAGGTGCTCCAGCTTATGGACGACTTGCGGTCGGCGGACGTCGATTTCCTCACAATCGGACAGTACCTGCAGCCGACGCGGAAACACCATCCGGTTGTCCGATTCCTGAGCCCGGACGAGTTCGAGGGCTTGGAGACGATCGCCTACGCAAAGGGCTTTCTGATGGTTTCGTCCTCCCCGCTGACGCGATCCTCGCATCATGCGGGTGATGATTTCGCTCGTCTGCGCGCGGCGCGCGCCGCGAGGGACGGGCGCTGACGATGCCGAAGTTTTCGACGAGCCGCCGTGTCCGTCACTCGGCGGCGGATATGTTCGACCTCGTCGCCGACATGGGAAACTACCCGCTCTTTGTCCCGCTCTGCGAATCTCTGCGCGTCAGTCGACGTGCCACGAAAGGGGAGGGGGTCGAGACTGCACTTTCGGAGATGACGGTCGCCTACAAGTTCTTGCGCGAGACCTTCACAACATTCGTGACGATGGATCGGCCGCGTCTGCAAATTCACGTCGAATACCTCGACGGACCCTTCAGCCACTTGGAGAACCGCTGGACCTTCAAGCCTGTGTCTGAGCGCTCGTGCGACGTTGAGTTCTTTATTTCCTACGAATTTCGAAGCCGCACGCTGGCGTTTCTGATGGGCGCAATGTTCGAGACCGCTTTTCGCAAATTCGCGGATGCCTTCGAGCGGCGCGCCGACGTGGTGTATTCGCGTAGGACGCGCTCAGCCGCGGGCGGCTAGGCGCTCCAGCATGGACAGAGCGTCTAGAACCGTGAGCCTGCGGACGAGACTGCGCCCGATTTCGCCGTAGCGTCTTGCGTCCTCCACCAGAGTGCCTGTCTTTGTCGCGGCAGCGAAATGCACCAAGCCGACCGGCTTCTCCGCCGATCCGCCGCCTGGTCCGGCAACGCCCGTCACGGCGATGACGAGATCGGCGCCGGAACGGGCCAGGGCTCCGTTGGCCATCGCAGCAGCCGTTTCGCGGCTGACCGCGCCATGTTTCTGCAGCGTGGCCGCGGACACGCCGAGCATCTCCCTCTTCGCCATATTCGAATAGGTGACGAAGCCGCGATCAACGACCTCCGAGGATCCGGCGATCTCGGTCAGCGCGCCGGCGATCAGCCCGCCGGTGCAGGATTCGGCCGTAGCAAGCTTCAGTTTCCGGATACGGCATGCGTCGAGCACGCGCGCAGCCGCCGAGCGGACCTCGTCGTCCATCATGGCTCGCTCCAGGGAAGCCGAATCGTGGCGGTCGCGAACGCGGCAATGCCTTCGCCGCGGCCGATGAACCCAAGCTTCTCGTTCGTCGTCGCCTTGATTGCGACGCGGGTCACCGGCAGAGACGCGATCTCGGCAATGCGTGTTCGCAGGGCGTCGCGATACGGTCCGATACGCGGCTCTTCGCACAGAAGCGTGGCGTCCAAATGGGCGACCACTCCGCCGCGCAGTCCCACGCGCTCGCAGGCGAAGGCGAGAAAACGGTCGGAGGACGCGCCGCGCCACTGCGGATCGTTCGGCGGGAAATGGACCCCGATATCGCCCTCGGCCAAGGCGCCGAGCACGGCATCGGTCAGCGCGTGCAGAAGCACGTCGGCATCGGAGTGGCCGGCGAGGCCGCGGGCGTGCGGAATGCGGACGCCTCCGAGCATAACGTGATCGCCCGGGCCGAATGCATGCACGTCGTAACCGTTGGCGGTCCGAATATCGGAGAGGCCTGACAGCAGTGTAATCTCGGCGCGCGCGAAGTCGTCGACGGTGGTGAGTTTCAGATTGCTTGGCTCCCCTGCAAAGAGAATGACATCGATACCCGCCCATTCGGCCAATGCCGCATCATCCGGGAAGTCTACACGGTTGGCCTGGGACGCTGCCCGATGCGCATCCAGCAGTGCACGGAAGCGAAAGGCCTGCGGCGTCTGCACGGCGCGCAACGAAGCCCGATCAAGGGTTGCGGTGACGCGGTCGCCCTCGACTACCTTGACAGTGTCAAGGATCGGAACGGCGGGTATCGCAGCGTCTGAAAGGCGTAACGCGGCGATCGCGCGCGACACCAGCGCGTCCGAGGCAAAGGGCCGTGCGGCGTCGTGGACGAGCACAAGCTCCGGCTCGATTGCGGCAAGCGCCTCCAAGCCCGTGCGGACAGATTCCTGACGCGTTGCGCCCCCCCAGACCGGAGCCAAGACGTCGAGACCTGTTGCGGCCTGCTCAAATCGCGTCGTGTCATCCGCGTGGATGACCGGTTGGACAAGGTCGACTTCCGGATGGCGGTGAAAAAGCCGCAGGGCACGGGTCAACGCCGGGATTCCGAGGAGTGGGCGGTATTGCTTAGGCAAATCCCCTCCGGCCCGCTCCCCCCGACCGGCGGCGACCACAATCGCAGCGACTGCAATGCCCATTTCTGCCCTTCGGCCGTCACTTCGCTCCACCCTACGAATTCTCGCCGCTGCTCACAAACAGCTCATTTTGCGTCGCACCCACTTGCGTGGGCCACGGTAATGGTTAAACTATGGGCAACAATATTGATGCCTAAAACTTATGCAACAACAACGAAACCGGCTCACAGACGCGCTCCAGATCGGCTGCCTCCGGCTGGCCAACCGGGTTGTGCTTGCGCCCATGTCGGGGATCACGGATGCACCGTTCCGGCGGCTGGTCGCAAGGCTCGGCGCAGGCCTTGTGGTCTCGGAAATGACGCCCGGCGATGCGCTCGCCAGTGGAGACCAAGAGGCTCGATTGCGCGCCGAGGGGCAAGGCGTCGGTCTTCACGTTGTCCAGCTCGCCGGCTGTGAAGCCCGATGGATGGCGGAGGGCGCCCGTATCGCGGAGGCCAGCGGGGCCGACATCATCGACATCAACATGGGCTGCCCAGCGAAGCGCGTGACAAACGGCTATGCGGGTTCGGCCTTGATGCGCGAACCGGATCTGGCGCTCTCGCTCGTCGAAGCGACGGTAAAAGCAGTGAGCGTGCCGGTCACGATAAAGATGCGCCTCGGCTGGGACGCATCGTCGATCAATGCCCCCGAACTCGCGCGACGCGCAACGGCTGCCGGCGTGCAGTTGGTGACGGTGCATGGACGGACGCGCTGCCAGTTCTATGAGGGCAAGGCCGATTGGCCAGCCATTCGCGCAGTGAAAGATGCCGTGACGATACCGGTCATCGCCAATGGGGATGTCAGGGCGTTCGCGGACGCCGACCTTGCACTCTCACAGTCCGGAGCGGACGGCCTCATGGTTGGCCGCGGCGCCCAAGGGCGCCCCTGGTTGCCAGGGCAGCTCGCACGCTATCTCGAGACCGGCACGCGAGAGGCTGAGCCTAGCCTCGACCGACAACGCCTCTGGTGTCTGACGCTCTATGAGGAGATGGTCACGCATTACGGTAGCATCGGCGCGCGTCATGCGCGCAAGCATCTCGGCTGGTTTCTCGATGTTGCAGCAGCGCGCGCGTGCGCGCCAGCGGAGATGCGGGTCTTGGCCCGCCGGCGTGTGCTGACCGGCGATAATCCGAGGCAGGTTCTTCGCGATCTGAACCACGCTTACGACGCTTTTCAATGGCGGACCGCAGCATGAACCGAGTCCAAGCCGCCTTCGCGGCGGCGAGCCAGCCGTCCGACTTTATCCTTAACGCGCTGCCTCATCCGGTTCTGCTGGTCGGCGACGACGGACGGATCAGCGAAGCCAATGCGGCGGCGGAAGACTTCTTCGCGGCATCGCTGCCGGTTCTGCGGCGACACCGCATTCACGATTTTGTGCCGTTTGGCAGCCCACTTTTGTCGCTGATCGAACAGGTGCGTGCGCGTCCGGCCCCCGTTAACGAATACAAGGTGGATCTCTCCACCCCCCGTACTCCGGGCGATCGCATCGTGGATCTCCACGTGGCGCCTGTCCCGGAGCGAACCGGCCATGTGGTCGTCATGCTGCAGGAGCGCACCATCGCCGACAAGATGGACCGCCAGCTGACGCATCGGGGTGCGACGCGTTCGGTGATTGCGCTGGCCGCCATGCTTGCGCACGAAATCAAGAACCCGCTGTCTGGTATTCGGGGAGCGGCGCAGCTCCTCGAGCAGTCGGCAAGCGACGATGATCGCACGCTGACGCGACTGATTTGCGACGAGGCGGATCGCATCGTGAAACTCGTGGACCGGATGGAGGTGTTCACCGACGAGCGCCCCGTCGAACGCCAGCCGATCAACATTCACGTCGTTCTCGATCATGTCCGTACTTTGGCTCAGAGCGGGTTCGCGCGTAACATCAAGTTCACGAAGGATTACGATCCATCGCTCCCTCCGGTGCTCGCCAACCGCGACCAGCTTGTGCAGGTGTTTCTGAATTTGGTGAAGAACGCGGCGGAGGCGATCGGGGAAGGTGCGGCGGACGCTCATATCGAGCTCACGACGGCTTTTCGCCCCGGCGTGCGTTTGTCGGTGCCCGGAAGCCGCGCGCGCGTCTCGCTGCCGCTCGAGTTTTGCGTCAAGGACAACGGGCCCGGCGTTCCAGCCGATTTGCTGCCGCACCTGTTCGATCCATTCGTGACGACCAAGGCGAGCGGTACAGGACTGGGTCTTGCCCTTGCCGCGAAGATCATCGGTGATCATGGCGGCATCATCGAATGCGAATCGCAACCGCGCCATACGGTCTTTCGCATCCTGATGCCGATGTTCGCGGACCACGAGACGCCGTTAGCGGTGGATTAGAGAGGTGCCGATGCCCGTGGGAAACATTTTGGTGGCCGACGACGACGGAGCCATTCGCACTGTGCTCAACCAGGCGCTCTCGCGCGCAGGTTACGAAGTCCGCTCCACCAGCAATGCGGCCACGCTCTGGCGCTGGGTCAGCCAAGGGGACGGCGATCTCGTCATCACTGACGTCGTGATGCCGGATGAGAACGCCTTTGATCTGCTCCCGCGGATCAAGAAGCTCAGGCCCAACCTGCCCATCATCGTGATGAGCGCACAGAATACGTTCATGACCGCAATTCGCGCATCCGAACGCGGTGCCTATGAATACCTGCCGAAGCCATTCGATTTAAAGGAATTGATTGCGATCGTTGGTCGAGCTCTGTCGGAGCCAAAGACCGCTCCACAAGACGTCGCCAAAGCAGAAGAGCCAGAGGCCATTCCGCTGGTCGGCCGCTCTGCGGCGATGCAGGAGATCTATCGTCTGCTGGCGCGGTTGATGCAAACAGATTTGACGGTGATGATCAGCGGCGAGTCCGGGACCGGCAAGGAACTTGTCGCGAGGGCGCTTCACGACTACGGCAAACGCCGCGGTGGCCCGTTTGTCGCCGTCAACATGGCGGCAATCCCGCGCGATCTCATCGAGTCAGAACTCTTTGGACATGAGAAAGGCGCGTTCACGGGTGCAAACGCGCGAAGCTCCGGGCGCTTCGAACAGGCTGAGGGAGGCACGCTGTTTCTCGATGAGATCGGCGACATGCCGATGGAAGCGCAGACGCGGCTGCTCCGCGTGCTGCAGCAAGGAGAATACACGACCGTCGGCGGGCGCACGCCCATCAAAACCGATGTGCGGATCATCGCCGCGACGAACAAGGACCTGCGCATTCTCATTCAGCAGGGCCTTTTCCGCGAGGACTTGTTTTTTCGCCTGAATGTCGTGCCGATCCGGATACCGCCCTTGCGTGAGCGCGTTGACGACATCCCGGATCTCGTGCGTCATTTTTTTGCCCAGAGCGAGCGCGAAGGTCTCCCGGCCAAGCACGTGGATCATGGTGCACTAGAACAGATGAAGCGCTACCGGTGGCCCGGCAATGTTCGCGAGCTGGAGAATCTCATCAGGCGCCTCGCTGCCCTTTATCCTCACGAAACAATCACATCGAATGTCATCGAAGCGGAATTGTCCGAACCAGACGTTACCCCGGTCTTGGACGAGGACAGTTCCGACGAGACGCTGAGCGGCGCCGTCGAGCGTTACCTCAGCCGCTATTTTGCGGCCTATCCGGACGGACAGCCCCCTCCGGGGCTTTACCACCGCATTCTGCGTGACATCGAGCAACCTTTGCTTGCGGCCACGCTGGCGGCGACCCGCGGCAACCAGATTCGGGCTGCGGACCTCCTCGGAGTGAACCGGAATACGCTACGAAAGAAAATCCGGGATCTGAATGTAAAGGTCATCCGTTCCGCCTCCTAAACGTTCTGCTGTGCAGGATGGTGTGTTGCCGCTGAATTGTCTCAATTCGGCAACAATGTTGTAGAAAAGCACCAGTCTGGCGTCTGACAGGGGGGCGTCAAACAGCATTTTCCGCCCGATTTGGCCGTCACGGCACATGACCACCATGGACGACGCTGCAATGGCGCGAGCCCTTTCGGGCGCGCCGGCGCCCCGTGTGGCTGCCGGGGTGCTCGGGCCATCTGTCGTCATCTTGGCCCTGCTGTCGGCGGCTGCCACCTTCTTTGTGCTGGCCGGCCTGACGCCGATCCTGCCCACGCACCAGGTCGTTGTGAGCCTGCTCCTCGCGAACGCCGTGACCGTCACCGGGCTCCTCGCCATCATTGGACGCGAGGTCTGGCACATGATCCAGGCCCGGCGTCGCGGGCGGGCCGCGGCCCGCCTGCACGTGCGCATCGTCGGGCTTTTTTCGGTGATCGCGGCCGTCCCGGCCATTCTGGTCTCGATGGTCGCCACCGTCACGCTCGATCGCGGGCTCGATCGCTGGCTGTCGGCGCGCACCCGCGTGCTGATCGGAAACGCGGTGACGGTCGCCGAGATGTATGTCGGCGAACATGCCGCCGTGATTCGGCGCGACATCCTGGCCATGGCGCACGACATTTCGCGCGCGAAGGTATTGTTCGATGACGATCGCGAACGCTTTCGGCAATACTTCGTGGCGCAGGCGACGGTACGAGGATTGCCGACCGCGCTGATCATCAAGGACGATCTCAGCATCATCGAACGTGCCGAGGTTCAAGCGGGCCGCGATTATGTTCCGCCATCGAGCGCCGCGCTGAGCAATGTCCTGGAGACCGAACCGACCGTTGCGCTGCTCAATGATGCAAAACTCGTCGCCGCCCTCATCCGTCTCCGCGGCTACGACGACGCATTTCTCTATGTGGCCCGATCGTTCGATCCACGGGTCGTTGCGCAACTGCAAGCGACGCGCGAGAGCGTTGCCGAATACGCAAGTCTCGAAGCGCGACGCTTGGGCGTGCAGGTCGCTTTTGCCCTCATGTACACGGTGATCGCACTCATCGTTCTGCTTTCGGCAGTCTGGATCGGCCTTGATTTCGCCAACCGCCTCGTTGCGCCGATCCGCCGCCTTATCGGGGCGGCTAGTCTCGTCTCCACCGGCAACCTGCATGTGCAAGTACCCATCCGTCGCAGGGAAGGGGACCTTGCTCAACTCGGCGAGACTTTCAACAAAATGACACAAGAGTTGCGCACACAGCGCGACGATATCGTCAGGGCGCGCGACGTCATCGACAGCCGCCGTCGATTCACCGAAGCGGTTCTTTCCGGGGCCAGTGCAGGAGTGATTGGCGTGGATGCCGAGGGGCGCATCACCATTTTGAATCGATCCGCAGAAAAGCTAATCGGTCTTTCGGAATCCGCCACCTTGGGCAAGCCGCTGACGGAAATGCTTCCTGAACTCGAAGAACTATTCACGGAGGCCCGTTCGGGGCTGCATCGCCTCGTGCAAGGTCAGGTTACGATCAGCCGGAACGAGCGGGAGCGCACCTTGTCCGTTCGTGTGACAACCGAGCAGTCGGCTGCGCCAGAACACGGCTATGTCGTGACCCTCGACGACATCACCGAACTCGTGATCGCTCAGCGGACCTCAGCCTGGGCGGATATAGCGCGCCGCATTGCGCACGAGATCAAGAATCCGTTGACGCCGATTCAGCTGTCAGCCGAGCGGCTGCGCCGCAAGTACGGCGGGACGATCACCACAGACCGCGCCATCTTCGAGCAGTGCACGGACACGATTGTTCGTCAGGTCGAGGATATCCGGCGCATGGTGGATGAATTTTCACGGTTTGCCCGTATGCCCAAGGCCGTCATAGTGAATGAGGACCTAGCGGATACGGTGCGGCAGGTCGTGTTTCTGATGCGCGTGGGACATCCGGACATCGATATCGATCTTCAGCTTGTGCAGGATCCGATGCCGGCGAGCTTTGATCGCCGCCTGATCTCGCAAGCCCTGACCAACATCGTGAAGAACGCTGCGGAGGCGATCAATGCTGCTCCTCTGGAGCCGGAAAAGAAGGGTAGCATCAAGGTGGTCGTGACGCGCGAAGGGCCTGACGTCATCATCGACGTGATAGACAATGGAGTTGGGCTACCCCGCGAGAACCGATCGCGTCTGCTTGAACCATACGTCACCACGCGAGACAAAGGGACTGGTCTCGGGCTAGCCATTGTGGGCAGGATCCTCGAGGAGCACGGGGGCGGCATCGAATTGTCGGACTCACCGGCGATGGCCTCCGGGGGCAGGGGGGCGCGCGTGCGGCTCCGCTTCGCTGCGGATCTTCCGGTCTCAAGCGAATCGTCAGCTCAACTCAACAAAGCCGTAAGCGAGGGATAGCGTCATGGGGGCCGACATCCTTATCGTCGATGACGAAGCGGACATACGCGAGCTTGTGGCAGGAATTCTGGAAGACGAGGGATTCAGCACGCGCACCGCACGAGACAGCGACGAAGCGCTTTCAAACATCGCGGCGCGCCGGCCGAACCTTCTCTTTCTCGACATCTGGCTTCAGGGCAGCAAGCTCGATGGTCTTCAACTGCTCGACATCATCAAACGCGAGCATCCGGACCTGCCGATTGTCATGATCTCGGGTCATGGCAATATCGAAACTGCTGTTACCGCGATCAAGCGCGGGGCTTACGACTTCATAGAAAAGCCGTTCAAGGCGGATCGGCTTGTGCTTGTTGCAAACAGATCCCTGGAGAACCAGCGCCTCAAGCGCGAGGTGAAGGCGCTCACGCAACTGGCGCCGCTGCCTAAAGCGGTGGTCGGTCATTCGGCATCTGCAAATCAGCTTCGCTCGACGATCGAGAAAGTGGCCCCGACAAACAGCCGGGTCATGATCGTCGGCCCTTCAGGTTCGGGCAAAGAGCTTGCGGCGCGGACGATCCATGCGCTTTCCGCGCGGGCGAACGGACCGTTTGTCGTCATCAATGCCGCTGCGATCACGCCGGAACGCATGGAAATCGAACTGTTCGGGGTCGAGGCCTCGAACGGATCGCAGGAGCGAAAGATCGGCGCGCTTGAAGAGGGACATGGCGGGACTTTGTTCATTGACGAAATCGCGGACATGCCGCGCGAGACGCAGAACAAGATTCTGCGCGTGCTCGTGGATCAAACGTTTCTACGCGTGGGCGGCTCGACCAAGGTGACGGTCGACGTGCGGGTGATTTCGTCCACGGCGCGCAACATCGAAGCCGAAATAGCCGCCGGCCATTTTCGGGAGGATCTCTACCATCGGCTTTCCGTGGTTCCCGTTCGCGTCCCGCCGCTGGCCGAACGCCGCGAAGATGTGCCGGAACTCGTTGAATATTTCATCAATCAGATATCGAAAGCGACAGGACTGCCGAAACGGCGTGTCGGCGATGACGCGATCGCCGTTCTGCAATCGCATGACTGGCCCGGAAACATCCGGCAGTTGCGCAATAATGTGGAGCGGTTGATGATCCTCGCGGGCGGTGATCCTGACGCCGTGGTCAGCGCCAATATGCTGCCGCAGGATGTGGGCGCTATGGTGCCCAACATGCCGAACGGCAATGGAGGCGAGCAGCTTATGGGTCTGCCGCTTCGAGACGCGCGTGAGGCGTTCGAGCGGGAATACCTTATCGCCCAGATCAACCGTTTCGGCGGCAATATTTCACGCACAGCCGAGTTCGTGGGCATGGAGCGTTCTGCGCTCCACCGCAAGCTCAAAGCCCTCGGCATCGGCTGACATTGTCAATGGCGGCGCTGTTGTCCTCGCCCCGCTGGCCTCTCGGTTGCTCAGGCGAGCGAGCAGAATGACTGCAAGTCTTTGACCCAAGACAATTTTTTTACCAGAACTCGGTTGACGCCGAAGTCGCGCGACCAAGGTGGGGACTTGCGCCTGCCCGTGGCCTGCCGTCTAATGCAGGCTGCTGATCCCCCGTCAGGTTCCGGCTCCAAGCGAGCGAGCCGACTTGAACAGCTTGAAAAAAGGCAATCGCGGGTAAGGGGCTCGCGAATAGAAACGGACCAAACAAATGGCGGCTGATCGCTCCCAAAATCTTCAAGACACTTTTCTCAATCATGTTCGAAAGGCGAAGGTTCCCGTCACAATTTTTCTGGTGAACGGGGTCAAACTGCAGGGTGTTGTGACCTGGTTCGATAATTTTTGTGTGCTTCTGCGTCGCGACGGCCACTCGCAACTTGTCTACAAGCACGCCATATCCACCATCATGCCCGGGCACCCGATTCAACTGTTCGAGGGGGCCGAAGAAGCTGCGGTGGAAAAAGCCTAATTGGAGCCTCGTCGTCGCGTCCATAGCCATGCGCCACTGACCCCGGGACCTCAGGGAGGGAGCACCGGGCGCGCCATGGTGCTTGGCCCCTATCTGAAAAGCCGAGCCGGGGGCTTCCGATCTCGCGGCAAGCCGAGCGGTCTCGAAGAGCGCGCACCGGAGGCGCGTCTCGAGGAAGCTGTCGGACTGGCGCAGGCCATCGATCTCCATATTGTGCAGTCGGGCATCACGCCGCTCAACGAAATTCGGCCGGCAACCTACATCGGCAAAGGCAAAGTCGATGAACTGGCCGGCCTGATCAAGACGCTGGATGTCGATCTCGTTGTGATGGACTGCGCGCTGTCGCCCGTGCAGCAGCGCAACCTTGAACGGGCCTTCGGCGCCAAGGTGCTCGATCGCACGGGGCTGATCCTGGAAATTTTCGGGCGACGGGCGCAGACCCGCGAGGGCGGGCTTCAGGTCGAGCTCGCGCATTTGAACTACCAGAAGAGCCGACTCGTTCGCTCATGGACGCATCTCGAGCGACAGCGCGGCGGATTTGGATTTCTCGGCGGCCCGGGCGAAACGCAACTTGAGACGGATCGCCGCCTCATCACGGAACGCATCGGCCGCATTGAACGCGAGCTCGAGGGCGTGAAGCGTACGCGGGGCCTCCATCGGACGAGCCGCAAGCGCGTGCCCTACCCGATCGTTGCGCTGGTCGGTTACACGAATGCCGGTAAGTCGACCTTGTTCAATCGAATGACACGATCGGATGTCGTCGCAGCCGACATGCTGTTTGCGACGCTGGATCCGACGTTGCGGGTGATTTCGCTTCCGCACGGCGCAAAAGCGATTTTATCGGACACGGTGGGATTCATTTCCGATTTGCCCACGACCTTGGTCGCAGCCTTCCGAGCCACTCTGGAAGAGGTGATCGAAGCCGACCTGATCCTGCATGTGCGTGATGTCTCGCACGACGACACCGAAGCGCAGGCACGCGATGTCGATCGGGTCTTGGAGGAACTCGACCTCGATCCGCAGGATCACAGCCGGATCCTGGAGGTTTGGAACAAAATTGACCGCCTCGACGACGCCGCGCGCGCGCGCGTGGCGAATACTATCGAGCGTCAATCCGAAGAAGCACGTGCGGTTGCGGTTTCCGCGCTGACAGGACAGGGGATCGACACCCTTCTTTCGGCGATCGAGGCGAAGCTTGCCAGCCGCCGCCAGGAAATCGACCTCACCCTCGACCCCGCTGATGGCGCCGGCTTGAGCTGGCTCCACCGCAATGCCGAGGTGATCAGCCGCAAGGCCGACGATGACGGTCGCGTTTCAATGCGCGTGCGGGTCGATCCGGCCCAGGCGGAGACCGTGCGACGCAAATTCAAGGCGGGGTAGATCACTTCTTGTCGTCGCGCTCGTTCTCTTTCGCTGCATCCCACAAGGAGTCCATTTCGGCGAGCGTTGCTTCGGTCGGTCCTTTTCCTTGATCCGCCAGCGCGCGCTCGATGAAGGCGAAGCGGCGCTCGAACTTGGCATTGGCAGCGCGCAATGCGCCTTCTGGATTGACGTCCAGGTGGCGTGCGAGATTGACCATTGCGAAAAGGAGATCGCCGATTTCGTTCGCGATCGAGTCACGATCTCTTGCCTCTAACGCCTGTTCGATCTCGTCGAATTCTTCGTGAATCTTGGCGAGCACCATTCGCGCGTCGTGCCAATCAAATCCGACGCGTCCGGCTCTCGCTTGCAGCTTCAGCGCCCGTGCAAGCGCGGGGAGGGCGAGGGGCACGCCGCCCAGGGCCCCACTCGCCTGCTTCCCTCGGTCGGGCCGTGCCATCCGCTCCTGCGTTTTGATTTGCTCCCAAAGACCTTTGACCGCCTCCGGGGAAAGCTCCCGCGCTGGCCCGAACACATGCGGGTGGCGTCTGATGAGCTTGTCCGTAATGGCCAGCACGACGTCGCCGAAATCAAACGCGCCTTGCTCCTGCGCCATCCGAGCGTGAAAAACGACCTGGAGAAGCAGGTCGCCGAGTTCGTCGCGTAAGTCGCCAAGATCTCCGCGCGCGATCGCGTCGGCGACCTCGTAAGCCTCCTCAATGGTGTAGGGCGCGATGGTCTCGAAGCTCTGCTGAAGGTCCCAGGGGCATCCGCTTCCGGGAGTGCGCAGCGCCGCCATCAGAGCAACGAGCCCGGCAATGTCGCGCGATGGTTTTGGCGCCATGCTCATCGCTTCGCTCCGCCTCGACCTATTGGCGCGGCTGCGAGGGCCATCAGCTGGCTCCCGAACCTGTGATTCGCATAAGATATATTATGGAACATCTGCAATTAGCCGCAGGAAATGGGCATAACGGTCAGCTGAGCTGCTGCCCTGGGTCCTCCGTGAGGGGCGCCTCGAACCGCATCCCATCATAGGCGGGCTCCACGTTGGGCGGCAGCTTGGACCGCAGTTCGTCGTAGTCGAGGTCGACATGCATGTTGGTCAGGATGGCACGGCGCGGCTTTACGCGGGCGATCCAAGACAGCGCATCGGATACAGAAAAATGTGTCGGGTGCGGCGTGTAGCGCAAGGCGTCGACGATCCAGATCTCAAGGCCTTCAAGAGCCGGCAGGCTCTCGGCTGGCACGTCGCGCAGGTCGCTTGAATAGGCCACGTCGCCGAAGCGAAATCCGAGAGAAAGGATATCGCCATGGTCCTGCAGGAACGGGCGTGCCCAGATCGAGCCGCCGGGGCCCTCGACCTTCACCGGGTGGCCCGCAGTGATGCGCCGCTCGTTAAGGATTGGCGGATAGGAACTGCCGGGCGGCGTCTCGAAGCAATAGGCGAACCGCTCGCGAACCACGTGCGACGTCCGGTGATCCATATGCACATCCACACGCCGTCGCTGGTGCAGAACGAGCGGGCGCAGATCGTCGATGCCGTGCGTGTGATCGGCATGATCATGTGTGATTAAAACGGCGTCGATGGAGCGGACATCG
This sequence comes from Xanthobacteraceae bacterium, assembly GCA_022844485.1. Lineage (GTDB taxonomy): Bacteria > Pseudomonadota > Alphaproteobacteria > Rhizobiales > Xanthobacteraceae > JALHLQ01. The sequence goes on from JALHLQ010000031.1 coordinate 33,584, forward strand.
GCATCGATCAGTTGTTCGCGAAGATCGGGTGACGTATCGATCAGAACCGTTGTGCGCGCGCCGGAACCGCTGGTGCGCTCGATAAGCATCGAGCAGCGCCGTCGCCGGTTCTTCGGATTATTGGGATCACATGCGCCCCACCCGCTGCCGACGCGAGGAACGCCCGCCGATGAGCCGCATCCGAGAATGGTGAAGGTAAGGGTCATCCGAGCGCGCTATGCGGCACCTTGCTGAACAGTCGACAAAAATTGGCTGTGGTTTGCCGCGCGATGGCGTCCTCGCTGACACCTCGGATCTCGGCAAGAATGCGGGCCGTCTCCGCCACATAGGCTGGCTCGTTGCGCTTGCCACGCCAGGGTTGCGGGGCGAGATAAGGCGCGTCGGTTTCAACCAAGATGCGATCTGCTGGAAGTTCTGCGGCAATTGCTCGCAGATCGTGCGAGTTCTTGAATGTCAATATTCCCGAGAACGAGACATACGCGCCAATAGCGACGCCTCGCCGCGCAAGATCGGGACCGCCGGTGTAGCAGTGCAGGACCGCGGAGAAGGGCCCTCCCCTCAGGGTTTCCTCTTCCAGGATGCGCGCCGTATCCTCGTCGGCGCTGCGGGAATGGATGACGAGCGGAAGCCGCGTCTCGCGCGCGGCGGCAATATGCATGCGGAACCCGCGCTCTTGCGCCTCGCGCGGACTGAACTGGTAATGATAGTCGAGCCCGGCCTCGCCGATGGCGACGACTTTCGGATGCTCGGCTTTGCGTATGAGGTCAGCAAGCGTGACGTCCTGCTCCTCTGCGGCCGCGTGAGGATGCGTGCCGACAGAACAGGTGATGGTCTCAAAGCGTTCGGTAACCACGCGCACGGCATCATGTCGTTTCACACGCGTCGAGATCGTAAGCATGTGGCCGACGCCCCGTGCACTCGCGCGCCCGATGACCGCTTCGATGTCGTCGGCGAAATCAGGAAAGTCGAGATGACAATGGCTGTCGACGAGCATGATCAGCCGGCCGCCGCTTCCGGCTCCACATAGCGCGGAAAAACAGGCGCGGGCGCCGGCAAGCTCACGCCGGGCCTGATCCGACGCCCGCCGCCAAGATGCGCGAAATCACGCTCGTCGGCAGGCACGGCCAGAGTATCCAGCAGCGTGACGCATGATGAGGGCATGAAGGGCTGCGCCAGAATCGCGATCTGGCGCAGCACTTCCGCAGTGACGTAGAGCACCGTGCCCTGGCGCGCCGGATCGGTTCTTGCCAAGGCCCAAGGAGCTTCGCCGGCAAAATAACGATTGGCGTCGGCCACGACGGCCCACACAATGTTGAGCACCTGGTGGAGTTGCTGCGTCCGCATCGCTTCGCGAGCCGATGTGATCATCCTGTCGGCGGCGCCGAGGATCGCCCAGTCGCTATCCGATAAGGCGCCGGGCTTCGGCAAGGTGCCGTTGAAGGTCTTGGCGACCATGGACAACGACCGTTGTGCAAGATTGCCGAGATCGTTGGCAAGGTCGGCATTGATGCGCCCGACAATCGCCTCGTGACTGTAATTGCCGTCTTGTCCGAAGGGTACTTCGCGCAACAGGAAATAGCGCAACTGATCGACTCCATAGGCTCCCGCCAGCGCAAACGGGTCGATCACGTTGCCGACCGATTTCGACATTTTTTCCCCGCGGTTGAACAGGAAACCGTGACTAAACACACGTCGCGGCACCTCGATGCCCGCGGACATCAGGAAGGCCGGCCAATAAACGGCGTGGAACCGCACGATATCTTTGCCGATCACATGCAGATCGGCCGGCCAATAGCGGCGAAACAAGTCGCCGTCCGTGTCGGGAAAACCGACTCCGGTGATGTAGTTGGTAAGCGCGTCGACCCAAACATACATGATGTGTTTGTCGTCGCCCGGCACGCGAATGCCCCAGTCGAACGTGGTGCGGGAGATCGAGAGGTCCTGCAGTCCTCCTCGGACGAAGCTCGCGACCTCGTTGAGCCGTTCCTTCGGCAGCACGAAGTCCGGGACGCGCGCATAAAGGTCCAGCAGCTTGTCCTGATACGCCGACAAGCGAAAGAAATAACTCTCCTCTTCCACCCATTCGACCGGTGTCCCGGTTCTTGTCGATACGCGTACGCTGTGCCCGTCGAGCTCAGTCTCATTCTCGGCGTAGTATGCCTCGTCGCGCACCGAGTACCAGCCGGCATATTGCGACAAGTAGATGTCACCGGTCTTCGCCATCCGTTCCCAAATTGCAGCCGAAGAGCGATAATGGCGCGGCTCCGTGGTGCGGATGAAATCGTTGTTCGAACAATTCATGCGCTCGACCATCGCCTGAAAGCGCGGCACGTTTCGGTCGGCAAGCTCACGGGGGCTCAACCCCTCCTTCGCTGCGGTCTGCAGCATCTTGATTCCGTGCTCGTCAGTTCCGGTGAGAAAGAACACGTCGTAACCGTCGAGCCGCATGAAGCGGGCGATCGCGTCCGTGGCGATCGCCTCGTAGGCGTGACCGATATGCGGCGCGCCATTTGGGTAGGAGATCGCCGTCGTAATGTAATAGCGGGGCTTGGTCGCCATCTCGGATGCGCGTTGAATTGATCGACGGACTAAGGACGGGCTGCCTCGGCAAGGAGGCTAAACGCGGCGAAAATCATCGGTTTGCGTTCAAGATTCAGGGTCTCGACGTCCCGCGCCGCGCCGCTGAGCTTGTCCCATACCTCCGCGACACGCGCAAGGCGAGCCGGTTCGGAGATCGGAGCATCAAGCTTTGCCGAAAGCCAATTGCGCATACCCTCCATGACGACCTCGAACGCACCTTCATTCGCACGGCCAAGACTGTCACTCAGCGTATGGAGCTCCCGCTCGTCGAGCGAAGGCAGGCGGTCCAGCAAGTCGGCAAGTTTGCGACGAAGCCTCAGACTGTCGCCATCGAGCAGTTGCAGCGTGTGCGCAACGCTTCCCTCGCCGAGCGCAGCTGCTTGCGCAAGCTCGGCGTCGGCCGGATCGCATCCGCTGGCCGTGGCGGCAGCGGAGATGACATCCGGCAGAGCGAGCGGATGCAGATCGAGCCGGCGGCAGCGCGAACGGATCGTCGGCAGGAGGCGACCGGGCGTGTTGCTGACGAGCAGAAACAAGGCCTTCGCTGGCGGCTCCTCAAGCACCTTCAACAGCGCGTTCGCTGCAGGAGCATTGAGATCGTCCGCCGTGTCGATGACGCAGACGCGCCAGCCTCCCTCCCCGGCCGTCGAGCCAAAGAAACTCACGGTGCGGCGCACCTCGTCCACGGTGATGACAGTGCGGAGAGTCCCGGACTCGTTCAAGCCTCGCTCGAGGACAAGAAGGTCAGTATGCGCCCGTGCCGCAATCCTGTGGCACACGCCGTGATCTCGGCTTACCGCTAACGTCTCTGCACTCTGCACGCTGGGAGCGGCCTGGTCCGGATGCGTCAGCACGAAACGAGCCATCCGGTAGGCCAGCGTGGCCTTGCCGATTCCAGGCGGTCCGCCGATCAGCCATGCATGGGGCAGATGTCCACTCCGGTAAGCACTCAGCAGCGTCTGTTCGGCATCCCGGTGACCGAACAAGACCGTTGTCGATCGTGGCTCTGGAATGGCGATGTCGTCACCTTTCTCGTTGTCCCGGCTCACGGCGCGACATCCTCGATCACGAGCGGGGCTTCGGCGGGTCGGAGCCGCGCATTGACCACAGCCCAGATTGCATCGGCGACGATCCCGATATCCTTGCCGGCGTCGATCACGACGCAGCGGTCCGGCTCCTGTTCGGCGATGTCCCGATACGCTTCGCGCAGCTTGCGGTGAAAATCGATGGCCTCCTCCTCGAAACGATCGCGGCGAGCAGCGGCATTGCGCTGCGCGGCGCGGGCGAGGCCGGCCTCCACCGGAAGATCAAGCACGATCGTGAGATCAGGCTTCAACGATCCGACGGCGATGCGCTCAAGCCGCTTGATCACGCGTCCATCGACATTGCCGAGCGCGCCCTGATACACGCGCGTTGAGTCGGCGAAGCGATCGCATATGACCCAGAGGCCCTTCTTCAAGGCAGGCTCAATGGTGTGGCGCACATGATCTTCACGCGCGGCCGCGAACAGAATTGCCTCTGCATGCACACCGAGCGGTTTCGCTGCCCCGGACAGCAGAACGTGCCGGATGATTTCGGCACCCGGAGATCCACCCGGCTCACGCGTTGTCCGAACACCGATGCCGAAAGCACGCAGTCGGTCCGCAAGGATCGCGGCCTGAGTCGATTTTCCGGTCCCCTCCCCGCCTTCGAAGGTAATGAAACGCCCGCGAAGTTGGCTTGGCATGGAGGTCACAGCCGCTCGACGCCTGCTCGGAATACGCCGATCATCAATTCACTTGCTGCATCGAAGGCACGTTGCGGCAGGCTGCCCACGCCCACGCTCTCGGCCGCCTCGAGCGGCGTCTCGAGAATGACTTTGTCAGCCCGATAGACACGCAGATTGCCGATCGGCTGTCCCTGCTGGACGGGCGCCTTGACGGGTCCGTTGTATACCACTCGCGCCATGATGCGCTCATTGACGCCGCGCGGAACGAGGAGATTGATCGGCCTGTGGCTCGCCAGCGGGACCTTTCCTTTCTCTCCCCCGAAAACCTTGATGTCGGCGACCGTTTGGCCTTCGGCGAAGAGCGGCCGCGTTTCGAAGCCGCGGAATCCCCATTCCAGCAGCTTGCGCGCTTCATCCGCGCGGTCCTTCGCCGTCTTTAGACCGTTCACGACGACGATCAGGCGAAGGTTGTTCTGCACGGCTGAGCCGACCAAGCCGTAACCTGCTTCCTTGGTGAAGCCGGTTTTCAAGCCATCAGCGCCGATATTCATGGTCAGCAGCGGATTGCGGTTCGTTTGCCTAATCCGGTTCCAGGTGAACTCCGGCTCCTTATAGTAGCCGTAGAACTCCGGATAAGTGCGAATGATGTGCCGCGCGAGGATCGCGAGCTCGCGCACCGTCACGTTCAATCCCGCGTCGTGCAATCCAGTCGAATTCGTGAAGGTCGAGCGGAGCAAGCCGATCTGTCGCGCACGCTGCGTCATCTGGTCGGCGAACGCGAACTCGTTCCCGGCGATCCCTTCAGCGAGCGTGATGCAGGCGTCGTTTCCGGACTGCACGATCACGCCTTTGAGAAGGTCATCGACGCGCACGCGGCTGTGAATGGCGGCGAACATCGCCGATCCGCCCGATGGCGCCCCGCCCCGCCGCCAAGCGTTTTCGCTCACCACGAATTCGTCGTCGAGCTTGAGCTTCCCTTCCCGGATGGTGTGAAACACAAGTTCGGCTGTCATCAGTTTGGCCAGGCTTGCGGGCGGATTGAGCTGATCGGCGCTTTTTTCGAACAGCACCGTGCCGCTCTCCGCGTCGATCAGGATCGCGTAGGGCGCCTGGGTCTGGAACCCATCATCCTTTTTCGGGACCTGTGCGAGGCTTGACCCGACGACGAGAAGGGACGCTGCGAGTACCATGACCGGCGCGACCACACGCTTCGAGTGCATCGAAAGCCATGACGCGAGCATGAGGGTCCCCGTTGCATTAAGGAGCGCGGAATCTGCCAGCTGTTTATCTGGCTGAGGATGATCGGCAAATCAATGGCTGCCGAGGTTCCGGCGCAACCAGTGGCTTAGGCCCGGGTTACCGGGGGTCAGTACAGCCCGCGGCCACTCGTGAGCGCCTGGGCGGGATCGTAGGAGGCCGGCACGAAGCCGGTGGTCTCGGCGCGAGCTGGTCGGTGTTGCGGCGATGAAGGTCCTGGCCGCGTCGCTGCGGTCAGCTCGATGGCGCCGAGGCGAGCGCGTGACGTACTCATCGAGGCTTCCTGCAGTGAACCCGTGCGCGATGTCGATGACCCTAGATCGTAGGGCCGCTCGGCTGGCGTTGGATGGGCTCCCGGGCGATCGGGCACGCTCGGCACGAAGCCCCGTGCTGCGGCAACGCGCACCATTGACGGCGCCGGCGCCGGAGCACCTTCCCGCAGAGTCGCGAGAAGAATGCGATCGTCGGAGCCTTCGAGCGAGGCCGGCCCGACATATTCCACGCGCACCCGCGCCAGGCCGTTGCCGCGGAAGGCCAGCAATTCGGCGGCCTTGCCGGACAGGTCGATTACGCGATTGGCGTGATAGGGTCCGCGATCATTGACGCGCACGATCAGCGAACGGTTGTTCGCCAGGTTCGTGACGCGCACATAGGACGGCATCGGAAGCGTGGGATGCGCCGCCGAAATGGCGTGCATGTCGTAGACTTCGCCGTTGGCCGTCTGCCGTCCATGAAAGTCTTGGCCATACCAGGAGGCGACTCCCTCGGCACGGTATCCGCGATCCTCTTCGGGGACGTAAACCCGCCCGGCAATCGTGTATGGCTTGCCGACACGATATGTGCCGCCACCCTTTGGCACCGGCTCGCCGGGCTCGATCACGCGCGGACTCGCCGCAACCCCGTATTTCGGATCCAGCCTATTCGAGAACTTGTCTTGAGAGGCGCAACCGCCAAGCGCGAGCGCGCCGAGGAACGCGGCACACAGAGACGCCATTCGCCTATTGAGCGCTCCCCCAACCTGCATCCCGCAGGCTCTCCCTCTGATCCCCGCCACCGGGAACACGGACCGTGCGGCATTTTCGTGTCCGCGGATCAACCCGAGCCGTGGCCTGATGTTAACATTACCGCGAGAGGGCTTCTCATGCCAATGACGACGAGTGCGATGGTAAACAGGCGCTCAACCCGTTCCGCCCTGGGCGAGATCACGCCTCAGGCAGCGCCGAGCGTGCGTCCGCCGGTCCTTGCAAACGGGCCGTGACTCCCCCATTCAGGACAAACCGGAAGGGTGGCCGAGCGGTTTAAGGCACCGGTCTTGAAAACCGGCAGGGGTGCAAGCCCCTCGTGGGTTCGAATCCCACCCCTTCCGCCACCGGCAGGCCGCGACTGTTCGCTTCTGTCCGCGGCCGTTCAAAATTGCATTGATAATACGGGGCTTTAGGCCGCTACTCGTCGGGGCGCTCGAGGCTGCCGCTTACAATCAAGAAAAATGAAATACCCTCACGAGGGCTGCCAATGCTGCTCACCGATATCCGCGCCCGGACCGCCAAGCCGCGCGCGACTCCGTACAAGCTGACGGATGGCGGTGGCATGCATCTGCACGTTGTGCCGAACGGTTCGCGCTATTGACGCTTGGATTATGGCTTCATCGGCAAGCGGCGCACGCTTGCACTCGGCACGTATCCCGAGGTGTCGCTCGCGGATGCGCGCACGCGCCGCGATGAACCGAGGGCGTTTCTGTCGGCGGCGAAGGCGCAAGCGGCGGTCAACTGGCTTATCGCCAAGGGGGCGATCCCGCGGGTGGGTCGCCCGGCTGAGACGCGATCAACTCGATGGGAGCGTGCGGGCGATGATGGCCACCGTCGAGGTGCCGGCCTCGCGGTCGAGCGAGATTGCGCGATACGCTCCGCCCTCGAGCAGGGCTCGCGCGTCCGCTTCGGTCGGAAACCTCCGGAAACGCCTTCTGATGGCGCCGGTAACGTGCCTCGTCCCGAAACTTCACTTGGGCGATCACAAGAACAGCCATCGCATCCTCCTCATTGGCCAGCCCTCGGCGCTCGGGGTCTCCGTCATGTGCCGCGCCGCAGCGGTTTTCGCAAGGCAGGCTTGAAAGCGCGCCCATCCATCCTCGCCCACAGACTACGCCGCGTCACGTTCCGCAGCCAGCGCGGCCGCGACGCTCGCTCTGCCTGCGATCCGCTCGGCGTGCGCCTGCGTGCGCGGGAACTTCGATAGATCAAGCCCGACATGGCCTGCCCAATTGGTAACCACGAAAAGATAGATGTCGGCAATGGTCCAGCCTTGGCCGAGGAGAAAAAGGCGGCCTTCTGCCAGGGCGGTCTCAACAAGGGCGTAGCGCGCGGCGAGCTTGTCGCGCGCAATGGCGCGATAGGCGTCCGGCGTGTTGGTCGCAAAGAGCGGCGAATAGCTCTTGTGCAGTTCGGTGGTGATGAAGCCCAGCCATTCTTCCAGCCGCAGGCGCTCTTTCGTGCCGCGCGCCGGCGCCAGCCTCGACTGCGGGGCGAGATCGGCGAGATATTGCTGGATCACGACGTTTTCGGTGAGCACCTCGCCGTCATCGAGTTCGAGGGCGGGCACATAGCCCTTGGGATTGACGGCGAGATAGTCCCGGCCGGCGCCGGTGCGCTTGCTCGCGCTGTCCACGCGTTCGAGCGTGAACGCAAGTCCGGTCTCGCGCAGGATGATGTGCGGCGCCAGCGAACAAGCGCCGTGCATGTAATAGAGCTTCATCTTTGCTCCTCTCCAGCTATGGGCAGGCTTTCGGTGAGGGCGGCCATCAGCGCGGCCGAGGTGCGATGGCGCAGTTTGGGCGCGATCTGACCGGCCCAGAGCGCTATCACGTCGTCGCGGCCTTGCGCGGCGGCCGCCGCCTTCAATTGGCCGACGAGCCAGCTGCGGATCGGAAACGGCGGCAAGGCGCCGGCGCGGGGACCGACCTCCTCGATCCAGCGATTGACGATCCCGCGCGCCAGCCTTCCGGTGAAGGCGCGCGTCAGCGCGGTGCGCTCGGCGGCGGGACTGAAGAGCGCCGCGCGATGGGCCCGGGAGGCATTCGATTCCGCGCAGGCCAAAAAGGCGGTGCCGATCTGCACGGCGTCCGCGCCCAATAGGCGCGCGGCCTCGAGGCCGCGCCTGTCGCAGATTCCGCCTGCGGCGATCACGGGGATGGCGACGCGCGCCGACACGATCTGGGTGAGCGCGAAGGTTCCGGTGAGGCTTGCTTCAGCGCTGTCGAGGAACGACACGCGGTGACCGCCCGCCTCCATGCCGGTTGCGACGACGGCGTTAACGCCGGCGCCTTCCAGGGCGCGCGCTTCCGCCAAAGTCGTTGCCGTGCCGATCACGTAGATGCCGCGCTTGCGGCACGCCGCCAGGACGCTGGGGCCGGGAATGCCATAGACGAACGAGAAGACGGGCGGTCGCGCTTCGAGCAGCGCCTCGATCTGTTCGGCGAAGGGATGGTGGAAGCGCGCCGGCATGACGGGCGGTGCAAGCCCCAGTTCCGTGAAGTACGGGGCGAGTACGTCGAGCGCGCGCGCATAGTCCTCGGACGCGATCTGCATCCCGCCTGGATCGACATCCTGGACCCAGAGATTGACGTTGAACGCGCGCGCGGTGGCGGCGCGCAGTTCTCCGACAAGCGGCCCGATTGCTTCGGGCGCGAGATTGACCGCGCCATAGGAGCCAAGCCCGCCGGCATTGGCGACACTTGACGCTAAGGCGACGCTCGAAAGCCCGCCGCCGAACGGGCCCTGCACGATTGGGTGATCCAGTCCAAGATCCTGAGCAATCCTCGACCGCATGGCTTTGCGTCTCTCCCGAGTTCAAGAGAGAGGTAAGGACATGGCTTGCCTTGGGAAAGCTGGTATCTTGGGGACAGTTCAGATTGGACTATCCTCTCGGATAGTGCGGAGCAAACCAACGGTGGCGCTACGGCGAAGAAAAGGCATTTCGGACAAAGCCGAGGGCGTGTGTCCGATCGGCGCCTGCATGGATTTCCTGGGCGGCGCGTGGGCGGCGAACGTGATCTGGCATCTGCAGAACGGCGCACGCCGGTTCAGCGAGCTCGAAAGCGACATGGCGCCGATTACGGCGAAAGTGCTGTCGAACCGATTGAAGGACCTGTCACGCAAAGGTGTGATCGCCCGCGTGGTCAAAGACACCTCACCTCCTTCGGTGGAGTATGAGCTGACCGCGCTCGGTCGCGAATTGGTTCCGGCGATCGCCGCGATCGCGAGCGTCGGGCTCAAGCTGAAGCAAGCGAACAATCTGCCGATGCTGGACAGGCGGCGTACGCGGCGCGCCTGATGGCCGTCGACTCCCGCAAAGAGCCATGGGCGACCGCGCGCTCAAAGCGGACCATCCGGGCGGGCGCGTTGATACTTCTTAAGACGACCGCCCGGTGTTCTTGAGTCGTCCTGGGTTTAAGCTCGGCGGCAGACTTGGAATTACTATTCTCGCGGTAGCTCCGCAGCAAGTAATCTGTATGCATGCCCGCCAATGCATCGGCCCCGCATACCCGTTGGGCGTTTCCGAGGGCGGATGCGGCACGGGATGTCGGCATTTCTGAAAGGATTCACCTTATTGCAGTAGACCTAAGTGTCCGTCCGAGAACATATTGAATCCCTTGGATCGTTTGTGATTCAAGAGTGGTGGCCTGATTCGAGGAGGGTCACCCGATGTGGACGGCGAAGAATCGC
>JALHLQ010000032.1 GCA_022844485.1 Xanthobacteraceae bacterium
ACCACGTCGCCGATGCGGTTTGCCGCCTGCGACAGATCGTTGATGCGCGCGTCGGTCTTCTCGGCCTGCTTCACCGCCTCGGCGGCGATGCGGCTACTCTCCTGCACCTGGCGCGAGATCTCCGTGATCGAGCCCGCCATCTCTTCCGAGGCGGAGGCCACGGATTGCACGTTGGACGAGGCCTCCTCGGAGGCCGACGCAACCATGCCGGCGAGCTGCTGGCTCGTCTCCGCCGTATGGGTCAGCGTGTTCGCCGCCGCTTCCAGCTCGGTCGAGGCTGACGACACCGTCTCGATAATGCCGCCGACCGCCGCCTGGAAGTCGCCCGCGAGCTTGTGCATGGCGGCGCGTTTCTCTTCCACCGCGCGCTTCTCGTTTTCCACCTGCTGCAGGCGCAGCCGCTCGGCTTCCGTCATGTTGTCCTTGAACACCTGCACGGAGGCCGCCATGGCGCCGATCTCGTCGCCGCGATCGCGGCCGGGAACGACGACGGACGCGTCGCCTGCGGCAAGTTCTTTCATGGATAAGGCAAGCTTGCCCAACGGCCGTGTGATGCTGCGCGACATCACGAACACCACGACCAAAGTTCCCGTCAGCGTGACTGCGACAAGGGCGGCAAGAAAGGCAAGGCCACGCGTCGCTTCGGATTGAACCGCGCTTGTGAATTCGGCAAGGTCGGCCGCGAGCCGATCCTCGACGGTCTTGAGCACATCGATGCGGGCCGTCGTCGCTTCAAACCAGGTTTTCCCATCCAGCCCGGGCATGGCTCCGTTCAAGCCGCCCGCGGCGACGATCGCGCGCATGCGCGCAACCTCTTCGGTGACGCGCCCCGACAACGACTGTTTATAGAAACTGCGCTGCGCCGGACTGGCGGCCGCCTCAAACTCGCTAAAGTAGGTGTCTTGCGCGGCTGAGAGGCCGAGAACCCGTATGTAGCCGCCGAGATCGAATTTGCCCGCGGATATACCCGCTGCGCCAGTGGCTCGTTCCTGTCCGGAACGCTCTTTGCCTTGCATGAAGCTGACATAGGCGGAGATGGCGTTGACCACGTCTCCCCGATCGCTGGCCTTGGCGATCTCCCGCGTCACCGCCAAAAGCTTGCCGATCGTATCGGTGAAGTAGGAGTTTGAAGCTTGCGCCGTGATCGAAAGCGCGTTGATCTCCGCCCGATGGGAATCGATCGCCGCGACAGCGGCCTCGGCCTTTGACAGAGTCTCTTTGAATTCGCTTGAGCTTGCAGCCTTCTCCAACTCGCTGAGGAAGCGGCCGGTAACGCCGCGCTGATCATCCGTCAATTTGCGTTGCGCCGGCAATTCGGTCTTGAGTTGCGCCCCCTTGCTACCGACGAAAACGGCGGACGCACCACGTTCGCGCTGCAACTCGTGCACAAAGCGGCTTATTGCAGAAACGGCGTCGGCAAATCCGGCCAGACGCACCATTTCGCTCCGTTCTTCCCACTTGACTTCAAAGTTGTAAGCCGCAAGCCCGACCAGAAGCATGATGGGAACACAGACTGCAATCGCAAGCCGGGGGGCGATCTTTAGTTTAGCAAGCATGGAATACCTCCATTCTTGCATCCGCCGAAGCACCGTGTTCACCTTGGCTCAAAGCGAAGGTTTTGGCCTGGTTGCAGCACGACATCTCGCCTGATGCGGATCAATATGGTCGAGTCGTTCGGTCAGGTCGTCCTGCGTAGAACGCGCGCTTCCGAAAGGGCTTTCACGCGCTTCCGGACGAGCTTTCTGAACGCTGATTCGCCCTAAAGAGATACCGAAACCAATTTTGGTCCAATTCCTAAAGGAATCCTTAACGGACTCTACCCCTTGCCTAACCCGGGGTCCGCGGCGAGACGGCGCTTGCCTGGCCTGGCATGCGTAGCTCATTCCTTCTGCCGACAAGGAGAACGCGGGCGCCGAGGTGGGATCGGCGCCCGCGGTTCACCAATGCTCGCCGCCTTGCTCCGTTAAGCGGCGCGCACGGTGGTGAGGAATTTTTCGACCCTCAATCGTCAGGTGGCTTCGCGACGGCGAGGCCCACCCTTGACGCGGGCACGGCGCGCTCCGCGCCTTTGCCCGCCCTACGAAATCATGCGGCACGCACGCACGGTGTTGAGGAACTTGTTGACCTCGATCGTAGGGTGGGCTTCGCGACGCGAAGCCCACGCCTTGACGCGGGCACGGCGCGCCTTTGTCCGCCCTACGAAATCATGCGGCGCGCACGGTGGTGAGGAATTTCTCGACCTCGACTTTCAGCCGGCTGCTTTCGCTGGAGAGTGACTGCGCCGAGGACAGCACCTGGGTCGAGGCGGAGCCCGTCTCCGTGGCGCCCTTGTTCACGTCGCCGATGTTCTGCGCCACCTGCGAGGTGCCCTGCGCCGCCTGCTGGACGTTGCGGGCGATCTCCTGCGTCGCCGCGCCCTGCTCTTCCACCGCCGCCGCGATCGTCGCCGCAATCTCCGAGATGCGGTTGATGGTGCCGCCGATCTCCTTGATGGCGGCGACCGATTCTTCGGTGGCCGTCTGCATCCCGGCGATCTGCGTCGAGATCTCGTCGGTCGCTTTCGCGGTCTGAGCGGCCAGCGCCTTCACCTCCTGCGCGACCACGGCAAAGCCCCGGCCCGCCTCGCCGGCGCGCGCCGCCTCGATCGTGGCGTTGAGCGCCAGCAGGTTCGTCTGCTCGGCAATGGCGGTGATCAGCTTCACCACGTCGCCGATGCGGTTTGCCGCCTGCGACAGATCGTTGATGCGCGCGTCGGTCTTCTCGGCCTGCTTCACCGCCTCGGCGGCGATGCGGCTACTCTCCTGCACCTGGCGCGAGATTTCCGTGATCGAGCCCGCCATCTCTTCCGAGGCGGAGGCCACGGATTGCACGTTGGATGACGCCTCCTCGGAGGCCGACGCCACCATGCCGGCGAGCTGCTGGCTCGTCTCCGCCGTATGGGTCAGCGTGTTCGCCGCCGCTTCCAGCTCGGTCGAGGCTGACGATACCGTCTCGATGATGCCGCCGACCGCCGCCTGGAAGTCGCCCGCGAGCTTGTGCATGGCGGCGCGTTTCTCTTCCGCCGCGCGCTTCTCGTTTTCGACCTGCTGCAGACGCAGCCGCTCGGCTTCCGTCATGTTGTCCTTGAACACCTGCACGGAGGCCGCCATGGCGCCGATCTCGTCGCCGCGATCGCGGCCGGGAATTTCGGTCTTCGTGTCGCCGGCGGCGAGCTGCTTCATGGCATCCGTCATGCCGGTGACCGGTTTCACAACGCTGCGGGTGATCAGCCAGGCAAACAGGATGCCGAGCAGGAGACCCACGATCGAGAGGGCCACCGCGATGGTCTGCGTCCGCGACATCATGGCGTCGCTTTCGGCCACTTGCTGCTTGCGCGCCTCGCCCTGCGAGGTGCGCAATTGCTCGCCGACTGCTTCGATCTCGCGGGCGTGCTTGCGCATCGGGCCGGTGATCAGTTCGTCGATGGCCTTTGCGCTCGCAACCACGTCGTTCACGTACTTTTCGTAATTGGCGAGACCGGCGAAACCCTGCTCGAACCTTTGCCGCAACGGCGGGGTGGAGGCCTTTTTCAGCGTATCGGCCTTGCCGTCGTTGATCGCCTTGAACCTCTCGTTCAACGCCGCGAACCGCTGTTCGTCCGGTTGCGCCAGGAACCGTATGATGTCGGTGCGGGCAAGCAGATATTGCATGCGCATCGCCGCCATCGCGGCGGCCGCATCCGAGACCTGTGCGGCGTTGGCCGCTTCGATCGCCTCCTGGATCAACGGCAGCGTGGCGGCGGAGGTCTCGTCCATGCGCTTGATCCCCTCCTCGCGCTTGGTGCGCAACTCGACAACCTGCGCGAAGCCCTTCAGATAGGCTTGGAGATCCTCCTCCATGTCCTTGAGCATTTTTTGCCGGATCGGCGCGCGCGTCGTCGCCAGCGTGTCGGACAAAAGCTTGAAGGTCTCTTCCCGCAGCTTGGCGATGGCGTCGACCCGCGCTTTCTCCCCCGTGTCCTCGAAAAGGAGCACGTTGCGGCGGATGTCGGTGACGTTGCCGTCAATCACGGCGACATTGATCGTATTGCTCGAGATGCGCGCATAGGCATCGAAGGTTTCGTCCAAGCTGCGCAGCCCGAAAACCGACGAGCCGCCGATGGCCGCCATCAGCGCCAGCACGAGGCCAAAGCCGGCATAGGTGCGTGTGCCGATTTTTACAGACTTGATAAAGCTGACCTTCTGGCCGGCCTGTTCGATTGTGTCGCTCATGAATGTCCCCAAAGAGATCCCCGCGAGCGGCGGCGCGCCGCCGCTGTCAGCCGGACGGCTGCTCGCTCGACAAGCGCATGGTTAACGAAGCCGGTTAACGAGCGGTTGAAAACGCGAAGCTTCTCAGTATTTCGATACTCCCCGCTGAGAAAAATTCGGCTTCACGTACCGGAATACCTTTGGACTTCTGGAAAGCATTCCGACTTACAGACTCTGGTCCGGCGCCTATTGTGTGAGTATTGCTTCTCGCCTTTGACCTATTGCTTGGCGCGGAAGCGCTCGGCCCAGCGCTGTAGCCGCTATTTGGTCATTATTGTTCTTAAGCCTCCGGAGATACGAATTTTAATTCTTCGACTAATCTTTGCAACCATGCCGTGTGCTTGGGCCCGATCACCCCTAATCGAGGCGAAGGAAGATAGCGGGGAAAACGGTACCCCGCGGCGGCTTGTCAGTTTGACTCGGTTCAGATTCCCTGTCTGCGGCGATTCGGGGGCTGATTCGAGATGGCGATTGCGCAACGATTCTTCGCTGCACCAATAGGTTTCGGCCTTTTCCTCACCCCCGCTCTCGCGGCCGATCTTCCACGCAAAGCTCCGCCCGCGCCGGCCAGGGCCGTCTACGATCGCTGCGCCAAGGTGGAGCCGCCGCCCGGCACGCCGTCCGTTCCCGGCGGCGACATCTTCGGCTTCACCAGTCCGACCGATATCGGCGACCCCTGCTCGTGGGCGCTCGCCTCCGAGCATTCCGCGCGCGCCGGCAAGCGCGACCGCGACTACTTCGCGCTGAGCAGCAAGACGCAACTCGCCTACACCTATTCGGATCGCGTCGCCGTCGCCTTCTCCGCCTTCACGAGCTACACGGACTGGTCGAACGTGACCGTCGCGCAGGATGCGCTCGCGGGCGAAGGCAACGGCGTGCTCGTCACGGCGCTCGATAAGGGAGCCTTCGACGGGTTCTCCAGCGAGATCGCACTGCGGTTGCTCGCCCGCAGTCGCGGCCAGCCGTTCGCGATCACGGTGTCGGCGGAGCCGCGCTGGTCGCGGATCGACGCGCTCACCGGATGGCGGGCGGAGGGCTACGGCGCGGAGTTCAAGCTGTTCGTGGACGTGGCGCTGACGGAACGCGTGTTTGCCGCCATGAACTTCAATTACGCGCTCGGCACGCAAAAATTCGACATTCCCAATGCCGCCTGGTCGGATTCCTCCGCAACGAACGTGTCGGCGGCGCTGACCGCGCAGATCCACTCCGCCGAGAAGCAGGTCGTCGAAGGCGTCTTCATCGGCGTGGAAGGGCGTTTCCGGTCGTCCTTCCAAGGACTCGGACTCGACCACAATGTCGGCAACGCCTTGTTCTTCGGTCCGACCGCCGCGATCGCGTTCGATGGCGGACGGATGCTCAACGTGGTGTGGACGCCGCAGGTCGCCGGGCGCGCGCGTCCGGCAAGCGCACCGGGGTCGCTCGACCTCGACAACCTCGAGCGGCACGAATTCCGCGTGAAGTTCGCGACGCCGCTCGGCGGGTGACGCCGTCATGACACGACTTGCGTCGGCCCGACGACGCTTTCGCTTCCGTCGCGCGGGGGCGCGACCGACATCAAGGGGGATTTCATGACACCAACTCATCACGACTCAGCATCTGTAGCCCGGGTTGAGCGCAGCGATACCCGGGGGATACACTCACCAAAACCCGGATTTCGCTTCGCTCAATCCGGGCTACGATCCATGATCAAGATGCGCATCTGGAGCGCAGCGATACCCGGGGGATACACTCACCAAAACCCGGATTTCGCTTCGCTCAATCCGGGCTACGATCCATGATCAAGATGCGCATCTGTAGCCCGGGTTGAGCGCAGCGAAACCCGGGATACGGTCCTGTGAGCAAATGCGCATCTGTAGCCCGGGTTGAGCGCAGCGAAACCCGGGAGGCGCATCCCAGCAAAACCCTACGGGGTCCGTGACTAAACTGCGCATCTGTAGCCCGGGTTGAGCGCAGCGAAACCCGGGGGATACACTCACCAAAACCCGGATTTCGCTTCGCTCAATCCAGGCTACGATCCATGATCAAGATGCGCATCTGTAGCATCTGTAGCCCGGGTTGAGCGCAGCGAAACCCGGGAGGCGCATCCCAGCAAAACCCGGATTTCGCTTCGCTCAATCCGGGCTACGGTCCCGTGATCAAATGCGCATCTGTAGCCCGGGTTGAGCGCAGCGAAACCCGGGAGTCACGCGCGGCGCTCTCCAAAATCCCCTATCCCGTCGCCGACGTCGCCGCCCAATCTTCAGGGAGCGCGTTGTGTCGTACATAGGCGTGAAAAGACGAGTAGGGCCAGTCACGAATTCTGGTGACCAATCCGTGCTTCACCGGGTTGAAATGGATGTAATCGACGTGGCGCGAGAAATCCTCGTCGTCGCGAATCGTGTGCTCCCAATACCGGCGCTGCCACAGGGCGCGTTCGCCATCTGAACGGCTGCCGATCGGCGTGCCGGACGCGACCACAGCCCTGGTGAATCGGCTCTTGATCAACCGCCATCGCTTCGGAAAGTTGGCGTCTCCATCGGGCAGGGTCATCACGACATGCAGATGCTCCGGCAGCACGACGATGGCGTCGATCGTGAACGGATGGTCTTGCCGCGTGGAGCGAAACGCCGCGCGCAGCGCGTTGATGTGATCGGTTAAGAGCCGCGAGCGGCGATCCGCCAGCGTGAGGGTGAAGAAATAAGTGCCGCCTGGAATGAAATTTCGCCGGTAGCGAACCATACGGCAAGGATACCCCGGATTTCGCTTCGCTCAATCCAGGCTACGATCCATGAACAAGATGCGCCTCTGAAGCCCGGGTTGAGCGCAGCGAAACCCGGGAGGCGCATCCCAGCAAACCCCGGATTTCGCTGGCGCTCAATCCGGGCTACTGATCCGGGATCAAACCTAGCCAGGAGGATGCGTGACGCTCTACAATTTCTTTCGCTCGTCGGCCGCCTATCGCGTGCGCATCGCGCTCAATCTCAAGGGGATCGAATATGCGATGATCCCCGTCCATCTCTCGAAGGACGGCGGACACCACAAGCGGCCCGACTATCGCGCGGTGAATCCGCAGATGCGCGTGCCGTCGCTGCGGCTCGACAGCGGCGAGGTGCTGACGCAGTCGCTCGCCATCATCGAATACCTCGAGGAGACGCACCCGCAGCCGCCGCTGCTGCCGCGCGATGCCGTCAAGCGGGCGCAGGTGCGCGCGGTCGCGCAGATCATCGCTTGCGACATCCACCCGCTCAACAATTCCGGCACGCTCGCCTACCTGCGCGACACGCTTCGCCAGGACCAGACGGCGATCGATGCCTGGTACGCGCATTGGATCACCGCCGGATTCGATGCGATCGAAGCGCTGCTGACGCCCGGCCCTTATGCCTTCGGCGCCGAGGTGACGCTGGCCGACGTCTGCCTCGTTCCGCAACTCTACAATGCGCGCCGGTTCAAGGTCCCGCTCGAACGCTTCCCGGTGATTCTGGCGGCGTGCGAGGCCTGCGAAACGCTGCCCGCATTCGCGCGCGCGCGGCCGGAAAACCAGCCTGATGCCGAGTGAGCGCGCGGGCCGCACCAAGATCCTCCGGGTCGTCCTGTGGATGACCGGCGCGCTGCTCGCGTTTTCGGCCATGGCCGTGTCCATCCGCGAGCTTGCGGGACCGCTGAGCATCTTCGAGATTCTGGTCTTTCGGTCCGCCTCGGGCGTGCTTGTGCTTGGCCTGCTCGCCCTCATGCGTCGCGACATCCGCACCGAGCTGACGCTGCGTCATCTTCCGCTGCATGGCCTGCGCAACGTCATCCATTTCGGCGCCACCTATTCCTGGTCCCTCGCGCTCACGCTGCTGCCGATGGCGACCGTGTTCGCGCTCGAATTCACCGCGCCGGCCTGGGTGGCGCTGCTCGCGGTGCTGCTTCTCGGGGAACGGCTGACCGTGAGCCGGGCCGGCGCGGTGCTGCTCGGCTTCATCGGCGTGCTCGTGATCTTGCGGCCGGGATACGAATCCTTCCGCCCGGCCGCCTTCCTGGTCTTGAGCGCGGCGCTCGGCTTCGCCATCGTCGCGATCATCACCAAGAAGCTCACGCAGAGCCAGACCACGATCGCCATTCTGTTCTGGATGAACCTGATCCAGCTCCCGCTGACGCTGGCCGGATCCGATCCCGGCTTTCTGGCGAGGCTGACACCGGACATGACGCTTCCGATCATCGCCATCGGCATTGCGGGACTGGCCTCGCACTTCTGCCTCACGAACGCTTTCCGCTCCGGCGATGCCATGATCGTGGTCCCGCTCGATTTCCTGCGGATTCCGCTGATCGCGCTGGTCGGCGCGACCGTCTACGCCGAACCCCTCGATGCGTTCGTCTTCATCGGCGCCGGGATCATCATTGCCGGCATTCTCTGGAATCTCCACGCGGAAGCCCGAAAGCACGTCGAGCCGACGGACGCTGCTTGAGCGTCGTAGCCCGGCTTGAGCATCGCGAAAGCCGGGGAGGTCTTCCCGGGTTTCGCTGCGCTCAACCCAGGCTACGATCGGCTTCGCAATCCGGCCGCGCCGCAAGGCTTGCGCGGTGCTTTCTTCGGTCCTATTCGGAAGGGGAAAGGTGAGCTGGGCCATCCTCACTTTGGACACCTTTGCCGCGCCTCTTCCCGGGTGTTGAGCACGGGCGGGGAGTTTGGGTTCGATGCGAAAGAAGAGCGTTGCCGCCGCCGCGCTGGCCCTTGGTGCCGGTGCGTTCGCGCTCGCCGCTTCCGTTATCGTCCATGCCCAAAGCTGGCCGCAAAATCCGCAGGGCTGGCCGCAAAATTCGGGTGCCCCGCCGGCGCCGCCAAGCCATCAAAACCCGGTCTGCGCACGGCTCGAGGGCCAGCTTTCGGCGCTCGATCGCGGCGTCGCCGATCCGGCGCGCGCCGAGCAGATCAAGCGCTACGAGGACGCGGCCGGGAAGCAGCAGTTCGAGCTCGACCGCCTGGTGGTGCAGGCGCGCCGCGCCGGCTGCGAGGGCTCCGGCTTCTTCCTGTTCGGCGGCCAGCCGCCGCAATGCGACGGGCTGAATGCGCAGATCCAGCGGATGCGCGTCAATCTCGACCGCATCACCATGGACATGCAACGCCTGCAAGGCGGCAACTTCGACCAGGCGGAGCAGCGCCGCGCGCTCCTCGTCGCGCTCGGGCAGAACGATTGCGGACCGCAATACCGGGCGGCGGCCGCGCCGCCGCGCCCGCGCGGCTTTTTCGAGTCGCTGTTCGGCGGGTTCCAGCAAAGTCCGGGGCCGGGGCCGGGACCGGGACCGGGGCCCGATTTCATCAATCCGGACGCAGCGGCCGGCACTTACCGCACGATCTGCGTGCGCACCTGCGACGGGTTCTATTTCCCGATTTCGTTCGCGACGATGCCGGCGCGATTCCAGGAGGACGAGCAGACGTGCCAGCGCATGTGCCCGGCGACCGAGGTGGCGCTGTTTGCGCATCGCAATCCCGGCGAGGACGCTTCGCAAGCCGTCTCCATTCACGGCCGGCCCTACCGCGATCTGCCGAACGCCTTTCGCTATCGCTCGGAGTTCAACCCCTCTTGCAGCTGCCGGCGGCCGGGACAGAGCTGGGCCGAGGCGATGGGCCAAAAGGACGAGACGGTCGAGCGCGGCGACATCGTGGTCACGGAAGATCGCGCGAAGCAGATGTCCTTGCCGGCGTCCGCCCGGACACCGGGCCGGCAGGATACGCGGCGCGACCAGCAAAAGAGCGCGCCCTCCTCGGTCGAGCCGGCCTCCCCTCCGCCTTCCGCGACGAACGAGCAGGCGACGCCTGCCGAGAAGCGCTCGGTGCGGACCATCGGTCCGCCCTATTATCCGACGCGCTGATTCAACCGCCGCTCAAGCGCGAAAGCGCGCGTTCGCGTCCGATCAGGGGAAGCAGCGCCTTCAGCTCGGGGCCGTGCTCGCGTCCGGTCAGCGCGAGGCGCAACGGGCGAAACAGCGCCTTTCCCTTGCGGCCGGTCGCGTTCTTGACGGCGTCGCTCCACTTTGCCCAGGTGCCCTGATCCCACGGCTCCTCCGGAAGCGTTGCCGCGGCGGCCTCGATGAGATCGCGGTCGGCGGGCTCGATAACCGGCGCAATCGCCTCGTGGACCACGCGCCACCAATCGCGCGCTTCGGCGAGCGTCGACAGGTTTCCTCTCACCGCGTCCCAGAATTCCTCGCCGCCGCTCACGCCAAGTGCGCCCAGCCGATCCTTCACCCCGGCATAAGACATGCGGTGCAGCGTGCGCGCGTTGAGCTGCGCTAGCTCGGCCTCGTCGAACTTCGCGGCAGAATGCGAGACATCGGCGAGATCGGCCTTGTGCAGGAGTTCGTCGAGACTCTCGACCGGCTCGACCGCATGCGAGGTGCCGATGAGAACGGCGAGCGCCGCGACCGCGCTCGGCTCGTAACCCTGCTCGCGCAACGCCTGGAGCGACAGATGGCCGAGCCGCTTCGACAGCCCCTCCCCGCTCGGCAGCGTGAGCAGGTTGTGATGCGCAAAGGCCGGCGGCGCGCCGCCCAGCCATTCGAACAACTGGATTTGCACGGCGGTGTTGGTGACGTGGTCCTCGCCGCGGATGACATGCGTCACGCCGAGGTCGACGTCATCGACGACCGACGGCAGCGTGTAGAGATAGGTGCCGTCGGCGCGGATCAGCACCGGATCGGACAGCGACGCGCAGTCGATCGTCTGCGGGCCCCGGACGAGATCGTCCCATGTGACGGCGCGGTGATCGAGCAGGAAGCGCCAGTGGGGCCGGCGGCCTTCCGCTTCGAACTTGGCGCGGTCCTCCGCGGAGAGTTTTAGCGCCGCCCGGTCGTAAATCGGCGGCTTGTGCATCGCGAGCTGGCGGCGGCGGCGATATTCAAGCTCCTCCTCGGTCTCGTAGCAGGCGTAAAGCCGGCCGAGCGCGCGCAGCTTCTCGGCGGCCGCTCCGTAGCGGTCGACCCGTTGCGACTGGTGAGCGACGCGGTCGGGGACGATGCCGAGCCAGGCGAGATCTTCGGCAATGCCGCGCGCAAATTCTTCCGTGGAGCGTTCGCGGTCGGTGTCGTCGTAGCGGAGGATGAAGGTTCCGCCGCGGCGCTTGGCGAACAGCCAGTTGAACAGGGCCGTGCGCGCATTGCCGATGTGCAGCCGTCCGGTCGGGGACGGCGCGAAGCGGACGACAGGCGGGGGGTTGCTCATCGGCGTCGACGCAAAGCGCGTTCTACTTTTTTCCCTTGCCGGCGTATTGCTCGTCCGTCACCTGCTCGAGCCACTCGACATGCGTGCCGTTCAAATGCTCCTGCAAGGCGATATGGACCATGCCGGTGTCGGGCGCGGCTCCGTGCCAATGCTTCTCGCCCGGCGGAATCCAGACGACGTCGCCGGGCCGGATCTCGCGGAGCGGCCCGCCCCAGGTCTGCGCGCGTCCGAATCCGGACACCACGACCAGCGTCTGACCGAGCGGATGGGTGTGCCACGCCGTGCGCGCGCCCGGCTCGAAGGTGACGAAGGCGCCGCGAATCCGCGCCGGCTCGGGCGCCTCGATGATCGGGTCCTGCCGGACCGCGCCGGTGAAATATTCGGCCGGCATGCGACGCGAAGGTTTCGTTCCAGCCGCGATGATGTCCATGTCCTGCTTCCCTTTGAGGGCGATGAGTGATCTCTTCTGAAAACCGGTACCCACTTTTGTGGATCGTGCGCCAGTCAAAAAAAGTCAAAAATCGACAGCGTCGCTCTTGGCGGAGGCGCCGCCCCGCAGGAGCGTACGGTCGGGCGCGGGCAAAGGCGCCCCGGTATCGCGAAAACGGTTCGTGATCGGATAACGGCGATCGCGGCCGAAGCTCCGTAACGTCACCTTGACCCCGGGCGCAGCCTGCCGCCGCTTGTATTCGGCGAGGTGCAGCATGCGCTCGACCTTCACAACCGTATCGCGGTCGAATCCCGATGCGACGATGGCCGCCACCGGCTCTTCGCCCTCGACGAGGCGTTCGAGGATCGCATCGAGCACATCATAGGGCGGCAAGGAATCCTGATCGGTCTGGTTTTCGCGCAGCTCCGCCGTCGGGGCGCGTGTCAGGATGTTCTCGGGGATCACCCGTCCGCACGGGCCGAGCGCCGCCTCCGGTTTCCAGGCGTTGCGCAGCCGCGAGAGGCGATAGACCTCGGTCTTGTAGAGGTCCTTGATCGGATTGAAGCCGCCGTTCATGTCGCCGTAAAGCGTCGCGTAGCCGACCGACATTTCCGATTTGTTGCCGGTCGTCACCAGCATCTGGCCGAACTTGTTGGACAGCGCCATGAGGAGGGTGCCGCGCGCCCGCGCCTGCAAATTCTCCTCGGCGACATCGCGCGGGCGGCCTGCAAAGAGCGGCGCCAGCGCCTGTTCGAACCCCTCCACCGCGCTTGCAATCGGCAGCGTGTCATAGCGGATGCCGAGCGCCTTTGCGACCAAGGCGGCGTCAGTCAGCGATTCCTGCGAGGTGAATTTGTAGGGAAGCATGAACGCATGCACGCGCTCGGGGCCGAGCGCGTCGACGGCCATCGCCGCGCAGAGCGCGGAATCGACGCCGCCCGAAAGCCCAAGGACCACGCCGGGAAATCCGTTCTTGTTCACGTAGTCGCGCAAGCCGAGCACGCAGGCGGCGTAGTCGGCCTTGTCGGTCTCTTCCGGAGGGTGAACCGGCCCGTCAGCGCATCGCCATGTTCCCCGTTCGCGCGTCCAATGCGTCGTCACGACCATCTCGCGAAAGGCAGGAAGATCGAAGGCAAGCGAGCGGTCGGCGTGAAGCGCGAAAGAGGCGCCGTCGAACACAAGCTCGTCCTGTCCGCCGACCTGATTGACATAGACGAGCGGCAAAGCGGACTCGGTGACGCGCGCCACCGACATGCTGAGCCGCACGTCTTCCTTGCCGCGCCAGTACGGCGATCCATTCGGGACGATCATCATCTCGGCCCCGGTCTCGCTCAGGCATTCGACCACGTCCTCGTAGTCGCCGCCCCATTCCGACCAGATGTCCTCACAGATCGGCACGCCGATGCGCACGCCCCGCACCCTCACCGGACCCGGCACCGGTCCGCGCGCGAACACGCGCCGTTCATCGAAGACGCCATAGTTCGGCAGGTTGACCTTGAAGCGCACCGCGGCGATGACGCCCGCTTCGAGCGCGCAATAGGCGTTGTAGAGTTTGCCGTCGTCGATCCATGGCGCGCCGATCAGGACTGCGGGGCCGCCGTCCGCGGTCTCGCGCGCCAGCGTCTCGATCTGCGCGCGGCAAGCCGCCTGGAAGGCCGGTTTCAAGACCAGGTCCTCGGGCGGATAGCCGGAGATGAAAAGCTCGGTGAAAGCGACGACGTCGGCACCCTGGGCGGCGGCCTCGGCGCGCGCGCGGCGAGCCTGCTCCGCGTTGCCGGCGAGGTCGCCGACAGTCGGATTGAGCTGCGCCACGGCGATGGCGAGACGGTCCGCCGGCCTATCGTTCATAAGATCAGGTCTAGCGCGGGGGGCAGTAGGGGGCAAATGCGCCTCACCACAGGCCGGCAAATTCGCCGAGCGCGAGCAGCCACACCAGAGCGGCTATGACGATCGTTCCGGCTACGGCGGCAGACCCCATATCCTTTGCCTTTTCGATCAGCGGACGGTGATCGCGCGCCACCTCGTCGGCGAGCTTCTCGATGGCCGTATTGAGGAGCTCGACCGTGAGGATCAGCACATGCACCGCGATCAGCAGCACGCGTTTCCAAGGGTCGGGGGTGATCAGGAAGGCGACCGGCACCGCAAAGACAAGAACAGCGAGTTCCTGGCGCATGGCGGCTTCGCTCGCCACGGCGGCGCAAAACCCGCGCCACGTATTGCACGTGGCGCGCCAAATTCGGTTCACCGGCTTGCCCATCGTTCAATGAAAGGGCGCGGCATCGGCCGCGCCCTCTGTGTTCACGGATCGGCCGCTCAACGCGCCGTCCCGATGCCGGCCGGGCCGCCGGCCACCTTCACGCGGCCGGTTTCGCTGAGCTTCTGGCCGTCGAAAGCAAAGGCGACGATTTCCTTCTCCATCATGCATTGAACCAGCAGCGTCCGCGAGTCCGCGCTCCAGGCTGCGCCCTGACACCAGCCGCCGACCTTTGCGTCGGCGACCCGCACGAGCTTGCCGCCGGCGAGGCGATAGACCACCACGAGACCGTGGTCGTTGAAGAAGGGCGAGTTCTTCGGCTTGTTGGATCCGTTCATCACCGTGACGGCGACATGCAATCCGTCCGGAGCGATTTTCAAGCCCTCCGGGGTTTGGCCGACACTCACGGTGTCGATCGTGCGGGGCGGTTTGGCCTTGAGGTCGATCAGGCTCAGCGTGTCTGAATCTCCGCCGCCGATCCCGATATTGCCCACCGCCGCAACGTCGCCGTTGCTGGCGATGTCGAGCGGATAGGGCCGCAGCCCCGCATGCACATCGCGCTTCGTGTATTCGACCTTGGCGCCGTCGATGGCGAGCACCGAGATCTTGTGATCGCCGTCGCGCGTGACCAGCGCGGTTCTATCGTCGGGCGAAAATGCGATGGCGCTTGGGCCCGACCGGGCGTCTCCCAATTGCACTTTGCCGGCGGGCGTGAGCGTCTGTCCGGACAGCGTGAACACCGACACGGTGCCCTCGGAGCGGTTTGCGACAAGCACGAGGTTGCCGGCGCGGTTGACGGCGATGCCCGCCGCTCCGGCGCCGGCCTCGACCGTTGCAACGACGGCGGGCGGCGAGGCTTTCAGGTCGATCACCGTCACCTTGTTGTCCGGAATGGTCTTCTTCGGATCCGCCGGGTCGATCTTTGTCGCTGCCGTCACGATGGCGAGGCTTTCGTCGCCCGTGACAGCCACGCTCGAGGGCGGCCCGACGACGCTGGTCGGCGCGCGGATTTCCGCAATGACCTTCGGCGGCGACTGCTTGAGGTCGATGATGCTGACCGTGTCGGCCGGCGGATCGTTGAGGACGTTCACGACCCCATCGACGAGGACCACCTTGGAGTCGTTTGCGGAGACAGCAAGCTGGGCCATGGTCGCAACCGGGACGAATGGAAGGGTGAAAGCGGATAGGAACAGTAGGGTCCAGCGATTCATCATGGAAGCCTCCCTGCGCGCCCGGCTTCTGGTTCAGACCGCGGGCTGCGCTCCGCAACAAGCATAGCGCGTGATTGCGAAAAGTGGATGCCGGTCTTCGGAAAAGATCACGCGATCGACTCTCTCGCAGCCCGATGGGCCGGTCAGAGACCGGCCGCCGCGGGCAAAGGCTTCGTCTTGGCCGCCCGCTCCTGCTTGATCAGCTCGGCAAGCAGGAACGCCACCTCGATCGACTGCTCCGCGTTCAGCCGCGGGTCGCAGAAGGTGTGATAGCGGTCGTTCAGGGCCTCTTCGCTGATCGCGCGCGCACCGCCGGTGCATTCCGTCACATTGCTTCCCGTCATCTCGAGATGCACGCCGCCGGCATAGCTCCCTTCGGCCTGATGCACGGCGAAGAAGCCCTTCAGCTCCTGCATGATCTTGTCGAAGGGGCGGGTCTTGTACCCGCTCGCGGAGGTGATGGTGTTGCCGTGCATGGGGTCGCAGGACCAGACGACGATCTTGCCCTCGCGCTGCACGGCGCGAATGAAGGCCGGCAGATGATCGCCGACCTTCTCCGCGCCGAAACGGCCGATCAGCGTCAGGCGTCCAGGCTCATTCTCGGGATTGAGGATGTCGATCAGGCGGAGCAGCTCGTCCGGCTTGAGCGAGGGGCCGCATTTGAGTCCGAGGGGATTCTTGATCCCGCGCGCGAATTCGATATGCGCGTTTTCAGGCTGGCGCGTGCGGTCGCCGATCCAGAGCATGTGGCCCGAGGTGCAATACCAATCGCCCGACGTTGAATCCACACGCGTCATCGCCTGCTCGTAGCCGAGCAGCAGGGCTTCATGGCTGGTGTAGAAATCGGTGGTGCGCAGTTCCGGATGGCTCTCCGGATCGAGGCCGCAGGCGCGCATGAAATCGAGCGCCTCCGAAATCCGGTCGGCGAGCTCCATGTAGCGGCGCGACTGGGGCGAGTCCTTCACAAAGCCCAGCATCCATTGATGCACGCTGGCGAGATTGGCGTAGCCGCCTTGCGCAAATGCGCGCAAGAGGTTCAACGTCGCCGCCGACTGACGGTAGGCCGAGAGCTGCCGACGCGGATCGGGCCGGCGCGTTTCCTCGGTGAAGGCAAGATCGTTGACGATGTCGCCGCGATAGCTCGGCAGCTCCACGCCGTCGACCGTCTCCGTGGGCGAAGAGCGAGGCTTTGCGAACTGGCCGGCTATGCGGCCGACCTTCACCACCGGCGACGCCGCCGCGAAGGTCAGGACCACCGCCATCTGCAGCAGCACGCGGAAGAAGTCGCGGATATTGTCGGGATGGTGCTCGGCAAAGCTCTCGGCGCAATCGCCGCCCTGAAGCAGGAAAGCCTCGCCGGCGGCGACGCGCGCCAGCGATTTCTTCAGCGCACGCGCCTCACCCGCAAACACCAGCGGCGGGAAGGTCGACAGCCGCTTCTCGACATCGGCAAGCGCCGCCAGGTCCGGATAATCGGGGACCTGGAGGATGGGCTTCTTGCGCCAGCTATCGGGCGTCCAACGCTCGGGCATCACTGAACTCTCCCCCGCTTGCCTTCGGCGTGAGGCCTGATCGGCGGGCGCCGCCTTATATCAGAGCGGAGGCCGAAAACGCCAGTTTCGAAAACCGGCGGAGCCCGTTAAGGATTTGCACAGGCTGACGGACGAGAGGACGGCGTGCCCGAGATTTTCGCCCAGGACACGACCATCGCGGCCCGCGACGGTTTCGCGCTGGCGGCATCCGTCTTCACGCCCGACATGCCGCCCCGCGCGGCCGTGGTCGTCAATTCCGCGACAGCCGTGCCGCGCAAGATCTACCGGCCCTTTGCGGCCTATCTCGCCGAGCAGGGCTTCGCCGTTCTCACCTACGACTACCGCGGGACCGGGGGCTCGAGGCCGCCGTCGCTGAAAGGCTTTCCGGCGCGCATGCGCGACTGGGCGGCGCTCGATGTCGCCGGCGCGCTGGACCATATGCGCCAGGTCTGGCCGCGGCTTCCGCTGCATGCGGTGGGCCATTCCTTCGGCGGCCAGGCGATCGGACTCGTGCCGAACAATTCGGAGATTTCGCGCAGCCTGCTGGTCGCCTCCCAGGCCGGCTATTGGCGGCTGCTTGCGGGCGCCGAGAAGTACCGCGTCTACCTCCTGCTCCGCCTTGTCGTGCCGCCGATCGCGCGCATGGCCGGCTACGTGCCCGGCGCGCGGCTTGGGCTTGGAGAGGATCTGCCGAGGGACGTATTTCTGGAATGGGCGCGCTGGTGCATGCTTCCGCGCTACTTCTTCGACGATCCGACGCTCGATGCCCTCGAGAACTTTCCGTCCTATCGCGGCGCGCTGCGCGCGATCGGACTCGAGGACGACCCCTGGGCGACGCCGCCGGCCATCGGCCTCCTGACCTCGGGATTCACCGGCACGAAGCCGGAGCGCGTGCACATCCATCCGCGCGACGTCGGCGCGCGCAAGATCGGACACTTCGGATTCTTCCGCCCCGAGCACCGCGACACGCTCTGGCGGGAGGCGGCAGCGTGGCTGCGGGGGTGATTACTCCACGGCTTCGCGGACGTAGCGCGCCACGGGCTCGCGCATGGTGACGAGTTCTTCCGCCGCGGTCGGATGCACCGCCATGGTGGCGTCGAAGTCCGCCTTCGTGGCTTTCATCTTCATGGCGATGCCGACGAGCTGGATCATTTCCCCGGCATCGTGCCCCACGACGTGGCAGCCGAGCACGCGATCGCTCGATCCGTCGACGACGAGCTTCATCAGCACGCGCGTATTGCGGCCGGACAGCGTCGCCTTCATCGGCCGGAAGACGCTTTTATAGATGTCGACCTTCGGCAGCCGGTCGCGGGCCACCGCCTCGGTCAGCCCGACCATGCCGATCTCCGGCTCCGAAAAGACTGCTGTCGGGACCTCGGTGTAGTCGACCATGGTCGGCTTGCCGCCGAACACCGTATCGGCGAAGGCGTGCCCCTCGCGGATGGCGACCGGCGTGAGATGAATGCGGTTGGTGACATCGCCGACGGCGTAGATGTTCGGCGCCGATGTGCGCGAGTATTCATCGACGGCAATGCCGCCGTCCGCCGTGAGCTTGACGCCGGCGGTCTCGAGACCCATGCCGCCAACGTTAGGATGTCTCCCGACGGCGAACATCACCCGGTCGGCCTCCAGCGATCCGCCGCTCGAGAGGTGAACGCGATAGCCATTGCCGGCCTTGTCAACAGACGTCACGAGCGCATTGGTGATGATCTTGACGCCGCGGCTCTCCATCTCGCCGCGAAGATGCGCGCGAACATCGTCGTCGAAACCGCGCAAGATGTTCTCGCCGCGATAGACGACGACGACCTCCGAGCCGAGTCCCTCGAAAATCGCGGCAAACTCCATGGCGATATAGCCGCCGCCTTGAATGACGATGCGCCGCGGAAGCTCGGGCAGATGGAACGCCTCGTTCGAGGAGATCACGTGTGGCAGTCCCGCAATGTCCGCGCCGTGATTGGGCGCCGCGCCGGTCGAAATCAGCACGTATCGGGCGCGAACCTTGGCGCCGGTGGACATGAGCCGGACGGCGTTCGGATTCTCGAGAACCGCGCGCGTCTTGACGATCTCGACGCCCGCCTTTTCCAGGTTCGCCGTGTAGACGTTTTCGAGCCGCGCGATCTCGCGGTCCTTGTTCGCGATCAGCGTCGGCCAATCAAAGCTCGGTTCCGGCACGGACCAGCCGAAGCCCGCAGCCTCCTCGAAGTCATGGGAGAAGCGCGAGGCATAGACGAGAAGCTTTTTCGGCACGCAGCCGCGGATCACGCAGGTGCCGCCGACGCGATACTCCTCGGCCACCATGACGCGCGCGCCATAGCCGGCTGCGATGCGGGCGGCGCGAACGCCGCCCGAGCCTCCACCGATCACGAACAGGTCGACGTCGAAATCGGCCATATCGGCTCAGATCCAACTAGTGGTCCGATTCTAACATTCGCGTCAGATGCCGTGGCCGCGCTTGCGCAGTTCCTTGCGCATGAGGTCGGCGAATTCGCGGCTCATCTCCCGGCTCATGGGCTCGGACGCCTGCGCCAGTTCCTGCGTCATCAAGGGCTGGAGCTCGACGAGTTTTCGGCCGCTGTCGCTCGTGAAGAAATCGACCATGGTCTTCAATTCGTCGCGCGTGAAATGGCGCAGATACGAGGCGACGATCAATTCCTCGAACTTGGTGGCGCGGTTCAGCATCGTGCCGACGATGAAGGGAAGCGCTTCGTCGAAGTCGCGGCCGAGCTTCGGATTGGTCGCCGTCATCAGTTGACGGACATTGCCGGCGATCATCGGCATCATGCCGAGAAGCTGGCGCCTGGCATGGGTCAGCCGCGACAATTCGCGGGCGAGCGTGTCCGCCGGGACGGCTGCTTCATTCGCGGGAGGAACCGCGGCCTGCGCCTGCGACTGCGCCAGCCCCTGCGTCGGCGAGGCGGCGACAACTCCGGCCGCCAAGGCGATGGCGGCAAGGCCGGAAACGAATTTAGAGAAACACATGATCATCCCCCGTCGGTCGCGACCGGTCCCGGTCAAAGATTGTGACCCTTCTTCTTCATCTCCGCGCGATAGCGCGACAGAACCTCTTCCGACAGCTTGCTCGCCCATTGCTGCGTGCGCTGGAACGACTGGTCGAGGACGCCCGGTTCTTCGGTGACGATCTTGCGTCCGAGCGGGGTCTTGAAGAACGCGGTCGCCTCCCGCAGTTCCTGCTCGGTGAAGCGTTGCGCATAGATGCGAGCGACTTCGTTGACCAGCTCCGCGCGACGCGGCGCGAGTTCGGTGCGGATGCGGCCTGCGACTTCCTCCAGATCCTTGGAGAGCGCCGGACTGGTCTGCAAGAACACGCCCTTGGCGGATTCGACGACGCCAAAGACGACCGTTTCGAAAATATTCGCCCCGCCGCGAATGTCGACCAGCTCCCGAGCCGCGGCGACCGCGGCCGCCGAGGGCTCCTGAGCGCGCGCCGTGAACACGGCGCCGAACGTCGCGGCAAAGATTGCGCCGGTCAAAATCAGCCGCGCGCGCTGGATTTGCAACATGAACAACGTCTCCCCTCGGGCCTAGTCTCGATCTTCGATCACGCGAACGCCCCCGGCGCCCGCCAGAATAACGATTTTCGCGAGGCCGATGAACAGCCCGTGCTCGACCACGCCCGGTATCGCGCTCAACTCCGCTGCGAGCGACTGCGGGTCCACGATCCGCTCCAGGGCGGCGTCGAGGATGAAGTGCCCCTCATCCGTGACAAAAGGATGGCCGTCACGCGACTGCCTCAGAGTCAGTATCCCCGGCGAACCCGCATGCGCCGCTCCCTTGTCGATGGCTCGCCACGTCGCCTGCAGGCCGAACGGCACAACCTCGATCGGCAGCGGAAAGCGCCCCAGAGCAGGGACCCACTTGGATTCGTCGGCAATGACGATCATCCGCGACGATGCGCTCGCGACGATCTTCTCGCGCAAGAGCGCGCCGCCGCCGCCCTTGATCAGACTGAGATCGGGCGCGATCTCGTCCGCGCCGTCGATCGTCAGGTCGAGCTCGGGGCATTCGTCGAGAGTGGCGAGCGGGATTGCAAGCGCCTCGGCTTGCGCACGGGTCGCCTCCGAAGTCGGGACGCAGCGCACGGTGAGGCCGGCGTTCACCTTCTCCCCAAGCAGCGCGACGAAATGACGGGCGGTCGAACCGGTGCCGAGACCAAGCCGCATGCCCGGACGCACATAGTCCAAAGCCCGCCGGGCTGCCTCGCGTTTAAGCTTTTCGACATCCATCCCGGGCGTGCTCGTTGCAGAAATGCCACAGAAAGGCAAGCACCGATGCCTCATTGGGCCGGCTGCTAACCAAAAGACCCAAGGCCGCCTTGCGTTCGGCGCAGCCCCCGGCTAGCCAACCCGCATGCCCGGCCCGACCATTGTGTTCGACCTCGACGGCACCCTCGTTGACACCGCGCCGGACCTCATTGCGACGCTCAACCTCCTCTTTGCCGATCTCAATATCCCGCCGGTCGCCTATGCCGAAGGCCGCAGGCTGATCGGGGGCGGCGTGCGCCCGATGATCGAGCGGGGCCTCGCGGCCCAGGGGCGAAGCGTCCTTCGTTCCGAGCTCGAAAAGATCTACGACGAATATATCGGTCGCTACGCGGCCCGCATCGCGGAGACGTCCCGGCCTTTTCCGGGGGCGGTGGCCTGCATCGAGGCCCTGCGAAAGCGGGGAGCGACGCTCGCCATCTGCACCAACAAGCTGGAATGGCTCTCGGTCAGGCTTCTGGAGCAGCTCGATCTGGCGCGGCATTTCGCGGCGATTTGCGGACAGGATACGTTCGGCGTGCAGAAGCCCGATCCGGCGATCCTCCTGAACACGATCGCGCGCAGCGGAGGGACGGTCGGATCGTCGGTCATGGTCGGCGATTCGGCGACCGATGTGGCGACCGCGCGCGCGGCAAACGTCCCCATCATCGCCGTCGATTTCGGCTACACGGAAACGCCGGTGGCGAGCTTTAGCCCCGACCATCTCATCGGCGACTTCAGCCGATTGCCCGGCATCGCCTTCGATTTGATCGAAGCGCGGGCCTGAAGGTCTGCGACATCATTCGTTTCAGTTGCGCCCGGTTGGACACACTCGTATGGTTTGCGCGGGGAGCAGCTCGCTTTGCGGGCTGATGGGTTCATGATCGGACGCTGGCCCGCCATCGGGCTCTGTCTTGCCGTATCCGCTTGCGGCGGGATGTCGGTGGGCGATCTCGGCCTGCCGAGCCTGTCGCTGTCGGGCGGGGCGCCGACCGCCGATCTGCGGATCGAAAGCGAACCTGCGGGCGCCGACGCGCGAGCCTCGAGCGGCGCGAACTGCCGGACGCCTTGCGTGCTGAGCGTGCCGGCAAGCCAGCAGTTCACGATCACGCTCTCGATGAGCGGGTACCAGCCGCAGACGATTCCGGTCACCCCGCGCGAACCGGCGGACATGCGGCCGGACGAAACCGGCATCCCGGCCGTTCAGCTCGACCCGAACCCCGTGCTCGTGCAGCTCGAACCCGTGCCGCCGCCCGCGCCGCCAAAGACCAGGAAGCCTGCCCCGGCCGCTCCGAAGCGCGCCGCCGCGGCTCCGGCCGCGAGCAAGGCCACGGCTCCTTGGCCTTCGAGCGGCTCGACCGCCATCTGGCCGCGGCAGTAGACGCGGCCAGAGGTTTCCTCTTGCGGTTGACACTCCGCCGGCGCGGACCATAAATCGAAGGTCGCGCGCAGCGCGGGCGCTTAGCTCAGCGGGAGAGCGTTCCCTTCACACGGGAGAGGTCGTAGGTTCAATCCCTACAGCGCCCACCATCAAACGTCCTGATCCAATGGTGTTCCTGCAGCCTCGACGTCGGCTTGCTCGGCAGCTTTGGCGTCGTAAGCAGAGCAATCGGTAGTCCGACAAAAAAACGATCTCGATGTTGTGGAAAAAAGCCTGGCCGTCATCGGCACCTGCCAAAATGTTCAAACGCATCTAAACCGCCGTTCAGCGTGTATCAATTTCCGATACAAACCACTTGTCTTACGTATCATTAGCTGATACATTATTCACGTGATCAAGAGCTTCAAGAGCCGGATGACAGAAGCGGTCTATGAGGGTGAGAGCCCAAAGGGCTTTCCGGCAGACCTCGTGAAAGTTGCTCGCCGAAAGCTCCGCTATCTTGACGCTGCGGTCGACCTGAACGATTTGCGCTCACCTCCGGGTAACAGGCTTGAGGCTTTGACCAAGGATCGTGCGGGACAACATTCTATCCGGGTCAACGACCAGTTCCGGGTGTGCTTCATCTGGACCGAGGAAGGACCGAAAGACGTAGAGATCACCGACTACCACTAGCCTTTGAATGACGACCAACAGGAATGACAAAAATGGCCAAGAAGCTCGCGCCCATGCATCCCGGCGAAGTCCTCCGGGAGGAATTTCTTGTCCCGCTCAAACTGTCTGCTGGAACGCTCGCCAAGGCCTGTGGCCTGCCCCGGACACGGATCGAACGGGTCGCAGCGGAAACAACCGGGATCACAGCCGACACCGCCCTGCGTCTCGGCAAGGCTCTCGGCACATCCCCACAGCTTTGGATGAACCTCCAGAACCGTTACGATGTGGAGATCGCTAAGCGCGAGATCGGCAAGAAACTCGACAAGATCGAGCCGATCATCGCCCATGCAGCGGCCTGAAACGACAAAACCCTTCTGGGTTCCTGGAAAGACGCATTAGCGCCGTGGTTGGCCGGTGAGGAGAATCCGTGGAAAATCTGCCTGTCCGCTCGTAAGCCATTGAATTTGCGCGGGGCGTATCTTCCTTCACACGGGGTTGGTCGTAGGTTCAATCCCTACAGCGCCCACCAGCCTTCGCCCCTTCGCGGCCAAAACTGGCAAGCCCACCATGCCTTGCCTCCCCGCGTGGCGAATGCGCAACAGTGCGGCGACAATCTCTTCGGCGTCGGCGTGAGGGCCCCCACAAGGACGTTGCCCGTTTTCGCGGTTTATGGCCTTTGTCTCCCGAGCCGGATCGCTCCGGACACCCCGCGCAACGCGCTTCACCGACAGACGAGGCCATCGATGCGGAGACTGTTCGCCGCACTCTCGCTGATTGCGGGACTCACTCTCGCCGGCAACGGCGCATCGGCAAATCCGCTCTTTGATCCGGACGGCCGCTACACGGGCGGCGCGCCTTCCGGCCGCGGATTTCCTGGCCTCTTCGGCAGCGCCTCTCCCATTCCCCGGACCACCGTGACCTATCCAAGCACGCTGCCCGCGGGAAGCCTCGTCATCAACACCGCCGAGCGGCGGCTCTACTACATTCTCGGCGAAGGGCGCGCGATCCGCTACGGCATCGGCGTGGGCCGCATCGGCTTCACCTGGGCGGGCACGACCGCGGTGTCGGAAAAGCGGGAATGGCCGGATTGGGTCCCGCCGCCGCAAATGCTCAAGCGCCGTCCGGATCTGCCGCGCTACATGCCGGGCGGCCCGCAAAATCCGCTGGGCGCGCGCGCCATGTATCTCGGGTCATCGCTCTACCGCATCCACGGCTCGAATGAGCCGGAGACGATCGGCCAGGCCGTGTCGTCCGGTTGCTTCCGGCTGACCAACGAAGACGTGATCGACCTCTACAACCGCGTGCGGGTCGGAGCGAGGGTCGTCGTCGTTCGCTAAGTTAAGTTCCCCCCTTTTGGGATCATGCTCTTTGTCACCGAGCATGATCTTTCCCGAAAACCGGTCCCCACTTTTCGGGATCATGCTCTTTGTCACCGAGCATGATCTTTCCCGAAAACCGGTCCCCACTTTTCGGGATCATGCTCTCTGTCGCCGAGCATGATCCTTCCCGAAAACCGGTTCCCACTTTTCGGGGATCATGCTCGCCGAACGGGGTCGCGGGTCAGACCCTTCGCCGCCAGCTCATCCAGATAGGCCTGCCAATAGTCGTCCTGGTTGCGGCCGAGGTCGAGGAAATAGTCCCAGCTGTAGATGCCGGTCGAATGCATGTCGTCGAACACCAGCCGGACGGCATAATTGCCGACCGGCTGAACCTCCATGATCTCCACGTTCCTCTTGCCGGGGACGGTCTTGCGCTCCTCCGGCGCATGGCCCTGCACTTCCGCGCTCGGGCTCTTCACGCGCAAGTATTCGGCCGGCAAGGTATAGCCCTCGCCGTTGTCGAACGTGACGGTCAGGGCTTTGCGGTCCTTGCGCAGCCGGATCTCCGTCGGCCAAGCCGAGGCGGCGGGCGCGGTGGTTTCGACAGGCATTTTTCCGAAAACTCCGATCTGCGTCCCTGCGGCTTGGGGGGCGCGTCGTCGCGGCTCAGCCAAAACCGCCGTTTCCTCTTCCATTGCCTTGATCTAGATCGCATATTGCGGGGCCGAGACCAAGGGCGCCGGGGCCGCGCCGAAGGGCCGGAAACAAGGAGTTTGCGATGGATTTCGAGCGTGCGGCGAGCCTGCAACCCTCGCCACTCGTGGATCCGTTCGGGCGCACCGTCGACTACCTGCGGGTCTCGGTGACCGACCGATGCGACTTCCGCTGCGTCTATTGCATGTCGGAAAACATGACGTTCCTGCCGAAGCAGGACCTCTTGACGCTCGAAGAGCTCGACCGGCTCTGCGGCGCCTTCATCGCGCGCGGCGTTCGCAAGCTGCGCTTGACCGGCGGCGAGCCGCTGGTCCGCCGCGGGATCATGACCTTGATCGAATCCCTTTCGCGCCATCTGCGGTCGGGCGCGCTCGAGGAACTCACCATCACCACCAACGGATCGCAGCTTCCGAAATATGCGCGCGAGCTTGCCGATTACGGGCTGAAGCGCATCAACGTGTCGCTCGATACGCTGGACGCCGACAAGTTCCGCGCCATCACGCGCTGGGGCGAGTTGGACAAGGTGCTGGCCGGAATCGACGCGGCGCAGTCGGCCGGCTTGAAGGTGAAAATCAACGCCGTCGCGCTCAAGGGCGTGAACGAGGACGAGTTCGGCTCCCTCATCGCATGGGCGCATGGGCGCGGCATGGACCTCACGCTGATCGAGGTGATGCCGCTCGGCGAGATCGGCGAGGGGCGGATCGACCAGTATCTGCCGCTGTCGATGGCGCGCGCGCGGATCGCAGAACGCCACACGCTCGAGGATATCGATTATCGCACCGGCGGACCGGCGCGCTACGTGCGGGTGAAGGAAACGGGCGGGCGGCTCGGCTTCATCACGCCGATGACGCATAATTTCTGCGAGTCCTGCAACCGCGTGCGCCTGACCTGCACGGGCACGCTCTACATGTGCCTCGGGCAGGAGGACGCCGCCGATCTGCGGACGCCCTTGCGCGCCTCGGAAGGCAACGACCTGCTCAATGCCGCGATCGACGAGGCGATCTCGCGCAAGCCCAAAGGGCACGACTTCGTCATCGACCGGCGGACCAAGCGCCCGGCCGTCTCGCGCCACATGAGCGTCACCGGCGGCTGAGACGCAAGGCGCATGGCCGCTCCACGAAAGCGGGCCTCGCCGCGCGCGGCGGCGCGTGTTAGCGCAACGGCGGTCAACCGCGGAGCCCTCCCCTGTCCGCTGCTCACGCCAACCGCCGCGGAATTCTCGCCCTGGTGATTGCGATGGCGACCTTCGCCGCGAATGACACGCTGGTGAAGATGGCCGCGCAACGCTATCCGCTGGGTGAAGTCATTTTCGTGCGCGGGCTGTTCACGATCGCGTTCATCGCCGCCGCCATGGCCGCGACCGGCCAGATCAGAATGATCCGCGGATCGATGAACAGCCGCGTCGTCGCGCGCGGGCTGCTCGAGGGGCTCGCCGCGATCCTGTTCACGTCGTCGCTCTTGCGGATGCCGATCGCGGAGGCCTCCGCCATCATCCTCATTTCGCCGCTGATCATCACGGCCATGGCCGCGTTCTTCTATGGCGAGGCTGTCGGCTGGCGGCGATGGACCGCCATCGCGGTCGGCTTCGCCGGCGCGATGCTGGTCGTCAAGCCCGCTCCGGGAGCATTCAACGCCTGGGCGCTGGTGGTGCTTGTCTGCGCATTCGTGTCCGCCTCACGCGACCTGATCACGCGGAATCTCGACCCCAAGATCCCGGCGACGGTCGTGTCGTTCACGGCGGCGAGCGCGGTGACCCTGCTTGGCCTCGGCCTCGGCGCGTTCGAGAGCTGGCGGCCGATCGACTCCTCTGGCATGGCTCTGATCGCCGTCACCGCCGCGTTTCTCGCGGTCAGCAATTTCTTCCTTGTGCTCGCCTTCCGCGGCGTCGAGGTCTCGGCCGTGTCTCCCTTCCGCTACAGCCTGATCGTCTGGGCGGCGATCGGCGGCTATCTCGCGTTCGGGGAGACGCCTGATGTCCTTGCCGTCGCCGGCGCCGCCCTGATCGTCGGAAGCGGCGTCTATGCGCTCCACCGCGAGCGCATCCGGCAGCGCCAGCTCGCGGCGACCGCCGGGCCGGCGGCGTGAGCCGGAATCCGGCGCCGGAAGCAAGGCAAATCGTGGCAAGTGTGTGGAAACTTTAGGTTGACGCCGCCGCATTGGTTCGGATTAAGCTGGGCCCGTCCTCGCTTGTGGCGCGGGCCAATAAACAAGACTTGCTCCAGAGCGCCAGAGGGACAGACGTGAACACGCTTCTCGGCGTGAGCCGGGTCATCGACGCAATTACGCTGCGGATCGGCAAGTGGCTGAGCTGGCTCATCCTCGCCGCGGTCGTCGTGTCCGCGACCAACGCCGTCATCCGCAAGCTCTTCGACGCCTCATCCAACGCCTGGCTCGAGTTGCAGTGGGTGCTGTTCGGGATCGTGTTTCTGCTGTGCTCATCATGGACTTTGCTGGCCAATGAGCACATCCGCATCGACATCGTGAACGCGCTGTTTCCGAAACGCGTGCGCGACATGATCGACGTGATCGGCCACGTCCTCTTTCTGCTGCCGCTGACGATCGTCATGATCGTGACCTCCTACCCCTTCTTCGTGCGCTCGTTCGTCATCAACGAGCAGTCCATGAACGCGGGCGGCCTGCCGCAGTGGCCGGCGAAGTCGCTCATCCTGATCGGATTTGTTCTTCTGTTCTTCCAGGGGCTGTCGGAATTGATCAAACGCATCGCGGTCATGATGGGCCGCATCCCCGACCCGCATGGCGGCGTGCACGTGACCGCGGTTGAAGCCGAGGCCGAGCGCATCATCGCCGAGATCAAACACGAGGCGCGATAGCGGCGCGAGCGATCGGAGTCTTTGACGATGGCGGAGCTGCTGATCCACTACATGGCGCCGATCATGTTTGCGGCGCTCGTTCTGCTGCTCCTTCTGGGTTACCCCGTCGCGTTCGCGCTTGCCGCCAACGGATTGATCTTCGGCCTGATCGGAATCGAGCTCGGTCTCTTCCGTCCGGACTTCCTGCAGGCGCTGCCGGAACGCGTGTTCGGGATCATGAGCAATGACACGCTGCTCGCCATTCCGTTCTTCACCTTCATGGGGCTCGTCCTCGAACGATCGGGAATGGCCGAGGACCTTTTGGATACGATCGGGCAGTTGTTCGGCACCATCCGGGGCGGGCTCGCCTATGCCGTGATCTTCGTCGGCGCGCTGCTCGCGGCGACGACGGGCGTCGTCGCCGCCTCGGTCATCTCGATGGGGTTGATCTCGCTTCCCATCATGCTGCGCTACGGCTACGACCGGCAGCTCGCAACCGGCGTGATCGCCGCCTCCGGCACGCTGGCGCAGATCATTCCGCCCTCGCTCGTGCTCATCGTGATGGCAGACCAGCTCGGGCGCTCGGTCGGAGACATGTACGAGGGCGCGTTCGTGCCCGGCATCGTGCTCTCGCTCCTGTATGCGGGATATGTCTTTCTCGCCACGCTGTTGTGGCCGAAATCGGGACCCGGCCTACCGGTGGATGCAATCGGCTATCGCGAGCCGGACGGCGCGCGGGGCGTGTGGCCGCTCGGCGTGCTCACGCTGTTCTCCTTCGCGGTCGGCTATTACATCATGATGCAGACGCCCGTGCGCGGCGGCGCCGACTTCGTCATTCTGACCATGTCGGTGGCGGTGACCGTCGCCTTTTTGTCCGCCGTGTTCAATTACCTGTTCGGCGCCAGGCGGCTGATCCTCACCGTCGCGGCCACCGTCGCTTTCGCCGCTCTGTACTTCGCCTTGCTGGATGCCGGATGGCAACGCATGGCGCTGGTCGCCGAAGCGATGCTCGCGGGCTGTATCTACGCGGTGCTAGCCGGGACGCTGGAACGGTTCACGGGCGTTCGGCTGATCTCGAACATGGCCCAGCAGGTCACCTTCGTGATGGTGCCGCCGCTCGCGCTGATCTTCCTCGTGCTCGGCACGATCTTCATCGGCGTGGCGACGCCGACGGAAGGCGGCGCGATGGGCGCGGTCGGCGCGCTCCTGCTCGCCATCGCCAAGGGCAGACTGCGCCTGGACCTGGTGCGGCAGGCCGCCGAATCCACCGCGAAGCTGTCCGCCTTCGTGCTGTTCATCTTGATCGGTGCGCGCGTGTTCTCGCTGACATTCTACGGCGTCAACGGACACCGATGGGTCGAGGAATTGCTCGTGTCGCTGCCCGGCGGACAGGTGGGCTTCCTCATCTTCGTCAACGTGCTGGTGTTCCTGCTCGCCTTCTTCCTCGATTTCTTCGAACTGGCCTTCATCGTCGTGCCGCTGCTCGGTCCGGCCGCGGAGAGGCTGGGGATCGATCTGATCTGGTTCGGCGTGATCCTGGGCGTCAACATGCAAACGTCCTTCATGCACCCGCCGTTCGGCTTCGCGCTCTTCTACCTGCGATCGGTCGCGCCGAAAGACTCCTATCTGGACCGCGTCACCGGCAAGCGCATGGAAGGGGTGACAACGGGCCAAATCTATTGGGGCGCCGTGCCGTTCGTGATCATCCAGTGCATCATGGTCGGGCTCGTCATCGCGTTTCCGCAAATGGTGCTGCACTACAAGGGGACCGGCCCGGTGGGCGATCCTTCCAAGGTCAATATCGAAATCCAGATGCCGGCGACCGACCTTCCGCCGCTCGATTTCGGGCCGCCGCCGAAGATTCAATAAGTCAAAGCCCCGGAGCAAGAACCCCGGGGCTTTATCTTCGGGATCATGCTCGGTCAGCTTCTCGCCCGCATCCGCACCTGGAACGCGTCGTAGGACATTTCCGCCACCTGCATCCAGGCATATGCATCGTTGCGGAACGCCGTCAGGCTGTCATAAAGTTTCTTGAAGTGCGGATTGGTCTTCGAAAGGTCGGCGTAGATTTCCGCAGCCGCCTTCCAGCACCCTTCGAGCACTTCCTGCGGAAACGGCCGAAGCTGCGCTCCGCTGGCCACGAGCCGTTTGATCGCCGCCGGATTCAAATGGTCGTAGCGAGCCGTCGTCCACCCGGCCGCCTCGCGCGCCACAGCCTGGAACATGTGCTGGTATTGCTTCGGCAGTTCGTTCCATTTCGCCAGATTGATGATGAAATGCGCGTTTGCGCCGCCCTCCCACCAGCCGGGATAGTAGTAGTACTTCGCCACCTTCACGAAGCCGAGCTTCTCGTCGTCGTAAGGCCCGACCCATTCCGCGGCGTCGATCGTGCCTTTTTCCAAGGCCGGATAGATGTCCCCCGCCGCGAGCTGTTGCGGCACGACGCCGAGCTTCGCCATGATGCGTCCGGCAAATCCGCCGACGCGGAACTTGAGTCCGTTCAGATCGGCAACGGACTTGATCTCCTTGCGAAACCAGCCGCCCATCTGGCAGGTGGTGTTTCCGCCCGGAATTCCCGTCACGCTATATGCTTTCCAGAAATCATTCAGAAGTTCGCTCCCGCCGCCGTGCATGAACCACGCCTCCTGCTGGCGCGTGTTCAAACCGAACGGCATGGCGGTGCCGAAGGTGAAGGCCGGGTCCTTGCCGACGTAGTAATACATGGCCGTGTGGCCGACTTCGACGGTCGCGTTCTGCACGGCGTCGAGCACTTGCAGACCCGGAACGATTTCTCCCGCCGCAAAAGACTGGACCTGGAAGCGGTTGTCGCTGACTTCGGCAATCCGCTTGGAAAAATACTCGCAGCAGCCGTAAAGCGTATCGAGCGACTTCGGCCAGCTCGCGGTCAGGCGCCATTTGACCTCAGGCAGCGACTGCGCGACCGCGGGCGCGGCAACGGTTGAAGCAGCGAGGCCGACGCCGGCTGCCTTGAGAAATTCACGACGTTTCATTGACGTTCCCTCTCCGTTATCCGCCGGACCGCGACGCGAGGGAGGCGCACGACGTCTTCCGCTTGCGTCAACGGCCGACGCCGCATCATACGCCAAGTTTCCGGCAAGGCGAAAAGCCCGGAGGCGAGCCGTCCGGGCTTTTCGATGCGATGCTGCGGTGCGGCGGTCAGCTGCGTGCGCGCGTGCGGATCATGAACGTGTCATAAGTGTACTCGGCGACCTGCCACCAGAGATATTCTTCGTTTCGGAACGCCGCGAGGTTCTCGTAGACCTTCTTGAAGTCCGGATTGGCAGCCGACGTCTCGGCGTACACTTCGTTGGCCGCCTTCAGGCACGCCTCCATGATGTTCTGGCTGAAGGGCCGCAACTGCGTGCCGGCGGCCACAAGCCGCTTCAAGGCTTCCGGATTGCGCGCATCGTAGCGCCCCTGCTCTTCCACGTTTGCAAGCGCCGCCGCCGTGGTCACGATGGCTTGATAGCTCTTC
Organism: Xanthobacteraceae bacterium; assembly: GCA_022844485.1. Classification (GTDB taxonomy): domain Bacteria; phylum Pseudomonadota; class Alphaproteobacteria; order Rhizobiales; family Xanthobacteraceae; genus JALHLQ01. The sequence continues at coordinate 31,527 of JALHLQ010000032.1, forward strand.
GGCAGCTCGTTCCACTTCGCCAGATTGATCATGAAATGGTTGGCCGTGCTGCCCTCCCACCAGCCGGGGTAATAGTAGTATTTCGCGACCTTGTGGAAACCGAGCTTCTCGTCGTCATAGGGCCCGACCCATTCCGCGGCGTCGATCGTGCCCTTCTCCAGCGCAGGATAGATATCGCCGCCGGCGATCTGCTGCGGCACGACGCCAAGCTTCGCCAGCACGCGGCCGGCAAAGCCGCCGATGCGGAATTTCAACCCGTTGAGATCGGCAACCTCCTTGATCTCCTTGCGGAACCAGCCGCCCATTTGCGCGCCGGTATTGCCGCCGGGAAGATTGAACAAGTTGTACTTCTTGGTGAACTCGTTCATCAGCTTCATGCCGTCGCCGTCGTAGAACCAGGCATTCTGCTGGCGCGCGTTCAGTCCGAACGGGACTGCGCAGAAGAGCGCGAAGGTCGGGTCCTTGCCGATGTAGTAGTAGGTGGCGGTGTGACAGACTTCGACGGTACCGTTCATCACCGCGTCGGCAGCTTGCAGGCCTGGAACGATCTCGCCGGCGGCGAAGCTCTGAACCTGGAAGCGCCGGTCCGTCGCCTCGGAAACGTAACGCGAAAACGTCTCCGCCGCTCCCCACAGGGTGTCGAGCGATTTCGGAAAGCTCGATGTCAGCCGCCATTTGATCTCCGGCGCGGATTGGGCGATTGCCGGGGCGGCGATGGTCGATCCAGCAAGCCCGATGCCGGCTGTCTTGAGAAACTCGCGGCGTTTCATTGGCGTCCCTCCGTTATCCCGCCGGTCCGCCGACGCGAGGGAAGCAAAAGGCGCGACCTTCTTTCACTGCATCCGCGGCCGACGAGGCATCATAGTCAGGTCCGTTCAAGAACGAAAAGCCCGGAGGCGCAAACCTCCGGGCTCACCATGCGGTTTAGCAACGCGCGGTCAGCTGCGCGCGCGCGAACGGATCATGAAAGTGTCGTAGCCGTATTCCGCGATCTGCCACCAGAGATACTGGTCGCCGCGGAAGGCGAGCTGAGACTCATAGACCTTCTTGAAGTCCGCATTCGCCGCCGAGGTTTCGGCATAGACCTCGTTGGCGGCCTTGAAGCAGGCTTCCATGACCGGCTGCGGAAAGGGCCGAAGCTGCGCGCCCGCGGCCACAAGGCGCTTCAGCGCTGCCGGATTGCTGGCGTCGTACTTCGCCATCATTGTCGTGTTGGCGACGTGCGAGGCCGAATTGATGATCGACTGATAGGCCTTCGGCAGCGCGTTCCACTTGTCGATATTGACCATGTTGTGGAGCATCGGGCCGCCTTCCCACCAGCCGGGATAGTAGTAGAACTGGGCGACCTTCTGGAAGCCGAGCTTCTCGTCGTCATAGGGCCCCACCCACTCGGCGGCGTCGATCGTACCCTTCTCGAGCGCGGGGTAGATCTCGCCGCCGGCGATCTGCTGCGGCACGACCCCTACTTTCTGCAGCACGCGGCCGGCAAAACCGCCGACGCGCATTTTCAGTCCGTTGAGATCGTTCGTGTCCTTGATCTCCTTGCGGAACCAGCCGCCCATCTGGGCGCCGGTATTGCCGGCCGGAATCGCATGGATGTTGTACTTCTTGTAGAAGGCGTTCATCAGGTCCATGCCGCCGCCGTAGAACATCCAGGCGTCGTTCATGCGCTGGTTCAAACCGAACGGAATGTTCGTGCCGAAGGCGAATGTCGGATCCTTGCCGACGTAATAGTACGACGCCGTGTGGCACATCTCGACCGTGCCGTTCGTCACGGTATCGGCGGCCTGCAGGCCCGGCACCAGCTCCCCGGCGGCGAACACCTGGATCTGGAACTTGTTGTCGGTCGCTTCCGCCACGGCCTTGGCGAAGGTTTCCGCGGCGCCGAAGATCGTGTCGAGCGACTTCGGGAAGCTCGAGGTGAGCCGCCATTTCATGTCCGGCATCGATTGCGCAATGGCCGGGCTTGCGACTGCGCCTGCGGCCAAGCCGACGCCGGCCGCCTTCAGAAATTCGCGACGTTTCATGCAGGTGATCTCCCAGGATTTCCCAAACTCAGGCCGCTCGCGCGCTCCGGCCCGTTTTCGGGTCTTGAGAGGCAACGAGGCCTAAGCAAAAGTCCCTAGAGGAATGCACCCGCAAAGTCCAACGGCCCGATGGGGATTGCCCTCCGGGCCGTTCACTTCGCCGTGCTCGCCGCCGGGATCAGCCGCGGGCGCGGGCGCGGATCATGTAGGTGTCGAAGCCGTATTCCCCGACCTGCCACCACAGGTACTGGTCCCCGCGGAAGGCCGCGATGCTGTCATAGACGCGTTTGAAGTCGGGGTTCTTTCCCGACACCTCCGCATAGAGCTCGTTCGCCGCCTTGTAGCACGCGTCCATCACCGCCGGCGGGAAGGGGCGCAATTGCGCGCCGGCCGCCACGAGTCTTCGCAACGCAGCCGGGTTCTGCGCATCGTATTTCGCCTGCATCCAGGCATGCGCCGCTTCGGAGGCGGTGCGCAGGGCCGCCTGATACGTCTTCGGCAGTTCGTTCCACTTCGCGATGTTGATGAAGTTGTGCAGCATCGCCCCGCCTTCCCAGAAGCCCGGATAGTAGTAGAACTGCGCGACTTTCTGGAAGCCGAGCTTCTCGTCATCGTAGGGACCGACCCATTCGGTGGCGTCGATCGTGCCCTTCTCGAGAGCCGGATAGATCTCGCCGCCGGCAATCTGCTGCGGAACGACACCGAGCCGCGCGAGCATCTGTCCGGCGAAGCCGGCGATGCGGAATTTCAGCCCGCTCAGGTCTTCCGGAGCCTTGATCTCCTTGCGGAACCAGCCGCCCATCTGCGTGCCGGTGTTGCCCGCCGGGAAAGCGAGGAAGTTGTATTTCTTGTAGAAGTCGTTCGTCAGGTCGAGGCCGCCGGCGAAATAATTCCAGGCCGTTTGCATGCGGCTGTTCAGGCCGAAGGGCGCCGCGGTGAAGAGCGCGAAGGTCGGGTCCTTGCCGACATAGTAATACGAGGCCGTGTGGCACATCTCGACGGTGCCGCTGGTCACCGCGTCCGCGGCCTGCAGACCCGGGACGATCTCGCCCGGGGCAAAAACCTGGATCTGAAACTTGCCATCCGTCAGCTCGGACACCATGCGGGAGAAATACTCGGAGGTGCCGAAAATCGTGTCGAGGGATTTCGGAAAGCTCGACGTGCAGCGCCAGCGCACATCCGGCGCCGATTGCGCAATGGCCGGCTTGGCGACCGCGGCCGAAGCGAGACCGGCGCCTGCCCCGGTCAGGAATTCACGACGTTTCATTGTGGCTGCTCCTTGGGAGAAGTCCTTGCGGTTCGGACCGGGCGCTACAAACCCTGTCGCCTGCCGCAAGAGTAGCGGCGGCGCCGCATTCGCTGCATGCGCCCCTTGCATGCCGGAGAACCTGCACGGCCGGGCGCAGTTCCAGCGGCGGTCTCAGGCCTCGATCACGATCTTCGGTGCAGCCCGCGGCTTGGTGTCGCCGCCGGTCAAGGCGGCCCAGACACGCGCGGCGATCTCGCGATAGATCTTCGCATGCGCGCTGCCGGGATCCGTTGCGACGACGGGGCGGCCGGAGTCCGAGGTTTCACGGATGACCATGGTGAGCGGCACTTCGCCGAGGAACGGCACGCCCAGGCGTTCCGCTTCGTGGCGGGCGCCGCCGTGGCCAAAAATGTCGGAGCGGGAGCCGCAGCTTGGGCAGAGGAAGTAGCTCATGTTCTCGACGATGCCGAGCACCGGCACATTCACGCGCCCGAACATGGCGATGCCGCGACGCGCGTCGATCAGCGCAAGGTCCTGCGGCGTCGAGACGATGACCGCCCCGGCGAGCGGCACCTGCTGCGCCATGGTCAGCTGCGCGTCCCCGGTGCCGGGCGGCATATCGACGACCATCACGTCGATCTCGCCCCATTCGACCTCCCGGAGCATTTGCGTCAGCGCCGACATCACCATCGGCCCGCGCCAGATCATCGGCGTCTCTTCCTCGACGAGGAAGCCGATCGACATCACCGCCATGCCGTAGCCGGTCATCGGCTTGAGCTTGTTGCCGCCCATCATTTGCGGGCGGCCGCGGATCGCGAGCAGCTTCGGCATCGAGGGACCGTAGATGTCGGCGTCGAGCACGCCGACCTTCAGGCCGAGGTCGCGCAGGCCGAGCGCGAGATTGACGGCGGTCGTCGACTTGCCGACGCCGCCTTTTCCCGACGCCACGGCGATGATGTATTTCACGCCGGGGACGCCGACCTCGCCGCCCTGCCCCTGCCCGGCGCGATGGCGATGCGGCGCCGCCGCTGCCGGCGCCGAGGGAGCCGCGGCGCCGCCGGCGGCACGCTCGGCCGTCAATGCAATGAGGGCCGATTTGACGCCGGGCACCGCGCGCACCGCGGCTTCCGCCGCCTTTCGCGCCGGCTCCCAATGCGTGACGGCCGAGGCTTCGACCGTCATCGAAAAGAACACCTTGCCGTCGCTGACGACAACGTCGGACAGCGTTCCGGTTTCGGGAAGCGGCCGGCCGTCGGGGCCTTTCACGCCGGCGAGAGCCCGCAACACATCGTCCTTCAAAGACGCCATGACAAAATCCTTTGAACGCTGCGCGCATTAACAGGATCGCCGTGGAGCCGGTCAACCGGGAGGCGGCCGACGTGTGGTCGCAGGCCAACTTGGTCCTTGCGCAAGCGGCGCGCCTGGTTGACTGCCCAATGAGCCGGGAGCAAACACGCCTGACCTTTTGACGGAGACCAACAATGGCGAAGGTGGCGTTTCTCGGGCTTGGCGTCATGGGCTTTCCCATGGCCGGACATCTCAAGACCAAGGGCGGGCATGAGGTGACGGTCTACAACCGCACAGCGGCGAAGGCGGAGACATGGGTCGGCCAATACAAGGGGCGGCACGCGCCAACGCCGAAGGCCGCCGCCGAGGGCCAGGATTTCGTCATGTGCTGCGTCGGCAACGACGCGGACTTGCGCGCGGTGACGCTCGGCTCCGACGGCGCTTTCCACGGCATGAAGAAAGGCGCCGTCTTCGTCGACCACACGACGGCTTCGGCCGAAGTGGCACGCGAGCTTCATGCCGAGGCGACGAAGCGCGGATTCGGCTTTGTCGATGCGCCGGTGTCGGGCGGACAGGCCGGGGCGGAGAACGGGGTCCTCACCGTGATGTGCGGCGGCGACAAGGAGCCCTATGCGAAAGCCGAACCCGTCATTCAGGCCTATGCCCGCATGTGTCAGCTCCTGGGCCCTTCGGGATCGGGGCAGCTCGCCAAAATGGTGAACCAGATCTGCATTGCCGGGCTGGTGCAGGGCCTGTCGGAGGGAATCCATTTCGCCAAACGGGCCGGCCTGGATGTCGAGGCTTTGATCGGCGTGATCTCGAAGGGAGCGGCGCAATCCTGGCAGATGGAGAACCGCTACAAGACGATGAATGCCGGCAAGTTCGACTTCGGCTTCGCCGTCGACTGGATGCGCAAGGATCTCGGCATCTGCCTGTCGGAAGCGCGGCGCAACGGCGCGCATCTGCCCATCACCGCCCTCGTCGACCAGTTCTATTCGGAAGTGCAGAAGATGGGCGGCCGCCGCTGGGACACGTCGAGCCTGATCGCCCGGCTGGAACGCTGAGGCGCCGTTTGCCGCCTCCCCTCTCCCCTTGCGAGAGAGGGGTGCCCGTGCGCAGCACGGGCGGGGTGAGGGGCGTCTTCTTGCAACGCAGAGCCCCCTCACCCGGCTCGGACCTTCGGTCCTCACCACCCTCTCCCGCGAGGGGAGAGGGTTTCCCGTTCCGGCATCTGAAGTTCACCTGAAGCGTTGCGCGAGCGGCCTCGCGCAACGCTTCACTTACAAACCTCAACCCCGTTCACGATCTCGCATTTCTTGCCGTCCTTTTTCCCGTCCTTTTTTTGCGCGGCCGGGGGCGCTGAGCCGCGAGCGGCTTGCGGCGGGGGTGGCGCGCGCTGCGCCTGAGGAGGCGGCGGCGGCGTAACCGGTCGCGCGGAC
>JALHLQ010000033.1 GCA_022844485.1 Xanthobacteraceae bacterium
CTGACTTGGCTGATTCACCTCCCCCTGCAAGGGGGAGGTCGGCGAGCGAAGCTCGCCGGGTGGGGGTCAATGACACGACTGATTCACCTCCCCCTGCAAGGGGGAGGTCGGCGAGCGAAGCGCGCCGGGTGGGGGTCAATGACTCGGAATCGCGTTTCGATCGGACAACGCAAAAGACTTCGAAAGCCCGGCAACTACGGGCAAACTTGACCGACGTCGAAAAACGCCTTTGGTGGCGTCTGCGCAATGGTCAGCTCAACGGCCATCGATTTCGTCGGCAGCACCCCGCCGGTCCGTATGTTCTGGATTTCTTTTGTCCAGCGCTTGGCCTCGCCATCGAGATCGATGGAGGACAACACGCGAGCGCTGCTCGTAAGCAGCGAGATCGCAGACGCGATGGTTGGTTCGCAGCTCATGGCGTGACGACGCTGCGGTTCTGGAACTCAGATATCATCGAGAATCTCCCAGGCGTTCTCGAACGTATCGCAATGATTGCTCAAGAACTCGGCGCCGCGAACATGACCCCCACCCGGCGCTGGCGCGCCGGGTGGGGGTCGCTGACTTGGCTGATTCACCTCCCCCTGCAAGGGGGAGGTCGGCGAGCGAAGCTCGCCGGGTGGGGGTCAATGACACGGCTGGTTCACCTCCCCCTTTCAGGGGGAGGCAGTCGATCGTCAAGGCCGTGAAGGAGGCCGCATAACGCGCATGTCCATCCTCATCGACAAGAACACCAAGGTCATCTGCCAGGGTTTCACCGGCAAGAACGGCACCTTCCATTCCGAGCAGGCGATCGCCTATGGCACGAAAATGGTCGGCGGCACGGCGCCCGGCAAAGGCGGCGCGATGCATCTCGGCCTGCCCGTCTTCGACACCGTGGCGCAGGCGCGCGAGGAAACGGGCGCCGACGCGAGCGTCGTCTACGTGCCGCCGCCGGGCGCGGCAGACGCGATCTGCGAGGCGATCGACGCCGAGATCCCGCTGATCGTCTGCATCACCGAGGGCATTCCCGTGCTCGACATGGTGCGGGTGAAGCGCGCCCTCTCAGACTCCAAGTCGCGCCTCGTCGGGCCGAACTGCCCGGGCGTCATGACCGCGGGCGAGTGCAAGATCGGCATCATGCCGGGCAACATCTTCTCGCCCGGCAAGGTCGGCATCGTCTCGCGCTCCGGCACCCTCACCTACGAGGCGGTGTTCCAAACCACCCGCGAAGGGCTCGGCCAGACCACCGCGGTGGGCATCGGCGGCGACCCGGTGAAGGGCACGGAATTCATCGAGATGCTGGAGATGTTTCTCGCCGATCCGAAAACCGAAGCCATCGTGATGATCGGGGAGATCGGCGGCTCGGCCGAGGAGGACGCGGCCGAGTTCCTGAAAAGCGAGGCCAAGCGTGGCCGCAAGAAGCCGACGGTCGGCTTCATCGCCGGACGCACGGCCCCGCCGGGCCGCCGCATGGGACACGCGGGCGCGATCATCTCCGGCGGCAAGGGCGGTGCCGACTCCAAGATCGCGGCGATGGAAGCGGCCGGTATCCGGGTGTCGCCGTCGCCGGCGCGCATCGGCAAGACGCTGGCCGAAGTATTGAAAGCGTGATTCATTCAATAGACTTTCGGCTGACGCCTCGCCGCCCTAAATAGGGTAAGCAACGCGGCGCGGCGCGTGTTCGTCGCCGTGAACCCCTCGGGACCCGGTCTCCCGAATTCTAGGATGCGGCAATGTCTCGGCAGGACGCGAACGCGGCTTTCGCCCTCACATCGTTCCTTTATGGCGGCAATGCCTCCTATATCGAGGATCTTTATGGGCGATACCGCGCCGATCCGCAGTCGGTCGACGCCGAATGGCAGGCTTTTTTCGGCAGCCTCAAGGACGACGGAACGCCGCATCGGCCGTCCTGGCAACGCGTGGGCTGGCCGGAGCCGGCGCGCTCAGAACTGACCGCCGCGCTCGACGGCGATTGGCGCGAGGTCGCAAAGGGCGTCGGCGAGAAGGTCAAGGCGCGGGCGCAAGGATCCGGCGTCGAGCTGACTTCCGCCGATGTGCAGCGCGCCACGCGCGACTCGGTGCGGGCGCTGATGCTGATCCGCGCCTACCGCATCCGCGGCCATCTCCACGCCAAGCTCGATCCGCTCGGGCTCGAGCCGCCGAAGAACCACGAAGAACTCGATCCGCGCTCCTACGGCTTCACCGATGCCGACCTCGACCGCAAGATTTTCATCGACCGGGTGCTCGGGCTCGAGTTCGGCTCGATCCGCGAGATCGTCGCCATTCTCCAGCGCACCTATTGCCAGACGCTTGGCGTCGAGTTCATGCACATCTCCGAGCCGGCCCAGAAGGCCTGGATTCAGGAGCGCATCGAGGGACCGGACAAGGAGATCGCCTTCACGCATGAAGGCAGGCGCGCGATCCTCAACAAGCTGATCGAGGCCGAGGGCTTCGAACGATTCCTCGACGTGAAATACACCGGCACCAAGCGCTTCGGCCTCGACGGCGGCGAGGCGATGATCCCGGCGCTCGAGCAGATCATCAAGCGCGGCGGCAATCTCGGCGTGAAGGAAATCGTCATCGGCATGTCGCATCGCGGACGGCTGAACGTGCTGACGCAGGTGATGGGCAAGCCGCACCGCGCGCTGTTTCACGAGTTCAAAGGCGGCTCCTGGGCACCCGACGAAGTCGAGGGCTCCGGCGACGTCAAGTATCATTTGGGCGCATCCTCGGACCGCGAGTTCGACAACAACCGCGTTCACCTCTCGCTCACCGCCAACCCCTCGCATCTCGAGATTGTCGATCCCGTCGTGCTCGGCAAGGTCCGCGCCAAGCAGGACCAGCATGGCGCAACCCCCGACGACCGCACATCCGTCCTGCCGCTGATCATCTCCGGCGACGCCGCTTTCGCCGGCCAGGGCGTGGTCGCCGAATGCTTCGGCCTGTCGGGCCTGAAGGGCTACCGCACCGGCGGGTCGGTGCATTTCATCGTCAACAACCAGATCGGTTTCACGACCTATCCGCGCTATTCGCGCTCCTCGCCCTATCCCTCCGACGTGGCGAAAATGATCGGCGCACCGATCCTGCACGCGAACGGCGACGACCCCGAGGCCGTCGTCTTCGCCGCGAAGGTGGCGACCGAGTTCCGGCAGAAATTCCAGAAGCCGGTCGTCATCGACATGTTCTGCTACCGGCGCTTCGGCCACAACGAGGGCGATGAGCCGGCCTTCACCCAGCCGGTGATGTACAAGAAGATCCGCTCGCACCCGCCGACGCTGGAGCTCTATGCGAAGAAGCTGATCGCGGACGGCCTCGTCACCGAGGGCGAAGTCGAGAAGATGAAAGCCGACTGGCGCGCACGCCTCGATGCGGAGCAAGAGGCCGGCCAGGGATACAAGCCGAACAAAGCCGATTGGCTCGACGGGCGCTGGGCGGGCCTGCGCGTCGCCCGCGACCATGACGATCCCCGCCGTGGCGATACCGGCGTGGCCATCGATACGCTGAAGGAGATTGGCCGCAAGATCACGGCCGTGCCGCAGGGCTTCAAGGTTCATCGCACGCTGCAGCGTTTTCTCGACAACCGCCGCAAGGCAATCGAATCCGGCGAGGGCATCGACTGGTCGACCGCCGAAGCCCTGGCGATCTGCTCGCTGCTGCTCGATGGCCATCCCGTGCGCCTGTCGGGCCAGGATTCGGAGCGCGGCACGTTTTCCCAGCGCCATTCGGTCCTCATCGACCAGGACACCGAAGCCCGCCACACGCCGTTCAACCACGTGCGTGACGGCCAGGGACGCTTCGAGGTCTTGAATTCGATGCTGTCGGAAGAGGCCGTGCTTGGCTTCGAATACGGCTATTCGCTCTCGGAGCCGAACGCCTTGACGATGTGGGAGGCGCAGTTCGGCGATTTCGTCAATGGCGCGCAGGTGGTGATCGATCAGTTCATCACCTCCGGCGAGCGCAAATGGCTGCGCATGTCCGGACTGGTGATGCTGTTGCCGCATGGCTATGAGGGCCAGGGTCCCGAGCACTCGTCGGCGCGCCTCGAACGCTTCCTGCAGATGGCGGCCGAAGACAATATTCAGGTCGCGAACTGCACGACGCCGGCGAACTACTTCCACATCATCCGGCGCCAGCTCAAGCGTGATTTCCGCAAGCCTTTGGTGCTGATGACGCCGAAGTCGCTGTTGCGCCACAAGCGCACCGTGTCCCGCCTCGACGACATGGGCCCCGGCACGAGCTTTCATCGGCTGTTCTGGGACGAAGCGGAGACCAAGAAGGACGGCGGCATCAAGCTGGTGCGCGACGACAAGATCCGCCGCGTCGTGCTCTGCACCGGAAAGGTCTATTATGACCTGTTCGAGGAACGCGAGAAGCGCGGCATCGACGACGTGTATCTGATGCGCGTCGAACAGCTCTATCCCTTTCCGGTGAAGGCTCTGGTGCACGACCTCGCGCGCTTCAAGAAGGCCGAGATGATCTGGTGTCAGGAAGAGCCGCGCAACATGGGATCGTGGTTCTTCGCCGAGCCCTATATCGAATGGGTGCTCACGCAGATCGACGCCAAGCACAAGCGTCCGCGCTATGTCGGCCGGCCGGCCTCGGCGGCAACCGCGACCGGTCTCCTGTCCAAACATCTTGCCCAGCTGAAAGCCTTGCTCGACGACGCGCTCGAGGACTGATCCAGGCGACATAGATCGAAGGATGCTCCATGGTTGAGATCCGCGTGCCCACACTCGGCGAATCCGTGACCGAGGCCACGATCGGCCGCTGGTTCAAATCGGCCGGCGAAGCCGTCAATGCCGACGAGCCGATCGTGGAGCTCGAGACCGACAAGGTGACGATCGAGGTGCCCGCGCCGGCGGGCGGCGTTCTCTCCGAGATCGCGGCAAAGGACGGCGAGACGGTCGCGGTGGGGGCGCTGCTCGGCCAGATCGCCGAAGGCAAGGGCGCCGCGAAGGCGCCGACCGAAGCCAAAGCCGTGGAGAAGCCCGCTGCCCCGGCCGCTCCGGCGCCCGCGGCGCGAACTGCCGCCGCGGACTCCCCGCTTGCGCCCTCGGTGCGGCGTCTGTCGGCCGAGAGCGGCCTCGAGGCCTCCGCCGTGCCCGGCTCGGGCAAGGACGGCCGCGTGACCAAAGGGGACATGCTGGCCGCGATCGAGCGCGCCGCGGCGCAGCCGACGCCGGTGCCTCAAGCCGCGGCCAGCGTGCAGGTGCGCGCGCCGTCCGCGCCGGACGACGCCGCGCGTGAAGAACGCGTGCGCATGTCGAAGCTCCGCCAGACCATCGCGCGGCGCTTGAAGGATGCGCAGAACACCGCCGCCATGCTCACGACCTTCAACGAGGTCGACATGAGCGCGGTCATGGCCATGCGCAACCAGTACCGCGATCTTTTCGAGAAGAAGCACGGGGTGAAGCTCGGCTTCATGGGCTTCTTCGTGCGCGCCTGCGTGCAGGCCCTAAAGGAGATTCCCGCCGTCAATGCCGAGATCGACGGCGCCGACATCATCTACAAGAACTATTATCACGTCGGTATCGCCGTCGGCACCGAGCGTGGCCTCGTCGTTCCCGTGGTGCGCGACGCCGACCGTCTCCAGCTCGCGGAGATCGAAAAGTCGATCGGCGATTTTGGCCGCCGCGCGCGTGACGGCCATCTCAAGATCGAGGAGATGCAGGGCGGCACCTTCACCATCACCAATGGCGGCATCTACGGCTCGCTGATGTCGACGCCGATCCTGAACGCGCCGCAGTCGGGCATCCTCGGCATGCACAAGATTCAGGAGCGGCCCATGGCGATCGGTGGCAAGCTCGAAGTTCGCCCGATGATGTATCTCGCGCTCTCCTACGACCACCGCATCGTCGACGGCCGCGAGGCGGTGACCTTCCTCGTGCGCGTCAAGGAGATTCTCGAGGATCCCGGCCGGCTGGTGGTGGATTTGTGATATGCAACGCATCCCTCAGAGGGACTAATATGACCAATTGGGTCGCCCTGTCTGAGATCATGCGCAATGTCGCCTTGGCGGTCGCAGCCTTTGTCGGCGCGTTCTTGGCGTGGCGGCAGCTGTCTCCAGCAGCGTCTCAGGCCCGCGCTGCAAGCACGCAAGCTGACCTTGCCAGACGCGCACATGTCACTGAACTGTTCAATAGAGCGGCGGGGCAGCTTCGCGACACCAATCTCGAGGTTCGGCTGGCCGCCATCTACGTCCTTCGTGAAGTAGCAAAAGACTTTCCGGACCTTTCCGACCCTATTTTTGAGCTTTTGCAGGCCTATCTAAGAGCTGGAAATATCGATTACGGTGACGAGAATCCGCCAATCGATATCCGAGAGATAGTGAGGCTCCTGCGGAGCAGACTGGAGAAACCCGATGCTTGACAGTGATAACCGTCCCGCGCGAACTCTCGATATCCACGGTGCGTTTGTTCGGCGAACCGATCTCAGCGGGGTATCCCTTCGCGGAGCAAACATGGCCGGTGCAGACGCAACCAACGCAACTTTCCGAGATGCCGATTTCGAAGGCGCGATTCTGAGCGGAACCATTCTGCGCGGCGCCGATCTGACGGGTGCGAAAAACTTGAGTATTCAGCAACTTTCCGAAGCGATCATAGACGATCGCACAATTCTTCCCAGCTACATCGATCGCACGAAGCTTCGCGGTGCTGATTAGAGCAAGTATATTTTACGCTCATGGCTTACGATCTCGTTGTCATCGGTACCGGCCCGGGCGGTTACGTTTGCGCCATCCGCGCGGCGCAGCTCGGCCTCAAGGTCGCCGTTGTCGAAAAGCGCAAGACCCATGGCGGCACGTGTCTCAATGTCGGCTGCATTCCCTCGAAGGCGCTGCTGCACGGCTCCGAATTGTTCGAGGAGGCCGCGCATAGTTTCGAGAAGATGGGCATCAAGGTCGGCAAGCCGAAGCTCGATCTCGCCGCCATGATGGCCTACAAGGACCAGGGCGTCGACGGCAACGTCAAAGGCGTCGAGTTTCTGCTGAGAAAGAACAAGATCGACGCGGTGCACGGCACGGCCCGCATTGCCGCACCCGGCCGCGTCGAGGTGAAGGGCAACGACAACAAGGCGCAGACGCTCGAAGCCAAGGCCGTCGTGATCGCCACCGGCTCCGACGTGACCAGATTGCGCGGCGTCGACATCGACGAGAAGCGCATCGTCTCCTCCACCGGTGCGCTCGCGCTCGACCGCGTGCCGGAACGGTTGCTCGTCGTCGGCGCCGGCGTGATCGGCCTCGAGCTCGGCTCGGTCTGGCGGCGGCTCGGCGCCGAGGTGGTCGTGGTCGAATTCCTCGACCGCATCATCCCCGGTTTCGATCTCGAAGTGGCGAAGCAGTTCCAGCGCATCCTGCAAAAGCAGGGAATGACCTTCAAGCTCTCGTCGAAAGTCGCCGCCGTCGATGCCTCGGGCAAACGCCTGAAGGCGAGCATCGAGCCCTCCGCCGGCGGCAAGGCCGAGACGATCGAAGCGGACGTCGTGCTCGTCGCGATCGGCCGCGTTCCCTACACCGAAGGCCTTGGCCTCGAGGAGGCCAGCGTCAAGACGGACGATCGCGGACGCGTCGTTGTCGACGATCGGTTCGCCACCAATGTGCCCGGCATCTACGCGATTGGCGACGTGATCAGAGGGCCGATGCTCGCGCACAAGGCCGAGGATGACGGGATCGCGGCCGCCGAGATCATCGCCGGACGGGCGGGACACGTGAACTACGATCTCGTGCCCAACGTGATCTACACCTATCCGGAAGTCGCCTCGGTCGGCAAAACCGAAGAGGAGCTGAAGGCTGCGGGGGTGGCCTACAATGTCGGAAAGTTTCCCTTTACGGCGAACGGCCGCGCCAAGGTCAATCTGCAGACCGACGGTTTCGTGAAATTTCTGGCCGACGCCAAGACCGACCGCGTGCTGGGCGCTCACATCGTGGGGCCGGACGCCGAGAACCTGATTGGCGAAATCACGGTGGCGATGGAATTCGGCGCCTCGTCCGAGGACATCGCCCGCACCTGCCACGCGCATCCGACCCTGGCGGAGGCGGTGAAGGAAGCGGCGCTCGCGGTGGAAAAGCGCGCCATCCATATGTGACGCGCGGAGTGGCCGCCCGGTTCACAACAGATGGACCGCATGCGGCGCAAGAAAGCCGATGCCGGTGAAGATGACGCCGGTCGCGGTCAATCCGCCGGCGATCCAGGTCAGCAGCATCATGCCGGTGATGATGGTCGCGGAGGCGAGCACGATCGCGATCTGGAACGCCGCCGAGGCGATCTCATAGTGATGATATTTCGCCATCGCGGTGTCGCGGCTCTTTTCGGCCGCCTGCGCGCGGGCCGCGAGCTGGCGGCGGCCTTCGTTGGTTTCCGGCTCGTTGTCGTAGCGCTCGGCGGTTTTCTTCCAACCCTCGATGCGCTTTTCCATCGCCGCGCGGATCGGGGCATCGCCGTTCGCCAGCGCGTCGAGCTCCATCGCTTCCGCCGCCGTTCGCACGGAGGTCATGCGGATCGTCTTGGCCTGGAAGAAGGCCCACAGGTTCGATGCCTCGACATTGTAGCTGATCGCATTTGTCTGCGAGCTTTTGGCGAGCGTCTCCGAGAGCGCAAGAAAAAGCGCGATCACCGAGATGAGCAGCGCGATCTTCTTGTTTCGCGGATCGCCATGCGAATCGTCGTGCCCGGGGCCGTGTCCATGTCCGCTCATGCCGTCCTCGCTGGAGAAGGAGCGCGAGGGTTTAGCCGAACAGCCGGCCGATGCAAGCGCCGTCAGGCGCGCGGATGCGCCGCCTTGTAGACGGCCATCAGTTGCTCGCTGTCGACGGCCGTATAGATTTGCGTGGTCGACAGCGAGGCATGGCCCAGCAATTCCTGGATGGCGCGCAGATCGCCGCCGCGCGCAAGCAGATGCGTGGCGAAGGAATGGCGGAGCGCATGCGGCGTCGCCGAATCGGGCAGCCCGAGCGCGCCGCGCAACCGCTCCATCGCGAGCTGCACGATGCGCGGCGACAGCGGGCCGCCTTTGGCGCCCACGAACAAGGGCGCATCCGGCGCCGCCGTGTAGGGGCACAGCGCCAGATATTCGGCGACGAGCTGTGCCACCGGCGGAATCACCGGCACCATACGGGTGCGATTCCCCTTGCCTGTGACGGTCAGGACATCGTTCGCATGCGGCGTCGGCGCCTCGCGGCGTTTGAGCGCAAGCGCCTCGGAGATGCGCAGGCCCGATCCGTAGAGCAGCGCCAGCACGGCGGCGTCGCGCGCGAGAATCCACGGCTCGCGGTTTTCCCCGGCGCGCAGGTCGGTTTCGGTGAGCCGTCGCGCGGCCGGCACCGCAATGGGTTTTGGCAAAGTCTTGCCGAGCTTCGGGCTTCGTACGGCGCCGATCGCGCCGGCGGTGCCTTTGCCGCGCCGTTCGAGAAAGCGCACGAACGAGCGCATGCCGGCCAGCGCCCGCATCAGCGAGCGCGAGCCGAGTCCCTCGGCGCGTCGCGCGGAGAGGAACGCACGCACGTCTTGCGGCGCGATGCCCGCCAGGGCGGCGAGCGACACCGGCGCGCCGAGATGCGTGGAGAGAAACGAGACGAATTGGCTGACGTCGCGCTGATAGGCTTCGAGCGTTTTCGCCGACAGCCGCCGTTCCGCGCCGAGATACGAAAGCCAGCGTCCGATTTCCTCGGCCGCATCGCTGGCGGCGCCGGGGATCGTAAAGCCACGCTTCTGACTGACTGCCGCCATCGACCGAGCCTTGACACTCCCGCCTTTATCGCACCCCTTTCCTTCACCATGTCTTAAGCCCGGCTTCGGCCCCGAGTCGTCATGTCCAGACCCGTCGTCGACGTGCTTGTGCCCGTCGCGCTCGACCATCCCTACTCCTATCGCGTGCCGCCGGGCGTCGATCTCGCGGCCGGCGACATCGTCTGCGTGCCGCTCGGGCCGCGCGAGGCGACCGGCGTCGTCTGGACCGAAAACATCACGCCGAAGCCCGGCTTGCATAATCGCCTGAAAGAGATTTCGCACAAGCTCGATATCCCGCCGCTCAAGACCGAGTTGCGCGCCTTCATCGATTGGGTCGCCAACTACACGCTATGCCCGCGCGGCATGGTGCTGCGCATGGCGTTGCGCATGGGCGAGCATCTTGGGCCGGAGCGGCAGACCGTTGGCGTGCGCTTGCGCGGCGCGCCGCCGGCGCGAATGACGCCGGCCCGTGCACGCGTGCTCCGCCTGCTGGCCGACGGCCTCCTGCGCGCGAAAGGCGAAGCGGCGGAGGAGGCCGGCGTCAGCCCCGGCGTCATCGACGGCCTGGTCGACGAGGGCACGCTCGAGACGCTTGCGCTTCCGCCGCAGCCGATGGCGCATGCGCCCGATGCGGACTTCGCAACGCCCGCGTTTTCCGACCTGCAGCGCGGAGCCGGCGACGTGTTGCGCGAGCGTGTGGCGAAGGGGGGCTACGCGGCGACGCTGATCGATGGCGTCACCGGCTCCGGCAAGACCGAGGTCTATTTCGAAGCCGTCGCCGAGATGATCCGGCGCCGGCGCCAGACGCTGATCCTGATGCCGGAAATCGCGCTCACGGCGCAATTCCTCGACCGCTTCGCGGCTCGTTTCGGCACCCGACCCGCCGAGTGGCATTCCGAACTGTCGCCGCGCAAGCGCGCGCGGAACTGGGCCGCCATTGCCCGCGGCGACATCGGCGTCGTGGTCGGCGCCCGCTCGGCGCTTTTCCTGCCCTATGCCGAGCTCGGCCTGATCGTGGTCGACGAAGAGCACGACCCCTCCTACAAGCAGGAGGACGGGGCGCGCTATCACGCACGCGACATGGCCGTGGTGCGCGCAAGCATCGCAAGAATCCCGATCGTGCTCGTTTCCGCCACTCCATCGGTCGAGACGGAACACAATGCGCGGCGCGGGCGTTACGCGCGGCTGGCGCTGCCCGAGCGTTTCGGCGGCCAGCACTTGCCGTCGATCGAAGCGATCGATCTCACGCGGGAAGGACCGCCACGCGGACGCTTCATCGCGCCGCGGCTCGTGCAAGCCGTCGGGACCGCGATGGCAGCCGGGGAGCAGGCGCTTCTGTTCTTGAATCGGCGCGGCTATGCGCCGCTGACGCTCTGCCGCGCCTGCGGCCATCGCCTGAACTGCCCGAATTGCGACGCCTGGCTTGTCGATCACCGCTTCAAGAAGCGGCTTGTCTGTCACCATTGCGGCTTCGCCATGCCGCCTCCGTTCGCTTGTCCGAAGTGCGAAGAGCCGGATTCCTTTGTGGCTTGCGGTCCCGGCGTGGAGCGGCTGGAGGAAGAAGTGGCGGCGCTGTTTCCCGGCGCACGCATGCTCGTGCTCTCGAGCGATCTCATCGCATCGATGGAGCGGCTGCGCGAGGAACTCGCGGAAGTGGCGCAAGGACGGGTGGATATCGTCATCGGCACGCAGCTCATCGCCAAGGGCCATCATTTTCCCAAGCTCAACCTAGTCGGCATCATCGATGCCGATCTCGGCCTGTCGAACGGCGACCCGCGCGCGGCCGAGCGCAGCTTCCAGCTTCTGCATCAGGTCATCGGCCGCGCCGGCCGGGAAGAAGGGCGAGGCCGCGGTTATCTGCAGACGCATCAGCCCGACCACCCGGTCATGCGCGCGCTGATCGCGCAGGATCGTGAGGCTTTCTATGACGCGGAGATCACGAGCCGCGAACGGAGCGGATATCCGCCGTTCGGCCGGCTCGCGAGCCTGATCGTCTCCGGCAAGGACAAGCCGGAGACGGAAGGCTTCGCCCGCCGCCTCGCGCAAGCCGCGCCGCTCAGCGATGACGTGCGCGTGCTCGGTCCGGCGGAAGCTCCCATTGCCGTCGTCCGCGGCCGCCACCGCTACCGGCTGCTGGCCAAATCGCCGCGCGCCTTCGATCTCTCCGCCTATATGCGCGAATGGCTTGCGCACGCGCCGAAAGCCAAAGGGAGCCTCAAGCTCGAGATCGACATCGATCCGCAGAGTTTTTTCTAAAAACATTGTCCGGCCAAGCGGGTAGCGGTTGGCCGAAAGAAAAAGCGGCAAGACACAAGACAACAGTTTCAGGCGCCGGGGTCTGCCTCGGATCGCGCGAGGCTTTTTGCCGTCTCGACCGTATCGGCGTAGCGAACGAGGGGACGCCTCAGTCCCGCATTGAGCAATGCGCGGCGGACGCTTCGCTGCGCTCCGGCGAAATAGACCTTGGTGCCCGAGCGGCGCAATTTGTGTGCGAAACTCTCGAGCGCCTTGGCGGCGGTGGAATCGATGAACGGCACATCGCTGAAATCGAGCACGAATACGGGAGGGTGCTCGCCGAGGCGGTCGAGGATCGCGCTGACCCGCGCGGTCGCGCCGAAAAAGAAGGCGCCGCTGATGCGAAAGACGACGACATTGCGATCCGTTGCAGCGGCTGCGTCATAGCGGGTGCGCGAGCCTGCATAATCGGACCGGTCGTCACCGACGAGACCTTTGTCGCTGCCGGTTTCGACCTCGACCGCCTCCTCCATGCGCCGCATGAACAGAAACGAGCCGATCACGACTCCCGCGCCGATGGCAATGGTGAGATCGAAGAACACGGTGAGGAGAAACGTCGCCATCAGGACGACCGCGTCGCCCCGCGAGGAGCGCATGAGGGAGAGCATCTCGTCCCTTTCGATCATGTTCCAGGCAACGACGATCAGCACCGCGCCGAGCGCCGCGAGCGGTACATAGGCGACGAGCGGCGAGGCGATCAGCAGGAATGCGAGAATGTAGACGGCGTGGAAGAGGCCCGCGACCGGCCCTTTTGCGCCGGCGCGAACATTGGTCGCCGTGCGGGCAATCGTCCCGGTGACGCAGATCCCGCCGAATAGAACCGAGCCGATATTGGCCGCACCTTGCGCCACGAGTTCACAATTGGAGCGGTGTCTCCGGCCGCTCATTCCGTCGGCGACGACGGCAGACAGCAGGGATTCGATGCTGCCGAGAAGCGCGATCGCGATCGCGTCCGGCAGCACGGCCTGCACCTTGGCGAGCGAGACGGCCGGAAAGGACGGCGCCGGCAGCCCGCTTGGTGCCGCCCCGAACCGCCCGCCAAGCGTTTCGATATCGAGCTGCAGCACCGCGGTGATGGCGGCGGCGATCGCGATCGCAATGAGAAAGCCGGGAGCGGCGGGACGCAGCCGCCGCAACACGAGGATGATCCCGATGCACAGTCCGCCGACCGACGCCGTCGCGGGATTGGCCGTCCCGATCGCCGCGGCAATGGCAGCGAGCTTCGCAATGATCGCCGCGGGCTCGCTGGCGATCGCAAGCCCGAGCACGTCCTTCACCTGGCTCGCCAGAATGATGATCCCGATTCCGGCGGTGAAGCCGACCGTGACCGGATAGGGGATGTACTTGATGTAAGCACCGAGCCGCAAAAGCCCGATCGCGATCATCATCAGTCCGGCCATGCACGTTGCCAGCACAAGCCCGTCATAGCCGTGCCGCTGCACCGTGAGATTGACGAGCACGATGAACGCGCCGGCAGGTCCGCCGATCTGAAAGCGGCTTCCCCCGAGCAGCGAAACCAGGAAACCGCCGATAATCGCGGTGTAGAGCCCGCGGTCGGGCGTGACGCCCGAGGCGACCGCAATGGCCATCGACAGCGGCAATGCAACAATCGCAACCGTCAGCCCCGCGATCGCATCCGCCTGCAGGTCGCGCGCCCCATACCCCTCGCGCAGCACGGTCACGAGTTTGGGGGTGAACAGATCGACAAAACTGGGCTCGCCCGGGCGGCGCGCGGCCAACATATCTGCCATGAGGAAAGGCTCAGAACCTGGGAGACGCCTGATTCAGTTTAGAGCCCCGCACCGTCGAATACGAGGGCATTCGGCCAATTCGCCTTGAACCAAACACAACGCGGGGGCACCATCCACAGAGGCGTCGATGAAAGAGAACGCCTGATCCGGGAGGACATCGATGAAGCCCATTGCTTTGAGCGCCCTGCTGACTTTTGCGACCGTTGCGGCTGCGGCCGCGCAAACGCCCACCTGGTCGCCCCCGCCTGAAAGCACGCGCTGCCCCTCCAAATGGGGCGCGACCGACGAGCGGGGCTCCGCCAATCATATGAAGCCGCAAAGCGTTCTGAACGCCGCCAAGCTCATCAAGACGGGCGAGGTCCTCGAACTCGGCCACGTGCTGAGCCCCTCGATGCCGTTTTTCGGCACGCGCCGGTTCGACGTCCACACCAAACGCACTTTCATGAACCAGCCTTCCAACCGCCGGGGCTCGAACGAGGAGATCGTCATCACCGAGCTCGGGCAGGTGGGAACGCAATTCGACGGCTTCGCGCACCAGACGCACGAGAACAGTTGGTACAACTGTTTCAAGGTCGACGAGAACACGAGCCGCAGCGCTTTCAACAAGCTCGGCATCCACAATGTCGGCGCGCTGATGACGCGCGGTGTCCTGATCGACGTCGCCGCGTTCAAAGGCGTCGAAACACTCCCCGACACCTACGAGATCACGGTCGAGGACCTGGAGGGCGCGCTCAAGAAGCAGAACACGACCTTGCAGCCCGGCGACGCGATCATCATCCATACCGGCTGGGGCAAGCTGTGGGGCAAGGAGAACGCCCGCTACGTGAAATCATGCCCGGGTCTCGGCATCAAGGCCGCGGAATGGCTGATCGCGAGAGACCCGATGCTGCTCGGCGCGGACAACTGGCCGGTCGAAGTCTCGCCGAATCCGGATCCGCAGCTCTCCTTGCCGGTTCATCAGGTCGCCCTGGTCGTGAACGGCGTCCATCTGCTCGAGAACCTCAAGCTCGACGACCTTGCGGGAAAGCAGATCTATGAGTTCGCCTTCATCATGCAGCCCCTGAAGATTCAGGGCGGATCGGGCTCGACCGTCGCGCCGATCGCGGTGCGGTGAACGGGTCCAAACCTGCAGCCTCGGCGGCGCCGTGTCCCTACTGCGCCGCCGACCAGTTTCCTGCGTCTTTTCGTGCATCGACCCTGTGTTGCGCCGCCGCGGCCCCTGTGTTAGCAAACGCCGCGCTCGCAAGGGGTTATCGCCTTGCGAGTCCCCCGAGATTGAACCTCTGAGTGTCCAGCGGCCAGCGCGGATGAGGCGCGCGTTCGGACTGTCCGAGACGAGAATGGCTGGCAAAGACCAAACCGTATCCGGAATGGCGGGCCGTTACGCCACCGCCTTGTTCGAATTGGCCCGCGAGAATGACGCCATCGACGCCGTCAGCGCGGACCTCGACCGCTTCAACGTTTTGGTTGCACAGAACCCGGATCTGGATCGGCTGATCCGCAGCCCGGTCTTCGGCGCCGAGGAGCAGACCCGCGCCATTGGCGCCATCTTGGAGCGCATGGGACTGGGGGGCATTTCCGCCAATTTCCTCAAAGTTGTCGCCTCGAACCGCCGGCTCTTTGCCATCGGCGACATGATCAGGGGCTTCGCCGCGCTGGCCGCGAGACATCGTGGCGAGGTGACGGCGCAAGTCACGGTTGCCGAGAAGTTGGGCGATGCCCATCTGCAATCGATCCGTGAAGCCTTGAAGTCTGTGAGTGGCAAGGACGTGCAGATCGATGTCCGCATCGATCCGGCGATCATCGGCGGGCTCGTGGTGAAGCTCGGCAGCCGCATGGTGGATGCTTCGCTCAAGACCAAGCTCAATTCGATCAGACATGCAATGAAAGAGGTCCACTGATGGACATCCGCGCCGCGGAAATCTCCGCCATTCTCAAGGAGCAGATCAGGAATTTCGGCCAGGAGGCTGAGGTCTCCGAGGTCGGCCAGGTCCTTTCCGTCGGCGACGGCATCGCGCGCGCATATGGCCTCGACAATGTGCAAGCCGGCGAGATGGTCGAGTTCGAGAACGGGGTCCGCGGCATGGCGCTGAACCTCGAGGTCGACAATGTCGGCATCGTGATCTTCGGCAATGACCGCGAGATCAAGGAGGGCCAGACCGTCAAGCGCACCGGCGCGATCGTCGACGTTCCCGTCGGCAAGGGGCTGCTCGGCCGCGTGGTGGATTCCCTCGGCAACCCGATCGACGGCAAGGGGCCGATTCAATCGACCGAGCGCCGCCGTGTCGACGTGAAGGCGCCGGGCATCATTCCCCGCCGCTCGGTGCACGAGCCGATGGCGACCGGCCTGAAGGCGATCGACGCGCTGATTCCCATCGGCCGCGGCCAGCGCGAACTCGTGATCGGCGATCGGCAAACGGGCAAGACCGCCATCATCCTCGACACCATCCTCAATCAGAAGCCGCTCAACGCCTCCGGCGACGAGAAGATCAAACTGTACTGCGTCTATGTCGCCGTCGGCCAGAAGCGTTCGACGGTGGCGCAGTTCGTCAAGGCGCTCGAAGACCAGGGCGCGCTCGACTATTCGATCATTGTCGCCGCGACCGCCTCGGACCCCGCACCGATGCAGTTCCTGGCTCCGTTCGCCGGCTGCACGATGGGCGAGTTCTTCCGCGACAACGGCATGCACGCGGTGATCTTCTACGACGACCTGTCGAAGCAGGCCGTCGCCTACCGCCAGATGTCGCTCCTGCTTCGCCGTCCGCCTGGCCGCGAGGCCTATCCCGGCGACGTCTTCTATCTCCATTCGCGCCTGCTCGAGCGCGCGGCGAAGATGAACGAGGCCAACGGCGCGGGCTCGCTGACGGCGCTGCCCGTCATCGAAACCCAGGCGAACGACGTGTCGGCCTATATTCCGACCAATGTCATCTCGATCACCGACGGGCAGATCTTTCTGGAAACCGACCTGTTCTATCAGGGCGTCCGGCCGGCGGTGAATGTCGGCCTCTCGGTGTCGCGCGTCGGCTCGGCCGCGCAGACCAAGGCGATGAAGAAGGTGGCCGGCCGCATCAAGGGCGAACTCGCGCAATACCGCGAAATGGCGGCCTTCGCGCAGTTCGGCTCCGACCTCGACGCCACCACGCAGCGGCTCCTGAACCGCGGCGCGCGGCTCACCGAACTTTTGAAGCAGCCGCAGTTCTCGCCGTTGAAGATGGAAGAGCAGGTCGTCGTCATCTATGCCGGCGTGAACGGCTATCTCGACCGCCTGCCCGTTCCTCGCGTGCGCCCCTTCGAAGAGGGATTGCTCACGACGATCCGCTCGAAGCATCCCGACATCCTCGAGGCGATCCGCACCACGCGCGACCTCGAGGATGCCACCGCCGCCAAGCTGAAGGCGGCCGTCGACGCCTACGCCAAGACGTTTGCCTAGATGCGCATTTCGGCGGGACATCCTCTTATCCCTCCCCCTGCAAGGGGGAGGGTGGTCGCTGAAAGCGGCCTGGTTTGGGTCTGTTTCTTTTCGACCCTCACCCGGCTCGCGGTGCTTGCCGACCTCCCCCGTCCGGGGGGAGGCTTGGAGCCTGCCTGATGCCCAGCCTCAAGGAACTCCGCAACCGCATCGCCTCGACCAAGGCGACGCAGAAGATCACCAAGGCCATGCAGATGGTCGCGGCCTCCAAGCTGCGCCGCGCGCAGGCGGCGGCCGAAGCCGCACGGCCCTACGCGGAGCGGATGGACAGGGTATTGGGCAACATCGCGGGCGCGATCAGCAATCGCGATCAGGCGCCGCGTCTGCTGGTCGGCAGCGGCAGCGACCGCGTGCATCTGCTCGTGGTCTGCACCGCCGAGCGGGGCCTTGCCGGACCGTTCAACTCCGCCATCGTGCGCCTGGCGCGCGAGCGGGCGAATGCGTTGTCGAACGAAGGAAAGGACGTCAAGTTCCTCTGCGTCGGCCGCAAGGGATTCGATCAGCTCAAGCGCCAATACGAGAAGCAGATCATCGAGACCATCGATTTGCGTTCGGTGCGCGTGCTCGGATTTTCGAATGCGCAGGCGATCGCCGAACGCATCATGACCCTGTTCGATCAAGGCGCCTTCGATGTCGGCACGCTGGTCTTCTCGCGTTTCAAGTCGGTAATCGCGCAGATCCCGACAGCGCAGCAGGTTATCCCGCCGCTCCTGCAGGAGAGTGGCGGCAACGGCATCACGTCCTACGAATACGAACCGGAAGAGGAAGAGATCCTGGCCGAGCTCCTGCCGCGCAACCTGGCGGTCCAGGTGTTTCGTGCTCTGCTCGAGAACGCCGCCTCCGAGCAGGGCGCGCGCATGACCGCCATGGACAACGCGACCCGCAATGCCGGCGAAATGATCCGCAAGCAAACCTTGCGCTACAACCGCACCCGACAGGCGATGATCACGAAGGAACTGATCGAGATCATCTCCGGCGCCGAAGCGCTCTAGTTTCGGAGATGACCGCGCGCCCGATCAAACTGCCAGGACTTCATCGCCAGCGGACCAGACATCAATCCGCTCCAGAATGGACCCGATCGAGACCGACATGAGAGAACCAATGGCCCAGCCGCAAGCGACCGGACGCGTGACCCAGGTAATCGGCGCCGTCGTCGACGTGCAGTTCGACGACGACCTGCCCGCGATCCTCAACGCGCTCGAGACCGAGAACAAAGGCAACCGTCTGGTGCTCGAGGTGGCGCAGCATCTTGGCGAATCCACAGTCCGCACCATCGCGATGGACACGACCGAAGGCCTCGTGCGCGGCCAGGCCGTCGCCGATACCGGCGAGCCGATCGCCGTCCCGGTAGGCGAGGGCACGCTTGGGCGCATCATGAACGTCGTCGGCGATGCGGTCGATGAGGCGGGGCCGGTGCCGCACAAGGAGCGGCGGCCGATCCATCAACCCGCGCCCGAATACACCGAGCAGTCGACCGAGGCGGAAATCCTCATCACCGGCATCAAGGTGGTCGACCTGCTGGCGCCCTACGCCAAGGGCGGCAAGGTCGGCCTGTTCGGCGGCGCCGGCGTCGGCAAGACCGTGATCATCCAGGAACTGATCAACAACATCGCCAAGGCGCATGGCGGCTATTCGGTGTTTGCCGGCGTCGGCGAGCGCACGCGCGAGGGCAACGACCTCTATCACGAGTTCATCGAATCGGGCGTGAACAAGGATCCGAAGAAGAACAACGGCTCGACCGAGGGGTCCAAGTGCGCCCTCGTCTACGGCCAGATGAACGAGCCGCCCGGCGCGCGCGCGCGCGTCGGCCTGTCCGGCCTGACGGTGGCCGAATTTTTCCGCGACCAGGGCCAGGACGTGCTGTTCTTCGTCGACAACATTTTCCGCTTCACGCAGGCCGGCTCGGAAGTGTCCGCTTTGCTTGGCCGCATTCCCTCCGCCGTCGGCTATCAGCCGACGCTGGCGACCGACATGGGCGCGCTGCAGGAACGCATCACGACGACGACCAAGGGGTCGATCACGTCCGTGCAGGCGATCTATGTGCCGGCCGACGACCTGACCGACCCCGCGCCGGCGACCTCCTTCGCCCATCTCGACGCGACGACCGTGCTGTCGCGCGCCATTGCAGAGAAGGGCATTTATCCGGCGGTCGATCCGCTCGACTCGACCTCGCGCATGCTCGACCCTCGCGTCGTGGGCGAAGATCACTATCAGGTGGCGCGGCAGGTGCAGCAGACATTGCAGCGCTACAAGGCCCTGCAGGACATCATCGCGATCCTCGGGATGGATGAGTTGTCGGAAGAGGACAAGCTCTCGGTCGCGCGCGCACGCAAGATCGAACGATTCCTTTCGCAGCCGTTCCACGTCGCCGAGGTGTTCACGGGCTCGCCCGGCAAGTTCGTCGAACTCGCCGATACCATCAAAGGCTTCCGCGGCCTGGTCGAAGGCAAGTACGACCATTTGCCGGAGGCGGCCTTCTATATGGTCGGCACCATCGAGGAGGCGGTCGAGAAGGGCAAGCGCCTCGCCGCCGAGGCCGCCTGACATGCCGAGCTTCCACTTCGATCTGGTCTCGCCCGAACGGCTGCTCTTTTCCGGCGCGGTGGAGCAGGTCGTCGTCCCGGGTACCGAGGGCGAGTTCGGCGTCCTGGCCGGTCACGCGCCATTCGTGTCGATGCTGAAGATCGGCGTTTTGTCGATCATGGAGAACGGCACGACGCAGCGCGTGGTGATCGACGGCGGCTTTGCCGAAGTCGCTGCCGACAAGCTGACCGTGCTCACGGAGTTCGCTCAGCGCGTCGAGGATTTCGACGCGTCCCAACTCGCCGTGCAGATCAAGAACACCGAGGAAGACGTCGCCGATGCGTCCGACGACGTCCAGCGCGACAAGCTGCGTCAGAAACTCGAGCACCTGCGCGCGCTGCAGACGGCGCTGGGTGCCGGATCGGCTTAAGTCGCCGCGTATCGCCCCAGTTCCTCGATCACCCGAAGATAAACCGGCCGCTTGAAGGGAATGACCAGCGCCGGCAGGCGCTCGAGCCGCTCCCAACGCCAGGCGGTGAACTCCGGCTTGTGCCCGCCTGCCGGCGAGACGATATCGATTTCGTCGTCATGACCGGTGAAGCGCAACGCGAACCATTTTTGCCTCTGCCCGCGATAGCGGCCGCCCCAGGCCTCGTCCGCCACTTCGGGCGACAAATCATAGGCGAGCCAGTCGCGTGTTTCCCCGAGCCGCTCGACCGATCGGATGTTTGTCTCCTCATGGAGTTCGCGCAGCGCGGCCTCGAACGGATCCTCGCCCTCGTCGATGCCGCCTTGCGGCATCTGCCAGGCGTGATCCCTGTCGACATGTTCGGGTCCGCCCTCCCTCCGTCCGATGAAAACCAACCCGTCGCGGTTGAGCACCATTTGCCCGACGCAGGGGCGGTGCGGTCGCTGCTCGTAGGGGATCATTGTTGCGGGCTCCGGCGAACTCCGCTTGCCTTAAAGCATTTTCACGGGAAGCGGGAGCCGGGAGCGGTCAACTCGATTTCGGCTTGTTCGCAACGGCGGTCAAGGGAACCAGCGTGACCCCGCGTTCCTCGACGAGCTTGACCCATTGCGCGATCCGCTCGATCGAGACCGGCAGGGTGCTGGCGATCCCGACGGCACGCCCGCGCTCGCGCGCGATGGACTCGAGCCGCCCCAGCGCATTGTCGATTTCCGAGGACGTGGGCGAGGCGTCCAGCACGACGTCGCTGCGCGCGAAGGCCGCATTGTTTGCGCCCGCGATCTGTCCCGCAAGGCTGCGCGGCGACGCGCCGTCATCGAGATAGAGGAGGCCGCGCTTGGCCACCTCGCGCAGGATCGGCGCAAATGACTGTTCGGATGCCGTAAAGCGCCCGCCCATCATGTTGGTGATGCCGACATAGCCTTGAAATCGGCTCATGAACCAGTGGAGGCGGTCGACATTCTGGTCGGCGACGAGCGAGGTGAGCAGCGTCTGCGGGCCGGGATCATTATCCGGATAGTCGAACGGCTCCATCGGCACCTGGAGTATCAGTTCGTGCCCGTTCGCCCGCGCCCGGCCGATCCATTGATCGATATTCTTGCCGTAAGGCGAAAACCCGAGCGTGATGACGCCCGGCAGTTTCGAAAGCGCATCGCTTGTGCGCGTGGCGCTGGTGCCGAGCCCGACGATCACGATCGCGATCTGCGGCTGGTTGGCCGGCGCTGCCGGCTTCGGTCTCGCATAGGCATCGGAGGGGCGGACACCGTCTTGGCCGATCCGTGGAATGCTTCCGTGCCGCGACTGCTCGATCAGCTTGGCATCCGGCGCTCCGGCTTGCGCCGCCGTCCGGCCCTGAACCACGACCTCCTGCCGCCGGCCGCTGGTTCCATCGATGATCGTGACGGTTTGCGGTTCGGATCCATCGGTGCGGCCCGCCGGCTGCGACCCGGCCGCGGCCTGTTGCTTGGCTTGACCGGCCGCGGGACCCGCGGGCTCGCCGCTCGGGCGCGTGCCATCCCCCGGGCGCCGCTCGATACCGGCAGCCGCCATCGGCTCGCCCCCGAGCGGATCGTCGACGACCGCCATCCAGAACCCGAACATCAGGAGGATCAGGGCGAGGCCGCCCGCCGTGGCGTGGAGCGTCCATGGCGGCAGCTTGAGCTTGGGTCGTGGCCGGGCCAAATTCCCCAGTGGCGCGTTCAGTTCGTCCGTCAAGCGTGACCCCCGAATCACCGTGGACTTTACCACGCGCGTGATTCGGCCGGCATGGAGGGAGCCGGAACGAAACGGGGCGGCATTGCCGCCCCGTTCTGCCTCCCGATCCCGATCGGATCAGTTTGGAATCGTTTTCGCGGTGGGCGGGAACGAAGAATGCGACTTGGCGCCGCGAAGAAGGTCGAAGGCATAGTTCAGCGCCTTGTCGTTCTTCGGCTCCGGCGGAATGTAGGACTGCGAGCCCGTCTGCTCGTCGCCATCCGCCTTCAGATGCCCGCGCAGCGAGGCTTCGCCTTTGGAGTCCGCGCGGGTTTTGAGTTCATCCGGGACCTCCTGCAGCACCTCGATGTCGGGCGAGATGCCTTTGGCCTGGATCGAGCGTCCGGAGGGCGTGTAGTAGCGCGCCGTGGTCAGCCGCAAGGCGCCATTGCCGGAGCCAAGCGGGATGATCGTCTGCACCGAGCCTTTCCCGAAGGAGCGGGTGCCGATCACGGTGGCGCGCTTGTGATCCTGCAGCGCGCCGGCAACGATTTCCGAGGCCGAGGCCGAGCCGCCATTGATCAGCACGATGATCGGCTTGCCTTTGGCGAGGTCGCCCGAGCGCGCGTTGAAACGCTGCGTCTCCTCGGCATTGCGGCCGCGCGTCGACACGATTTCGCCGCGCTCCAGGAAGGCATCCGAGACGGAGATGGCCTGATCGAGCAAGCCGCCGGGATTGTTGCGCAAGTCGAGGACGAACCCCTTGAGCTTCTCGGCCGGTATCTGGTTTGCCAGATCGGTGATGGCCCGCTTGAGGTTTTCGGTCGTCTGCTCGTTGAACTGCGTCACCCGGATATAGGCCAGATCGTCCTCGACCCGCGAGCGCACGGCCCGCACCCGGATGATGTCGCGCGTGATCGAGACCTCGACCGGCTTGTCCTGGCCCTTGCGCATGATGCGCAGCTTGATCTTGGTGTTGACCGGCCCGCGCATCTTTTCGACCGCCTGGTTGAGGGTCAATCCCTGCACCTGCTCGTCGTCGAGATGCGTGATGACGTCGTTCGCCATGACGCCGGCTTTGGCGGCCGGCGTGTCGTCGATCGGCGCCACGACCTTGACCAGGCCGTCCTCCATCGTCACTTCGATGCCCAGCCCGCCGAACTCTCCGCGCGTCTGCACCTGCATGTCGCGGAAGCTTTTCGGGTCCATATAGCTTGAATGCGGATCGAGTCCGGTGAGCATGCCGTTGATCGCAAACTCGACGAGCTTCGCGTCATCCGGCCTCTCGACGTAATCGGCGCGAACCCGCTCGAACACGTCGCCGAACAGATTGAGCTGGCGGTAGGTATCCGCCGCGGCCGCCTTGGCGCTGGCGCCAAGGATGATGCGGGGCTGCGTGACCATGATCGTCAGGGCCGCGCCTGTCGCAGCGCCGAGAAGAACCAGGGAAGTCTTGCGTATCATCCGCGAACCTTTTCGTTATCGGTTGCCGCCCACCAGGGCGTTGGATCGACGGGTATCCCGTCTTTACGGAACTCGACGTACAACGTCGGTAGATTCGTGCCTGTCGCGATAGCCGCGGCCGTTTGCGGACCGCTGCCCATCACCGCCACCGGCTCACCGGTCAGTACGAACTGGCCGAGATCAACCGAAATCCGTTCCATTCCCGCTAGCAACACATGATACCCGCCTCCAGCATTCAGGATCAAGAGTTGCCCGTAAGATCGGAACGGACCGGCATAGACAACCCAGCCGTCGCAAGGTGCGGTCACCTGCGCGCCGGTTCGGCTCGCGATCAAGAGCCCGCGTTCGGTGCCGCCCAATCCATCCGGCGCGCCGAATTCACGAAGTTTCGCCCCATTGACCGGCAATGGCAGTGCTCCCTTGGCGGAAACGAACGCCATGGCGGGTGTTAACCGTCCCGGATCTTTCAGCGCCGCCAAGTTTTGGCGTCCGTCCGCCTTGGCGTCGGAGCGCGCTGCATTGTCGGCGGCGCGGGCAGCCGCGGCGATGTCTTTTTCCATACGGGCGATCAATTCTTTGAGATTTTCTGCCTGGCGGGCGACCGCGCCCGCTCTTCCGCGCTCGGCCTCGAAAGCCTTCTCCGTCTCGGTCAGCTTGCGTTGGCGTTCACTTTCGAGCAGCGCCACCCGCGTCCGCTCGTCGGACATCCCGGCGAGATCGCGCGCCAGCTGGTCGCGCTCGGCGGCGATATCGGCCCGCAGCCGCACCAGCTGCCCGAGTTCGGCAGCTAGCCCCTCGGCATCCTTGCGCATGTCGGGCAGCACTGCGTTGAGCAACATCGCGGTGCGGACCGACTCCAAGGCGTCTTCGGGCCGCACCATCATTGCCGGCGGCGGACGCCGGCCGATTCGCTGAAGGGCGGCCAGGATTTCGGCGATCACGGCGCGGCGCCCCTGCAGCGATTGCCGCAGATGCCGCTCGTCGCTTTCCAGCTTCCGAATACGGATCTCCGCCGCCGTGATCCGCTCCTCGATGCTGCGCACCTTCGAGGCCGTCGAGATCAGCGCGGAATTGAGTCGGACGCGGTCCTCGGCGAGCGTCTGGATCTCCGCCTTCAGCTTCGCGGCTTGTTCCTGCGCGCGCGCCTCCTCCGCGCGCAACGCGTCGAGCTCCTGCTCGCGCGTGGTCTTGGCCGCGGGGACGGCCTGGCCGGACTTGGCTTTGACGGGAGGAGCAGGCGTTTGCGCCAATGCAAGACCAGCCAGCGCGGCCGTGGCAAGGCCCAAGGCCGCGGCCGTCGTGCGGCGGGCTGCAAAGGGCGGAAGGGCGCTCATACGGCTTCTCGGCATCGTCGGGTCTCGACTGCCTTCTCTACACGGCAGTTGCGGCAATCTTGGGCCCGAATGTGCCTCATGCCCGCATTCTACTCCCGATGATACGGATGCCCGGACAGAATCGTCACGGCGCGATAGATTTGCTCAAGCACCATGACCCGCACAAGCTGATGGGGCCAGGTCGCCTTTCCGAACGCAAGGTGCCGATCGGCCTTGTCATGGAGCGGAGGTGCGAGCCCGTCGGCACCGCCGATGACCAACGCGACCGCCGCCCGCCCCGCATCGCGCCAGCTTTTGAGCAATCCGGCAAAATCCGCGCTCGAAAGCTGATCGCCCGTTTCACTGAGGAGGACGGTCGCAGCGCCGTCCGGGATCACGGTGGCGATCGCGATCGACTCCTCCACCATGCGCCGTTCGACGTCGCGGGCGCGGCTCTCCTTGATCTCCACGATCTCGATAGCGCGCAATCCGAGCGAACGCCCGGCTTTCGAGGCCCGCTCCTGATAGCGCTTCACCAGCTCGCGCTCTGGACCCTGCTTCAAGCGGCCGACACACGCGATGATCAGCCGCATGAAGGCCTCTAGCTCGCTCGGCGCTCCGTCCGGCCAGCACCTGACCACATCTTTTCCAGATTGTAGAAGGCGCGCACCTCGGGCCGGAAGACGTGGACGATCACGTCGCCCGCATCGATCAACACCCAGTCCGCATGCGGCATGCCTTCGACCCGGACGCTGGACACGCCCGCATCCTTCAATTCCTTCAGGACATGGTCGGCCATAGCGCCGACATGGCGATTCGACCGTCCGGAGGTCACCACCATGTAGTCGCCGATCGTGGTCTTGCCGGCGAGATCGATTGTGACGGTGTCCTCGGCCTTTGCGTCGTCAAGGCGGTGGAGGACCAGGCGAAGGGTCTCGTCGGCGTCAGGACGCACCTTGGAGACCGGGTCGGACCGAACTTCGGTCCGAGAGACGTCAGGTTTGGACAGGGGTCCTTTTCCTCTCTCGTGTAGGGCCGGCGACTCACCCGGCCTGCTCTAAAGATAGGGTCGCAAGGTTAAGCGTTTCAACCGTGACGCTGTTCCTTTTTTCCCCGCAGCGCGCTCGAGGACAGCGGGGACTTCAGCCCGAACAGATAAACCCAGGATGGCGGATGCTTGTATGACATTCGCAAAGCCGCCTGCTCGGGCTCGCGATAGGGGGCCAGCGCCTGCCCCGCGGGGGAGGCGATGGCGCGCAGCGTCGATCGTCCGCGGTCGATCACGGCGATCGGCACAAGCCGCGCGATGTCCGCCCACTTCTCCCAGCGATGGAAGCCGGCCAGATTGTCCGCTCCCATGAGCCAGACGAAGCGCACCTCGGGCGCCCGCTTCAAGAGTTCCGTGAGCGTATCATGCGTGTAGTGCGTCCCGAGCGCTGATTCGATTCCGGTCACCACGATGCGTGGGTGCCGGGCGAGCGCTTGCGCCGCCGCCACGCGCTGCGCGACCGGCGGGAGCACGGACGTAGTCTTGAGAGGATTGCCGGGCGTAACCAGCCACCAGATGCGGTCAAGCCCCAGGCGTTTGAGAGCAAAAAGGCTGATCTGCCGGTGCGCCGCGTGCGCGGGATTGAACGAACCGCCGAGCAGCCCGATCCGCATGCCGCGCGCATGGGACGGCATGCGCATCGCCGAGCCTGTCCCAAAAATGTCACGCCCTTGACGCATACGCGATGGGGTCGCGGGCGGAGGCTCTTCAGCCGCGCTGGACGGAATGGCCACCTCCCCTTCTCCGACCCTCCCGCGATACGGCGGTGGCAGCGTCCCGAGCAAGGTCACGGCCGGGTCTGCCCGGTGCCGCGCACGCGGTACTTGAAGGTGCAGAGCTGTTCGAGGCCGACGGGGCCGCGCGCATGCATGCGCCCCGTGGCGATGCCGATTTCCGCCCCGAAGCCAAATTCGCCGCCATCGGCGAATTGGGTGGAGGCGTTGTGGAGGACGATCGCGGAATCGACTTCGGCCAGGAATTTCTCCGCCGCGTTCTGGTCGGCAGTGACGATTGCATCGGTATGGTGCGAACCGTGGCGCCCGATATGCGCGATCGCCTCATCGACGCCGTCCACGACCTTGGCGGCGATGATGGCGTCGAGGAATTCGGTGTTCCAATCCTCTTCGCTCGCCGCCTTCACCCGCGCATCCGCACGTTGGGTATCCGCATCGCCGCGCACTTCGCAGCCGGCCTCGAGCAGCATGGCGACGAGCGGCTGCAGATGCGTGGCCGCGACTGCGCGATCCACAAGCAGCGTTTCCGCCGCCCCGCAGACGCCGGTGCGGCGCATTTTGGCGTTGAAGAGGATGGCTTTCGCCATCGCGAGGTCGGCCGCCTTGTCGACATAGACATGGCAGTTGCCGTCGAGATGCGCGAACACCGGCACGCGCGCTTCCGCCTGCACGCGCGCGACAAGTCCCTTGCCACCGCGCGGCACGATGACGTCGAGATGGCCGTCGAGCCCGGCGAGCATCAAGCCGACGGCGGCGCGGTCGCGCGTCGGCACGAACTGGATCGCATCCTCCGGCAAGCCGGCCGTGTTCAGACCTTCGGCCAGCGCGGCATGGATGGCGACGGACGATCGGAAGCTGTCCGAGCCGCCGCGCAGGATCACCGCGTTGCCGGATTTCAGGCACAGCGCGCCGGCGTCCGCCGTCACATTCGGCCGGCTCTCATAGATGACGCCGATGACGCCAAGCGGCACACGCACGCGCTCGATCGTCATGCCGTTCGGCCGCGTCCAGCACTCCGTCACCGAGCCGACCGGATCGGGCAATGCACGCACGGCCTCGAGGCCGGCGGCCATCGCCTCGATGCGCGCCTCGGTCAAGGTCAGGCGATCGAGGAGGGCGGCGGTCGCTCCGGCGCGTTCGGCTTCGGCCACATCCTCGGCATTCGCCGCCAGGATATTCCTTGCATGCGTGCGAATGGCCTTGGCCATTGCATCCAGCGCGTCGTTTTTCTTCGTCGTGGGCGCAAGCGCAAGGACGCGCGCCGCGGCACGCGCGCGCTGGCCGATGCCGCGCATCGTGGCGGCGATGTCGGTCTCCATGGCTTTCAGCGGCACGGTCATGAGCGTCTCTGGTCTGGCTTTCCGGCGCGGTCGATAGGCCGATTACTGCCAATCACTTAAGCGGGAATCGACGACTTTGCACCTATGTTCCGGGGCAGCTTGCCAAATCGCAAGGCTTTGCGCGAGCCGGTTCACCTTGGAGGGTTACCAGCCCGGGAGGGACATGGAACGCCGGCATGGCGGGAGTTCTGGACGCAGCCGGCGCCGACTCATGATAGGAAGGCCATACCGGCGGAGAACGTTGCCCCGATATCGGCGTTGTCGGTGCGGGCGGCCTTTGGCGCCGCGCGATGGCGCATCTCTCGCCGGATGCCTACCTGATTGACAGATGTCTGACTGATAACTGGAACAATCGAGGCCTCAATGCTGTGGTCCATCAATGTGGGCAGGATCGCCGGAACGGAGGTCCGCCTGCACATTACTTTTCTTCTGTTTCTCGCCTGGATTTTCGTGGCCAGCTACATTTCCGGCGGGCCGGCGGAAGCCTGGTCCGGCCTGGTGTTTCTGGTTCTCTTGTTTCTCTGCGTGCTCGCCCACGAATTCGGCCACATCTTCACCGCTCGCGCCTTCGGCGTCGCGACGCCGGATGTCACGCTGCTGCCGATCGGCGGCGTCGCGCGGCTGGAGCGCATCCCCGAGGTTCCGCGCGAAGAGTTCCTGATCGCCATCGCCGGACCTTTGGTGAATGTCGCCATCGCGCTGCTTCTCGTCGTCGTTGTTGGTGCGAGTGTCGATCCGCGCCACTTGAGCGCGGTGGAAAACGCCCAGGTCTCGATGATCGATCGGCTTGCGGTTGTGAACCTCTTCATCGCCGCCTTCAACATGATCCCGGCCTTTCCGATGGACGGCGGGCGCATTCTGCGCGCCGCCCTCGCCGCGCGTCTGGGCATGGGCCGCGCGACCGAGCTTGCGGCAAGCATCGGCCAATGGACCGCGTTTGCGCTCGGCTTCATCGGGCTGCTGTTCAATCCGCTGCTGATTTTCATCGCCATCTTCGTCTATCTCGCCGCCGGCTCGGAGGCGCAGGTCGTCGCCTTGCGGCTGATGTCGCGCGATGTGCCGGTGCGCGATGCGATGATCACCCAATTCGCCACGCTCGCCCCGACCGCGCAGATCGACGAGGCGGTCGATACCTTGTTCCGCACCAGCCAGGGCGAGTTTCCCGTCGTCGACGCCGACGGCAAGCTGATCGGGCTTCTCGGCAAGGGGGAATTGATCCGCGCCCTCAAGCAACTCGGCCCGGACGCGCGTGTCGCCGAGGCGATGACGGTCGACATTCCGGCCATCGGCCAGCGCACGCGCCTCGAGGACGCGTTCAAGCTCTTGCAGGAGAAATCGGCGCCCGCCGTGGCGGTGGTCGATCCGTTCGGAAAACTGGTCGGCCTCGTCACCCCTGAAACGCTGGGCGAAATGCTGATGGTGCGCGATGCGATGCCGCGCGGCGCCCGCATGGGCCCCTGGAGCCGCGCAGCCGGCGCATGACCGCGCGCGCGGAAGGCCGAATTCCCGACCAAAGCACCACGCCTGTTTCAAGCCCTGTCTGCTTGGGGTTGAGCGGCGGGCCGGACCAACCAACCCCGGTCAAGGCTGGCGCTAGGCGCCCCGCTTCGCGGCTGACGGCCTTGACCTGCTGTCGCGCGGACTGCGGGCTTTAAAGGTACTTGCGGCAGCTTGGCGCCGGTCTGGTCATTTGTACCTAGGGGTGGTACATTGAAACGCAAGGGAGCTGCGGAATGATCGTGAGCTTTCGAGATGACTGGCTGCGCGATTTCTTCCTCGGCGACGTTCGATCGAAAAGAATCCCATCCGATCTCGAAAGCCGCCTATTCCGCAAAATCCAAATGATCGACGATGCAGCGACGGATCAGGACTTACGGGTGCCGCCCAGCAACCATTTCGAAAAGCTGCACGGCAATCTGGCGGGCTTCCATTCGATCCGTGTCAACAAACAATGGCGGCTTGTCTTCCAGTGGGATGGCGGTCGAGGTGAAGCGACGAGCGTCTATCTGGACGACCATAGTTATCGGTGAGGTGATCCATGTTGATAACGAAGCGCAAGCCGGCAAGCGTTGGCGAAATTCTGATCGAAGAGTTCATGGAACCGATGGGTCTGACGCAAGCGGCCTTGGCGGAAGCGATGGGCGTGCAGCGCAAGCACGTCAACGAACTGTGCAATGAACGGCGCGCAATAACCGCTGATACTGCTTTGATACTGGCGCGCGTATTCGGCAACAGCGCAGATTTCTGGCTTAACGTGCAACGCCGCAATGATCTGTGGGAGGCCCTGCATTCTCCGAAACGACGGCGACGCATCGAGCGCGCTCGACCTGTGCGCCCGGCTGCCGCATGAGAATGGACCAGAGTTCAGCGCGCAAGTGGGCAACGCGGAGTTCCCGACCGGTTCCGCAGTTTTGCTTTCCGCGTGATGGCGCCGGTGGCAAGCTGGAGCCGCGCAGCCGGTGCATGACCGCGCGGCGCGCCGCGCGGAACCTGGACATTGTCAGTCCCCTGCCGTTCACGGCTATACTCGCGCGAAGCCACGGCTGGGGGGCGTGTCGTCATGGCTGAACGGCGGCTTGGATTCATCGGCGTGGGCCGAATGGGCAGCCACATGGCGGGCCGTTTGCTGGAGGCCGGCTACGCCTTGTCGATCTACGATACGAATGAGACGGCGATGGCGCGGCTCGAGCAGCGCGGCGCGGTGCGCGCGGCCTCGCCGGCCGAGGTGGCCTCGCAGGCCGAGACCGTGCTGGTCAGCTTGCCGACGCCCGACATTGTCCGTGCCGTCGCCCTCTCCGATGTCGGCGTGATCGCCGGAGCCGAAGCGAAAACCTTCATCGACCTGTCGACGACCGGCCCGCGCGTCGCGGCCGAGATTGCCGACGCGCTCGCCCGCAAGGGCATCGCCGCGGTCGACGCGCCTGTGAGCGGCGGCCCTGCCGGCGCGGAAAAAGGCACGCTCGCGGTGATGGTCGCCTGTCCAAAGCCGCTGGCGGAACGTTTGCGGCCGGTGATCGAGGTGATCGGAAAATTCTTCTGGATCGGCGAAAAGCCCGGCATGGGACAGACGATGAAGCTCGTGAACAACATCCTGTCGGCGAGCGCGATCTGCATGACCTCCGAGGCGCTGGTGCTGGGCGCCAAAGCCGGGCTCGATGCCGACACGATGATCGCCGTCGTCAATGCCGGAAGCGGCCGCAACACGGCGACCGAAGACAAATTCCCGCGCTGCGTCCTGCCGCGCCGCTTCGATTTCGGCTTCGCGACCGAGCTTCTCCACAAGGACGTCCGCCTGGCGCTGGAGACAGCCGAGTCGCTCGGTGTGCCGATGATGGTGGGCACCGCCGTCAAGCAATTGCTGGCGCTCACCGAAGCGACGCAGGGGCGCGGCACCGACATCACGGAAATCGTGCGCACGGTCGAGGCCTGGGCCGGGGTCGAAGTGAAAGGGAAATCATGAATGCCGAGGCGCTCTACGAGGTCTACGCGATCCGCTATGCACATCATGACCGGAAAGCATCGGAGAATTTCATCGGCGGCGACGCGCACGACCTGCTGCAGCCGCTCGACTTCTACGTCTGGGCGATCGTCGGCCCCGGCGGCCCGTTCATCGTCGATACCGGATTCGACGAGGCCATGGCCGGCAAGCGCCAGCGGCAGATCGTCAAGCCGGTCGGCAACGGGCTGAAGGCGATCGGCATCGACCCCGATCAGGTGGAGAACGTCATCGTCACGCATCTCCATTACGACCATGCCGGCAATTACGGCCTGTTTCCCCGCGCGCGCTATCATCTGCAGGATCTCGAAATGGCCTATGCCACCGGCCGCTGCATGGCCCATGGTCATCTGCGCCTGCCGTTCGAAGCCGAGGACGTAGTCGCGATGGTGCGCAAGGTCTTCGCCGGCCGCGTCAGATTCCACGACGGCGCCGGGGAGATCGCGCCGGGCATCACGCTCCACCGCCTCGGCGGACACTCGAGGGGACTGCAATGCGTGCGCGTGCAAACGCGGCGCGGCCCCGTGGTGCTCGCCTCCGACGCGGCGCATCTTTATGAGCATGTCGAGGAGGGCCGTGTTTTTCCGATCGTCTATCATGTCGGCGACGTGCTCGAGGGATATGAGGCGCTGAAAAAGCTCGCGCATTCGCCGGCGCATGTCATCCCGGGCCACGACCCGAAAGTGCTCGCGCGCTATCCGGCGGCAAAGTCCGGTCTCGAAAATTGGATCGTGCGCCTCGATGCCGACCCGAAACGCTGAACCATCAAGACAGGAGGACGACATGACCGAAGCCAAAGACGACACGCTGGAGGACCTTTTCGAGCGCGGGCTTGCCTTGCGCCGCGACGTTCTGGGTGCGTCCTATGTCGACGGCTCGATTGCGGCTGCCAATGAATTCACCATGGCCTTTCAGCGCATCACCACGGAGTGGTGCTGGGGCTATGCCTGGTCGCGCCCGGGGCTCGACCGCAAGACGCGCAGCATGCTCAATCTGGCGATGCTCACCGCCCTCAACCGCACGCCGGAGATCAAGCTTCACGTCCGCGGCGCGCTCAACAATGGCGTCACCGTCGAGGAGATCAAGGAAGTGCTGCTGCACGCGACGATCTATTGCGGGATTCCCGCGGGTCTCGACGCCTTCAAGGCCGCCAACGAGGTGCTCAAGGAGACGGGCGCGATCCCGGCGGCTAAGCAAAAATCATGACGCCGGCAATGCTGGCTTGTCCCGCGATCACGCGCATGAAACGTGAGCGACGACGAACCATGCAGGCTCGAGCCGATCGGCAATCCGTTCGGCCCAAAAGTGTTACCCATATCTCCGGTATGAAACGTAACCTGTGTGTCCGGTACGGACCCTCAGTCCGTGGCGGCCAAGATGGGATTCGGACTCTCGGTACGGTTTCGATACTCGGCGCTTGTAATTTCAATGGTTTGGTTTAGCGAAGACGAATTCTCTCTGCCAGAGAATGTTGAGGCCGCTCGCTTGACGCCGCGGACAACTGAGCTGCCAACGAAGTGCGGAGGTTTCCCCACTATCCATCGGACTATGGATGCCTCCCGAGGAGCCATCGTTTCACGTGCTCAACCGTGAAAAGATAGACGACGACGACTGCGGCAAGTGCGAGGAATACGTCAAGCGGCAGCGGCAGGAAGCCGAACCAGGGCGCGAGAAGGGTGAAAGGGAGCAGGACGGCCAGTGCCACCACTCCAAGTGCGCTCGCAATGAGCGCCGGGTGCGGCCGGCTGGACCACGGCCGCAGGCGGGTGCGGATCAAGAAAATGACCAGTACCTGGCTGGCCAGCGACATGACGAACCAGCCGGTCTGGAACAGGGATTCGCCCGCATGGAAGACCCAGAGGAGGAGACCAAAGGCGATGAAGTCGAACAGCGAACTCACTGGCCCGAGGACCAGCATGAACTCGCGAACGAAACCCATGTCCCAGTGGCGCGGTCGAGTGATGATATCCTCGTCGACATGATCGAGCGGGATGGCGATCTCCGAGATGTCGTAGAGCAGGTTGTTAAGCAAGATCTGCACCGGGAGCATCGGAAGGAACGGCAGGATGAGCACGGCGCCGGCCATCGAGAACATGTTGCCGAAGTTAGAGCTCGTCCCCATCATTACGTATTTCATGATGTTCGCGAAGGTCCGTCGCCCCTCGCGCACGCCCTCGGCGAGCACCACGAGGTCATGCTTCAGCAGGATGATCGCAGCCGCCTCTCTCGCGACATCGACCGCGCCCTCGACCGACAGGCCGACATCGGCTGCCTGCAGCGACGGCGCGTCATTGATGCCGTCGCCGAGATAGCCAACGACATGACCCTGACGGCGCAGGGCGCGGATGATTCTCGCCTTTTGGGGCGGCGAAACGCGGCAGAACAGGGTGGTGTCGGAGAGCCTCGCCGCCAGCGCCTCGTCTGTCAGCTCGGCAAGCTCTGGGCCGTTGATGACGCCACCTACGGGAACCCCGAGTGTCGCGCAGACGTGACGCGTCACTCGCTCATTGTCGCCGCTGACGATCTTGACTGCCACGCCGAGCTCGGCCAGCGCCGCCAGGGCGGGCCGCGCGCTTTCCTTGGGCGGATCGAGGAAGGCGGCAAACCCTGCGAAGGTGAGCTCGCTCTCGTCGCTGATGTTGGCATGGCCCCGATCCGGCTCGACCTCGCGCCAAGCGACGCCCAAAACGCGGAAGCCCTCATCGCCAAGCTGCGCCAATGTGGTGCGAGCTGTCGCTACCGCTTCGTCATTGAGTGGTTTTGCACCATCGACAGCGGCTGCCTGCCAGCTCGAGGAGTGGCTCAGCACGTCCTCCGGGGCGCCCTTGACGATGAGAAAGCGGCGGCCATCTCGCTCGGCGAGCACCGATACGCGCCGCCGCTCGAAGTCAAACGGCACCTCGTCGATCTTGCGCCAGTCCGAGAGGTCCTCCGGCGCCGCCTCCATGATCGCATCGTCGAGCGGGCTTTTGAGGCCAGTCTCGAAGGCGGCATTGACGTGCGCCCAAGTGAGGATGTCACCGCTTTCCTCGCCCGAGAGGTCGACCTCGCGAATGAGCTTGATTCGTCCCTCCGTCAGGGTGCCGGTCTTGTCACTGCACAGGATATCCATGCTGCCGAGGTCATGGATGGCCGATAGTCTTTTCACGATCACCCGCTCGCGCGCCATGCGCACCGCACCGTGCGCCAGCGTCACCGAGACGATCATCGGCAGGAGTTCTGGCGTGAGCCCGACGGCGAGTGCCAGCGCAAATAGGAAAGATTCCAACAGCGGCCGCTCGAACAGGAGGTTGATCAGCAGCACGAACAGAACGAGCAGCACGGTGAGCCGCACGAGCAGCATGCCGAAGCGGCGGATGCCGAGGGTGAAGGCAGTGGGCGGCGGCTCCCGGCTTAGCGCCCCAGCAATCGCGCCGATCCTGGTCGACCGGCCTGTCGCCACGACCAGCGCCCGGGCGGTGCCGCTGACCACCGAGCTCCCCATAAAGACGCCGTTGGCGGGTGTCGGGTCATCTCCATTGCCGAAGACATCGGCATGCTTCTCGGCGGGATAAGGCTCCCCAGTCAGCAGCGCCTCGTTAACAAAAAGGTCGCGGGATTCGATCAGCCGGCAGTCCGCAGGGACGAGGTCACCTGCGGAGAGCAGCACCACATCGCCCGGGACGAGTTCCGCTGCCGGAATCTCGTGCGCGGCGCCGTCTCGTATCGTGGTTACCCGTAGCGCCACACGCTTTCGGAGCACCTCGGCCGCAGTCTCGGCGCGGTGCTCCTGCACAAAGTCGATGACAATCGACAGGACGACAATCGCGATGATGATGAGAAAGCTCGCGCGCTCGTGGGTGAGCGCCGCGATGCCAGCAGCAAACAGTAGGATCAGGACGAGGGGGTTAGAGAAGCGCTTGGCGAGATTGAACAGAAGACGTCGCCGTCCTGGCTCCTCAAGCTGATTGGCGCCGTGCTTCGTCAGGCGATCGGCGGCTTCTTTGGCACCCAGCCCTTGCAGCGCATCGCGCGCTTGGGCATCGGATTGGCCGCGTGCCAGTCTGCATTCAGGCGTCGCTTCGACCTCGATGATGGCTGCTCATGCCATGTCCGTCCTTCTACACTGACCCCTCAGCTGGAGGCCGGCCCAAGGCGCGCCGAAGTTGATTACACTGAGCGCATCTACAGCATAAGTCGGTCGGATAGCGCCAGCACTGTAATCGTGACGCAATCTGGCCGTCGATTCCGACAGAAGTCAGCGGCCCTGAGCCTAACTATGCACAGCTAAGCACATCCCAAGGACCGAAACGACAATCCGATATGAACTCCGCAAAGTTTAGCGCTGTTGCGCTCCGACTCCGCACTTGGGATCCGCACTGCAGCTCCGAAAAAGCCTGCAAAATCAATTGACGTGTTTGCATTCTCTATTTCCCATTCCGAGACTTCTCGCGAACAGTACGGAGGTGAGTGCGAGCAAAAAGCGGTCAATTTCAATGGACTACAAGAACCGTACTAAATCGGCGAAGTCCGGCGGTTTGGAGAGAAATCGTCCCAGAGAGAGAATTTCGGACTCCGGCAAGGTCAGCGCAGTCCGAAGGTTTTGCCGCGAAGGCCCGCCGTTATTGTGCTCTTGAGCAGGTCGAGTACGGCTCGGAGAATGTTGGTCGCGCGCGGCAGGCCTGGCGGAGAGGGAGGGATTCGAACCCCCGATAGGGTTGCCCCTATGCCGCATTTCGAGTGCGGTGCTTTCAACCACTCAGCCACCTCTCCCAGGGGCCTGTCCGGCGAAGCGCGAACCGGTTCGCCGAACGGCAATGCGCCAACACAACCCATTCTAGAACGGTTTCCGATTCATCGAAGCGGAGATCGGAGATCGTCCTGGGCGCGCCCGGCGCGGGCACGCCCGCGACGGGCTCGTTATGTAACTCCCGCCCGGATGAAGCTCAAGCTGCCGGCCGAGGCGCCAGGGCTCCGAACTCGGGTTAACGGCGGTTTGCTCCTTGCGGGAAGTCTGATTCCCTGGGTGGGGTTGATTCGGAGCCGCCACCATGAGCCTTACTGTTTTCGATTTAGCCGAGAAGC
>JALHLQ010000034.1 GCA_022844485.1 Xanthobacteraceae bacterium
CTCGCCAAGGATTGGGAGAACCTCAATCGCAAGGCGCTCGCGTTCTTGCGCCTCGCATCAATCCGCCTCATGCTCCGAAAACTTTGTAATCCAGCTTGATGTTCCCGGACAGACTCTTAGGAAATGCGCTCCGAAACACGCGAGCACTAGGCTTTGCGCTCCCAGCGGCCTTCCGCATCGGCCTGCCAATAGGTCACGGCGTGCCCCGCCGTCTTCGCCTCCGCCCAGCGCAAGCGCGCCTCCGCCACGGCACCCGCATCGTCGCCGTCGAAGATCATCACGATCCGTTCATAGGCGGCGCTCTCCTGTGGGAGCGGTGCGCCGTCGATCAAGAAACGCACATGGGCGTTGTTGGGATTGGCGTCGTTGATGGTGAGCACGATCGGTTGCGAGGCGACATCGCGCTCGCGATAGGTCCCGTGCGGCAGGAAGCTGTCCTCGCGAAACGTCCAAAGATAGGCGTCGAGCGCCTCGACGCGCTCATCGCTCGCCGCCTGCAAGACAGCTCGCCAGCCCCGCTCGAGCGTTTTTGTCAGCAGGGGCGGCAGCACGGTTTCGAGCTTTTGGCCCTGCAGGTGATAAAAAAGGACTTCGGCCATGCCGCTGCGTGTTTATCGCTCGTAATGGTCCGCCACCAGCCGATCGAGCAGCCGGACGCCAAATCCCGAACCCCAGCTTTTGTTGAGGTCCGTTTGCGGCGCGCCCATGCCTGTTCCGGCGATGTCGAGATGCGCCCACGGCGTTTTGCCAACGAACCGTTGCAGAAACTGCGCCGCCGTGATCGAGCCGCCGTGCCGCCCGCCTGTGTTCTTCATGTCGGCGAACTTCGAGTCGATCAGCTTGTCATATTCCGGGCCGAGTGGAAGCCGCCATACGCGCTCACCGGTCACCTCACCCGCCTTGACGAGCCGCTCGGTCAGCTTGTCGTCATTGCTGAAGAGACCCGCATATTCGTGACCGAGCGCGACGATGATCGCGCCGGTCAGTGTCGCCAGGTCGATCATGAATTGCGGCTTGAAGCGCGTATTCGCGTAATGCAGCACATCGGCCAGCACAAGGCGGCCTTCCGCGTCCGTGTTGATGATCTCAATGGTCTGGCCGGACATCGAGGCGACGATGTCGCCCGGCCGCTGCGCCTTG
Source organism: Xanthobacteraceae bacterium (assembly GCA_022844485.1). GTDB lineage: Bacteria > Pseudomonadota > Alphaproteobacteria > Rhizobiales > Xanthobacteraceae > JALHLQ01. The sequence continues at coordinate 1,141 of JALHLQ010000034.1, forward strand.
CCCGAGGGCATGTTTTCGACCAGCCCGATCAACCCGACCGCATTGACCTTGGCCCGGCGCGCGGCCAGCGCATGCATGAGGCCAACTACGCAAGCCGCCCCGGCCATGTCACCCTTCATATCCTCCATATTCTGCGCCGGCTTGATGGAGATGCCGCCGGTGTCGAAGGTGACGCCTTTGCCGATGAAAGCCAGCGGCGCCGTTCCGCGCCGTCCGCCATCCCAGCGCATCACAACGACCCGGCTCTCGTGATCGGACCCCTGCCCGACGCCGAGCAACGCGCGCATACCGAGCCGCTTCATCGCCCTTTCGTCGAGCACCTCGACCTTGACGCCAAGCCGCTTGAGGGCAGTCGCGCGGCGGGCAAATTCGGCCGGAAAGAGCACGTTCGGCGGCTCGTTGACGAGGTTGCGCGCGAGCTTGACACCATCAACCACGCTCTCGCGGCTGGCCCAAGCCTTGCGCGCGGCGGCCGGTTCGGTCGTTCCGACCGTGACCTGGACGTTGCGCGACTTGTCCTCGCCTTCCTTCCGTTTGGTCTTGTAGAGATCGAAGCTGTAGGCGCGAAGCTCGCATCCGGCTGCAAGATCCGCGGCCTGTTCGGGCTTCATCGCCCCGGCGGGAAGATCGGCCAGGATTGTCGCCGCCTCGGCCCTGGGCGGCAGTCGGCCCATGGCTAGCGCGCCAAGCTTGACGAAATCCGCTGCTTTCAGGTCGGCGGCCTTTCCGACTCCCATGACGATCAGGCGGGAGAGGCCACGCAGCGCCTCGGGCGCCACGAGTTCGAGCGCTGACCCCGATTTGCCGGAAAAGCCGTCCGCCTTGCCTGCCAGGCTGATAAGGGCCTGCGCACGCCCGAGCGCCTTGCGCGTCTGCGCTCCGAACCGAAAATCCTCATCCGTGAACACAACAAGAACGCCCTTGCGCGGCGCTGCGATAGGAGCGAATCCGAGCTTGACCGTATCGGCCATGAGAAGTCCTCGTTTCAAGGAAATCAGGCGCCGGCACCGCGGGCGCGACGCCTCCTCCATACAAGAACAATCGGGGACTGGCGATATCCTGCCCCGCTCCTGCCATCGAGTCGATTTAAGAGGGAACCTACGGGAGCGGGCCAAGGGCCGGCCTCGGGTGGGGCCGGGCGCCCGGCGGGGAACCGATGCACGCGATTGACCGGTACATTATCCGGGCGACGCTCAGCGCCTTCTTGGTGGTGCTCGTCACCCTGACGGCGTTCATCTGGGTAACCCAGGCGCTCCGCGAGATCGACCTGATGACCAACCAGGGTCAAACGATCCTTGTCTTCGTCGGCATGACGGGGCTGCTGATTCCGGTCCTCGTTCTGATCATTGCTCCGCTGGCTCTCGTGATTGCGGCCGTGCATGTCCTCAACAAGCTGAGTACCGATTCCGAGATCGTCGTGATGAACGCAGCCGGACTGTCGCCGGTCCGCTTGTTCGTTCCCTTCGTGGCGGTCGCCGTGCTCGTTTCGATTCTCGTCGGAGCCATCAGCATCTATGTCGCGCCGAAAGGACTGCGCGAGTTGCGCAGCTGGGCGGCGAAAGTGCGCGCCGATCTCGTGACCAATCTCGTGCAGCCCGGTCGATTCACGACCATCGAAAACGGCCTGACCATCCACATTCGCGAGCGCCGCACGGACGGACGGCTGGCCGGCATTTTCATTGACGACCGGCGAAATCCGAAAGAACGTGCAACCCTGATCGCCGAGCAAGGCGAAATCGTCGAGAGCGCAAAAGGCACTTTCCTCGTTATGGGGAGCGGTAGCATCCAGCGGCAAGAAGCCGGGGCACGCGATCCGGCCATCGTCATTTTCGACCGCAACGTGTTCGACCTGTCGCAGTTCACGGCGGCGGCCAGCGCCGACACACGCTCGATTTCGTTCCGGGAGCGCTACCTCTGGGAATTGATGTCCCCCGACCCGCGTGACCCGCGCGTGCGCGCACAATCGGGCCAGTTGCGCGCCGAACTCAATGATCGGATCGTCACGCCGCTCTACCCGGTCGCCTTCATCGTGATCGCCTATGCGTTCCTGGGGATTCCCACGACGACGCGTCAGACCCGCAACATGCTGCTGGCGATGACAGTCGTGACCGTGATCGGGCTTCGGCTTGCCGGGTTTGGACTTATCATTTTTTCGGTGCAGACCTCCGCGGCGCTGTTCGTCCTCTATGGCGTCATGGCCGCGGCCATGGGATTTGGCGCGCTCGCAATCTGGAGGGGCAAGAGCCTGCAACCGCCGACGGCGCCGACGCAGACGCTCGAGGCTTTGGTCAAGCGATTCGCCCGACGCAGGGTGCCGGCATGAGGCGGCGATGACGAGATTGACGCTCGGCGTCTACTTCGCCCGACATTTCGCAAGCGCCACCCTGGCCGTTTTCATTGGGGTGTTCGCACTCGTCGTGCTTGTCGATTACGTCGAGATGACGCGACGGACCGGCGATCTGCCGCAAGTTTCGGCTCTGCTGGTTGCGGAGATTTCCCTTTTCCGCGTCCCGCAAGCCACCGAACGCATCATGCCCTTTGCCGTGCTCGTCGGCACGATGGCGTGCTATCTCAACCTCTCCCGCCGCCTCGAACTCGTGATCGCGCGGGCGTCCGGAATGTCAGCCTGGCAGTTCGTGGCCCCGGCGGTCCTCATGGCGCTCGCATTCGGCGTGTTCGCAACCACGGTCTACAATCCCGTTTCGTCGGCGCTGCGCGAGCGATCCAAACGGCTCGAAGCCGAAATGTTCGGCGGGCAACGCTCCGCCTTGCAGCAGCTCGGCACGGGGTTCTGGGTCCGCCAGCGCAGCACCGACGGACAGTCCATCATCAATGCCAGCGCAAGCCGCGCCCAGGGCGTTCAGCTGGATGGCGTTACGGTCTTCAATTTTGATTCCAACGGCCGGTTCGTCGACCGCGTGGAAGCGGTCAACGCCACGCTCGAATCCGGCTACTGGCGTCTCGAGCAGGCCCGAATCTACGCCGCCGGTGCCCAGGTCAGGCGGGAGGAGACGATGCAACTGGCGACGCATCTGACACCCGAACAGGTGCGGGAAAACTTCGCCACCCCGGAGACCGTCTCGTTCTGGGAACTGCCCGCCTACATCGCCCTCGCCGAGCAAGCCGGATTGGCCGCCGCGGGTTACAAATTGCAGTACCATTTGCTCCTCGCCCGTCCGCTGCTGCTCGGGGCGATGGTCTTGCTAGCTGCCTCAGTTAGTTTGCATTTTTTCCGCTTTGGCGGTGCATCGCGGACGGTTTTGAGTGGCGTTCTGGCCGGGTTTCTGCTTTATGTACTGTCCAAGGTGACCGAAGATCTGAGCAAGGCTGAGCTGATGCATCCAGCGGCAGCGGCTTGGATCCCGGTCCTGTTCGGCGGGCTGACGGGCTTTGTAACTCTTCTGTACCAGGAGGACGGGTGATGGCCATCATGACCACCGCTCGCTCCGCCATGGGCGGACGCGTCCGGTATGGCCATGTTCGGCACGGGATCGTCGGCATCGCACTCGGTGCGATGCTGTGTGCCGTTACGCCTGCTGCAAGTCAAAGCCTTCACGGCGACAGTTGGATGACGGCGCCGAAGACCAAGGTGAAGTCATCCGCATCCAATCTTGCGACGCGGCGTCAGACCGCCAAGGGCGACGAGCAGATGCTCGTGCGCGCCGACGAGATCCATTACGACTACAACAACGATCGCGTGTCGGCGGTCGGCAAGGTACAAACCTACTATTCCGGCTCGTCGCTGGAGGCTGACAAGGTCGTCTACGACCGCAAGACGAAACGGCTGCGGGCCGAAGGCAATGTTCGGCTGACCGAGCCGGACGGCAAGATCGTCTATGCGGATATTCTCGACTTGAGCGACGATTACCGGGACGGGTTCGTCGATTCCTTGCGCCTCGATGCTCCGGATAAGACCCGCTTTGCCGCAAAGCGCGCGGAGCGCACGGCCGGCACGACGACGATTTTCCAGAGCGGCGTCTATACTGCCTGCGAGGCCTGCAAGGATGACCCCCGCAAGCCGCCCACTTGGCAGGTGAAGGCGGCGCGGATCATCCACAACGAAGCGGAGAAAATGGTCTACTTCGAGGACGCGCGCCTCGAGCTGTTCGGCATGCCGATCGCCTGGCTGCCGTACTTCTCGGCCCCCGACCCGACCGTGAAGCGCAAGAGCGGGTTCCTGATGCCGGAGGGGAGCTACGCGAACAAGTACGGCTTTGCCGCCGGGGTTCCCTACTATTGGGCGCTGGCGCCGGACTACGACATCACGCTGACGCCGACGATCACCACGCGCCAAGGGCCCATGATGCAGGCCGAATGGCGTCAGCGGCTGATCAACGGTGCTTACACGATCCGCGCCGCCGGCATCGTCCAGCAAGACAAGGACGCCTTTGGGCGTTCGGACGGCACCGTGACGCCGGGCTTCCGCGAAGAGCGAGGCGTGATCGGCACGTCCGGCAGGTTCGACCTGTCATCGAAGTGGGTCTGGGGCTGGGATGCGATGGTGCTGTCCGACCGCACCTTCCTCCAGGATTACCCGATCGCCCGGCGCAATCTGCTCAAGGGGGAAGACGCACTGCCGAGTTACAGCAGTACCGATCCGTTCCGCTCCAGCGCCAACGAATCCATCTCGCAGCTCTATCTGGCGGGGCGCGGCGAGCGCAGCTATTTCGATGCGCGAACGGTGCATTATTACGGCTTCTCGGAATCGGATCGTCAGCGGCAACTCCCGATCATTCATCCCGTCGTCGATTACAATTATACGTTCGGAACCCCTCTCTTCGGAGGTGAGGTCAGCTACCGGACCAATCTCACGAGCCTCTCCCGGCGCGAAGCCGATTTCGACCCGATTACCGTGGCGGCCCGCCTTGGCAGTGCCTGCGAACCGCTGACGGCCGATCCCGCCGTCAAAGTGCCGGCCAATTGCCTGCTTCGGGGTGTGCCCGGGACCTACACGCGCTTCTCCGCCGAGGCGCAATGGCGGCGATCGATCACCGACTCGTTCGGACAGGTGTTCACGCCCTTCGCCATGGTCCGCACGGACAGCGCGGTGATGTCGATCAAATCGGACGTGGGCGTGTCAAACTACATCCCGACCGGTGAAGACACCGTGTTCCGCGCGATGCCTACCGCCGGGGTCGAATACCGATATCCCTTCATCGCGGTGCATTCCTGGGGGACACAGACTCTCGAACCGATTGCTCAACTCGTGGTGCGCCCGAACGAGTCGGCGATCGGCCGCATGCCGAACGAAGACGCCCAAAGCCTGATCTACGACGACAGCAACCTGTTCCGCGTGGACAAGTTCTCGGGATGGGATCGGGTCGAGGGTGGAACGCGCGCCAATGTCGGCCTCCAGTACACGACGCAGTTCAACAGGGCGGGCTTCCTCAACGTTCTCTTCGGCCAGTCCTATCAGCTGTTGGGAAAAAACTCGTTCTCCTATGGCGGGCCTTCGAATACCGGGATCGAGAGCGGGCTTGAGACGGCCCGGTCGGATTACGTCGCCCGGCTCGCCTATCAGCCGAGTTCGACCTATACGGTGATTTCGCGTTTCCGTTTCGACGAGGACAGCTTCACCGTTCGCCGCTTCGAGCTGGAAGGCCGTGCGAACTTCGATCGCTGGGCGGGGTCGCTTCTCTATGGCAACTATGACCGACAGCCGGCGCTCGGTTTCCTGAGCCGGCGCGAAGGCGTGCTTGCCGTCGGAAGCGTCAAGCTGACACAGAACTGGTCGGTCCTCGCAGGCGCACGCTACGATCTGACTGACAATCACCTGGATCAATATCGCGTCGGGCTCGGCTATATCGACGACTGCTTTGCGATATCGGTCAACTACATCACCGATCATGGCTATAGCGGCAATACGACGACCGATCACAAGCTCTTCTTCCAGATCAATCTGCGTACGCTTGGCGGCACCGGCTTCAGCGGCTGACGCGAGTTAGGCGGGCGAAGCCGTGGTCAGTTCTATGACATGCGAGAAGTCCGATTGTGCGAGGAATGATAGGCCGCTGCGGGTCTCGGGCGCGCGCGCGCGCTTCCTCGTCCGCGCAGCTTCTCTCGCAATGTTGGTTGTCGCGGCCCATGCCGTGCTGCCGAGTACGCCTGCGCAGGCGCAGATTGCGGCGCTTGTAAACGGCGAGCCGATCACGGCGCTCGATGTCCAGCATCGCATGCGCCTGATCCAGATATCCTCCCGCAAGCAGCCGACCCGGCAAGAAGCGCTCGAGGAACTGATCGACGACAAGCTGAAGCTGAGCATCGCCAAGCGCTATACGATCAACATCACCGACCGCGAAGTCGATGCGACATTCGCCTCGATAGCGAGCCGCAGCGGCGCCTCACCGCAGCAATTCGAACAGATGTTGTCGCAAGCTGGACTTACCGGGGCGGCGTTCAAGGCGAAGTTGCGCTCCGACATCGCATGGCAGTCGATCGTGCGCGGCAAATTCCAGTCTTCACTGCAGGTCGGAGAACGCGACGTCGTCGCCGCCCTGGAGTCCAAGACGGCTGACCAGAAGAGCGAAGTGTCGATCGAATATCGGCTGCGGCCGATCCTTTTCGTCGTCCCGCGCGGATCACCCCAATCGGCCGTGGAAGCGCGCCTGCGGGAAGCGGAAGGATTCCGATCACGCTTTCAAAGCTGCGACGAGGGACTTGCGCTCGCCCGCACCCTGCCGGATGTCGCCGTGCGAAGCCAGGTCATTCGCCTGTCCGTCGACATTCCCGCCCAGCAGCGAGAGGTGTTGAATGCGACCGCGGTCGGACGTTTGACGCCGCCCGACGTCACCCAGCAGGGAATCGAGCTCTTTGCGATCTGCGCGAAGAACGAAGTGCGCAGCACGGACACGCCGCAAAAGCGTGAAGCGCGCGATCAGATCGTCAACGAGCGCTTTCAGGCGCTGAGCAAACGCTACCTGCAGGAGCTTCGGCGCAGCGCAATGATCGAGATCAGATAGCGCATGGTCCCGGCATGCGGCGTTCGGTCTTCAGAAAAGCTCGTGCTCGACCAAGCCCAACAGTACAACAGCGGTCTGGTGCGCGATGACTAGGCCGCTTGCCGTGACGTGCGGCGATCCTGCGGGGATCGGGCCCGATATCACGCTCGCGGGCTGGATGCGCCGGCGGGAGCTCGAACTTCCCCCTTTCTACGTTCTCGCTGATCCAGCGGCGCTCGCGGCGCGAGCCAGCGAGCTCGGATTCGACATTCCGATGTGCGTCACGCCACCCGAGAACGCGCTATCGAGGTTCGGCAACGCGCTTCCTATCGTCGAGATCGGGGCGGAACTTCGCAGCCGCGCTGGCGCTCCCGATGCGGCCGGCGCGCGCGTCGCTGTCGCAGCAATCAACCAGGGCGCAGCGCAGGTTATGTCCGGCCAGGCGAGCGCGCTTGTGACCAATCCGATCGCTAAATCGGCTCTCTATCAGGTCGGGTTCGAGGGTCCCGGGCAGACCGAGCATCTCGCCAAACTGGCACAAGAGCACACGGGACGGTCTGCGCGGGCCGTGATGATGCTCTGGAGCGAACAGCTCGCTGTCGTCCCCGTGACCATTCATGTTCCGCTCGCGCGCGTATCCAAGCTCATCACTGTGGATCTGATTGTGGAAACCGGGCGGGTCGTGGCCAGCGATCTATCCTCCCGTTTCGGCATTGCGCACCCGCGGTTGGCCGTGTCGGCTCTCAACCCGCATGCCGGCGAAGACGGAACCATCGGCTCGGAGGAGCGGACGATCATTGCGCCGGCCATCGCCCGCCTGCGCGAAGAGGGCATCGACGTGCGCGGTCCCCTGGCAGCCGACTCCATGTTTCACGCCGCGGCGCGCAAATCCTACGACGCGGCGCTCGCCATGTATCACGATCAGGCGCTGATCCCGATCAAGACGATTGCCTTCGAAACCGCCGTCAATGTGACGCTCGGCCTCCCCTTTGTCCGCACGTCGCCCGATCATGGCACGGCATTCGACATTGCCGGAACCGGTCGCGCCGACCCTTCGAGCTTCATCGCTGCGCTGCGCTTGGCGCGACGGCTCTCGGCCGCTGTGCCTGCAGCTTCCCCCGCATGACAAGCATAGACGACCTTCCGCCGCTGCGCGAGGTCATCCGACGCCACGGTCTTTCCGCTCGCAAGTCGCTTGGCCAGAATTTCCTGCTTGATCTCAATCTCACCGCGCGCATCGCCCGCGCCGCCGAACCGCTGTCCGATGCTGTCATCGTGGAGATCGGCCCGGGACCGGGCGGGCTGACGCGCGCTCTGCTGGCTCTGGGGGCAAAGCATGTTATTGCCATTGAACGCGACGTGCGCGCCATCGAGGCGCTCCGTGAAATCGCCGAACGCTATCCTGGCCGCTTGACCCTGGTCGAAGGAGACGCGCTGTCGGTCGACGTTTCACCCTACCTGCCGACCGGCCCCGTGCGGATCGTCGCCAACCTTCCGTACAATATCGCGACGGCTCTGCTCGTCTCGTGGCTGACGCTCGACCCATGGCCGCCCTGGTATGACCGCCTCGTCCTCATGTTCCAGCGCGAGGTCGCCGAGCGCATCGTCGCAGGCGTCGGCTCGAAGAGCTATGGCCGCCTCGCCGTGCTGGCGCAATGGCGGACCGAGCCGAAGATTCTGTTCGATATCGCACCGAGCGCTTTCGTTCCCCCGCCCAAGGTCACCTCGTCGCTCGTGCAGCTTTTGCCGCGGAAGAATCCGCTTGCCTGCGACCGACGCCGGCTCGAGCGGGTCACGGAAGCAGCCTTCGGGCAACGGCGCAAAATGCTTCGGCAAAGCCTGAAGAGTCTCGGAGGCGACGTTTTCGCCTTGCTCGAAAAGGCCGGCCTCGATCCGACATCGCGAGCGGAAGACATTTCCGTCGAGGGCTTTGTCGCGTTGGCGCGCGCAACCGAGAAGGCTCAGAGTTGAGCCTGGAGCTTGCGCACGAGCCCTGAGAGGCCCGTCTGACGCTCCCGCTTCAGCCGTTCCGCCGCGATAACGGCGCGCACATCGGCGAATGCGCGGTCGAGGTCGCTGTTCACGACGACGTAGTCGTATTCCGCCCAGTGGCTCATTTCATCCGCGGCCTTGGTCATGCGCTCGCGGATTACCTTTTCGGAATCCTGCGCGCGGCTGCGCAGGCGCCGCTCGAGCTCTTTTCCCGACGGAGGAAGAACAAAAACGCTGACGAGATCGGATCGTGCCTTTTCCTTCAACTGCTGCGTCCCCTGCCAGTCGATGTCGAAGAGCATGTCGCGCCCGCCCGCAAGGGCTGCCTCAACCGGCGCGCGCGGGGTGCCGTAGCAATGGCCGAAAACGCGCGCCCATTCGAGCAGTTCGCCCTTGCTCACCATGGAGTCGAACTCGTGCTGCAGGATGAAGCGATAGTGCCGCCCGTCGATTTCGCCGGGGCGCGGCGCGCGCGTGGTGACCGAGATCGACAGGTCGACCTCGGGATCGTTTTCAAGCAGCATCCGCGACAACGTCGTCTTTCCCGCGCCGGAGGGCGATGACAGCACGAACATCAGCCCGCGGCGGGCAATGCCGTTTCCGTAGCGTTCCTGTCCAACCGGCCCGGTCATTCGAGGTTCTGCACTTGCTCGCGAAACTGCTCGACCGCACCCTTCATCTCGAGCCCGATTCGAGTCAGTTCGACATCGTTGGACTTGGCGCAAAGCGTATTCGCTTCGCGATTGAGCTCTTGCGACAGGAAGTCGAGCTTGCGGCCCACCGCACCGCCGCCTTCCAGCAAATGCCGCGCCTGCGAAAGATGCGCATGCAGGCGGTCCAGCTCTTCGCGTATGTCGGCTTTGGCTGCGAGCAGAAGCGCCTCCTGATGCAGGCGATCGGCATCGAAGCGATCCGAGCTTTCGAGCAGCGCCGCGACTTGCTCCTTGAGCCTCGCCTTGACAGCATCGACGGCCCGGCCGGGCGTCGAATCGGCGCGGGAGACCAGGGCTTCGAGATCCGCGATCCGGTTTAACAGAATGCGGGCGAGCGCGTCCCCTTCATGCCGGCGCATGGTGGCAAGGCTGGCCAGCGCTTGAGAATAGCTTTCCAAGATGCCGGCATCCGCGGCGCGGCGATCGGACTCCGTGTCGTTGTCCTCGAGGACATCGATCACCCCCTTCAGCGCCAGGATGCCGTCGAGCGTGGCCGGAGTCGCCTTCACGCGCCGGCCGAGATCCTCGATGGTGGCGATCACAGCCCCAAGTACCGGCTCATTGACCCGGACGGTGGGAGTCACGCCTTCACGGCGGACATTGAGCACTGCCGAGACGGTCCCTCGACTGAGCGATTTCGCGGTTTGCGTCCGCAGCATCGTCTCCAGCAACTCCCATCCCGTCGGGAGGCGGAACCGCACCTCAAGGCCCTTGGCATTCACCGAGCGCACTTCCCATGTCCAGACATACGACCCCCACGCGCCATCAGCGCGCGCAAAACCGGTCATGCTCGATAAGGCCATGGACTGCTTGAAAACCGAATCGCGATCTGCAGCAATGAAACTTCGGGATGGACCCTAGAGCATTTTCTGGCGAAGTGGGAACCGGTTCGCCGCAAGAAAATGCGATGGATAAGGGCTTGCGGCGGGCCGGTCTCGCCACGAGGTCACTGCGGCCGCGGCCCCGGACCCTGGGGCGCAAATGACGAACGGGGCGATGGCGGGGGCAGCGCGGGCGCCGCCGTCGCGCCTTGCACCGGCATCTGCGTGCGAGAGCCGTTGCGGCCCGGCGCAGCCGGCGCGGCGGGGGTCGGCCTCAGAGGGGAAGGACTTACGACGGCATCTTTTGCAGCATCGCGTTGCTGCTGCTCAATCTGTCGCAATCGTGCGACGGCACGCTGGTGTTGCTCGTAATTCTCCGAAAAGACATGGCCGCCATTGCCGTCGGAGACGAAGAACAGTTCGCGCGTGCGTGCCGGATTGGCTGCGGCTTCAAGCGCGGCGCGCCCGGGATTGGCGATCGGACCGGGCGGAAGCCCGTCAATCACATAGGTGTTGTAGGGCGTCGGCTGGTCGATCTCGGCGCGCATGATCGGCCGTCCCAGGGTCCCTTTGCCGCCAACCAGTCCATAGATGATCGTCGGATCGGATTGCAGCTTCATGCGCTGCTTGAGGCGGTTCACAAACACGGCTGCAACGCGCGTGCGCTCGTCGGCGCGGCCGGTTTCCTTCTCCAGGATCGAGGCCAGGATCACGAGCTGATCGGGCGTGCGGACCGGAAGATCCGGGGAGCGCCGCTCCCACACCTCTTGCAGCACACGGCGTTGGGCCTGCTGCATGCGTTGGATGACTTGCTCCCGCGGCGTGCCCCGGGGGAAACGATAGGTCTCGGGAAGAAGCGTGCCTTCTTTCGGCACCTCTTTCACGCCGCCGACGAGGATATCGAACTCGGCGATGCGCGCCAGGATCTGCTCCGAGGTCAATCCTTCCGGGATTGTAAGCTGGTGCTGGACGACCTTGCCTTCGATGATCGTTTCGATCACCTCGCGCAGGCTCGCCTGCTTCTGGAAGGCGTACTCGCCGTATTTCAGGTCCTCGCGGGCTTTCAGCGCCAGCACGCCGCCGACGAAAATCCAAGGCTGTTCGATCACGCCTTCCCGCTGCAAGAGCTCGGCAATATCGCGCAACCCGAGCCCGCGCGGAATGTTCACGACCCTCTCACGCTGCAACGGACCGGACGCCTCGAAACGCTGCTTGCCGATGGCGAGGCCGATTCCGACAAGAACGGCGAGCACCAGAATAATGGTGAGAATGGCATTGCCGACAACGATGAAAGGATGGCGGGCGCGAAGTGAAGCTCGCCTTTTCGGCTCCGCCATGTATTCGGGCTGAAGCGCTGTTCGTGGACTCCGCAAGTTGGTTCGTTCAGGCGGAGGCACACCACCACTTCGGGGAAGCTGGTCTTGCCCGTCTGTACTCATCCGCTAACGCCTGTCCCCAACGGAGTGACCGAAGCGCGCGAGTTGACCCCGCGGTCTGTTTCTGTGGCGCGCATGATCCGCGCTGTAAATGATCAATTTACCTGCAAGCTCGATGCGAATTGTGGCGAAAGGGTGGATCGCACCGAATTCTTATTCCTCCAGCCGGCGAAATACGAGTGATGCGTTCGTGCCACCGAAACCAAAGGAGTTGGACAGCGCAACCTTGATCTCGCGCCGGCGCGGCTCGTGCGGAACCAGATCGATCGGAGTATCGACGGAGGGATGATCAAGATTGATGGTCGGCGGGACGACCTGATCGCGAATCGCGAGCATGCAAAAGATCGCCTCGACCGCGCCGGCCGCACCCAATAGATGGCCGATCGAGGATTTTGTCGACGACATGGCGATGTGGCCGGCCGCATTGCCAACGATCCGCTGCACGGCGCCGAGCTCGATCTCGTCGCCCAGCGGGGTCGATGTGCCATGCGCGTTGATGTAGTCGATTTCGGAAGGCGCAATGCCCGCTCGCTTCAAGGCCATGGCCATGCAGCGATAAGCGCCGTCCCCATCTTCGGTCGGCGCGGTAATGTGATAGGCGTCACCGGAAAGCCCGTATCCGATCACCTCTGCGTAGATGCGCGCGCCGCGTCGCTTCGCGTGCTCGTAATCTTCGAGCACCACGACGCCCGCGCCTTCGCCCATGACAAAGCCATCGCGATCCTTGTCGTAGGGCCGCGAGGCTCGCGCCGGCTCGTCATTGAAATGGGTGGAAAGCGCACGGCAGGCCGCAAAGCCCGCCATCGAAAGACGGTTCACGGGCGATTCCGTCCCGCCGGCCAGCATCACGTCGGCATCGCCGAGCGCAATCAGCCGCGCTGCATCGCCGATCGCATGCGAGCCGGTCGAACAGGCGGTGACCACGGCATGATTGGGTCCTTTCAGGCCGTGGGCAATCGACACGTAGCCCGACGCAAGATTGATCAGCCGTCCGGGAATAAAGAAGGGAGAGACGCGCCGGGGACCTTTCTCCTTCAGCGTGATCGCCGTCTCGGCGATTCCTTCGATGCCGCCGATCCCGGAGCCGATCATGACCCCTGTTGCCGCGCGCTCGTCCTCGCTCTGCGGTTTCCAGCCGGAATCCTCGAGCGCCTGCGTGGCGGCGCACATGGCGTAGACGATGAACTCGTCGACCTTGCGCTGCTCTTTCGGCTCCATCCAGTGGTCGGGATCATAAGTCGCCTCCGAACCGTCGCCGCGGGGGATGATGCAGGCGATCTTGCACGGAAGGTCCGAGACTTCGAACTTTTCGACCTTGCGTGCGCCGCTTCGGCCGGCAAGCAGCCGCTCCCATGTCGGCTCCACGCCGCACGCGAGCGGCGTCACCATGCCGAGCCCTGTGACAACGACACGTCTCATGAACGGCTCCCTGGCCGTGCTGGTATGGAAGTAGAGATAATTGCGCTGCCGTGGAACCCCGGGTCGGGCGCGCAGACCGGACTTAGCTCTTGGCGTGCTTTTCGAGGAACTTGATCGCGTCGCCAACGGTGAGGATGGTTTCGGCCGCATCGTCCGGAATTTCGCAGCCAAACTCCTCTTCAAAAGCCATGACCAGTTCGACAGTGTCGAGACTGTCGGCGCCGAGGTCGTCGATAAAGCTCGCCTTCTCTGTGACCTTGTCCGGTTCGACGCCGAGATGCTCCACGACGATCTTCTTAACCCGCTCGGCAATATCACTCATCGTTCAACCTCGTTTCGTCTTTGAGTGGGTGCGGCCGCGCGACCTCGACGCGGCACGTGTCGTGGTCAAAACGTACAGGCCAGTTGCGGGAGGACAATGCGGATGCGAGCCCCTACCCCACGATCGCCCCGTCCAGGCCGCGTTTGCGTTATCATAGTTCATTTCCCTTGACCAGCGCGCCGAAGGGGGCTGTTTTCCCACGGCTGAACCTCAAATCATCGCCATCCCGCCATTTACGTGCAGGGTCTGCCCGGTGACATAGGCGGCCTCGTCCGAGGCGAGGAAGAGGACGGCCGCAGCGATGTCAGCCGGCATCCCGAGCTTACGGGCGGGGACGCTTGCGAGAATCATTTCACGCTGCTTCTCGGTCAGAGCCTGCGTCATCGCCGTCTCGACAAAGCCGGGCGCGACACAGTTCACCGTCACGCCGCGGGAGGCAACCTCGTGCGCCAAAGCCTTGCTCATGCCGATCATGCCGGCTTTGGCCGCCGCATAATTGCCCTGCCCCGCATTGCCGGTCACGCCAACGACCGAGGTGATGCCGATGATGCGCCCGTATCGCCGGCGCATCATGTCGCGAACGGCAGCGCGGGCGAGCCGGAAGCCGGCGGTCAGATCGACGGCGATCACCTGATCCCAGTCCTCGTCCCGGAGACGCACGAAAATGTTGTCGCGGGTAATCCCGGCATTGTTCACCAGGATGTCGAGTTGCCCCATCGCCTCCTGCGCCTTCGGCACCAGCGCTTCGACTTCCTCCTTGTCCGAGAGATTGCAGGGCAGTACGTGAATGCGCTGACCAAGCTCGCCAGCGAGCGCCTCCAGCGATTCGCGCCGCGTGCCGGAAATGGCGAGGGTGGCTCCCTGCTTGTGGAGAACGCGCGCGATGGCGTTCCCTATCCCGCCGCTTGCGCCGGTGACAAGAGCCGACTTGCCGCTTAAATCGAACATGCATCCTCTCCAAACTGGCCGTCAGCCTTGACGCGCCGCCACATAGGCCGCCACGTCTTCGGGCGTGCCGATTGCAACGGCTTCCGCGCCTTCGGCAATTCGCTTGACGAGCCCTGACAAAACCTTGCCGGCGCCCACTTCATAGAACTGCGTGACTCCGGATTGCGCCATGAAGGCCACCGACTCGCGCCAGCGCACCGTCCCCGTCACCTGCTCCACGAGCCGGCGCACGATCTGGGCGGGGTCGGTTATCGCTTGCGCCAACACATTGGCCACGAGCGGCACCGCCGGGGACCTGATGCTGACCTCGGTCAAGGCTTTGCGCATCACATCGGCCGCCGGGGCCATCAGCGACGAATGAAACGGCGCAGAAACCGGCAGCATCATCGCGCGCTTCGCACCTTTCGTCTTGGCGATCTCGACGGCGCGCTCGACCGCCGCCTTATCACCCGAAACGACGACCTGGCCGCCGCCATTGTCGTTTGCCGCCTGGCAGACCTGTCCCTGCGCCGCTTCCGCGGCGACCGCTACCGCAGCGCCGAATTCAAGTCCGAGGAGCGCGGCCATGGCGCCCGCGCCGACGGGCACCGCTTCCTGCATCGCGCGCCCGCGGGTTCGCAGCAGACGCGATGCATCCGTTATCGTGAAAGAGCCAGCGGCCGCGAGAGCCGAGTATTCGCCCAGCGAATGGCCGGCGACGAAGGCGACGTCGCGCTTGAGGACAAGGCCCGCCTCCGCTTCCAGGACGCGCAACGCCGCAAGCGAGACAGCCATCAGCGCAGGCTGTGCGTTTTCGGTCAGCGTGAGCTGGTCGGCCGGCCCCTCCCACATCAGGACGGAGAGCTTCTCGCCCAGCGCCGCATCTACTTCATCGAAAACAAGTCGAGCTGCGGCGAAACGATCCGCGAGGGCTTTGCCCATACCGACGGCCTGGCTTCCCTGGCCCGGAAAAACAAGCGCAATCGACATCAGCTCCCCCCAAGGCGCCCGCCCTAAGACACGGCGCTCCTTCGCCTGTCAAGCCACAGTAACCGGCCGCAAACGCTTGGTTGCTAAGGTTTCACCCCGTCCAGCCGGAGCGCGGGTTGTGAGTGATTTCCTAGTCATCACGGAAGCGGCCATCGAGCGCGCGCGCCGCGACCCCGAATTCAAGCAGCAGCTCCTGACGACGACGCTTGACCGCCTCCTCGGCGAGCTCCACCGCCAGCAGCGGGCCAATCCCCAAGGCGATCCGCAGGCGCTTGCCCGCATTCGGGAAGCAGCGGCGCTGGCGGCCAGGCTTGCGGATATCATTAAAGAACTGGACGAAAAGAATGAAATTGCCCGCAAATTCGCCGCTAAAGTGACCGGGCCCGGTCGGTAAAACTTGCCTTTCAGACGAGACTCCTTATAACCCGGCTTCCGCTCGATCCCGGCCGGGAGCTGAACGGACGGCCGCCTTGGCGGCAGGGCCTGTTGGCCCGTCGTCCCGTGTTTCCGCAACTCGAGCATCGAGCCTTTCCCGAAGGGCTCGAGCTGGCTTCGCGCCGGGATCGGACGTGTTGGACTTATTGGGAAAGGCGATCATGCCGCTATACGAGCACGTTTTCCTTGCGCGCCAGGATGTCACGGCGCAGCAAGTCGATGAAATGACCGCACGTTTCCGTGGGGTCATCGAAGGCCTCGGCGGGAAAATCACCAAGTCCGAGTATTGGGGCGTCAAGTCCCTCACGTACCGGATGAGGAAGAACCGCAAGGCGCATTTCACCCTCTTGAACGTGGACGCTCCGCCGCCCGCGATCTCCGAATTGGAGCGGCAGCTCCGGCTTAACGAAGACATCCTCCGCTACATCACCGTCCGCGTAGACGAGCTCGAGGAAGGGCCCTCGGCCATGATGCGCAAAGCCGATCGCGACCGCGATCGCGACGAGCGCCGCCGGCGCGACCGGGACGGACGGGACGACGCCGAAGTGGTGGAGGAGTAAATGAACGGACAAACCCGCCGACCCTTCTTCCGCCGCCGCAAGACCTGTCCCTTCTCGGGATCGAACGCGCCGAAGATCGACTACAAGGATGTGAAACTCCTTCAGCGCTACGTGTCGGAGCGCGGCAAGATCGTGCCGAGCCGCATTACGGCCGTATCGTCAAAGAAGCAGCGCGAGCTTGCGGGCGCCATCAAACGCGCACGCTTCCTCGGACTGCTGCCCTACGTCATTCGCTAAGTCACTCTTGGAGCGCGCCCGAAGCGGCCCGCTTGCAGGATCAGATCACCAAGGTTGGGGCGGACACGTTCCGTCTCTAACCGCTCGAGGAGAGCGGGACAGCTCATGATGGCGCAAACCATTCTCGTCGGGATTGTGGCAGGGGCCGCCTCGGCGCTTCTGTTTGCGTCGGTGGCGTCCGGCTCGCTGTTCTCGATCATCCTCTTCTACTTGTCGGCTTTGCCGATCCTGATTGCAGCGATCGGATGGAACCACGTCGCAGGACTGGTCGCCGCGCTGGTCGCTGCGACGGGACTTGCGAGCGTCCTGGGCGGCTTCTTTCTGATTGCCTTTCTCGCCGGCATCGGCCTTCCCGCCTGGTATCTCGGCTATCTCGCACTCCTGGCTCGTCCTGCAGCACAGCCCAGGCCGGAGGGGCTCGAATGGTTTTCCGTTGGACGGCTTGTGGTGTGGGCGGCGCTCCTTGGCGCACTCGTTGTCGCCGTGACGATTCCCAATTTCGGCGCCGATGCGGAGACGTTCCGCGCAGGACTGCGGCGCCTGTTCGATGCCCTGCTGCGGGCGCAGGCGCGGCTCGGCGCGCAGGAACCGCTCAAGATTCCCGGACTTTCGGACCCGGAACGACTGCTCGATGTGCTGGTCTACGCGATCCCGCTTGCTGCATCGATGCTTTCGACTTTCGTGAACATTCTCAACCTCTGGCTCGCCGGCCGTATCGTCGCGATCTCGGGACGGCTCAAGCGGCCGTGGCCCGATATCGCGTCGATGGAATTTCCGGCCTATGCGCCGGCGCTCGGCGCAATCGCAATCGCAGCGACTTTCTTGCCGGGGCTTATCGGCATCGTGGGCGGCGTTCTGGCCGCTAGCCTGCTTGTCGCCTACGCGCTGCTCGGCCTTGCGGTCGTGCATTCCATCACGCGCGGCATGTCCGCCCGCAGCTTCATCCTCGCTGGGATCTACGCCTCTATCGCGCTGCTTGGCTGGCCGATGCTGCTGGCAGCGCTCTTCGGCCTGACCGATTCCATCATCGATCTGCGCGGGCGGATGGCCAAAAAATCGGGTCCGCCCGTGCATCGCCCCTGACATTCATCAAGAAACTCGGAGAGAACCATGGAAGTGATTTTACTCGAACGCATCAGCAAGCTTGGCCAGATCGGCGAAGTCGTGCGGGTGAAGGATGGCTTTGCCCGCAATTTCCTGCTGCCGAAGGGAAAGGCGCTGCGCGCGACCGCTGACAACAAGGCCCGCTTCGAAAGCATGCGGACCCAGCTCGAAGCGCGCAATCTCGAGCTCAAGAGCGAAGCGCAGACAGTGGCCGAGAAGCTGAATGGAAAGACCTTCATCGTCCTGCGCCAGGCCGCGGAAGGCGGTCAGCTTTATGGTTCGGTGTCGAGCCGCGATATCGCCGAAATCCTGACGTCTGGCGGGTTCACCGTGAACCGCAGCCAGATCGAGCTGAACGCGCCAATCAAGACCATCGGCATGCACAAGCTCCCCGTCGCGCTGCATCCGGAAGTCGACGTGACGATCACCATCAACGTGGCACGCAACGCCGATGAGGCTCAACGGCAAGCGCGCGGCGAGGACGTCACCGTGCGCCGTGAGGCGACCGAGCAGGAGGAAGCCGTGGCCGTGGCGGAGGAGTTCTTCGAGAAGGCTCCGGATGATCAGGGCGAGGGCGCGTCGAACGCGGGCTGACGCTCTTCCGCCGGCGAAGGCGCGGCCTCGGCGGCAGCAGCGGCCTCCACCGCGGGTGAGGAGGGTTCCTCGGTCGGCGCAGGCGTGGGTGGGCGGGCTACACTCGTCCGCGCCGTCCGCTCTCGGCCGGCTTGGGGAGAGGGCCGCGGTGGGCGTTCAGGCGTGACAGTCGCGTTCGCCTCCGTACGCGCGGCATTGGCGGTTGCCGGAACGTCCCCTGGGGGGCGGATCGCAGCATCTCTTCGCCTTTGCACCGGCGTGCTCTCTTGCGCCGGAGCCGGCGGCTGTTCCGGAATCCCGGTTGCCCTTCGGCCAGGGGGCAAAACCTCTCCCCGCTGGGGCTGAGCGGTTGTTTGCCGCACCGCACGTGGATCGCCGCGGGCCGAGAGCAAGTACTCGGCCATGGCCGAACTCATCTCCTGCCCTGTCGTATAGTGCTGGCGCAGAAAAGAATTCAGTCCGGATGCGCTGGCGCTTTGGGCCAAGCCGGCCGGCGTCTTGTGGCAGGCCGAACAGTAGCTTGAAAACGTGCGAGCGGGGTTCTTGGGGTCGCCCACGACGGTCTGGGCCGCGGCCGATTCGCCGAGCGCCACAAGGGCCAGCGTTGCCCAAAGTCGCTTCCCAAAAGCCATGTTCCCCCGCCGCCCCACGGGCTCCCTCTCTCTTCTTCCAACGTTCTGGTTTCAAAGACCAGCAATTTTGTGTCCGACAGCAATGTTGCCCACTTTGGCAGTCTTTGCTCTAATCCACACGTTCATTTGGAGCCGTCAGTCGACGATCGCACCGGGAGGGAAGGCCGGTCGAGGCGGAGGCGCCCATGGATGGACTGCTGCGCGTTGCGCTGAATTCCTATGTGCGCACGGGGACGTTCAGACTGACGACCCCGAAAGGAGAGACTTTTGTTTTCGGCGACGGGACTGGCAGACCGGTCGGCATCCGCGTCACCTCGCCTGCCGCCGTGCGCGCCCTCATTCTCGACCCCGAACTCGCCTTCGGCGAGGCCTATATGGACGGGACGCTTATCGTCGAAGAGGGGTCGATCGCGGACGTCCTTGAGCTGTTGCTCGCCCAGAACAAGAGCGGCGAGCCGCCGCCCTGGGGGAAGCTGCAGTGGCTCGCCCGCTACATCTGGCGACGGCTGAATCAATACAATCCGCGCCGCCGCGCACGACGCAACGTGGCGCATCATTATGATCTCGACGCCCGTCTCTATTCCCTGTTCCTCGACGCCGACCGTCAGTACAGTTGCGCCTACTTCGAACATCCCGATCAGTCCCTGGACGACGCCCAACTCGCCAAGAAGCGGCATATCGCTGCAAAGCTCTTGATCAGACCCTCGCACCGCGTGCTCGACATCGGCTCCGGTTGGGGTGGTCTCGCGCTCTACGTTACTGAAACCACCGGCGCGCAGGTGACCGGCATTACCCTGTCGGACGAACAGTTGGCCGCTTCCCGCCAACGCGCGGACGAACGCGGCTTGAGCGGACGCGCACAGTTCCGCTTGCAGGATTACCGCGACCTGGACGGATCATTCGATCGCATCTCCTCGGTCGGCATGTTCGAGCATGTCGGCATCGGCTTCTACGACGCCTTCTTTCGGCAGTGCGCGCGCCTGCTCGACGACAGCGGAATCATGCTGCTGCATTCGATCGGCCGCTCGGAGGGACCCGGGATCACCAATCCCTGGATCGCAAAGTATATCTTCCCGGGCGGCTATATTCCGGCGCTGTCGGAAGTGCTGCCGGCCGTGGAACGCGCGGGGCTGCTGGTCACCGACATCGAGATCCTGAGGCTGCATTACGCGGAGACGCTGAAGGCTTGGCGCGAGCGTTTTCTCGCTCATCGAGAAGACGTGGAGCGCATCTATGACCGGAAATTCTTGCGAATGTGGGAATTTTATCTGGCGTCCTCCGAAATGTCCTTCCGCGAACAGAACATGATGGTCTTCCAGCTTCAGCTCACCAAGCGACAAGGCATCGTTCCCATAAGGCGCGACTACATCGCGCGCGAGGAAAACCGTCTCCGCAGCCGCGAGGGGCACCGGCATGCGCCGCTCCGGCTAGCTGGAGAGTAACCGTCAAGCGCCAAACCGTTTCGCTTCCGGCATCTTGCGCGCCGTGTGGATAGCGGGCGAATGATGCCCTGGGCGGCTTTCAACCCACGCGGACGTGCTATCCCCGGATTCCAAGGCTATAGCATCACTCCATGGCTCCCATTGATTCGGCCGTCCGCAAGCTCGCTCCCGAGCCCGCCCAGACGTATCGCAGCGCTCCGCACAACATCGAAGCGGAGCAGGCGCTACTCGGCGCGATGCTCGTCAACAACGAGGCGTTCTACCGTGTCTCCGATTTCCTCGAGCCGCAGCACTTCTACGAGCCGATTCATCAGAAGATCTACGAACTGTCGGCCAGTCTCGTGCGCGCCGGCAAGATCGCAAGCCCGGTCACGCTGAAGACTTTCCTTCCCGCCGACCTCGACATCGCCGGTCTTACCGTTCCGCAATACCTCGCCCGCCTCGCCGCCGAGGCGACCACGGTGATCAACGCCGAAGATTATGGGCGGACGATATACGATCTGGCGACACGCCGTGCCTTGATCGTGATCGGAGAAGACATCGTCAATGTCGCCTATGACGCGCCGGTCGACTTATCCCCCCGCAACCAGATCGAGGATGCCGAGCGGCGGCTTTACGAGATCGCGGAGACGGGACGTTACGACGGCGGCTTTCAGCGCTTCGCCAGCGCTCTCACGACGGCGGTCGACATGGCCGCGCGCGCCTACCAGCGCGACGGGAAGCTGTCCGGCCTCGCGACCGGGCTCGACGATCTCGACCGCATGATGGGCGGACTGCAGCACTCCGACCTCATCATCCTTGCCGGCCGCCCGGGCATGGGCAAGACCGCGCTCGCGACCAATGTCGCCTATAATGTTGCGCGCGCCTGGAGCGGTGAAGTGCGGCCGGATGGACGCATCCAAAGCGTCAATGGCGGCATTGTCGGTTTCTTCTCGCTCGAAATGTCGGCCGAACAGCTTGCCACCCGCATCATCTCCGAGCAGACGGAAATTCCGTCTTATCGGATGCGCCGCGGCGAGATCGATCCGACCGATTTCGAACGCATCGCCGAAAAGTCGCGCGAGATGGAGATGATCCCGCTTTACATCGATGAGACGGGAGGCCTGTCGATTGCGCAGCTTGCCGCGCGCGCGCGCCGCCTGAAGCGGCAGCGCGGTCTCGATATGCTGGTCGTCGATTATCTTCAGCTTCTGCAAGGCTCCTCACGACGCGCCTCGGAAGGCCGCGTGCAGGAAGTCACCGAGATCACCACCGGCTTGAAGGCACTGGCGAAGGAACTGAACGTTCCCATCCTCGCGCTGTCGCAGCTCTCTCGCCAGGTCGAAAACCGCGACGACAAGCGCCCGCAATTGGCCGACCTTCGCGAGTCGGGCTCGATCGAGCAGGACGCGGACGTCGTGATGTTCGTCTTCCGCGAGGAATATTATCTGAAGAACAAGGAGCCGCGCGCCGGCACCGAAGAGCATTTCAAGTGGCAGTCGGACATGGAATCCGTGCATGGCAAAGCCGAGGTGATCATCGGCAAGCAGCGCCATGGACCGACGGGCACCGTGCAGCTCCAGTTCAAGGCCGACGTGACGCGCTTCTCCAACCTCGCTCAGGACGATCGCCTGCCTGCTCGGTACTGACGGGCGCTTGCGAACCGCCTCCTGGCGGCTGATGATGCCTCCGCCCCGCAGGTCTCAACCCGTTGTCATGTCTCCGCGCACACTGAAGCCTCCACATGCCGAAACCGCCTCGAGCGAACCCGACACCGCGGGTCTCCTGACCATCGACCTGTCCGCCATCGTCACGAATTGGCGCGAGCTGAAGATGCGTGCCGAGCCCGCCGAGTGCGCAGCCGTCGTCAAGGCAGACGCCTATGGCTGCGGGATCGAGCCGGTCGGGGCCGCGCTCTCGAAAGCGGGCTGCGAAACCTTCTTTGTGGCGCATCTCGCCGAAGCACGGCGCCTGCGTTCGGTCGGCCCGGGCGCGACGATCTATGTCCTGAACGGGCTCATGCCCGGCACGGCTCCGGCCTATGCCGACGGCCATTTCCGTCCCGTGCTTGGGTCGCTCGGTGATCTGGCCGATTGGGAATCGTTTGTCACCGCAAACGATTGGCGCGGCGGAGCGGCGCTTCACATCGACACCGGAATGAATCGGCTCGGCCTGCGCATGCAGGAAGCCGCCGCAATCGCGCCGCGCGTCGCGCGCACACATGGGCTTGTCACGCTCGTCATGAGTCACTTCGCCTCCTCGGAAGTCCCCGATCATCCGCTCAATGCCAAGCAGATGGGGCTCTTCGGCGAAGTCCGCGCCATGTTCCCGAACACGCCGGCCTCGCTTGCCAATTCTTCCGGCATCTTCCTTGGGCCCGACGCACATCACGATCTCGTGCGTCCGGGCGTAGCGCTTTACGGCGCGAACCCGACGCCCGGCCACATCAATCTCATGCGTGCCGCCGTCCAGTTGCAGGGGCGCGTGATCCAGGTCCGCGTTGTCGAGCAAGGCGAGACTGTCGGCTACAATGGCACCTGGACCGCCAAGCGTCCCTCGCGCATCGCGGTCATCGGGGTCGGCTACGCTGACGGCTATCTTCGCGCGGCAAGCGTGACGGACACAAAGGCCGGCGCCGAAGCGATCGTCGCGGGCCATCGCTGCGCCCTCGCCGGGCGCGTCTCGATGGACCTCCTCACGGTCGATGTGACGGATTTGCCCGAAACGCAGCCGCGCCGCGGCGACCTCGTCACCTTGCTGGGCGAAGACATCACGGTGGACGACCTCGCCTCCCACGCCGATACCATCGGCTACGAGGTCTTGACCAGTCTGGGCCGGCGCTACCGCCGCGTCTATACAGGCGGCTGAATGGCCAAACGCACACAGACTTTCGTCTGCCAGAATTGCGGCAGCGTCACCGGCCGCTGGCAGGGCAAGTGCGAGGCTTGCGGCGAGTGGAACACGATCGTTGAAGAGAGCGCGACCGCCGCGTCGGGTCCGCCGGCCTTGCGGTCGCCGCGCAAGGGCCGCGTGTTCGCGCTCGAGCCGCTCGCAGGCGAAGCGCACGAGACCCCCCGCCTGCCGTCCGGATTGCCGGAGCTCGACCGTGTCACGGGCGGCGGATTCGTGCGCGGCTCGGTCCTGCTTGTCGGCGGCGATCCTGGCATCGGAAAATCGACGCTGCTGATCCAGGCTGCGGCCGCGCTCGCGAAAGCCGGTCACCGCGCCGTGTATATCTCGGGGGAAGAGGCCGTCGCGCAGGTGCGTTTACGCGCCGACCGCCTGGGGCTCGCCGGCGCTCTGGTCGAGCTTGCGGCGGAAACCTCAGTCGAGGACATCGTCGCGACGCTGTCGAAGGGGAAGCCGCCGCGACTGGTGGTGATCGATTCGATACAAACGATGTGGACGGACACGGTCGATTCCGCTCCCGGGACGGTGACACAGGTCCGCGCCTCGGCCCAGGCGCTGATCCGCTACGCCAAGACGAGCGGCACGGCGGTCATTCTCGTCGGCCATGTGACCAAGGACGGTCAGATCGCGGGCCCCCGCGTGGTCGAGCACATGGTCGATGCGGTCCTCTCGTTCGAAGGCGAAGGCGGGCATCAATTCCGTATCCTGCGCGCAGTGAAGAACCGCTTCGGGCCGACCGACGAGATCGGCGTGTTCGAAATGACCGGACTTGGGCTGCAGGAAGTCTCAAATCCTTCCGAGCTGTTTCTCTCCGAACGCGACCTTGGCGCGCCGGGAACCGCCGTATTCGCAGGCATCGAGGGAACGCGGCCGGTGCTCGTGGAAATCCAGGCGCTGGTTGCACCCTCCTCGCTCGGCACTCCGCGCCGCGCCGTCGTCGGCTGGGATCCGAGCCGGCTGTCCATGGTGCTGGCCGTGCTCGACGCCCATTGCGGCGTGCGTCTCGGCAGTCACGACGTTTACCTTAACGTGGCCGGCGGGCTGCGCATCCAGGAGCCCGCCGCCGATCTCGCCGCCGCGGCGGCGCTCGTCTCGTCACTCGCGAACGCGCCGCTCCCGGCTGACGCGGTCTATTTCGGCGAAATTTCGCTCTCCGGCGCGATCCGGCCGGTAGCGCAACCGACGGCGCGATTGAAAGAGGCGGCCAAGCTGGGATTTGGCCGCGCCATCATCCCGGAGGCGGGGCGCGCCGATACGGCCGCCGAATCGGGCCTTGCCATTACCGCCATCGCCGGCCTTTCAACCATGGTCGCCGACATTGCCGCGCGCGGCACGCGGCCTCGTCTTGCAGAGACACGAGGCTGAAAGACGGGTGACGCCGCCGCCCTCAACCGCTATACACGGGCCGCTTGAGCGGCGGCGCGCCGATTCCGGCGCCATGTCGTGGGGGCCGTTGCGCCACATCGAGGCCGGTTGGACGCATTCCCGATGCCAGTCACTTTGCTCGACATCCTTTTGCTCGGCGTCATGCTGGTTTCTGGCATTCTCGCCATGGTCCGCGGCTTCATGCGCGAAATCCTGTCGATCGCCTCCTGGGTCGCGGCGGCCGCGGCCACGCTCTATGCCTATCCCCGCCTGTTGCCGGTGGCCAAGCAGTACGTCACTAGCGATTTGGTTGCCGCAGGGGTGACAATCGCTGGCACCTTCATCGGCACGCTTTTGATCGTCTCGATCTTTACCATCAAGATTTCCGACATGATCCTCGACAGCCGCGTCGGTGCGCTCGACCGGACGCTCGGCTTTCTCTTCGGGCTCGGGCGCGGCTTGATCATCGTCGTGGTCGCGTTCCTGTTCTTTGCCTGGCTCGTTCCCGACCGGAGCCAACCCGAATGGGTCAAGAACGCGAAATCGAAAGTCGTCCTGCAAGGCACCGGCCAATGGCTCATGTCGATGTTGCCGGACGACCCCGAGAGCACCATCTTGAAAAGGTTGAAGCGGCCGAAATTCGACGAAGACGCTCCGGAAGCGCCGCCGGGAACGCCGGAGCGGCGCTCCGATCGCGGCGCCGGTTCTGCGGCATCTGACGATGTCGGCTACGGACGCGCGCAGCGTCAGGGACTGATAGAGCTACTCTCATCCGCCACGACTCAGCGGTGAACATGCAGGATGGTCCGATGGACGAACTGGTGATGAGAGACGCCGTTTCGGAGCTCGGGGTCGACGACGATCGGCTGCGCGAAGAGTGCGGCGTGTTCGGCATTTTCGGACATCCTGACGCCGCCGCAATCACCGCCCTCGGACTGCACGCGCTCCAACATCGCGGGCAGGAGGCCACCGGCATCGTCAGCTTCGACGGCAGTCGCTTTCACTCCGAGAAAAGGCTCGGGCTTGTCGGCGACGCCTTCTCCAAGCGGGAGGTGATGGACCGTCTCCCCGGCCATTCGGCCATCGGCCACGTGCGCTACTCGACAACCGGCGAGACGATCCTGCGCAACGTGCAGCCGTTATTCGCCGAGCTCGACGCCGGCGGCTTCGCCATCGGCCATAACGGCAACCTGACCAACGGTCTGACGCTGCGCCGTCATCTCGTCCGCGAAGGCGCCATGATGCAGTCGACCACCGATACCGAGGTGATTCTGCATCTTGTCGCGCGCTCGCGCCGCAACCGTTTTGTCGATCGGTTCGTCGAGTCGCTGCGCCAGCTCGAAGGGGCCTATTCGCTGGTGACGCTCACCAACAAGAAGCTGATCGGCGCGCGCGATCCGCTCGGCATTCGTCCGCTGGTTCTCGGCGAACTCAACGGCTGCCCGATCCTGGCTTCGGAGACCTGCGCGCTCGACATCATCGGTGCGCGCTTCGTGCGCGACGTCAAGAACGGCGAAGTGGTCGTCATCAGCGAAAAAGGCGTCGAGAACATCGAGAGCCTCGAGCCGTTCCCGCCCATGGCGCCGCGCCCGTGCGTTTTCGAATACATCTATTTCGCGCGGCCCGATTCGATCATCGGCGGCCGCCATGTCTACGACGTGCGCAAGACGATGGGCGCGGAGCTTGCGCGGGAGGCGGCTGTTCCCGCGGACGTCGTTGTTCCGGTGCCCGACTCCGGCGTGCCCGCGGCGATCGGTTATGCGCAAGCCTCCGGAATCCCCTATGAGCTCGGCATCATCCGCAATCATTATGTCGGGCGTACCTTTATCGAGCCGACGCAGCACATCCGCGCGCTTGGCGTTCGCCTCAAGCATTCGGCCAATCGCGCGGTCGTGGCCGGCAAGCGCGTGGTGCTCGTCGACGACTCGATCGTGCGCGGCACGACGTCGGTGAAGATCGTCCAAATGATCCGCGACGTCGGCGCCAAGGAGGTGCATTTCCGCATCGCCTCGCCGCCGATCACGCATCCCGACTATTACGGCATCGACACGCCCGAACAGGACAAGCTGCTCGCGGCGACGTACGATCTCGAAGGCATGCGCCGCTTCATCGGCGCCGACTCGCTCGCCTTCCTGTCGGTCGACGGCATCTATCGCGCCATGGGCTACGAGCGGCGCGACCCGATCCGTCCGCAATTCACCGACCACTGCTTCACCGGCGATTATCCCACCGCTCTTACCGACCGCGCCGCGCACGAGCCGCCGCCGCGGCAGCTCTCGCTCCTGGCCGAGGCGAGCTGAACCGCATCTCCGCTTGCAGGACAGGCCCCCTGGGCGAGCCGGCGTTAATCTCTCCGCCCCAAAAATGACGCACCCCCTTGGTCCTGTGCTTGACGCGTGGAGGGGGAAATGTATCGCGTCATCGCCACGATCTGCGCCGCTTTGAGCATCGTTGCACCGGCGGCGGCGAATACGCCAGCGCCGGCCAAGAGCGCCGCCGCGGCGCCGGCCAAGCTTGAGGCCTCCGTCGAGGGCGTGCAGAAATGGATCTACGCCTATCGATTGAAGCCCGAGCCCACGCGGGTGCCGGCGGCGGTGCGGGCGATGGCGCAGATCGGCGTTCTCAAGGACCCCGAAGCGTCCGGCATTTACATCGGCTTTGTCGCCGGCGTGCTCGGCTCGAACCCAAAACTCGCGGAACAGCTCGTCGACAAGATGCTGCCGATCGCGCCCGAGGCCGAATGGGCCGTCGTTCGTGCCATCGCCTATTCCGGCCTGCCGAGCTGGAAGCGGCTGATGGGCAAATTCGCCGGCCGCATCCCGACCCGCAGGGTGATGATCGACAAGCACCTCTCCGGTCAGCTCCCGACGCTCGATGAGATCGCGCTCGAGAAAAAGAGCCCCGCCTTCATGGAGCAGGTGCGCGGCTATTTCTCCTTCGGCGAGAAGCAGGCGCCGGCGCCGGTGACGACCTTCGAGACCAGTCCCGAGCTTCTCGACACGCTGTGGGGCTACTATTTCGCCACCGGCTCGCACGCCCCGATCCTGCGCATGGTGACGCTCCTGCCCTGGTCGAAGGACAACGAGAGCATCGAGAAACTCACCGTGGGCAACATGGCGAAGTTCACCCTTGCGAGCAATGGCGCGCGCGACATGAAGCTGCTCGCGATCCTGAAAGGCACAGCGCCGCATCAGCCGAAAGAGATCAAGCCGGCCCTGGCCGAAGTCATCGAGGCTGCGGAAACCGTCGAGATCGCGCGCATTCGCCGCGAGGCGCGCGCCTCGCTGGAGGAGTTGCAGCGCAAAGGACCCAACTCCCGCCGCAACATGGCTTGGTGGGGCCGCGTCGGCGAAGGGGCGATCGCGCTCGGCTGCATCGCCGCCGCGGCAACCGGACAGGTACAGCTCGGATTGCCTTGCGTGATCGGCGGGGCCGCATCGTCCGCGGCGCTGAAGTTCTGGAGCTCGCCCTGACAGCTTGACGCTCCAAATGCCCCGTGCTTGGGGAGCCGGATGGCGAACCCACCCGCACAACCGCTGGCCGGACGAATCGCCCTGGTGACCGGCGCATCGCGCGGCATCGGTGCCGCCACCGCGCTCGCGCTTGCGCAAGCCGGCGCCCATATCGTGGCCACGGCGCGCACCGTCGGCGCACTCGAGGAGCTGGACGACGAGATCCGCAAGGTGGGCGGCACGGCGACTCTGGTGCCGCTCGACATGCGCGACCATGACGGGCTCGCGCGTCTCGGTGCGACGCTGCACGATCGCTATCACCGGCTCGACGTGCTGGTCGGAAACGCCGCCATCCTCGGCCCGATCTCGCCGCTTGGCCATGTCGAGCCGAAAGCCTGGGACGAGGTGATGGCGATCAATCTCACGTCGAACTGGCAGCTTATCCGCTGCATGGACCCGCTGTTGAAACTGGCCGATGCCGGCCGCGCGGTCTTCGTCTCCTCGGGCGCGGCCACCAACATCCACGCTTACTGGGGTCCCTACTCCGTGTCCAAAGCCGCGCTGAACACGCTCGCGCGCATCTATGCGGCGGAGACTGCGTCAAGCCGCGTCCGCGTGAACTTGTTCAATCCCGGGCCGACGCGCACGCGCATGCGCGCGCAAGCGATGCCCGGAGAGGATCCGATGACGCTCGACACGCCGGAGATGATCGCGGAGAAGATCGTCGCGCTGTGCCTGCCGAGCTTCAACGAGACAGGAATGCTCTACGACTATCCGCAGAAGAAGCTCCTGTCCTTTCGCGCGCCGGAGTGAACCGGTGTTCGGCTGAGCATTCCCGACGCAGCCTGGAACGAGCGCAGCGAATTCCGGGACGATTGTCCCCGGCTTTCGCGTTCCGCTCAAGCCAGGCTACTTTCTGCGCTTGGGCCGCGGCACGTCCCTGCCCGCATCACCGCTTCCGCGCATACGGATTCTCCTTCTCCCGCAAGGTCAGCCGGATGGGCGTCCCGGGGAGATCAAACGCCTCACGCAATCCGTTCACGAGGTAGCGCGTATAGGCTTCGGGCACCGCGTCCGCGCGCGTGCAGAACACGACGAAGCTCGGCGGGCGCGCCTTCGGCTGCGTCATGTAGTTGAGCTTCAAGCGGCGTCCGGACACGGCGGGCGGCGGGTGCTCCGCAACCGCATCGGTGAGAAAACGGTTGAGCCGGCTCGTCGGCACGCGCCGGTTCCAGACGGCGTGCGCGGCGATGACGGCTTGCATCAGGCGGTCCAACCCTTCGCCAGTGAGCCCGGACACGGCGACCACGGGCACGCCTTTGACCTGCGGCAGCCAGTGATCCACCTCGCCGCGCAGCCGCGCCAGCGCTCCGGGCGAGGGCTCTTTCAGATCCCATTTGCTGATTCCGATCACGAGCGCCCTGCCCTCGCGCACGACAAGATCGGCAATGCGCAAGTCCTGTTCCTCGAACGGACGCTCGGCATCCATCAGCACGATGACGACTTCGGCAAAGCGCACCGCGTTAAGCGCATCCGCCACGGCGAGCTTTTCGAGCTTTCCGTCGACCTTGGCGCGGCGGCGGATCCCGGCGGTGTCGAACATGTGGAATTCGTGTCCGTTCCAATGCAGCGGAACGGAGATCGAGTCGCGCGTGATCCCGGACTCCGGTCCGGTCAGCAATCGCTCTTCGCCGAGAAGCCTGTTGATCAGCGTGGACTTCCCCGCATTCGGCCGCCCGATGACGGCGACGCGAATGGGGCGAGCGGTTTCCTGCAGGCGGTCCTGCTCGGCCTCGAGTTCCTCCTCGAGCACCTCCTCCTCGCTCGGCGTCGTCGTCTCCTCGGGCAGAGCGGCGCGGAGTGCGTCATAGAGGTCCGCGAGGCCCTCGCCGTGCTCGGCCGACACCGATACCGGCTCACCCAATCCCAGTTCGAAGGCCTCGAGCGCGCCGGCCACGGCCGCGCGTCCCTCGCTCTTGTTGGCCACGACGATCGCGGGCCTGCCGGAACGGCGCACCAACTCGGCAAAAGTCCGGTCATCCGGAACGAGACCGGCGCGCGCGTCGATCATGAAAAGCACGGCATCGGATTCGGCAATGGCGGCCTGTGTTTGCGCGCGCATGCGGCCGGACAGACTGGCCGCCGGCGTGTCTTCGAGGCCTGCCGTATCGATCACCGTGAACTCGAGATCGCCGAGCCGCGCCGCGCCGGCGCGGCGGTCGCGCGTCACGCCAGGCTGATCGTCGACGAGGGCGAGGCGCCGGCCGACGAGCCGGTTGAAGAGCGTCGATTTTCCGACATTCGGCCGCCCGACAATGGCAACGGTGAAGCTCATGCAGACGGCTTTTGTTTGAGCAAGACCGAAAACCGGTGCCCGCTATTCCGGATCATGTCCGACGACGCCTGACGATGCGCT
This sequence comes from Xanthobacteraceae bacterium, assembly GCA_022844485.1. Taxonomy (GTDB): domain Bacteria; phylum Pseudomonadota; class Alphaproteobacteria; order Rhizobiales; family Xanthobacteraceae; genus JALHLQ01. Next base: position 31,825 of record JALHLQ010000034.1, read on the forward strand.
ATTGCACCCGCTGTGGCGGGGGGGCGGGCCAGGCGGGGGTCTGCTGCGATTGCTGCGGCCAAGGGGCGGGGTCTTGGGAGGGCGGCTGCCACGGCGTCTCTTGCGGCGCCGGCGCGGACCGGGCGGGCTGGGCCGGCTGGGCCTGCCGCGGCGGCTTCGGCCGCGCTTGCGTCTGCGCCTTGGGCTGGGCTTTCGGCTTCTGCGCCTCGGGAGCGGGTTGGGGAGCGGCCGCCTGCGGCGCCGAGGCGATCGGGTCGGGCTGCTGGGCGCCCTTCATCAGTTCGGGCGGCACGCCCTGCGACACGCCCGGAACGCCTTCAGGGAAAACCGGCTTGCGCTCGCCCTGCAGTTTGGTCTTGGCGTCGCCGAAGGGATTGATATCGGCGATGCTGTCCAGCAACGCCGTCGTCTCGCATCCACCGAGCGAGAGCGACACCAAGAGCACCATGGCCAGCCTCGAGCATTGACGGCTTTTCATGCTCACCCCTTCCCGACCGCGGGCGCGCCGGATGCAAGCACCTCCACCCGCGCCCGGGTGTTCGGCGGCGTCTCCGGATCGGTGACGATCAAGTCCACCCACTTGCGCGTGGCGGCGGCGTCGCCGGCGCGCCAGGCTGACAGCGCCATCAACTCCCGCGCCGTGTGACGAAACGGACGGCCGCCGGCGGTCAGCGGCTCGAGCCGCTTCTGCATCTCGTCGAGCGAGGCCGAGTCGACCAGCAGAAGCCCCGCGCGCACGGCGGCGAGATCGCGCATGGCCGGGCTTTGGCCGCCATCGGCTGCAATCGCGTCGTAGAGCTTCACCGCAGCGGGCCGATCCTTCTCGGCCAGCTCAGCCGCCTCGCGGAATCGGGCCAGCAGCCGGTAGCCGGAGGTGCCTTCGGCAATGATGCGCTCGAAGGCAGAGACCGCCTCCGCGGACTTGCCCTCGTCCGCAAGTTTTACTGCAGCCTCGAAGGCCGCCCCTGATTGCGCGGCCTGCCGCGTTTGGTTCCACTCCCAGGCGCGCCAGCCGCCGATGCCGGCAACGATAAGGATCGCGACCGCAATAGCGATGCCGCCATAACGGTCCCAAAGCTTCTTCAGGCGCTCGCGGCGGACTTCTTCGTCGACTTCACGCAGAATAGGATCGGACACTCGAACCTCATGGACCCGTGGGCCGTGCCAAGCCTTTAGCGGGGCCTGGATAAAATAGCGATAGGGCGCGCCCGTGGCAAAGCGGCCCCTATTTCTTCATCCCATACGTGTGTTCAGGGCCGGGAAAAGTGCGCGCCTTGACCTCCGATGCGTAGGCGGCGATCGCCTCCCCGATCGAGGGGCCCAGTTGGGCGAAGCGTTTGACGAATTTCGGCACGCGCGGCGACAGCCCGAGCATGTCTTCCAGCACGAGGATCTGCCCGTCGCAGGCCGGGCTTGCGCCGATGCCGATGGTCGGGATCGCCACATTGGCGGTGATGCGCCGCGCGAGCGGCTCGGAGATCGCTTCGAGGACCACCGAGAACGCGCCGGCATGCGCGACCGCCATCGCATCCGCCTCGATCACGTCCCATTCGTCTTCGCTGCGCCCCTGCGCGCGGAAGGAGCCGAGCACGTTGATCGCCTGCGGCGTCAGTCCGACATGGCCCATCACCGGGATGCCACGCTCGACCAGGAAGGCGATGATGTCGGCCATGCGCTTTCCGCCCTCGAGCTTGATCGCGCCGCAGCCGGTCTCCTTCAAGACCCGCGCTGCGCTGGCGAAAGCCTGCTCCTTCGAGGCCTCGTAGGAGCCGAACGGCAGGTCCACCACCACCAGCGCGCGGCGGGACCCGCGCATCACGGCAAGTCCCTGCAGGATCATCATGTCGAGCGTGACCGGCACGGTGGTCTCGAGCCCGTGCATCACCATGCCGAGCGAGTCGCCTACCAGGATGACGTCGCAATGCTGATCGACCAGGCGCGCCGTATGCGCGTGATAGGAGGTCAGCGAGACAATCGGCTCGCCGCCTTTGCGCGCGCGGATATCCGGGGCGGTAAGACGTCTGACTTCGGCCTGCACGGACATTCAGCTCACCCTCAAGATGGCCGGCACGCCGATGACGAGCGGATGGAACACAAACACGAGGGCGAGATACACGATGGTGCCGGCGACGACCGCGATCACGTCATTCCTCCACCCGCCGACCGGAATCGGCGGCGCGCCGGGATCGGTGCGCGACTTGAGCGAGATGCGGTCGAACACCGCCCAGGCGAGTATGCCGCCGAACAGGATGATGGAGCCGAGATCGCCGTTCGACAGCAGATGCGCGACCGCCCACAGCTTCACGCCGGCCAGCATCGGGTGCTTGAGCTTGCGCTTGATCTCGCCGGGACTATAGGCGGCGACGACCATGATGATCGCCGGCCAGTTGAGGAGGAGCGCGACATGGCTCATCCACAGGGGCGGCGACCACACGGGGATCATGCCGCTCGCGCGATAGATGCCGAAGCCGTAGCCGATCAGAAGAATGCCGGCGAGCGAGGCCAGCGCGTAGAGGCCCTTGTAGGGCGTTTCGCCGAGCCGGGAGATCAGATCGGACCGCAGCTTGCGCTGCGTCGTCACCCCATGCGCGCCGACGAACAGCGCAAGCCCGACCAGCATGATTGCGAGACCCATGTCCGCCTCCCGGTTCGCTGCAACGACTAGTCGCCTTGGCTGGCGGAAGCAAGGAAGCAGGCCATCGCCTCGCTCAATCGTTCGGCGGGTGCTGTCGCAAGGCGTCGACAAATGCCTTTTCCAACCCCGGCGGCGTTTCGCCTCCGGGGTTTACGATTGTCCCCCTCTTGCGACCATGAGGGGGGCGGAGCGCCGAAAGGCGCGTGATCGTAACGTGTGGCCTGCGCTTGCGAGGCGCTGGCCGCGCGCTTGTGCGAAAGCGCGCTCGCCTGTCGGCGCTCCGACAGCGGCGTCTTATGACCTCGAGACCGTGCTTCCTGGGACGAGGCGGATCGGCTCTTCGCCGCCCTGAGCACGGAAGCTTTCGGCTTCCGCTCACCAGTCGCCAGTCCAGCCATTGAAGGCAGAACCCCATAGTGGGCCCGGACGGTTGACCCCGAGGCCACCCGAGTGCCCAGGCTGACGAGGCCCAGGCCCGCAGGCGCCGCATCTTGCTCCATCTTCCGAACGTCACCGGTTGACGCCCCTCAATGAGCAAGACGCATGGAGGGAAGCAGAGCCAGGGGCCGAGGCGCAAGAGAAAGGGATTCTTTTTTTCGTAAAGCATTCCAAAGCCCGCGCGAGCGGCGGCTCAGCCCATCTCGGCGTCCGCGGTCCAATCATAGGTCCCCTGGTCGCGCTCGCGCACCGCCTGCTTCCAGCCGACGGTCTCCGCGCGGCGCTTGAACGCCAGCCCTTCGGGCGAGTGACGCGTGATCCCGTCGAACACGGTCGCGATCATCTGCGTCGTGCGGAGCCCCATGTTCTCGAGCGCCTGGTTGATCATCAGCTTCTGCATCATGAGCTGATTGACCGGCACGCCCGCCATGCGTTCGGCGAGCCGCTCCACCTCGGCGTCGAGGTCCGCCGCAGGCACGGCTTTGAGCACAAGCCCCATGCGCTCCGCCTCGCGGCCATCCACGGTGTCGCCGGTGAAGAGCATGCGCTTGGCTTTTTCCGGACCGAGCCGATAGACCCACATCGCCGGCGTCGGGCAGCCCCACACGCGCACCGGCATGTAGCCGATGCGCGCGCTCTCCTCCATGATGACGATGTCGGCGCAGAGCGCGATATCCGAGCCGCCGGCGACGGCGAAGCCGTGCACCTTGCAGATCACCGGACGGTGCGAGCGGAAGAGCGACATGAAGCATTCCGTGTTGCGCATCATGAAGGCGTAGTCCTTCATCGGGTCCCACGGCATGTCCTGGATCACCGAATTCTCGCCTCTCGCTTCCGCATAGAAGGCGAGATCGTAGCCGGCGCAGAAGGCGCGGCCGGCGCCCGCAAGCACGATCACGTGCACCTTGGCGTCGCCGTTGGCCTTGGCGACCGCCTCTTCCAGCTCGCGCGGAAGCTGATCGTCGATCGCGTTCAACGCCTCGGGGCGGTTCAGCGTGATGCGGGCGATGCGCCCGTCGCGTTCGTAGAGCACGCGCGGCATGGGTCTCCTCCTGCGAATGAAGCGGGCGACTGTTTCAGGAGGAGGCGATGGAGTCTAGCGTGTCCAGGCGAGTGCAACACAAAACTCTGTTCCACTTAGCACGCCAAAAACACTCTCTTTGCTTGCTCTCGCGCCGCATCATTCTCCAAATAGATGCGAGCAACACGAGATGCTGGCCATCTTAAAAGGCCGCTTAGTGTCCGTCCGAGAACATATTGAATCCCTTGGATCGTTTGTGATTCAAGAGTGGTGGCCTGATTCGAGGAGGGTCACCCGATGTGGACGGCGAAGAATCGCAGACGTTACGACCG
>JALHLQ010000035.1 GCA_022844485.1 Xanthobacteraceae bacterium
TCGCCAAGGATTGGGAGAACCTCAATCGCAAGGCGCTCGCGTTCTTGCGCCTCGCATCAATCCGCCTCATGCTCCGAAAACTTTGTAATCCAGCTTGATGTTCCCGGACAGACTCTAAGACTCCGGGGTTGGCGGCGCAGGCTTATTGGCAGATGCGGGACGCGATCGTGAGCGGCGAGGTCACGCCGGGGGAGCCGGTATTCGAAAGCCATCTCGCCGAGAAGCTCGGCATGAGCCGAACTCCGGTCCGCGAGGCGCTGAGCGTGCTGGCGCGAGATGGGATTCTGGAGATCGCGCCATCTCGCGGCTATGTCGTTCCGCAACGCTCAATCGACGATCTACAGGAATTGTTCGAGTTGCGCGAAGGGCTTGAGGGCATGGCGAGCCGCTTTGCGGCGCTGCGCGCAACCGACAAGGAAATCCGTGATCTCGACCAGCTATGTCGGCGCTATGACCGCGCCCGGGATCTGGAAACCAGCACGCGCATCGGCACCGAATTCCACAACAAGATCTATTCGGCCTGCCGCAACCGTCGACTCGCGGCCATTCTTGGCTCGCTGAAGGCGCAGATCGTGCCGACGCGCCGGTCGGCGTTGCGGAGCGCCCGCACGAGGCGCGACGAAGCAAAACGCGAGCATCGCGCGATTATGGACGCGATCCGCGGCCGCGACCCCGACGCGGCTGAACGCGAGGCGAGAGCGCATGTGCGCCGATCCTACCGCGTGCTGCTCGACAGCTATCAATCCGGCCTCGATCCGGACCTTGTCACCAGCAATCCAGTGAAGGACTGAGCATGGAGCCGAGTTCAATCCGCCGCGACCAGGGATACATCGTCGAGCCGGCGCGGCAGACGGAGATCGTGCGCGACGTGGATGTATTGGTTTGCGGCGGCGGCGTATCCGGCGTCGGCGCCGCGCTTGGCGCGTCGCGCGCCGGCGCAAAGACGATGGTGATCGAGCGAAATGCCTTTCTTGGGGGCGCGGCAACCGCCGTCATCATGAACACCTGGAACGTGCCGGTGGCGCGCATGACGGGCGTCGCCAAGGAGATCGCGCTCAAGCTCGCCGAGCGCGGCGCTGGCACGATTGCCGGCCCGACATTTCCCTTCGACCCCGAGGCGTTGAAGGAGTTGTCGGCCGATCTGCTCCGGGAGGCCGGAGTCGAAATCCTCAACTACACCTGGGTCGTCGATCCGATCATGGAGGGGCGGCGGATCAAGGGAGTCGTGATCCAGAACAAGTCGGGCCGGCAGGCCGTGCTTGCGCGCTGTGTCGTGGACACGACCGGCGACGCCGACATCGCCTTTGCCGCTGGCGCGGACTACGTCAAAGGTCGCGAACAGGACAGCAAAATGCGTCCGATGAGCGTCTTGATGCGGCTCGGAGGCGTTGACGTGCGGAAGGCAGTTGAATACTGCCGCAGCCAGCCCAAGGAGTATTTCACCGCCGATCCGAATTTTCACATCCTTGACATCGACAAGGGGCTGGTCCGCATGTCCGGCTTCTTCCATATCGCGGACAAGGCGCGTGCCGCGGGCGAATTGCCTGACCAGATCCATTACATCCGCTTCGAAGGCGTCGATGTCGCGCGCGGGATCGTGACCGCCAACAACTCGCGCGTTTATGGCTTGGATGGCACGAATGCCTGGGACATTTCCCGCGCCGACGCCGAAGCGCGAATGCAGAACCGAAAGCTGTTCGCCGTAATCAAGAAGTACATCCCCGGATTCGAGAACGCCTACGTGATCGATTCCTCGGCGTCTGTCGGCGTCCGCGAAACGCGCCGCATTCGCGGACGCTTCGTGCTGTCGCAAGACGACATCATGGGAAAGAAGACTTATGACGACAGCGTCGCCAGGATCTGGCGCCACATGGCTGCCGGCCGGGACTGGCACAAGGCTGAAGGCGGGGAGGGCGCTCCGGGCGATGCGGTGTACCGTACCGCAACCACCGATCTCACCTGGTTCGAAATTCCTTGGCGTGTGTTCACGCCCAATAACGTCGACGGCTTGATCGTCGGCGGGCGCGTGCTTTCGGTGACTCATAATGCCGATATGTGGACGCGCGGACAGTATTGTTGCCTGGTCACGGGTCAGGTCGCGGGCGCATCCGCCGCTTTGGCCGCCGCTTCGCAAGGCATTACGCCGTCGACGCTTGACGTCCCTGCGCTGCAGCGCGCGCTTGTGACGCAGGGAATCGACGTCGGCGAGGCCGGCAGGAGCGCCGCGCTGCAATCAGCGTGAAGAGGAGCAGGGAGGGAGTGATGAATGGCATCGGTTTTCTGAAGATTTTGATGGCCACCGCGGCGATCTCGCTCGGAATGTCGTCCGGCGTCGCAGCGCAGAGCGCCTATCCCACGAGATTAGTCACGATCGTCGCCGCCTTCCCGCCCGGCGGGACGGTTGATCTTCTGGCGCGCACGCTCGGGCAAAAGCTCGGCGAGGAGTGGAGCCAGAAGGTCATTGTCGAGAATCGACCGGGCGGAAGCGGCATTGTCGGCTCGCAGGCCGTCGCGCAAGCCGCGCCCGACGGCTACACCCTGATGGTGATTCCGATCACGCATGTGACAAATGCGAGCCTCCACTCCAAGCTGCCCTTCGATCCTATTGCAGACTTCACGCCGATCATTTTGCTGGCGTCCTCGCCGCTTGTGCTGGTCGCCAATCGCTCGCTCCCGTTCAATTCCGTGAGGGACGTCATTGCCGCTGCGAAGGCCAACCCCGGCAAGCTCAATTGCGGCTCGGGCGGCAACGGCACTTCGCAACATCTCGCTTGCGAGCTGTTCAAGAATGTCGCGCAGGTGAACCTTCAGCACGTTCCCTATAAGGGCAACGCGGCCGCCATGACCGATGTCATCGGCGGTCACATCGAAATGCTTTTTGACCAGATGGCGACGGCTGTCCCGCATATCAAAGAAGAGAAGGTGAAGGCGATCGCGCTCACGTCCCTCGCGCGTTCGCCGGCCATGCCGGATATTCCGACGGTGGCGGAGGCGGGGTTCCCAGGATTCGAGGCGACCGCATGGTTCGGGGTGGTCGGTCCGCCGAAGATGCCGAAGGAACTGGTCGAACGCATTCGCGCGGCGTTCGCTAAGGCGCTTGCCATGCCGGACGTGAAGGATCGACTGGCGGCTCAGGGATTGGTTCTCATTGGCAGTTCGCCGGACGAGTTCGGGACTTACATCAAATCGGAGCTCGGCAAGTGGGGCGACGTCATCCGAAAGGCCGGCATCAAGGTAGAATGAATCGCGCGCTCAAATCCCCAGCATTTTCGCGATCTCCTCGACCGCCACCGCCGGCGACAGCGCGCCGCGCGCCACGTCGGCTTCGAATGACTTGATCCGGCCCTTCAGCTTCGGGTTGGAGCGCAGTCGGCGCATGAATCGCTCTTCCAGCATCGCGTGCATCCAGCGCACCTGCTGCTCGCCCCGCCGGCCCGCGAACTCGCCGGATGCTTTCATGCGCGCGCGATAGTCGACGACCTTGCCCCAGAGATCCGCGATCCCCTCGCCGGTGAGCGCCGAGTAGATCATCACCGGCGGCGTCCAGTTCGGCGAGCGCGGGCTGAGAATGTGGAGCGCGGCGCGATAGTCCGCCGCCGCTGCTTTCGCGCGGGGGAGATTGTCGCCGTCGGCCTTGTTCACGGCGATCATGTCGGCGAGTTCGATCACGCCCTTCTTCAGGCCTTGAAGTTCGTCGCCCGCGCCCGGCAGCGCCAGCACCAGAAAGAAATCAGTCATCTCGGCGACCGCGGTTTCCGATTGGCCGATGCCGACGGTCTCGACGATGACGACGTCGTACCCGGCGGCTTCGCACAGCAGCATCGTTTCGCGCGTCTTGGCGGCGACGCCGCCCAGCGTGCCGGCGGCCGGGGAGGGGCGGATGAAGGCGTTCGGATCGTTGGCGAGCTGCGCCATGCGCGTCTTGTCGCCGAGAATCGAGCCGCCGGTGCGTGTCGACGAGGGATCAACGGCGAGCACGGCGACCTTGTGTCCCGCGCCGGTCAAATGGGCGCCGAGCGCATCGATGGTGGTCGATTTTCCGACGCCCGGCGCGCCGGTCATGCCGATGCGCAGCGCGCGGCCGGTATCCGGCAGCAGCTCTTGCACAAGATGCCGTGCGCTCGCCTGATGGTCGGCGCGCGAGCTCTCGATAAGCGTGATCGCGCGCGCCAGCGTCGCCCGCTCGCCGGCGCGGATGCCGCGCGCGAGCGCCGCGATGTCGGACGGCCGATTCGGGTTCTTGGCGCGCATCAAGCTTTCTTAGGCAGCCGGCAGGCCCGAGTCCACGGCTCTGCGCCCCGTGGCCAGCGCACGCCACAGCATCACCGCCCAGAGCACGATGGTGAGAACGCCGAGAGCACCCGCGATCGGGCGGGCGAAGAAAGCGAGAAACGAGCCGTCGGCCTTGATCATGGATGTCATGAAATTGTGCTCGAGCATTTCGCCCAGCACGAGACCGAGGATCGCCGGCGCGACGGGGAATCCGTTCTCCTCCATCAGCCAGCCTAGAAGGCCCATCGCGAGCATGACGAGGATGCCATAGACGGAGTTCGTCATGGCGTAGGCGCCCACGACGCAAAAGAGCAGGATCACCGGCACGAGCACGTTGCGCGGCACACGCAAGATTTGCTTGGCCGACTTGATGGCGGCCCAGCCCAGCGGCAGCATCAACAGATTAGCGAGAATGAAGATCATGAACACGGCATAGATGAACTGCGGGTTCTGCAGAAAGACCGTCGGGCCCGGGTTCATTCCCTTCATGTACAGGACGCCGATCACGATCGCGGTGATCGAATCGCCGGGAATGCCGAAGACCAGTGCCGGAATCCATGCGCTCCCGAGCGCGGAATTGTTCGCCGACGTTGCGTCCACAATCCCCTCGATGTGTCCGCTGCCGAATTTCTCCGGCTCCTTCGAGAATCGTTTTGAAACCGCATACGAGATCCAGGCGGCGATGTCGGCTCCGGCGCCCGGCAGCGCGCCGATAACGATCCCGATGCCGGAGCCGCGCAGGAAGTTGAACCAGTAGCGTTTCATCACGCGCCAGACGCCCGTGAAGATGTTGCCGATCTTCTGCGCGAGCACCGCGCCCTGCTGATCGACGGTCACCACGCCGCGCAACAATTCCGAGATTGCGAAAAGCCCGATCATGGCCGGGATGAAGCTGATCCCTTGCAACAGCTCGACGCTCCCGAAGGTGAAGCGCGGATAGCCGGCGGCGGGATCGATCCCGATGCAGCCGATCGCGAGACCGGTCAGGAGCGAGACGAAACCCTTCAGCGGATCGGCCGTGGCGATGAACACCGCGCAAGTGAGCCCGAGCAGGGCGAGCCAGAAGTATTCATAAGACGAGAAATTGATCGCGACTTCCGCGAGCGCCGGTGCGGCAGTGACGAGAACGGCGACGCCGAGCAAGCCGCCGAGCACGGAAAAAACCAGATTGGCGCCCAGGTTGAGGTCGAGCTCGCCATTCTTCGACATCGCGTAACTCTCGTCCGTATAGGCGGCGGAGGCCGGCGTGCCGGGGATGCGCAGCATCGCCGCGGGAATGTCGCCGGCGAAGATCGCCATGGCGGTTGCGGTGACGATTGCGCCGAGCGCGGGGACCGGCTCCATGAAGAAGGTGACCGGCACCAGCAGCGCGGTCGCCATGGTCGCGGTCAGCCCCGGCATCGCGCCGACAAACAGCCCGAAGACCGCGGATGCGAGGATGACCCACAGGACGAAGGGATCGAAGATCAGCGAGGCGGCTGTCGCAATCGTGTTCATGCGTCACAGGATGGCGTTGAGCCAGCCGCGCGGCAACGGCACGCGCAGCATCGTCCCAAAAAACCAGTGCATGGCCAGCGTGACGACGAGGGCCGTGACGCTGGCAGTGAGCGGGCGAACGCCAAGCCATAAGAACAGCGCCATCAGGAACACGAGCGCAAGCGGAATGAAGCCGACGGACTCGGAAACGAGGATGTAGACAACGAGAACCGCGATCACGAGGAGGAAGCTCGTGAGCCGCCATGGCTCGCGCACCCAGGGTGCCACCTCGATCCATGGCGCTCCCGCGCGCCGCGCAGCAAGCCCGCGCCAGACCAGCATGGCGCCGCAGACGATCAGGCCGCTGGCGAGAATGCGCGGAAACAGCGACGGCCCGTATTTCTGCCCCGGAAAGGCGGGAAAACTCGTCGTGATGGCGATCATCGCGAGCGAGAGCACGATGATGACCAGACCGGAAAGAGCGTCGCTGGCGCGCACGAGGGACCTCGCGAAGACTCACGAAAACATTGGAGGGTGGGCAGAGCGAAGTGCGCCCACCCTCATTTCCGGCAACGCTTCGCGCGGGCATGACGCTTGGGCGCCTTTACCCACCCTGCGCGATCCGGACTTTTTCACGCCTTCGCCAGGCCCGCGGCCTTCATCGCCTCGCCCATTTTCTTGTTGCCGGCGTCCATGAACTTCTCGAACTCGGCTGCGTTGCCCCACACCATGCCGAAGCCGCGCGCCGACATGAAATCCTTGAACTCCTTGGACTCGTAGACCTTGCGCAGCGTCGCCGTAAGCTTTTCCGCGATCGGCTGAGGCAGTCCTTTCGGCGCGGCGATGCCGCGCCAGGCTCCGGTGGAATAGTCGATGCCCATCGACTCTTTGAGCGTCGGCACGTCCGGGAAGGCCGGATTGCGCTGCGGCGCCATGATGGCGAGACTACGCGCGCGGCCGGCATCGAGCATCGCGCGCGCTTCCGGCACCGAGCAGGTCACGATGTCGATGCCGCCCGCTGCGAGATCCTGCATCGCGGGCGCCGCGCCGTTGGAAGGCACCCACGGCACATGCTCCGCCTTCAATCCCATCGCTTGCAGCCAGCCGACCAGCGCCAGATGCCAGATGCCGCCCTGTCCGGTGCCGGAGGCCTTGAATTTGCCGGGCGGGCCGGACTTGATCGCATCGGACAGATCGCGCACCGTCTTGTACGGCGAGTCCGACTTCACCTGGATGCCCGGCGGGTCCTCGTTCATCAGCGCAAGCGGTGTGTAACTCGTGGGCTTGAGTTCGGTCAGCCCTTGCCAATGCATCATCGAGATTTCGACCGTGATCATCCCGATCGTGTAGCCGTCGGGCGCGGCTGTTGCGATGGCCGAATGGCCGACGACCCCTGAGCCGCCGGTGCGATTCACGACGTTGAACGGCTGTGCGAGTTCCTTCTCGAGCACCGCGGCGACAATGCGGGCGGTCGCGTCCGTGCCGCCGCCGGCGCCCCAGGGCACGATCACTTGCACCGGCCGGCTCGGATAGTTCGCCTGGGCGAAAGAAGGCCTGAGTCTGAGGCCGGCGGCTGCGGCCGTCGCTGCGGCGGCCGCAGAAAACGTTCGTCGTGTCAGCTTGGTCATGCGTCTCTCTCCCACGCGCGGCCGCGTCTCTTGTTGCGAAGGGGCCGCTCCTTCGTGCGAGACATGCTAGCGGGAGCAGACGCCGATGGATAGCTACGGCGTTACTCCGCCGCGGCCTGCGAATGGCCGAGCCGGCGGTTGAGCTTGGCGATCAGTTCCGCGGCGGCCTCGGCGATGACCGTGCCGGGCGGGAAGATCGCCTCGGCGCCGGCCTTGATCAGCGTGTCGTAGTCTTGCGGCGGGACGACGCCGCCGACCACGATCATGATATCGCCGCGGCCCTGCTTTTCGAGTTCCGCTTTGAGTTCAGGAACCGCGGTCAGATGCGCCGCGGCGAGCGACGACACGCCGAGAATATGCACGTCGTTTTCGACCGCCTGCCGCGCGGCTTCCGCAGCGGTTGCGAACAAGGGCCCGATATCGACGTCGAAGCCGAGGTCGGCGAAAGCGGAGGCGATCACCTTCTGCCCGCGGTCGTGCCCGTCCTGGCCGATCTTGGCGACGAGGATGCGCGGGCGGCGGCCTTCGTTCTGCTCGAAGGTCTCGGCCAGCTTCTGTACGCGGCTGACGGCATCCGACATCGCGCCGGCCTCCCGTTTGTAGACGCCGGACAGCGTCTTGATCTCGGCGCGGTGGCGCCCGAACGCTTTTTCCAGCGCCGTGGAAATTTCACCGACGGTGGCCTTCGCCCGCGCGGCGTCGACCGCGAGCGCAAGCAGATTGCCGTTGCCCTGGCCGGCCGAGCGCGTGAGCGCCTCAAGCGCCGTCTTGACCTCGCCGTCGTCGCGCTCGCGCCTGAGCCTCGTCAGCTTGTCGATCTGCAGCGCCCTTACAGCGGAGTTGTCGACCTTCAGCACGTCGATGGGGGGCTCATTCACCGGCCGGTATTTGTTGACGCCGATGACGGATTGCTCCCCCGCATCGATGCGCGCCTGCGTCTTCGCCGCCGCCTCCTCGATGCGAAGCTTCGGCACGCCGGCTTCGATGGCCTTCGCCATGCCGCCCATCTCTTCGACTTCGCTGATATGCGCCCAGGCGCGGCAGGCGAGATCGTAGGTGAGCCGCTCGACGAAATACGATCCGCCCCAGGCGTCGATGATGCGCGTCGTGCCGGACTCCTGCTGCAGGAAAAGCTGGGTGTTACGCGCGATGCGCGCGGAAAAGTCGGTCGGCAGCGCCAGCGCCTCATCAAGCGCATTGGTATGCAGCGACTGCGTGTGGCCCTGCGTTGCCGCCATTGCCTCGATGCAGGTGCGGATGACGTTGTTGAACACGTCCTGCGAGGTGAGCGACCAGCCGGACGTCTGCGTGTGCGCGCGCAGCATCAGCGACTTGTCCGATTTCGGGTTGAAGCCTTTCATCAGCTTCGCCCAGAGGAGGCGGGCGGCGCGCTGCTTCGCCACCTCCATGAAGAAACTCATGCCGGAATTCCAGAAAAAGGACAGCCGCGGCGCGAAGCGGTCGATATCGAGGCCGGCGGCAAGCCCGGCGCGGACATATTCGACGCCATCAGCGAGCGTATAGGCGAGCTCGAGATCGGCCGTCGCGCCCGCCTCCTGCATGTGATAGCCGGAGATCGAGATCGAGTTGAACTTCGGCATGTTCGCCGAGGTGTAGGCGAAGATGTCGGAGATGATGCGCAAAGAGGGCTCGGGCGGATAGATATAGGTGTTGCGCACCATGAACTCTTTGAGGATGTCGTTCTGTATCGTGCCCGCGAGTTTTTGCGGCGGCACGCCTTGCTCCTCGCCGGCGACAATGTAGAGCGCGAGCACCGGCAGCACCGCGCCGTTCATCGTCATCGATACGGTCATCTGATCGAGTGGAATGCCCGCGAACAGCGTGCGCATGTCGTAGATGGAATCGATGGCGACGCCCGCCATACCGACATCGCCGCTGACGCGCGGATGGTCGGAATCGTAGCCGCGATGCGTGGCGAGATCGAAGGCGACGGAAAGGCCCTTCTGTCCGGCGGTGAGATTGCGCCGATAAAATGCGTTGGAGTCTTCCGCCGTGGAGAAGCCCGCATACTGGCGGATCGTCCACGGCTGCGTGACATACATCGTGGGGTAGGGCCCGCGCAGGAACGGCGCGATCCCCGGATAGGTGTCGAGGAAGTCGACGCCCGCGAGATCGTTCGGGCCATAGGCCGGGTTGACGGAAATGCCTTCAGGCGTGAGCCAGGGAGCGGGGGCCTCATGCGCCGTTTCCGCTAGCGTTTCGGCAAAGGCGACGGAGGCGAAATCGGGCACGCGCACGTCAATCGGCTCGTCGCCGTTTCCGCCCTCCATCCACTTCTCCACGCGCCGATCAGGCCCGCGCATGATCATGTCTCCGCCGAGGCCGCAATCGTAGCATGCACCCGCTTGAGAATCGCGAGCGCGTCGCAGCCGGCGTAAATGAATTCGGAAACGCCCGCCTCGCGCAGCGCCGCTTCGAGCTCCTTCGGTCGGCCTGCCAGATAGATGTGCCGCGCGCCTGCCGCAGACAACGCCTGGGCGGTCCCGGCAGCTTCGCGGGCATAGACTTCGTCCGAGGAGCAGAGGCAGGCGAGCGTTGCACCGCAGGATTTGAAGGAGGAAGCCAGAGCAGAGAAGTCGCCGCGCGGAAGTTTCGTCTCTCCTTCGGGGAGCGGGGCAGCGATCGCTTCAATGCCCCCCGCCTCGAAGAAGTTCTTGGCGAAGGCCGCGCGCGCGGTGAACTCCACTGGGCTACCGAGCGTGGCGAGAAAGACGCGCAGCCGCGCACCACTTGTCTCCAGCACGCGATCGGAGGCATCGCGCAACGCCTCGAAAGGCTGCGCAAGGCGAATGGGGCGAAGCGCGTTCTGCTCCTCTTCCTTTTGCGGGGAGCGGTCGGGGGTGGAAATGCCAAGGGGGGATGGAACGAGAACAGAAACTTTCCCCTCGGCAATGTTCGGAAACGCGCTGGTCCCGGTGATGGCGTCCTTGCGCGTCGCGACCGCCGCTTCGCGCGCCCGGCGCGCCTCGGCGACTTTCGTTTGCACGAGACCTTGTTCCAAGGCTGCGGCTGCGCCCCCCGCGCGCTCGATCTCCTGGAAGAACGTCCAGGCCGACATGCAGAGCTTGCGTGTCAGGTCTTCGAACGCGCCCGAACCGGCCGCCGGATCGGCGACCTTGGCGAGAGCGGACTCCTCCAACAGAACAAGCTGGGAATTGCGCGCGATTCGCCGAGCGAAGCGGTCTGGCAAGCCGAGCGCCGCCGTGAACGGCAGAACGCTCACGGCGTCTGCCCCGCCGAGCCCGGCTGCGAATGCCGCTATCGTCGTGCGCAGCATGTTCACGTATGGATCGCGCTGCGTCATCATGCGCCACGCGGTTTCGGCGGAGACGAAGACGGGCTTCGGCGCGAGACCGCAGGCCTCTTCCACCCGCGCCCAGAGTTTCCGCAAGGCACGGAATTTCGCCATGGTCAGGAACTGGTCGGCGTCGGCGGAGAGGCGAAAGAAAATCGAGTGCCGCGCGTGATCGAGCGGCATGCCGGCTTCGAGCGCGCGCAGATACGCCACCGCGGCCGCGAGCACGAAGGCAAGCTCCTGCGCTTCGGACCCGCCCGCATCATGCACGACGCGGCCGTCCGCGACCGCATGCGGACCGGCGAAGCCCTCGCTTGCGAGCCCGCGAACGAGAGCGGCGAACTGCGGCGCTATTTCGCGCCAGGGAAGGGGGCTGCTGCCGGCAAGAGCGATCGCGCCGAGCGGATCGAAGCCGAAGCGGATGCGCGCCGAGGGGGGCGCGATCCCCCTCTCGCGAACGAGCGCGACGAGGGCCTCCGCCGTTTCTTTCGCCGGCGGGCCAAGGTCGAGCTCGATCGGGATGGCATCGAGATGGACGCCGTCGAGCGTGCGCCTGATAGCCGGCCCTTTCGCCTCGATGCCGAAGCCGCGCGCCCCGATAGAGCCGGCAATCACAAGGGTCAGCCCGCTCGTGCCGTTCTCGAGATCATGCAACGCCTCGGCATTCGCCGCCGCGGGATCGGGATGATCGACCCGCTGCATCGCCGCCCAAGCCTGCGCCGCGCCGCGCCCGGCGACGAGCGGCGCATTCGCCTCGCGAACGTAAAGCGGTTCGATGCGCAAACCGTCATGGGTGCGTGACACGAGTTTCTTCTCGAAGGACGCTCCCTTGAGCACGCCCTCGACGAGCGTCAGCCACTGCTCGCGCGTCGCCGGCGGAAACTCGGCGGCAAGCGCCAAAGGTCTGGTCTCACTCATGGCCGGAAAATGCCACGCCGAAGGGAAATCGCCAATGACCGAACCGCTCCGGTCACGTCCGATCGAGCCGTTCGATGCCGGAACGATCCGCCTTTTCGGCCGCTTCCTGCAGCCTATGACCTGAAATCACCCAATCCGGCCTGATCTCCGCCAGCGGGACGAGCACGAAGGCGCGTTCGAACAGGTGCGGGTGGGGCAGCGTCAGGCCGGGCTCCTCGATCGCTACGTCGTCATAGGCGAGGAGGTCGATGTCGATGGTGCGCGGACCGAAGCGCGGGGCCGCCATGCGGTCGCGCCCGAGCCGCCGTTCCACGTCCAATCCGCGTGTCAAGAGAGCGCGCGGCGTCAGCGCGGTCTCCACCGCGATACAACAGTTCACGAAATCAGGTTGCTCCGTGACGCCCCAGGGCTCCGTGCGGTAATCGGACGAGCGCGCGAGGAGCCGCACCGTCGCGCCGTCGCAGAGCATCACGACGGCGCGAGCGATCGTTGCGCGGACGTCGCCCAGATTCCCGCCAAGCCCGATCAGTGCCTCGGCCAAGGATCAACGGCCTTCGCGAGCGCGCACGATTGTTACGCCGACGTTTTCGAACACGGCGGCGATGGGCGCGTGCGGCTTCTTCACGGTGACCTTGACATGCGAGATTCGCGCGAAGGACTTCAGCACCGCGTCCGCCACCGCCCCGGCGGCCGCTTCCACTAGCCGGCAGCGCCGTCCGGTGAAGGCCTGCTCGGCGGCGCTCACGACGTCCTGATAGCTGATCGTGTCGGCAAGCTTGTCGCTGTGCGAAGCGGCGGCCAGATCAAGCTCCAGCGCAAGGTCGACGATGAAGGTTTGCCCGACGCGCTGCTCGTGCTCGAGGACGCCGTGATAGGCGTGAATGACCAGTCCATTGACGAAGATCGTATCGCTCATCGGGCGCTCCGGATAGCTGCGGCGACGCGCAGGGCCTGAACCGTTTCAAACACGTCATGCGCGCGCACGATATCTGCGCCCGCCGCGGCCGCGAGCACAGCGGCAGCGACGGACCCGCCGAGGCGCCGATCAGGTGGGGCGGGAGAAATCGAATCGATAAAACGCTTGCGGGAAAGCCCGATCAGGAGCGGCAAGCCGAAGGACTTCAATTCGCTCAGCCGCGCCATGACGGTCAAGCTTTGCTCGGGAGTCTTGCCGAACCCGATGCCCGGATCGAGCACGATCCTCTCCCTTGGGAGGCCTGCGGCTGCTGCGATCTCCAGCGAACGCTCGAGAAAAAGCTTGATCTCCCGCATGATGTCGATGGCCGCGTCCGCTTTGTCACGGTTATGCATGATAATGACAGGCGCGCCATGCCTCGCCGCGGCGTGAGACATGTCCGGATCGCGCTGCAAGCCCCACACGTCGTTGACGATGGCGGCGCCCTGCGCCAGCGCCCATTCGGCGACGCTCGCTTTCATCGTGTCGATGGACACCGGCGGACCGAGCTTCACAATCGCCGGCAGAACAGGCGCAAGCCGCGCGCGTTCCTCTGCCTCGGCAACCGGCGTCGCCCCGCCATAGGGGCGTGTCGATTCCGCACCAATGTCCAGGATGTCGGCGCCGTCCTCGATCATGCGCCGCGCCTGCGCAATTGCGCGGTCGGGGTCGATGAAAAGCCCCCCGTCGGAGAAGGAATCCGGCGTGACGTTCAGCACGCCCATCACCAAAGTGCGGCCTTCGCCAAGCAGCCTTTGCAGCGGGTTTGCGCTCGGGGGAGGCGTCGGGGTTGTGACCGGAACCGAACTCATCGGCGGCGGCTTTGCGCCGCTCTGTTCGGCAAGTCAAGTCGGCTCCATGACGAGCGATGCCCGCGCGGGAGCCAGATTTCGTTTCCGAGTCCGGTGACGCGGTTGGTAAAGGGGTCGGGTCGCGCGTCAGTACCGGATTACGGGGGGCAGCGATCTGGCGATGGCCTGCCAACGCGCAAGCCTCTGCCGCGATGGCGGCTGGCGGACGATGTTCTTCTTCTCGTTCACCTTTTTCATCAAGTCGGCCAGCTTGTCCGGGTTCCTGTGTTTGAACTCCTTGACGGTATCCACGCCGGAAAGATGCATCAGCGTCGCAAGCGGCTCGCCGACGCCTCTGATCCGCATGCGATCGGCAAGCGTCGTCCAGCGGAGAACCGTTCGCTCGTCGATGCCGAGCTTTTCCGCGAGGTCTTTTCGGCCCTTCGGCGTTCCTCCCGCCTGCAGCAGCTTTGCCGTTGTTCTAATGCCCAGAGCTTTCAATCTGGTCGCCATAACAGGACCGATACCCTCGATATCCATGAGGGACTGCGCCATCTGTTGCCTCCAGTCGCCTATTGATTATGAACCGGGCGCATACGCCGCACGGAACGCCGGCCCTCTGTCTTCTTGCCCCAACGCTCAAACAAACTGACCGAGACCTGGGATTGACCCGACAATCTGCCCCACGGCATCTTCGCCCGCTTTCTCGCGGGCGAAGCCGATCAGTTCACGCGTTACCCCTTGTACTTGCCCCATGCTAAGACCGAGCGACATCAACTGCGTGCCAACCCCCATAATGCCGCCCATGCTGCCGAACATTCCGCCGCTTCCTTCCGCTCCGCTGGCGACCGCCTCGGAGCCCGGAAATACGGCAAGGAGTTTGTTGACCTGCTCGGGCGGCCCTTCCTTCATGAGGAAGTTCAGGATGACGCCGATGGCGCGTTCCGCCGTTTCGCGGTCGGTACCGACATTCGCGACAATGCGCCCGATCAGTTCTTCCATGATGTCCTCGTCTCACGGCCGGAACGCCGCCACTATGGACCAACGCCGGATGCAATGACAAGCACGCATCCCAGCGTCAAGTGCGTGAGCCTGTTGCATGCGCGACATGACGCTGCGCTGCACGCACTAAGAGAAGTGGAAAGAGCGGACGCACGACACTATAAGCAGAGCCACCTCGAACAGGACGCGAGCCTCAGACATGACGGAACTCGACACGGACGGAAAAATCTTCATCGGCCGGAGCGCCAAGCCTGAATGTTTGACGCTCAGGCTCGCCAACCGTCACGGGCTGGTCACTGGCGCGACGGGGACGGGCAAGACTGTGACGCTCCAGGTGCTTGCAGAGGGCTTCTCTCGTGCCGGCGTTTCCGTCTTCGCAGCCGACATCAAGGGGGACCTGTCCGGCGTCGCCGCGCCCGGCGAGGCGAAGGATGCGCTCGTCCAGCGCGCGAAGGACATGGGCTTTACCTATGAGATCGACGAATTCCCGGTTGTGTTCTGGGATCTTTTCGGCGAGCAGGGTCATCCGATCCGCACGACGATTTCCGAAATGGGACCGCTGCTTCTCTCGCAGCTTCTCGGGCTGAACGAAGCGCAAGAGGGCGTGCTGAATATCGCATTTCGCATCGCGGACGAGCAGGGCTTGGCGCTCCTGGACCTCAAAGACCTGCGCGCGATGCTTGCCTTCGTGTCCGAGAATGCGAAGGAGATTTCCAAGCAATATGGCAACGTGTCCTCTGCAAGTGTCGGGGCGATCCAGCGTCAGCTTCTGGTGTTGGAGAACCAGGGGGCGGCGAAATTCTTCGGCGAGCCCGCGCTCGAGATCAAGGATTTGATGCGCACCGACCGCGACAAACGCGGCGTGATCAACATTCTCGCGGCCGACAAGCTGATGGAGAACCCCCGCCTTTACGCGACGTTCCTATTGTGGCTTTTGTCGGAACTCTTCGAAGAGCTTCCCGAAGTCGGCGATCCGGACAAGCCGAAGCTCGTGTTCTTCTTCGACGAGGCGCACCTCTTGTTCGATCAGACGCGCGAGTCCGACGAGAAGTCTGCGCTGCTCGACAAGATCGAGCAGGTGGTGCGCCTGATCCGCTCGAAAGGCGTCGGCGTCTTTTTCGTGACGCAGAACCCGCTGGACGTGCCAGAGAAGGTTTTGGCGCAACTCGGCAATCGCGTGCAGCACGCGTTGCGCGCCTTCACGCCGCGCGATCAGAAGGCCGTGCGCGCCGCGGCGGAGACGTTCCGTGCAAACCCCGGGCTCGATACCGCCAAGGTCATCACCGAGCTCGGCAAGGGCGAGGCGCTGGTCTCGTTTCTGGAAGGCAATGGCGTGCCGAGCGCCGTCGAGCGCGCGATGATCCGGCCGCCTTCCGCGCGCATCGGACCGATAACGCCGGAGGAGCGGAAGGCGATCACGGCCAAAAGCCCCATCCGGGGAAAATACGATCAGATGGTCGATGCGGAGTCTGCGTACGAAATTCTGCAGAAGAGAGTGCAGGACAAAGTGGCGGAAGCCGCCGGGCCGGCGCCCGAGCCGCCTCCTTCCGGCGGTCTTGGCAAATGGGGTGATTTGCTGGGCGGCGTTCTTGGCGGCGGCCAGCCGCAAGGACGCGGCCGCGCCCGCATGTCGACGACCGAGGTGGTGGTCAAGCAGGTCGCGCGCTCGGTCGCATCACAGGTCGGGACGCAGGTCGGCCGTGCGATTATTCGCGGCGTGCTCGGCAGCCTCGGCGGCCGGCGCTGAATTCGAAGGGTTTTGCATGTCCACGCTTGACGCCGTTCTCGACCGCATCGACCGCGATCTCGACACGAGCCTCGCCCGGCTCTTCGATTTCCTCCGCATCCCGTCGATTTCAACCGACCCTGCCTACGCGAAGCATTGCCGCACGGCCGCGGAGTTCTTCGCTAAAGACCTGACCTCGATCGGGTTCGATACGAGCGTGCGCCCGACCGGGGGCCATCCGGTGGTCGTCGGTAAGCATCTGAACGGCAACGGCCCGCATGCGCTGTTTTACGGCCATTACGATGTGCAGCCGGTCGATCCGCTCGTTCTGTGGAAGACGCCGCCCTTCGAACCGCGCATCGACACACTGCCCGACGGGCGCAAGATCATCGTCGCGCGCGGCGCCTGCGACGACAAAGGCCAGATGATGACGTTTGTCGAGGCTTGCCGCGCCTTCAAGGCGGTCACCGGCAAGCTGCCGCTGTCGATCACGCTCATGGCCGAAGGCGAAGAGGAGTGCGGCTCGAAGCACCTGTTCGGTTTCGTTCGCGACCATGCGGACGAGTTCAAGCTCGACATGGCGCTCGTCTGCGACACCGGCATGTGGAATGCGCAGACGCCCTCGGTCACGACCTCGCTGCGGGGCCTGCTGTATGAGGAGGTGCGCCTCACCTGCGCCGACCGCGACCTGCACTCCGGTCTGTTCGGCGGCGCGGCGCAAAATCCCATCCGGGTCCTGGCGAAGATCATCGCCGCCATCCACGATTCCGAGGGGCGCATCGCCATTCCAGGATTCTACGATGGCGTGAAGGAACTCCCGTCCGATATCAGAGCGGATCTCGAAGCGCTCAAGCTCACGCCGGACGATTTTCTCGCCCCGGTCGGGCTTGGCATTCCAGCCGGCGAGAAAGACAGGATGCTGGTCGAGCAGATTTCGACCCGCCCGACTTGCGATGTGAACGGCATGTGGGGCGGCTATACCGGTGAAGGCTCCAAGACCGTAATTCCGGCTCAGGCCTCGGCGAAGATTTCGTTCCGCCTGGTCGGCGATCAGGACCCGGATAAGATTCGCGCCGCCTTTTATACTTTCGTCCGCGAACGCCTGCCGGACGATTGCAGGGCCGAGTTCTTCAGCCATACCGGCAGCCCGGCGACGCAGATCGCCTACGACAGTCCATTGCTCGCAAAAGCGCGCCGCGCGCTGGGCGAGGAATGGGGGCACAAGGCCGTGACGGTCGGCTCGGGCGGGTCGATCCCGATTGTCGGCGACTTCAAACGGCTGCTCGGGATGGATACGCTTCTCGTCGGCTTTGCGCTCGACGACGACCGCGTGCATTCCCCGAACGAGAAATACGATCTCGCCTCCTTCCACAAAGGGACGCGGAGCTGGGCGCGGATACTCGCGTCGCTGGCGGCGTGAGGGCTCAGGCGCGAGACCCGGCGACTGAGAGTTCGGTCAAGCTGGAAACGATGCCGGTCAGCGCTCCGTCCGGATACTCGTCCGGCAGCTTCGTGCGATTGACCCAGATCGTGTCAAAGCCGAAACGCGCCGCCCCCATGATGTCCCAGCGGTTGGAAGACACGAACGCGACCTCCGCCGACGCGACGTTCAGCGCGTTCGTGGCGAGAGCGTAAACCTCGGGGCGCGGTTTGTAGAGCCGGATGGCGTCGACCGACAGGACGGCGTCGAAAACCATGCCGGATCGCTCGACCGCAGCTTGCAGCATGGCCGGCGAACCGTTTGAGAGGATGGCGGTGCGGCGCCCCTGCGCGCGAAGCCCGGCGATCGCCGCGCGTGCATCGGGAAACGCATCCAGCGCGAAATAGGTGGACAGCAATGGTGCGCGCAAATCGCGGCTCACCGACGGCGCGCGGGCAAAGGCGAAATCGAGCGCGCGCTCCGTGAGCGTCCAAAAGTCGACATAGGCGCCCGCCAGCGTCAGAGTCCATGTGTATTCGAGCTGTTTGGCGCGCCAAATTTCTGAGAACCGGTCCGCGTCAGCGCCGGCTGCTTCGCGATGCTTGGCTATGGCCGAATGGATGTCGAACAGCGTGCCGTAAGCGTCGAAGACGTAGGCGCGCATTGGATTGTTCCCCGGGTGCATGCTCCTGATCCTCCGAGCGCCGCAGCTCCTCAGAATAGGCGACCGCGGGTCCTCCTGGCGAGGAGCGCGCGACACGCGCGTCTTCGACCCTGCGGGCATTCGAGCCCTCGGGAAAGGGCCTTGTCGATGATTCCGATCACGATTTTTCGCGGGCGCGCCCGCGCTTCTCTGTCTAAACTCGACAAGGATCAAGGAAACGGACAATGGCAAGCGGCTGGTCGAAAACCTGGACCTTCGTTGATGGCGCGTGGCGCGAGGGCAACACGCCGATCATGGGCCCGCGAACCCATGCTGCCTGGCTCGGCTCCTCCGTCTTCGACGGGGCCCGCGCGTTCGAGGGCGTCGCGCCGGATCTCGAAGCGCATTTCGAGCGGGTGAACAACTCGGCGGCGAGAATGAATCTCAAGCCGCTGGTCGCCGTCAATGAATGGATCGGCCTCGCGCGCGATGGGTGGAAGCGCTTCGACAAGAATTCCGAACTCTACATCCGCCCGATGTATTGGGCGGAGCAGGGCGGCTACTTCTCGGTGCCGCCCGACCCGGACTCGACGCGCTGGTGTCTCTGTCTCTACGAAACCCCGATGCCGGAGCCGACAGGCATGTCGATCACGCTCTCGCCGTTCCGGCGGCCCACCATCGAAACCATGCCGGTCGACGCGAAAGCCGGCTGCCTCTATCCGAACAATGGGCGGGCCTTGATCGAGGCGAGGGCCAGGGGCTTCGAGAACGCGTTGCTGTGCGACATGCTGGGCAATGTCGCCGAACTCGCGACTGCCAACATCTTCATGGTGAAAGACGGCGTCGTCCTGACGCCGGCGCCGAACAACACGTTCCTGAACGGGATCACGCGCCAGCGCGTGATCAGGCTGCTGCGCGACAATGGCGTCGCGGTGAACGAGACGGCGCTGCGCTACCGCGATTTCGAAACGGCGGACGAAATTTTCTCGTCCGGAAATTACGCGAAAGTGGTCCCTGTCATTCGCATCGGCGAACGCTCGCTTCAGCCGGGGCCGATCTATCGCAAGGCGCGTGAGCTTTACTGGGCCTTCGCACATGGCTGAAAACGGGTGGTCCGCATCGGCGCGACGGCCGATCCTCGGCCCATGACCGAGACCCTGTCCCTTCTTCGCGCCATCACGCTTGGGTTCACCTGCCTTCTTGTTGGGATCGGCATTGGGCGCTTCGGGTATCCAGCGCTGATACCGGCCGTGATCAAAGCCGGCTGGGCCAGCGCGGAGACGGCGCATGTCGCCGCCGCGAGCAATCTCGCTGGCTATCTGGTCGGCGCCTTGGCTGCGCCGCTCATCGTGCGTTGGATCGGCGCACGAGCGACGGTCCTGAGCTGTTTATGGCTGACGGTCGTGAGCTTTGCGATCCCGGCAACGCCGCTTCCGCCTGTCCCGTTTGTTGCCTTGCGCTTCCTGTCGGGGTTCACGGGCGGCGCGCTGATGACGGCGGTGGCGCCGATGATCACGCTGATGGTCGGTGCCGGCCAGCGCGGACGCGCCAACGGCTACGCGTTCTCCGGCGTCGGCATTGGGTTCATCCTGTCGGGCACGCTCGTGCCCGCGCTGGCGGATCGGGATCTTGCGGTGGCCTGGCTCGCGATCAGCGCGGTCCTCGCACTGATGGCGGGGATTGCCTGGCAAGCTCTGCCCCGTGGCGACGCCCCGGTGCCGGTGGCCAGCGCAAAGGAGGGGACCTCGAACGGCGCCGCGGTCGGCCTCGCCATCGCCTATTGCTGCGCGGCGGCCGGCTACATCCCCGCGAGTGTGATTTTCGTCGATTATGTTGGCCGCGTGCTGGGGCTCGGCCTGGGCGTGGGCGGCGCCATTTGGGTCGCGACCGGAGTTAGCGCAGTCGTCTCGCCGCTGATCGCGGGGCCGATGGCCGACCGCTATGGAGTGGCTCCGGTATTGCGGACCGTGCTGCTCTTGATGGGGCTCGGCGCGGCCATCCCCGCCTTCACGAGCGTGCCGTGGCTTCTTGCGCTGTCCGGCATGCTTGCGGGCGGGCTGATGATCGCGCTTGCGTCGCTCGTGTCCGGGCGCGCGCGCGAAATCACCAGCGCCGACCGGCATGCCGGTTTATGGGCGCGGCTGACGGTGCTTTTCGCGGTCGTTCAGGCTGCCTTCGCCTATGCCGTCTCGGGCTTTCTTGTGGTCAGCGACAATTACGCGCTTCTATTTCTTGCCGCGGCGGCAACGACGTTATCCGGGCTCGCCGTGGAGATTCTCGCCTCGCGAGCCCGAAGGAGCCCTTAAGCGCGCCGCGCCGTTGCCGGGCAGGTGCTGAGCCCGAGCAAAGTGTAGGCCGGGCAGGTCCCAAGGAGCGCAGTGACGACCGGGATGACGCCGATCCAGCCGATCCAATTGTACCCGGTCGCCGGTCCAAGCGCCGCAAACCAGATCAGCGCCGCACCGACAATGAAGCGCAATACCCGGTCGATGCCGCCCATATTCTTCGGAAAGAGTGACATGATCGCCTCCGTTGAGGTCTGCCGCGCGAAGCGGCTGAGGCGCATAAAAATCCGTTTCGGGACGGAAGTCGGTGACAAGGTCACGGCGCCGCCAGTTTTTCCAGCCGGCTGCGATCAACAATGGTGACTTGGCCACGCTGCCGGGAAACCAGTCCGCGCTGCCCGAACACCTTGAGCTGGCGCGACACCACCTCGCGCGCGGTCCCAAGCTCGGCCGCAAGCTCCTCGTGCGTCGCCTGTACGCGATCGCCCTCCGCACGCGCGAGAAGCGCTGCCGCAAGCCGCCGCTCGATGCGCTGGAAGACGGTCTCCTCCATCGTGATGATGAGATCGGAGACACGGTCCGCATAGCTCGCGAGCACGAAGGAGCGGAAGGGTTCAGAAAGCGCGAGGAGTTCACGAAAGGTGGAGGCCGGCAAGGCTGCGACGACGGCGTCCGTTTCGACGATCGCTTCGGCCCCGTAATCCTCGTTGCTCAGGAGGCACGATGTCGTGAGCACGCAGCTTTCGCCTGAACTCACGCGATAGAGCAGGATCTGCCGGCCGGTTTCGGAAACGAGCTGCACCCGCAACGATCCTTCGATCACGATGATATAGGCGCTGCACGGCGTGCCGGGTGCGAAAGCTTCGCTGCCGGCCCGCAGCGATAGAAGCCGCGTTTCACGCAAGAGCCACTCGGTGGCGGTTGCATCGCCGCCGGCGAGCATTGCGGCGCGCTCCCGCCAGCGCCCGGACATGGCCTGATCCATGGGGGAAACCTAGGGCCTCAGGCGGCGGAGATCAAAGCAGCGGCGGATCAGGGCGGCGCGATCGTAAACAGGCTCGGGACGTTGCGTCCGCGGATATCGTAAACGCGGGCATAGACCACGCCCTCGCGCTCCACCTCGACGATCACCGGCGCGTTCAGCTGGGCGCAGTAGAACTCGCCCAGCATGAGCGCGAAATCGGCGCCTTTGGCGTCCCATGTAAGCGCGAATTCGGGGCCAAGCTCGATCGAGGCGGAGGGGTGCGGGCCGCAAACCGCGATCTGCCAGCGGCGCGAATGACCGGGCGCTTCAAGACGCTCCGTCAGCCAGGCACGCAAGTCCTCGGATGCTTCTTTGAAAGCGAGACCCCAATAGTCGAGCATGTAACGCTCGTCAGCGCCGCGAATGCCCCCGGCCAAGCGGTTGAAATGCGTGTACTGATAGGGATGGAGCCGGACCATGTCGAAGGCCGGCGCGGCGAGGCCGGCCGCGAGAGCGACCGCAAGCACGGCTTTCACAAGGGCGCCTTGCTTGGCTGCGGCGGCATAGATCGATGCAGCCGCCCATCCGGCAAGAATCGCCAAAGGCGGCGCGACGAAAACGAAGTGGCGGATGCCGTTATACATCGCGGGCCGCGTGATGACGGTCATGGCGACGGGCAGAGCGACGGCGACGGCGAGCATCGCCAGCGTCGCGCGCCGATGTACCGGTTCGGAGCGGCGGAAGGAAAAGGCGAACGCACCGACGATCCCCGCCACGCCGAACATGAGCATGATTTCAGGAAGCTTGAACGCAAAGAGAGTCGGAACGTAGCTGCGTGGCATCTCCGGCACAGCAACGAGCGTGCCGTCGAACAGCTCCTTCCACGGCTTCTCGAAGAACACCGAGAAATACTGCAGCGCCCTGATCGGATTGAGCGGATCGAGAACGCCCCAAGGCCAGACAAGCGCCATCACGGCATAGGCCAGGACGGCGGCAGGAACGAGCGCGGCGAGAAATCCGAGCAGTGTCCGGATCGCCGGCCCCATTCCGAGCCTCTTTACGTCGACCGCGAAGAGGATGACCAGCCCGGCGGCGGCAAAGACGCCGGCAATCGCACCGACAACCCGTGAGCCGATCGCCAAGCCGAACCCGATGCCGATGAGCGCGAGGGTTGCCGGGCTAGGCCTCGGATAGTCTTCGAATGCGCGCGCGACGCCGAGCAGGGCAACGATGACGAAAACCGCAAAGGGCGCGTCCTTCGCATTCATGAACATGTGGCCGTAATAGAGAGGGCATGTCGCGAGAAACAGGAGCGTGAACAAGCCGGCATTCGCTCCGCCCAGCCGCCGGCCAAGCCGCCACGCCGCGAACAAACCGACGATCCCGA
Organism: Xanthobacteraceae bacterium; assembly: GCA_022844485.1. Classification (GTDB taxonomy): domain Bacteria; phylum Pseudomonadota; class Alphaproteobacteria; order Rhizobiales; family Xanthobacteraceae; genus JALHLQ01. The sequence goes on from JALHLQ010000035.1 coordinate 22,784, forward strand.
GTGCCGCCCCGGCGAAGCGTCGCGTTTCAAACAGCGTGAACGGCGAGATCTTGGCGAGCAGCGCGGCGGCCATGTCAAAGCCGCCGCCATACATGTAGAGATTGACGAACGAGAGGGCGCGCGTGTCGGTGAAGCCCGAGCCGTGAAGCGCGAGCAGGAGCTCGCCATATTGCGCGTGCGTGAAGTCGTCCCAGCCAAGCCCGTAGTCGTCAAACGTCGCCAGCGCTATCGTCGTAACGAGGGCGAGCGCGGCAAGAGCCGCGACATCGGCCGCTTGCGGACGAAGGCCTTGCCGCACGAACAGGGCCGGATGGCCGACCTCTCTCATTCGACGCCCGCGCCGCCTCGCGGCCTCCTCGTGCCGCCGGATCTTGGCAGGCCCTCATGGTGAGGAGCGCGGCTGGGCCGCGTGCCTCGAACCATGGGGGGGCGCTCGATCATTTCGGCTCGGTCAGGCCATCGCCTTCTCGTGCATCTGGGCGACATAGTCCCAGTTGACCAAATGATCGACAAAGGCCTTGAGGTAGTCGGGACGGCGGTTTCGGTAGTCGATGTAGTAGGAGTGCTCCCACACATCGCAACCAAGGATCGGACGTGCGCCGTGCACCAGCGGACTTTCGCCGTTCGGTGTTTTTGTCACGACGATCTTGCCGTTCTGCACCGCGAGCCAGCACCAGCCGGAGCCGAATTGTGCAGTGCCGGCCTGAATGAAGTCTTCCTTCATTTTCGCGATCGAACCGAGATCGGACGTGATTTGTTTCTCGAGCTTGCCGGGGATCTTGTCTCCGCCGCCGCCCGGCTTCATCCAGCTCCAAAAGTGGATGTGATTGTAGTGCTGGCCGGCATTGTTGAAGAGCCCCTGGTTCTTACCGAAGGAGCTTTTCACGACCTCTTCCACCGGCTTGCCTTCGAACTCGGTTCCCTTCAGCAGATTGTTGCCGTTGTTGACGTAGGCGAGGTGGTGCTTGTCGTGGTGGTATTCGAGCGTCTCGCGCGACATGTATGGGGCGAGCGCGTCGTAGGAATAGGGCAGGTCCGGCAGCGAGAACGACATCAGCTTTCTCCCTTGAACTTGGTTGAGCAATGGCCGGCCGCAATATCGCCGTCCGAACTCTCATGTGACGCTGTTCTAGATAGGACGGCTGCGGGATGCGGGCAACGCCTGCCGGGGCGGAACCGGCGGTCCGATCGGCTGTCTGCGATTGACGCCGTGTGCCCCGTCGCGCAAAAGAGCGACATGCCTAAGATCATCTTCCTGATGGCAGGGTTGACCGGCGCCGCCGGCGTCGTGCTGGTGGCGCTTGGAATCCCGATCCAGGAATTCGGCTTGGGGAACACCCTGATCGGCTCGGGGCTGGTCTCGTTGGTCGGAGCCCTGGTGCTGTTCGCTCTGGGTGCGGTCTTGCGCGAATTGAAGGACATCGCCCAAATCCTGCTAAAGCAACCGCCGGCCCCCACGTTTGGAAACCCAGCGCCCCGGTACGGCGACCTGCCTGACATCCCCTTCGCCCCTTCTCCGCGGAACGGCACACTGCCCTTTGGCGCACGAGGTGAGAGCGCGCACGAGGATGAGCCCGAGCAACTCCTCCGATCCGAGCGGATTGTGAAGTCCGGCGTTGTCGATGGGCTCGCCTACACGCTGTATGCGGACGGTTCGATCGATGCGGAACTCGAAGAGGGGACGCTGCGCTTCGGCTCTGTGGACCAGCTTCAATCCTATTTGCGCAAAACCGCTTGATCTTGCCTCACCCCTCGAGGCCGCCGGTCACCTTGATCGCAAAGGCATAAGCCAAGGCAACCTCTTTGAGCCGGTCGAAGCGTCCGGCTGCGCCCCCGTGCCCCGCATCCATGTTGACCCTTGATACGAGCAGATTGTCGTCGGTCTTGGTCGCCCGGAGCTTTGCGACCCACTTCGCCGGCTCCCAGTAGGTCACTCGCGGATCGGTCAATCCGGAAAGCGCAAGGATCGCCGGATAATTCTGCGCGCGGACATTGTCATAGGGCGAGTAGGCGAGAATGGTACGGAACGCCTGCGGGTCGTTGATGGGATTACCCCATTCGGCCCATTCCGGCGGGGTCAGGGGAAGCGTCTCGTCGAGCATCGTGTGGATGACGTCGACGAACGGCACTTCGGCGATCAAGCCGCCGAACAGTTCCGGCCGCAAGTTCGCCACCGCGCCCATCAGCATTCCGCCTGCGGAGCCGCCATGCGCGACGATCTTGCCGCGCGCTGCGTAACCTGTTTGGAGCAGATGTTCGGCGGCTGCGATGAAATCGGTGAATGAGTTCGGCTTTGCTGCAAGCTTTCCTTCCCGATACCAGCGCCAGCCCTTCTCGGTGCCGCCGCGCACATGCGCGATCGCATACACGAAGCCGCGATCGACCAGCGACAAGCGGCTGGTCGAGAAAGCCGCCGGAATCGAGATTCCATAGGCGCCGTATCCGTACAGCAGGCAGGGCGCGGTTCCGTCCAGCGGCGTGCCCTTCCGATACAAGATCGAGACCGGCACGGTCTCGCCGTCCGCAGCCCTGGCAAAGAGCCGGCGCGTCACGTAGTGCGCCGGATCGTGTCCGCTCGGTATCTCCTGCCGCTTGCGCAAGCGCCGCGTGCGATCCGCTAGATTGTAGTCCCAGATCTCCGATTGCGTCGTCATCGACGAATAGGTGTAGCGAAGCGTATCCGTTTCGAATTCGTAGCCGGCATCCATGCCGAGTGAATAGGCCTCTTCGTCAAAGGCGATCGTATGCTCGTGCTCATCCCTCAGATGGCGTACGACGATGCGCGGCAATCCCTCCTCGCGCTCGAGGCGGATGAGCCAGTCCCGCAGGACGGCAAAAGCGAGCACGTAAACGCCGGGCCGGTGCGGGATGAGATCACGCCAGTTTGCCCGCTGCGGCGCATCGGCGGGAGCCCAGCAGATCTTGAAATCCTCGGCTCCGTCGGCGTTCGTGCGGATGAGCAGCGCCTCCTTCCCGAAGAGAGCGGGATGGTGCTCGAGATCGTATTGGACGGACGCCGTTCGCTCCGCCACCAGCCGCGGCTCCGCCTCGGGGTCCTCGAGGTCGAGCAGCCGGGATTCGGACGTCTCGTGATCGTGGACGGAAATCTCACCGAAACGCCGTGACTGGGTCCGACCGACCGAGACGAAGAACGCCGCGTCAGGCTCCTCAAAGATCAGCGCGTCGTCATAGACGGGCGTGCCGACCCGGTGGCGGAATACGCGACAGGGCCGATGGCTGGCGTCGAGCCGCACATAATAGAAAGCCGATGCATCCTGCATCCACACCACCGAACCGGACACGTCGGGAATCACATCGGCGAGATCCGAACCGGACTCAAGATCGCGAATGCGGAACACGTAGAACTCGGAGCCTGCCTCGTCCGCCGACCAGGCCATGAACTTGTGATCGGGCGAATGCTCCGCGGGGCCGAGATGGAAGTAGGCCTTGCCTGACGCCAGCAGGTCTCCGTCGAACAGCACCTGCTCCTCGCCGCCGTCGCGCGGCGTCCGGCAGAGGATCGGATGTTGCCCGCCTTCGCGGTGGCGAACGTAGTAGGAGAAAGGGCCGTCCGGAGCTGGGACGGTCAGGTCGTCTTCCTTGATGCGGCCCTTCATCTCGGCGAAGAGTTGCTCCTGGAGGTCGACGGTGTCGGCCAGCGCCTCGTCCGCATAGTCGTTTTCTGCCTGGAGATAGGCGCGGATGGCGGGGTCCAGCTTCGACGGATCCCGCATCACCTCCTGCCAATTCTCCGCGCGAAGCCAGCCAAAGGGATCGGGCAGGCTCAAGCCATGCCATCGGGAGACGATCGGCTTCTGCTCGGCCTGCGGGGGAGGGGACAAGACGCGTTTGAGCATGCTTTGAGCCACACGATCCGACACGAGCTTTCGCCGGGCGGGCTTTGACCCGTGCGGCGCCAAGGGACGTGGCAATCTACTTCTTTTCTTTCGGCTCGAAACTCAGCGCCGTTCCATTCATGCAATACCTCAGGCCGGTCGGCGCGGGGCCGTCCGGAAAAACATGCCCGAGATGCGCGTCGCAATTCGAACAGCGGATTTCAGTGCGGCGCATGAACCAGGAGCGGTCCTGATGCTCTTCCACCGCCCCCGGCTCGACCGGGGCATAGAAACTCGGCCAGCCCGTCCCCGATTCGAACTTCGTTCCGGACTCAAACAGAGGTGTGCCGCAGCATACGCAGGTATAGAGCCCTTCACCTTTTTCGTTCCAATGCGGTCCGGTGAAGGCGCGCTCGGTACCATGCTGGCGGGTGACGTAGAACTGCTCGGGGGTCAGGCGCTCCCGCCATTCCTGTTCGGATTTGGTGATCTTGGGGCGGGTGGGGGTATCGATTTTGCTCATGGTGGGTCTCCGGCTTGAGAGAAGAGGTAGGGGTCCGGCTGTGCGTTCTCAACTCTCAACCGGTCACAATCCCAAATCGCAGTGTTGGCCTGACATGAGCAATACTTGGGGAGCCCAAGGATAGCCTTCCAGTATTGGCATGAAGTTGTTTAGCTTTGAGAGAATTCCTTTGCATTCCGACCTTAGGCTGACTTAACTGATGCTTGCTTGCTCCAGATGGGCCCATCAGCGGGTCATCTCCGGACAGCGGGGCGCGCCATGGCCGAGAAGAATACCAACGGACATTTCATCGAGCTGACCGCAGGCATCGTTTCAGCTTATGTCAGCAACAATACGGTACCGGCCTCGGACATTCCGGCGCTGATCAGCAATGTGCACAGCGCACTCATTCGGGTGTCCTCGGGGATCGTCGAAGCGCAAGGCGACGCCCCGCGGCCGGCGATTCCCGTCAAGCGCTCGATCACGCCGGAATTTATCGTCTGCCTGGAAGACGGAAAGAAGTTCAAGTCGTTGAAGCGCCACCTTCGCACACAATACGCGATGACGCCCGAGCAATATCGCGAGAAGTGGGGTCTGCCGCCCGACTACCCGATGGTTGCGCCGAATTACGCGGCTGCACGCTCACGGCTTGCAAAGCAGATGGGATTGGGTCAGCAGCGCCGGCGGCGCACGAAGTAGGGCCTTCAGTAAAGCCAGCTCTTAAGCGGAGGCGAGCGACAAGGCCTTGCGCGCATCGGCGCGCATCCGCTCCACCATCGCGCGCAGCCCGTTGGAGCGCTGAGGGGTGAGATGCTCGCGCAACGCGAGCTGGTCGAAGATGGCGAGCGCGTCGTTCTCCAGAATCGTCTTTGCCGGCTTTTCCGAGTAGATGGCGAGGAGAATGGCGATCAGCCCGCGCACAATATGGGCGTCGCTATCGCCGACGAAATGCAGCACCGGCCCCTCGGCGCCATTCGGCCGGGCGCTGGTCGAGAGCCACACTTGGCTTGCGCAACCCTGAACCTTGTTGGTCTCGTTGCGCGCCTCCTCCGGCAAGGGTTCGAGCGTGCGGCCAAGCTCGATGACATAGCGGTAGCGGTCGTCCCACTCGTCCAGCAGTTCGAAATTGGCGATGATCTCGTCGATCGTCATGGATGGGCCTGCCGACGTTCTGGAGCGGGTTCTTTCGGCGAACCGGTGTCCACTTCGCCGGAAAATGCTCTGCGCACGATATAAGCGCGCCGTCAGCCGCCGTACAGAGGTTCGCGAACCGCCTCGGAGTCAGCTCCCGCGCTTTGCCTCGCCATCTTTCAGCTGCGGCCCGCGCCAGGGCAGGGCGGAGTCAGCCGGTGTCAGCGTGTTTGCTGGAAGCTTGGCCGGAGACGCGGATTTGGTGCCCCCGGTCGAACCGGTGTTCTCGGCTGCGAGCCGTTCGGCCACGTATTCATAGAGCCGCTTCGCGCCGGCTTTCACCTTGTCCCCGAACGCGGCCGCGGCATGCGAGCCCACTTCGCAGGCATTCGGCTGACGCGCGCAGAACTGGCTCATGTCGGACACCGCGGCATTGGCGGCGGCCACCGCCTCGCCCGCGCTGACCGGCGGCGCCGAGTCCTGTTTGCCCGCCGGCGCAGTCGGAAGCAGCACGGCGACGACACTCAGCCAGAACGCCGCGCGCAACAAGAGTCTCATGACACTGATCCCGCTTCCCCAAGTCTCTACAACGCCTATCGTAACGCTGACCCTTGAAATGGGCGTTGGCGAGGTCCGCACAATTCTCGGTATCGGTGAAAGGAATAGCTCAGGGGTTTTGCCAATCCTTCAACGAACAGGCTTAACCGGACGGATTTCGCTGCGCAGGGCAGGGCCCGCGATCTGGCAAGATTCAATTTACCATGCAGGCGGAAAGGCCGGGTTGACGGCAGGTAAATGGGTCCGAAACGGCATTGCGCGGGGCTGCGCGGGCGCTTGCTTAGCGTTCGCTTAAACGTGCTTTGTAACCATGCCGGCCAGTCAGGGGAGCGCGCCGTTGCTCGGCGGTGCGCGGAGTTGCGTGGGTCATCTCGCTCCATTTCAGGGTTTTCTTTCAGCCTTGGTGCACCCTTGGGCGCAACAGGATGCGGCGAACAGCGCCCGCTGCCGCGCCTATATCGTGCCTCGCCTGGGATTTGCGCTGCTCGGCGTGGCGGCGCTTCCGATTTATCTGGCATGTGCCGCAGGAAGCAGTGCCGCCGATGCCGTTCTTCTGGCCGCATTGATTGTTCCCCTGTCGCTCACTTATTACGTGTCGCGCACCGGACAGATCGACCGCGCGTCGCTGATCGCAGCCGGCGCGATGAGCGCGGTTGCGCTGGCGCTCGGCGCGGTGACCGGTGGTGTCTCGTCGGTCTCGGCCGCCTGGTTCGTGCTCGTCCCCCTCGAAGCCGCTCTCTCTCGATCGCGCAGGATTACGGCCGCCGCCGTCGCGGTCGCGATGGCCGGCATGCTTGTGCTGGCATTGATGCAGTCGGCCGCCCTGCTTCCCGCCGCAGCTCTCGAAGGACCGGCGCTCCAGTTCGCCGCCCTTGTGCCGCTGATCTACGCGGGCGCGCTGATGCTTGGCCTGCAATGGTCGCTGCAGTCGCAGGCTCGCCACCTCGGTGAGGACGTGGAGCGCATGCGCCTTCTGGCCGCCCATGCCCATGACGTGATCGTCCGACACGCGCGCACCGGTGCGGCGCTTTTCGTCTCACCATCCGCGCAAGCGGTATTCTCGGTGTCGCCGTTGGAACTCCTGGGCCATCGCCTGTTTGACCGTGTGCATGTCGCCGACCGGCCGGCTTATCTCACCGCCATCGCCGACGCAGCCGCGCAAGGCACGGAACGCGCCGTCGAGTTTCGCATCCGTTGCGGCGATGCCGGCGTGAGCACGAATTTCATGTGGGCTGAGATGCGCTGCCGCCGGATCGGCGGCGTCTCGGAATCCGAGCTGCAGGAGGGGACTGTCTTGTCCATCATCCGCGATATCAGCGAGCGCAAGGCGCAAGAAGCCACGGTGTGCGAAGCCCGGCGCGAGGCCGAGCGGGCAAATGCCGCGAAGAGCCGCTTCCTTGCGGCCATGAGTCATGAGCTGCGCACGCCGCTGAACGCCATCATCGGCTTCTCCGATATGCTGACGAAAGCGGACATGCTGGCGATCGATGCCGAACGTCGCGCCGAATACGCAAAGCTCATCCACGACTCCGGCCACCATCTTCTCTCCGTGGTGAACGAGATCCTTGACCTCTCCAAACTGGAAGCCGGCCGTTTCGTGATCGCGCCCGAATCTTTCGCTCCCGCGTCGGTCGTTCGCGCGAGCTGCGATCTGCTTGCCTTGAAGGCCCACGAGGCCGGGCTCGAGATCGTGCTGCAACTGCCGGAACTGCCCGACATCGTGGCCGACAAGCGCGCGCTCAAGCAGATTCTTCTGAACCTGCTCTCGAATGCCATCAAGTTCAGCCGCCGTGGCGGGCGCATCACGGTGGGCGCGACTGTCGGCCCGTCCGGCATCGGAATATCCGTGCAGGACACGGGCGTCGGCATTCCGCTCGAGGATCTGCCCCGGATCGGGGATCCCTTCTTCCAGGTCGGAACCCCCTATGATCGGTCGAGCGATGGAAGCGGCCTCGGCCTTTCGATCGTGAAAGGACTGGTCGAACTGCACCATGGCCATATGGAGATCGAAAGCCGGGTCGAGCAGGGAACCCGTGTCACGGTTCGTCTTCCGCTCGACTGCGAAGACAAAGACAGAGACAAAGACGGCGCCCAGGCGAATGTCAGCCTCATCTCCGCCCATATGCGCGCGGCGCCTGTACAGGCTCAGGCGCAGGAGCGCGGCGTGGAGTCGCCGCCGCAACGCCAGCAGATCGAACGGAAAGTGCGATGAGACATCGAGAGCCAGAACGGTCGGGTTTCGCCGCCGCCATCCGGCGCAACCCGGTGGATGCTTTTGGCGCGGCGCTTGCGGCTTCCGCCGCGGCCATGATCGTCGTGAACGCGCTCTATCTCCAGCCCGGCCCCCATCCGGCGCCGATGTTTTCCGTGAGGCCTGCGCCGCGCATCATTGACACGCCGGCTGGTCCCGCACTGCCGCGTCCGCGCCCGCCAGAAGCAGGGGCGAAAGCGCCGGCGCCGCCGGCCAGAACGCGGATGGAGATCGTCACCGATATCCAGAAAGAACTGTTGAAGCGCAACTTCTTCGAAGGCCCGATCGACGGCGTCATGGGTCCGAAGACGGATTTGGCCATTCGCGATTTCGAGCAGGCGGCTTCCATGAAACCGGCCGGAGAACCGAACGAGGACCTTCTCCGCGCCATCATGCGCTCCAATCTGAAAGGCGGCGCGGCCGGAACGACCGCAGGCGTCTCGCGTCCCGATCCGCTTGGCGAACTGATTGCTCCCAATCCAAAACGCGTCATGGCCGTCCAGCGTGCGCTTTCGGATTACGGCTACGCGCAAATCAAGCCGAGCGGGACCGTGACCGCCGAGACCAAAGCCGCGATCGAGAAATTCGAGCGCGACCGCAAGCTGCCGGTCACGGGGCTCGTCTCCGACCGGCTCGTGCGCGAGCTTGCGGCCATGACAGGTCGTCCGCTCGAATAGCGCGCCCCTGCATTTGACGCACGAGCCGATCTCCGGCCAGATCAGGACGGAGGAGAAGCGCATGCGCCTGAAATCCGCAATTTGGGTCGCCGCCTATATTCGGCGCTGTCATGTGGAGAACGTGCACGCCGTCGTGCGCCGGCGCGGTTCGGAAGAAGCCGGCGCAGTATTCGTGAAGATCAATCGGCTGGACGGAACGGCGGATCTCTATGGGCCGGCGCCGCAAAGCGTGTTCGAGGAGGCGCATCCCTCCGACCGTGCGTTCAGTCCCGCGCTGCGCAAGCAGCCGGCTCCGGAAGCGGAGGTCGACGCCTATCTTGCGCGCCAGGCGAAGTTCGACTCGGACCTCTGGGTGATCGAGGTGGAGGAGCGCACCGGCCGCCACCGCCTCGATCAGGTTGTCCCATAGCGGCGATCGGTCGGCGGGATACGCTCCGGGCGCGAGGCGGACAAGCGCATGCTGTCCGCATGCGATGCGGCCCGCGCGCCCTCCAAGGGGCTGTGCCGCCCGTGTGACGGATCCGACACGGAACGCTGTTGCTCAGCCGCGTCGGACATCTCCGCTTGCGAGACGATCTGGAAACCCCGCACGATTTGCGCCGCGGCGCTCTCGGCGGTGATCTCGAACAGCTTGCCAAGCTCGTAGACCTGATCCACCGATTGCCCGATCACGGGATTGAGGAACAGAAGAACGCGCAGATGCACGTTCGGCGGCATTGCGATCGAACGCAGGCACACCACCAGAAGCTCCCCGCTGTCATCCTGCACGATACGGGCGGCGAGCGATCGTGACAGCGCGAGGGTTTGCTGGAGCGCGGTCGTGAACTCGTCGAGCCGGCGCAGGAGGGCAAAGCGTTCGAGCTTTTGCATCGCCTCGGATCCGACCATGTCCGCGGGGCCGCATTGGCTCGCGCCCGCGCTGAGTTCGCCCAGCATTCGACGCCGCTCCCCGGAGTCCGCCGCCAGGAACTGGCGCGCGATATCTGCAAACGGCGGCGGCGCAGGATCCATTGCCGCTTCACCGCTGCTCGGCTGGTGCGTCGGCGCAAGAGGAGCCGTTTGAGGAGCGCCTGCGATCTGGACGGAATCGCGTGAATGTCCGAGCTTCTGCGCGATCAAGGTGGCATGCCGTCCGCCGCATTCGGCGGCAATCGCCAAGAGATCGGCTGCGGTCAAGTTCGTCGGGTTCTGCAGCAAGGGTTCGGCGACCTCGATGCAGTCGCGCGCCAGTCTGTTGAGGACCGCACGCGGCGCGGCCGGATAGACCGCGAGCTTGCGGGACACATTGATCCGCGTCGGACGATCGGCCGTATTGACGAAGCGAAGCATGATCTCGACATAATGCTGCTCCTCTTCCGCCGAATGCCCTTCTTTCTGGACATAGAGGTCGGTCAGCACGCGCACGAGGATCGGCCGGATGTCGACGCCCGGCCGGCGCGCGAGATCAGCCAGCCCATCCAGATGGGGAGCCACTGAAAAACTCAACTCGGCCTCCTTCGCCGTTCTGGCGAGAGAGCGCGACCCGAATCACCGATTGGCCCACATCGATCGCGCTCTTGTCTGCGCCGACCGTATCGGCGTGGGCGTAAACGGATCGTTAACCTTGTCCGACCTTAATCGAGGCTACGGGCAAAGCCGGCTGCGTCGCCCGACGCGAGCGAAGCAGCCAAGGAAGGGCGAATGGGAACGGTCGTTGCGTTTCCGGGCGAACGAAGACCGGCAGTCTTGAGGCAAGCGCGCCCGGCCGCGCCGGGCACGGTCGTCATTCTTCCCGTTATCCGGATCGAACGCGCGCTCGAGGATCCGTCCGACCAGGGCGGAGACGGGGCAAGCGACGGAAAGAAAGGCAAGCGGCGGCCGCAGGAGCAGCGATGAGCGTGCGAGGCCGCGCCGCGCCCGCGCTCCTGGCAGCGATGCTGCTTGGCGGCTGTGCCGGCGATTTCGACCGTCCGCGCGCGTTCTTCTTCACCGGCGACATGCAGCCGGGCCTCGGCGGCCCGCTCGTTCGCGGCCCCGGCGCGGCGGCTTTCGCCGGATTGACCGACGACGAGCGCCTTCTGCGCGACATGTCGTTTTCACTGCTCGCGCCGCCGGACGGCGGCGATTTGATCGGCAGATTATTGCCGCTCGAGATCACGCGCGTCGCCGTGGTCGAGGGGCACGGCCCGCAGCCCGATCATACGGCCTACGCAGAGCGGCTTGTCTCGACGCCCGCGCGCTCCGAGGAGATGCGCTACGCGCGCCTCCTGCGCGACATCCGCAACGACACGGTCTTGATCGATGAGTTCCTTCGCACCGCCAACCGCGTGGCCGACATGGACCGCAAGCGTGATCAGAGCCTCTCCTTCGTCACGCGTTTGAGCGGAACCGAACTCGCCGCCGCAAAAGGCCGGATTCACGAGAACGGCGCGCTCATCCGCAAGGTCCTCTGGTCGCTCGAGGGACGCATCGCCTCCTATCGCTATGCGCTGGAGCGGCTCGTGATCTCCGCGCCGTCGCCGACGGCGGCGGAAGCCGAACGCGCGCTGAGCGAGTTGAAACATCGCATCGCGCAGCCGCAGCCCGGCCTTGCGGTCAGCAAGGGCGCCTGATCTCATTTACTGCGGCCGGCACCGCGCATTTGCCAGCACGGCGGCGGCGAGCGGCAGCGCCCCGGGCTCCGGCGCCAGCGCCCGCAGCATGATGATGCCGGTGTCCGTCGGCGACTCGACGATCAGCCGGTCGGCGCGCGTGACGTCCTCTTCGTCGGGTACTTCGGCGCGTTGCGCCGATGTCATCAATTCGAGGTCGATGGTCCGGCGGCCGGCGGCGCGGTCATTGATCGCGTAGTAGGCGACGCCGCGCCGCGTGTAGAACGAGACGGACGTATAGGCCTGGCTCACAGGCGCGGTGAGTTTCAGCGGGCCCGCGGAGAGATCGTAGCGGCAGGCGGCGGTCGCAAAGGCGGGATCCATGTATGGCAGCACGGCCTGGTCCGGCGTCGGAGCCGGCAGCGGGGTGACGGTATTTGCGGGAAGGGAGGCGAGGCGCGCATAGGCGTCGGCCGTCGCCGCGCTCGGCAGCACGAGGATGCTCGAGACGTGCACGATGCCGCCGAGCAGCACACCGGCAATCAGCCACAGGACGAGCCGCATCATGAGCAGGCCCTCCGGGTGACGGCAGGCATCGGCACCTCGCGGCTCGCGCGCGTCGCAACCCCGACCGGCGTGTCGTAGAGACGAAGCACCATGGTGTAACGCTCGATGCCGCTGGTCGGGAGCCAGTTGCCCGGGCGCGCCCGGGACGAAATGAGGATCTCGAACGTGCCGTCCGCCTTGCGCGTGATCTCCTGGCTGGTGAAGCCGTAGCGGTTGGTGGCGTTCGCGATCAGGCCGCCATCATGATCGTAGATGGTGACGGTCCAGAACCGCGCCGGCGGCGTGGTGCCCGTCACCGCCACCTCGCAGCGCCCGTCGAGAGGCTCGCCCGCATCGTCGGCGCGGGCGAAGAAGGCCACGCCGTCGCCGAGGCCGACCGGCAGTTCGCCGGTGCGCGCAATGGTTGCCCGTGCGTAGGGATCGATGTCGGACGTCCCGGTCTTGGGCCAGGAGGTCCAGGCCCCGACGCCGACCGCCCCGAACGCGGTGTTGTGGTTGAGCGCAAGCCACGTCGCGCCGAGCCCGAGCACGGCACCGATCAGGAACGTGGTCAATGAGCCGAGGAGGAACCGCAACGGCAAGCTCCGTCAGTTTCCGCGCACGATGGCGATGGGCCGGCCTTGCGCATCGAGAGCAGGCGCGACACCCGGCGCGGCGGCAGCGCCGCGCTGCGGGCCGCTCGGGCGCGCCGAGACGCC
>JALHLQ010000036.1 GCA_022844485.1 Xanthobacteraceae bacterium
TTAGAATCGAAGGACCACTAGCAAATTCAAATTGCTAGTGGAGTTTTGGATTTGACATTCGCTTGTGAACCCGCTGCTAGATGGGTAGCGAATGTCAAATCCACTCCACTAGAGCATTTTCCGGCCAAGTGGGCTCCGGTTGGCCTCAGGCCGGCGCCGTCTCCAATTCCTCATGGCGGTGCTTTTCGGGCAGATAGGCCAACAACATCTCGCGCACGAGCGTCGGGCTTTTCGAGTCGCGGATCATCAGCACGCCGTCGATGATGAGCGTGCGGTTGATCTCTTCATCGACAAGCTTGAGATGCAGCTTGTCGGCGAGCGGAAGGCAGATGATGTTCGCCAGCGCCGCGCCATAGAACGTGGCGAGAAGGGCCACCGCCATATAGGGTCCGAGCTTGGAGGGGTCGGTCATGTTGGCGAACATCTGCACCATGCCGATGAGCGTGCCGACCATGCCGAAGGCCGGCGCGCAGTCGCCGATCGAGCGATAGATCTTCTGTCCTTCGTCAAGGTGGGTGAGGAAGTTGTCGCGGTCGCGCTCGAGATTGTCGCGAATGAAGTCGGCATCATAGCCGTCGGCGACGAAGCGGATCCCCTTGCGCAGGAATGCGTCCTCGATCTCGACTTTTTCCAATCCGATCGGACCCTGCTTGCGCGCAATCTCGGCCAGGGAAGCCAGTTCGTCGACGAGTTGGCGCGAGCCGATCCGCCGCATGGTGAATGCAAATTTGGCCCCGAGCGGCAGCCCGTGGATGATGGAGGTGAGCGGGAAACGGATGAGTGTCGCACCGAACGCGCCGCCGAAGATCACGATCGCCGCATGGTAATCCGCGAACATCCGCAGATCGCCGCCCATCAGAATGAGCGACAGGCAAACGATGGCGCCGGCGATGAGACCGAGGCCGGTGGCGATGTCCATGGAAAAACCTCAACGCGAACGCCGAAACACCGGCGCCAGCCCCCTGCCGCGCCGCAAGATGACCCTATCGGGACGTGATTAAGGGAGGGTAAAGCGCGGGATCATCGCGGCGCCTGCGCCCGCGTGCCGCAACCGGCCACCGATGATCGTTGTATGCCCCGCTCGCGGCTTCCCGAGGCGCGCCGGGTGCGCTATCACCCTCGCAGGACCCCCAAAAAACATGCCTGCGCCCCGGGATGGGTGCCGCAGGGACCAGGAGGACGCCATGCGCGAGATCGGCCATTTCATCGGCGGCAAGGAGGTCAAGGGGACCTCGGGCCGATTCGGCGACGTATTCAATCCGAATACAGGCGAGGTGCAGGCGAAGGTCGCGCTCGCAAAGCATGCGGAAGTCGAGCATGCGATCGCGGTGGCGGAAACGGCGCAGCCGGCCTGGGCCGCCACGAACCCGCAGCGCCGCGCGCGGGTGATGTTCAAGTTCCTCGAGCTTGTCCAGAAGGAGTTCGACAGCCTCGCCGCCCTGCTCTCTTCCGAGCACGGCAAGACGATCGCGGATTCCAAGGGCGACATTCAGCGCGGCCTTGAAGTGGTCGAGTTCGCCTGCGGCGTTCCGCATTTGATGAAAGGCGATTTCACGGACAGCGCGGGGCCAGGGATCGATCTCTATTCCATGCGCCAGCCGCTTGGCGTCGTTGCCGGCATCACGCCGTTCAATTTCCCGGCCATGATCCCGATGTGGAAATTCGCGCCGGCGCTGGCGGTTGGGAACGCGTTCATTCTCAAGCCGTCGGAGCGCGATCCGTCGGTGCCGATGCGGCTTGCGCAACTGATGATGGAGGCGGGGCTCCCGGCCGGCATTCTCAACGTGGTCAACGGCGACAAGGAGGCGGTCGACACGATCCTCACCGATCCGCGCGTGAAGGCGGTCGGCTTCGTCGGCTCGACGCCGATCGCGGAATACATCTACACGACCGGCTGCGCGAATGGAAAGCGCGTGCAGTGCTTCGGCGGCGCCAAGAACCACATGATCGTGATGCCAGACGCCGACTTGGACCAGGCCGTCGATGCGCTGATCGGCGCGGGCTACGGCTCCGCCGGCGAGCGCTGCATGGCGATCTCGGTGGCGGTGCCGGTCGGCAAGAAGACGGCGGACGCGCTGGTGCAGCGTCTCATTCCGCGCGTGGAAAGCCTGAAGGTCGGGCCGAGCAGCGATCCGCAGGCCGACTACGGCCCGCTGGTGACGCGGGCGCATCTCGACAAGGTGAAGAGCTATGTCGATCTCGGCGTGAAGGAGGGCGCGAAACTCCTCGTCGACGGCCGGGGGTTCAAGCTCCAGGGCTACGAGAACGGCAACTTCATGGGCGGCTGCCTCTTCGACGAGGTGAAGCCGCATATGCGGATCTACAAGGAAGAGATTTTCGGCCCGGTGCTTTCTGTCGTCCGCGCGAAGAACTACGAAGAGGCCGTGCGGCTTCCCTCCGAGCACGAATACGGCAACGGCGTCGCCATCTTCACGCGCGACGGCGATACCGCGCGCGACTTCACGAACCGGGTCGAAGTCGGCATGGTGGGCGTGAATTTCGCGATCCCCGTCCCCCTCGCCTATCACACCTTCGGCGGCTGGAAGCGTTCGGGCTTCGGCGATCTCAACCAGCACGGACCGGATTCGGTGCGCTTCTACACCAAGACGAAGACGGTGACCTCGCGCTGGCCGTCCGGCACAAAGGAAGGCGCCGAGTTCGTGATCCCGACCATGCGATGAGGCACGCCGGACGCATGCATGAACGCGGACGGCCTTGGACGCGGCGTGTTTCGGTCATGTCGCGGCGCATGCTTTGGCTCGCCGCAGTTCCTCTGGCGCTGGCGGCCGGGGGATGCGCCCTCGACACCCGCAACTCCGCCGCGCCGGATCCGACGTCCCCTGCGGCGCACGCGGCGCCCAAACCCTCCGCGCCGCCGCTGGCGCTCGCGGGACGCTGGCAACTCTCCTCGCCGGGCGCGGGGCAATGCGCCATGACCTTCGGCGCGCCGCCCGGCGCGGCAGAGGGCACGATCGCGCCCGAAGGCGGCTGTCCCGGCGATTTCTTCAAGAGCCGCAAGTGGACCTTCGAGGACAATTCGCTCGTGCTCCGCGACCACACCGGCGCGCCGCTCGGGCAGCTCACGCATGCGAGCGGGCGCTTCGCCGGGCGCAGCACCGCGGGTCAAGAGATTGCGTTGGCGCGATAAAGTTGCGGCTGGATTCACGCTGGTTGGCTCCAAGCGGCACGGCCACTTTCCGCGTGCGCTGCAAGCACAAAACAGCCATCGGGGTCAGAGCGTGATTGGGTATCGAAGATTGTAACTGCGTTCCCGAAGAGCTATGATGTGCTATTTTAAGCCGATGGGGCATATCATGCGCAACTCGATCTTAGCTGCGCTGGGACTCGCAGCCGTGATTGCATCCGGGTCCGCCACTCATGCAACCGAGCTCAAGCTAATTGTCGCCACCCCGCTGACAAACGTCGTGAGAGACCTCGGCAACGAATTCGAGCGCAGCACGGGAACTCGGCTGATAGCGAAATTCGTGTCCGGCCCGATCGTAAAACAAGAGATCGATGCAGGCGGACAATATGATGTCGTGATCTCAATTACGCCTGTCATCGACGCGCTGATTCGGGAAGGCAAGCTTCGCGCCGATACTCGCGCGGACGTCGCCCATGCTGTCGTTGGTGTGGGCGTCCGCTCCGGCGCAGCGAAACCGGACATCACGACCGTCGAGGCCTTTACTAAGGCGCTGCTGGAAGCGAAGAGAGTCGCGCATTCCGCGACAGGCGTGAGCGGTGATCATTTCAGAAGCATTATCCAGCGGCTCAAGATCGCCGATCAGATGCAACCGAAGCTCAGGCCTATGCCGGCCGATACGATCGCACAAGCGGTGCCGAGCGGCCAAGCGGATATGATCGTGGTGACTGCGTCCGTCATCATGGCGCCCGGGATGGACTATGTCGGGCCGATTCCAGCCGAGCTTCAGTTTTACAACACGTTTGCCGCCGCGGTGGGGTCCCACGTGAAAGATGAAGCGACCGCGCGCAGCTTCCTCAAGCTCCTCTCCTCGGCGCAAGCCTTCCCAGTATTGAAGGCGCACGGCATGATACCCGGCCTGCCGAACTAGCGCGTTTTCCGTCTGGCACACATGCATGGTTATGGTCTTGTTCACAGTTCATTGCATGTTGTGACCCCGACACCACCACCGGCGTACCGTTAGGCGAGTTGACGCATGCGACACGCAGCCCGCGCCTGGCCATCTCCACATCATAAAAAAAGACCCGCTGGCCGCGGGTCCAAGTCAGGGAGGAAGCAAGTACAACGCGCCAGGACGAATCCGGTTCAGGCTGCCGGTCGGAGCACGAGTTCAAAAGACAAGCCACAAGCTCGCGCTGGTCAAAAGGTTTCGACAGATACGGAGCGCCGGCGCCTTATTGCGCTTCGCTCCGTGCGATACGGAGAGGTCATCACTTTGCGTGCTTGTTAAGCACCTCCGTCAACTCCTTGATGTCCTTTTCCTGATCGTCGATCGTTTTCTGCGCAAGCTTTTTCACTTCAGCATCCTTGCCGTGCTTGAGGACGGCTTTGGCCATGTCGATCGCACCCTGGTGATGGGGGATCATGGCGCAAGCAAATGCGAGGTCCGGATTCTGGATCATCATGCCGGCCATCATCGGCGCGTTCATGCTACGCATCACCTGCATGTAGTCCTGGTTCGCCTCGCCGAGATTCTGACCCATGGGCATGCTTTGGACAGGCGGCATCGTGCCCTGCATCATGGGCATGTTTTGCATCATCGAGGCTTGCGGCGCCTGCTGAAACAGCTTGCGGCACGCTTCGGGCAGTCGCTCGAGGCCTGACGCCTGCGCGCCGACGCCAGTGGTCTGCCCGCTTGTCGGCGACTGCGCCAGCGAAGGACCGGCGAGGACCAGGACAGCAGCCAAGGAAACAGCAAGAGTTTTCAGTGGAGTCCTCCAGCGAAAAGAGAAGCCGCGGCGGCAATCAAGCCGCGTTCAATATGAGAGGTGCGGACATCAACGCGCATGTCTGGTGAGCGTTCCTGCAGCTTGAACGCCCCGCCTGCGTCTTCAAAAAAAAGACCCGCTGGCCGCAGATCCAAGTCAGGGAGGAAGCAAGTACAACGCGCCAGGACGAATCCGGTTCAGGCTGCCGGTCGGAGCACGAGTTTCAAAAGACAAGCCACAAGCTCGCGCTGATCAAAAGGTTTCGATAGATACGGAGCGCCGGCGCCTTCCGGCAAACACTGTTCCGAAGTGCAACCCGAAACGCATACGAAAGGAACCGAGCGCGCCTTCAACGCCAGCATGACGGGGCCTGCGTTCTCGCTACCGAGGTTCGGATCAACAATCGCGACGTCGAACGTGCCTGTGGCGACAGCTTCGAGCGCATGTTGCAGGTCAGAAGCCGCATCCACCGCTGTGAATCCCGCACGGAAAAGCGCGTCCTCGATATCGAGCGCAATCAGGGGCTCGTCCTCGACGATCAACACGCGCATGCGTCGCCCCAAAGTTCACGATGTGAATATCTTACATCATAATTCTTGAATGCAAGGATAACATTCGTAGCATTGCTGACCGGTGATCATGTGTTGCTCTGCTGCAAACGCGGGCCTGCCGATGACTCGACACCAAGGCGGCGCTGGCGCAAGCCGAGCGCGATCGCCGACAGCGCGCAGAGACAGCTCTACTTGCATTGATGAACGCTGTCCGAGGCCACCGCATATTCGGAGGCTGCTGCCGCCGTGCGTGACCGCGCACCGACGCCGAATGCCGGGCGCGCTCGACGAGCGCAGCCCGGCACACCGGAGCGAGTTAAGCCGCAAGCTTCGACTTCACATACCGTCCGATCAGCAAGGCCGTCGGATAGGCCACCTGCTCCTCGGCCTGCGCGTGGAGCATCAGCTTCTCGGCGAAGCGCACGATCTCGGGCCTGCCCTCGGCCTTCGCGGCTTCGATGAGCGTGCTCAGCGCCGCGAGGATGTCCTTGTGCTCGGCCAGCATCGTCGGCAGCTCGGCCTCGAGCTTGTCGGTCATCGCCAGCACGTCCCCCATCTCGGCCGAGACCTTGCCTGCCGACAGCTCGCTGAGAAGACCGAGCGGGGGCAGCGCATATTCCTCCTCCTTGAGGAAGTGATTATGCAGGACCTTGGCGACTGCCTTGGCCGCTTCGCCGGTCTTGCCGCCGGCTCTCGTCGCGTTGACGAGGTCGGCATGCAACTCGTCATGCTCGACCTTCATCGGGTTCGGGATCTCGAATCTCATGACACTCTCCTGTTGGTGGGACCGGCGCCCGCACCGGGCGCCGGTTGGCGTCGTCAGTCCTTGTGCTCGTGCCCGGCGCCGTGCGCGGCCTGCCGTAAGCTCTCGACAAAGGTCACGAATCCGAGTTCGGCGCTGACCCGTTCCCGCGCGGCGGCGACGTCCTTCGCGGATTTCGGTTCCTTCGCCGCCTTCTGCGTTTCGCGCACATGGGCGAAGCGGGCGTGCAGACCATGCTCGACCTCTTCCGCGAGCAGCGCATTGACCTCCGCCAACTTGCCGGTCTCGATTGCCTTCTCGGCGGCCGGGATGGCCGGGCCGAAGTCGACGCCCGCCGGCTTCAAGCCGGTATAGGGAGCGCCTTCGCCCGCACGGTGCAGCCGAACCGTGGTTTCGATGAACGCGCGGTCGGCCAGCGTCTTGGCCTCCGGTCCGAGCCCGCGAACTTTCAGCGACTGCGTAAACGCCGCCTTGATCTCGTCCTCGGCTTTGACCGGCGCATAGGGCAGCGCCAGATTGACGTTGCCGGTGTCCAGCGCCTTCAGCGCGGCCTTGGCCACCGGCCCGTCGATGGTGTCGCAATGGGCCTGCGCGCCTTGCGTCCCGGAGAACAGAAGTCCGGCGGCAAGGACTGCGGCGGCGGCTAGCTTGATCTTCGTCATGTCACATTCTCCTCTACGAGCAGATCATTGCTCGCCGCGGACCATGCGCTTTCACGCCTAGCGCTTCAGCGACTTAAGTCGCAAAGGCGGAAAAACGGCCGCCAGGGCCAACCATGAGCAAAGAGCCGCTTGCGCGTCTGAACCGTCTGCTGGGTCAGATCCCTTATTTCGCGGGGCTCGATGAGCGTGCGCGCGAGGAGATCGCGCGCGGCGTGCGGCAGAAATCGCTGGCCGGTGGCGAGCAGGCGCTCGCGGAAGGCGAGCCATGCGACGGGCTTTATTTCGTCGTCGACGGCCAAATTCGGCTGATCAGAACGTCGGCCGAAGGACGCGAACATGTGCTGCGCGTTCTCGGGGCCGGCGCAACCTTCAACGACATCGCCGTGTTCGACGGCGGGCCCAATGCGGACAGCGCCGTCGCCGTCGGGCCGACCACCGTCGGGCTTATTCCCAAGGCGCTGGTGACGCGGCTGATGGAACGGCATCCCGCGGTCGCGCAAGCGGCGCTGAAGCTTCTTTCAACGCGCCAGCGCGCCCTGAGCACCGTGGTCGAGGACCTGGCCCTGCGCGACGTCACGAGCCGCGTGGCCCGGCTCCTTCTGGGCTGCGTCGGCAAGCACGAACACATCGTCGACCAGGCGCCCGAAGCCTGCACGCGCATCACCCACCAGGAAATCGCGTCCATGGTCGGCTCCGTGCGCGAGGTGGTGCAGCGCGCGTTGAAGGAGCTGGAACGCGACGGCGCCATCGCGCTCGAGCGCACGCGCATCCGCGTTCGCGATGCAGCCAAGCTCGAAGAGTGGGCGGGCGCGGGCGGGTGATGCGCGCGGTCTATCTCGCCTGGACGCGAGAGCCTTCCGTGATCTGGTCGCTCGGATAGACGATCAGCCGCTCGCCGGGCGCGATCCCTGAGGCGACGGCGGCGACGCGGCCGGAGCGGCGGATGAGCTGCACGGGCCTGCGCTCGGCCCGCCCGTCGCCCATGACGAAGACCTGCCAGGCATCTTCGACGCGAAACAGCGCGCCGGATGGAATGATCGTCGCGCCATCGAGCGTGAAGACGGTGATGCGCGCATCCACGCGATAACCGTCTCCAAGGCTCGCCCAGGCATCTTGCGGCGAGACAATGTCGATCAGCACGTTCACGCGCTGCTCCTCGACCCCGAGCGCCGAAATTTTCGTGAACGCCGTCGGCTCGACGCGGCGGAGACGGCCGGCGAGCGGCGTCGGCCCGCCCCAGCCTTCGACCGCCACGGGCGCGCCCGGCCTCATCTCGACGGCGTCGGCGCTCAACACGTCCACCACGATTTCGAGATCGCGCGGGTCTCCGATCTCGAACAGGGGCGCGCCGGGCGCGACCACGGTCTCGCTTTCCTGCATGACGCGCAACACGACGCCGGAAACGGGCGCGGTGACATTCCAGCGCTCCGCCGGCGCCTCGGCATTGCCTTCATAGCGCGCGACCAAAGCCTGCGCCTGACTGAGCTCATGGCCGGCGGCGTGAAGCTGGAAATCGGCCGCGCGCAATTCGCGCTCGGCCACCTGCATCGCAGTTCGGCGCGCTCGAGCGCTTGCGCCGTGGATGCGCCGCGCTGGACCAGCGCACGCGTGCGGTCGAGCTCGTTCTTGGCTTGCGCAGCTTGCGCCCGCGCGCGTTCCACCACCGCGCGCGCGCGCTCCTGCGCCGCCTCCGCCGCGCCCAGGCGCTCCTCCGCTTCGCGGCGGGTGCGCGGATCGAGCAAAGGCGCAAAGGCGGGGAGGATCGAGGCGATGGCCTCGCCGGCGCGCACCGAATCGCCCGCCTTGTGCCGGACGCGCGTGACGCGGCCGGCCAAGGGCGCCGCCACGACATAGCGTTCGCGCACGCGCGTGCGTCCATCTTCCGTCACCGTGGCGGCGAACCGGCCTTGCGCCGCCTCCGCCGTCTCGACCGCGATCGGCTGCGGCGTCAAGAGCCAAACGAGACCGCCGATGGCGGCGATCGAAGCGACCAGAAGCGCGGTGCGGGCGGGCGTGATGCGCATGTCAGTCCCTGGTCTTCAGCGCGGCGACGAGGTCGAGGCGGTCGATCCGCCGCCGAACAGAGTGGAAACGCGCGATCGCGCCCACGATCCATTGCGACAAGAACAGGCCGATCACGATGCCGAGCGCGATCTCGATCAGGAACTCGCCAAAGAGGACCTGCGTCACCTCGGTCGCTCGAAAAAGGTGGCGGCATGGCGACCGAGCGCATAAGGTGGTCCTGGTCCGGCTGACCGTTGCCTGCTGCATCAATTACCGGCTTTGCGGGCCCGGAGCGCTTCGCATAGATACGGATTGTCCAATAAGGCGCGCCGGCGTTTCTGGCGCTCACAGCCAGCCATGCGATCCCAGCACCGCCGCCGCGACGACGACAAGGCCCGCCGTCAGCAAGGCGTAATGCAGGCGCTGCACGAGGGCGAAGGCGCCGTCGGGATCCCGTTTCGCGCGCTCGAGAAACCAGCGGTGGAGAAACAGCGGCTCGAACACGAACAGCATCAGGGTGAAGATCGCCCAAATCGCAACCATCCCATGCATCCACCACAAGCGCGGGTCGGCAAAACGATCCCAAGCGTGCAGACGCTCGGTCATCCAGAAGCCGGAGAGGCCGGCGAGCAGCGTGGATACGCGCGCCTGCCAAGCGAAACGTCGCTCGGCCTCTTCGAACACGGCGATGCGCCGCGCCGGCTCGGCAAGACGGCGCACCGCCGGAAGCAGCACCAGCGTCACGAAGGCGACGCCGCCGATCCAGTGCACGATGGCCAGGACATGCAGAGCGCGCGCGATCGTCAGATCATCCATGAGGGCCAGCGTTCACAGTACGGCTCGAGAAACGCCCGGAATGAGCGATAGCAAAATCCGGCTGCAAACTTCATCCGGGCCACCGTCGTCATTCCTTGTGGTCGGGCAGCTCCCCCATATGCTTCTGTGCGTAGAGCTGGATGCCGAGCTGATCGATCAGATTGACCTGGGTCTCCAGGAAGTCGATGTGCTCCTCCTCGTCTTCCATCAGCTCCTCGAACAGCCGCTTCGACACGCGGTCGCCGGCGCCGTCGCAATAGGCGGCCGCTTCCTGGTACAACGTACGCGCCTCATATTCTGCGGCGAGATCGGATTCGATCACCTGACGCACGTCTTGGCCGATACGCAGCGGGTTAAGCACTTGCAGATTGGGAAAGCCGTCGAGGAACAGTATACGTTCGGCAAATCTGTCCGCGTGCTCCATCTCTTCAATGGACTCCTTCCGCCAAGTCTTGGCGAGGTCCTTATATCCCCAATTGTCGAGCATCCGGTAATGCAGCCAGTACTGATTGATCGCCGTCAGCTCGTGGCGCAGCCCGCGGTTGAGGAAATCAAGGACTCGTTCGTCGCCTCGCATGATGACACTCCGTTGCTCCGGTTGATCGCATCCCCCGAATGCTCGGTTGCCCCCGAGGCGGGCCTGATGCCGAGCGAGCAACAAGACCGCTGACAGACGATGTAAGTAGGCTCACCTTCACCCAACGCAACAGCCATGATGGCGCGAATCGTGCGCAGGCAGGTTCCGCATCGGGGACGGCAACCGAGACACCGATAGACCTGAGCCGGAGTTCTTGGGCACTCTGGCCCCTCCAGACAGGCGCGGATTTCGATATCGGACAGGACGTTGCAGGAGCAGACGATCATTCTCGCCCGCCTGTGGTCGGAGGCTCGCCAGCGTTCAGTGTGTCCTCCATCGCTCGATGGTTATTAGGCGGAGGCCCTCGGCATTCACGACGCCAAGTACATCCTGGGCCGAGGTCATCGTCTCGGCGGCGGCTTCGACCGCGGCAATGAGCAGCGGCGGGTGGATGCGTCGGGCAAGCTGCGCGGCCTGCTGCCACAGAAGGTCTTGCCGCTCGCGCCGGGCCAACGCCAGGACGCGGACAAGATCCTGCTCGTCCTTGGTCAGCCGGCAGCAATTTGCCGGCATGAAGCGCCAATCCTCTTCCCGCTCGCGCCTCAGCGCGCGGATGACAACCGCGATGCTCGCCACCATGCGCGCGCCTTGTACCGGCCCAAGCAGACGTTCGGCGCAATCATGGGCGGCATCCCAGCATGCGACATCGGTCGTCATGTAACCCGACGCGATGAAGCGCGCGATGGTGATCGCAAGCACCTCGCTCTCATCCGCGCATATCTCAGAGAGCTTCGGCAGGAGGGAACAGTTGGTTCGGCACGCGTCTTCGGCGTCTTGCGGACGCGCAGACCCGTGCCGCATCGGAGGCTTTCGTCTGCAATCTTCGTTCATGCTCAGATCCGTTCAGATCGAATCTCCGAGGCGACAGGACACCCCGACGAGTCGTGCGCGCCCCGCCGCACAGCAGTCGGCCCAAGCTGCCTCAGGCTGTTGCGCTCAATCGGCGCCGTTTTGGGCGGTGATCGCTGGGTGAAGCAGACGGATGGCGGTGAAGCGAAAGTCCGCTGCGGCTGCCCTGCTCTGCAGGGCGCTTCTCTCAAGACATCCATGATCGACTCCAACCGGCGGGTTCAAGGCCCGCGCTCAGAGAACTTGCTTTCAGCAAGCGCGACAACATCAACAACCGCCTGCTGCGGAGTCAACCGTAGAAACCGGTAAGGCGCCGCTTGTCGGAGAGATTCCAAACTAGCCGGCAGACCCGCCTCGCCTTCCCTCTCCGTCAATGCTGGTCGCGCACGGACGCTGCCTCTCGGCGCAGTAAGCTGATGTCCTCGCTAACGAGGGTCCAGGCGAGCCCGTCCGGCGAAAACTCGAGCGTTGCGCGGCCGCCGAGTCCGGCGCCGACCATCGCTCCGTCACGAATGAGCCGAACCCACCCGCGCCTGCCGTTCGGCTCGTGAAGCTCGAACGCGGGCTGACGCCGTTCGAACCCGACGCGCCGCTGGACCGCGTCTATTTTCCGACCTCGAGCGTGATTTCGATCGTCAGCCACCTCGCGGATGGCACAGCCGCAGAATTGGCCGCGCAGATTCTCGCAATCCTCGACGGCAATGGCGGCGAGCAGCCGATTGTCGAACAGGTCCTGATAGTCATGGTCGCCCATAGGCCGAGAACGGTTTGACGCCGGGTCTGGTTCAGCGACCAGTCTTTGCCGGGAGCTTACCTTCGGATCGGGCGCACGCTACGCTAGGCCGGATTCCAGCTCGAGGGGACCATGCCTGAGTACAAACTCCACTGCTTCGCGCAATCCGGAAACGCCTATCGCGCAGCGCTGATGCTGAACCTGATCGGAGCCAAGTGGGAGCCGGTCTTTGTCGATTTCTTTGCCGGCGGCGAGACGCGCACGCCGAAGTACCGCGCCGAAGTCAACGAAATGGGCGAGGTCCCCGTGCTGGTGCATGGCGAGCGCAAGCTCAGCCAATCCGGCGTGATCCTCACCTATCTGGCCGAGCGTTCCGGAAAATTCCGTCCAGAGGGCGAGGACGAGCGGCTCGAGGCGCTGCGATGGCTTCTCTTCGACAATCAGAAGGTGAACGGCTACCTCGGTCCCTACCGATTTCTCGTCAATTGGGCCAAGCCGGCGCCGCACCAGGCGGTGCTCGATTTCTTGAAGGCCCGCATCGTCAATGCGCTCGGCATCACGGACAAGCGGCTTTCAGCGCGGCCGTTCCTGATCGGCGACAGACCGACGATCGCCGATGTGTCGCTTTCGGGGTATCTTTTCTATCCGGCGGAGGAGTTCGGATTCGACATCGGCCAGGATTACCCCGCGATCGCCGCCTGGCGCGAGCGCATCAAGGCGCTGCCTGGCTGGAAGCATCCCTATGACCTGATGCCGGGGCATCCGATGCCGGCGGCCGGTGAAGGTACTTGAAGCATAGGAGACTACCAAAGGGAAACAAATGACCGAACCCGATCTTATTCAAGAAGGCATTCGACAAGCCGTGCGGCGCGAAGCAATTCAAAATATCCGATGGCTCATCACCATTGTAGAAATGGCATGTATCAGCATGCCAATCCTCTTGGCTTTGATCCTATGGCGCCTATGGTGAGCGACTTTCAAACTGCACCACACCCGGCCGCCTGACAGGTTGCGCGGCCGGTCTCGTGCTATCATTTTTGATAGCATCAAGGAGAAGGCCGTGGGACAGGTTCTGGTCCGCAATCTCGATGATGACGTCATAGAGCGGTTGAAAACAAAGGCGGAGTTGAAAGGTCTTTCGCTGGAGCAAGAGCTCCGCGACATACTGACCGCCGCCGCTCCGCTCTCTCCGGCAGAAAAAGTCGCGCTTTCGCGTCGGCTGCGTGCGCTCTCGCCACGCGTTGGAGACTTTGACATCGGGGCTGCGGTTCGGGCGGGAAGAGACGACGAGAATAATGAATGAGGCTGCAAGAGCCCGCGTTCCGGATCGCGGGGCGCTTCACTTCGCGGTCAGTCCGCCGTCGATGACGAATTCCGCCCCAGTCACGAAAGCGGACTCGTCCGACAGGAGATAGACGCACATCGTGGCGACCTCGATCGCCGCGCCGAACCGGCCGAGCGGAATGTCGCGCGTCATGCGCGCTCGCGCCTTGTCGGGATTGCCGGTCGCGAGCACGATGCTTTCCGCCATCGCTCCTTCGACAAAGGCGGGATGCACCGAGTTGCAGCGCACTTTCGGATCGAACCGCGCGCCATGCAGCGCGACCGACTTCGTCAGCAGCCGCACGCCCCCCTTCGAGGCGTTATAGGCCGCGAGGTTGTGGCCGCCGACGAGGCCGGAGACGGAAGAGAGGTTGACGATCGCGCCGCCGAAACGCTTGAGCAGCGGGAAGGCGTGCTTGCAGCCGAGAAACGTGCCGTCGAGATTGATCGCCATGACGTGACGCCAGTCGGCGTAATCGGTGTCCTCGATGGTGCCGAGACGCGCGATGCCGGCGGCGTTGACGAGTCCGTCGAGGCGGCCCGTGCCGCGCTCGATCTCCTCCGCGACGCGCACCCAGTCGCTTTCGGAGGTGACGTCGAGCACGTGGTCGATCGCCTCCTTGCCGGCGACGTCGGTCGCGATGCCGATGCCGCCCTCCTCGACGATGGCGTCAACGACAGCGGAGCCGATGGCGCCCGCGGCGCCGGTGACGAGGATGACTTTGTCGCGCAAACGGCCCATCAGATATTGCTGAAATCGCCTCCCCGGCCCTTGCCCGCTGCGAAGCGAGCGGCGCCCGCGGCGCCTTCCTTCTCGAAGGTGCCGATCGAATTCTTCCACTCCGAGCGCAAACCTTCGGCCTCCGTCAGGTCTTCCTGGAGGTAGATCGAGCGGCGGTCGGCGCGCATGCATTCCTGCGGAAAGCGCGCGATCTCGTGCGCCAGCGCCTCGGCGGCCTCGCGGCATGTGCCGTCCGGCACAAGGCGGTTCGCAAGACCGATCTCGAAGCATTCCTTCGCCGGGACCTTGCGGCCGGTCATCGTGATGTCCAGCGCGCGCCCGCGGCCGACGATGCGCGGCAGCCGCACGGTGCCGCCGTCGATCAAGGGCACGCCCCAGCGGCGGCAATAGACGCCCATGAAAGCGCTTTCCTCCATGACGCGGAGATCGCACCATAGCGCGACCTCCATGCCGCCGGCCACCGCGGGACCGGCAATCGCCGCGATGACCGGCTTGTTCAATTGCAGGCGCGTCGGGCCCATCGGCCCGCGCGGCACGCGGCCGCGGCCTTTCGGAAAATTCAGATCCGCAAGCGGGTCCTTTTGGCCGAGCAGCGAGGCGCCGTGCTTCAGATCCCAGCCGGCGCAGAACGCCCCGCCGGCGCCCCACAGCACCGCGACCCACTGGTCCGGATCCTTGTCAAAGGCAAGGAACGCTTCGACGAGCGCCTCCGCGCTCTCCGGGTTCATCGCATTGCGCGCCTCGGGGCGGTCGTGAATGACGGTCGTGACGGGACCATCGCGTTCGACTGTGACGGCCATGACAGCTCCATTCCTGACTTCCATATCCCGTTGCGGGATCACGCGCTAATTCAACCACCGCACCAGGACGAGCGCGAGGCCGGGGAAGATCGTGACAAGCACAAGGCGGAGGAGATCGGCGGCCACGAAGGGAAGCACGCCGGCATAGGTCTTCAGGATCGGCACGTCGCGCGCGATGGCGGAGACGACGAAGACGTTCAGGCCGATCGGCGGCGCAGTCAGGCCGATGCCGACGACGATCAACACCAGGATGCCGAACCAGATCGCCGTCTCTTCGCCCGTGAGCCCGAAGTCGAGCGCGGCGACGATCGGGAAGAACACGGGCAGCGTGAGCAAGATCATCGCCAGCTCATCCATCACGGCGCCGAGCAGGATGTAGAAGGCCAGCAGCATGGCGACGACCACGAGCGGCGAGAGCCCGATCGCGCTGATGAATTCCGCCGCATGCATCGGCAGTTGCGAGCGGGCGAGAAAGGCGTTGAACACTTCCGAGCCGAGTAGAATGATGAAGATCATGGCGGAGGTATCGGCAGTCTGCAGGATCGCCTGCTTGATTTCGCTCCAGCCGAGGGTGCGCTGGGCGACGCCGATCACGAGCATTGCGATCGCCCCCACGGATGCGCCTTCCGTCGGCGTGAAGATGCCGCCATAGATGCCGCCCACGACGACGACGGCGACCAGGATCGCGGGCCAGATGCCGAGCACGAGGCGCAAACGCTCCGGCCAGGGCACGGCGGCGTGAGCGGGTCCCGCTTTCGGGTCCAAGCGCACGACGATGGCGATCACGATGCAGTAGAACAGCGCAGCAAGAAGCCCGGGAATGAGCGCGGCCTGAAACAGCTTGGCGATGTTCTGCTCGGTGGTGATGGCATAGACGACCAGGATCACCGAGGGCGGAATGAGGATGCCCAGCGTGCCGCCGACCGCGATCGTGCCGGTGGCAAAGCCGGGTGCGTAATTGTAGCGTTTCAGCTCCGGCAGGGCGGCGCGCGCAAAGGTCGCGGCGGTCGCGACCGAGGAGCCGCAGATCGCGCCGAAGGCGGTGCATGCACCGATCACCGCCATGCCCATGCCGCCGCGGCGATGTCCGATCCCGCTTGCGGCGGCGCTGAACAGGCGCGTCGACAGGCCCGAGCGTTCCGCCAGCGCGCCCATCAGGACGAAGAGCGGAATGACGGAAAATGTGTAATTCGCGAACAGGAAGTACGGCGTGGATTTCATGTAGTTGAGAAACGCCGGCCAGCCGGCGAGATGGACAAAACCCGCGCTCCCGACGACGAGCATCGACAAGCCGACAGGCATCCGCACCCCGATGAGCAGAAGCATCACCAGGAAACCGAGCACGGCGGCACCAGTGTCGCTCATCGCGGGCTCCGCACAAGGCGCCAAGCGGTCGTCAGCGTCACGGCGACAAGCAGGACGGCCATGGCGGCGCAGACCGCGATGGCCCAGCCCTGCGGCAAGGCAAGCACCATCGTCACCATGTTCGTGCGGATGGTGTCATAGGCCCCGATCGCGAGCCGCCAGGCGACGATCGCGGCCATGGCCGCGTAAACCACGTCCCACGTCGCGTCGATCTTGTTCAGGACGCGCTTCGGCAGACCTAGCGTGAAGGTATCGACCATGATGTTGCCCCGCTCGGCTTGGCAGAGCGGGAAGAAGGCGAAGGCCGCCAGCGCGGTGGCGATCTGCACCAATTCGAAATCGCCGGGGACCGACGATTGCGTGAGCCAGCGCAGGATGACGCTGACAACGACCGTCCCGGCCACCACGACAAGCAAGAAGCCGCCCGCAATTGCGAGCGGCTTCGTCCATCGGATCAAAAGGTCGTCGCGACCTGCGCCAGGCTCGTCCGGGTCGCGAGAGCTCATGCCGGCGGGTCGTTCTTTTAAGTCGATTTCGCGTGCTTCGCGATCAGCGCTTGTGCGGTTTCGATGAGCTTGCCGCCGTCCTGGCCGCGTTCCTTCATCTGCTTGATCCAGGCATCCCGCACGGGCTGGGTCGCCTTGCGGAATTGATCGACGTCCGCCGACGAGAACTGCGAGATCGTGTTGCCGCGCTTGGCCACCATATCGGAGACGATCTTGGCTTGCTCGTCCCACACCAGGCCCGCCGCCGCGGATGGCGTCAGTCCGGAATTGGCGTCGATCACTTTTTTCAAGTCGGCCGGGAGCGACTCGTATTTCGCCTTGTTCATCGCAAGGATGAAGGTTGCCGAGTAGAAGGTCGGCGATCCGGGCACTTCCGTGTGGAATTTGACAAGCTCGTGCAGCTTCAGCGCGGGCACCACTTCCCACGGCACGACCGCGCCGTCGAGCACGCGCTGGGCCAGAGCTTCCGGCACCTGCGGCACCGGCATGCCGATTGCGTTGACGCCGACCGCCTTCAATCCCTCGCCGGCGAGACGGGTCGGAAAGCGAAGCTTGAGACCCTTGAGATCATCGAGGATCTTCATCGGCTTGGTCGCATGGAAGAGTCCGCCGTCATGCGCCCAATAGCAGATGACGCGCACCTCTCCGAACTCCTGCTTGAGATACGTTTCGGAGAACTCCTGCACGGCGCGCGAGTTCGGCACGGCCGTTTTGGAGGCGACGAAGGGCAATTCGAAAGTCTCGATGATCGGGAAGCGGCCGGCCGTGTAGCCGGGCAGCGTCCAGACCAGGTCAACCACCCCATCGCGGACCTGATCGTAAAGCTGAGGCGGCGCGCCGCCGAGCTGCATCGAGGGGAAGATATCGATCTTGATCCTGCCGCCGGAGTCCTGCTCGACCTTGCGCGCCCAGGGCGTCAAGAATTTCGCCGGACCGTTCGCAACGGGCGGGAGGAAGTGATGCATTTTGAGCGTCACCTGCGGGGTCTGCCCCCAGGCGACGCGCGCAACGGCAGGCGACGCCACGGCGGCGCCAGCCAAGCTCAGGAAATGGCGGCGTGCGATTTTCATTTCGTCCTCCCTCGTGTCTTTTGAGCCCTAAGGCTCGGTCGCGTTGTTCTATCGGTAGCATGGCGGTTGGAAAGGCCGCAACTTGACGCGCCGGTACTCCGGCGAGGAATGCTGGCGGACAGAGCTTATCCGACCATGCGCGGCCGCATTTGACTTCGCTCAGGCAGTGCGTGTCAGTTCAGCCTGACGGGACGCTCTTTATCCGATCCTTGCGTCGCGCTCACGTCGGCGCCGGGCGCCATTGTCGGCACGCTCCCCTCGCCGGCCACGGCCTGGGTCGCGTTCTGGTAGCGGCGATAGGACATCACCCCGAACGGCAGGCTCGCAAGATAAGCAAGCGTTCCGATCGTCAGCACCTGCCATGGATAGCTGATCAGCAGCGCCACGAAGAGCACGACCAGCATGAACAGCGGCAGCACCATCTCGCGCGGCACGCGCGAGCCGGATTTCTTGCCGGAAAAGACCGGCAGGGTCGAAATCATCATGAAGGCGATGAAGAGCGTGTAAATGAGCGTCAGCGGAGCCACGAAGAAGAACCGCGGCACGCCGACAAAGTGAATGTAGATGGGAAGCAGAACGGTGATGGCGCCCATCGGCGCCGGCATGCCGGTGAAGAAGTTGGCGGCCCAGGTCGGCCGGTTCGGATCGTCGATGGAGACGTTGAAACGCGCGAGCCGAAGCCCCGCGCAAATCGCAAAGACGAGGGCGGCAATCCAGCCGATCGCGCCCAGATCTTGCAGACCCCAGAAATAGAGGATCAGTCCGGGCGCGACGCCGAAATTGACGAAATCCGCGAGGCTGTCGAGCTCCGCGCCGAAGCGCGAGGTCCCCTTGATCATGCGCGCGATGCGGCCGTCGATCCCATCCAGCGCAGCGGCGAAAACAATGGCGGCCAGCGCCAGTTCGAGTCGCCCTTCGACCGCCAGCCGAATGGCGGTGAGGCCGGCGCAGAGCGCAAGCAGCGTGATCAGGTTCGGCACCAGCGTGCGCACCGGGATGGCGCGAAACCGGCGGCGCTTGGGCTCGTTCGGGTCGGGCTCGAAAGGAGGAAACAGCATGCGTTCAGTATAGACGCCCGCCCCGGCCCAGGCTACGGCCCGGATCAGGCGTCAGTGCATCCGCGGGCGGTCTTCTCGGCGCGCCGGGCGGGTTTTCAGCTCACGGATGAAGCCCTGCGCAGCCTCCGGCGCAATCGCGGCGAAAGCCGTGAAAGCCTTGGCCGGCTGCGGGCCGAAGCGCCGGCGCCGGCGGCGCATGCGAAGCACGGCCGAGAACCCGTTCAAGGTCAGGCCGGCGGCGCGGCAGAGAACCATCATCGGCTGCTCGGCCTGGGCATAAAGCACACGCACCACGATATCGGGTCGGAGCTCGAGCTTGCGGCCGATCAAGCTCGCCACGCCAAAGGCTGCCTCCGCGTCAGCCAGTTCGATCACGGCATCGTTCATGGACAGGAGACCGCGCGACATCAGGTCGGCCAGCACGTCGAGCGGGCGGGCCGCTTTCGCCGCCGCGCGCAGACATTCGGCCAACGCAACCTGGGATTCGGCGACAAGAGCCGCCTGCGTCTGTTCGGAAACGGAGCCCGCGATCGCGGACAGTGTCTCGGCAACCTCTTTTCGGATCAAGGGAGCGAGTTGCGCCGCGATGTCCGCCGGCAGATCGCCCCGTTCATGCAACCGAGCTCCCAATCCAGGATTGCCGGCGGCACGCCCGGCAAGCCGTGCAAAGCCTTGAGCCGAAAACCGCGCGCCGCAATTGGCGGCGAGATGATCAACCACGGCATCGTCGCCGCGGCGGACGAGCACGTCGGTCACCGTCGGCGAGAGCGCGTTGCGGCTTGCGATGGCCAGCAGGTGCCATTGCGACTGGCGCGTCGCGAGACCTTCGAGATCGGCGTCGGTCAGCGCCGGGGAGCGCACGAGAATCGGGCGCGCAACCGAGATCTCATCATTCGCAAGCCGCATCAGCACGCGACGCGGGGGACGTCCTTCATCCGCCAGCCGCTCGGCCAGCTCGGCGCGCGCGAGCGGCTCGACCTTGGCGAGGACAAGCGCAATCACATGGTCGAACAAAACCAATTCGGCCCGCGTGTGCCGTCCGGCGCGCATGAAGAAGCAATCGGCCAGCGCATGGATCAGCGCAGCCGACGCGCTTTCGCGCCCGCGGGGAAGCGGTCGAGGACTTTGTAGCGAGGCCATCTGCGCCATCCTGGTCGCAATCTGGATCGCATTGATTGGAGAGGGATCAGCTAAGAACGATGCACCAAACCGGTTAACAACAGTTAACGCTGATGGCGCATGGTGCGGGATTGAAACACGATTGCATAAAACGCGATTGCATAAAACCCGCCGCTTCGCGCGACGCGCGCCGAACCGGTCAACTCACGCGGAAGGAGCGGCCCGGGGCGTTGGCGCGGAGATCGGCAAGAACCGTTTCACCCGCGACCGACATCTGCCCTTCCGAGACGAGCAGCTTCGAGCCTTCGGGCATGAACACGTCGAGCCGCGAGCCGAAGCGGATGAGGCCGAAACGTTCGCCGGCGCCGATCGTCTCTCCCTGGCGCACGAAGCAGACGATGCGCCGGGCGATCAGGCCCGCAATCTGCACGACGCCGATGCGTCCCGCGGCGCCAGCGATCACCAGCGAGTTGCGCTCGTTGTCCTCGCTCGCCTTGTCGAGATCGGCATTAAGGAAGAGGCCGGGGCGGTAGACGATGCGTTCAATGCGTCCGGTCACCGGTGCACGATTCACATGGCAATCGAATACGCTCATGAAGATCGAAACGCGCGGCAGCGGGCGATCGCCGAGGGCAAGCTCGGGCGGCGGGACGGCGTTCGCGATCAGGCTGATGCGGCCGTCGGCCGGCGACAGCACGAGCGTCGGCGCAAGCGGACTGACGCGCGGGGGATCGCGGAAGAAATAAACGCACCACACCGTCGCAACGGTGCCGAGCCAGCCGAGCGGCGACCACAGCCAGAACAGGATGAGGCTCGCGAGCGCAAAGCCCCCGATGAAGGGATAGCCCTCACGGTGGACCGGCACGAGAGTCTGGCGGACGGATTCAACCACGGACATCGGTGAAACGCTCGAGGTAAGAATTCCCCTCTTCCCTTCAGGAGAGGGCCAACGCGCGACTCTTCCCTTACTCCGCCGCCTGCGCGGGTTCAACGGGCGGACGATCGCGCGGCAGACCATCGCGGTTCGGCGGCGCATCGTCCGTGCGCGGCGGATCGCGGTTCGGCGCCTTGGGGCTGTCGCCGACCAGCGCCAGCTTCTCGCGCGCCGCTTCCGCCTCACGCTGGCGATTCCACAGGCCCGCATAGAGTCCGCCGCGAGCCAGAAGCCCGGCATGCGTACCGCGTTCGGCGATCTCGCCCTGATCGAGGACGATGATCTCGTCGGCGGCGATCACGGTCGACAGACGATGGGCGATGACAAGGGTCGTGCGGCCCCGCGACACACGCTCGAGCGCGTCCTGAATTTCCTTTTCGGTATAACTGTCGAGCGCGGAGGTGGCTTCGTCGAGGAGCAGAACCGGCGGAGCCTTGAGGATCGTTCGTGCGATGGCGACGCGCTGCTTTTCGCCCCCTGAGAGCTTCAGTCCGCGTTCGCCGACTTCGGTGGCGTAACCTTTCGGCGCGGCCTTGATAAAGGCGTCGATCTGCGCGAGGGCGGCGGCGTCCTCAACCTCCGCCTCGCCCGCCTCCCATCGCCCGTAGCGGATGTTGTAGCCGATGGTGTCGTTGAACAGCACCGTATCCTGGGGAACCATGCCGATCGCGGCGCGGAGCGAG
Organism: Xanthobacteraceae bacterium; assembly: GCA_022844485.1. Taxonomy (GTDB): domain Bacteria; phylum Pseudomonadota; class Alphaproteobacteria; order Rhizobiales; family Xanthobacteraceae; genus JALHLQ01. Next base: position 21,527 of record JALHLQ010000036.1, read on the forward strand.
GCTTGCGTCACCTCGCGGATGTCTTGGCCGTCGATCAGGATGCGGCCGCCGGTGATGTCGTAGAAGCGGAACAGAAGCCGCGATATTGTGGATTTCCCCGCCCCCGATGGACCGACGATCGCCACCGTGCGGCCGGCCGGGACGTCAAAGGTCAATCCTTTCAGGATCGGGCGATCGGGGTCGTAAGCAAAGCGCACATCCTCGAAGCGGATCTCGCCGCGCGTCACCACCAGCGGCTTGGCGTCAGGCTTGTCCTTGATCTCGGGATCGCGGGTCAGAATCGAGAACATCATCTCGATATCGGTCACCGCCTGCTTGATCTCACGATAGACCATGCCCATGAAGTTCAGCGGCACGTAGAGCTGAATCATCATGGCGTTGATGAGCACGAAATCGCCGACCGTGTTCGTTCCTGCGCGGATGCCGAACACGGCCATCAGCATCACGACGGTCAGCCCGGCCGTGAAGATAGCCGCCTGACCAGAGTTCAGCACCGCGAGCGAGGTATAGGTCTTCACGCTCGCCTCTTCGTATCGCTCCATCGAACGATCGTAGCGCGCGGCTTCGCGCGCTTCCGCGCCGAAATACTTGACGGTCTCGTAGTTGAGCAGCGAGTCGATCGCCTTCGTGTTCGCGTCGGTATCGCTCTCGTTCATGCGCCGGCGAATCCCGATGCGCCACTCGGTCGCGTAGTAGGTAAACAGCATGTAGAGCGTGACCGTGACCATGATCACGGCCACATAGCGCCAGTCGAAAACGGTGAGCAGGACGGCGACGATCAGGATCAGCTCGACGATGGTCGGCAGCAACTGGAGGATCACCATCCGCACGATGATCTCGATCCCGTTGCGGCCGCGCTCGAGCACGCGCGTCAGTCCGCCCGTCTTGCGCTCGAGATGAAAGCGCAGCGAGAGCCGGTGCATGTGCTGGAACGTGATCATGGCGAGCCGGCGCACAGCGTGCATCGCAACCTTGGCGAAGAGCCCGTCGCGGACTTGCGTGAGCAGCGCCATGACGATGCGCATGCCCCCGTAGGTGATCGTCATCAGGACCGGCGCCGCAATGGCCCAGACCACCCAAGCCGGAAAGCCCGCGGGCGCCGTCGACTGGTTTGCAAGCGCATCGGTCGCCCATTTGAACGTGAACGGCACCGAGATCGTCGCCAGCTTCGCCAGCAGGAGCAGCACCATCGCACCGATCACACGCAGCTTGAGATCGCGGCGGTCGGCGGGCCAAATATACGGCCATAGATTGACGAGGGTTGAGAACAACGCGCCGCGATCGGCGGACACGGTCGACTTCGCAGGCGCGGGATCTCTCATCGGCAACAGGTCCGGGTGGCGCGGGCTGGATGTAGGGGCCTCATATAGGAGGTTCGGAGCACATAATCACCTGCGGTGCGGACCCCTTTCAGGAAACTGCGGTGGTTCAGCGCCAGCGCGGCTCGACCACAATGATGACGGGCCGAGACCTTTCGGGTGCGGGATAGATATCGGGCGGCGTGCCATACCAAATCCGCACGCGCGCCGCCGAGCGAGAGTTTCCCACACGATGGCGCGCGATCCGCCGCTGTCCGCTCTCGCGCAAGAGAGCCGGTCGGCGCGCCGCGGCAGTGGGAGGTGATCCTTGAGCATGCCCGGACTCCGAGGGCGTCATCAGTGTCAGCCGCACAGCCTCCCGGGGTGATGCGCGCGGGCTTTCAGCTCCGAGCGGCGATACCTGGCTCCGGCCGTCCGAGGCCGCCGGGCCGGATTCGTCGGCTGCTTGCAAAGCGCTCAAGGCAGCGGGCGCGGCGACAAACGGACCGCCCAACGCTTGCGGCGGGAGACGCGAAGCCAATGGCGTATTCACCAATAGACCGGCCTTCGGAGGGTCTTGCGCGGGCAAGAGCGCGCTTGAAACCGATGTCAGAGCCGCATCGGCCGGTCCCGGTTCGGGCATGGCGGTCATCCACGCCGCGGCGACAATGAATCCGCCCGTGCCGATCCCCAGGACGGCGCTTACCGCGTACAGCATGCCAGGACGCATGGACCTACTCGTCTCGATGCTCGTGCGGCGCAGCCATGAACGGATGCGCAACGATTAGGGGGCATTATGGCAGAGTTCAGCCATGCAGCGAAACGAATGATGCAACCAATGCGCCCAGCAAACGTTGATGTAATCCCTGACGAACTTGACGCGCCCCCTATTCAAAGCCACATCAGTCCAATGGCTGACATCGAAACGATCTGCGTCTATTGCGGTTCTGGGCCGGGCACCGATCCCTCGTTCATCGAGGCGGCGCGCGCGTTCGGAAAAATCCTCGCCGAGAACGGCATCGGGCTCGTCTATGGCGGCGGCTCGCTCGGGTTGATGGGGGCGGTCGCGAATTCGGTGATCGATCACGGCGGAAAGGTCACCGGGATCATCCCGGAGTTTCTCACCGAGCGCGAAAGGATGATCAAACGCGCGCAGGAAGTCATCGTCACGCGGGATATGCACGAACGCAAGCAATTGATGTTCGAGCGCGCGGACGGTTTCGTCGCCCTCCCCGGCGGCATCGGTACGCTCGAAGAGCTCGTCGAACAGATGACCTGGGCGCAGCTCGGCCGTCACAAGAAGCCGATCGTGATCGCCAACATCAAGGGTTTTTGGGATCCGCTCTGCGCGTTGCTCGACCACATGCGCGAACTCGCTTTTATCCGGCCCGCGCTTCCGATCGGACCGATCATCGTCAACCGCATCGAGGACGTGCTTCCGAGAATGCGCGAAGCCGCCGCGCCGGTCGAAGCGCGGGAGGAGAAGATCCGCGAAGAGGAAACGATCGCGCGCATGCTGTAAGGCGCGCCGCCGACGCAAGCTTGGCCTCAGCGGACAAGAATCCGGCTCACACTGTTTGATCCCGGACAGCGTGCTGCAGCAGGTGCTCAAATCGGTGCGCCGGCGCGCACCAGCTTGTAGACGATCGAATCCATCAGCGCCTGGAACGAGGCGTCGATGATATTGGCGGATACGCCGATCGTCGCCCAGCGCTCGCCGGCTTCATCCACGCTCTCGATCAGGACGCGCGTGACGGCGCCGGTGCCGCCATTGAGGATGCGCACGCGGTAATCGGTGAGCTGCAGGCCTTCGATATAGGGCTGGTATTTGCCGAGGTCCTTGCGCAGCGCAACGTCCAGCGCGTTCACCGGGCCGTTGCCTTCCGCCGCCGAGATGAGCGTTTCGTTGCCGATCTTCACCTTGACGATCGCTTCGGCGACAGTGACCAGCTCGCCGACGGCGTTGTAGCGGCGCTCGACATTCACCTTGAAGCGTTCCACCGTGAAATAGTCGGGCACCTTGCCGAGCGTGCGGCGCGCCAGCAGTTCGAACGACGCATCCGCGGCCTCGTAGGCATAGCCGATCGCTTCGCGCTCCTTCACGAGGTCGAGCAGACGATCGAGCCTGGGGTCGTTCCTGTCGACGGCGATCCCGATCCGCTCCAATTCTGCCAGCACATTCGATTTTCCCGATTGATCGGAGACCAGAAGCTTGCGCTTGTTGCCGACGGCCTCGGGCGGAACGTGCTCGTAGGTGGCTGGATCTTTCAGAATCGCAGACGCATGAATGCCGGCCTTGGTCACGAAGGCGCTGTCGCCGACATAAGGCGCGTGGCGGTTCGGCGCGCGATTGAGCATCTCGTCAAGCTTGCGGGAGGCGTGCGCCAGTTCTTTCAACTTGTCATCGGAAACGCCGGTTTCGAAGCGCGCTGCGAATTCGCTCTTCAGCTTCAAGGTCGGGATGATCGAGGTGAGGTTCGCGTTGCCGCACCGTTCGCCGAGCCCGTTCAGCGTGCCCTGGATCTGTCGCGCGCCGGCGCGCACCGCCGCCAAGGAGTTCGCAACCGCCTGCTCGGTGTCGTTATGGGCGTGGATGCCGACGTGGCTGCCGGGAATGCGCTTCACGACTTCGCCAACGATCCCCTCGATTTCGTGCGGCAGCGCGCCCCCGTTGGTGTCGCACAGCACGACCCAGCGCGCGCCCTCGTCATAGGCGGCCTGCGCGCAGGCCAGCGCGTATTTCGGGTTCGCCTTGTAGCCGTCGAAGAAATGCTCGCAATCGACCAGCACTTCGCGGCCTTTGGCTTTCGCCGCGCGCACGGAGTCGCGGATCGAGGCGATGTTTTCGTCCGTCGTCGTCTCGAGCGCGACGCGCACATGGTAATCCCAGGATTTCGCGACCAGACAGATCGCGTCGGCCTTGGCCTCCAGCAGCGCGGCAAGCCCCGGATCGTTGGATGCGGAGCGGCCCGGGCGGCGCGTCATGCCGAAGGCGGTGAAGGACGCCTTCAGCCTGCGATCCTCGGCGAAGAACTGCGTGTCGAGCGGGTTCGCGCCGGGATAGCCGCCCTCGATATAATCGAGGCCCAGATCGTCGAGCATGGCGGCGATCACGCGCTTGTCTTCCAGCGTGAAGTCCACGCCGTTGGTTTGCGCGCCGTCGCGCAGCGTGGTGTCGAAGAGGTAGAGACGCTCCTTGCCCATGTCCGCCGCCGTCACGCCAACAGGCCGTAATAATAGAGCGCGAGCAGGAGCGCAGCGGCGATGATGACGATCTTGAGCGCGATGTAGTAGAGCCAATGGCGCGGAAACGGCGTGTCGGGACGTTTCATGATCGCTCTCCTTGCGCTGCAAGCTGCTTCGTCATCGTGGTGTTGGCGAGCCATTCGCCCGCGCGCAAGATCGAATTGCGTTGTTGCGGGACATAGCCCCGGCGCTGGAAAAAATCCGCCGCATTATCGCTGGCTTCGACGTTCAACTGCTTCGCGCCACGGGCGGCGGCAAGCTTTTCCAGCGCGTCGGCCAGCATCGCGCCCACTCCCTGGCCGCTTGCGGCGGGATGCACGTAAAGAGAGTCGATCCGCTCGTTTCCCTTGAGCGAGGCGAAGGCGACAGGCGAGCCGCCGCGCGTGGCGACAAGCGTCAGCTCCTCGGCCAGCTTGCTCGCGAAGGCGTCTTCATCGCCGGCGGATGAGGCCCACGCCTTCCGCTGCGCGTCGGTGTAGTCGTCGCCGGTCAGTTGCTCGATGCTCGCGCGGAAGATGTCGGCGAGCCGCGGCGCATCCGCGGGCAGATACGGCCGCAGCGCAAAGGTCGAATGGAGACGGGCGATCATCGCGCGACCTCCGGGAACGCCCCCTCACCCGGCTCGGACCTTCGGTCCTCGCCACCCTCTCCCGCGAGGGGAGAGGGTTGTTGGTTTCGCGGCACGCTCCGATTCCCCTCTCCCCTTGCGGGAGAGGGGTGCCCGTGCGCAGCACGGGCGGGGTGAGGGGTGCCCTCTTGCAGCGCCTCATGAAGAACCGTCAGCACGCCTTCCAGGTTCGAAAGAATGTCGTTGTTCCAGAATCGCACAACGCGATAACCGTTCGCTGCGAACCATGCATCGCGCCGTTTGTCCCGCTGGGACCCGGCATGCTGCCCGCCGTCGGCCTCCACGACAATGCGGCAGTCGTAGCAGAGGAAGTCCGCCACGTATGGTCCAATCGGCGCCTGCCGCCGAAACTTGTAACCGGCGAAGCGGCGGTCACGTAATGCGCGCCAAAGCGTTCGCTCGGCGTCGGTCATTTCTGCGCGCAGCTTGCGCGCTCGTGTCACCTGCGGCGACAAAGCCCCCTCACCCGGCTCGGACCTTCGGTCCTCACCACCCTCTCCCACGAGGGGAGAGGGTTGTTGGTTTAGCGGCGCGCTCCGATTCCCCTCTCCCGCGAGGGGAGAAGGATTCCGCGTGCGCATCTGGCTCATCGGGCGACCTCCCAGGTGGTCACGGGCTCGCCGGTGTTCGGATCCTTGCCGTCCTTCAGCACGACGCCCATGGCGGCGAGTTCATCGCGGATGCGGTCGGATTCAGCGAAGCTTTTGGCCTTGCGCGCGGCCGCGCGCGCCACGATCAGCCGCTCGACCTTCGCCTCGTCGATCGCAAGCGAGGCCGGCCGCCATTCGGTCCATTGGTGAGCAGGGTGATGTAGAAGGCCGAGCAATCGAGCGCTTGTCTTCAACGCCGCGGCCGCGCCTTTGGCGCCCTTCGCCGCCTCGCTGCGCAATTCGTGAAGCGCGGCAAGCGCCTTTGGCGTGTTGAGATCGTCGAGCAGCGCGTCGAGCGTGTCGGCGCAATAAAGCCCTTCGGGGGCGTCCGCCGTGAGCTGATACCAGTGATCGAGTGTGCGTTTGGCTTCGCGCAGGCCGGCCTCGGTCCAATTGATCGGCTGACGGTATTGCGTTTGCAGCATCGCAAGCCGGATCGCCTCGCCGGGCCAATCTGCGAGCAGCTCGCGGATCGTCACGAAGTTGCCGAGCGACTTCGACATCTTCTCGCCTTCGACCTGCAGGAAGCCGTTGTGCATCCAAAAGTTCGCCATGACCGGCGTGCGGAAGGCGCAGCGCGACTGCGCGATCTCGTTCTCGTGGTGCGGAAAGACGAGATCGATGCCGCCGCCATGAATATCGAAGACCTCGCCGAGCAGCGCAGCCGACATGGCCGAACACTCGATATGCCATCCCGGCCGGCCATAGCCCCAGGGGCTGTCCCAGCCGGGCTCGTTCGCGCCCGACGGCTTCCACAGCACGAAGTCCTGCGGATCGCGCTTGTAAGGCGCGACTTCGACGCGCGCGCCGGCGATCATCTCGTCGAGCGGCCGCTTCGAGAGGCGTCCATAATCGGGCATCGAGGGCACGTGAAAGAGCACGTGGCCTTCGGCGGCATAGGCGTGGCCGGTCTCGATGAGGCGCGCGATCAGGCGGATCATGTCGATGCGGGCGGCCGGATTGCGCACGTATTCCGTCGCGCGCGGCTCGTGCGTCGGTTCGAGACAGCCGAGCGCGGCGACGTCCGTCTTGAAGTCGCGGTAGGTCCCCTCGGTCAGATCGCGGATGGAGACGCCGCGTTCGGCGGCACGCGCGTTGATCTTGTCGTCGACGTCGGTGACGTTGCGGACATAGATGACGTGATCCGCCCCATACAGATGGCGCAGAAGGCGATACAGCACGTCGAAAACGATGACCGGCCGCGCGTTGCCGATATGGGCGAAATCGTAGACCGTCGGCCCGCACACATACATGCGCACGCGCGCCGGATCGATCGGCTGAAACCGCCGCTTCTCGCGCGTGAGCGTGTCATAGAGCCGCAAATCCATCGGTCACCCTTGCCTGCTCGTGTCCGGTTCCGACGTTCGTATCCCTTTGCAGCGCCCCCTCATACGAACGTCGGAACCAAAGGGGACACTCGCGACTCATCCGATCTGGTGTGGCTTTGGTTCGGAATTCCGCATCTCGGACAAGCGGCAAGAATGATGCGGACTTCCGAACCGCCACACTGGCCGGGCGTCTATCTCGTCGAAGGAGGGAAAAGACGGCCGCAGCCAGCGGATGCGCTAGCGAATAATCTCCCGGCAAATGCCGAAAATCAGGTCGAGGCCGTACATTCCCGCACCATGCGGATGTCGGCCTGCCGCGTCAAGGGCAGAGCCGCGGCCGGATGCGGCGGAATGCCAGAGCGCCGGCCACGAAGTTGCCCCGACTTTGCCCCTTCCCGTCCCGAGCTCATCGAAATTCAGCCGGGCTCTTCCGGAACTATCGCCGAGTCGACGGATTGTCCTTGTGTACGGGGTTTGGGTTTCCAGCGACATATTCAGGCCGGCTTAACCGGTGTCATGCTTGGCTCGAGACGAGGCAGCAAACCATGAGCGATTACGTGCGCGGGCCGGTGGAGGGGATTTTGCTTCGTCCGGTCAAGACGGAAGACGAGGTCGCGACCTATGTGGTGCTGCCGCCGCTCGGCCGCCTGATCGGCGTTTTGGGCTTTGGCGCGCGCGATCCGATTTGCCTGCCCGGAACGGCGCGCCCGCTCGACGGCTGGTCGATTTTCGGCCATCGCGGCGGCCTCGTGCATTGAGCCCGCGGGATTAACCACGGCCGCAAGCTCGTTTCCTTCGTTCGCCCGTCCCCTCGCGAGTAACCAAACCACCAGTTTCCGTCAGCAATCGGCTGCCATGCCCAGGAGGGCGTTGAAGCGGGCGGCCAGTCGTGACATGCGTCTCGCCATCCGCCGGCCGCGGTCGGTTAATCATCGTTAACAACGACTTTACCGAATCGGCCGCAAGGTCGCTATTTCCACCGCTCACGAGAGGGCATCCGCTCCATGCGTTCATGGACTGTCGTTTCCGTTGCCGCGATGACGCTGACGCTGCTGTTGAGCGTTGCGACGGTGAAAGCCGAAACCCGCGTGTTCGTGCTGGCAAACCAGTCGGACGGCTACGGCGTGGATCGCTGCCTCGCGCTCAACGAGCGCTGCGGCAATGTCGTCGCCAATGCCTACTGCCAGACGCAGAATTATTCCGAGGCGATCTCCTACCGCAAGGTCGAGCGCGAGGAGATCTCCGAGTCCACGATCGTCAATGCGTGCCGCGGTGCCTGCAGGGATCTGGTCGCCATCGAGTGCGTCCGCTGAGCTTCGCCTGGTGATATCGGCCGCCTTCACCGACAGTGAAATCCGGGACGATCGTTCCCGGGTCTCGCATCGCTCGACCCGGGCTACGCAAGGCATCATCCCTCAAGCCAATCGGCGCAGCGCGGCACGGCCTGTTCGCCGCCCCATGGCATGATGGGAACGCTCGAGGTCGAGTTCTTCGGCGAGCCTTCGACCAGCTTGTCCGAGAAGACCATATAGACGAGCACGTTGCGCTTGGCGTCGCAGCCGCGGACGATCTGCATCTTCTTGAACCAGAAGGAGCGGCGTTTGCGAAACATCTCTTCGCCCTGCTCGAACTTGGCCTTGAAGCGGATCGGACCGATCTGGCGGCAGGCGAGCGAAATGTCGGAGACCTCCTCCGCCACCCCGATCCACCCTTTCAGACCGCCGCGTTCCGGCACCGTGAAATGGCACGCGACGCCTTCGATCTCGGGGTCGTCCATTCCGTAGGTGGCGAGCTTGTCGTTCGGGGTTAGCCATTTGAACGTCGTCGAGCGCCTGAAGAGGAGGTCGGGCTCGTCGGCGGCGGCCGCGGGGCCCGGCACATTCGCGATCGTCAGCGCCGCCACGGCGACAGCAAGCGCCCCCGCCATTGCAGCCCGCAGACGCGCGCGCGCCTGCGATCCTGTCGTCTTCCAAACCATCGGAGGTCTCCTTTCGTGTGGGAATATGGGGGCCGCCCTTTTCCGGCGCGAGAGGAACCCGGAGCGTCGAAAGGCCGTTACCGGCGTGAGCTTCCTCGATCAACGAGACAACTTTGGCTGAAAACCGCGTTTTCGCTCCGCGCCTGCGTGACGCTCTTCCGATCTTCACGGCGCTCGCGATGGCTCTTCTCGCCGCGATCATCGTCGCGATGCTGTATCTCGGCCGCGAGGTGTTCGTCCCCCTTGCGCTCGCGATTCTGCTCAGTTTCGTGCTCGCGCCCTTGGTCAGCCTGCTCAAGCGCGCACGCGTCCCCCGCAGCGTCGCGGTGCTTCTGGTCGTTATTCTCGCCTTTGTCGCGATCCTGGGTCTCGGGCTGGTGATCGTCAATCAGGTCACGCAGCTCGCCGCGGACCTCCCGCAATACCAGTCGACCATGCGCGAGAAAATTCGCACGCTGCGCCAGGCGGTGGCTGAAGCAGGTCCGCTCGGCCGCGCGGCCAACATCCTTCAGGATCTCGGGAAGGAGCTGGAGCAGGTCTCGCCGGCGCGGCCGCAGGACTCGGCGAGCGGCGCGGTCGTCCAAGGCAAGACCGACGCCGCCCCGCCCGTGCCGGTGGAGGTGCGTCGGCCGGAAGCCGGTCCGATCGAGACGATCGGCGGCTTCATCGCGCCTTTGCTGCAGCCGCTGGCGACGATCGGTCTCGTCGTGATCTTCGCGCTCTTCATCCTTCTTCAGCGCGAGGATCTGCGGAACAGATTCATCCGGCTCGCCGGCGCGCATGATCTGCAAAAGACCACGGCGGCGCTGGATGATGCGGCGCATCGCCTGAGCCGCCTCTACCTGATGCAGCTTGCGCTGAACACGGCGTTTGGCATCGCCATCGGCATCGGCTTGTGGCTGATCGGCGTGCCGAGCCCGGCGCTGTGGGGCATTCTCGCCGGCGTCATGCGGTTCGTGCCCTATATCGGCGCGTTCATCGCGGCCGCCTTTCCGCTCGCTCTGGCGGTCGCCGTCGACCCCGGCTGGACGATGCTGGTATGGACCGCCGCCTTGTTCCTGATCGTCGAGCCGCTCGTCGGCCACGTGATCGAGCCGCTTGTCGCTGGCCACTCGACCGGGCTCTCGCCCGTCGCGGTCGTCATCTCGGCGACGTTCTGGACGCTTCTCTGGGGCCCAATCGGTCTCGTGCTCGCAACGCCGCTCACCGTCTGCCTCGTGGTGATTGGCCGCTATACCGAGCGGCTGCAATTCCTCGACGTGCTGCTGGGCGATCGCCCCGCGCTGTCACCACAGCAGATCTTCTATCAGCGCATGCTCGCGGGCGATCCGATGGAGGCGGTCGCGCAGGCGGAAGAATTCCTCAAGGAGCGCTCGCTGACAACCTATTACGATGAGGTCGCGCTTGGCGGGTTGAGGCTCGCGCATGAGGACGTCAGGCGCGGCGCGATCGATATCGACCGCCAAAAGGCCATTCGCGCAACGATCCGCGAACTGGTCGACGACCTTGCGGATATCGACAGCAAGGCCATGGCCACCATCGACGCTCCCCCCACCACGACGAGCGACCCGGAAGCAGCAGCCGCGGTCGAGTCGATCGAGCCCGAGCCGGCACCCGCCGAGCGGCTGGTGCTTTCGGAGGCGGACCTTCGCCCGGAGTGGCGGGGGGAAGCGCCGGTGCTATGCATCGCGGGGCGCGAGATCCTGGACGAAGGCGCGGCGCTGATGCTTGCTCAACTGCTCGAGACTCACGGCATCAAAGCGCGCGTGCTTGGCCCGGAGGCGCTGTCCACCGCAAACCTTTTCCGCCTCGATCCTGCGGGGGTCGCCATGGTGTGCCTTTCGTTCATGGACGCGCCGAGCGCGATCCACGTGCGGCTGGCCGTGCGGAGGGTCAAGCGCAGGATTCGCCAGGCGCACATTCTTGTCGGCATCTGGCGCGAGCGCAGCCCGGACGACATCGGCGCGCTGAGGCCGCAGACCTCGGCCGACGTGCTTGTCGCCTCGCTCGGCGAGGCTCTATCCGTGGTGATCGAGCAGGCCCGGATCCAGCACGAGGCCGATCTCATTCCCTCCGCAGAGGAAGCGCAGCCGCGCTCCCTCGCGACCGCCGGCTGACCGGGCGCGCGGGCACGGCGCGCAATCATGCAGCCGGCTTCGATCTCGATCGTCGGGTGGGCTTCGCGATGGCGAAGCCCACGCCTTGACGCGGGCACGGCGCGCTCCGCGCCTTTGCCCGCCCTACGAAATCATGCGGCGCGCACGATGTTGAGGAACTCACGCCGTGACGCGGGCACGGCGCGTTACGCGCCTTTGCACGCCCTACGACATCATGCAGCCCGCACGGTGGTGAGGAACTTGTTGACCTCGATCGTAGGGGTGGGCTTCGCGACGGTGAAGCCCACGCCTTGACGCGGGCACGGCGCGCTCCGCGCCTTTGCCCGCCCTACGAAATCATGCGGCACGCACGGTGGTGAGGAATTTTTCGACCTCAATCGTCGGGTGGGCTTCGCGATGGCGAAGCCCACGCCTTGACGCGGGCACGGCGCGCTCCGCGCCTTTGCCCGCCCCTAGGCAATCATGCAGCACGCACGGTGGTGAGGAACTTGTTGACCTCGATCGTAGGGGTGGGCTTCGCGACGGTGAAGCCCACGCCTTGACGCGGGCACGGCGCGTTCCGCGCCTTTGCCCGCCCTACGAAATCATGCGGCACGCACGCACGGTGTTGAGGAACTTGTTGACCTCGATCGTAGGGTGGGCTTCGCGATGGCGAAGCC
>JALHLQ010000037.1 GCA_022844485.1 Xanthobacteraceae bacterium
ATTGACATTCGGCACGATCGAGATTCGGTAGGGTGGGCGAAGCGCCGAAGGCGCGCGCCCACGCAAGCAGAAGACGTGGGCTTCGCGCGGCGAAGCCCACCCTACGATTGACATTCGCACGATCGAGATTCGGTAGGGTGGGCGAAGCGCCGAAGGCGCGCGCCCACGCAAGCACAAGACGTGGGCTTTGCGCGGCGGAGCCCACCCTACGGCGCTCGCTTCGGCCGGGGAACGCCTGAACGCGGCGGAGGAGTGCTACAGCTTGTGCCGCGCCAGCACCTCGCGCACGGCGTCGACGAGCTTTTCTTCGGGGACCGTGCGCTGCGCCTGCGCCTGTTTCTGCAAATGCTCCTCCCGGCCCTTTTCGAGCTTGGAGAGTTCGGCGCCGAGGATGAGGTCCTTGATCGTGACCTCGCCCTTCGCCTTCTCGTCCGAGCCCTGGATCACGACGCAGGGGCTGTTGCGGCGATCCGCATATTTCATTTGCGGATTGAATTTGCCCGAGCCGAGATAGAGCTCGGCGCGAATGCCGGCGCGGCGCAGCGTCTGCGCCATGCGCTGATAATCGCTGATGCGCTCGCGGTCGAACACCGTGACGACCACGGGGCCGACGTCCGCACGCGTGTCGATTTGGCCAAGATGCGTGAGCGCGGCCATCAGGCGCGAGACACCGATGGAGAAACCGGTCGCCGGCGCCGGCTCGCCGCGAAAGCGCGCGACGAGACCGTCATAGCGCCCGCCCCCCGCAACCGAGCCGAAACGCACGGGCCGCCCCTCGTCGTCCTTGATCTCGAAGGTCAGCTCCACTTCGTAAACGGGGCCGGTGTAGTATTCGAGACCGCGCACGACCGAGGGATCGATGCGAATACGATCAGCGGAGTAGCCTTGTGAGGCAACCAGCGAGGCAATCTCTTCAAGCTCTTTGCGGCCTTGTTGTCCTGTCGCGCTTTGCGCCAATCGAAGGTCAATCTGGGCTATCTTCTCTTCGCTGTCGGTGACCTGCTCGATGACGCTGAGCACGGTGATGATCGATGCCCGATCGAGTCCTGCCCCCTTGGTGAAATCGCCGCTCTCATCCTTGCGGCCTTTTCCGAGCAACTGCTCGACACCGGTCACGCCGAGCCTATCGAGCTTGTCGATCGCTCGCATGACAGCGAGCCACTGCGCATCACCGGAGATCCCGAGGATTTCTCGTACGCCGTCGAGCACTTTTCGGTTGTTCACCTTGACGACGTACTGACCCTTAAGCCCGAGCGCCTCCATGGCGTCGGCGGCCATCATGCAGATCTCGGCGTCGGCGGCCATCGAGTCGGAGCCGACCGTGTCGGCGTCGATCTGCATGAACTGGCGATAGCGTCCGGGCCCGGGCTTCTCGTTGCGGAAGACCCAGCCCTCGCGATAGCTGCGATAGGGTTTCGGCAGGCGCTCGAAATTCTCGGCGACGAAGCGCGCGAGCGGCGCGGTGAGATCATAGCGCAGCGAGAGCCACTGCTCGTCGTCGTCCTGGAAGGAAAAAACGCCCTCGTTGGGCCGGTCCTGATCGGGCAGGAATTTCCCGAGCGCGTCGGTGTATTCGATGGCCGGGGTCTCGACCGCCTCGAAGCCGTAGCGTTCATAGACCTGCCGGATGGTCTCCAGCATGCGCCGTGTGGCAGCGATGTCGGCGGGGCCGCGGTCGGCCAGCCCGCGCGGCAGGCGCGCTTTCAGCTTGTTGGGTTCAGCCATTTTTGCGTGGTAGCAGCCGGGTCGGACTGCGGCAAGCGTTCGCGCCGCCCTTTATCCCGCGCCGATACGCTATATTAATGTGCAAGGGCGAGGCATCGAAGGGGCGATCCCATTCCAACAAAGACGCTGCATCGAATCCTGGCCGTCCTCCTGATCGCGGCCATTGCGGGCGGCGTGTGGTGGGTTCGCGTCGGGCGCGGGCCCGAGGTGCGTGCCGCGCCGCCTTCGCGCGGCACGGCGGTCGAGATCGTCTATGCGACCGGCGCGATCGAGCCGGTGCGCTGGGCGCGGGTCGCAAGCCTCGTGCGCGCGCGCATCATCGAGCATTGCTATTGCGAGGGCAAAGCGGTCAGCAAGGGCCACGTGCTCGCGCGCCTCGACGACCGGGAAGTCCGGGCGCAATTGCAGGAACTGCGGGCGCGCGAGGATTTCGCCAAGCGCGAGCTCGAGCGGCAGACCGAGCTGATCGGGCGGGGCGCGGCGACGACGCAAGCCTATGAGCGCGCCTCGACCGAGCTGCGGACGATCCAGGGCCTGATCGCGGTGCAGATGGAGCGGGTCGGCAATTACACGATCAACTCGCCGATCGACGGCGTGGTGCTGCGGCAGGACGGCGAGCTCGGCGAGATCGCGGAAGCGGGCCAGGTGCTGTTCCGGATCGGCGTGCTCTCGCCGCTGCAGATGGTCGCCGAGGTGAACGAGGAAGACATCCCGCGCGTGAAGGTGGGCCAGCCAGTGCTTCTGCGCACGGACGCCTTTCCGGGTCAGCAATTGCGGGGCACGGTGCGCGAGATCACCCCGCTCGGCGACCCGGTGGCGAAAACCTATCGCGTGCGGATCGCGCTTCCCGAGAACACGCCGCTGCAGCCGGGGATGAGCGTCGAGGCCAATATCGTCACCCGCGAGAAGCCGAACGCGCTGCTCGTCCCGGCCGATGCGGTGCAGGGTTCGATCGTTTTCGTGATCGACGGCAACCGCGTGCGGCGGCGGGCGGTCGAGATCGGCATCCGCGGCACGCGCGCAGTCGAGGTCCTTTCCGGCCTCACGGATGACGAGCGGGTGGCGACGCCGGCGCCGGCCAATGTCGCAGACGGCGGACGCGTCCGCGTCACGCAAGCCACGGCGGCCACCCCATGAATCTCGTGCTTGACGTCGCCCTCACCCATGTCAGGGCGCGGGCGCGCCAGACCATCGTCGCCGTCGCAGGCGTCGCGACGGGTGTCGGCTTCTCCATCATGATGGCGGCGCTGATGCAGGGCTCGCAGGAGGATTTCATCCGCCAGCTCGTCGATTCGCTGCCGCACATCACCGTCTCCGACGAGCGGCGCGATCCGCCGCAGCAGCCGGCGGAAACCGAATTCGAGGCGGCGCGCATCTTCGGGCTCACGCCGGAGACGCGCCGGCGCGGCATCAAGAACCCGATGGCGACGATCGCCACCTTGGAATCCTGGATTCCGGGCGCGGTGGCGCCGTCCGTGCAGGTGCGCGCAATCCTGCGCTACGCCAACCGCGATGTCGGCGCCAACGTGGTCGGCATCGACCCGCACCGCGAGACAAAGGTTTCCGCGCTCGCCACGCAGATGCGCCAGGGGACGCTGAACTCCCTGTTCCGCGCCACCAACGCCATCATCATGGGCAGCCGGCTGGCCGAGAAAATCGGCGCGCGGGTGGGCTCCAATCTGACCGTGCTGGCCAGCGACGGCGCGCAGATCAGCGCACAGGTGGTCGGCATCTTCCACTCCGGCGTGCGGCAAGTGGATGAGGGCACGGTCTATGCGCTGCTCAAGACCGGGCAGATCCTCGCGCAGCAGACGGGCCTCGTGAACGAAATCCGCGTGCGCGTCCGCGATCCCCTGTCCGCGCGCGAGACCGCAACGCGCATCGAGCGGGAGACCGGCTACAAGGCGGTGTCCTGGCAGGAAGCGCACGAGGACCTGCTCAGCGCCTTCCAGATCCGCAACGCCATCATGTACACCGTGGTCGGGGCCATTCTCCTGGTCGCGAGCTTCGGCACTTTCAACATCATTTCGACGATCACGCACGAGAAGGCGCGGGATATCGCCATCATGAAGTCGCTCGGACTCAGGGAGGCGACCGTCCGGCGCATCTTCGTGATCGAAGCCTCGATCATCGGGGCGGCCGGCGCGGCGCTCGGCTGGGCCATCGGCTATGCGCTGACCTTCGGCCTCGGCCTGATCGAGTTCCGCCTGAGCGGCATCACCGACATCACGCGCCTGCCGCTCGCCTATTCTCCGACGCATTACGCGATCGCGACCGCGGTTGCGATCGTCTCCTCCGTCATCGCCGGCTACTATCCCTCCCGCCGGGCGGCGCGGGTGCATCCGGTCGACATCATCCGGGGCGCAACGTGAACGCGGCGCAGGCGCTGATCGAGGCGAAAAACGTTACGCGCATCCTGCCCGGAATCGTGCCGACGACGCTCGTGCGCAACATCGATCTCGCGATCGGGCACAACGAATTCGTGGCCATCACGGGGCCGTCCGGCTCGGGCAAGTCCTCCCTGCTCTATCTTCTCGGTCTGCTCGACCTGCCGACCGAGGGAGAAGTGCTGATCCGCGGCCGGGCAACCGCGCATATGGAGGAGGAAGAGCGAGCACCGACACGGCTTTCGACGCTCGGCTTCGTCTTCCAGTTTCACTTCCTTCTGCCGGAGTTTACCGCCCGCGAGAACGTCATGCTGCCGATGCGGGCCTTGGGCGAACTTTCCATGGCCGCCATGCGCGAGCGGGCGGCGGCGCTGCTCGTGTCATTCGGGCTCGACGGCCACATCGACAAGCGCCCGGATCAGCTTTCGGGCGGCCAGCGTCAGCGGGTCGCCGTGGCGCGCGCACTGGCGAACGACCCGCCGGTGATCCTCGCCGACGAGCCGACCGGATCGCTCGATTCGAAATCCAGCGAGCAGGTGTTTGAAATCCTGCGGAATCTCGTCGATCGCCGCGGCAAGACCGTGGTGGCCGTGACACACGACCTCCGTCTGGCCGAGCGCATGGACCGCCGCGTCGAATTGATGGACGGCGCGATCGCGGCCGACCGGTCGACAGGACGCGTCCGCGAATCCGCGACGGTCTGAGCACAAAGCTGCTTGCGCGTTGGCCCGGCGTCATGGACAGTGTCGCGGGGCTCCCGCGAATCAACCATTCAGCAAGACCATTCAACGGCGGGGCAGGAAATCGAATGGTGAGGCTTGCCTCCACTTTCATCGCTGTCTGCATGGTGCTCATTTCGGGCTCGCTCGGCGCGGTCCTCTATCTCCGATTTGGATTCACCGGCTCGGAGGCCGCGATCGCCGGGATCGCAGCGCTGAGCGGCCTCGCCCTCGTGAACACGGTCACCACGCGCGTGCAGGACCGCTCGCTGGTCAGCCGGCAGGTGGCCGATCTGTCGCGCGGCACGGCCGACCTCGCCCGGCAGGTGGGCGAACTCGGACGGCGCGTCTACGCATTCGAGACCGAGCTCGGGACCGCCGTGATGAAGGCGCGGTCCGCAACCGAGCCACTGTCTGCCGAAATCGGCATGCTCGGAACCCTGGTCAAGCAGATCGCCGATTCCGTATCTGCCCATGACGCGGTGCTGGCGAGGCTATCGCGGCCTGCGACAGAACCGCCGCCCCAAGCTGCTGCTCCCGCGCGGCCGGCAGCGCCGGATCCCCTGCCCGCATTCGAACCGCCGATCGAGGAGCCTGAGGCGCCCCCGGCGATGCATCGGGGGGCCGAGGGCACCGGACGGTTCAAGGGCGTCGCTCCGGAGAAGGTCACGGCCATTATCCGGCGCGCCATCGAGGCCAACCGGGTCGACCTTTATATGCAGCCGATCGTGACGCTGCCGCAGCGCAAGGTCCGCTATTACGAGGCGAGCGTGCGCCTGCGCGGCGACGACGGGGAATTGCTGCTGCCGGGCGATTTCCTGCCTCATGCCGAATCCGGCGGCCTGATGCCGGCGATCGACAACCTGCTCCTCTTCCGATGCGTGCAAGTCATCCGCCGGATGCAAACCAAGAACCGCGAGGTGGGGTTGTTCTGCAATATCTCCGGCGCAACCATCAGCGATGCGAGCTTTCCGCAGCTTGCGGAATTTCTGGAGGCGAATCGGGCGCTTTCAACGTCGATCGTGCTTGAATTCGCGCAAAAGACCGTGCGCTCCTTGGGACCGATCGAGTTGGCCAGCCTCGGCCAGATCGTCGATCTCGGTTTCCGCTTTTCGATGGACCGGCTTGCCGATCTCAATCTGGAGCCGCGCGAGTTTTCGGAGCGCGGCTTCCGCTTCGTCAAGGCGCCCGCGGAATTGCTGCTGCGGCGCGGCGGCACGGTGAGCGACATCCACCCGGCCGACTTCTCCGACCTGCTCGGCCGCTTCGGCATCGACCTGATCGCCGACAAGATCGAGAGCGAAAGCACTGTCGTGGACCTTCTGGACTACGATGTCCGCTTCGGCCAGGGCACGCTGTTCTCGCCGCCGCGCCCGGTGCGGAACGAGGTGCTGCAGGGCGTGAGCGATCGGCCGCTGCCCGCTTCGGGCCGGGATCGCACGGGCCTGCCTGGATCGCGCGACGAGGCGGCGCCTTTGCGGCCGCAACCTGTTCCCGCCGACGCCCGTGGCGGAGCAGAGCGGCGCGGGAGCGGCGTCAATTCGCTCGTGCGCGGCGTGGTCCGGCGCGACCAGCGGGTGTGACACCGGCGGATCCGCCTCTTATCGCATTGTCTTGCCGCGAACCGATTCCCACCTCGTGTGGCGGTTCAGAAATCCGCATCATTCTTGCCGCAAGTCCCGGATGCGGACTTCTGAACCAAAGCCACCCTAGATCAACAAGTTGCTAGTGTCCTTCGATTCCGAAGTTCGCAAACGAGGGTGCCGCACAATAATGCGAACTTCGGAATCGGGACACTAGCCGGAAAATGCTCTAACTAAACGGGTCCGCGCACGCGTGTCCCAAAGCTCCGATGACCGCCGACAAACTCCTGCTCGACGAGCAATTCTCGATCCTTTCGCGCCGGTATGACGCCGTGCTGTCCGACGTGTGGGGCGTCATCCACAACGGCGTCGCCGCGTTCCGCGAGGCTTGCGAGGCGCTCATGCAGTTCCGCTCAGGCGGCGGGACGGTCATCCTGGTTTCCAACGCCCCGCGGCCCGGCGAGATCGTCAAGGGCCTGCTCGACAAGCTCAGGGTTCCGCGTGAGGCCTATGACGGCATCATCACCTCCGGCGATGTCACCCAGCACCAGATGGCGCTGCGGCCGGGTTGCGTCTTTCACCTCGGGCCCGAGCGCGACCTGCCCAACTTCGCCCATGTCGCGGTCACGCTGGTCCCGATCGAAGAGGCCGATTACGCCGTCTGCACGGGCCTGTTCGATGATGAGACGGAAACGCCCGAGGATTATCGGCCGCTGCTCCAGGAGATGCTGCGGCGCGGCCTCCTGATGATCTGTGCCAATCCCGATCTCGTCGTCGACCGCGGAAACCGGCTGATCTACTGCGCCGGCGCCATCGCCGATCTCTATCGGCAGCTTGGAGGGGAGGTGCTTTATGCCGGGAAACCGCACCCCCCGATCTACGAGGAGGCCCTCGCCAAGATCGCGCAGCTGCGCGGCGCGCCGGTTCCGCCCGCTCGAATCCTCGCCATCGGCGACTCGGTCAGGACGGATCTGCGCGGGGCAGCCGCCTTCGGTCTCGACTGTCTCTTCATCACCAGCGGCATCCATGCCGAGGAACTCGGATCAAGGCACGATCCCGATCTCGCGGTGCTGGAGTCGATCTTCATGGCGGCGGGGGTGCGCCCGGCCGCGGTCGCGCGGCGGCTCGTCTGGTAGGCGCCTTGCAGGGCTTTAAGGTCTCAGCCTGCGATCAAGCTGTCGACATCGGCCTGCGCGACGCCTTTGCCCCGCAGCTGCGGGCCGTGCAGCAGAAGCTTCTCACGGCGTTCGGCGCGGGCCTTCTCATATTCGGTGACGAACCCGTCCACGTCGCGCGCCTGCACGGCCGAGGCGAACCGCGAGACGCGCGCCTCGATGTGCTGCAGCGTCTCGATCACTTTCGCCACCCGCTGGCCGGTAATGTCCTGAAACGAGCAGGCCTCGAAGATGAGAACCATCCTCTCGTCGACGAGCGCCTTGAACTTCGCCGGATCGCTGGCATCGGCTTCCATCAGCGTCTCGGCGCATTCCATGATGATATGGGTCGCATCCTCGGTCGCCTTCACGATGGCGTCGAGTTCCTGGCCGGCGGCCGGAATGCGGCTTTCCTTGAGGTCGTTGACCTGGAGCGCGCCAATCTCCTGTTTCATCGTGGCGATATATTCGGCGATCTCGCGCAGCTCACGATAGACCGCGTTGTCCATCGTCTCGAAGAAGGTGTGCAACGACTCGGCGGTGATCTCGGCAAGCCTGACGACGTCAGCCAAGGAAACGTCCTCGCTTCGCTTCTCCTTCAGAAACGCAGCGATGCGATCGAGATGCTTCTCATTGGCCTGACGCATGCGTTCCCCTGTTCCACGGAGCCTGGAGCCGCCCTCGCTAAAACGTCCAGACAATGATTATTCGGCGAAAACCGCCTCGATTTTCGTCTTCAATGTTTGCGCGTTGAATGGCTTGACGATGTAGTTGTTCACGCCCGCCTTCTTGGCCGCGATCACGTTCTCGGTCTTCGATTCCGCGGTGACCATGATGAAGGGCGTCTTGGCGAGGCCCGGGTCGCCGCGCACTTCCTTGAGCAGCTCGTAGCCGGTCATCGGCTCCATGTTCCAATCGGAGATCACGAGCCCATAGCGTTTCTCCCGCATCTTCGCGAGCGCAGCCGAGCCGTCCGAGGCGTCGTCAATGTCCTCGAAGCCCAATTGCTTGAGCAAATTGCGGATGATGCGGATCATCGTGTTGTAGTCATCGACCACGAGGACCGGCATCGACAAATCAAGTGACATGGCTCTACATCTCCGTTACGCGTCGCCACGGGCGCTCGCAGTGCGCCTAACGTTAATCCTGGCATGCTCGCGGAAGGCCCCTCCAGGCAAAGCCTGGCCCCCTCCCAGCGGCGCCAAGTTAGCAAGACGCATTGAACATCCGGTAAACGACGCTATGGCACGGGAAAATCGTGACGTTTGCCAGCAAGTTGGGTACTCGGATGCCGGAAAAGCGGCTCCAGCAGCGTCAATAATCTATGAATCGCCAACGCCGCGCCCATCTCGTGGAGTGGATTTATGATTCTAAGATTCGCACAATCGCCTGCCGAAGCGGGATGCGAATGTTACAATCGGACCACTAGACAGTCATGAGCGCCGACCGTTCCAAACCGCGCGTCGATCCCCGCATGCTGAAGGTCCTCGCCTTCGAAGACCTGCATGTCGGCATGCGCGAGACGCTGATGAAAACCGTGATGGACTCCGACGTGGTCGGTTTCGCCCGCATCTCGGGGGACGAGAACCCGATTCATCTGTGCGACGTCTATGCCGCCCAGACCCGGTTCGGACAACGCATCGCCCATGGCCTTTATACGGCGAGCTTGATCTCCGCTGTCCTCGGCACCCGGCTGCCCGGGCCCGGCGCCGTTTACCGTTCGCAAACCTTGAACTTCCATGCCCCCGTCAAAATCGGCGACGTGGTGACCGTCACCGTCGAAGTGGCCGAACTCGTCGCGGAGGGCCGCAGGGCGCGGCTGACGTGCGAGGCGCTGGTCGATGGGCGGGTCGTGCTCGACGGGGAAGCCGTGGTGTCAGCCCCGGCGCGGCGCACGCTCGGGGCCGAGGACGCCGGTTGACAGGTCCCGCGACCTGACGCAACCGTCCGCCGGCATCGGCTCATGACCCATTCTCCCCGACAGAACCCGTTCCATGTCATCCGCAACGGCGCGGCCGCGCTGGACGCGATCCGCGGGGCCGTCGTCGCCATCGGCAATTTCGACGGCGTGCATCGTGGCCATCGGGCGGTGATCGCAGCCGCGCTCGCGCGCGCCAAAGAGATGGGACATCCGGCGGCCGCGCTGACGTTCGAGCCGCATCCGCGCAGCTACTTCCGCCCGAACGAGCCGGTGTTCCGGCTCACCGACGAGCGCGCGAAGCTGCGCCTTCTGGCCGCAACGGGCCTCGACGGCGCGGTGGTGATGACGTTCGACGCCAAGCTCGCGAGCCTTTCGGCCCGGGACTTCATCGAAAGAAAGCTGGTCGGCGAACTCAAAATCAGCGGGGCCGCGATCGGCTTCGATTTTCACTTCGGCAAGGACCGGCAAGGCTCCCCGGCGTTCCTCGCCGAAGAAGGCGGGCGGCTCGGTCTTGCGGTGGAGATCGTAGCCCCGCTCGAGGACGAGGGCCGTCCCGTGTCGTCCAGCACCATCCGCTCGGCGCTTGCGGCCGGCCGCGTCGTCGAAGCCGCCGAATTGCTCGGCTATCCCTGGTTCGTGACCGGCACCGTCATTCACGGCGAGAAGCGCGGGCGCGCGCTCGGCTATCCGACCGCCAATCTCAAGCTCGACCCGGCTTGCGGATTGCAGCACGGGATTTATGCCGTGCGCGTGGGCGTCGGCGACAAGCGATTGGACGGGGTGGCGAGCTTCGGGCGGAGGCCAACCTTCGACAACGGCGCGGCGTTGCTCGAGGTCTTTCTTTTCGATTTCGCCGGCGACCTTTACGGGGCGGAGATCGACGTCGCCTTCCTCGGCTGGATCAGGCCGGAGATGCGCTTCGACGGCGCGGATGCGTTGGTCAGGCGAATGCACGAGGACTCCGCGCGCGCACGTGACGCGCTGGAGCGGGCCCGCGGTTCGTTTCCCGCGCTCGGCCGCGTGCCCGAATAGCTTCCGACCCGGTCCCTTTCCGTGCCGCAACCCGCCTGCTAGAGCGGTCCCCGCTTCGATTGAATCGGTAACCGCTCCAGAATTTATTGTTTTGTCGCATTTTCTTTCGGCGAACCGGTTTCCACTTCGCCGGAAAATGCTCTAGTAAGCCGCGCCATGACCGACACGCCGCGCAACTACAGCCCGACCCTGTTTCTGCCGCAGACGAATTTCGAGATGCGGGCCGGACTTCCGCAACGCGAGCCGGAAATCCTGGCGCGCTGGCAGAAGCTCGACATCTACAAGCGGCAGCGCCAGGCGGCGAAAGGCAGGCCCAAATTCATCCTTCACGACGGGCCTCCCTATGCGAACGGCAACATTCACATCGGCACGGCGCTCAACAAGATTCTGAAGGACATCGTCACGCGCTCCTTCCAGATGATGGGCTACGATTCCAATTACGTGCCCGGCTGGGACTGTCACGGCCTGCCGATCGAATGGAAGATCGAGGAGGAATATCGCGCCAAGGGCAAGGACAAGGAGGCGGTGTCGACCGTCGAGTTCCGGCGGCAATGCCGCGCCTTTGCCGAGCACTGGATCGATGTGCAGCGCGAGGAGTTCAAGCGGCTCGGCGTCGTCGGCGATTGGGACCATCCCTACACGACGATGAACTTCGCCGCGGAAGCGCAGATCGCGCGCGAGTTGATGAAGTTCGCCGCGACCGGTCAGCTGTATCGCGGGTCGAAGCCGGTGATGTGGTCGGTGGTCGAACAGACGGCGCTCGCGGAGGCCGAGGTCGAGTACGACGACTATGTGTCGGATACGATCTGGGCGATGTTTCCAGTGCGCTTCGCGAAAGGCGAGCGGTTCGAGGAGCTCGACCGGCGATACGGCAACGCCGCGCTCGTCATCTGGACCACGACGCCGTGGACGATCCCGGGCAACCGCGCGATCAGCTTTTCCTCGAAGATCGCCTATGGCCTCTACCGCGTGACCGATGCGCCCGAGGGGAACTGGGCCAGGATCGGCGATCACTACATTCTCGCCGACAAGCTCGCGGCGGATGTTTTCAAGCAGGCGCGCGTCACGGCCTATGACCGCGTGCGCGACGTGCCCGCGCGCGATCTCGCCGATCTCGGCTGCGCGCATCCCCTGCGCGGGCTCGGCGGCGGCTACGATTTCGTTGTCCCGCTGCTCGCAGGCGAGCACGTGAGCGACGATGCCGGCACCGGGTTCGTGCATACCGCGCCCGGACACGGGCGCGAGGATTTCGACATCTGGACGGCCGGCGCCGCCACGCTCGCCAAGCACGGCGTCAATACGCTCATCCCCTACACGGTGGACGGACAAGGCTTCTTCACCGAGCAGGCGCCGGGTTTCAGAGGCAGGCGCGTCATCACCGACAAGGGCGAGAAAGGCGACGCCAACGACGCCGTCATCAAGGCGCTCGGCGACGCCGGCATGCTCGTCGCACGCGGGCGTCTCAAGCATCAGTATCCGCATTCGTGGCGATCGAAGAAACCGGTCATCTTCCGTAACACGCCGCAGTGGTTCATCGCGATGGACCGGCCGGTTCGAGCGCTCGGCAATCGCACGCTGCGCGAGGTCGCGCTCGCGGCCATTCGGGCGACGCAGTGGGTGCCGCCGCAGGGCGAGAACCGCATCACCGGCATGATCAAGGAGCGGCCGGACTGGGTGATCTCGCGCCAGCGCGCGTGGGGCGTTCCGATCACGGTTTTCATTCGCGAGAAGCGCGACGGCTCGGTCGACATCCTCAATGACGAGCGAGTCAACAGGCGCATCACCGAGGCTTTCGAGAAAGAAGGCGCGGACGCATGGTATGCCGAAGGGGCAGCGGCGCGCTTTCTGTCTCCAGATCACGACGAGAAGGAGTGGACCAAGGTCGACGACATTCTCGACGTGTGGTTCGATTCCGGCTCGACGCATGCGTTCACGCTGGAGGTCCGCGCGGACCTCAAGACCAACCGCAAGCTGAAGGGCGGGCCGGATACGGTGATGTATCTCGAAGGCTCCGATCAGCATCGCGGCTGGTTTCACTCCTCGCTCCTGGAATCCTGCGGCACACGCGGGGGTGCGCCCTATGACGTGGTGCTCACGCATGGCTTCGTCATCGACGAGGACGGGCGCAAGATGTCGAAGTCGCTCGGCAACGTGGTTGCGCCGCAAGACGTGATCAAGCAGTCGGGCGCCGATATCCTGCGCATGTGGGTGTCGCATTCCGATTATGCGGACGATCTGCGCATCGGCCCAGAGATTCTGAAAACCACCATCGACACCTATCGCAAGCTGCGCAACACCATCCGCTGGATGCTCGGCAACCTCGCGCATTTCCGCGAGGAGGACCGCGTGGCGCTCCAGGCTATGCCCGAGCTCGAACGGCTGATGCTCCACCGCCTGAGCGAACTCGACGAACTCGTGCGCGAGGCCTATCGGACCTACGACTACAAACGCATCTTCGCCGCGCTGAACGCCTTCATGACGGTCGATCTGTCGGCCTTCTATTTCGACGTGCGGAAAGACGCCCTCTACTGCGATCCCATTTCCTCGGTGAAGCGCAAGGCCTGCCTTACCGCGCTCGACTCTATCTTCCGCTGCACCGTCATCTGGCTCGCGCCGATGCTGTGCTTCACCGCCGAAGAAGCGTGGCTGTCGCGTTTCGCCACGGACGATTCCGTCCACCTCCAGCCCTTCCCGGACATTCCGCGTGCATGGCGCGATGACGCCTTGGCGGAACGATGGCGCAAGGTGAGGAGCGTGCGGCGCGTGGTGACGGGCGCGCTCGAGATCGAACGCGCGGCCAAACGCATCGGGTCCTCTCTCGAAGCCGCTCCGATCATCCATGTGGCCGACCGCGACCTGTTGCGCGCGCTTGAGGGAATCGACATGGCGGAAGTCGCGATCACGTCGGCTGCGTCGGTGACATCCGGGGACGGACCTGCGGCGGCGTTCCGCCTCGACGACGTGGCCGGCGTTTCGGTCGAAGTACGGCCGGCGGAAGGCAAGAAATGCGCCCGGTCGTGGAAGATCCTGCCGACCGTCGGCACGGATCCGGACCACCCGGACGTGACCCCGCGTGACGCGCAGGCGCTGCGCGAGTGGGATGCCTTGCGCCGGGCCGCCGAATGAGCGCCGTCATCGAGACGACGGCGATCCGAAAGCTGGCGCGATTCGGATTTGCGATCGCCGCCCTGACCGCGACCCTGGATCAGGCCAGCAAGCTGTGGCTGCTGTTCGGATATGAACTCGCGAACAAGGGCGTCGTCGCAGTCGCGCCCTTCGTGAAATTCGTGCTCACGTGGAACTACGGGATCAGCTACGGCCTCTTCCAGCAGGATACGGAGTTTGGCCGCTGGATGCTGATCGGCATCACGATTGCCGCACTGATACTTTTGACGATCTGGCTGCGCCGAGCCGAGTCGCGCCTGGCGAGCGCATCGCTTGGACTGATTATAGGGGGCGCCATCGGCAACGGCATCGACCGCATCGCCTATGGCGCCGTCGCCGATTTCGTTCTTGTCCACATCACGACGTCTTCATTCGACTTCTCCTGGTACGTCTTTAACCTGGCCGATGCCGCCATCGTTGCGGGCGTGGCCGGGCTTCTATATGAATCGCTGTTGGGGCGGGGCGCCGCAAAAGCGCCCTGATCGGGGGCGCAAATCCATCGCAAAAGACCGACCAACGGTCTGGCTGGGAACGGGAATCAAAGACATGCACAGGCCCGCGACAAGAACTGGGTTTCGCCGTGCGCTTTGCCGCCGTATCGGACTTGCGGCCATTGCGCTCTCGCTCGCGACCGCCGCGCTTGCCCAGGAAGAGGCCGAGGACGACGACCTGAGCTTCGAGCAGAAGATCATCAAGGGCCTCCTGGGCGGGATGGGCGTCGACACCGGACGCTCCGGCATCGACTATCGGGAACGCTCTCCGCTGGTCATTCCGCCTGCCATGAACCTCCCGACGCCGGAGCAGACCAACAACGCGACGCATCCGGCCTGGCCGAAAGACGCCGATATCCAAGAGCGCAAGAAGGCGCGGGTGGACAACAGGGTGCGGCCCAGAACGCTTTCTGAGTTGCAGGACCCGGGCCGGCCGTTGTCGCCGCAGGAGCTGCAGCAGGGCCGTGGGTCCGGACAGCGGGTGACGGAGCCCGGGCAAAGCGGGCCGCGATCGGAGTCCGAGATCGGGCGGCCGCTATCGCCATCCGAGCTCGGTTACACGGGCGGCATCTTCAGTTCGCTATTCGGATCCAGCAAGAGCGAAGAGGTGCCGTTCAAAGGGGAGCCCGAGCGGCGGACCCTGACCCAGCCGCCTCCGGGCTATCAAACCCCCTCGCCCAGCCAGCCCTACGGCGTCGGCACCGACAAAAGTACCGGAGGCTGGAAAATACCCACGTTGTGGGACCGCGGGACGACCTCGAACTAGTGGAGTGGATTTGACATTCGCTACCCATCTAGCAGCGGGTTCACAAGCGAATGTCACATCCAAAACTCCACTAGTGTCCCGATTCCGAAGTTCGCATCATCACGCGGCACGCTCATTTGCGAACTTCGGAATCGAAGGACACTAGCAACTTATTGATCTAGTGTGGCTTTGGTTCGGAAGTCCGCATTCGGACTCGCTGTAAGAATGATGCGGACTTCCGAACAGCCACACTAGCAATTTGAATTTGCTAGTGGTCCTTCGATTCTAACATTCGCAAAATGGCCTGCCGCAACGGGATGCGAATGTTAGAATCGGACCACTAGTCGGCACCCTGAATTCGCATAGCGAAATCTGGCCCGCGTCTGCAAAAATCCTCCCCGCGGCAGCGTCGCGCACCGATTGCTGGTCCGGATCGGGATTATTAGCTCATGGGTCTCTTCAGGCCCGTTACGACAAGGTGATCAGCCAACGATGCTCTTCCCCCGCAGACTGCCTGCCGCCGCAGGGGCCATTCTTCTCCTCGTTCTCGCGGGCACGGCGTCCGGATCCTCGTCCGCCTCCGCCCCCCCGGTCAGCCACAGCACTCTCGCAAACGGGCTCGAGGTCGTGATCATCCCCGACCGGCGCGCTCCCGTCGTGACGCATATGGTCTGGTACCGTGTCGGGGCGGCGGACGAGCCGCCCGGCAAATCGGGCATTGCGCATTTTCTCGAACATCTCATGTTCAAGGGGACGGCAAAGAACCCGGCCGGACGCTTCTCGCAAGTGGTCGCCACCATCGGCGGGCAGGAAAACGCTTTCACCTCACACGACTACACCGCCTATTTTCAACGTGTTTCGCGCGAGCATCTGCCCACCCTGATGGAGTTCGAGGCAGACCGGATGACCGGACTCGTGCTGACCGACGAGAACGTGCTGCCGGAACGCAATGTGGTGCTCGAGGAGCAGAATTCGCGCGTCGCCAACGAACCGAGCGCGCGTCTTGGCGAACAGGTCAGCGCGGCGCTTTATGTCAACCATCCCTATGGCCGACCGATCATCGGATGGCGCCATGAGATCGAAAAGCTGAACCGGGACGATGCGCTCGCCTTCTATCGCCGCTTCTACACGCCAAACAATGCCGTGCTGGTGATTGCCGGCGACATTTCCGTCGAAGATGCCAAATCGCTGGTGGAGAGAACTTACGGGAAGGTCAAGCGCCGTTTCGAGGTTACGCCACGGATGCGGCCGCAAGAACCGGAACCGAATGCCGCGCGTCAGGTCGTGCTCTCCGATCCGCGGGTCGCGCAGCCGAGCTTGCAGCGGTCCTATCTCGTCCCCTCATACGCAACGGCGCGGCCCGGCGAATCCGAGGCTGTCGACGTGCTCGCCTATCTGGTCGGAAACGGCGCCACAGGCCGCTTGTTTCAAAGACTGGTGGTCGAGCAGGGCATCGCAACCAGCGCCGGCGGCTGGTACCAGGGCATGAGTCTCGATGCGAGCCGAATGGGCCTGCACGCCTCGCCGAAACCCGACGTGACGCTGACCGCGCTCGAACGCGCCATGGATGGCGTCGTCGCCGAAGTGATCGAGAAAGGTTTTTCGGCCGAGGAAGTCGAACTCGCCAAGAGCCGGATGATCGCCGATTACATTTATGCGCAGGACAATCAGTCGACGCTCGCGCGCCTTTACGGCTCGGCGCTCACAACCGGCCTCTCGGTCGACGACGTTCGGCTCCGGCCGGAACGGTTGCGCGCCGTCACGGCCGAAGCCGTTCGGGAGGCAGCGCGGACATACCTGCTGGCGCACCGCTCGGTCACCGGTTATCTCGTCAAGGACGGCATGGGCCGCGAGGAGAAGCGTTCATGATCTTGGCTGCTCGCAAGACCCGAACGCGCATCCTTGCACTTGCCGCCGTCCTCTTCGCCGCCGCGGGCTTCATCCTGCCGGAGGCGGCATACGCCACGAAGATCGAACGGATCGTCAGCCCCGGAGGTCTCGAGCTTTGGCTCGTGCGCGAACGCTCCGTGCCGGTCATCGCCATGGATTTCACGTTTCGCGGCGGCGCGAGCGAGGACCCCGCAGACAAGGCGGGAGTGGCGACCATGGTGTCGGCGCTGCTCGATGAAGGCGCGGGCGAGATGGACGCGCAAGCCTTCCAGCGGCGCATGCAGGAGACGGCGGTCGAGATCTCCTTTTCCGCGGGGCGCGATTTCTTCCACGGATCGCTGCGCACGCTCGCGCAGAACCGTGACGATGCGTTCGCGCTCTTGCGTCTTGCATTGACGAAGCCGCGCTTCGATGCGGACGCCATCGAGCGCACGCGCTCGCATCGCCTTGCGAGCCTGCGCCGCGAAACCACCAGTCCGGGCGACATCGCAAGCCGCCGCTGGTGGGCGGCGGCATTTCCCAACCACCCCTATGGCCGTCCGGCGGCCGGAACGCTCGAGTCCGTGCCTCGTATCGCCGCATCGGACCTGCGCGACTACACGCGCCGGGTCTTCGCGCGCGACACCCTCAAGATCGCCATCGTCGGCGATATCGACGCGGAAGCGGCGGCACGCTGGATCGATCAGGTGTTCGGGGAGCTCCCCGCTAAAGCGGACCTGCGGCCGGTTCCGGATGCGAATCCGCAAGGCCTGGGCGAGCGGCTCGTGATTCCGCTCGATGTCCCGCAGGCCGTGCTTCGATTCGGCGGCGTGGGCGTCTCCCGCAAAGACCCTGATTTCTTCGCCGCCTATATCGTCAATCATATCCTTGGCGGCGGCTCATTTTCGTCGCGCCTCTATCGTGAGGTGCGCGAAAGACGCGGGCTTGCTTATTCCGTGAGCTCCAGCCTTGTCTGGCTCAAGCACACGGCGCTGTTCACCGGGGGAACCGCGACAGGTGCGGAGCGGGCAAGCGAGACGCTCGGCGTCATGGAACAAGAAATCCGCCGGCTCGCGGAATCCGGTCCTACCGAGGATGAGCTTGCCAAGGCGAAGTCGTTCTTGAAGGGCTCCTACGCGCTCGGTTTTGATTCCTCGTCGAAGATCGCAGGCCAGCTCGTTCAGATTCAAAATGACGAGCTCGGCATCGACTATATCGATCGTCGCGCTGGTCTGATCGACGCCGTGACCCTCGCCGACGTGCGGCGCGCGGCAAAGCGGCTGCTGTCCGGGAACCTGCTCTTTACCGTGGTGGGGCGGCCACAAGGCCTCAACCCAAACGGCGGCTAAAACCTGATCTGGCCCGATCAGATTGAAACGATCAGGCGCTAGAACAATCGCTCCGAGGCAAGCCGTGCGCCGTCGCGCAGGCTCCGCAGCTTGGCCCACACCACGTCCGCAGCAACCCGTCCCCAGCCGGCGGAGGTATCGAAGCCGCAGTCTGTCCCCGCCAGGACGCGCGATGGATCGCCGATCACGGCTGCAACCCGCTCGATCCGGTCGGCGACGACTTCCGGATGCTCGATGATGTTGGTCAGCGGATCAATGACGCCTGCGACCAGAATCTGGCCATCCCGCAAGGGAAAACGCTCGAAACAACGAAACTCATGAGCATGCCGCGGATTGGCGAACGGCAAGACGAGACCCCCGGCGCGGATTTTCTGAACGATCGGCAAGATATCATCGAGCGGCACGTCGCAGTCGTGCGGCGATTCCGAGTTGCCCCAGCACACGTGGACACGCACGCGATCGGGTCCGATCCCCTCGATCGCGTCGTTGATCGTGGACACGACATTCTCGACGAACGCGAGGAAATCGGACAGGGGCCGATCCTTGTATGAAATGTGCCGTTCGAGCGCGAGATCCGGAGCGTCGATCTGCAGCAGGAAACCGTGACGCACAATCGCCAGATACTCGGTGCGCAAGGCGCGGCCGAGCGCGGCGAGATAGCGGTCCTCGCTCTCATAGTGGCGATTGCGGATCGCGGCGGCGAGAATGCCGGGCGAGGGAGCGCTCATGAACGCCTCGACGAAGGCTTTCGGATATTCCGCAAGAACCTCGCCGAAGTCGCGGCATTCGCTTTCGATTGCGTGCGGTTTCTTGTAGCGAACCTCCCCGATGGCCGTCGGAAGCCCCTCATTCGGCGAGACGCGGGCCGCGGCCGAGGTCTGTTCCAGCCAACGTTTCTTGAATTCGGGGTAACGGTCCACATCCGCCCGCGACGGACGCTGCCAGGTCCCGCCAAGGCCCGTCAGCCGGTCCTTGAGGTACAGAAAAAAGGACTCGTGTTGCTGCTCGCCGTTGTTGCCGACATCGACGCCCGCCTCGACCTGCAACGGCACGATGGCGCGCACAGCATCGCGTCCTGCTCTTGTTACATCCTGCGCGTCGACGATTTCGCCGCGCGCGCGGCGGACGTACATCTCGGTGAGAGCGGCGGGGCGCGGCAGGCTCCCCGTGTGCGTGGTCAGAATTCGCCCGGTGCTCCGGTGCATCAGGTTTCTCCGACGCGCAAGCTCAGGGGAGCCGCCGTTTTTTTGCGGTTCAGTTCAGCCGCCCGGTTTTCTTGTAGAAGGCGCGCTCCCGCTCGGCATATTCGCCGAGATCTTTTGCCAGATCCTTCGAATTGACGAGCTTGGGGTCAAAAAAGGCGCCAGTCTTGCGATATTCCGCCACAAGTTCGGGGTCCTGCATCGCTGCTCGCACCATCGCGGCAAGATAGGCTTTGCGGTCGGCCGGCGTTCCCTTCGGCGTCACGACGAACCGGATCACCTGCCAAGTATACTCGTTGCCGCCAAGAGCCTCATTGAAGGTGGGAACGTCCTTCAACAAATCCATGCGCGCGCCAGCGGCCACTGCCAGCGGCACCAGTTTCTTCGCCTCCAGGAAGCCGCGGAATTCCGAGTAGAAGCCTTGCGCAAGATCGACATTGCCGCCGACCAGCCCGTTGATCCCCGCACCTCCGCCCTGGAACGGCACGCGCAGGAATTTCGCGCCGGTATTCGCCTCGATCTGCTCCACCAGGTACTCCCACATGCTGCCCGGGACGATTGCGATGCGGATGGTGCCGGGCTTGTCTTTTGCAGCCTGGATGAACTCCTTGAGCGAATATCCCATAAAGGGCCCTTCGGACGGCCCGACCCAAACCAGGGCGTCGGTGTTGACGTAGCCGACCGGCTCGAGATCGGTGTAGCTCCAGCGCCCCTGCGAACGCAGCATGGCGTCGCCCCATACCAGGTTGGCGAGGACGCCGACCGTGTAACCATCCGGCTTGGCTTGCGTCGCCAGATACGCGTGCCCCACCATCCCGGCGCCGCCGGTGCGGTTGTTCACGACAATCCGCTCACCGCTCCACTTCTCGACATGTTTCGCGAGCAGGCGCGCGGCGACGTCCATTCCCCCGCCGGGAGGATAGACGACGGTGAATTCGATCGGCTGCGTCGGAAAATCCTTCGGCTTGAGTTTTGCAATGTCCGCCTTGGGATCCCCGCTCTGGGCTGACGCCGCCCCTGCGGCGAGCATCGCAAGCAAGGCCAGGCTCAATGCGCTTGTCTTCATGGAATTCCTCCCTGTGTTTGTTGACGACGGAACATGAGCAGAACGAGCGCCGCGCCGGCCGCCAGCAGAGACGCCGCGACCGGACGCTCCAGCAGAATAAGAGCGCCGTCGGGCGACATGACGAGCGATTGCCGCAGCGATTGTTCGAGCAGCGGCGCAAGCACGAAGGCTATGACGAAAGGAGCCGGATCGTAATCGAGCTTGCGCAGCAGGTAGCCGCCGACGCCGAATGCGATCATCACCCATAGATCGAAGACGTTCTTGTTGGCCGAGTAGGTGCCCACCACACACAGCAGCAGCACCACCGGAAACAGGATGTAATAGGGCACCCGCAGGAGCTGAACCCAAAGACCGATCAGCGGCAGGTTGAGGATCAGCAGAAAGACGTTGCCGACATACATGCTGGCGACGATGCCCCAGAACAGATCAGGGCGTTGGCTGACGAAGAGCGGCCCCGGTTGAATTCCCTGGATGATCAAAGCGCCGAGCAGCAGCGCTGTGACCGGGTTTCCAGGAATGCCAAGGGCGAGGACCGGAACAATGCTGCCGGCCACGGCGCCGTTGTTCGCTGACTCCGGGCCGGCGACGCCTTCGATGGCGCCCTTTCCGAAACGCTCGGGATTGCTCGATAGACGGCGTTCGAGAGCATAGGACACGAACGACGCCGTCACGGGCCCGCCGCCCGGCACAAGGCCCAGCAGGAATCCCAGGCCGCTGCCGCGCAAGATTGGCCGCCATGAAGCGCGCCAGTCGGCAAGGGTCGGCCACAGATTGCGGACGCGCTCCGCGAGCAGCGTGCCGCGCTTGACCCGCTCGACATTGGCCAACACCTCGCCGAGTCCGAACAATCCGATGACCACCGAAAGAAGTTCAAATCCCGCCGTAAGGTTGATCATGCCGAACGTGAGCCGTTCCTGTCCGTTGACCACGTCGATGCCGACGGCGGCCGCGAGAAAGCCGAGCGCGATCATGAGCGTGCCTTTGATCGCCGAACCCGTAATCATGAACAACGTGCAAACAAGTCCGAGCACCATGAGCGCGAAGTTTTCCGGCGGCCCAAAGCGGATCGCAGCGGCGGCGATCGCGGGCGCGAAAAACGTCATCAGGATCACGCCGAGCGTGCCGGCAATGAACGAGCCGATCGCGGCAATTCCGAGCGCGGCGCCGGCGCGTCCCTGTCGCGCCATCTGATGCCCATCGATGCAGGTGACGACGGAGGCGGCCTCGCCCGGAATGTTCAAGAGAACCGACGTGGTCGAGCCTCCATACATCGCCCCATAGAAGATCGAGGCGAGCATGACCATGCCGGCGACCGGGGTCAGCGTAAACGTGATCGGCAACAGCAGCGCCAGCGCCGCGAGCGGGCCAAGCCCGGGCAAGACGCCCACAAGCGTTCCGATCAGACTCCCAAGCAGGCAGAAATAGAGATTCTGCGCGGTCAAGATGACGGTAAATCCCGCCAATAGGTCGCCAACCGCGTCCATGCGTCACCAGCCCCACGGGCCGCGCGGCAGCGGCAGCCCCAGCACGCGCTCGAACAACCAGACCACCGCGACATCGGCCAGCATGGCGAGCAGGATCGCCCGCGGCCAGGGAACCCGTTCCACCGCGCGCAAAAGGACGAGCATCGTAATCGCGCCCGAGACTGCGAAACCGACATAAGGCAATGCCATCGCCATCACTGCCAAGCCGGCGACGACTCCGGCTACGCGCCGCAGGGCGGCGCCGCGCGGAAATTCCGGCGCTTGCGCGCGGTGCGATGACTTGATGACGAGCGCCACGCCGCATCCTGCAACGATGATCGCAGCAAGGAACGGAAACAAGCCGCTTTCCGGCCCCGACCGGCTGACCAGGCCGAGAGTCCAGGCGTAGCTCGCCGTAGCCGCGCCGAGCAGAATCCAGAATGCGTTGAGTACGCGCTCAGCCATTCCGCACACGCCTTGTCGCCTGGCGGAAGAGACGCGAACCCTCGCAATGGCGTTTCGATCGGCGGCAGCCGAATATCATCGGGGTGACACCTGGGCTGATAGGATCATTATAGCGCCATCGCCACGGCTTCTCCTTCATGAATGGCGCACATGAGATTGCGGGGGGAGACGCAGTCTCCCACAAGCCGAACGTCCAGTCCCGCCTGCCGGAGCGGCTCGGCGAGCGAGTCATCGGCGATCCGCGGCGTGGACCAGACAAACACATCCACATTCGCGATGTCCTGCGTGCGTCCGGTGAAGACGTTGCGCCAGGTCAGGACGCCGTTTCGTTGCGCCACCGGCTCGGCTGCGAAGATGAGCGTGGCGTCGGCGCCATAAAGGCGCCGGTAGATCCCGATCGCGCTGCAATAATTGACGTCCCGGGCAAGTTGCATGCGCGGCGTGAGCAGGACGAGGCGCCGGTGGCGCGCCGCCAGCGCGTCGGCGACGGCATAGGTGGCGGCGCTGTGATCCATGTCGAACAGCACAGCCGCGCCGCCGCCTCCATGAGCGCTGGGGAAGCTTAGAGCCCAATCTCGGGCCGACATCCCCTCGCCGCTGATTTTTTCCGGCGCGCGCTGATGCGCGCCCGCGGCGAGAATGACACAATCCGGCTTGGCTCCCGCCAGATCCTGCGGCTGAAACACCGTACCAAGCTCGGTCTTCACGCCGGCTGCGCGCAATCGCGACGTCATCCAGTTCACGAGGCCGGCGTATTCGTCACAACCGGGCAACCGGCCGGCCAGCGCAAGCTTGCCCCCGAGATGAGGCGAGGCGCCGAACAAGGTCACCTCGTGCCCGCGTTCGCCGGCGATGCGCGCAGCCTGCATTCCGGCGGGGCCGCCGCCAATCACGAGAATGCGGCGTCGCCTGCGTGACCGGCCGGGAGTCCAACCGGACTCGCCCTTGTTGCCGAGCTGCGGATTGTGAACCTCGGTGAGCGGCTTGCCGACGTGAATTTCGCCCCAGGCGAAATTGTCGTAAGTCGACGGGCGTATCGCGGCCACTCGCCCGCCTTGCGCCTTGGCGGGCCAATCGGCATCGGCGATCAGCGCCCGCGTCATGCCGACGAAATCCGCAGCCGCATCGGCGATCGCAGCCTCCGCTTCGGCAGGCGTCGCAATCCGGCCGATCGCCATGACCGGAATCCCGTTCGCGGCCGGCCTGATCCTCCGATGGATGTCGAGGAAGTGGCAGCGCCGGAAGTGCATGTCCGGCACGTGGTTCTCGAGACTAAGGCTGAAATTGCCCTGGCTGTAGGCGAAATAGTCGATCAGGCCTGAGACCGCGAGAACGCCCGTGATCCGCGCAGCCTCCGCCGGGTCGATGCCGCCCTCGACCCCCTCGTCCCCCGGCATCTTGAGGCCGACGATGAAGCCCGCCCCGCAGGTCTCGCGAATGCGGGTTGCGACGTCGCGCACGAAGCGGACGCGGTTCTCCAGCGAGCCGCCATATCGGTCGGCGCGCCTGTTGGACCAAGGCGAGAGAATCTGGGTGATCAGGTAGCCGTGGGCCCCATGCAGCTCCACGCCGGAAAATCCGCAACGGTGCAGCGTCTCGGCGACTCGGACAAAGGCGTCAGCCACGTCCCGAAGCTCCGCGCCGCTCATCACGTGCGGAACGGTCCAGCTATAAGCATCGGGCTGATCGGAGATGCCCTTCGGCGACTTCACCGGCGACCAAAGCTGCTGGCGGCCGGGATGCCAGATCTGGCCGACCAGACGGGCGCCATGTCGCTCCACCGCATCGGCGGCGCGTTTGAAGCCGTCCTCGTTTTCGGCGTCGTAACCCGTGACGATCGCGCCGTGAGCCAGCGCCGCCGGGTCCACGGCGATGATCTCCGTGATGATCATCCCCGCCCCGCCCGCGGCGCGCTCGGCGAGAAAGTCGATCCAGCGATCGGTGACGCGATTGCGCATGGCATAATTGGTGAGCGTCGCCGACAGCGCAACACGGTTGCGGAGTTCGCCTCGCCCGACGCGCAGCGGACTGAACAATCGCGGAAAATGCTCGTTCGCCATGATCCTTCGCTCAGATCGGATTGCGCTCGACGAGTTGCCGCGCGATGATGATTTTTTGCAATTCGTTCGTGCCCTCGCCGATGCACAGGAGCGGTGCGTCTCGGTAGAGCCGCTCGATGTCGAATTCCGTCGAATAGCCGTAGGCGCCGTGGATGCGCATGGCGTCAAGCGAGTTTGCCACCGCGGCTTCGGAGGCTGCGTATTTTGCCATTCCGGCTTCCATGTCACAGCGCTGGCCCCGGTCGTAGGCGCGCGCGGCGTTATAGGTCAGCGCGACCGCTGCTTCGGTGCGGATCGCCATTTCCGCGAGCTTGAGCTGGATCGCCTGATGCTGGTGAATCGGTTTGCCGAACGTCCGCCGGACCTGCGAATATCGGACGGCGGCGTCGAGCGCGGATTTGGCGATGCCGCAGCCTCGCGCGGCGACATTGATCCGCCCGAGTTCGAGGCCGCCGAGCGTGACCGCCAGACCGCGTCCCTCGCCGCCGATCAAGGCGTCCTTCGATACGCGGTAATCTTCGAAAATGAGTTCGGCCGAGTCGATGCCCTTGTATCCGATCTTTTCCAGCTTCCGTGAAACGCGAAATCCTGGCCCTTTCTCGGCGATGAACAGGCTCATGCCCCTGTGGCGCGGCTCGGCGTGCGGATCGGTCTTCACCAGAACCGCGAAGGCCTGGCCGTGAATGCCGTTGGAGATCCAGGTCTTCGTGCCGTTGATCACGTAATGGTCGCCGTCGCGCGCCGCCCGGGTGCGGATGGCTTGCAGGTCCGTGCCGCAATCGGGCTCCGTCAGCGCCAGTCCTCCACGCACTTCGCCGGCGGCAAATCGCGGCAGCAATGCTTGCTTTTGCGCCTCATCGCCGTGGCGCTGGACGCAGGCCGCCATAATCAGATGGGAATTGAAGATGCCCGCGAGCGACATCCACGCCTCGGACACCTTCTGCACGATTCTGGCATAGGTGGTCGCCGACAGGCCGAGGCCGCCATAGTCCTGGCTGATCGTAGCGCCGAACAGCCCGAGAGCCTTCATCTGTTCGACCATCTCGTGCGGATAGACGTCATCGTGTTCGAGGGCTCGCACATGCGGCCGCACGTCGCGCTCGAGCCAGCGTTCCACGGAGTTGAGAATTTGACTTTCGTCTTCGAGGCCAAAACCGTCTTGGCGATCCGGACCGCTTTGCGTGATGGATGTCATGGGACGACTTCGGCGTTAGTAGTTGGCTTTGCCTTCCAGACCGTGACCGCGGCGCTGGACAAGAATCGTGCGGTCGAATGAGCAGACGATCACGCCGTTCTGGTTGCGCCCGTGCGTGCGGAAGGCGACGAGGCCGGCGTCAGGGCGCGAGGCTGATGGCCGTTTGGAGATCACCTCCGTCTCCGCATAGAGCGTGTCGCCGGGGAAAACCGGGCGCGTGAGCTTGACGTCCGTCCAACCGAGATTGGCAATCGCTTTCTGGCTTACGTCGCTCACGCTCATGCCGACGAGCAGCGCCAGCGTGAAGGGCGAGGCGACAACACAGCGCCCGAATTCCGAATGCTTGGCGTATTCCTCGTCGAAATGCAGCGGGTGAGTGTTCATCGTGAGCAAGGTGAACCAGACGTTCTCGGTCTGCGTAATCGTGCGTCCGGGCCGATGCTCATAGATGTCGCCGACGACGAAATCCTCATAGCAACGTCCGATGCTGTTACGGTAGCGGCGCTCGCCGGTCTGGGTTGGAAGCGCGATCATCTGCCCATGCCGTCCCCGGATTTGTCGGCGGACCCGGGAGTCCGCCGCGCTGGCCGCATCATCGGATATTGTCCGGACATTACAGGATGGCCGGAACTGCTTGTCAATTCGATTGTCAGCGGCGGCCTGTTTTGCCTTTGGTGGGCGCCTTTTGCCCTCCCGCGAGCAGCGTTTGCAGTTGTACAGACATTGTGCTTATGAATCTCTTTCGCCCGTATCCGCTGCGGCTGCGCGAACGCATATCGGCTCCGGCTGACGAGAACGCGGGCGCCGTTCAAGGAGAGACGATGCTTCCGCTTTCAGGGGTCCGCGTCATCGCAGTCGAGCAATATGGCGCCGGGCCTTTCGGCAGCATGCTGCTCGGCGACCTTGGCGCGGAGGTGATCAAGATCGAGAATCCTGCCGAGAGCGGGGATGTCGGGCGCAGCATCGGACCGCACTTTTTCGCTCCGGGCGACAGCCACTTCTTTCAGGCGTTCAACCGGAACAAGCGCAGCCTCACGCTCAATCTGAAGCACCGGGGGGCGCGTCCGGTGTTGCATCGGCTGGCGCGCTTCGCGGACGCGACCTTGGACAATTTGCGGGGAGACCAGGCCGAGCGACTGGGCGTTACCTATGACCAGCTCAAGGAGTGCAATCCAGTAATCGTGTGCACGCACCTCTCGGCCTATGGCCGCGAGGGGCCGCGCCGGGCGTGGCCGGGTTACGACTATCTGATGCAGGCCGAGGCGGGTTATCTCTCGCTCACCGGCGAGCCGGACGCGCCGCCGACGCGCTGCGGATTGTCGATCGTCGATCAGATGGCCGGACTCTACGCCGCTTTCGCCATGGTCTCCGGCGTATTGGCGGCGCGCGCGACACGCCAGGGCCGCGACATCGACGTGTCCTTGTTCGACACGGCGCTGCAGAATCTGAGCTATCTCGCCGTTTGGTATTTGAACAACGGCGTGAGCCAGGGCCGCGAGCCCCGGTCGAGCCACCCATCGCTCACGCCCAGCCAGCTTTACCGCACCAAGGACGGGTTCATCTTCATCATGTGCAACAAGGAGAAGTTCTGGCCCGTTCTGTGCGACTGCATCGGGCGTCCGGACTGGCAGGAGCGGCCCGAGTACAAGGATTTCGGCGCGCGGCTCAAGCATCGCGCGCAGCTCACTTCAGAGCTTGACGACGTCCTCTCCGCGCGCACGACCGTGGAATGGATTGCGCTCTTTGCCGGGAAGGTGCCGGCTGCGCCGGTGCATGACGTGAAGAGCGCACTCGAGAATGATTTCGTGCAAAGCAACGGGAGAATTCGTTCTGCCGCGCATCCGAGCGGCAGCATCCGCTTGCTCGCGCCGCCCGTTCGTTGCCCCGGGGACGAAATGCCGTGCCGCTCCGCGCCGTCAATCGGCGCGGATACCGACGAGATCCTGAACGATCTTGGATTCGCTTCGTCCGAGGTTGCGGCGCTGCGCGATGACGGTGTGATCTGATGCCCGTCAAAAAAGGCCGGCCTCGACCGAAGGTGGCGCGAGGGCGCCCGGTCCCGCGTACGCCGCAACCGAGCCGTTACCTGACGATCAGCCGCGATTTGGCGCGTGAGATCTTCAATGGGGCCTTCCCCGTCGGCAGCACTCTCCCTTCGGAACTGACCCTGTGCCGCCGCTACCGAGCCAGCCGGCAGACGATCCGCGAAGCGATGCGCAGAATCGTCGACATGGGCCTTGTCCGACGCCGGCGCGGCAAGGGAACAACCGTGCTGGCCGTCACCCCGATCCCGACTTTCACGCATTCCGTCGCCTCCATCACCGAGCTCCAACAATACGCGGAAGAAACTCATCTGCGCATCGAGCGCACCGAGCATGTGGTCGCCCGGCGAAAGCTTGCAGACCGGCTGCAATGCCCCGAAGGCAGGATTTGGCTGCGCAGCGAAGGTTGGCGCATGGCGGGGGAGCGAGAGCCGCCGATCTGCTGGACTGAGGTCTATATCGACGAGGCGTTCGCGGCGGTCGAAGAGGATTTAGGGCGTTCGACGGGATTGATCTTCGGTCATCTCGCGCGTCGTTTCGGCCTCGTCCTGCGCGAGGTGCGCCAGATCATCCGCGCCGTGCCGATGTCCGGCGCTTTTGCCGCGCGGCTGGGCGTCCCGGAACATTCTCCGGCGCTGGAGATCGAACGGCGCTACTTCACGCATGGTTCCGATCCGGTCGAGATTGCCTTCAGCATCCATCCCGGCGAGCGGTTCAGCTACGCAGTGAAGCTGACATCCGCCGGTGCCGCACACACGGCAAGTCCCGTGGCGGCCAATACCGATCCGCCGCGCCGGCGCTGGGCCGAGCGTGTCTGACTTGCGGAGTATCGACAATTCCCCAGGGCGGGTGATTCTTAGTCCAATCCCGCCGCCCGCCCTCCCAACATGTTGAATGAGCCGCTTTTCCGGATGGCGCGCCGGCGCAAACCCTTTCCGGGCGCCCCGCCTTGGCTTAGGTAGGTTCGATCGGACCGCCGGCCAATGCGAGGTGAGCGATGCCCTTCCTGCAATCCATCGACGGCGCATGCGAGGCGCGGGTGGGGGCGCATGGAGCAAGCACCAAAGATCTCGAGCGCACGCTGGCGGAGAGCGAAGCCGCGCTGAGCCGGTTGCGCGAACGCCACGCCAATGGAAGCCTGCCGCTGCTGCGGCTGCCGGCCGCCGAAGGCGACATCGCCTCCATCCTGAAAGCCGCCGAACGCCTGCGGCTCGGGTCAACCGACGTCGTCTTTCTCGGCACCGGCGGATCGAGCCTCGGCGGACAGACGCTTGCGCAGCTCGGCGGCCATGCCGTGCCGGGCCTGGGAGCGTTCCTCACCGGCCCACGCCTGCATTTCATGGACAATCTGGATCCCGACACGTTCGCCGCGCTGTTGTCCAAACTGCCCTTCGAGACCACCCGTTTTGTGGCGATCTCCAAATCGGGGGGAACCGGCGAGACGCTGATGCAGACGATCGCGGTGCTCTCGGCGTTGAAAATGGCCGGGCTTGAGCGGCGTATTCCGGAGCTTCTGTTCGGCATCACGGAGCCGGCGGTGAGCGGAAAAAAGAACGGCTTGCGTGACCTCCTGTCATCGCACGGGATTTCGCTGCTCGACCACGATCCCGGCATTGGCGGGCGGTTTTCCGTGCTGACGAATGTCGGCCTCGTTCCGGCGGCGGTCATGGGCCTCGACATCGCCGCCATTCGCGCCGGAGCCAACGATGCGCTGTCGCCGATCCTGGAGCGACGGGCCCCGGACCAGATTCCATCAGCCGTCGGGGCGGCGCTCGCGGTTGCGCTTGGGGCGCGCGGAAAGTCCATCTCGGTGCTGATGGCCTATTCGGACAAGCTCGAGAAGTTCACGCGCTGGTATGTTCAGCTCTGGGCCGAAAGTCTCGGCAAGGACGGCAAAGGAACAACGCCGCTCGCAGCCCTCGGCCCGGTCGATCAGCACAGTCAGTTGCAGCTCTTCATCGCAGGCCCGCGCGACAAGCTGTTCACCGTAGTCACGGCCGGCGTGGCGGGCCGCGGCCCCCGCATCGATCCGGCGCTTGCCGAACACGCCGGCGAGCCTGCCATCGGCGGCAAGACGATCGGCGACCTCGTCGCCGCGCAAGGCCGCGCGACGGCTGAGACGCTGATCAAGAACGGCTGTCCGGTGCGCACCATCCATATCGAGAGACTCGATGAGCGCGCGCTGGGCGCATTGCTGATGCATTTCATGCTGGAGACGATCATCGCCGCGCATCTCTTCGGCGTCGATCCCTTCGACCAGCCCGCGGTCGAAGAAGGCAAGGTGCTGGCAAAGCGCTATTTGACCGGCGCCGGCGCCGCATGATCCGCGTCACCGAAACGATTTCCATCGACGAGGGCGAACTCGAGGAGAGTTTCGTCCGCGCCTCCGGCCCCGGCGGGCAGAATGTCAACAAGCTTGCGACCGCCGTCCAGCTTCGCTTCGATGTGGAACGCTCGCCCTCCTTGAGCGAGGACGTGCGTGCGCGCCTGAAGCGCCTTGCGGGCCGGCGGCTGACGCGCGATGGCGTGCTCGTCATCACGGCGCAACGCTTCCGGACACAGGAGCGCAACCGGAGCGACGCGCTGGCGCGGCTCGTCCAGTTGATCCGCGACGCCGCAGTCCCGCCCAAGCCCCGCAAGGCGACCAGGCCGCCCAGGGCGGCCAAAAAGCGCCGGCTCGAAAGCAAGCGGAAACGCGGCGTGATCAAGGCCTTGCGGCATGCGCGAGCGGAGGCGGACTAGAGCCTGATCCGATCGGATAGAATCGGATCAGACTCTAAAACTATTGTTTTGTCGCATTTTCTTTCGGCCAACCGGTACCCACTTGGCCGGAAAATGCTCTAGTCCCTCGCCCCGGCTTGCGGCCCCCGATAGATTGCCCTTCGCTTCATGCGAGTCGCTCCATGCCTGTCCGCCAACTCAGCGAGGCCCTGATCAACCGCATCGCCGCCGGCGAGGTGGTGGAGCGCCCCGCCAGCGTCGTGAAAGAGCTGGTCGAGAACGCGCTGGACGCGAAAGCAAGCCGCATCGAGGTCCTGACCGACGGCGGCGGCCGCCGGCTCATCCGCGTCAGCGACGACGGCGCGGGCATGACGCGCAACGATCTTGCGCTCGCGGTCGATCGCCACGCGACCTCGAAACTTTCCGAAGACGACCTCCTGGCCATTCGAACGCTCGGTTTCCGCGGCGAGGCGCTTCCTTCCATCGGCGCGGTGGGCCGGCTTGCGATCACCACGCGGCACGCGGCCGAGCCGCATGCCTGGATGATCGCGGTGGAGGCCGGCGCCAAGGCTGACCTCAAGCCGGCGGCGCTGGCGGCGGGGACGCGCGTCGAGGTGCGCGATCTTTTCTACGCCACGCCGGCACGGCTGAAGTTCCTCAAAAGCGACCGCGCCGAAGGCGAAGCCGTGCGCGAGGCCGTGCGGCGGCTGGCGATGAGCCGCCCGGATGTGGCCTTCACCCTGGCCGGCGAGGAGCGCGCGCCGGTGAGCTGGGCTGCCGCGCTGCCGGGGCCGCCGGGGCAGCTCGCGAGGCTCGGCGACATTCTGGGATCTGAGTTCCGCGCCAATGCCATCGAAGTCCTGGCGGAACGCGACGGGGTGATCGTTGCGGGGTTCGCGGCGCTGCCGACATTCACCCGCGCGAATGCGCTCGGACAGTATCTTTTCGTCAATGGGCGGCCGGTGCGCG
This sequence comes from Xanthobacteraceae bacterium, assembly GCA_022844485.1. Lineage (GTDB taxonomy): Bacteria > Pseudomonadota > Alphaproteobacteria > Rhizobiales > Xanthobacteraceae > JALHLQ01. The sequence continues at coordinate 31,324 of JALHLQ010000037.1, forward strand.
ACAAGCTCCTGCTCGGTGCAGTGCGCGGCGCCTATGCGGACTATCTGCCGCGCGACCGGTATCCGGTCCTCGCGCTGTTCGTGACGCTCGACCCGCGCGAGGTCGACGTCAACGTGCACCCGGCCAAGACGGAGGTGCGGTTCCGTGACGGAGGCCTGGTGCGCGCGCTGATCGTGCGGGCGCTGCAAGATTGCCTTCTGCGTCATTCGCGCCGCGCGGCGACCACCGGCGGCACGGCGAGCGTTACCGCATTGCGTCCCGGCAACGCGCCGCGCGCACCCTATGATTGGATGCAATCGCCGGCGCGGCCCTTCGCGGCAGGCGCCGTGGCGGTCTCGGCGCCGGCCGGCTTCGCGGACGCGGCGCAAGCGGCGTTCGCCCATGGCGGCCCGTCTGCGGATTTTCGACGCGAGGCCGAGCCGGGAGATCTGATCGACCACCCGCTCGGTGCGGCGCGCGCGCAAGTGCACGAAACCTATATCGTCGCGCAGACGCGGGACGGCATCGTCATCGTCGATCAGCACGCCGCCCATGAACGGCTCGTCTATGAGCGCATGAAGTCGGCGCTCGCGCGCGGCATCGCCCGACAGATCCTGTTGATCCCGGAGATCGTCGAGCTCGACGAGGCCGACGTGAACCGATTGTGCATGCGCGCCGACGAACTCGCGCGCTACGGCCTTGTCATCGAATCGTTCGGGCCGGGAGCCGTGGCCGTGCGGGAGACGCCGTCGCTGCTCGGCGAAATCGACGCCGGCGCGCTTGTGCGCGATCTTGCGGAGCACATGGCGGAATGGGACGAGACGCTGCCGCTCGAACGGCGGCTTGCGCATGTCGCCTCCACGATGGCCTGCCATGGCTCGGTGCGCGCGGGACGGCGGCTGCGGCCTGAAGAGATGAACGCGCTCTTGCGGGACATGGAGGCGACGCCGAATTCGGGCCAGTGCAACCACGGGCGTCCGACTTACGTCGAGCTGAAGCTGACCGATATCGAGCGTTTGTTCGGACGGCGTTAGGCCGTCAGTCCGCTCGCAAGACAATCAGCTCCGTGTCGCCATAGGCGCGGCGCTCGATGTCCTCGAATCCCACAGGCGGCGCAAACTTCGCCGCAACGGCCTCCTCGACGACGATCAGCGCGTTCGGCGCGAGCCATCCGCCGTCGCGCGCCGACGCCAGCGCCTTCTCGGCGCAACCCTTGCCGTAAGGCGGATCGAGAAAAACCAGCGAGAACGGCTCAAGCGGATGCGCGGCCCCGAGCTTCGTCGCGTCGCGCCGGAATATCCGCGTCTGCCCGCCGGCGCCAAGCGCCTCGACATTGGCGCGAAGCAGCGCGCGCGCTTCGGCGCCCTCGTCAACGAACAAGACAAACGAGGCGCCGCGTGACAAGGCCTCAAGACCGAGCGCGCCGGTGCCGGCAAAGAGATCGAGCACGCGCGCGCCGGTGACGGGATCGCCATAGGCATGCAGGAGAATGTTGAACACGGACTCGCGCAGCCGATCCGCGCTCGGCCGGATCGCGCTCGATTTCGGCGCGTTAAGGGCGCGCCCGCGAAAACGTCCGCCGACGATGCGCATCAGCCCTTGCGCGGACGGCGCGGCGGCCGGCCAGCGGGGCGCTGAGGCGGACCGCGCGGCGGGCGATCCGGACGGTGC
>JALHLQ010000038.1 GCA_022844485.1 Xanthobacteraceae bacterium
CCGCGGCCCCGTGCTTTTGTTCTCCGCAAACTCCTCGTCCTTCGGCAGCGGGGGCAGCGCCTTTGCGATCTGCGAGGGATAGACGGGCAGATAATCCATGCCCATCGGGTCCTTGCGCGGCGCCGGCGAGAGGTCGTTCCCGCCCATCGGATCGCGATAGAACAGCGGCTCTTCGCCCGCCGGCGGCATGATCTCGCGCGGAAGCTTTGCAATCATCTGCTTGGCTTCGGAGCGGCGGACCGGAAGGTAATCCATGTCCATGGAGTCCTGCATCGGAACCGCGGACACCACCGGGTCTCCCATCGGATCGCGATAGAACAGCACCGGATCATCCGCCGCCGCTTGGATTTCGTTGCTGAACACGGCAGCGCGAAGCTTGGCATAGATGGTCGCTGCCTCCGGGCGCCCTTCGGCGAGCCAGAAACCCGCAGCGAATCCGAAACCGATCAGCGTGAGCGCACCGAGCGCGCGAAATGTCTTGGTCAAAGGAACCTCCGCCGGGCTTGCAACATCATCTATTTCGGGATGACAGCAGCTGAGGTTACAGCCCCGACTTTCCCAAATGGATAACTTCGGAGAGTAAGCAGCTGGCCGACAAGCCTAAACTGACTCGGGGTATGGGTTTTTGCGTAGAGTTGTTTAGCGAGTTATTTGAAAAGCCCGCCGTACCGAGGCTGTCTGGCTAAGCTCGCTTAGCCGCCGGCGGCAACACGCATGCTCCGGTTAATATAACGACAAGGTGCAAGAACTCCCTAGTGTCCCGATTCCGAAGTTCGCATCATTGTGCGGCACCCTCGTTTGCGAACTTCGGAATCGAAGGACACTAGCAACTTATTGATCTAGGGTGGCTTTGGTTCAGAAGTCCGCATCCGGGACTTGCGGCAAGAATGATGCGGACTTCTGAACCGCCACACTAGCGTGCCTGTATGATCCTCAAGGCGCCATCTATCTACGCCTCGCCTACGCAAGAGACGGTCGCTCGGCCAAACGATACCACCTTGTTTCGTCCTGACTCTGCACCTTCACTTCCGACCCACCGCCTGGTCCCGAGTGCCTGTGTTCGGCCTCGGTAATCGACCAAGGTCAAACGTCCTGTCTGAACGAGTCGGCGTAAGAGCGCGGCGATCAACATGCCTGCTTTTTCTCACATCCTTAACCACATAGCCTCTGCATGCGATGCTCGATCCGGCATTGGGCTTCGTTGGAAGCTATTGAAGGAAGTTCGTCGACTCTGCGCGCAAGGTTACAAGTACTCCGACCGGAGAACTTAAAAAAATCGTGATCGCTTTTGTTTGCTCGTTCGTAACCCTCCTCCGCGCCCCTCCGAACTATGTGGTGTAGTCGCCAATACCCCCCGAAGAAGCTTAACGGAGATGAAGCCATGAAAACGATCACCACCGCACTTGCCGTCGTCGGCACTGTCTTGATGTCGGGAGCCGCCCTCGCCAGTCATCCCCCTGGCCTTCCAGTAACGTTCGAGGCGCAGGAAGCGCTTGAGCGTTATGATTTTGTCCGTCCTGCCGCGCCAAACCTCAGCATTCGGCAGGTCTTGCCGATCGTCCGTGAACGCACGGTCACGCGGCGGCCCCGGGTCGACCAGGATCCGCGTAACCGCTACTTTGACCACGAATCGTTCAGCCATGGCGGACAGTGATTAGCCGCGCGCCATGCAGTAAGCGCACCGGGGGCCACGTTGCCCCCGGCTATCTATATTGATGGACATGCCAGCTCTCGCACGTTCTGGGCTTTCCGCCCTCTTTATCTTTGTTGGAATCGCCACGGTTCTTAATCTGTTTTGGGAGCTTGCTCAGCTGCCGCTTTACACAATTTGGAACAACGCTCCGCTGGCCAAAAGTCTCTGGGCTGCGTTGCACTGTACTTTTGGTGATCTGATAATCGCCTCATGGTCAGCGCTGCTGGCGATTCTGGCTGTAGGACGTAACTGGCCAAAGCAGCGTTTCTTGCTCGTCGCCGTCATGACGATTGGGCTTGCCGTCCTCTACACGATTTTCAGTGAATGGTTGAATGTTAATGTGCGGAGATCGTGGGCTTACTCATCCCTGATGCCGACCCTGCCGTGGCTCGGTACGGGTGTTGCGCCGCTCCTCCAGTGGATCGTTACACCATCCCTTAGCTTCATCCTTCTCAAATGGGTTGCTCTGCAGCGCCCGAAGCAACACTGAGCAGATCGCAAACGATGACACTCCCGTTGGCGTCAGTTGATCACGATCAATGCGGGCTTGATCGGCGAACAGAACAGTCAATACTTAGCGCAATGGGGCCAAACCAATGAGTAGTCCGAAACTGTTGAGCCGCCGTGCATGCTCCGCACTTCTTATCGGAGGCGCTCTGTCCCTCCTCTTTTCGTTCCGTGCTGAATCGCAACCGTCAATGGTGGTGTACAAGGGTCCACGATGTGGCTGTTGCGGCCTTTGGATTCAGCACGTCAAGAACGCTGGCTTTTCCGTGCAGGTATTTGAAACAGCCGACCTTACTCCGATAAAGCAGAGACTCGGCGTGCCCCTCGATCTGGCGTCTTGCCATACCTGTGAGCTTGGAGGCTACGCCATAGAGGGACACGTTCCCGCGGCAGCGATCGCCCGTCTTTTGGCAGAAAAGCCCGAAGGTCGCGGAATCGCTGTCCCAGGCATGCCGCGCGGCTCACCGGGCATGGAGGGAGGCACCCCGGTCGTCTACGACGTGTTCCTGTTCGGCCCTGCGGGCCGAAGGTCGTTTGCTCGCTATCGCGGCACGATCGAATCTTGAGCCACCAGTTGACGTTGCTGGAACTTCGAACCAGATGTATTCTTCAGCCGTTGCCTTGAACCAGGCGTATTCTTCGGACGGCGGAGAGGGGAGCGGACGTGAAACTGTGGCGGCGTCTGGCTTCAGTCGGAGCAATCATTGTGATTGCAACGGCGAGCATTCTGACGCCGCGCATAAGCTACGCAGTCCCGCATGCCCAGTTGGCTGAACTAGCCGGCGCGCAAGGGAGTGAGGTCTCGGACGACGGGCTTGCAACACCCTGCGACCGTCACGGTCCTCTGCACGGTGCAGGAGGCAAGATGGATCGTCCTTGCTGCATCGCTGCTTGTGCGATGAATTCTGGCTTTGTTTTTTCGTCATTTACCTTGCATCAATCTCGCCACGTATTGGAGCGACTTTTCTTCAACATCGGGGTGGCCTGGCGCGCTCCCGTCTCGCTCCTTGAACGACCTCCCAAAGTGCCCTGATCCAAGGGTTAGGGCGCGATCACCGCTCACGTGAGTGCCGAGGTCGGGAACCCGCGGGCAGCCGCAAGCTCCCCTTGTGGCTGGTTTGGCCGATAGATCGCGCTTCTTCCCCGTAAGTACCTGACCCTTGCCTCCTCCGGGAAGCAGGGAAATTTCCGCGGTCTTGTAACCGACGGCACGCTGCCATCGAATAGTAAGGTGGAGCCTATGATAGCGAGCGAGTCTGAGCTCCAAAGGCTTATGGTGGCTGGTTTGAACGGCGACGCCCAGGCTTACCGCCTGCTGCTTGATCGTCTGAGCCAGCACCTACGGGCATACTACAAGACTCGGCTGGCCCGGGTTGGGCGAGGGCCGAGTGAAGCAGAGGATCTCGTGCAGGAAGTTTTGATCGCCATTCACACCCGCCGGCATGCCTATGACGAGGCGGAGCCTTTTACACCCTGGGTTCATGCCATAGCGCGCTATAAGTTCATTGATTTCCTTCGGAAGACCAAGCAGTCCTTGAACGACGTGCAATACGAAGACTCATCAACGGTCCTCACCGAAGCGGATCGCGTGGAGAGCGACGCAACTAGAGATCTCAACAGCCTGTTGTTGCAGCTTCCAGAGAAAATGCGCCGATCGATTCGGCTCGTGAAGCTCGAGGGATTCAGCGTCGTGGAAGCTGCTGCGCAAACGGGGATGTCGGTACCGGCAATCAAGGTCAGCATTCACAGAGGCATGAAACTTCTGTCCTCCTTGATCGGAAAGTCGAGGTCGCCATGAAGACGAGCGAGCTGGTCGAGGTTCTGAGCACGGGCGTCGAGCCCGTGGACCGGCGCAGGATCAATCGTGCGCTGGTGATAGCACTGGCTTTGGGCAGCATCGCCAGCTTTGGCGGAGTGATCGCTGTACTAGGCCTTCGCATGGAGTTCACCGACTGGACGGATGTCAGCTATCTTCTGACCAAACTTCTTTTTGCCTCGGGCGTTCTCCTGTCAGCCGCCGCCTTTCTTTTCAAGTTCGCCCGCCCAGGCGGTGAAAGACGGACGGTGTTTCCTTGGATATCCGCGCCTTTCGTCGTCATGATCGTGCTTGCAGGCATTGCGCTGGCAACAGCACACTCTTCCCAATGGCCCAGCATGATCATCGGCCATCAGACCTGGACGTGCCTGGTTTCGATTCCGTTTTTTGCAGCCGTCCCGTTCGTCCTGATGGTATGGGCGTTGCGTGCGGGAGCGCCGACTGATTTGACCCGTGCCGGCGCGCTCGCTGGCCTTGTTGCGGGTGCGGTCAGTGCGGCCGCATACTCCTTCCACTGCGTGGACGACTCCCTGCCATTCATCGCCGCTTGGTACGGACTGACGATCGCCTTGTGCACCTTCGCTGGTGCGCTGCTTGGGCCGCGTCTGCTGCGGTGGTGAAAGCGCGCGTTGACGCGTACCCGCACGGTTGCGGCCAGCAAATAGGAACGTAGCTTTTCGTAAAGTTAGGGCCGGCTGTGCACTTCGCCGGCCCAAGCCTATTCATTTCATAGAGTTCTGTGCGAGCTTGCCATACGCACTGATGGCTCACAGCAAAGCCAAGATCATGAGCGACGTTTGTAACCCACGCGCATTTTTCCACGAACTAATCAGTGTAGTGATGGAAACCAAGTGGAGACAAGTCATGAGGAAGATCACCACCGTACTCGCGACCGGCGGCTCAGGCTGCTAAGTGCCCGCCAGCAAAAGAGCCGTCATTGCCTGATCATCGCTGATCGAGCAGGCGGGCGGACACGCCGAGCGCAATTATCCCGGAGATTCGACCCTCTGCTCCGGGCGCTTTGAGCTTTGACGCGCGTCCGGGCGGACGCCGGGTCGGGAGAGAGTATCCATGTCAACCGCTGAAGCCTTCGCAACGCGACCGAGACCACCAAAGCCGCAAAAACGACCGAGCAATGAGCCGAGCTCAGAAACTACGGAGCGCCCCTCGGCGACGCCGCCCGAGACAGCAGACCTGTTGCCGCGAATGGGAAGCATCGGAGACTGGCTCACATACCAGCGCGATGTCGCGGAGCGGGCCGTGCTCTTCCTCGATATCCTACGACAGCGCGCCGAGAACATGCTCGCGCATGAGCGGGCCGGTAAACCTCCCCTGCTCGATTTCGACTACGAGCTGATACTGGACGCCCGCAGGTTTGAACGACCCGCCAACTACGCGCTGCTCTATATCACGCGAGTCGGCGAGGACTGCGTCCCGGACTGTCTGGATCCGACCAAGCCGCCGGTGATCATCGTCGACCCCCGCGCGGGGCATGGACCCGGGATCGGCGGATTCAAGCGCGAATCCGAAGTCGGTATCGCGCTTCACGAGGGGCACGCCGTCTATTTCGTCGTATTCTTTCCTGAGCCGGCTCCGGGGCAAACTCTGGAAGACGTGCTGCACGCGTTGCGCCGGTTCGTCGAGGAGGTGAACCGACGTCACCCTGGCATGCGGCCGGTCTTGTACGGCAACTGCCAGGCCGGGTGGGCGATGACGATCCTTGCCGCCGACTGCCAGGGCCTCACCGGACCCACCGTCTTGAACGGTTCGCCTTTGTCCTACTGGGCCGGCGAGCCCGGTGTGAACCCGATGCGCGTGGCGGGAGGACTGTTGGGCGGTGCGTGGCTCACGCATCTGACTGCCGATCTCGGCGGAGGACGGTTCGACGGGGCATGGCTGGTGCAGAATTTCGAGAATCTGAAGCCGGAGGGGGTTTGGGACAAGTACGCATCCTTGTTCTCGAACATCGACTCGGAGCGCGAGCGCTTTCTGTCGTTCGAGCGCTGGTGGAACGGTTTCTACTTTCTCAGCCGCGAGGAGATTCTCGCAATCGTCGAAAATCTCTTTGTTGGAAACAGATTGGAGGAAGGCACGCTCCCGATCTGCTCCGGATGCTTTGCCGATCTGCGCCGCATCCGTAACCCGCTCGTCATCTTCGCCTCGTACGGCGACAACATCACGCCGCCGCATCAGGCCCTCGCATGGATTCCCGTCGTCTACAAGGATACTGCCGATCTGAAACGCGCCAAACAGCGCATCGTCTATCTCATTAATCCGCACGTCGGACATCTTGGGATTTTCGTTTCGGCGGCCGTCGCCAAATTCGAGCACCGGGCCATTCTCGAAAGTTTACCTGAAGTGGAGGCCCTGCCCCCCGGGCTTTACGAGATGAAGATCGACAACCCAACGGGAGACCCGGACTGCCCGAAAGGAAAGTACAAGGTCCGCTTTGAAGAGCGTGAGGTCAGTGACATCAAGTTCCCCTATGACCGTCCGGCCTACGAACGCGTCAAGCGGGCCTCGGAGCAGCTTGATGCCTGGTACACCGCGACGCTGTCCAAATGGATACAGGCGGGAACCACCCCCTTCACCGCAGCCGCACTCGAGTGGCTGCACCCGATACGGGTGAGCCGATACGTCTTCGGTTCCTCGTTCAATCCATGGATGTACGGCGTCGAAGCGGCGGCGCGGATGATCGCCGATCGCCGCCACATGCTGCCTGACGATCACCCGTTGAAACAAAACGAGGCTGCGTTCTCGAAGGCAGTCCACGACTCGCTCGTGCAATGGCGGAAGGTTCGTGATGCCGTCTACGAGCGCTGGTTCGACGTGCTGTACGGCAGCGGCCTCAACGCAAGCACACGCACGGAATGAGCATTCCCCCAACCGCGAAAGGAGAACGATCATGTATTTTGATTTACAACCTCTAAAGCACAGCGCTGCTGTCTTTGCAGTGGCTACCACGATGCTCCTGGGTGCAACACCAAGTATTGTGGCGTTTGCCCAAACAACGCAGCCGGCAACCTCGGCCGTGTTGTCCGATACGACGATCAAGTCGCTGCAGGACGCGCTCAACAAGCAGGGCATCGCGGTGAAGACCGACGGTATCTTGAATGAAGAGACCCGCGCGGCGATCCGGAAGTATCAATCGCAGCACCATCTCCCGGTGACCGGCGAGCCCGACAAGGCGACCCTCGACAAGCTCGGGGTGGTGAGCCGCCAAGGCAGCACGCAATCGGAGCAGCCGGTGCTTGCGCAAGCAGCGCCTATCTCTCCCCAACAGCCCCAGGCGCCGAGTCAGTCCGCTCCCTCGATGCCAATGCAGCCCGGTCAGATGCAGGGCGGCATGATGACGGACTGCCCCATGATGCAAGGCCAAACGACGCAAAGCCCAATGATGCAGATGATGCAGGGCATGATGCAGATGATGCAGATGATGCAGATGATGCAAACGCAGATGCAGCAAATGCAGCAGATGCACGCGCAGATGCATTCCGGTCAGATGCAGATGCCTGGCCAGATGCAGCAGAATCAGACGCAGCCAGGGATGATGATGCCGGGTCACATGCAACCGGGACAGATGCAGCCGGGGCAGATGCGGCCCGGAATGATGCAGCCCGGTCAATCGCAACCGGGAGCGCGCTGAGGCCGACATTCTTCGCGCCGGTCGTTCGCTTAGAGCCAGGCGTGGCGAAAGCGAAGGCGGACGCCTTTCGCCCGCCTTTGTCAGCCCTTTCCTAGATTCCCTGCTCGCTCCCCCGATGCAGGGCAGAGGTCAATGATATGAAATCCGTCAACATCAATGTCGAAGGCCTCCACATGGGGCTCGAACGTCTCGGCGTGGAAAAGCGGCTTCGCAAGATTTCAGGTGTGATCAGCGCCGATGCCAGCCCGGCCGGCAGCAGCGCAACTGTGGTTTACGACGAGACTCGAACCTCGCTTGAAGCGATCGAGAGGGCAGTCGAGGAATGTGGCTACCATTGCCAAGGACTGATGCAGCCGAAACACGTGTGCGACATGAAGCCGGCGGCCGCTTCTGCCGACCATGGTAGGCATGCCCACAAGCACATGATCCACCGAGATGACGCCCACGCGCCCTCTCGCGCTGCGCAAACGGTGTCGACGCACGACATGCATGATGCGATGGGGCACGGACCCGGCGCCGACATGCAGGCGATGGCCAACGATATGCGCCGGCGCTTTATCGTGGCCACGATCTTCGCCATCCCGGTTTTTCTCTACTCGCAAATGGGCGAGATGTTCGGTGGCTTTACTCCGCCCTTCGGCATCGATCGCGATCTGTTCCTCTTTGTCCTCGCGAGCGGGGCTATCATCTATCCCGGCTGGCCTTTCTATGTCGCCGCCATTCGTTCATTGCGAAACGGCGTGCTGAACATGGCCGTCCTGGTCTTGCTCAGCGTCGGCACCGGATACTTCTTCAGCGTCGGCGCAACGTTCTTTTTTGAGGGCGAACAGTTCTTCGAAGCGTCGGCCGTTTTGCTGTCCTTCATCCTTCTCGGCCACTGGCTTGAGATGCGGGCGCGCGCCGGCGCCTCCGACGCGATCCGGCGGCTGATGGATCTGGCGCCTCCTAAGGCCATGGTCATACGGAACGGCGCCGAGGTCGAGGTGCCGACGGCCGAGGTGGCGGTCGGGGACATCGTGGTCGTTCGGCCTGGCGGCAAAGTGCCGGTCGACGGCGAAATCCTCGAGGGTTCGTCTGATGTGGACGAGTCGATGCTCACAGGTGAATCGATGCCCGTCTCGAAAAAGCCGGGCGATCCGATCACGGGGGCGACCATCAACAAGACCGGGCTGATCCGGTACAAGGCGACAAAGGTCGGCGCCGACACCACGCTGGCACAGATCGTGAAGCTGGTACAGGAGGCGCAGAACTCCAAAGCACCGGCGCAACTCCTGGCTGACCGCGCGTCGCAATGGCTGGTGCTTGTAGCCATCTTGATCGGCCTGGTTACATTCACGATTTGGTACTGGTGGATTGGGCAGACGCTTCTCTTTGCGATGACGCTGACGATCACGGTGTTCGTCATCGCCTGCCCCGATGCGCTCGGTCTCGCAACGCCGATGGCCGTGATGGTGGGCACAGGGTTGGGCGCCGACAACGGAATACTCTTCAAGAATGCGGCCGCACTCGAGGACGCAACCAAGCTCGACGTTGTCGTGTTCGACAAGACCGGCACGCTGACGATGGGGCAGCCGAAGGTGGTCGACATCGTGCCGGCACCCGAGAGAAGCGTCGACGAGGTGCTTGCGATCGCAGCAACCGTCGAACAGGGCTCCGAACACCCGCTGGCACTCGCCATCCTTGAGCGTGCCGGCGGCATGAATGCCGGCGCCGTTTCGGAGTTCGTCAATATCGAAGGGCAGGGCGCGCGGGCCCGTATCGGCGAGCGAACCATTCTCGTCGGCAATCGAAAGCTGATGGACGCCAGCAATATCAGTCTCGGCATTTTGGCGGCGGACAGCGCACGGCTGCAGGGCGCAGGCCGAACCGTCGTCCACGTCGGTGAGAACGGCCGCGTGCTTGGGCTGATCGCGATCGCCGACGCGCCACGTCCGACCGCGAAAGCAACGGTCGCAAGCCTGCGCGAGCGCGGCGTCAAGGTGGCAATGCTCACCGGCGACAATGCCGGAACGGCTCAGCGGATCGCCGATGAACTCGGCATCGATATCGTCCTCGCCGACGTCCTTCCGGGAGAAAAGGCCGCCAAGGTCAAGGAGCTGCAGCAGCAGGGGTTCAAAGTCGGCATGGTGGGCGATGGCATCAACGACGCGCCGGCCTTGACGCAGGCGGATGTCGGATTCGCGATCGGCGCGGGTACCGACGTGGCGATGGAAAGCGCCGACGTCGTTCTGATGAAGAGCGATCCGCACGACGTCGTCGCCTCGATCGTGCTGTCGCGCGCGACATTGCGCAAGATGCATCAAAATCTATGGTGGGCCGTCGGCTACAATGTGATCGCGTTCCCGCTTGCGGCAGGGGTCTTTTATCCCTTCCTGTTGAATCCCGAAATCGCGGCGCTATCGATGTCCGGTAGCTCGGCGATCGTCGCCATCAACGCGCTCATGCTCAAACGAACCCGCCTGCAAGGCATTCGCGTCGGGACTGTCCGTGGGCAGTCGCCGGTCCGGCACGCGCCTGCAACCTAAGGGAGTTCAGGAAGGCAGCACTCATTACACTCAGCACCAGGAGATCACGATGAGCGACACTCATCCCGCTGGACACAATCCTCCCGACAAAGAGCAAAAGAGCTTCTTTTCTTCACGCTTCAATATTGCGCTTCTTTTCTTTCTGGCGATCGGCGCCTTTTACCTGATCACCGAACACGGCGCTCACCTGTTTGGGATACTGCCGTGGCTGTTTCTGTTGGCGTGCGGGCTTCTGCACCAATGGATGCATTCCGGCCACGGCGGTCACGGACCCCAGGGCGGGTCTGGCACAGCAGGCTGGCGCGGAAAGCATAGCCACTAGGAGGCTGTCATGCACACCGATATTCCCGCTTACGGGCTTTGGTCGCTCGTGATCCTCAACTCGGCGATCTTCATCCTGTTCGCCTACAGCTTCTTCAAGCCGAAGACGCCGCGCGACTGGCGCTCTTTCGGCGCCTTCAGCGCCTTCCTGGTTGCCTTGTTCACGGAGATGTACGGATTCCCGCTGACCATTTATTTCCTGTCAGGCTGGCTGCAAAGCCGCTATCCGAACGTCAACTGGTTCTCTCACGACGCCGGGCACTTGCTGGAGACGCTGTTCGGCTGGCGCGTGAACCCGCATTTCGGTCCCTTCCATATCCTGAGTTTCGTGTTCATCGGCGGCGGCTTCTGGCTGATCGCCGCCGCCTGGAATGTGCTCTTCGCTGCGCAACGAGAAGGCCGGCTCGCGACGTCAGGTCCTTACGCACACCTGCGTCACCCGCAATATGTCGGCTTCGTCCTGGTGATGTTCGGTTTTCTCCTGCAATGGCCGACGATCCTGACGCTCGCGATGTTCCCGGTGCTGGTCATCATGTACGTCAAGCTTGCGCAAAGCGAGGAGACGGATGCGATCGGCCGGTTCGGTGACGAGTATCGAAGATACATGCAGAAGGTGCCCGCATTCATTCCCCATTGGAGGAGGGCTGGCGGGCAGCCATCAGGGACAGATATCCGACAAGGCTGATCCGCAATGGCTGCAATAAACCAGATAGGCCGGTCGTGTCCGATTTCTTGGTCGGGATTGTGGGCTTCGTTTTCGATTTGTGCTTCGACATTGTCTGGCTCCCTTGAGGACTGGGCCACTGATTTCGATTGAACGGAGTTGCCAGAACGCGACGGCATCGACCCAAGCCGGGTGCCTGGCTCCTTGGCGAAGGCCGACGATGAATTCGCGTGCCTGAGACGAACAACGTCCGCGCGCCAGTCAAAGCTGGTGGCGACGCGATCAAGCAAGTTCGATGGGAGGGAAGATTTCCGGATCGAGCGTGAGGCCTTTTAGGCCGTAGCTTTCCGCTGACTCGAAATACCGCTTGATGATCCCATACGAGATCGCCTCGGAGGAGATCAGTACGCTGGAAAGCGCAACGCAGGCTCTTGCACATGAGAGGGATACGGTGTCCGTTCCCGGTGCCTTGTCCGGAGCGATCTCGAAGACTTGGCCCGCCGTGATCGTTCGGGAGCCCGTATCCAAATTCTTGCTGGATGATGAATGGCAGGTATGAATCTGGCTGTGGACCAGCGCCTGCGCCCACGGTGTCCCGAGAAATCCGAAAATCACGAGAAAGACAAACAGGCGTTTGAGGAGCATGGGACACGAGCCGACCGTGATGCATGCAACGTACCCAACTCGGCCGCACAGAAGCGAATGTCCGTGCTGGCCTGGTAGCCAACCCAATCGGCACTCCTCAAACGAGGCGAGCAGCGGATCCGTGTGGCGCGGGTATTTACAAAGCGGTCTCGTTCCCAAGCCGGGAAAGCGAGAGCAGGGCTCCAATCAGAAATCTTTCTTTATCAAAGATCTTTTGCTGCCGAGCTGTGCAATCGCAAGCTGAAACCGACTCAGTATCAGACGGAAGTAGTGGCTTGCACTCCGACATCTCTCGAGGTTCTCCGGCGTATCTTTCTTCAGCGACTCGGCGGTTATCTGACCGACAGGTGATGCCGCCCTCCAGGCCGCGTCGATGTCGAGGCCGACTTCCTTAGCAGCCTGTTCAACAGCTTGCATCGTGCTGCGCGCTTCGTCGAGCGACACGCGGGTCTGCAATTCTTGCTTTCCAAGCTCGACGCTCGCTTCTGTGCACCCTCGGATCGTGAAATAGCTCGTATAGAGGAATTTCAAATGCTCTTCGGCCTGCTGTTGGATCGAATTGCGTTCGACAGTCGCCGTCGCTCCTGGAGCAGCCGGCGGGGACTCTTGGACGGCATTCGTTTCCGGCACGCCGGCCGACATCGAGAACACGAAGACACTACCGCCGACCAGCGCCATCCAAAGCATTCTGGTTTCGTCAGATGAGATCGAATTCCGTCTCGTTGCCACCCCCATCGAGTCTACCGACATGCCCAAAGATCGGATTTGGGCCCGCCCTGGTAAGTGCATATCCTGGGCCGAGCAGGGCGGGTTTTTTGACCGTCCCGCTTCTCCATGTCTTGCGGAGGAAGGCGGGCCTCCCTCACCGAGGGCCATTGCTCCAGGTTTGGCGGAGCAGCGTTGGCCTCGCCCGCCGCCAAAGGAAGGACGAGAAGCAGGCAAGCTGCTAAGCGTGGTTTGGCTGACTTCGACATATTCCTTCTCCTCGGGACAGGAATATTCATGAAGGTCAGTGGATAGTTCGGAGCAGCCAGCGTGGCGGTTACACCCAAAGAAAACTTTCCGCCCGCGAACTTGCGACAAATTTCTCGTGATCGTCCTCGGTATTGACCCGAGCCCCTTCTTTCATCCAGCGATGAGTAGAGTCCCAGGTTGATTTGCGCTGAGGCCGAACTTTGGATCGCCGGAGGTTAGACTTTTCCGGCTTCTGCGCTGAGGCCGAACTGAAGAGACGAAAAGAAGAAGCCGAACGCAAGGCGCGCGCATTTCAAGAAAAGTTGGAAAGGGAGCGGATCGGGCATCGGCTCGCTCAGGCTAAAGCGTTTGATCGCGCCAATCAGATTCGGGCTTATGTCGACGCGGCGCTCTTACGGGTCGCCAAAAGCTCGATTGCGAGAGCTGACTTCGACAAATGGGCGACATGGGCACGGCAGGAAGCAGATCGTATCGACCCAGTGAAGAATGGCACCATCCCCGAAGCGATCAGGCAACACTCGGGCGCCAATTCTTTTCCCTAAATTCCGCTCGAGCTTCACGATCACGTCGGATGGCGCCACGCAGCTCGACTTGCAAAAGGCGCCGCAAACCTATGACGTCCTCGTTGAATCTCCATCACGCAACCGGACTACGGAAATGCCGAACAGAGAATTCGCGCGCCATTCGCGCGAATGATCCGCGAGAGAATTGAAACACACGCGCAGCGGAGAAAGTCGCAGGCGAAATTCTTTAAACCGTACCGGCGGTTTGCCGGCACTCCCGTTGGGAGAAAAACAACTGCAATATCAAATACTTATGTGTGGCGGAGGGAGAGGACCCGGGATGCAAAAGCTTTGTTCGTAGCGCAACGTAGTCCATCGTGCTTGGGCGTATAGCGGGGGGAGAGAGACTGGAATCCAACGGTCTCCAATCTGAACGCTGTCATCCTGGTGCACTCATCCGTCGAGCGAGCTGAAGCCCTCCGTGCGATCTCAGAGGGTTAGAGCTGCATTGCAAATTCCATGATTTCCGGATATATTTCCGGAAACGGAGATTCAACGCTATGCCGAGCAGTCAACGAAAGCCTGTTACCGCCTATCGCCGCCGGCTGAAGCGTCGCGGCGTCGTCCGCGTCGAAGTGCATGTGCGCAAGGACGATGCCGCTTTGGTCCGTGGCGTGGCCCAGGCGCTCTCAGATCCTGCACGCGAGGCTGAGGCTCGGGCCATGCTGCGGGAGCGTTTCGGTGCGAACAAGCGGAAGGGCTTCAAAACGCTTCTGGCGACAGCCCCGCTGGAGGGGATCGACCTCGCTCGTGAACGCGATCTCGGACGACGAGATGTCGCGCTGTGAACTACCTGCTCGACACCAACATTATTTCCGAGGTTCGAAAGGGTGCCAAGTGCGATGCAAGCGTCGCCGCTTGGTACGACTCGATCGACGATGCGGAGATCTTTCTCAGCGTGCTGGTGCTCGGCGAAATCCGCAAGGGCGTCGAGCGGGCTCGGCCCAGCGATCCAGCCCAGGCCCGCGCTCTGGAGAAGTGGCTGACCACTGTTGCCGAGTCCTTTACCGAACGTATCCTGACTGTCGATCAGGCCGTTGCGGATGAATGGGGGCGCATGAGCGCCAAGCGTCCGGTGTCAACCGTGGATGCCCTGCTCGCGGCGACCGCCAAAGTTCATGGCATGACGCTCGCGACGCGCAATGTTTCCGATGTGGCGGACCTCGATGCCGATTTTGTCAACCCGTTCGAGCATCGCGCTTGACGGGTTCTGCAGTGTGGCTCCGAAGTCCGGCTGTTCAGCAAGCTGCAAATATTTGGATGACGCCACCACCGATGCCGATCTTCGCGCGTCACGCAGCAGTGTCCTGCTGCCGCATGAGCCTCATGGATCAGGCCCTCAGCTTGCTGCCAGGACTGCACCGATACAGTCGCAGCGATACAGGTCATCAAGGGACTTGAATCGAGGCGTGCAGATTAAGAAAGGACGGCACCAACCCACTTCAACGCGTTCGGTGCGGCAGCCCATGCCGGCGCCGAATCATGGACGTATGCGACGGCCTCATCCTCCCCGCCCATGCTGATTAGAGTGGGAAGATTATGCGGAAGCTTCTTTCGCCCGAGCAGATAAGCCGACACGTGGTTATTGCTTCTGACGGCCCGGGCCAGCGCCTTGCGTGACGCCGGGCAGTCGCCTTCACGACGAAACAGAGCCAATGCCGCCGACCACGCCCACGCTGCGGCGCCATCGTCCTTGTAGCGCCGCAGTAGTTTATCCGCATCGCCGTCGCGTCCGAGGGTCAGCAAGCAATCAAGCAGGATATATCGAATACCTTGATTGTCGTTGGGATTGAGACGAAGCATGTCCCGGTAATGCGCCACGGCTTCCTCGCGCGCGCCGCTCTCCCACAGTGATTGCGCGAGACCCTGGCGGGCGCGCATGTAAGGCCGCGTTTCGAGAATACCCCAGAAGTGCCCGACTTCATCGCGGAACGCGGTTTTCCCCAATGCCTTTTCGCCCGCTTCCACCCCCTGGCGGTAGAGTTGCAGTGCTTCGTCTGCCGTTCGCGCGGCTTCCTGCGCCAACAGGACGTAGGCATCGGCACACAGGGGCGAGACCTTGAGCGCCTTCTTCGCGAGCGTCACGCGTTGCCGCTGATCATCGGAGTCCCAGGCATCCCACATGATCTCCTGGGCTGCTTCGACGTCACTGCTCCCGGCATTTCCGCCAAGCGCGGCAAGCAGCGACCCAAGGGCGCGGTGGTCGGGCAGCGGGACGGTGGCCGCACCGCTCTTCTTACGGTTGGCAGATGGCTTCTTCGGCATGGCAGTCCCTACCCATGTCCATGCGATACTAGCCGTGGTGCTGAGGCCAGTCATAGTGTCAGGATTTGATCCGGAGAAAGTTGGATCCCAGTTCCTCCCGTTGCCCTTCCTGAGAGATGGGTGACAGTTCATTCCGGAGACATGGGTTACACTTTTTGGCCTTTTGCGGGAAGAGCAAACAGGTGAGCGAACAGGTCTGGCTCGTCACCTTCATGGACTATGATCTGGGCTACTTCGACGACGAGACATGCAGACTCGAGCCGATCGGCAATCCGTTCGGCCCAAAAGTGTTACCCATGTCTCCGGTATGAAACGTAACCTATGTGTCCGGAACGGACCCGATAGGACTGGCGGAGGGAGTGGGATTCGAACCCACGATACGGTTGCCCGTATACACGCTTTCCAAGCGTGCGCCTTCAGCCGCTCGGCCATCCCTCCGCAACGCCCCCACCGATAAGTAGGCGGGGCCGAAAGATCAAGCGAAGCCCCAGGGCTGCCGCCTGATCGGTTCTCCGCCTCGCGCGCACGGGGCCGCCAGCGTTTCGGCGCCGGGCGCGGGCCGCCTTCCAGCGAGGCCCTCGCCACGGCCTCGCGGCTCCCGCTCGGATTGAATCGGAAATCGTTCAGGAGTTATCATCTTGTCGCATTTTCTTACCGCGGACCGGTTCCCACTTCGGCGGAAAGTGCGCTAAGCGAAGGGCCCTCTTCCAAGGCGGCAGCATGATTCGCTTTCTCTTTCGCTTCATCGGCTTCTGGTTCCTCGCCGGCGCCTTCGTCGCGCTCGTCTATGACGGCACGAAATCGATCGCCGGCAACGCGGTCTTCATCACCAAGCTCGGCGAAACCTGGAACGCCATTCATTCGACCTCGCTGCAATTGCTGCAGCCCGCGATCGAACGCCATGTCGCCGAATGGCTGTGGGACCCGGTCGCGCTCACCATCCTCACCGCGCCGACCTGGCTCGTGCTCGGCATCATCGGCGCCATCCTCGCGCTGCTCGGGCGGAAGAAAAAACCCTTGATCGGCTACGGGCGAGATTGACGGCGCTAAGGCCACGCACCGTGCGTGGCCCCGTTTCGCATGCGGCCGGTCGCGGACTACGTCCCGAACGCCGCGGCGCCCGCGTTCGCCACCACCGCGTCCTGTCCCGACAACACGCCCGAGACGCCGATGGAGCCGACGATCCGGCCATCGGCCATGATCAAAATCCCGCCTTCGAGCGGCGTGATGTTCAAGGCGGTCAGACGCAGACCCGCGCCGCCCCGTGCAGGAACGCCGCAGAGCGAGCCATCGCGCGTTCGTGATCGCGCGCCTGCGAGGCTGCGGGCCTGCGCCGCCGTGCATGCAGGCCGGCCAATCGCTATATTGCGCGCACACCATACGGAGTGCGCCCCCCATGTTCCTCTTCCGCAAGACGCCCGAGATGCCCGCCCCAAGCGACGTTCTGCCGGGCCGGCCGAACCCGATCCCGACGGCGAGCCGCCATTTCATCAATGGGCGTTCGCTCCAGGGGCCGTATCCGGAAGGGCTCGAGACCGCGATTTTCGGGCTCGGCTGCTTCTGGGGCGCGGAGCGCAAGTTCTGGGAGCTCGACGGCGTCCACGTCACCGCGGTGGGCTATGCCGCCGGGCTCACGCCGAACCCCACTTACGAGGAGGTTTGCAGCGGACGCACGGGCCACAACGAGGTCGTGCTGGCCGTCTACGATCCGAAAAAGATCTCGTATGACCGGCTGTTGAAGACGTTCTGGGAAAGCCACGACCCGACGCAGGGCATGCGCCAGGGCAACGACACCGGCACGCAATACCGCTCGGGCATCTATGTCGCCTCGCCGGCGCAGCGGCGCGCGGCCGAGGACTCCAAGCGGCTCTACGGCGAGATGCTGGCGAAGAAGGGTTTTGGCCCGATCACGACCGAGATCCTCGACGCCCCGCCCTTCTACTTCGCCGAGGATTATCATCAGCAATATCTGGCGAAGAACCCGATGGGCTATTGCGGGCTCGGCGGCACGGGCGTGAGCTGCCCCATCGGCGTCCCCGCCTGAGGCAAACTGCTTCGATCGACGTTACAGCGGGAGCCGAAAGCTCCCGCTTTTCTTTTGCTCCGTTGCGCAAAACCCCTGCCGCATGCGATGGAGGCGCAACGAGCGGGGGGTCTTCATGCCGTCACCTGAGCGCATCATCGAATCCGTCATCTCGTCGAGCCGCTGGCTGCTCGCGCCCTTCTTCCTCGGCCTCATCGTCAGCATCGTGCTCCTGCTCTACAAGTTCGTCGCGGAGCTCGCACATTTCGTCACGACCACGCCGGGGTCGAGCGAGTCGCAGGTGATCCTCGGCGTGCTGGCCCTGATCGATCTCACGCTGACGGCGAGCCTCGTCCTCATCGTGGTCTTTTCCGGCTATGAGAACTTCGTCTCGCGCATCGATCCGGGCGAGCACCCGGATTGGCCGGAATGGATGACCAAGGTCGATTTCGCCGGGCTGAAGCAGAAGCTGCTCGCCTCCATTGTCGCGATTTCCGCGATCCAGGTGCTGAAAGCCTTCATGAACCTCGACAAGGCCGCCGACACCACGCGGCTCGGCTGGCTCGTCGGCATCCATCTGGTGTTCGTCACCTCCGTGCTGCTGCTCGCGGCCTCCGACCGGCTGACCGACACGGGGAAGGGCAAGGAGCACTGATGTTACTGTCTTCACCGCCAGAGGCGCGGGTCGATCGCGCTGCCTTCCTGAGACTTTTTGGTTTGCGCGTGATCTTTTCCGAAGACCGGCGCCACATCCCGGGATCGCGCCCTAATCCTTCGCGCGTTCGACGTAGGAGCCGTCGGCGGTCATCACGACGATCCGCGCACCCGGCGTGATATGCCCAGGGACCAGGGTGCGAATGCCGTTCGACAGCACCGCCGGCTTGTAGGAGGAGCTTGCGGTCTGCCCCTTCACCGTCGGCTCGGTCTCGACCACCTCGAGGACGGTGCGCTGCGGCAGCTCGATGCCGACCGGCACGCCCTCATGGATCGAGAGCATCACCTTCATGTCGGACTGCAGATAGGCGGCCTGGTCGCCGATCAAATCCATCGGCAGCGCGACCTGCTCATAGCTCTCCATGTTCATGAAGTGCGCGCCGTCGCCGTCCGTATAAAGGTATTGAAAATCGCGGTCCTCGACATGCGCGCGCTCGACCTGGTCGGTGGTCTTGTAGCGCAGCGAAATCTTCACCCCGTCGCTCAGGCGGCGCAGGTCGAGCTGGGTGACCGGCGTGCCCTTGCCCGGGTGCATGTTCTCCGCGCTGAGAACGACGTAGAGCTTGCCGTCGAGATCGACGATATTGCCCTTGCGGAGCGATGACGCGATGACTTTCACGGACGGTTCCTTCGGTGGCCGCGGCCCGGCGCTCCGCTTGCAACGGGCGGCCTGGGCCGGGATGAATCACGCCGCGCACCATACTCATCTTGCGCGCATGCGCCAGTGCTTTCCGCGCGGGCGCAGCCGCCGGTCCTGCCGCGCATGAGCCCCGCGCAGAGCCCGTGGTGGGACCCCTCGGTGCATGCCGACCGGCGGCCGTTCCTGCTCGCGCGGGCGAAGATTGTGGCCGCGCTGCGCGCGCATTTTGCGGACAGCGGATTCATCGAGGTCGAGCCGCCGGCGCTGCAGGTCTCCCCCAGCAACGAGGCGCATCTGCACGCCTTCGCCACCGAATTGATCGCTCCCGACGGCGCGCGGCGGCCGCTCTATCTGCACACCTCGCCCGAATTCGCCTGCAAGAAGCTGCTCGCCGCGGGCGAGACGCGCATCGTCAGTTTCGCCAAGGTTTACCGCAACCGGGAGCGCGGCGCGCTGCATCATCCCGAATTTACCATGCTCGAATGGTATCGCGCGCGCGAGCCCTACACGGTCCTGATGCAGGACTGCGCCGACATTCTCGCCGTCGCGGCGAAGGCCGCCGGCACGGCGACGATGTCGTTCCGCGGCAAGTCCATCGATCCGTTCGCCGCGCCCGAGCGGCTGACGGTGTCGGAGGCCTTCGCGCGCCATGCCGGGATCGACGTGCTCGCGACGCTTCAGCAAGACGGCGCGCCGGACCGCGGCGCGTTCGCCGCCGCGGCGCGGGCAAAAGACATCCGCATTGCCGAGGACGACACCTGGTCCGACATTTTCAGCCGCGTGCTGGTGGAGAAGATCGAGCCGCATCTCGGGCTCGGCCGCGCCACCATCCTCGACGAGTATCCCGTGTGCGAGGCGGCGCTGGCGCGGAAGAGCGCGCGCGATCCGCGCGTCGCCGAGCGCTTCGAGCTCTATGCCTGCGGCGTCGAGCTCGCGAATGCGTTCGGCGAACTGACCGACGCCGCCGAGCAGCGCCGGCGCTTCGAGGAGGAGATGGCGGAGAAGGCGCGCGTGCACGGCGAGCGCTATCCGCTCGATGAGGATTTCCTCGCGGCGCTCGCGCGCATGCCGCCCACGAGCGGGGCCGCGCTCGGCCTCGACCGGCTCGTGATGCTTGCCGCGGGCGCGACGCATATCGAGCAGGTACTGTGGGGGCCGGTGGTTTGACTCTCTCCCTCAAGGGGGAGGGTCGCTCGCGAAGCGAGCGGGGTGGGGGTCAGGCGGCAACTACTTCCAACCCCCACCCGACGCGCTGCGTGACCTCCCCCTTGCAGGGGGAGGGATAGATCGACGATCGCGAGCTTGACCCGCGGACGCCTCGACCGCAAAGACGAGCGCATGACGACACCGAGAAGAACGCTGCGCAGCATCGGCGAGCTTCAACGCGCCGGGCTGGTCCCGCGCGAGGACGGCGCGCTCGAAGCGGTCGCCGCCCGCTATGCCGTCGCACTGACGCCTGCGGTCGCGGCCATGATCGCGCGCGGCGACGCGCGCGACCCGATCGCGCGGCAGTTCGTCCCCGACCTCGCCGAACTGACCACGACGCCCGAGGAGCGCGCCGACCCGATCGGCGATTTGGTTCACAGCCCGCTCGAGGGGCTCGTGCACCGCTACGAAGACCGCGTGCTTTTGAAGCTCGTGAACGTCTGCGCGGTGTATTGCCGCTTTTGCTTCCGGCGCGAGATGGTGGGGCCGGGCAAGGACACGCTGTCGCCGGCGGCGTTCGACGCGGCGCTCGCCTATATCGGCGCGGATCCGAAAATCTGGGAGGTGATCCTCACCGGCGGCGACCCGCTGGTGCTCTCGGCGCGGCGGCTGCGGCAGGCGGTGCGGCGGATCGCCGAGATCGAACACGTGAAGATCATCCGCGTGCATACGCGCCTGCCGGTCGCGGCGCCGGAGCGCGTCACGGGAGCGCTCGTGCGCGCGCTGAAAACGCCGGGCAAGACGACCTATGTCGCCCTGCACGCCAACCATCCGCGCGAACTCAACGACGCGGCGCGCGCGGCCTGCGCGCGCATCGTCGACGCGGGCATTCCGATGATCAGCCAGTCGGTGCTGCTGCGCGGCGTGAACGACGATGTCGAGACGCTGGCGGAGCTCATGCGCGCCTTCGTCGAATGCCGCGTCAAGCCGTATTACCTGCACCACCCCGATCTCGCGCCCGGCACGTCGCATTTCCGCCTGCCGATCGAGGAGGGCCAGGCGCTGATGCGCGCGCTGGCCGCGCGCGTGTCCGGCCTTTGCCAGCCGGCTTACATGCTCGACATCCCGGGCGGGCACGGAAAGGTGCCGATCGGCCCCAATTATCTTGCTGGCGACGGGCGGATCGTGGATCATCGCGGGACATCGCACGCCTACACTTCCGACGGGAGGACGCCATGACGCTGACGCGCCGCCACTTTCTCGCGACGACCGCCGCCGGAGCCGCGTCTTGGGCCGCCCCGGCGCGGTTTGCGCGCGCGCAGGCCGAGATCACGATCCGCATCGCCAAGCAGTTCGGGCTCGGCTACCTGCAGCTCATGCTGATGGAGGACATGAAGCTCGTCGAGAAGCACGCGAACGCGGCCGGCGTCCAGAACGCCAAGGTCGAGTACAACACGTTCCGCTCTAGCGACGTGATGAACGACGCGCTGATCTCCAACAATCTCGACGTCGCCTCGCTCGGCATTCCCGGCATGGCGACGATCTGGTCGCGCACGCGCGGCAATATCGACGTGCGCGGCGCGAGCGGGCTCAACCGCCTGCCGCTGTTCCTGCTGGTGCGCGATCCGGCGATCAAGTCGATCCGCGATTTCAAGGACAGCCACCGCATCGCGCTGCCGGCGGTGCGCGTGTCGATGCAGGCGGTGTTCCTGCAGATGCTCGCCGCGCGCGAGTGGGGCGAGGCGGAGTTCCGCAAGCTCGATCCGCTCACGGTGTCGCTGGCGCACCCCGACGCCACCACCATGATGCTCGGCGGATCGAGCGAGATCGCGGCGAACTTCTCCTCGATGCCGTTCCAGTACCGGCAGATGAAAAATCCCAATATCCGCAAGCTGCTATCCTCGGAAGACATCGCCGGACCGATGTCGTTCAACGTGCTCGGCGTGCCGGCGCGCTTCCGCTCGCAGAACCCGAAACTCTTCGCCGCCTTCCTCGCCGCCTTCGACGAGGCGACCACGTATATCAATGCCGACATCCCGCGCGCGGCGGAGGCCTATTTGCGGCTCTCCAACGACAAATCGCCGAAGGAGGAGATCGTCGCCATCATGAGCCAGCCGGACGTGAAATTCACCGGCGAGCCGTTCGACCTCTCGACGATGCTCGATTTCATGGCGAAGGTCGGCTCGCTGAAGAACCCGCCCGCCGACTGGCGCAAGGAGATGATGTGGCCGGAGGCGTTCCGGAAGACGGGGTGAGCGCGGCGCGCGCCGCTCACCCTTCGTTGCGCGGGGGCGCTCCCGGACGCGACCGGTATGTCGGCAGCGACCACGCATATGTCATCGCAAGACCGCGAATGACGAAGGCGACGGCGAAGCCGAACGCCGCCGCGAACGCTCGGTCCGCGCCCATCCCAATCGCGGCGACATAGACGAGCGCTCCCACAAGCGAGGCGGTCACGTAGATCTCCCGGCGCAGGATGATCGACGGCTCGTGGCCGAGAATGTCGCGGATGATGCCGCCAAGCGAGGCGGTAATCACGCCCATGACAATCGCATTGACAGGGCCCGCACCGGCATCGAGACCTTTGGCCGTACCCACAACAGTGACCATCGCGAGACCGACCGCGTCTAGCCAGAGGAGCACGCGATAACGCGACTGCGCGAGGTGCGCCGTGAAGTAGACGGCGATCGAAACCATGATTGCCGTCACGACGTAGATCGGCTCGCGCATCCAGAACACAGGCACGCCCAACAGCAAGTCGCGCACGGTGCCGCCGCCGATCCCGGTGATGGTGCCGAGCCACAGGAAGCCAACAATGTCCATCTCCTTGCGTGATGCGACAATCGCACCGGTCACCGCAAAAACGGCGACGGCCACAAGGTCCATCACGGTCAGGAGCGGCTGCAGGGTCTCGGGCAGCATCAGTCGTTCCCTTGTTTTGCCCGCGAGGGGGGTCGCGGGCGCTTGTTTCGCGGGCCGACGGGCGGATGCCTTGGTCCGGTTGGCCCTTTTGCCGGGGGTTTGGCTTTCCCGGCATCGGGAAACTGTTTCAGGACCGCGTCCATGTAGCCGCCTCCGACCCAAGCCGACAGCTTATCAAGCGAAGCGAGGAAGGCTTGGCGCTCGTTCAGCTCAAGCGACTGCAGCATCAGGCGCTCCATTTCCAGACTGACCGGATCAGCGCGTTTGCGAAGCGCCCTGCCTTTGGCGGTAGAGAACAGTTCGAAGCGTCGCGCGTCGTTTTTGTCGTTCTTCCTCACAACAAGGCCTGCCTTGATCAGGCGCCCCAGACTCCGCGATGTCGCCGTCCTCTCGAACTTCGTCTCGGTAGCCAGTCGCGTGAACGTCAGACCCGGCTGGTCGTCAACCAGCCGCAGTATGCGCAGGTGATGCACGTCGATCCCAAAACGGCGCTTGAACAGGCGGGCGCTCAAGGTGATCGCATCCTCCGCAATGGAGACAAGCTTGTAGGTCAGGCTTTGGCGCAACATGACGGCCGATATCCTCACTCGTTGGGGGCCGGCGCGGCGCGTTCCACCTGCCAGGCATTCGTCCAATAGTTGCAATATGCAACAACATGTGGCAGGAAAGTCCAACGGTCCGGCAAGAGGCTTAGCATCACATTAGCGGCTAAGAACGCAGGGGGGAAGAAACGCCCATGGCGCAGGCAAGCACCGCAGCTGTCGCACGGCCGATCTCGACCAACCGCCTGATCGCGGCGTGCACCATTGGCAATGCGCTGGAATTCTACGACTTCGTCATTTTCAGTTTCTTTGCGCGGACAATCGGCGCCTTGTTCTTCCCCGCGCAGGATGAGACTGCGCAACTGCTGCTCGCATTTGCGACCTATGGCGTCGGCTTCTTCCTGCGCCCGCTTGGAGGCGTCGTGCTTGGCTCGTTCGCCGACCGAAAGGGACGCAAGATTGCGACAATCGTCACACTGATGCTGATGGCGCTGGGCACCGCCATGATCGGGCTTGCCCCGACTTATGCCACCGCCGGTATCGCCGGTCCGCTTCTGGTCGTGACGGGACGGTTGATTCAGGGATTCTCGGCCGGAGGCGAAGTCGGCGCGTCGACGACACTGCTCGCTGAATATGCGCCGCCCGCGCGGCGCGGATATTTCGGTAGCTGGCAGCTCGCGAGTCAGGGCCTCGCCGTGATGGTCGCGGCGGGCGTTGCTTTCACGGTATTCAACACGTTGTCGCCCGCCGATGTTTCGGGCTGGGCTTGGCGCATCCCCTTTCTGATCGGCGTCTTGATCGTTCCGGTCGGCCTATGGCTGCGCAAAGCCCTGGAGGAGACTCATGCCAACGAATTGGACGCCAGAACCCGTGACGTATCTTCGCTGAGAATCGCGTTCGGCCAACATCTCGGCAAGATCGTTTCGGGTGTTGGCCTCATCATCGGCGGCACCGCAGCCAACGCCGTCGTCGTCCTCTATATGGCCACCTATGCGGTGACGCAGCTGAAGCTGGCGCCGACAAGCGGGTTGCTTGCGGGGGTCACGGCGGGTTTCGCCACGTTGATCGCGGCGCCCATCGGCGGCGCGCTCTCGGACGTGATCGGCCGAAGGCTCGTGGCGCTCATCGCCTACGTGATGATCCTGGTCACCATCTATCCGGCTTTCCTCTATCTCAACGCCAATCCCGACGTATCCTCGCTGCTGATGATTGTGGGCTTCCTCGCCGCGCTGAACGGCATTGGCGGCGCAATCATCATCATCACCGTCGCGGAGATTTTCCCGGTCGAGGTGCGCGTCACGGGCATGTCCATGGTTTATGCTCTCGGGGTCGCCATATTCGGAGGCTTCGGCCAGTTCATCGTGACCTGGCTGATCAAGGCAACAGATAGCCCGATCGCACCGGCGTATTACGTCATGGCGTGCGCCGTCGCTACGATCCTGGCGCTCGCAACGATCCCGGAAATGAGAGGCAAGACGTTGAGTTGAACGGCGCGTCGGCACGTCCGGCAGGGGCCCGTACCCCCGTCATGAGTGATGGGTGGCAGTTCGCGGACTGACCGCGTTGCAGGCCGATTGCACCGACGAGGATCACTGCGCGGCGCTCGCGGCCACGCACACACCTCAAGTGGCGGGCGTCATCCAGCCGATGTGAGCGCCGCCCGGCTCGCGCAGGATGGCGATGCGGCCGACGCCGGGCACGTCGAAGGGCTCCCGCATGACGGCGGCCCCGCCGGCTCTCGCCTTCTTCAGCCGTGCATCGATGTCGTCGACCGCGAGATAGGCCATCCAGTTCTCGGGCACGCCCTCGGATTGCGGCCCCTTCATCTCGAACATGCCGCCGACCGGCTTGTCGCCTGCCTTCGCCACCCAATAGGTCCCCTCCGCCATCGGCATGGCGTCGAAGCCCCAGCCGATCGCGTCGGCATAGAATGTCTTGGCGCGCGCGACATCGCGCGTCATCAGCTCGTTCCAGTGAAAGTTGCCGTGCGACCACATCGGCGTGTCCTCCTCAAACGAGAGAGCTGACGAGAGCTTCGAGCTTGGCGAGCGAGCCGGCCCATCCGTGTTCGTGCCGGTCGCGCGCGCCCTGATCAAAGAACTGCTCGTGCATCAAAGTGAGAATGGTGCCCTCGCCATCCGGCTGAAATGAGACGGTGACGAGCGACTCGCGTTCCGGCGTCGAGCGCCAGGCCCAGGTGAAGACGAGCTTCTTGTTCTTCACCACCTCCCGATAGGTCCCGCCGACATGATGTTCCTCGCCGTCCGGCGTGCGCATGGCGATGCGATAGCGGCCGCCCCGGCGCGCATCGATCTCGGCGCCGAGCACTTCGACCTCTCCCGGGCCCATCCAGCGCGCGATCTCTTGCGGATCGGTCCAGGCGCGGAAGACTCTCGCAGGCGGCGCAGCGAGGTGGCGCCTGAGCGTGAGGCTTGGCGTGGTGAGCATCGATTCCTCCTGCCGCATTTATCGCTTGGCCGGTTTCCGCCGCACCGCTGGCGCTTTCGCGACGCGACGCGCGGATCGCTTGCGTCCGCCGCTTTCCTTCGCATCCATCTCACGCAAATAGGCGTCGAGCCGATTGAGGCTTTCGTCCCAGAAGCGCCGGTAGCGCTCGAGCCATTCGTGCGCGTCCTTGAGCGCGCGCGGCACGATGCGGCAGGGGCGGAACTGCGCCTCGCGCGAGCGCGCGATCAGGCCGGCGCGCTCCAGCACCTTCAGATGCTTGGAGACGGCGGGCAGGCTCATGTCGAAGGGCTTGGCCAGCTCGTTCACGGAGGCCTCGCCTGAAGCGAGCCGCGCCAGGATCGCCCGGCGGGTCGGATCGGCAAGGGCTGCGAAGGCGGCGCTCAGGCGGTCCATTGTTTGCCATCTTGGTTATATAACTGATTGGTTAAATACATGATGCGGCGGCAAAGTCAAGGCTGTTGTCTCGGAACAGCGGGGTCGCGGACGATTTGACGCTGGAAGTCATGGTGCGTACGGCCGTTCGCGACCTGCGTCGCGTGGGCAGAAATCTCAATCTCATCGACGAAGAGATTCTTGCCGACGCCATTGCAGAGGAGAAGCGCCAGCATCTCGGAAGCGGCCGATGACTTGTTCTCACCAATCCAAGCCGCTGCGTTCCAGGTCAACCCGGCCGTCTCAGTGTTGCAAATGACGTTAGTGCGCGAAATGCCGGCGGCGTGATTGGTCCAGGCGTGACGGCGGAACCATTGGTTCATCGACTCCCTGCCGCAATCAAAGCCGCTGCGCTCACGCTTTCGGCAAGCGGCCGTGGCGGTGTTATTTCCGCCATTTGGGTGCGGTGCGCGCGAGCTTTTCAAGTGCGGCGATCCGCTGCGGCGGGCGGTCCGCCCAAGCCTCGAACGCCTCCGAATTCACCCGTAGGCAACAGAGGAAGGGCTTACCGCTTGTTCGCTTTCTTTATTTTCGGCTCTGTCGGCAAGAACGTCCCGGCCGTCGTCCAGTCGCTGCCGACGCGGTTCACCTCGCATCCGATTTTGGCGAGCCGGTTCGCGAGATCGTTCCGGGTGCTGACTACATCGGACAGCTTCACGAGATGCTTGCCGGCGATATCCGAAAACGGCCGGACCTTTCCAATCTGCACGATGATGGTCTTCTCCGGATGGGCGCCAAGGGCGAGACCCGCTTCGAAAATCACGTTGGGCCTCGCTTGGCCAGCCGGCTTGCCGTCGCCATGCTTGTCATCGGCACCCCAAAACTGCTCCTTGAGGTGTGCCATCTCATCGGGTGAGAACATCACCACGACGGCCTGCACGCGCGCCATCGCCGTCTCGATGATGTTGCCAACGTCCGGGTTGTTTCCCTTGGCCTGATCGACGGCCTGCTCCCACTCCATAGGATTCAGGCCCAATGACCTCAGGAAGTCGAACATCGATTTGCGGAGTGCGACATCGCGGCCGTGCACGACGAAGACCGAGTTGCCCTTGGACTTCTTCGCCTTCGGTGCCTTGCGGCCCCTGTGTGGCGGTGCCTTCGGCGCGGCGGCCGCCGGAGCCGAAGGGGTGTAGTTGTTGCCGCCGCCGGCAAGATGGCTGCGGATCGCGGCGCGCTGCGCCGGCGTTGAATACTTGTTGATGTTAATGTGGTGCCGCGTGGCGAGCACCAGTGCCGCGAGATCGCGTTCGAGAAAGGTTTCGTGCACGACCTTCGTGATCTGGGGATACACGCCCTTGACCGTGATTCCCCGCCTATCGGCGATCGCGTCGAGCAGCCCCTGGTTGATCTTCGCCATCAGGCCTTCGTTTTCTTTTTCCGACCTTGATGGTCGGCGACGCGGACGTGGTTCTCCTCCATATCGAGCAGGGCCGCGACCTCCGACACCGAGAAGCCGGCGCGGCGCAGCATCGGCACCTTGTTCGTCTTCTTCTCGATATCCTTGACTAGCAGCAGCCCGAGCAGCCGCGCGATCTTCTCCTCGCCGGAGGTGCGCTCGTCCTCAGCGGCTGCGGCGCTTTTTCTTCGCTGCTTTGTTGCCATTGGCCTGCCTGTTGCGCGCGATCCTGCGGAGTTCATCCACCGATGCCTTGCTGCTGCCCGCCGCCTTGGCGGCATCCGCCGGCGGCAGCCCGAGCGCTTCGAGGAAGTCGACGCGTTCAAGCACGCTTTCAAACTTCCTCGTCCGCTCGACTTCCTTCATGCACAGGTACGCGAGCGTGCGCCCGATAACGGGCAGCCACACGGCTTCGGCCGAAGCCGCCTCGTCCTTCACGGCCATTCCCAGCCCCCTATTTCCGACAGGAAACCGCATGCGCCAGCCACGTCACGCGAATCCTTTGCCGGAAAGCTGACTCCGCTGGGGTCTACTGGCAAGCGCGGCCCCAAAATATGAGACATAAAAGGAACATCTATCAAGCGCGGCAGCCGCCTGCAGCCCGCAACCCTACAATTTTCCGCGCCGTTCGGACTCCCTGAGTTCCGCGTCGATCTCTTGCCCCGTTCGCCGGGGTGCAGCCGACGATCTGGCCGATCTCTCTCACGAAGCGCCTGACCCGCTGCGAAGATGTGACCGAAGCCATCATAGTCGTGACAGTTGCGGTTATGGCAGCTCGCCGGCAGTCACACTGACGTCGGGTACGCGGCCAAGTCACTTGAAGAGTGACGAGTGGTGCGCGCCAGAGAGGATGAAACTTGGCACCGGTATCTCGTTGTCGTACCGGTCCTTTTCAAGCTGGATTCGTCAGGTAAGAGGCAATGAATTCCAGGATAGGCCCTGATGGAATAGCGGAGTTGGCTACACTCACGCCACCTTCGTGGGAGGTCTCGAACGCGTCGACAACCATGCCGACGCACAGGCCTGCCTCGTCGAGAACAGGGCCGCCGCTGTTTCCAGGAGCGACGACGTTTGAAATGATGAGCCGCCGCTCTCCGTGGTAGTTCGAGACTACCGCGTTGACCTCGCCGCCGTGGGCCAACAGATAGGGTGCGTCCGTAGTCGCGATCCGCGGGTAGCCAAGGGTTATCGTGCGCGACAGAGCTGTCGCGGTTCCGACTGGATAGATAGGGACGGCCGCTTTGCTGCAAGCGACCGGCATCAACGCGATATCCAGCATAGGATGCAGCACCCAGCTATCTGCAAGGGGCGTATAGGTTACGTCTTCGGCTGCTCCGAATCCGGCAAAAGTGATGCCGTCAGCAGGATCGATGTTATGTTTAGCCGTCACGATGACCAGTTTCTGCCCGTCGCCGCGATTGGTCACCAGAAAGCCGGTTCCCGTGTAGTTGTCCTCTCCTTTCCTGACAAATACAGGCGGTACGCTCTGGCGGTATTTGTGCGCGACGTAGGTCGGCCCAAGTAGAACGTTGTCGAGAATTTGCAGGGCGGTGAAGTGCGCGATCCGCTGCTTCTTCCACCGATAGCGCATCAGGCCGTTGGGCAGGAGAACGCCGAGGTCCGAGACGAGCATCCATTCGATAAGCTGCTCCAACAGCGACCCGACAACATCCACGGCCGTCCCACTGTCGTCACTGCTGACGTGAATGAGCTGCACGAGATCAGGACCAAGGAAATAGCCCTTCTCCAGAAGCTTCTGCCGCTTCGCGAAGTCGGGGAAAACTTGCAGCGCGCTATTCACAAGGGCGCGGTACTGATCGTCGATGAGCACCGTTCCCATCAGTTTGATAAGAGCATGAACTTCGCGGGGTGGGCTCGCTGCGAGCGCGTCCCTTAGCTTTCCAATCATCCGAACCTTGCTTGCTCGTTGTTAGATTGGCTAACTGCGCGATAAATGAAGCGGCGAGGGTCATCCCGGAGACTTACACGTTGTGCAGCACGAAAGCCGGACGCGGCGCAAAATGACCAATCCGTGACCAAGACTGGAGAAACCAAGGCATTGTAGGTTAGAAAGTGGCGCGCCCGACAGGATTCGAACCTGTGACCTCTGCCTTCGGAGGGCAACGCTCTATCCAGCTGAGCTACGGGCGCGTGCTGGCGCCTAGATAGACCAGGCGCGCCGTTGCGGCAACGAGGGGCACGTCAGCCGATGTGAGGACGGAGGCGCGAGAGCCGAGGTGGGTCCCGGGTCTCATTTCGCTTCGCTTCACTCGCCCGGGACACGAGACATCGTTCCCCGGCCGAGCGCAGGCGAAGCCGGAGCGAGTGCCGGGGTCCGGCGCGCCGTAGGGTGGGCTTCGCCGCGCGAAGCCCACGTCTTCTGCTTGCGTGGGCGCGCGCCTTCGGCGCGTCGCCCACCCTACCGAATCTCGATCGTGCCGAATGTCAATCGTAGGGTGGGCTTCGCCGCGCGAAGCCCACGCGGTTCCTTGCGTGGGCGCGCGCCTTCGGCGCTTCGCCCACCCTACGACACACTGGAAAAAATTTAGGCCCATCTCTTGCGCAAGCCCCTCCTGCTTTGCTTCCCTCCATGCGTCTTGCTCA
>JALHLQ010000039.1 GCA_022844485.1 Xanthobacteraceae bacterium
CCTCGCCAGGAGACGCCGGGGTTCTGCGAACAGAACCCCTTCTGACTACGGTGCGCCGCCCGGCGCTCCGTCCCCCCTCGTTTGCCAAGAGGGGGAAAGCGCAAACCGCCGGAGGCAAACGCCTCGCGGGGAATGCGAACGGCTGTCTGACATGTGAATTTGTCGCCTGGCTGGAGCGCAGCGGCAGCCGGGAGCGACGTCCCCGGAATTCGCTGACGCTCATTCCGGGCTACGCGTCACACGCGTCACGACACGAGCGGGCATTTGCGTTCCGTTGACAGCGGTCTCAGCCGCGCGGGTCTTTGAGCGTGTCGGGAAACTGCGCGATGTAGCTGCGGATGACGTCGTAGCATTCGCACGCCGCGCGCTCCAGGCCTTTGCGATCCTTGATCTCGATCTCCCCGCGCCGGTAGTCGATCAGCCGGGCGGCGCGCAGCGCCTGCACGGCGTCGCTCACCGTCGCGCGGCGGACTCCGAGAACTTCGGCCAGAAGCTCCTGCGTATAGGGAAGCGTGTTGCGATCCGTGCGATCAAGCGTTTGCAGGAGCCATTTTGCCAACCGAGCCTCGACGTCGTGGAGGGCATTGCAGGCCGCGTTCTGCTGCGCCTGCGCCAGCACCATCTCCTGGTAGCGTATAATGATCATCTTCAGCGTCTCGCTCCGCGCGGCGACCCGCTCGAAGCGAGCGCTCGCGATGCGTGACGCAAGCCCGGGCATTTGCACGATCGCGGTGGTGAAGGCGCGCCGTGGTCCAAAAGCCGTTGCGATGCCGACGGCGCCTTCGCAGCCGATCGTCGCCGTCTCGATCGTGGCGCCCTGCTGCATGGATGCGACAAGGCAAACAACGCTGTCATCGGGGAAGTAGACATGCCGGACCGGTTCGGCATGTTCGTGCAAAATCCTCCCTTGCGGCAATTCGACCTGCTCGAGATCCGGTGCAAGTTGCGCGATGACCTCCGCTGAAAAGGCCGCAAGTATCTGATTGCGCCCGCCGGCGCATGGAAAATCCATCCGGTTTACTCGTGTCCAGAAATCGGTCCCACTCGCCGCAGAACGCGGGAGCGCCAACAAACAGGGCACTGTAATTGGGACCGCTGCGGGTGCCTGTACGCTAGCGTACAAACCGCTCCATCTACTCTGCCTAATCAACGAGCGATGTTTGGCTTCGTTCCGGGCTCGCAACTCGCTCGGCCCGTCGTCGACAGCATCGTGACCCTTGCGTCGATCGCTTCAGCAATGAGACGAATATGACGAGCGGCCGCCGTGTCGAAACAGATCAGCGACAGGGGGTGCAACTTTGAGGCGAGCCCTCTGAGGATGCAGTTTGTCCCAGGCGGGCGCTTATGTTCCCAGTACCGTACGTTACGTCTCGCTCAGCATCATCTTACAACTGCAAGGAAATTCCCAAGGTCCGGGAGACAGGGTTCTCGGCGCCGGGCCAAAAGTCATTGACCTTCCGTCCTTCCCGCCTTATGGTGCCGCGCAACGAAATAAAGGACCGGGCGCGTTATGCGCAATTTTATTATCGTATCCGGGAGGCGCACCGCCGAGGGTGGATAAGACCACCCGAGGGTTCGACGGTGCGCGCGAGGGCCTCTTCGGGGGCCTTTTTGATTCAGACCTTCTCCCGGAGCGGGAGAAATGTAGCCCGGATTGAGCGCAGCGAAATCCGGGGCAGCCGACCCCGGATGTCGCTTTGCTCCATCCGGGCTACGACGCAAACGTGCGGTGGGCACGCTTCGCTTTGCCCACCCTCCGATCGATGGATGAACGAGACGGGCCAAAGCCGATGCTGGAGCGACCAATGAGCAGCAAGGAGATGACCGGCGCCGAGATGGTGATCCAGGCGCTGAAGGATCAGGGCGTGGAGCACATCTTCGGCTATCCCGGAGGGGCGGTGCTGCCGATCTATGACGAGCTGTTCAAGCAGGAGGATGTGCAACATATCCTCGTGCGGCACGAGCAGGGCGCCGTGCATGCGGCGGAGGGCTATGCACGCTCGACCGGCAAGGTCGGCGCGGTACTCGTGACCTCCGGCCCGGGCGCGACCAATGCGGTGACGGGCCTCACCGACGCGCTGATGGACTCGATCCCGCTCGTCTGCATCACGGGGCAGGTGCCGACGCATCTCATCGGCAACGACGCATTTCAGGAATGCGACACGGTCGGCATCACGCGGCCCTGCACGAAGCACAACTACCTCGTGAAAAACATCGAGGATCTGCCGCGCGTCCTGCACGAGGCGTTCTACGTCGCCGCGAGCGGACGGCCGGGCCCGGTCGTGGTCGACATCCCCAAAGACATCCAGTTCGCGCGCGGCCTCTATTCGAAGCCGAAGGAGTTCGCGCATAAAGGCTACCGCCCGAAGATGAAGGGCGATCTCGACAAGGTGCGCGCGGCGATCGAACTGATGGGGCGCGCAAAGCGGCCGATCCTCTATTCCGGCGGCGGGGTCATCAATTCCGGCACGGAGGCGAGCCATCTGTTGCGCGAGCTGGCGAAGCTGACCGGCTTTCCGGTGACCTCCACGCTGATGGGGCTCGGCGCCTTTCCGGCATCGCATCCGCAATTCCTCGGCATGCTGGGCATGCACGGAACGTATGAGGCGAACATGGCGATGCACGATTGCGACGTGATGGTGTGCATCGGCGCGCGTTTCGACGACCGCATCACCGGGAGGCTCGATGCATTTTCGCCGGGCTCCAAGAAGATCCACGTCGATATCGACCCGTCCTCGATCAACAAGAACGTGAAGGTCGATATCGCCATCGTCGGCGATTGCGCGCATGTGCTCGAAGACATGGTGCGGCTGTGGCGCGCGACCTCGGCGCAGGCCGACAAGAAGGCGCTCGGCGAGTGGTGGAAGCAGATCGACAAATGGCGCGCGCGCAACTGCCTGGCCTATCGTCCGTCGAATGAGATCATCAAACCGCAATACGCGTTGCAGCGTCTTTATGAGGCGACCAAGGACAAGGACGTCTACATCACCACGGAAGTCGGCCAGCACCAGATGTGGGCGGCGCAGTTCTTCAAGTTCGAGGAGCCGAACCGATGGATGACCTCGGGCGGGCTCGGCACCATGGGATACGGGCTGCCGGCCGCGGTCGGCGTGCAGCTTGCGCATCCGGATTCGCTCGTGATCGATGTGGCCGGCGAAGCGTCGGTGCTCATGACCATGCAGGAGATGTCGACGGCGGTGCAGTACCGCCTGCCGATCAAGATCTTCATCCTGAACAACCAGTACATGGGCATGGTGCGGCAATGGCAGGAACTGCTGCACGGCGGGCGCTATTCGGAAAGCTACACACACTCGCTGCCCGACTTCGTGAAACTGGCGGAGGCCTATCATGCGGTCGGCATCCGCTGCGACAAGCCGGGCGATCTCGATGGCGCGATCCGCGAGATGATCGACGTGAAGCGGCCGGTGATCTTCGACTGCGTGGTCGATCAGAACGAGAATTGTTTCCCGATGATCCCGTCGGGCCGCGCGCATAACGAGATGATCCTCGGGGATGCGGCGGAGAGCCTGGACGATGCGATCACCGAGGAGGGAAAGGTGATGGTGTAATGAAACCCTCTCCCCTTGTGGGAGAGGGTGCCCGAGCGAGAGCGAGGGCGGGTGCGGGCTCGTTCACCCGAAGCCGACGTAAAGCCCGCGCACTGCCCCTCACCCCGGCTCGCTAGCGCTCGCCACCCCTCTCCCGCAAGGGGAGAGGGGATGTGAGTTTTGAGGGGAGGGTTCTGTTCGTGAATACAACAACACACTACCCAGCCGCGACCGTGAAGGAGCGCGTCGAGCGTCACACGCTGTCGGTGCTCGTCGACAACGAGCCGGGCGTGCTCGCGCGCGTGATCGGGCTGTTTTCCGGGCGCGGCTACAATATCGACTCGCTCACGGTGTCGGAGACCGAGCACGAAAAGCATCTCTCGCGCATCACCATCGTCACCACCGGGACGCCGATGGTGATCGAGCAGATCAAGAACCAGCTCGACCGCCTCGTGCCGGTGCATCGGGTGGTCGATCTCACGGTGCGCGGGGAGGCGCTCGAGCGCGAGCTTGCGATGGTGAAGGTCGCCGGCGCCGGCGACAAGCGGGTCGAAGCGCTGCGGCTCGCCTCCGCCTTCGGCGCCCGCACGCTCGACGCGACGCTGAATTCCTTCGTGTTCGAGCTGACGGGCACCACGGAAGAGACCGAGCGCTTCATCCGCTTGATGAGCGACGTGGGCCTGGTCGAAGTCTCGCGCACCGGCAT
Organism: Xanthobacteraceae bacterium; assembly: GCA_022844485.1. Classification (GTDB taxonomy): domain Bacteria; phylum Pseudomonadota; class Alphaproteobacteria; order Rhizobiales; family Xanthobacteraceae; genus JALHLQ01. Next base: position 4,255 of record JALHLQ010000039.1, read on the forward strand.
CGTCGCGATCTCCCGGGGTGCGGAAGGAATGTGACATCGACAGCGGGAACGTTTGGATATACAATGTATATCCATGAGGGATGACGTGAGCCATGAAAGTTAAAATATCGAGGTGGGGCAACAGCTTAGGTGTTCGCCTTCCCAAGGCCGCCGCGGATGCGGCTGGCCTCACGGAGGGGACGGAGCTGGATCTTGTCGTCGAGGGGAAGGACGTGAGGCTGAAGCAGCCCTTGCCGTTCAAGCACTACCGGATCGAGGATTTGGTTGCCGATATGAGGCGGGTTGGCCCGGAGAGTGGGCCGGATATGGTGGATTGGGGGCCGGATCGCGGGGCTGAGATCATCGAGGACGATGAGTACTCGCGCGGCGAAATCACGCTTGAGAATCCGAGCAAGAAAGATGATTCCCGAGATCGGTGATATCGCCTGGGTCGAATTCGATCCCATCAAAGGGTCGGAGCAGGCTGGGCGAAGACCCGCCCTTGTCCTGTCGCATGGCCTCTATCACCGCGAGTGCACGAGGTCGGTCGTATGCCCGATCACTCGGCGCGCCCGGACTTGGACCTTTAATGTCCCGCTCCCCGATGGTCTCAAGACGCAGGGGGTTGTACTCGTCGATCAAGTCCGCACCATTGATCGCTCTCATCGCATGTTCGGCATCGTCGAGAGGGCGCCAGGTGATCTTCTTGCCGAGGTGCGCGGCCGGCTCGCCGCGCTCCTGGGTTTCGACAATTTTCCCGTTGTCCCTGGAAACGAGTGGCAGCTTGTGCGCCGCGCGGGTTGAACCTAAAACCCGCCGACGGCAGGTCCTTGAGGCTGGGGCAGTCCGACACATCGAGAACAGGGAAGGGCGGGCGCCGCCCGAGCGAGGACCAAGACCATGCGCGTTTATTACGACCGCGACGCCGATCTCAATCTCATCAAGGGAAAGAAGGTCGCCATCGTCGGCTATGGCAGCCAGGGGCATGCCCATGCTCTCAATCTGCGCGACTCCGGCGTGAAGGATGTCGCCGTGGCCCTGCGCAAGGGCTCCGGCTCGGCGGCCAAGGCGGAGAAGGAAAAGCTTCCGGTGAGGGACGTGGCGGACGCGGCGAAATGGGCCGATGTCATCATGATGCTGACGCCGGACGAATTGCAGGCGGAGATCTATCGCGATCACCTGCACGCCAATATGAAGAACGGCGCGGCCTTGATGTTTGCGCATGGCTTGAACGTGCATTTCAACCTGATCGAGCCGCGAACCGACCTCGATGTCCTGATGATCGCCCCGAAGGGGCCCGGCCACACCGTGCGTTCGGAGTATCAGCGCGGGGCCGGCGTGCCCTGCCTGCTCGCGATCCACAAGGACGCCTCCGGCAATGCGCATGATCTTGGGCTGTCATACGGCTCGGCGATCGGCGGCGGGCGCGCGGGGATCATCGAGACGTCATTCCGCGAGGAATGCGAGACCGATCTCTTCGGGGAGCAGGTCGTTCTGTGCGGCGGACTCGTGGAGCTGATCAAGGCCGGATACGAGACGCTGGTCGACGCCGGCTACGCGCCGGAGATGGCCTATTTCGAGTGCCTGCATGAGGTGAAGCTGATCGTCGATCTGATCTACGAGGGCGGCATCGCCACGATGAACTATTCGATCTCGAACACCGCGGAATATGGCGAGTACAAGTCAGGGCCCCGCGTCATTACCGAAGAGACCAAGGCGGAGATGAAGCGCATTCTCGACGATATCCAGACGGGCCGCTTCACACGCGACTGGATGCTCGAGAACCGCGTCAACCAGACCTCCTTCAAGGCGATGCGCGCGAAAATGGCGTCGCACCCGATCGAAGAGGTCGGCGAGAAGCTGCGCGGCATGATGCCGTGGATCAAGCAGCGCGCGCTGGTCGACAAGACGCGGAATTGAGCCGGCCATCATTCCCTCTCCCCCTGCGGGAGAGGGTGCCCGAGCGATAGCGAGGGCGGGTGAGGGGTATCATCGCTGACCTGAATGAGTTGCACGCTCGTTCCCCTCACCCGGCTCGGACTTCGCTTCACTCAGTCCTCGCCACCCTCTCCCGGAGGGGCAGAGGGTTAAGATGGTCGCGGCGCAATGGTCCCGTTCATGACAGGTTTATGACGGTTCTGTTACAGTGCCACGCTTATGTCGTGGCTCTCTCCCAGTTACTCGTATTCCGCGGCGGCGTTGCGCATCCCGCGGCGGCAGGGCGTCGCGCTTCTCCTGATCGCGGCCCTCCATCTCGGCGCCATCTGGAGCCTCTCACGCACCGAATACGGGCCGTTTGCGACGACGCTGTTTCTTCTCACCTGGGGCGCGCTCAATTTCTTCTGGCTCGCGCTGCTGCGCCGGCCGGCGCTGGCGGCCGTGCTGTCGCTGATGCTCGCCGAGCTCATCATCGTCGTCTCGAAGTTCAAGTTCGAGATGACATGGATGACGATCAGCTTCATGGACGTGCTGATCGTCGACGCCGACTCGATCTCGTTCTTGTTCGGCGTCTTTCCCGATCTGCGGATCGTCGCCGCGCTCATCGGCGTGCTTGCGATTGCCGTGCTGGCGATGACCTGGCGGTTGGATCCGGTCCGCATGCGCGTGCGCTCCGCCGCGCTTGGCGGGGTGGCGTGTCTTGCCGGCATGATCGGACTCTCGATGAGCGCGCCCGAGCAGCCTTGGGAGCCGTTTCAGGGCGTCAATCACGTTTCGAACTTCACCCGCTCGGGAGTAGCCGCGATGACCGAAGTGATCGTCCGCGGCTTCTTCGATGCCGAGGCGCAGGTCGCCGAGCGCCTGCGCGGCGCTGACGCATTTGCCTGTGAGCCGAGGGGCAAGCGGCCGCACATCGTGCTTGTGCTCGACGAGTCGAGCTTCGACATGTCAAGCGCGCCCGGCGTGAAGCTGCCGCCGGACTATGCGGAGCATTTCCGTTCCTTCGATGGCAAGACGCGCTCGCTCCTGGTCGAGACGATGGGCGGGCAGACCTGGCTTGCGGAATACAGCGCGCTGACAGGCCTGTCGGCGCGCTCGTTCGGCGGCTTGAAATTCTATGTGACGCGCATCGCCGCCGGGCGCGTGACGCGCGGGCTGCCGAATGCGCTGAAGAATTGCGGCTACCGCACATTCAGCCTTTATCCCTCCAAAGGCGCGTTCCTGTCGGCGCGGCACTTTCAGCAAGGAGTCGGCATCGAGCGGTTTATCGACGCCAAGGAAATGGGGGCCGGCGATGTCGAGCCCGACCATTTCTACTACGACAAGGCGCTCGGCTTGATCGAACGCGAGCGCGGCGGCGGGCCGGTGTTTGTGTTCGTCTATACGCTTGCGAACCACTTCCCCTGGGATGTGCGCTACCGGCCGAATCTGACCCTGGGCTGGCGCGATCCCGGCAACGGCGTCGTGGCCGACGAATATATGCGACGGCAGATGGCGAGCGCGCGCGACTACAAGCGCTTTGCCGCGGCGCTGAAAACGAATTTCCCGGGCGAGCCGTTTCTCATCGTGCGCTTCGGCGACCATCCGCCGAATTTCGCGCCGCGCGTGCTCGACCCCGAGCTCGACGAGGCGCAGATCGCGATGCGCATCAAGGCCTATCACCCGCGCTACTACACGACCTATTACACGATCGACGGCGTGAACTTCGCGCCGAAGGACATGTCTTCGGCGATTGACGGAATCGAGGTGGCGCATCTGCCGCTTGTGGTGCAGGAGGCGGCGGGGCTGCCGCTCGATCCCTCCTTCGCGGAGCAGAAGAAAGTGCTTCAACGCTGCGGCGGGCTGTTCTACCGGTGCAAGGCGGGCGCGGAAGCGCGCCGCTTCAACCGGCTGCTCATCGATGCCGGGCTGATCACGGGGCTGTAACCGTCCGGCGTCATGCCGAGGAGGCGGGAGGAGCGGTTATCCGCTTTCCTTGCCAGCCGCTCTTCATCCATCTAGGTGTTGAACTGGCGGCCCCAAGAAGGTCGCGCGGGAGGAATGCACATGCCGACGCTCGCGGCGGTGCGATCGGAGACAAAGAACGACGCCGCCGTGCGGCTCGACGGCGTCTCGATCGCATTCACGCTGGCCGAGGGCGGGCGCTATGAGGCGGTCGCGGAATCGACACTGAGCGTTGCCGATGGCGAGTTCGTCGCGATTGTGGGTCCGACCGGTTGCGGAAAATCGACATTGCTCAATGTCGCGGCGGGTCTGATCGCGCCGTCCGGCGGACATGTCGCGGTTTTTGGGCGACCGCTGGCGGGTCTCAATCGCGAGGCGGGCTATCTCTTCCAGTCCGAGGCCCTGTTTCCCTGGAAAACCGCCATCGAGAACGTCGCGATCGGTCTCGAGGTCGCGGGCGTGTCGAGCGCCGAGGCGCGCGCGAGGGGGGAAGCCTGGCTGAAGCGGGTCGGGCTTTCGAGTTTTGTCGCGCGCTATCCGCACATGCTGTCGGGCGGGCAGCGCAAGCGCGTCGGACTTGCGCAAGTCCTGATCCGCGATCCGAAGATTCTGCTGATGGACGAGCCGTTCGGGCCGCTCGACGCGCAGACGCGGCAGATCATGGGCAACCTCCTGCTCGATCTGTGGAGCGCGGATCGCAAGGCCGTTTTGTTCGTCACGCATGACCTCGAAGAGGCGATCGCGCTGTCGGATCGGGTCGTCATCATGTCGGCCGGGCCGTCGGCGCGCATCATCGGCGATTGGCGCGTGCCGCTCCCGCGCCCGCGCGACATTTCGGACGTGAAGCTCGAGCGCGCGTTCCACGACCTGCATCGCGAGATCTGGCACATGCTCAAGGCCGAGGTGCTGAAGGGCTACGCGCAGACGGGAGGCGGGTGAATGGCGAGAGTCGGGACCCCAGCGATGTCGCGCGTCACGCTTCTCGTGCTCCAGCTTCTGGTCGCCGTCGCGGCGATCGCGGCCTGGCATGTGTTCACCACAGTTCCGATCTTCGGCCGCATGCTGCTGCCGCCGTTTTTCTTTTCGACGCCCGCGGATGTCGCCATGCGGATCGTAAAATGGTTTGTCGAGGGGACCATCTGGCGCCATCTGTGGATCACGCTGCTGGAAGCCTCGCTCGCCTTCGTCATCGGCTCGGTTGCGGGAATCCTCGTTGGCTTCTGGTTCGCGCGACAGCCGCTCGTCGCTGCGATCTTCGACCCCTATGTGAAGATGGTCAACGCGCTGCCACGCGTCGTGCTCGCGCCGATCTTCGCGCTGTGGCTGGGGCTGGGCATCTGGTCGAAGGTTGCGCTCGGCGTGACGCTCGTCTTTTTCATCGTGTTCTTCAACGTCTATCAGGGCGTGAAGGAAGTCAGCCCGACGGTGCTCGCAAATGCGCGCATGCTCGGCATGAGCGAGCGGCAGCTGATGCGGCACGTGTATTGGCCATCGGCGCTCTCGTGGATGTTCTCCTCGCTGCACACCTCGGTCGGCTTCGCCGTGGTCGGGGCGGTGGTGGGCGAGTATCTGGGTTCGGCGGCCGGGCTCGGCTATATCATCCAGCAGGCGGAAGCCGTGTTCGACGTCGCCGGTGTGTTCGCCGGGATGTTCGTGCTCGCCGCCTTCGTCATCATGATCGATACCGTGGTGACGATGATCGAAAAGCGCCTTATGGTCTGGCGCCCGGTCGCTGCGGAGACAAGAGTGTGACGTGCAGCAAGACGACCCTTGGGAGGATCGAATGAGGATGCCAAGACTCGGACTAGCCGTCCTGGCGATGATTTTCGCGCTCAATCAAAACGCCGCGGCGCAGGAGAAGAAGGACGTCGTGCTCGGCGTGGGCGGGAAGAGCCTGCTTTATTATTTGCCGCTGACGCTCGCCGAGCGGCTCGGCTATTTCAAGGAGCAGGGGCTGAACGTCACGATCAACGATTTCGCCGGCGGCGCACAGTCGCTGCAGTCGCTGGTCGGCGGTTCGGTCGATGTGGTCGCCGGGGCCTACGAGCATACGATCCGCATGCAGGCGAAGGGGCAGGATATCCGCGCGGTGATCGAGCTCGGCCGCTTCCCGGGCATCGTCGTCGCCGTGCGCAAGGAGCGCGCGGGACAGATCAAATCGCCGGCCGACCTGAAGGGTGCGAAGATCGGCGTCACCGCGCCGGGCTCGTCGACGAATTTCTTCGTCCAGTACCTGATGGTGAAGGCCGGCCTGAAGCCGGATGATGCGTCTTTCATTCGGGTCGGCGCGGGCGCGACCGTAATCGCCGCCATCAAGAGGGGCGAAATCGATGCGGTGTCAAACCTCGATCCGGCCATCACCAAGCTGCAGCAGGACGGAGATATCGTCATCATGGCCGACAGCCGCACCGAAGAGGGCAACATGAAGCTCTTTGGCGGCAACAATCCGGCGGCGGTGATCTATCTCCGCACTGATTTCATCCAAAAGAATCCGGAGACGACGCAGCGCATCGTCAACGCCATGTACAAGGCGCTGAAGTGGCTGGAGAAGGCGACGCCGGACGAGGTCGTAAAGGCGGTGCCCGAAGACTATCATCTCGGCGACCGTGGCCTCTACATGGCCGCCTTGCAAGCCTCGCGGCCGATGTATTCGAAGACCGGGATCATTCCGCCGAAAGGGATGCAGAACGCCTACGAGATGCTGGCGCTGTTCGACAAGGAAGTGGTCGACGCGAAAGTCGATTTGGCGAAGACCTTCGACGATCGCTTCGTGAAGAAGGCTGCGGCGGGAATGTGAACGTCGCGTAACGCCAAAGAGCCGGGATGGAGCGAAGCGGCATCCGGACAGTTTTTCGGATTTCGCTCGTGCTCGATCCGGGCTACTGACGATGGGGCAGGTTTCACCTTTGCCCGCCCCCGGCCCGCCGATATGAACCTTCTTTCCATCCAGTCGCATGTCGCCTACGGGCATGTCGGAAACGCCTCGGCGGTGTTTGCATTGCAGCGGCTCGGCTGCGAGGTGTGGCCGATCCACACAGTGCAGTTCTCGAACCACACGGGCTACGGCGCCTGGAAGGGGCGCGTGTTCGATGCCGACATGATCCGCGAGGTGATGGACGGCATCGGCGAACGCGGCGTTCTCCCGCGATGCGATGGCGTGCTGTCCGGATACATGGGCTCGGGCGAGATCGGCGCGGCGATCGTCGAGACGGTCGCCAAGGTCAAGAGCGCGAATGCGCGGGCGCGCTATTGCTGCGATCCCGTGATCGGTGACGTCGGCCGCGGCGTTTTCGTCCGCCCCGGCGTGCCGGAGTTCATGCGCAACCGCGCGGTGCCCGCGGCGGACATCATCACGCCGAACCAGTTCGAGCTGGAATATCTCGCCGACCGCACGACAGCGACGATGGCCGACGCATTGAAGGCGGTCGATCTCGTGCATGTGCTCGGGCCGCGCGCGATCCTGGTCACTTCGCTGCATACGGAGGACACGCCGAGGCACGCGATCGATTTGCTCGCGTCGGACCCGTCCGGCCGCTTTCGGCTGCGCACGCCGAAGCTGCCGCTCTCAGTGAACGGCGCGGGGGACGCGATCGCGGCGCTGTTCTTCTTCCACTACCTGCGCAGCGGCTCGGCGAGCGAAGCCTTGTCCCGCTCGGCATCGTCGATCTACGGACTGCTCAAGCGCACGGCGAAGGAGGGCTCGCGGGAAATCCTGCTGGTCGAAGCGCAAGACGAGTTCGTGCAGCCCAGCGAAGTGTTTCAGGTCGTTGCGATCTCCTGACCCGATCGGCCTGATCTTCCGCGCGTCGGCTCTCTCGGCATCCGCCCGGTGAAGCCGGGATGGGGGGTCCTGGCGCGCGACAGCGGGCGGAGCCTGTCCCTGGTCTTGCTTTCGCTCGATCCCGGCTACACGCTTTGCTTCGGGCCTCCTGCTTTTGCGGCAGGCGCAAAGGGTACAGTCCATGAAATTCTCCAAGCTCGTCAAACGCTACCGGATCGACAAGCCGGACAAGTTCAGTCTCGATGACATCGACCCTGCGGACACCGCGGGACTGTCATTCGAGGCAGAGGAAGCAAAGGCCCTGCTCGCAGACGGCGTGAAGCGTCTCGCCGATCTGCAAGAGAGGCTCTACGCGCAAAACCGCTGGGCCGTCCTCCTGGTGTTCCAGGGCATGGACACGGCCGGAAAAGGCGGCGCGATCGAACACGTCATGTCGGGCGTCAACCCCGCGGGCGTGCAGGTGTTCTCGTTCAAAGCGCCGACGCCTCAAGAGCTCGACCATGATTTTCTCTGGCGCACGACGCTCGCGCTGCCCGAGCGCGGACGCATCGGCATCTTCGACCGCTCCTATTACGAGGAGGTACTCATTGTTCGCGTGCACCCGGAGATCCTGAAGAAGCAGAGCATCCCGCCGGAATTGGTCACGAAAGATATCTGGCGGGAACGCTTCAAGGACATCCGGGCCTTCGAACGTTATCTCTCCCGCAATGGCACGCGCATCCTGAAGTTCCACCTGCGCATTTCGAAAGAGGAGCAGAAGCGCCGGTTCCTTGCGCGCATCGACGATCCGCGAAAGCAATGGAAATTCTCGATTGGAGATGTGAACGAACGGAAGCTGTGGGACCGCTATATGGAGGCCTATGAGGACATGATCCGCCAAACGTCGGTCCCTGAAGCGCCGTGGCATGTGATTCCGGCCGACAACAAGTGGTTCGCGCGTCTGGCGGTTGCGGCGGTGCTCGATGAGGCACTTGGAGAGCTCGGCCTGGAATTTCCGAAGCTCAGCCCGGCAGCGTTGGCCGAGCTGGAGAAATGCCGAAAGGCTTTGGAGGCGGAGAAATAACCAGCCGACAGACGTGTTCAGCAGATGGGTTACGCGACGGCGTCTTTCGCGTGCCCCGGAGCGAGGGCGATCTGGAGCTGCGGGGGCAGGAATTTGAGGAAGAGCTTGACCTCCTGCTCCGTCACCTTGCTGATGTCGGGCCGGGGAATGCCGCGCGCGCTCGCGATCTCCTGACTGATGACGTCGCTCAACGGATGCGCCAGCACGTCCGGGTGCGTCGTGATCAATGGGGCAGTGCATTCGCGCAGGATACCGCGCACCGTCTCATCGTGTATCAAGTCCTCGATAGTGAGCTTCGGCCCGAGATTCCAGGCGATTGCCACATAGACCCGCATCAAGCGCGCATCGACGTCAGTGCAGAAATGCTGACGGGCGTATTCGGCAAGGCCGCCGAAGAATTGCCGCAGCCAGACATCGCCGAAGCGAGTGACCTGATGTGTAAAGGCGTGGCGGGCGGCCTTCTGCGCACAGACGAACAGGAGCGAGCCGAGCATGGTGCGCGAGTCGACCAAGGCAGGCGCGGTCGCTCCGCTCGCCTCCATGCATCGCTGGTGCATGGATTCGAAGAATCCGGCGGCGCGAGGCAAGGTTTGCAGGAGCTGGGCGCGCGCGCTTTCGATATCGTCGCGCGAAAGCTTGCCGCCCCCCGCCGCGCAGCGCGCGCGCAGGATCTGGAAGAGCATCTCCACCACCGCATGCGAAACGCCGATGCTGTGATGGGCGCCACGCAAGTCAACGGACATGGCGTTTTCCCGTAGCTCATCTGAACTTTCACATAGTTTCTCAGGGAGATGACAAGGATTCGTTAATCCATTCCCCTGCTGCCGCGGCAATCAACCCTTGAGCTTACGTATCCCTTGCGGGCCGGCGGCGAATGCGGGTAGAAGGGCGGTAGTCTGCAGAGGTTAACGGCCGATTAACCAGGAATCCGCGATCTTGGACGTGACAAGGTCTTGGACGTGACAAAAGGGTGAAGCATGTCGATCCGCCGCGATGATCGCGCGATCGGACGGGCGGCCGAAAGGCCCGGGGCCCGTGCAGCCCTCATTCTCGGTCTCCTTCTTCTTAGCCGCCCCTGAGGGCCGGACGGGCATTTGTGCCTGGGCACTCAGGGGGGTCAGCGAGCCGAACCCCGAGCGCCCGGTGCGGGCGCGTGTCGAGACGAGCGCCGGAGGGCGCACAGAGATCCGAGAAGGAACCGTTCCATGACCACGCAGGCCCAAGGGAAGGACCGCGTCTTCATCTTCGATACAACGCTGCGCGACGGCGAGCAGTGCCCCGGCGCGACGATGACGCTGGAAGAGAAGCTGCAAGTGGCCGAGCTTCTCGACGAGATGGGCGTCGACATCATCGAGGCGGGGTTTCCGATCGCCTCGAACGGCGATTTCGAGGCGGTGTCGCTGATCGCGCAGCGCGTCAAGAATGCCGTGGTGGCGGGCCTCGCACGCGCGAACTTCAAGGACATCGACCGGGCAGCCGAGGCGGTGAAGCACGCCAAGCGTCCGCGCGTGCATACCTTCATCTCGACCTCGCCCGTCCACATGAAATGGAAGCTGCAGCTCGAGCCTGAGAAGGTGCACGACCTCGTCATCGCGCAGGTGACGCGCGCGCGCAATCACGTCGAGGACGTCGAATGGAGCGCCGAGGACGGCACGCGCACCGAGCACGACTTCCTCTGCCGTTGTGTCGAAAGCGCGATCAAGGCGGGCGCGACCACGATCAATATTCCCGATACCGTGGGCTATACCGCGCCGGAGGAGTACTTTGCCCTGATCAAGATGCTGCGCGAACGCGTCCCGAATTCGGACAAGGCGATTTTTTCCGTCCATTGCCACAACGACCTCGGGATGGCGGTGGCGAATTCGCTCGCGGGCGTCGCTGCCGGCGCCCGGCAGATCGAATGCACGGTCAACGGCATCGGCGAGCGGGCCGGGAACGCGGCGCTGGAAGAGCTCGTGATGGCCATCAAGACGCGCAACGACATTTTTCCCTACGAGACCGGCGTGGAAAGCACGATGCTGATGCGCGCCTCGAAACTCGTCTCCGCAGTGACATCGTTTCCGGTGCAATACAACAAGGCAATCGTCGGGCGGAATGCGTTCGCGCACGAATCGGGCATCCACCAGGACGGCATGCTCAAGCATACGCAGACCTACGAGATCATGACGCCGGAGTCAGTCGGCGTAAAGCAGACCTCGCTGGTGATGGGCAAGCATTCGGGACGCAATGCGTTCCGCGACAAGCTCAAGCAGCTCGGCTACGAGCTCGGTGCCAACGAGTTCGAAGACGCATTCTTGCGCTTCAAGGATCTCGCCGATCGCAAGAAGCACGTCTATGACGAGGACATCGAAGCTTTGGTCGACGAAGAGATCGCGACCGCGCAGAACCGTATCCGCGTCGTGGCGCTGACCGTGATCGCCGGCACGATGGGGCCGCAATCGGCGACGCTTACGCTCGACATCGACGGGGTGCATCGCACGGTGCAATCGACCGGCAACGGGCCGGTGGACGCGACGTTCAACGCGATCCACAAGCTCATTCCGCACGAGGCGAAGCTCGCGTTGTACCAGGTCCATGCCGTGACCGAAGGCACCGACGCGCAAGCGGAGGTGTCGGTGCGGCTCGAAGATCCCGAGGACGGGCGCAGCGTCACCGCACGCGCGGCCGATCCCGATACGCTGGTTGCGTCGGCGAAGGCTTACATCGCGGCGCTCAACAAGCTCGCCGCCAAGGGCGCCGGGCGGATCCACGCAACAGCGGCGGAGTGAATCCGCCCCCTCTCCGCCTGCGGGAAAGGGCGAAGCAGGTGCGGAACAGATGTTCTGTTCCGCCGGTTCTCCCTGCGCAAGGCGCAGGAAAACACCAGTCATGAAGATCCGCCGTTTCGGAGAGATCGGAGCGCAGCCGGTCGATGAGGTGACCATTTGTTCGGAGGCAGGCGCCGAGGCGAAGCTCATCAGCTATGGCGCGGTCGTGCGCGACCTGCACGTGCGCGGGAGAGAGGGCCGGCCGCAGCGGGTCGTGCTCGGGTTTGATACGCTCGCGGCGTATGCGGAACATTCGCCCTATTTCGGCGCGATTGTGGGACGGTATGCGAACAGGATCGCCCATGGCCGGTTTCGCCTTGGCGGCAAGGCGTATCAGCTCTCGCTCAATCAGGACGGCCGGCACAGCCTCCACGGTGGCGGGAAGGGGTTCAGCCAGCGCGTTTGGCATCTTGCGGCTCATGCCGAGCGGTCGGCCGCCTTCACGCTGCTGTCGCTGGACGATGATCAGGGCTATCCCGGCGCTCTCGTCGCGACGTGCATCTATCGTCTGATCGGTTCGACACTGCGCGTCGAGCTTACGGCAACTAGCGACGCGAAGACGCCGGTCAATCTTTGCCACCATTCCTACTTCAATCTCGATGGGTCGCCCTCGATCCTCGATCACGCGTTGCAGCTCGATGCGGACTTCTACACGCCGACCGACGGGGATCTGATTCCAACGGGGGAGATCAGGTCGGTCGAACGGACTCCTTACGATTTCCGCCAAGCGCGGCCGGTGCGCTTTATAGAACACGGCGAAGCGTTTCACTACGACATCAATTTCGTGTTGCGGCGAACGCGCACGGGGGCGGCAGGCTTGGCCGATCAGATGCTGGCCTATGCCGGCACGTTCGCCTCGCGTGACAGCGGTCTGTCGCTCGAGGTATGGACCACGGAGCCGGGATTGCAGGTGTATGACGGCTTCATGCTGGCTCCGCCCGTCTTAGGCCTTGACGGCGTGCGCTACGGCGCGAATGCGGGACTGTGTCTCGAGCCGCAGCGCTTTCCGGATGGCCCGAACCGCGCGCATTTTCCGGACACGATTTTGTCGCCCGGCGCGGTTTACCGCCAGATAACCGAATACCGATTCAAGGCTGCGTGAGCGAGCGAAGCGTCAAGTTACAAGCGCGTAATCATGACGTAACCGTAACTTGCTGCGCTGCAAAGAGAGGCGTTCATTGGCGCTCGGGAGCGACTTGAGCGAATGGAGGTTTCCATGTGGAAGGCCCTCACTGCCGGCGCAGCGATGATCGCAATCGCCGGGACATCATTTGTCTATGCACAACAGCCAGGCGGCCAAGGCGATGCGCCACGCCGCGACGTCGATCAATTTCAGCGTTGGCAGCCGACGGCGGAAGACGCAGCCGCGTTTGCCGATGCTCGCGTTGCTGCGGCGCGCGCCGCGCTTCGGCTGACCCCCGAACAGGAGAAGCTTTGGCCGGCGGTGGAACAGGCGATGCGCGAGGCCGCGAAACAGCGCTTCGAGCGCATGAGCACCATGCGCGAGCAGTTGTCGTTGTCCGATCCGATTCAGCGGTTGCGCCTCAGGTCGCAAGGCATGGCCGAGGGCGCGACCGCGATGCAGCGGCTCGCCGACGCCGCCGCGCCCCTTTACCAGACGCTCGACGACAACCAAAAGCGGCGGATCGCCTTCTTGATGCGCGGCGGCATGGGTGGCGGCGGCATGGGCATGATGGCCGGACGCGGGTTTGGACATCGTTGGAGTGACAATGGCGATGGTGGGTTCGGTCCAGGGCGCGGCATGGGTCCAGGACGCGGCATGGGACCCGGCGGCGGCATGGGACCCGGCGGCGGCATGGGACCTGGCGGTGGCATGGGACCCGGCGGCCCGGGACAGCGGATGTAAGTGATCGCATTTTCAGGGCGCATGACCGCGCGCCGACTCTGCGGGGCGCGGTCCCACCTTCCCTGGTCGCCCTGAACATCCCGTGTCAGCCGTGCAGCGTCCTTCCCTCAGCGTTGCTGGACAGGGGAGGGGTGCTTTGCTACAGCACCCCACGCTCCGCGCGGGCATCCCCCACACGGACGGGCGCATAGCTCAGTTGGTAGAGCAGCTGACTCTTAATCAGCGGGTCCCAGGTTCGAGCCCTGGTGCGCCCACCAAATCGCTCCTTTCCAGCACCACCCCCTCGGTGCACTCACTCCGAGGATCTTGCAGATGGCGTCACCTCTCGATCTGACCGGGAAGATTGCGGCCGTGACCGGGGCCGCGGGCGGGATAGGGGCCGCAACCTGCCGCGCCCTCGCCGATCAAGGAGCGGTTGCCATCGTTGCTGATCGAGACGAGGCCGCGGCGGAAACCGTCGCCGCCGCGCTCAGAGGGGACGGCCTGTCGGCGCATGCCCTCGCTTTCGACGTGACGGACGAAGCGGCGGTGGCCAAGGCGTTCGCAAAGATCGAGGCGACACATGGCGCGCCCGACATTCTGGTGAACAACGCCGGCGTTTCCATCCGCAAGGCGCTGACCGATCTCTCCCTGGAGGAATGGGAGCTGGTGCAACGAGTCAACGTGACCGGCGCGTTCCTCTGCTCCCGCGAGGCGGCGCGGCGGATGATTCCGCCTCGCGGCGGGGCCATCGTGAACGTCGCCTCCATCATGGGTCTCTCAGGCGGCGGCCCCTATCCGAATCCTGCTTACAAGGCGAGCAAGGGCGCGCTGGTGAATCTTACCCGTGCGCTTTCGGTCGAACTCGCGCCTGCCGGAGTGCGCGTCAACGCGGTTGCGCCGACTTGGGTGCGCACCTCCTTCATCGGAGCGCTCACCAAGGACCCGGAGGCATTCGGCCGGATTCAAGCCCTGATGCCGCTGGGGCGCATCGCGGAGCCGGAAGAGGTCGCCGCCGCAATCCTGTTCCTCGCGAGTCCCATGGCGTCCATGACGACGGGACACGTCCTTACGGTCGACGGGGGTTTCCTCGCTCAGTAGCTCGGCGCTTTGCGTCGGCCTGCGGCCGTTCGGCACTTCGTCGCGCATGATCAAAGCGCGGGCCACACGCCGCCCGACACGGCCAGAATTTGCCCGGTAATGTACGAGGATTCGTCGCTCGCGAAAAACAGGCAGGCGTTGGCCACGTCTTCTGGCTCGCCCAGACGTTTGAGGAGCGGCTTGGACGCGTAATACCTCGTCTCTTCGTCCGTCATTCTGTTCATGACGCTAGTCCGGATTGTTCCCGGCGCAACACAGTTCACGTTGACATGAGGCGCCAACTCGATCGCGAGGGTGCGCGTGAGCGAAGCGACGGCGGCTTTGGCTGCACTGTAATCGGCGCTTCCGCTTTCGCCGGAGTAGTTGATCGATGCGAAGTTGATGATCTTGCCGTATCGGCCTTCGATCATTCCCGGCGCGATCAGGCGCGTGAGATGCAGATTGGCTTTCAGGTTGAGAGCGAAGGTCGCATCCCAACGGTTCTCCTGCATGGACAGCATGGGCTCAAACAAGGTCTTCGCCTTTATGCCGCCCACGACGTTCACCAGGATGTCGACTCGTCCGAACCTGGCGAGTGTCTTCTCGGACAGGGCTTTCGCTTCTTCGGCGCTGGTGACGTCGGCGCGCTCCGCAAGGAGCTGCCGCCCGGGCTGCAGATTCGGCGCGATGCGGGCGGCCGCTTCGTTCAATCGGCTGCCCGAAATATCCGCCATCGCGAGCGATGCCCCCTCGCGGGCAAACCGATCGGCGATCGCCCGTCCCATCGGTCCTCCGGCGGCGGTGATGAGCGCCACTCGTTCTTTCAGCCGCATCGATCGCTCTTTTGATCCTCCATTCACATCATCTGCGTCCGAACCGCTGCCCGCAACTTGTCAATCACCTCGGGATTGACGAGCGCAGTCAGATCGCCGAGCGGTTCGTTGACGAGCACGGCCCGGACGACACGGCGCATCGTTTTCATGTTGCGCGTGCGGGGAAGATCGTCGACGAACAAGATGCGCTTCGGCCGGAAAGCTGAACCGAGCCCGCCGCTTACTGCGTCGGAAAGCGCTTCGGCGAGTCCGGGTCCGGCCGCCTCTCCGGCCCCGGGGATCACCGCGCACACCACGCTCGAACCCTTCACCTCGTCCGGGACCGCAACAGCCGCGGCGTCTGTGACGCGGCGGGTGGCGAGAAGCAGCGCCTCGATTTCGGCGGGGCCGGTGCGCTTGCCCGCGATCTTGATCGTATCGTCGGATCGGCCGTGGATGTACCAGCAGCCGTCAGCATCGCGCGAGGCCCAGTCGCCATGAACCCACATTCCAGGAATCTGTCGCCAATACGTGTCGAGATAGCGGTCGCGGTCGCGCCAGAGTCCGCGCGTCGTGCCGATGCACGCCTCGCGCATGACGAGCTCGCCAACCTCGCCTGGTCCGACACTGCGCCCTTCGGCGTCGACGATATCCGCTCCGGTGCCGGGGATCGGGCCCGAGAAGCTTGCGGGCTTGATCGGAAACAAGACGTTCGTCGCGACGATACCGCCGAGCTCCGTGCCGCCTGAATAATTCATCAGCGGTCCGCGCCGCCGGAGGACATGGTCGAAGACCCATGTCCACGAATCCGGGTCCCATGGCTCGCCGGTCGATGCGGCGAGCCGGAGCGACGAGAGGTCGTACCGGTCCGTCTCGACAGCGCCATGGCGCATCATCATGCGCGCGACCGTTGGGCCGATGCCGAGCAAGCTGATCCGATGATCCTGCACGAGCCGCCATAGCCGGCCCGGTTCAGGAAAGTCCGGCGTTCCCTCGGCGATCACCAGCGTCGCGCCCGCGAGCAGCGCGGCCGTGATCTGCACGGGTCCGACCAGCCATCCGAAATCAGTCATCCACAGCAGCCGATCGCTTGGCTTCAGGTCAAAGCACAAGATGAAATCTTCACCGGTCTTCGTGAGGAAGCCGCAGTGAGTATGAACCGTGCCTTTGGGCTTCCCCGTCGTCCCGGACGTATAGACGACCATCAGCGTGTGCTCGGCCGGAACTTCGGTCGCCGGGAAGTCGGGATCGCGGCCGCGCACGAGATCGTCCCACCAGATGTCCCGCCTTTCCTCCATTCCGAGATCCGCCCGGAGGCGAGGGGCGACAATCACGTGCCGGAGAGTGGGAATATTCTGCGCCGCCTCGTCGAGCACCGGCTTCATCATCACGGAGCGGCCGCGCCGAAGCGCGCCGTCGCTCGTGATCACCGCCACGGCTTCGGCGTCGTTCAGCCGCGTCGCGATTGCGCCTGCCCCAAATCCTGAAAACAAAGGCAGCACGATGCAGCCGAGTCGCGATAGTGCGAGAAAAGCCACGACCATTTCCGGAATCATCGGCATGTAAATGCCGACGGCCTCGCCCTTCGCGATGCCGAGCGCCGTCAGGCCCGCCGCCAACCGGCCGACCTCATCCGCCAGCTCGGCATAAGTGAGCGTGCGTTGGGCGCGATCTTCCCCTTCCCAGATCAGAGCCGTATGCCCCCCGCGCCCAGCCGCGCCATGCCGGTCGAGCAGGCTCAGGGTGATGTTCGTGGTCCCGCCCACGCACCAGCGGGGCCATGGCAGGCCGTCCGACAGATCAAGGGCCTGTCGGTAGGGCTTTATGAATTCGACTCCGAGATAACCGATCAACGCGTCCCAGAACCAGTCGGGATCGGTCGAAGCCCGGCGTTCCAGCGCGGAATAATCGGGAAGCCCCTGTGTCCGAAGAAACGCAGCCCAGTTGCTCGCATTCTTGAAGTCCTGCGAAGGGTGCCAGACGAAATCGTCCTTGCGCTTGCCGGGCGGGGGCTCGCTTGTCATGGCGCGGGCGTCTCCTCGCTGTCGAAATCACAAGCCACGATGTCGGCGATATGAGGGCTCATGAACGCCTTCATCTCCTGGTGGACGTCGGAAGCCTGGTAGCGATCGTGGTCGCTTGCCGTGTCGAATACGCTCACGACTGCCCAAGTTAGGCCTTGCGAGCGGGACGCGCGGTTTGATCCGAAATGATAGGATCGAACAAAGGGAAGCTCGGCCCGGATGCGCTGTTCATAGCCGCGCACGCGCGCAAGGAACGTTTGATCGACGTTGTCGAGGCGCATGAGCACGATGTGATGGAACATTGGATTCCTCCCGCGTATGCGCGCCTCGTGGATATCTTTGCCGCTTTCGGCGCCCGATTTCGTGACGAGTCTCGGAGAAGCCGACCTTTTTTCGGCGCCGTATTGACAAGCCCAGACTGAATGAACCATCATTCAACGAAAATAATCAGACGAATTCAAGCATTCGTCGACTGGGGGAGGGGAGAGCGCCGCGCATGGTCGCGAAGGTTCGTCATCCGTCGCCGTCAGTCGTCGAAACCCGACACGGCGGCTAGCGCATGCTCGTCCAGTTCCTCAACGGACTCGTCTACGGCGGTCTTCTCTACATCGTGTCCGTGGGACTCGTGCTGATCTTTGGGCTGCGGCGCGTCGTGAATTTTGCGCATGGCAGCTTGTTCATGATCGGCGCCTATGTCGGCTTCAGCGTGCTCGCTCTGGGCGGGTTCTGGGGCGCGATCCTGATCGCGGTGATCGTGCTGGCCCTGCTCGGCGCCCTCCTCGATATTATCGTCTTCCAGCCGCTGCAGCGAGAGGACCCCATCGTCACCGTGCTCGTCACCTTCGGGCTTCTGCTCGTTCTGGAGGATTTTGCGCAAACCGTTTGGGGCAAGGACTATCTCTCGATGCCGGCGCCGGCGATCTTTGCCGGATCCGTTACGATCTTCGGCGAGGGCTTCCCGCTGTACCGGCTGGTCGTGATCGCGATCGCCGCTCTCGTCGCATTGGGCCTGTCCGTATGGCTGCGAGTCAGCCGGATCGGGCTCTACGTACGCGCAGCCAGCGCCGACCCGGTGACGACGGCGATGCAGGGAGTCAATACCGATCGGGTCAGCGTCATCGTGGTGGCGTTGGGGGCGGCCCTGGCCGGATTGTCGGGGACCGTTTCCGCCCCATTGCTCGCGCTGTCCCCGTCGATGGGCAGCTATATTCTCATCGAGTCGTTCATCGTGGTCGTGGTTGGCGGGCTGGGCAGTTTCTCCGGCGCGTTCATCGCCGCTCTTGCGATCGGGCAACTGCACAATTTCGGCCTCGTTTACGTCCCGTGGGCCGCGACAATGATCCCGTTTCTGTTGATGGTCGCGGTGCTCATCTGGCGGCCGACCGGGGTTGCGGGGAGCCACACGTGAGCGCGGCCGCGGGCCCGTCCCATGCTCTGCTCAAGGGGGCGCTTGCCGCGGGCATCGCCATCGCAGCCGGCGTCCTCGGATCGTTTCTGATCCAGTCCAACCTCCTCATGACGCTGATGACTCAGGCGGTGATCACAGGCGTGCTGGCGACGGGCGTGGGGTTTCTCATCCGGCAGAACGGGGCGGTCAGCTTTGGACATGCCGCGTTCTACGGGCTTGCGGGCTACATCATCGCGCTATCGCTCAGGCACGGGGTGGCAACATCGGAGGTCGCCATCCTCTTAGCCCTGGCGCTGCCCACCGCGCTCGCCTTCTTGCTCGGGCTGGTGATCGTGCGAATCCCAGGCGTCGCATTTTCCATGCTCACACTGGCGGTCGGGCAGGCGTTCTATGAATTCGCCATGAAGGCGCGGCACGTCGCGGGCGGCGAGGACGGGCTGGCGGTGAATCTTCCGCCGCAGATTTTCGGCCTGAGCGTCTCCTGGTTTCAGCGTCCGCAGAGCATGTTCGTCATCTGCTGGATCATACTCGTGCTGGCGCTGTTCGCATTATCCCTGCTCGCCCGCCGGCCGTTCGGCCGGCTCACCGCCGCGATCCGCGAGAACGAGGAGCGCGCCCGCTTCATCGGCTATGAGACGATCGTTCCGCGCGCCCTGGTCTTCGCGCTCTCCGCGTTCATCGTCGCCCTCGCAGGCGTGCTGTTCACCTTGTACAATTCCTTTGTATCGCCGGACATTCTGCATTGGAGCCTGTCGGGATCGGCGCTGATCATGGCGATCATTGGCGGCCCAAAATTGATCTGGGGTCCTGCCTTCGGCGCGATCATTTTCTTCTTTGCCAAGGACATCGCCGGAAACCTGACGGAGCATTGGCAGGGAATTATCGGGATCGTTCTCATCGTCGTCACCGTGTTGCTGCCGGTCGGTTTGGGCGGCGCGCTTGCGCAGTTCGGCTGGCGCCGAGCGAAATCGGGCGCCTGACATGCATGCCCTCGAAGGAATAGACATTTCGCGTTCGTTCGGCGGTTTTTTCGCGTTGAGGTCCGTCAACTTGCAGATTGCGCCCGGCGAAATCCGAGGCTTGATCGGACCGAACGGCGCCGGCAAATCGACCCTGATCGATGTCTTCTCCGGGCGAGCCTCGCGATGGAGCGGCACGGTGACGATGTTCGGCAAGGACATCGGCAAGTTGTCGATTCAGGAGCGGCGCCGGGCAGGCTTAGCGCGCTCCTTCCAGCGCACAAACATATTCCCCGATTTGAACGTCGCCGATCAACTCGAGATCGCCGCACGACGCGCCGAACTGCCCAACGTCAAGGAGATCATGGCCGAGCTCAGTCTCGCACCTTTCGCTGGATACCGTGCCGCCGACATTTCTTACGGGGATCAGCGCCGTCTCGATTTGGCGCTCGCCTTGATCGGCCGGCCGAAAGTGCTGTTGCTCGACGAGCCCGCCGCGGGCTTGTCGATCAAGGAGTCGATCGAGCTCGCCCATACGCTCAAGGACCTTGCCGCTCGATGGAAAGTGACCGTCCTTCTGGTCGAGCACGACATGGATGTCGTATTTTCGATCTGCGATCGCATCACGGTCCTGCATCTCGGTGCAGTGCTCGCGGAGGGAACGCCGGCAGCGATCCGCGGCACGCCTGAAGTGATCAAGGCCTATCTCGGAAGCGCGGCATGAACGAATTGCTCGGATTCAGCGCCGTCGTTTCGGGATATGGGGATGCCCGCATCCTGCACGGCATTGACCTGGCCATTCGGGAGCGCGAACGCGTCGCCATTCTCGGCCGCAACGGGGTCGGCAAGACGACGATCGTCAACACCTTCGTCGGAGCCGCGAGACTCATCAGCGGAGAGGTCAGGCTTCTTGGAGAAAGGGCCGCCTCGATCCGTCATTTCACCGCGGCGCGGCTCGGCATCGCCGTCGTTCCTCAGGGGCGGCGCATCGTTCCGAATCTCACGGTGCGCGAGAACTTAATCCTCGGAGCGGCGGCAGGCCGCGACAAGCCGTGGACGATTGACCGCGTCTTCGATCTCTTTCCGATTCTGCGGGAGCGGGCCGGCACGCCGGGAACGTCACTCTCCGGAGGTCAGCAGCAAATGCTGGCGATCGGCCGCGCGCTCATGGCCAATCCTCTGCTTCTGGTGCTCGACGAGCTGAGCGAAGGTTTGGCGCCGGTCATCGTCGACGAATTGGCGGCAGTGTTGCGCAAACTTGCGGATTCGGGAACGGGGCTCCTGTTGATCGAGCAGCATTTCGGGCTCGTTCACCGCGTGGCCGAGCGATATTACGTGCTGTCCAAGGGATCGATTGTCGAAGAGGGGCAGCTTGCCGGTCTTTCGCTGGAGAGTCTTCAAAGACACGTCGCCGTGTGAAGGTCGCAATAGAGAAGAGAAGGAGAGAAACATGCCAAGGAATCGATGGTTGATGCTGGGACTATGCGGCGCATCCGCTCTCGCCGTTCAAACCGGCTTTGCAATTGCGCAGGAGACGCTGAAGATCGGCGTGCCGACGGCGCTGACCGGCACCTATGCCGGGCTCGGCGCGGAGGCCGTGCGCGCGGTCGAGTTTGCGGCCGCCGAGGCCAACGCCAAGGGAGGCGTGTCGGGCCGCAAGGTCGAGATCAAGATTCTCGACACGGAAGCGAAGCCCGACGTCGCGCGCCGGCAGGCGGAAAAGCTTGCGCTCGAGGGATACAAGATACTGACCGGAACCATTGCCTCAGGCGAGGGGCTGGCCATGGCTCCCATGCTCGAGCGCTGGGATGCGCTCTATGTCTCCACCATCAACAAGAGCGACAAGCTCACGGGCGACTCGTGCGTGCCGCGCATGTTCCGCGTCAACAAGCAGGATGCCCAGGACGCGGCCGTCGTGAAACCCTGGCTCGGGTCGCGCAAGGAGATGAAGTGGGCGGTCTTGGCCGCCGACATCGCTTGGGGACGCGACTCCGGGCGAAGTTTCGTCGAAGCCGCCAAGGCGCACAACAAGCAGATCGTCGCCGAGATCTATTCGCCTTTCGGCTCGAATGACTACGCGCCGTTCATCCAGCAGATCAGGTCGTCCGGAGCCGAAGGTTTGTGGGTGGCGCTCGCCGGACGTGATGCCATCAATTTCGCCAACCAGGCGAAAGAGTTTGGTCTGCTGGACAAGGTTTTCGTCGCGAGCGTGAGCTTCGTGACGGATAACAATGTCAAGACGCTGGGCGCAGTCTCGAAGGGCATCTGGGGCATCATCAACTACAGCTCCCTGCTCGATACGCCGCAAAACAAGGCCTTTGTCGAAGCCTGGAAGAAAAAATACAACGGCGACGAGCCGACCAATTTCGAGGGCGAGACCTATCTCGGCATGCAGGTCATCTTCCAGTCCGTCGAGCGCTCAAAGAGCGCCAAGCCGCTCGATATCGCGAAGGCAATGCGGGGCGGCACCTTTGATACGATCCTCGGCAAGCTGACGATCCGGGCCGAAGACCATCAGATGGCCGGGCCGAACTACTTCGGCTACATCGGCGAACACGGAGGCAAGCTGCGGCCCATCATCACAACTTCGATCCCGACCGAGCAGGCGACGCCCCCGCCGAGCGGGACGTGCAAAATGGCCGCGTTCTGATCGGCCGGATCCCGGTGGCCGCCGACGGCGGCCACCGTTCTCAAATCTTCTCCATAGGAAATGCCGTGATCACAGCCTTTGAACGTTCCGGCGGTATCGTCAGAGGACGTGGACAAAATCGATGAGCATGATTGTCAAGAGCAAGGTCGAGGTGCCCGAGCTCATCGAGAAGCGGCGCGGCCAGATCATCAAAGCCGCGATCGAGCTGTTCGGCAAACACGGCTATCACGTCACCACCATCCGCGACATCGCCAAGCGAGCGAATGTGAGCATCGGGCTCATCTATCAATACGTTTCGGACAAGGAGGATGTCCTCTTTCTCGCGATCGTCGAAGTGCTTGACAGCTATGCGCGAAGCATTCCCGAGGCCATCGACGGGATCGACGATCCGCTCAAGCGGTTTTGCACCGCGGTGCGCGCATACTGCGTCGTCAACGGCGAGCGGGTCGACGCCACAGTTCTCACCTACCGGGAGACCAAATCGCTTCGCAAGAACCGGCGCAACCTGATCAAAGAGAAAGAGGTCGAGACCAACAAGTTGATCGCCGCCTGCATCCAGGATTGCGTGAAGGCCGGTCTGTTCGAACCGGTGGACATCGAACTGTTCACGTATCAGATCGTGATGTTCTCGCATGCCTGGGCGCTCAAGGCGTGGCGATTCCGGAACCTGATGTCGCTTGACGACTATGTCGACCGCGGCCTCAATCTCATGCTCAATCCGGTGCTGACCGCGCAGGGCAAACGCGCTTTTGCCCGCCTATGATCTGCCACAGCGGATGAACTCGCGTCCGCTCAATTGCCTTCGAAGACCGGCTTCTTCTTGTTGACGAAGGCCTCGTAGGCGCGCTCGTAGTCTTTGGTCTGCATGCAGATGGCCTGCGCCTGGGCTTCGGCCTCGATGGCGTCGTCG
>JALHLQ010000040.1 GCA_022844485.1 Xanthobacteraceae bacterium
CGGCCGAGGTCCATGGCGGTCGGCGTCGGCAGCGTGCGCGGATCGGCGGTGAAGAGGTTGCGGCCGGTCGGCAGCACGTCGCGCCGCCCGCGGGCGGGCGAGCCGGCCGGCCCGGGCGCGATGTGCTTGCCGTCGAGCGCGGCGCCGAGCGCGGCGCGCTCGGCCTCGGCGCTCGCCCGCCAATCCGGATCGGCGTCGGCCGCCGCGCGGCCGAACACGTGCAGCCCGTCCTTGATGGCGAGGTCCTTGAGGTCGCACAGCCAGGCGTCGATGCGGCGCAGCGCCTCGTCGTCCTCAACCGCCGCAATGCCGACGTTGCGCGCGAGCGAGCTGCGTTGCGCGGTCTCCACGATCAGCTTGGCCAGTTGCCCGCGCCGGCGCGGGTCGAGGCCGTCGGCCTGGGCATATTCGTCGACCAGCCGCTCCAGTGCGCGCGCCTCGCCGGACAACTCGGTCGCCACCAGCGGCGGCGGCACGTGGCCGATGGTGACGGCGGCGATGCGCCGCTTGGCCTGCGCCGCCTCGCCCGGATTGTTGACGATGAACGGATAGATCACCGGCAGCGCGCCGAGCACGATCTCGGGGAAGCAGGACGCGGTCAGCGCCACCGCTTTGCCGGGCAGCCATTCCAGCGTGCCGTGCGCGCCCATGTGTACGAGCGCGTCAGCCGCGGCGACGTGGCGCAGCCACTGGCCGAAGGCGACCAGCGCGTGGCGCGGCGGCAATGCCGGGTCGTGGTAGTCGGCGCGGCGTTCGGCCAAGCGCCCGCGATCGGGCGGCAGCGCGACGAGGATGTTGCCGAAGGCGCGCGCGCGGAAGCAAAAGGCGCCGTCGCGAACGTCGGGATCGAGCGCCGGCTCGCCCCAGGCGGCGCGCACGCGCGCGACCGCATCGTCCGGCATCTTCGCCAGCCATGTTTCATAGCGGTCGATCGAGAGCGCCGCGTCCGCATCGCCGGCATCGAGTCGATCGAGCAGCGCGCGCGACGACATGGGCGCATCGGCCACCGCATAGCCCGCAGCGGCAAGATCGGACAGCAGTGCGACGACGCTTGCCGGGACGTCGAGCCCGACCGCGTAACCGGTGCGCCCGGCCGCGCCGGGATAATCGGGCATCAGCACCATGACGCGCCGCTGCGCGCGCGGCGTCGCCTGCAGCCGAACCAGCGACGCGACGCGGTCGGCGACCATGGTCACGCGATCCGGCTCCGGCCGGTTGGCCAGCGCGGTGAAGGCGAGTCCCTCCTCCTTCGGCAGCGGGTGCTTGAACGCAAGCGCGCCGGCGAGCACGCGGCCGTCGAGTTCCGGCAGCACCACGTGCATGGCGAGATCGGCGGCGCCCAGGCCGCGTGGACTGTCGTGCCAGGCGTCGCGCTTGGTGGTGGCGATCAAAGCCTGTAGTACCGGCGCGCCGACATGATCGAGCGGCGTCTCGCCGCCATCGCCGGCGGCGAACGCGGTCGTCGTAACCACCACCGCCGGCTTAAGCCGCGTCAGCGCCGCGCGCACGAAATCCGCCGCGTCGGCATCCTTGAGGCTCGGGATCACCAGCGGCGCGGGCGCCAGCCCGCGCGCGGCGAGCGCCGCGCAGAGCGCGTCGATCGGCGCGGTGTCGGCGGCGAGCAGCATGGAACGGTAGAGCAGGATCGGGATCGCCGGCCGGCCGGGGGCGAGCCGCGCGGCCAGGCTGTCGAGATCGATCGCGCCCTCGCCCGGAAGATACGCCGCGCAGCGCATTAGCGGGCGCGGCGCCGGCGCCTCGAGCGGCGCGCCGGCGTGACGCGCGAGCCGGCGCAGCAGCGCGCGCAGGTTCTCCCGTCCTCCCGCGCGGAAAAACGCGAGCAGCGCGTCGAGCTCGTGCGCCGGCAGGGTCGAGGCCTCGGCGAGGCGCGGGTCGTCGCGATCCTCCCCTGGCAACAGCGCGAGCGCAATGCCGCGTTCGCGCGCGAGCGCCGCGAGCCGGTCGACGCCGTAGCGCCACCAATCGAGCCCACCGAGCAGACGCACCAGGATCACCTTGGCGTGTGCGCCGACGCGATCGATCCACAGATCGACCGACATCGGGTGGCGCAGATCGCGCAACGAGGCGAGCCGCACGCTCGGCAGGGCATCGCGCTCGGCCGCCCAGGCGGCGGAAAGCCCGGTGAGGTCGCTGTCCGCGAACGAGAGCACCACGACATCCCCCGGCGTCTGCTCGAGATCGACCGGCTGGACGATCTCGTCGAGGGAGGTGGAGCTGGTCGTGAGCAGGTGCATAGGGTCAGCCGATCAACACGCGCGTGATGGCGGCGCGGTCGATCCCCTTGAGGCCGATCACGACTAGGCGGCCTTCGCGTGGCTCCGACGCCGCCCAGGCCCGGTCGTACTGGTGGTTGACGCGCGAGCCGACCGCCTGCACCAAGAGCCGCATCGGCTTGGCCGCCACCGCCGCAAAACCCTTGACCCGCAGCACACCTGCCGCCCCGGCCACCTTGGCGACGAGATCGGCGAATGCGGCCGGGTTGGCGATCTCCGGCACGGTGACGACGAAGCTGTCGAAGTCGTCGTGGTTGTGCTCCGACTCGTCGTCGTGGCGGGTGCGGCGGTTCGCGATGTCGGCCTCGGTGCCGACGCCAAGCCCGAGCAGCGCCGCCGCGTCGATGCGGCCCTCCCACGTGGGAACCACCTTCACCGCGCGCGGCAGCACGCCGGTGACCGCCGTCATCGCCTTCTCCAAGCCGGCGGCGTCGATGAGGTCGCGCTTGTTGAGCACGACGAGGTCGGCGCAGGCGATTTGGTCTGCGAACACCTCCCCGATCGGATCGTCATGATCGAGTGCTTCATCAGCAACGCGCTGGCGGGCCAACGCGTCGAGATCGTCGGCGACGCGCCCCGCCGCGAGCGCGGCGCCGTCGACCACCGCGACCACCCCATCGACGGTGACGCGGCTCCTGATCGCCGGCCAGTGGAACGCCTGCACCAGGGGCTTAGGCAACGCAAGTCCGGAGGTCTCGATCACGATATGCTCGACCTTGGGCTCGCGTGCGAGGATGGCGTCGAGCGCCGGCACGAACTCGTCGGCCACCGTGCAGCACAGGCAGCCATTGGCGAGCTCGACGATGTTCTCCTCCGGGCAGGCGGCGTCGCCGCAACCCTTGAGGATCTCGCCGTCGATGCCGACATCACCGAATTCGTTGACAATGACGGCGAGCCGCCGCCCGCCGGCATTGGCCAGGATATGGCAGATCAGCGTGGTCTTGCCGGCGCCAAGAAAGCCGGTGACGATGGTGCAAGGAATACGGGCGAGGGTCATTCGGCCTCCTCGAAGTCGAGCGGCGGCACGCGGGCGATCAGCCCGCGCTTCAGCGGCTCGGGCCGGCCACGCCACGGCATCAGGCCGTCGGCGGCGTCTGCGAGCAGACGGGCACCTTCGACCAGGGCAGCCGCATCCCGCGTCGCCACCAAGTCGCCGAACACGTAGGTCCATGCGCCGTCCCGCTTCATGGCGGCGCTGAGGCCGCGCTTGCAGTTGGCGAGGCAGCGCACCCGCCGCACGGCGACGCCAGTGCCTTCGGCCGCGCGCGCGGTCGCTCCGGCAAGTGCGGTTCCGGGACGCGGCGCATCCTCGGGATCGCCGGGGCGCCGGCATGTGATGCAGACATAGATCGTCGTCGAGAGGGCGGCTTCCGTCTCGGACTTGGTGTCTTGTGCAATGTCGGTCAGCGTCACCCGTGTCACTCCTTGGCGTGATTCGCCGGGACTCGGGTGCGCGAATGGCCTCAACCGGTGAATCCGGTCTCCACAGCCGAAGTTCAACCGTCGCCGAGGCACCCCGCCCAGCGCACAATCGAATCGACGGTAGGTCTCCTGGCTCGCGGGTCACCGCCCGTCACCGCCTTCCCGGGTCAGCCCCAGTGGCTATGTGGCACAGGCTCGTCGCTTACAGTTGCGGGGGCAGCCGCGGATTTGGAACCAGCGTTCCGCACCGCATTCCCTTTTCGCTCTTCTCTGATGAAGAGACCGTCGATCGCCGCCACTAAACGGAGCCGGCGGAGCTTTGTCAACGTGTGTTCATGCTTGCGCCTTGCGGCGCTCTCGGCAGCGGCTATAGTGCAAGAGTCGTCGGTTCCCGCCCCCGCGGGACGCAAAAGGGAACGCGGTGAGGGTCTTGCCCGAAGCCGCGGCTGCCCCCGCAACTGTAAGCGGCGAGCCCCTCTCGAACTGCCACTGGAGCCGCGGGTGCTCCGGGAAGGCCGAGAGAGGCCACGACCCGCGAGCCAGGAAACCTGCCGACGACGGCAACCGTCAACACGTCCTCGGGTGGAGGACGAAGGGGAAGTTCATGTCCAGCCTGACCAAAGCAGTTTCGCTTCCCGCAGTTCAACGCGACGCTCTGCGCTACGGCATCGCTGCGATCCTGCTTGGGATCGTGTTTATCGGTGTTACCGGCTTCGCGCCAATCCAGGCGATTCACGACGCCGCGCACAATACGCGCCACGCCATCAGTTTCCCCTGTCACTGAGGGGCATCAATGTTTCAGCGGATTTTTGCGACCGCGATCGGCGCCGGCGTGGGTGTCGGCTTGCTGATCGCGGCACTCCAGCACGTCGCGCTGGTGCCGCTCATCCTCGCAGCCGAGAGGTACGAAAATGGCGCCCTTGACGCGCACAAGCACGCGCAATTGCAGCTACCGGCGCCGGACTTCGGCAAAGACGTCGTGAGTGTCGTCTCGAAACTCGGCGCGCTTGTCGGATCGGCGCAGGCGCATGAACATCAGGCAGCGTACGCTTCAGCCGGCGACGAAAACCTCGCCTTGCGTGCGCTGCTGACCACGATTGCAACCACCCTTACCTCTGTGGGCTGCGCGCTACTGCTCGCCGGCGCTTTCGCGGTGAGCGGACGCGAGGTCTCGGCGCGGGAAGGACTGCTATGGGGATTGGCAGGTTTCGCGGCTTTCGCGCTGGCGCCGGCCCTCGGCTTGCCGCCCGAGCTGCCGGGCGCGGCGGCGGCCGACCTCGTGCACCGCCAGATTTGGTGGATCGGCACCATGGCGGCAACGCTGGTAGGATTGGGGCTCCTGGTGTTTGCGTGGCGCGCTTGGGCTATCCCCATTGCGATCGCCGTCATCGCCGCACCGCATCTTATCGGCGCGCCGCATCCGGGCGAAGGCGTCGGGCTAGTGCCACCTGAACTCGCGGCGTCCTTCGCGGCGCGATCGCTCGGGGTCAACGCGATTTTCTGGGCGCTGCTCGGCTTGAGTACCGGCGCACTTTATGTGCGCTTCGGGCGAGCCCGTCCGGCTTGAAGCGCGGCGTTTCGTTGCTGACGCTTGTCCTCGGCGGCGCCCGCTCCGGCAAGAGCCGCTACGCCGAGAGTTTGATCACGGCGCTGCCGCCCCCTTGGATTTATTTGGCGACGGCAGAAGCGCGCGACGCCGAGATGGCCGAGCGCATCGCCCTGCATCGGGCGCGGCGCGGCGCGGACTGGAAGACGGTGGAGGCACCACATGATCTCGTTGCCGCCCTTGCGGCGCGCGGCGAGGCGCCGCTTCTTGTCGATTGCTTGACGTTGTGGCTCTCGAACCTGCTGCTCGCGGACGCCGACGTTGACGCCGAGATCGGGCGCCTCGAGGGAGCGTTGGCGCGGCCGGCGGCGGCGGTCGTGTTGGTCGCCAACGAAGTCGGTTTCGGGATCGTTCCCGACAACGCGCTCGCCCGTCGCTTCCGCGACCTCCAGGGCCGCCTCAATCAGCGCCTCGCCGCGATGGCGGACCGCGTCGTCCTCGTCGTCGCCGGGCTGCCGCTCGTCGTGAAGGGAAATTTATGACCGGGATGGTCGACGATTCCGAGGCTGAACGTCATCGCGCCAAGATGGCGAAGCGGAAAGCGGTGCAGGATGCCGAGGTCGCCGAAAAGACGATCGAGAAGGGTCTTCTCATCGTGCACACGGGTAGCGGCAAGGGAAAATCCACGGCCGCCTTCGGCCTGGCGCTGCGCATGCTCGGGCGGCGCCATCGCGTCGGCGTCATACAGTTCGTCAAGGGAGCATGGCACTCGGCGGAGCGCGACGCCCTTGCGGCGTTCGGCGACCAGGTTTCCTGGCACACGATGGGAGAGGGGTTCACCTGGGAGACGCAGGACCTTAAACGCGACATCGCGGCGGCCGAAGGCGCCTGGGCGAAGGCGATCGAGCTGATGGCCGATCCGACATTCGGGCTCGTGATTCTCGACGAGCTCAACATCGCGCTGCGTTACGCGTATCTCGATCTTGCGCGCGTGGTGGCAACGCTGAAAGCGCGCCGGCCAAGCCTCCATGTCGTGGTCACCGGCCGCAACGCCAAGCCGGCGCTCATGGAGGCCGCCGACCTCGTCACCGAGATGACGCTCGTGAAGCATCATTTCGCCGTCGGCGTGAAGGCGCAGCCCGGCATCGAGTTCTGACATGGCGGCCCGCGCGCTCATGTTCCAGGGCACGGGCTCCGATGTCGGCAAGTCGTTGATCGTCGCCGGCCTCGCGCGGGCCTTTGTCAAGCGCGGGCTTGCCGTGCGGCCGTTCAAGCCGCAGAACATGTCCAACAACGCGGCGGTCGCCGCGGATGGCGGTGAAATCGGCCGCGCCCAAGCGCTGCAGGCGCGCGCGGCGCGCACGCCGCCGAGCGTGCACATGAACCCCGTGCTGCTGAAACCGCAGAGCGAGGTCGGCGCGCAGATCGTGGTCCAAGGCCGCGTCCGTGGGACGGCCAAGGCCTCCGCGTATCAGCGGATGAAGCCGGACTTGATGCCCTACGTGCTCGATAGTTTCACACGATTGACGAACGCGGCCGACGTCGTGCTCGTCGAGGGCGCAGGCAGCGCCTCGGAAGTAAATCTGCGCACCAACGACATCGCCAATATGGGATTTGCGCGGGCGGCCGATATACCGGTCGTGCTCATTGGCGACATCGACCGCGGCGGCGTAATCGCAAGCCTCGTTGGCACCAAGATGGTGCTAGCGGCGGACGATGCGGCGCTGATCCGCGGCTTTCTCGTCAACAAGTTCCGCGGCGACCCTGCGTTGTTCGCCGACGGCATGGCGACGATCGCGCGCGCGACCGGATGGCGGTCGCTCGGCCTCATCCCGTTCTTCTCCGACGCGTGGCGGTTGCCGGCGGAGGATGCGCTGGCGCTCGATCATGCGCGGCCATCGAAACCGAAGGCGCGAATCCGGATCGCGGTTCCGATCCTGCCGCACATCGCGAATTTCGATGACCTTGATCCGCTCGACGCCGAACCCGCGGTCGATCTTGTGCGCATATGGCCGGGATCGGCGCTCCCAGGCGATGCCGACCTTGTCATTTTGCCGGGTTCCAAGACCACCATCGCCGATCTCGCCGCGCTCCATGAGGCGGGCTTCCATATCGACATCGCCGCGCACGTGCGCCGCGGCGGTACGGTCCTCGGATTATGCGGCGGCTACCAGATGCTGGGGCACACGATCCACGATCCGGCCGGCATCGAAGGACCCGCGGGTGCGGTTGGGGGCCTCGGGCTGCTCGACGTGGAGACGACACTCTGCGCGGACAAGCGGCTCGAGGCCGTGCACGGCGCAACCCGCGACGGCGTGCCGTTTTCGGGCTACGAAATGCATATGGGCGTGACCGAGGGAGCGGACCGCGCGCGGCCATTCGCTCGTCTGGCCAACGGATCGCCCGAAGGCGCGATCTCGGCCGACGGCCATGTGATCGGTACTTACATTCATGGGCTATTTGCCAATGACCAGCAGCGCACCGCGTGGCTTGAGCGCTTCGCAGCTGGCGCCGCCACAATTGCCTACGATGCATGGGTCGATGAAACCCTCGATCGACTCGCTACCCACCTTGCCGCGCATATTGACCTCGATCATCTCCTCAGCCTGTCGCGATGAGAACCGCCGTCAACACGGCTACGGCCCCGATCAGGATCGCGTCCGCACGACGGTACAACGCGAGCGCGGCGCGAATGTCGGTCACGGTTGCCTCGCGTCGACCATTCCCCATCAACGCGTCGTGGACGAGTACGCCCCCATAGCTGCGCGGGCCAGCCAACGTGAGACCAAGCGCGCCTGCCATTGCCGCTTCCGGGTATCCGGCGTTAGGCGAACGGTGGCGGTGCGCGTCGCGCCGCACCGCGCGCCAAGCGCCCGGCGCCGAAGCGCCGCTCATCATGGCCGCGGCGGCAATAATAAGGAGAGCTGAGAGGCGCGACGCGGGAAGATTGACCAAGTCGTCGATGCGGGCGGCGGCCCAGCCGAAGGCCTGGTGGCGCGGCGTGCGATGGCCGATCATGCTGTCGGCGGTATTGATCGCCTTGTAGGCCGCGGCGCCGGGGAGTCCTGCGATGGCCATCCATAGCACCGGTGCCACGACTCCATCTGAGAAGTTTTCCGCCAAGCTCTCAATCGCCGCACGGGCGACGCCCGCCTCGTCAAGTGCAGCAGTATCGCGGCCGACGATGTGCGATACTGCGTCACGACCGCCGGCAAGGCCGGTATTTTCGAGCGCGGAGGCGACATGCCGGACATGTTCGTGCAGGCTCCGCTGGGCAATCGATGTGCTGGCGAGCACCGCCGCGGCAACAAGCCCGAACGGCAGAAGAAGCAGGCTGCGCTCTAAGATGCCAGCAATCATGGCGACTGCACCGACGAGGAGGAGGATGGCGACGATCCCTGCCATGCGGCGCAGCACGGGTCCTACGGTCTCGCGGTTCAACCGCCGATCCAGCATCCCAATCAGGCGACCCATCCAGGTCACGGGATGGCCGATTGAACGCACCAGCCGATCCGGATAACCGATAATGACCTCGATCAGCAGGGCAAGCAGGGTAAGTGCGACGGTCATGATCCCCCATATGGATAGAGCGCCGTTGGTCCACGGCGGCGATCTAGAGGCTGCGCGGCAGCTGTTCCCAAGTGCCCCCGAACCTTTCATCGACCTGTCGACTGGGATCAATCCCTACGCCTATCCCATACCGCAATTATCACCGGATGTGTTCGCCCGGTTGCCGCAACCGGCGGCGGCAGATCGATTGTGCGCCGTTGCTGCTAGAGCTTATGGAGCGCCAACCGCGGCTCACGTGGTGGCGGCGCCCGGCACCCAAATCCTATTGCCCATGGTGGCTTCGCTGGTGCCGCCTGGTCGTGCCGCTGTGCTCGGCCCAACCTACGGCGAATACGCCCGGGTAGCTGCCCTCGCTGGGCACGCCGTGAGTGAGGTCACCGACATCGAACAGCTCAACGACGCCGATGTGGCATTCCTCGCCAATCCAAACAATCCGAATGGACGAATCACCGCAAAGGAGACACTGGTCGCGCTTGCCGGTCGCATGCGGGCGCGAAATGGTCTTCTGGTGGTCGACGAAGCATTCATGGATGTCGGCCCTCCAGGTACGAGCCTTGCCGCCGAGGTCACACACGGCAACACTGTCGTGCTGCGCTCATTCGGCAAGTTCTTCGGGCTTGCCGGCCTGCGACTCGGTTTTGCCCTTACCGAGATGGAAACCGCAGCACGGCTCAACGCTTTGTTGGGCCCATGGGCGATTGCCGGACCAGCGCTTACCGTCGCCGAGACCGCCTTGGCTGATGGTTCCTGGGCCGAAACGACACATGTGCGACTTGCGGTTGCTGCCGAACGGCTCGATCAGATCCTGTTGCGATCAGGTCTGGAGATTGTCGGCGGCACATCCTTGTTTCGACTGGCGCAGACGCCATCGGCGACCATTCTCTTTGACCGGCTGGGACGCAAAGGGATCGTGGTGCGCCGTTTTCCGGACCAGCCTACCTGGCTGCGATTTGGTCTTCCGGCGAGCGAGCCGGATTGGCAGCGTCTGCAGGCGGCACTCACGCTCGTCGAAGACGCCGCACCGGCGTGTTGAGAAACCGACTGACGGCTCGATCGAAGCGGATGCGCCGGCATTCCGATTTTGCTACCTCGAGGTCACTCGGCGAGTTTTTGCCCGAGCGGCGCTCCGTTCCATGGCGGCACGCAGCAATGCGGCCGCTCGATAGCCGGCATGAACAAACTTGCTACAGGGGAGGAGCAGAAAGAACGACAGCACGATGCCGAGGTGGATCGCGAGAAACACGCTCATGGCGGCCGCCTCCCGAAAGACCAATAAGAGCAACCCGCTGACTGCCACCAATAGCAAAAGGGTCAACAACGCGTAGTCCGCGACCAGCACATTCCGCGCCGTTGGGTTTGGATCGCTTATGATCTTGATCCATGCGAGCCCGGCTGTGCCGGCGACCATGCCTGATCCGCCCACGGATCCCAATACAACCGGTATGCTCAAGAGTGGATAGGGCGCATGCCAGTCCAGCATGTGGTCGTAAATGGCCGCGACCGTGGTCGAGGTGAAACAGAGCACAAGTCCATAGAGCATGAGATGGTGGAAATAGCGGCGCGCCCGCGAGAATGACTCGCCATAGTCGTTGCAGCCATGACCTCCGCCACTCAGATTGCGCAAGGTCAGCACATCATAAAGAGCCGTCCAGAGCGCCCGGACGTTATTGGCTTTGGGAACTCGTCCGCCCGTATCGCGCCAGAAGCTGAACACGCTCACGGTCAACGAAATAAGGGACAGACCCAGAGTAGCGCTTGCGGCCAAGGTCATGATCTTCCAGGGGATAATTGCGTAAAACGCGCCCGAGCCGAGATGCGGATCGAAACGCTGCTCCGGTGCTTGTAGACCAACTGTCAGGATCAAGGTGATTGCGATACCCAATGCGACAGCGACCGAGACGATGACGCCATTGCGCCGAAAGAGATTGGCCAGCGGACGCGGCCAAGCGTATTCCTCATATGTTTCGACCCGAATTTGGGAAAAGCTCTTCGGCAAATTGATCGCGAACTCATGCGGTGGCGCGTACTGGCAGGCGTAATAGCAGTTGCGGCAGTTGTGGCAGAGATTGGCCAGATAACCCATGTCGGCATTGGAGAAGGCTCGGCGCAATTCCATGACCTGGAACACGACGCAGTAGCCGTCGCAAAAGCGGCACGCATTACAGATCTCGGCCGCGCGGCGCGCGGTCTCGATCGTTTCAGTGGTTCGCATATTTCGCCGCCTCTCGTCCCGCGATCCGTCCGAACACCGTTCCGATCGTCATTCCCATGCCAGCGAGATATCCCTGGCCCAGCACGTTGGCGGCCATGATCGCACCCGCGGCAAATATATTTCCCGATGGTCGACCATCTGTCATGAGCACACGCGCGTTTTCGTCGACCTTGACGCCGAGATAGCTGAACGTGATACCGGGCCCTAGCGGATAACTGTTGAAGGGCGGCGTGTCGATCGGAAGCGCCCAACGTGTTTTCGGCGGCGTGATGCCTTCGGTTTGCCAATGACTGGGACCGTTGCCGTCGAGCGTGCCGGATCGAACCGCGCTGTTGAACGCGTGGATGGTCGCAACCAGCGTCGGCGGATCGAGCGCGAGTTTCCCCGCAAGTTCGGTGATCGTCTGCGCTCGGATCGGCGGATAGATCGATGGCCGGAAGAATCCCTCGGCCCTCGAATCGAAGACCGCGTATGCGATTTGGTTTTGGCACTGCGCGACGAGCCTGCCCCAGATCGCATACCGCCTTGGCCCGATGTCCGCGCCCTCGTCATAAATGCGCCGGATGTTCTGATCGACGACAATGCTGAAAGGCACGCAATCCAGCCGGGTGACGATGCCGCCGTCGAATTTCGGCGCCCGCGCATCGACCGCGACGATGTGGCATTGCGCCGGATTGCCCATCGGCGCAACATCCTGATCGAGCAAATCCTTGAGGATCTGCCCCTTGGCGTAGGCGGTGCCTCTGATCAGAAAATGATCAGCCGCTTCGCCCCAGTAATGCTTGAGCCAGTCGATATTTGCCTGGAAGCTGCCGGACGAGACCACGACCGCTTTCGCACAGACTGTCGTCGGCACGCCGTGAGCGACGACCTTGACCTCGCGCGCAAATCCGTCATCGAGGGGCAATGAGCGAACCTCGGTATCATAGAGGATATCAACGCCGAGCCGCTCCGCTGTCAGGTAATAGGCATTCAGTAATGCCTTGCCTCCGCCGAGAAGAAACGCCGTCTTTCGTGACGGGTTCATCGTACCGCTAGGCGATCTCTGGAAACGCGCACCGCATTGTGCCATCCAATGCGTCACGCCAGCCGATTCATTGATCATGATGCGAGAAAGGTTCTCGTCAGTATTCCCGCCCGTCACCCGCGCCAAGTCGCCCCAATATTCATCCTCAAGATAGACTTCGCGCAAAAACTCGCTCGGCGTGTCGTGTATGACACGCAGGTTGCGCGTATGCCGGCTATTTCCGCCCCTCAACTCTCGTGGCGCTTGTTCGAGCAGGAGCACCGACGCGCCGGTCTGGCGTGCTGTGATCGCCGCACAAAGCCCTGCATTTCCGCCACCCACGACCATGACATCGTAGGTCATTAATGGATCAAACATGCCCGCTTCCACCGAAATTATCTTCGACCCATTATGCACGCCGCATGGTCGGGCCTGCACCGAAAATGCGGGAGAGCCGCCATTGGACCCCATTCACGCCCTGAGCGTCAGCGAAAGATCTCGGCCGGCGCCGCAGGCCATGAAAGGCAACGCCTTGCATGGCCGAGATGACAGGGGAGACTTCCGATGCCGCGGCGGCGCAGGCGCGGCATCGTCCTGACACCATCAGAGGCGTTCAAAGAGGGGGTCCGAGTCGCAACGAGCATGCCACCGGTCAATCCACAGGACGTCGGTCAGAGGAATACGCGGAAGCCAGCCGGCGGTTTCCAACTCGGGCTTCTGGAAGAAGTGAGAGACATAACCCACGCACAGGTAGGCGATCGGCTGGATCGACGGTGGGATACCGAGGGCGCCCCGCAGATCGTCATGGCGGAGGATGCTCACCCAGCCGACGCCGACATTTTCCGCCCTGGCTGCCAGCCAGAGGTTTTGCACCGCGCAGACGGCGCTATAGAGGTCCATTTCAGGTTGATGGGTCCGCCCGATGACAACGGGGCCGGATCGGCTTCGGTCGCAGGTAATGCAGATGCCGATAGGCGCCTCAACGATACCCTCCAGCTTGAGCGCGCGGTAGGTTCGTTGCCGCTCGTTCTCGAACATCTCGGCAGCCTCCAGGTGCGCGGTCTGGAAGGAGTCTCGCACCTTCCGTTTGATCGCGGCGTCCCTGACGACGATAAAGTCCCAGGGCTGCATGAAGCCAACCGACGGCGCATGGTGCGCAGCACGGAGAAGGCGTGCCAGCACGTCATCGGGTATCGGATCCGGGAGGAACTGCCCGCGCACGTCACGGCGGTTGAAGATGCACTTGTACACGGCATCCCGCTCAGTGGGCGAGAACTCAGCGTTAGTCTGGATGTGGTTGGCTTCCATGGGAGTCCCCTTCATGGATAAGCGCGAGCCACCGCCCGTCCACGGCGGTACCCTATGTCTTCCAGGCCGGTCTTCTGACTGAGGTTCACCCCGATCCGAACGTCTTCCCAGCGCAAGCCAGTGACATATGTCCGGACGGTCCCCATTACAGCGTTGGGCACGTGGCGGAATTTCACCGCCTTCCCGATTGTCCCGAGGCAAGACCTCGGGCACCTGGAAGTGGCGCGATTGTCGCACGAATAGCGGCTGTCATTCCATACAGAATGCGCGGGCATATGCTGGAGGCAACGAGCCGGGTGGTCGGACAGGCAAAACGCTTCTCCGCGGAGATTGCCCAAGGTGTGAAGCGATCAAGGAGCTTCTTGAAGCAGCTGGCGCAGGAAGGACTACGCCGGCAGCTCGACGAGATGCGCGTCAAGCAGGTGATGAGGCAGACCAGAGCTCGCATCTTCCAGGGCAATACACGCGGCGAAGGCAAGCTCCTTAGCCTGTTCGAACCGTCGACCGAGGTCATTCGCAAGGGCAAAGTCAGCAAACCGAACGAGTTCGGCAAGATGGACTTGGCAAGCTTACTCGCATCCTGCGCCTTCATCTTGCCGTCCCAGGCGCGCGCGATGGCCTCGATCAGCGCGGTCTGCATCTGCGCTGCGCCATCGCCGCTGTCGAGAATCCGCTGCAGTTCCGGGCCGATGGCGGCAAAAATCCTTGCCGAACTCGACCGCGATGCGCTTGATCAGCTGCGCTGCCGTGACCTTGTCGGAGCGGCGGGTAAAATCCGCCATGTCGATGCCGAGTTGGGCATGCATGCCGCGCGCCGACAGCCCCGGCTGCACAAGGTACTTGAACATCAAGCGCAAGGCGGTGCCGGCCTCGGCGTTCCGGATACCGGCCTTGTCCAGCATGATGTAGGCGCCGGCGAGCCACTTGATGTCGACGCCCAGCGCGCGGACCGAGGCCGACGTATTTCATGGCTCGGACGAAGTCATTGAAGGTGCCGGGCGCCTTCTCGCGGGCCTGGTCCTTGATTCGGAATGCTCACCTGTGCTGGCTGCAGCTACGGGCTCAGTGGCGAACGCCAGAAAGGCCACATCTACTACCGATGTCACACTCGGAGTTGCCCGATCACGGGCGTAGGGGAAGACGCGATCCACGGAGCCCTTTGGAGCCGCTTGTTCCCTCTTGAGCTGTCTGTTGCGGAAGCTGCCGAGTTGGAGGACCAGATTGCGCAGGCCGGGGGTGAGCTGGCTCAAAGCCGCGATGAACTTGTTCACGCATTGGATCTGAAGCTCAAGAGCGTTGAGTCCAGGCTCGCGCGATTGACGGACGCATATCTGGACGAAGCAGTCGACAGAGCGATTTTTGAGCAAAAGAAGCTGAGCCTTCTTCTGGAACGCAAGTCTCTGGAAGATCAACGACGCCTAGCGATCCAGGGAGACCCTCGTGAAATCAACAACCTTCGCGACAACTTCGAACTGCTAAAAATGGTGCCGTTGACCTACGGATTGGGAAACCCAGATGAAAACCGCGAAATCGTGAAAACGCTGACTTCGGACCTTCTGGTACAGCCAAAGAACGTTGTCGTTAAGCTGCATTCTCCCTTTGAGGAGATCGCAAATATCGGATTTGTCCGAAGTGGTGGAGCACTTCGCCGCAGACTTCGAACCGTACCGAGATCCCGTGTGCCCCGAATTTTTAGAATTCTGACGCGCCATGCTGCCGAACAGGCGAAAGAGGCCGAGTGTGCGGAGTGCCCGGCCTCCCTCGCCGTCTGACAGAGCTTCTCCAGTGTCAATGGATTCCGCCTGACTGCACGGCACGAGAAAATGCTGGACTGGCACGCATTGGACGGCAATCCAATACTGTTGTATTCTCGCAGACAGATTTCCAAACATCGGTACATCGTTCGCGCGCAGGAATCAGGGCCGCCACCTTGATTCTTGCTCATGACGTTGTTGGGCAGGAGAAAGGCGTCTCCGCATGCCGAGCATGCCGATGGATCTCCGGACTCGCCTGACGGGTGTATTCATCGCGGTGGCCGGAATATTTATTTTCGGCGCACTGACCTTCATTATCGTGTGTACTAAGTTGATGAGCGACAACGATCCCACTATGCAAGACAGGAATACGTGCTGGTATAGCCATACAGGGATCTGCGCGACGAAATAGAGCAATGCGAGCACCGCTCCATTCACCAGATAGATGAGCCGTGTCGACTGTTGCGTGTGCTGGATCGTGTGCTCGAGCCGAAGCCTGTAATAGTAATACTCTGCAGCGTCCATTGCGTCTTCCTCCCCGCGTCACGCTGCATCGTATCGATTCGTTAGCTATCTTGCATGCAAAGGCCGAAACCGCTCGACGCCCGGCATCATTCACCGCTTGGTCCTTGTCTTCCACCCAAGCCATGCAAGCAGGGCGTCAACGGCTGCGGACAGGAGGTGCGGTGGTTTCGTGTTGCTTCGCTACCGCTCCCACCCGGGCGGCCTGCGGCGTGACGTGTGGCGGATGTGCGTGATGTGCACCTCGTCGCCCTCGATCGCGTAGAAGATGAAGTAGCGCAGGCGCGGCACGACGATGACGCGGACATTCGGCTCGTCGGTCGCGCGGCCTTCGTGGGGCGTGGCGCCGAGGTTGCGCGCGTGCTCGATGAGCGCTGCGACGATGCGCGATGCCGCTTTCGGGTCGTCCGCACTGACGTAGGAGTAGATCTGCTCGAGGTCGGAGAGGGCGGGCCGGGTGAACCGTACCTTCATGCGTTCCGGTGCAGCTGGTAGAAGCGCTCCAGTTCATCGTCGGTGGCGAAGTCGCCGCGCCGGGCCGCGTCCACGCCGCGGCGCACCGCGGCGCGCTCGGAGTCGGAGAGCCGGTAGACGCCGGTGCGGCGGGCTTCGATGACCCTCGCCACTTCCGCTAGCTCCTCCTGGTCCTCCTCGGGCCAGGAATCGACCTGCTCCAGGATATCTTTAATCTTCGGGCTCATGGGAAAAGTATATCACACGCCGCTTCGGCGGCGATATCCCGTGGCTGCGTAACGACTACCGGCGCGAGGAGGAAACGCGCTTCCACTGGATCGATATCTATTACTATGACCGGGAGAAATGCTGATGCGTATTTAGGGTCTGGACTCACAACTTGATCCAATAGAGTGCCCCGACGAGATCAGCGGCGGCAAGGAAGTTGCGAGCGAGCTTATCGTAGCGCGTGGCGATGCGTCGCCAATCCTTGATGCGGCAGAAGAAATTTTCGATCTTGTGCCGCCGTCGATAAAAACGCTTGGGACAATAGGCTTTCTTAGTCACGAACAAACACGTCCGACGTATTGTTTGTATCTCCAGAAACCAAATTGGTCGCATCGCTCCTGAACGCAATGTACCGCCCCTCATCACTAATGACAGCACCCGAGCTATGCCCATTTGCTTGGGCGCCCGAGGAACCGATGGATACGCGGGTTGTTGTTCCAGCAACGATGTCTCGCACAAAGACGTCTTGCATCCCGTTTGTATCCCCAGGAACGAGATCTGATGCCAAGCTACAGAAAACAACGAAACGTCCATCCGCCGTAATCTTGGCGATTGCGTCGCTTGCCCCGTTGGCATCGCCCCCAGCCATGTCAACAGATACCAGTGTTGTCGTCCCGGAGACTGTGTCGCGGATGAAGATGTCGTCGACTCCATTTGTATCGCCACTGATCAAGTTTGAGGCCATGCTTCTAAAGTCGACGTAGCGGCCATCAGCAGAAACGGAGGGCCAATCAGAGTAGTTATTAGCCTGCCCTCCGGAGGAGGTTATCGACACCCTAGTTGTGGAGGATGTCTGAAGATCGCGCAAAAAGATATCGCCAGTACCGTTCGTATCACCACTCGTCAAGTTTGACGCGCTGCTCGCGAAAGCTACGTACCGTCCATTGGCACTTATGGCTGGCGTATCACTGCTCGTGTTCCCCTGCACGCCCGCCGAACTTACAGACACACGGCTCGTGCTTCCGGAGACCACATCGCGAACAAAAATGTCGGACGCGGCATTGGTGTCGCCAATTACCAGGTTAGTTTCGTCATCATATGCGTCCTTACTCTGTCGACCTTTGAACGTCCCGGCGCGTTTCCGGGTTCCCCACTCATAGCACGGTCAATTCCTGCTCCCGCATCACGATTGCGTCTTGCCGAAAGGTCGTTTCCAGCCTGCGCCTGTAGCCGAACCACCATGCTGCGTCGAGTGTCTCCGCCATCACCTCGAAGATCACGATATCGTCCCGGGCCGTTTTTCCCTCGCTCTCCCACAAACCTTGCGCCGGGGCCCGCGTGAAAGCCGTGAGGCCGCCGAACCGCTGCATCAGTTCGCGACGGACATCGGAGTACATCTGCTCGGGAAAACTCCTGCCCTCGTTGTCGTAGAGCGGCAGGAAGATTTCCACGAGCGTCATCGCGCGCATGTGCGCCTCAATATCGGTTGGCGAGCGGCAGCTCCTCGGCGGGAAAGAGGCTGATCACTTTGCACCCCGTGTCCGTCACCACGACCTCTTCCTCGATCCTGGCGGCCGATGCCCCGTCGGTGGCTGGACAATAGGTTTCCAGCGCAAACACCATCCCGGTCTTGATCTCCATCGGATTGTCCAGCGAAACGAGGCGCGAGATGATCGGCCGCTCGTGCAGCGCAAGACCGAGCCCGTGGCCGAATTGCAGACCGAATGCGGCCATCTCGCTCGGGAAGCCGAACTCTTCGGCTTTCGGCCACACCCGCGCGACCTTGTCCGTCGTCACGCCGGGCTTGATCAGCGCGATCGCGTTGTCCAGCCACTCGCGGCATTGCTTGTAGGCATCGTACTGCACCGGCGTCGCGCGCCCCACATTGAAGGTGCGGTAGTAGCAGGTGCGATAGCCCATGAACGACTGGAGAATGTCGAAGAAGGCTTGATCGCCGGGCCGGATCAAGCGGTCGGTGAAATTATGCGGATGCGGATTGCAGCGTTCGCCGGAGATCGCGTTGATCGCTTCGACGTCGTCGGAGCCCATTTGATAGAGCATCTTGTTGGCTTCCGCGACGA
Organism: Xanthobacteraceae bacterium; assembly: GCA_022844485.1. Classification (GTDB taxonomy): domain Bacteria; phylum Pseudomonadota; class Alphaproteobacteria; order Rhizobiales; family Xanthobacteraceae; genus JALHLQ01. Next base: position 18,397 of record JALHLQ010000040.1, read on the forward strand.
TGTCGTTCTCGCGCACGCCCGGCTTCAGCTTCTCGAAGATCATGTGATAGACGGCGTCGACCATCGCCGCAGCCTGGTTCAAAAGCGTGATCTCGTCCGCGTTCTTGATCTCGCGGGCGTCGAGCATGACCTGTTGGCCGTCGACGATGTTCAGGCCCGCGCGCTGCAGCTCGAACATCATCGCCGGCTCGACAAGGTCCGTGCCGACCGGCATGTCGGCGACCCCGGCTTCGACGAGCAGGTCCTTGATCTCTTCGGCGTGCCGCTTCATCAGCCCCGCCGAGGGCGGAACGGTGCCGCGCAAGCCCAGCATCCCCGCGCGACAGTTGTCCGGCACGAGCCAGTCGCAATAGAGCTTGTGATGCACGGCCGCAGAGCCGAAGTCCCAGAGCACCGGCTCGCAGTCGCCCGCGAGCAGCGCGAAACGGGAAATCTTGTCGCGCTCCCATTCGCCGATCTTGGTGGATGTGATGTAGCGGATGTTGTTGACGTCGAAGACGAGCAGGGCACCGAGCTTCGAGTTCTTCAGGGCCTGCCGCGCCCGGCCGATCCGATAATTATGGAGGCGGCGGAAGTCGACGCGCCCTTCGAAATCCACCCCCATCTTGCCGGGGGCTTGCAGCGGCCGCTTCCAATTCCAATGCGGGTCGATGTCTTCCGCGCGCGTAGCGCGGGGTGCCAGCACCTGATCCATGGCAGTCCTCTTGTTTAAGGGTTTTGAAGGCGGAACTTAGCTGATCTTTCCACGCGCCGCGACGGGGATCTCGCCGACGATCGCCTCGCCGCGCGTCGCGATCAGCCGATCGACCATGTTCACGACGACGCAGACATGGTTCGGGACGATGCGTACCACGTCGCCAACCGCCGGCCGGTCATTGCAGGCTGAGAGATCGAGGAACCCGTGCTCCTCGGCAAATTTCGCGATGCGCGCCTGCGGATGCTCGAGAATGAGCCCGTGGCCGTCGAGGCCCCCTCCGGTATCGCTGGTCAGGGTCTTCGACCCGGCATCGAGAATGCCGCGATCCGAGCCCGCCCGGCTGACGACCGTCGCGATCACCTGCAAGGCGCAATCGTCGAGCGTCGCCGACCCGCAAGCGAGCTGCATGCGGTCGTTGAAGATGGAGGTGCCCGCGCGATGCTCTGTGACGCCGGCGATCTTGCCGAGGTTCACAAGGTTCGGCGTCCCTCCCGAGGAGATGATCCGCGGCGCCATTCCGCTTTCGCGCAAGCCCGCAAGCGCCTGGTCGAGGAAGCGCTGCGTTTCCGCGACCGCCGTCTCCGGCGGATAGAGCAGAAAGCCCGCGAAGACGAGCCCGGGTGTCGCCGCGATGGCGCGCGCCAGCGCAACCGCTTCGCGCGGAGTCTCCACCCCGGCCCGCTTGCGGCCGGTGTCGCACTCCACCATCACATCCAGCGGCACGCCGGAAATTTTTGCCGCCCGCGCATAGCCGGCGACCACGGTCGGATTGTCGGCGCAAAGGGTAAGATGCGTCTTGCGCATCAGGCGCGCGATGCGTTCCGTCTTCTCGTCGCCGAGCACGTTGTAGCTGACCAGGATATCGTCGAACCCCGCGTCCGCCATCACCTCGGCTTCTCCGAGTTTCTGGCAGGTAATGCCTTGCGCGCCGGCCTCGCGCTGCATGGTTGCGAGCGCCGGGCTCTTGTGCGTCTTGATGTGCGGACGGTTCTTGACTCCCGCGCGGTCGCACAAGGCTTGCAGCCGGGCGATGTTGCGCTCCACGCGGTGGAGATCGATCGCCACGGCAGGCGTCCCGAACTCGCGAGCGATGGTTTTCGCCAACTCCGTCATCGGTTCTTAATGAGGTCTTAAGGAGCGATATTGCGCGCGGCCTTGCAATTTCGCCGCGCAGTGCTATCTTATGCACACGACGATGTTGATGCTGCAAGGCTCCGTCGTTGAGACGGCCACGAACGAGTTGGCGACGCCGGATGTACGCGCGCCGATTCCTTTCGTGGTCGTTGGCGTTTTTGGCCAGCCGCAAACCCGACTTCGTCCAGCTATTTCGGCTCGGTTTTCTGCATCGCCGGCGGCGGCACGCGAATGCCCGGATCAATGTCCGGCTGCGGCGCGGGCACGCGCATATCGGGTGCGATGTTCTCGGGCGGGCGGATCACGCCATCGGTCCGATCCAGGCGCTCGCCGAGCGTTTCCCCCGAGCCCGAATTCCGGTCGGCGCCCGGGCCACGTGGATTTTCATCCGCCGCCGGGGGCTTCGGCGATCCTGCTTGTGCTTCGCTGACGTCTGGCGAGCCTGCCAGCGCAAAAGCTGCGACGACAACGAGAATGCGTCTGCCCATGATGTCCTCCTGCCAGCAGGGGAAAAGCATGGGCGCGCGCAATGTTCCCGCGCTCGTCTCTCAGTTCTCAATAGATCACGACCGAGCGGATCGACTTGCCCTCATGCATGAGGTCGAACGCCGTGTTGATCTCCTCGAGCGGCATCGTGTGCGTGATGAGGTCGTCGATGTTGATCTTGCCGTCCATGTACCAGTCGACGATCTTCGGGACATCCGTGCGCCCTCTCGCGCCGCCGAACGCCGATCCGCGCCAGACGCGCCCAGTCACGAGCTGGAAGGGGCGCGTCGCGATCTCCTGACCCGCCCCGGCGACGCCGATGATGACGCTCTCGCCCCAGCCGCGGTGGCAGCACTCGAGCGCCTGCCGCATGGTGTGGACATTGCCGATGCATTCGAACGAGAAGTCCGCGCCGCCGCCGGTGAGGTCGACGATCGCCTGCACCACTTTGTCGCGCCCGACCTCGTCGGGATTGATGAAGTGCGTCATCCCGAACTTTTCCGCCATGGCGCGCTTGGCCGGGTTGAGGTCGATGCCGAGGATCTTGTCGGCGCCGACCATGCGCGCGCCCTGGATGACGTTCAGCCCGATGCCGCCGAGCCCGAACACGGCGACATTGGCCCCCGGCCAGACCTTGGCCGTGTAGATCACCGCGCCGATGCCGGTGGTGACGCCGCAGCCGATATAGCAGATCTTGTCGAAGGGGGCGTCCTCGCGCACTTTCGCCAGCGCGATCTCCGGCAGCACCGTGAAATTCGAGAACGTCGAGCAGCCCATGTAGTGCAGCACCGGATCGCCGTCGCAGCGAAAGCGCGTGGCGCCGTCCGGCATCAGGCCCTTGCCCTGCGTCGCGCGGATCGCGGTGCAGAGATTGGAACGCCGCGACAGGCAGGTTTTGCACTGCCGGCACTCGGGCGTGTAGAGCGGGATCACAGGGTCGCCCGGTTTCACCGTCGTGACACCGGCGCCGACCTCGCGCACGATCCCTGCGCCCTCGTGCCCCAGGATCGCCGGGAACAGGCCCTCCGGGTCCTCTCCGGACAAGGTGTAGGCATCAGTATGGCAGATGCCCGTGGCCTTGATCTCGACCAGCGCCTCGCCCGCCTTGGGCCCGTCCAGTTCGACCGCCTCGATCGAGAGCGGCTTGCCCGCCGCCCATGCGACTGCTGCGCGTGTTTTCATGGCGTGTCTGATCCTGCTTCGGCGTGTATGCACGTCTTGATGACGATAACCGCCGTCGGTGGCGGGTCCAAGTCGGCGTGCCTCGGCCCCCTCGCAGGCGACCCGGTTTCACCCGGCATTGACTCCTTATTGAATGAAGCCTTGAAACCAACACACAAACCGGCCATATACAGCGCGTTCGACTCGCAGAGTCGCAAGCGGGCGCGCCTTGTACGATACCGGATCACTGGTTTCGGCCCCGCGTTAACCTTTCATACACATCCGACAACCCAGGCCAGGCGGGATGTCCAGACCCGCGTCGCGTTCCGGCGAAAAAGAGCCGGCGCGTTCGCCTAAGGATTCATGTTGACCAATTTTCATGATTTTGGGCTCGCAGAGCCCATCGTCCGCGCTCTCGCTGGCGAAGACTACACCACCCCCACCCCGATCCAGACCCAAACCATCCCCTTCGTCCTTGCCGGCCGCGACGTCGTCGGCATCGCGCAGACGGGAACCGGCAAGACCGCTGCCTTTGCGGTTCCCATTCTCAACCGCCTGTCCTCGACGCCGCAGGCGCCCGAGCGCAAGCGGTGCCGGGTGCTCGTGCTGGCGCCGACGCGCGAGCTCGCGGGACAGATCGCCGAAAGCTTCGAAACCTATGGCAGGCATCTGCGCTGCCGTGTGGCGCTCGCCATCGGCGGCTTGCCGATCGGGCGGCAGATGCGGGCGCTGGCGCCGGGCGTCGACGTGCTCGTCGGAACGCCGGGGCGCATTCTCGATCTCTTGCAGCAACGCGCGCTGCACTTCGACAAGGTCGAGGTGCTGGTCCTCGACGAAGCCGACCGGATGCTCGACATGGGCTTCATCCATGACATCCGCACCATCGTCTCGCGCTTGCCGAAGCAGCGCCAGGCGTTGCTGTTCTCGGCGACGATGCCGGGACCGATCGCCGAGCTGGCCGATCAGATGCTGCGCGATCCCGCCAAGGTGACCGTCACTCCGGCGGCGACCACTGTCGAGCGCATCGAGCAGAGCGTGATCCACGTGGATCGTGGCGACAAGCCGGCGCTGCTGTCGAAACTCTTGCGCGAGAACGGGATCGAACGCGCCCTCATCTTCACCCGCACCAAGCACGGCGCCGACAAGGTGGTCCGCGGACTGGTGAAGTCGGGCATTGCCGCCGAAGCGATCCACGGCAATAAGTCGCAGAACCAGCGCGAGCGCATCCTCGGCGCGTTTCGCGATGGCAGCCTGCGCACGCTGGTCGCGACGGATATCGCCTCGCGCGGCATCGACGTGACGGGCATCAGCCATGTCATCAACTACGACCTGCCGAATGAGCCGGAAAGCTATGTCCACCGCATCGGCCGCACCGCGCGGGCGGGCGCGGCCGGCACGGCGATCTCCTTCTGCGCGGCGGATGAAAGGGCCTTCCTGCGCGCAATCGAGAAGATCATTCGCATGAGCCTTCCGGCCTCGGGAGAATCGGCGACGCATCATGAGCCGCGCGGAAAGCGGCCGGCGGCGCCATCGCCATCGCGAACGCATCAGAAGCCGTACCGGGGCTCGCGCCCTCAGCACGCCCAAGCACCGGCAAAAAAGCGGCAAGATCAGGGTCAAGAGCAGCGCGGCGCGCAGGACTTGTCGGGGCTGGCCTTCTTGCGGCCGGCGCGGCCGGCACTGGACAGGCGCGATCCTTCACGGCAACGGAAGTCAGGAACCGGAGGCGGTCGACATGGCTAAGGAAGAGCTGTTGGAGTTCGACGGCATCGTCACGGAGGTTCTGCCGGACGGCAATTTTCGCGTGAAGCTCGACAACGAGCACGAGATTCTCGCCTACACGGCTGGCAAGATGCGCAAGTTCCGCATCCGCACCGGCGTCGGCGACCGCGTGACGATCGAGATGTCGCCCTATGACTTGCAGCGCGGACGGATCAGCTTCCGCCACAAGTCGGAGCGCGCGTCGGCCGGCGCGCCTGCGGCGCCCCGGCGGGCAAATTTTCGCCGGCGCTGAACCAGAACGCGCTCCACGACTTAACCTCGTGGAGTCGCGCGTATGCCGCATCGGTTCAGTATTGGCCAGACAGTCCGTCTGAGCCGCGATTTTCACTACCGCCAGGTTGCCAAGGGCGAGTACGAAGTGGTCCGGCAGCTCCCGGACGAGCGCGGGGAATATCAGTACCGCATCAAGAGCACCATCGAGAACTACGAGCGCGTGGTGGACGAGAGCGACCTCGATGCCGTCGACGCGAGCAATTAGACTGACGCAACCTCCGTCGGCTCCTAGCAGGCCGGACTGTTTTCTCGGGTCGCGCGGTTCCGTGCAAGCGGCTCCTGTCGCTCGGCCAGGGCAACGAATCCAGGTTAACGAGGTAGGTCACCGAGGATTGCCGCCAAGTAAGTTGGATTCCAGCCGGCACGTTTTCGCCTCAGCTTGATGCTGCGCTTGTCTTTGACGGCTCGAA
>JALHLQ010000041.1 GCA_022844485.1 Xanthobacteraceae bacterium
TGCTCTTCCGATCTCGCCTCCGCCAGTCGCTGCGCCGCCGACGCCGGGACCGCCGGTCGCCGGACCGCTGGCGCCACCGGCGCCCGGGCTGCCGCGGTCACCGCCGCTTCCCATGCCGGATGTGCCGCGCATGCGTTCGGGCCGCATCTCGCGCGCCGGTCGGTCACCCTGGCGCAGACTGCGGCGCTCGGTTGAAACCGTGGTGCCGATGCCTGTGGTCGTGCGCGGGCTGGCCTCGCGCGCAATCGCGCGGGCACGCGGCCGCTCGCGAACGACGACACGCTGGCGCACGACCGTTCGGCCCACCGCCGGCTCACCATAGGCATAGGCTGGCGCACCATAGCCGTAGGCATAGGCTGGCGCGCCATAGCCGACGGTTGCACCGAAACCGAATCCCGGACCGTAACCATAGGCGTAGGCCGGCGCATAGCCGGTTCCCCATGCAAGACCCGGGGTCCAGCCGTAGCCGGGTCCCCAGCCATAGGCGTAGCTCGGGGCGTAGGCCGCGGTTGTCGCGTAGGTCGAATCGTAGGTGCCGAACCCATAGAAGGGCGCGGTCACGAGGGCGAGGGGAGCCGCGAACAGGGCGAAGGGCCCCAGTCCGGACCAGCTATCGGTCGGAGCAGTCGCGGCAACTGTCGTCGCAGCCGCAGCCGCGGGGGCAGGACTTGCGGAGCGGACATACGCGACCGCTGGAGCCCGCGTCCGCGTCGTCCGAGTAACGACCGTGGCCGACTTCTTGGTGATGCCCGCCTTTTTCTTGCTAACCGCCATGTCGGCGGCGGACGCAAGCGTCGTGGACAAGGTGAAGACCGCTGCGGTGAGCAGCGCCGATTTCGAGAAACTCATACGCAAACTCCTTGTGAGTCCCCCTGCGCCATTCGCCGAACGCAAGCCCTCATCAAACGTTCCGGCATCCCGCGTGAAGCCGTGAAAATCGGCGGAAGCTGAATGTTTGTTAAGCGCCTGCACGGCACAGTGTCGAAATGAGCGATGCCGAGAGCGAGCGCGGAAACATAGACGGCCGGTTCCGCAATTTGCCCTTTGTTCCCGCCCCGCCTCTTGTCCGCGGCGGGCGACTTTGGCAGTTTCGCAGTCCGCGATCCCGCGTGGGCCGAAACACCCCTTTGCCCCAAGCACCGACGATTCTCGTGTTCGACTCCGGCCTCGGCGGACTCACCGTCTTTCGTGAGCTCGCGAGGGCGCGGCCGGATGCGCGGTTCGTCTATGTCGCCGACGACGCGTTTTTCCCCTATGGAGCGCTTGAGGAAGATCGCCTGGCGCAGCGTGTCCTCGCTTTGATGAGCGAACTCATCGAGACGCACCGGCCGGACCTCGTTGTCATCGCCTGCAATACCGTCTCGACGTTGCTGATGCCGGATTTGCGGGCCCGGTTCCGAATGCCGTTTGTCGGCATCGTCCCGGCGATCAAACCCGCTTGCGCGGCGACGCAAACGAAAATGATCTCCGTGCTCGGCACCGAAGGGACGGTCGCGCGCGAATACACGCGAACGCTGATCCGCGAATTCGCCGGGGACTGCGAGGTGAAGCTCGTCGGCTCGCGCCATCTCGCCTCGCTCGCGGAAGCGGAAATGACCGGTTCTCCGGTGGCAGACGCGGAGATTGCCGCCGAGATCGCGCCGTGCTTCGTCCAGAAAGGCGCCCGCCGGACTGACACGGTCGTGCTCGCCTGCACGCATTATCCGCTATTGGCGGTCCGCTTCGAAAAGCTCGCGCCTTGGCCGGTCCGCTGGCTGGATCCCGCCCCGGCAATTGCCCGGCGGGTGGTCGACCTGATCGGTTCGGCCGGCGGCGGGCCGCCGCAGACGTCCCAGGCGTTTTTCACCTCCGGACGCAGGCCCAAAGGGGCGCTGGCACATGCTTTGGCCGGTTTCGGATTGGCCGTTGCCGAAGAGCCGCAGACGTTTGACTCGCCCCACCTTTCGGCCTAAATACCCTTCGCGACGCGGGCCCTTGGGCCCGCGATGCGTTTCGCGACCCGCGGTTTCCGTCCTGCGCTGCATCGACGGGAGCCTGTCGGTCCCAATAGGGGCAGAGGAGGGCGCGATCCTCAAATCCAGCACTGGCCTTGGGCCAACATGAGGACGCGATGACCAAGCGCAACCCGGCGAAGTACAAGATCGACCGCCGCATGGGCGAGAATATCTGGGGCCGCCCGAAGAGCCCCGTGAACCGGCGCGAATATGGCCCCGGCCAGCACGGCCAGCGCCGCAAAGGAAAACTGTCCGACTACGGCGTTCAGCTTCGGGCCAAGCAGAAGCTCAAGGGCTACTACGCCAACATCTCCGAGCGCCAGTTCCGTGGCATTTACCAGGAGGCGATCCGCCTGAAGGGTGATTCGGGCGCGCATCTGATCGGCTTGCTGGAGCGGCGGCTGGACATGGTGATTTTCCGCGCCAAGCTCGTGCCCACGATTTTCGCCGCACGGCAGTTCATCAACCACGGCCATATCAAGGTGAATGGCCGGCGCGTGACGATCCCGAGCTTCCGTCTCAAAGTCGGTGACGCGATCGAAGTGCGGGAGAAGTCGAAGCAGCTCCCGCTCGTGCTCGAAGCCGTCAGCCTCGCCGAACGCGACGTGCCCGATTATATCGAAGCCGACCACTCGAAGATGACGGCCCGGTTTACCCGAATTCCGCAGATCGGCGAGGTGCCCTACGCCGTGCAGATGGAACCGCACTTGGTGGTCGAATATTACTCGCGTTAACTGATTCTCTTTGGAATCAGCTCTTCGCACCTGCAAAAAGCTCCCGGAAAGCCCGGGAGCTTTTTTTTATAGATCAGCGACTTGCGAGGCGCCGCCGGTTTTCAACAACACATTACCCTTTATTTCGTGGTAGGCTCTCACCGCGAGGCTATATCTGGTACACTGCCTCGAAAAGCCGGACCAACCGGGACGGTAACCCACGCACAAGGATGGAGCCTATGGACATGTTGAATAGCGTCAAACACTGGGTCGGCGCCTTGACCGAAGTAGGCCTGATGCTTCTTGCACTCGCGATCGTGGCCGCACTGCTGGTCGGTCAGAACCTTCCCTTCTTCGGCTCTGTAACCGCGAACATCATCGCCTTCATCAAGGACCTTGGGGCGAACGGCCTGGTTGGCCTTATCGCACTCGGTTTCATTCTCTGGCTGTTCTCGAAGCGTAATCTCGCCTGATCGCTCCCTGCGCGGGGGGCGTCCCCGCGCGGCAGAGCCACGCGCGTGTGCTCAGGGTGAGGAGCAAAGCTCCTCACCCGATCCGATCCCGGGGGGTGGGCGGCCATGTTCGATTTTCTCGACAGAGCAAAACGGTTCCTGTGGGCCTTCGTCGAGCTCGGCTTCCTCACGATCCTCTCTGTCATTCTCGTTTATCTGATCCTCGGTTCCGGCTCCGGCGTCTTCGTCACCTCCGTGGCGGAGAATGTGCTGACATTCGCCAATGCGCTCTCACCACAAAGTCTCGTCGGACTGGCGATCGTGCTCGGGCTTTTGTTGCTGATCGCGCACAAGGTCAAATAGCCTCAAGCGGACTGCGCGGGTCGCGCTGCTCGACATATTCATCTGATTCGATATGTTGGCGTCGTCTTTCGAAAGGCGGTGCCCATGTCCCTTTGTTCGGGTTCATTGACGCGTCGCGCCGTTCTGGCCGGCGCGGCCGGGGTTGCGGCAATTGCGGCCGCCCCTCGGTTGATCCTGGCGGCCACGCCGCCGCATCGCTTCAAGCACGGTGCGTTCGAGATCATGGTGGTGAGCGACGGCCATTTGGTGTTGCCGACGAGCTTCCTTGCCCCGCAGGCCCCGCAGGACGAACGCGCGGCCTTGCTGAAAGAGGCGGGTCATGCCGGCGAGCAGTTCCATTCGGCGACCAACGTGTCGCTGATCCGCACGCCCTCGGATCTGATCCTCGTCGACTGCGGCTCGGGCGCGAACTTCATGCCGACGGCCGGCAAGCTTGCCGAGAATCTCGAAGCGGCGGGCATCGCCAGGGACAAGATCACGAAAGTCGTCATCACCCACGCCCATCCCGATCACGTGTGGGGCGCCTCCGATGATCTCGACGAGTTGCAGTTTCCCGAAGCGGCCTATTTCGTGTCGGCCGCCGAGTGGGATTTTTGGCACGGCGACGCCGTGGCGAAAACGATTCCCGAGGAGCGCCATGGCTTCATCACGGGCGCGCGGCGCAATCTCGCACGGATGAAAGACAAGCTCACCTTGATCAAAGGCGGGGATGACATCGCGCCCGGCATTCGCGCTCTGGATACGTCTGGGCATACGCCGGGTCATATCTCGATCGAGATCGCGGGCGAGAGCGGTTTGCTGATCCTCGGCGACGCCATCACCCATCCGTGGGTTTCGTTCGCGCGCCCGGAATGGACAAGCCCCGCCGATCACGAACCCGACCGCGCGATTGCCATGCGCAAGCGTCTGCTGGACCGGCTTGCGACCGACAAGATGCGGTTGATCGGCTTCCACCTGCCCTATCCGGGCATCGGCATCGTCGAGCGCAAGGACGGCGGGTATCGGTTTGTCGCGGCCTGAGCTGCCGCCGATTTCATTGCGGCTCGATGCCGGCGTCCTTGATCATCCGGGTCCACAGAACGAGCTGCGAATTGACGTAGTCGCCCAGTTCCTCAGGCGTGGATGAACGCGCATCCATCCCCAGCGCGACGAGTTTCTCCTTGACCTCTGAGCTCGCCACGATGCGGCGCAGTTCGCCATTCAGCCGCATGACGACATCCTTCGACGTTCCAGCCGGCGCGAAGACGCCGACCCAGGATGTCAGATCGAAATCCGCAAACCCGGCTTCCCGCATTGACGGCAGCTGCGGGAGAATCGAACTCCGCTCCTGCGTGCTGACCGCAAGCGGACGCAGCGTGTTTGCGTTCGTATGCGGCATGCCGGTTGCGAGATCGATGAACATCATCGACACGCGGCCGCCCAGCACGTCGTTGATGGCGGGCGGGGTCGATTTATAGGGAACATGAAGGAGGTCGATGCCAGCCGTGCGCTTGAGCGTTTCGCCGGCGACAATGCCGGTGGAATTGCCGCTTGCATAAGAGAGCTTGCCCGGATTGGCTTTTGCGTAAGCGACGAATTCCTGCACGCTCTTCGCGGGAATGCCCGGATGCACCACCATCATGAAGCGCAGATTGCCGATCAGGGCGATCGGCGCGAAATCCTTCACGGGATCGTAGGAGATGCTTTTTAGCAAGCTCGGATTGGCCGAATGCGTCGTGTTCGTCGTGATCAGCAGCGTATAGCCGTCAGGCGCGGCGCGCGCGACGAACGTCGCCGCGATCGAGCCGTTCGCCCCCGCCTTGTTCTCGATGATGACGTTCTGTCCGAGCGCCTGGCTGAGCGGCGCGCCGACGAGGCGGGCGATCGTGTCCGTCCCGCTCCCCGGCGCGAACGGCACGACCAAGGTGATCGGCCGAGCCGGATAGGTTTGCGCCTGCGCCACGGCTGAGCCGAGGGCGGCGGCGACAAGCAGGAAAACGCGCAAAAATCGGGTCATGAAACCTCGCCTGATCAGCGATCGGTTCTGCGGCGCAAGCGCGAGCGCAGCGCCCGGATTTGCGATCAGCCGGCCATCGCGCGGTCTTTGACCGGCAGGCCTTTGTCTTTCATGAGCTGCTGCAGTTCCTTGGCCTGGAACATTTCGCGCACGATGTCGCAGCCGCCCACGAACTCGCCCTTGACGTAAAGCTGCGGGATCGTCGGCCACTGCGAATAGCTCTTGATCCCCTGGCGCAGGTCATCCGACTCCAGCACATTCACGCCCTTGTAGGGCACGCCGATGAAATCGAGAATTTGCACCACCTGACCGGAGAAGCCGCACATCGGCTGCTGCGGCGTGCCTTTCATGAAGAGAACGACGTCGGTCGATTTCACTTCATTGTCGATGAATTGTTCGATGCTCATCCATTCTGTCCTTTGCTCTTCGGCCGCTCACCGCTGCGGCGGGGAGGTTTGCAGCGCCAGCGCGTGGAGCTGACCGCCCATCTGTCCCTTCAACGCTTCATAGACCATCTGGTGCTGCTGCACCCGAGACTTGCCGCGAAACGACTCGGCGATCACGGTCGCGGCATAGTGGTCGCCGTCGCCCGCCAGGTCGCGGATCGTGACCTCGGCGTCGGGAATCCGCGCCTTGATCAGTTGCTCGATCTCGCGGGCATCCATCGCCATCGCCGCGCACCTCCTGCCAGTGCCGTCAACCCGACCCACCGGCCATATATGTAGGAAGCCAGCCTTCGAAACGCTCAGTCAAAGCCTTTAGCAGAATCGGCCGCCGGCCGGGAAGGGCCAAGGCGTCGCCGCGGGTTGAACCGATTCGCCGCACCGGGACATCCGCCGATTTCGCGCGCTCGACCAGCGCGTCGGCCCAGTCCGGCCGGACCGTGACCACGTAGCGCGCCTGGTCCTCCCCGAACCAGAATGCGTGCTCGGGCATGGTGAGCGGCCCCGCATAAAGCCGCGCGCCGATGCCGCCGGCGAGCGCCATTTCGGCGATCGCGACCAGGAGCCCGCCGTCGGACACGTCGTGCGCCGCCGTCAGCGCCCCCTCTTTGATGAGCGTGCGCACGAAATCGCCGACCGCTCGTTCCACGCCAAGATCGACCGGCGGCGGCGCGCCCTCCTCCCGCCCGCAGATGTCGCGCAAATAGAGCGACTGGCCGAGCCAGCCCTTCGTCTCCCCGAGCACGAGGATGATCTCGTCTTCCGCCTTGAAGGAGATGCCCATGGCCTTGCGGAAGTCGTCGAGCAGCCCGACGCCGCCGATGGTCGGCGTGGGCAGGATCGCCCGCCCGTTCGTCTCGTTGTAGAGCGACACGTTGCCGGAGACGACGGGGAAATCGAGCGCGCGGCAGGCTTCGCCGATCCCGCGCACGCAGCCGACGAACTGGCCCATGATCTCCGGCCGCTCCGGACTGCCGAAATTGAGATTGTCGGTGAGCGCCAGCGGCCGCGCGCCGACGGCGGTCAGATTGCGCCACGCCTCCGCGACCGCCTGCTTGCCGCCCTCGAACGGATCGGCTTCGCAATAGCGCGGCGTCACGTCGGTGGTGAGTGCAAGCCCCTTGGGTCCATCGAGCACGCGCACGACGGCGGCGTCGCCGCCTGGGCGCTGCACCGTATTGCCGAGGATCAGATGATCGTACTGCTCCCAGACCCACCGCTTTGAGCAGAGGTCCGGGGTGCCCATCAACCTCTCGAGCGCGTCGGCGATCGTGATCGGCGCTTCGATCGCCGCCGCATCGATGACCGGCGGCTTCGGCGTTTCGACCCAGGGCCGATCATAGACCGGCGCCTCATCGCCGAGTTCCTTGATCGGGAGATCGGCCATGGTCTCGCCGCGATGGTGGATGACGAAGCGCTTTGTCGGCGTCGTCTCGCCGACGATCGCGAAATCAAGCCCCCATTTGCGGAAGATCGCCTCGGCCTCGGCCTCCTTCTCGGGCTTGAGCACCATGAGCATCCGCTCCTGGCTCTCGGACAGCATCATCTCGTAGGCCGTCATGCCGGACTCGCGCACCGGCACGCGATCGAGATCGAGCGTCACGCCGAGATTGCCTTTCGCGCCCATCTCGACCGCCGACGAGGTCAGGCCCGCCGCGCCCATGTCCTGGATCGCGATCACGCAGTCACGCCGCATGATCTCCAGGCATGCCTCGAGCAGAAGCTTTTCCGAGAACGGATCGCCGACCTGCACGGTCGGCCGCTTCTCCTCCGCGTCGCCGGCGAATTCGGCCGACGCCATGGTAGCGCCATGGATGCCGTCACGGCCCGTTTTCGAGCCGAGATAGACGATCGGCTTTCCGACGCCGGTCGCCTTGGCGTAGAAAATCCTGTCGGCTTGCGCGAGGCCGACCGCCATCGCGTTCACCAGGCAATTGCCGTCATAGCGCGTGTGGAAGCCGACCGAGCCGCCGACCGTCGGCACGCCGAAGGAATTCCCGTAGCCGCCGATGCCCGCGACCACGCCCGCCACGAGATGGCGCGTCTTCGGATGCTCGGGCGCGCCGAAGCGCAAGAAGTTGAGGCAGGCGATCGGCCGCGCGCCCATCGTGAACACGTCGCGCAAAATGCCGCCGACTCCGGTGGCTGCGCCCTGATACGGCTCGATATAGCTTGGGTGGTTGTGGCTCTCCATCTTGAACACGACCGCAAGCCCGTCGCCGATATCGATCACCCCCGCATTCTCGCCCGGCCCCTGGATCACCCAGGGCGCTTTGGTCGGCAGCGTGCGCAGATGAATTTTCGAGGACTTGTAGGAGCAGTGCTCGTTCCACATCGCCGAGAAGATGCCAAGCTCGGTCAGCGTCGGCTCGCGGCCGATCAGCGTCTTCAGCCGCTCGTATTCGTCGGGCTTGAGGCCATGCTCGGCAACGAGCGCAGGCGTGATTTTCGGCTGGTTGTGGATCACAGGCGGGCCTTCAGTCTGCAGGCTTGGTAAGCCATGGGCGAGACCGTGCCAAGCGCCTTCACCCCTCTCCCCCTGCGGGAGCTTTGCACACGAACCCCTGGTTTAGCCGGGGTTCTTGTGCAGGCGGGGTAACTGCACGAAAAGTCACTTCGTAACCGAAGGCCACAAAGAAGCGATTTGACCACAGGCGTTTTCCACTTCCTTCATCCGCGCCTTGGTTGACTTCACGCCGGGATAGACCTGCGCGCTTGCCAAGTCGATGACCATGCAATGGTCGGGAAGCGCTGCGCCCTTCTGCCAAAGGTGATCCTTGCAATACCCGCACATCATCGCCGTGATGTAGCCAGCCTGTTCGGCGTCAAGGGGTTCGGTCTTGACGAAGTGAAGCTTGATGCCTCCGACAAGTCCCTCACCCTTCTTTTGCAAATGCAGAGTGACTTCCGGTCGGACGCTGATGCTAACCCCTTTGATCGTTAGGTGCGGGGCCGTGGTGGCACCTAGCGCAGGCGTAGCGCCGCCAAAATTTATGTCATCAAGCATCCCCGCGAACGTTTCAAGCGCGTCGATGTTGCCGCCGATGCGCCGCGTTTCGTAGACGTTCGTGGCGGCCTTCTGGCTCAGCGCATTCTGGGCGTTGTCGAGGATGGCGAAGTCCGTCATATCCGAAGCGAGAAACCTCGCAACAGCCTCGGCTGCCTCACGGTAATAGGCTGTGATGTAGTCGGGCGGAAACTTGGCGGTTCGGAGAATTTGGTTCTGTCGGGTGGCGCGGCTAGTGACATACTGCGCCATCTTGTTTACTGAGATTCGTGGCTCGTTGCGTTGTTTGGTCATCAGATAACCTCGGGAGAGAAAGATGGACGAATTTTTCGCTTCCAAGCCAGCAACAAACGAAAGCTTCTTATGTGTGGGGCCGCTCACCCGCGCTGACGCAATTGAAGCAGCGGAAACGGGAATCGGCAGCGGCGTAGGTTACTACATCTACGTTGCGGGTGCTTCGGATATTCGTGGTCCGGTTGAAATCCTCGGCCGGTTAACAAGTGAAGACGCGGCCCGTCGCATGTGTGACCTGCTTGGATTTAGCCCCGCCTAATGTTTCTGCCAGAACGTCGTTTTGATCCCGAGTTCGTGCGACTCCTGGATCAGGCAGCAAATGTTGTGGCAGAGGACTTTGCACAAGACCTCGTTTTCATCGCCACGTCGTCTTGCGCGGACGTTATCCGGGAACTTTGCCTTGATCCCGTGTAGCGGCCGTTGCCGGATTGCGACGGCACAAGCCAAGCGCCGCCTTTCCGTTCGATCTTGGCCGTAGCGGCGAGTTCTAGTCCCCGTTGCTGACGCAGCTGCCCAAACACATCCAACATGACCAACCCCTACTAAGGGAGATACGGCGGTTCTATGCCTAAAGTTCAGATCCTGGGGTTACCGCTGCGAGCGGTGCAGCCACGAATGGGTTCCTCGCGAGAAGCGCCAGGAGCCGAAGGTCTGCCCCTCCTGCAAGTCGCCGTACTGGGACATCCCGCGCAAGCGAAGGGAAGAAGGTTGGTCGAAAGTCCGGGTGAATCATGCTATGAAGGCGGCGACCGTGGCCGCCGCCCGCATGCGAGGTTAAGACCGCTTCGGCGGCTCGTAGTTGTCATTCGCCCCGACGTAAATCGGGAACGCTTTCAGGCCATAGTCTTTTGCGTAGATCACCGTGCCATCGCGCAGGGTGCGCCAAGGACGGAAAATGACGCCGGGAGGTTTGGACTTTGGTTTGGGCTTGGTAGCCATGTTGGTCTTTCGGTTTGGTTGGAGGTTGACCGGAGACCAACACCCGCCCTAGATTCGGATTTCTGAGGGCCGGTATCCAGAGCGGATGCTGGTTCTCCGACTTCGGCGACGCCGAAGATCGGACGCAACACCCCGCCCCCAAGCGGGGTGTTCGCGTATTAGAACGGGCGGTCATTAGCCGCCTTCGATTTGAGATTGAGAGTGGTGGCCGGCGTCGCGCCGTATCGACCATCTTCCAACTGCTGAAGACGGCCTGTGCGCGTGACGTTGACCAGGGTCGCGTGGAGTCTTCGGCCATCAGCCGCGTACCCCGCCTCCTCGGCCAACGCCTTGAACTCGTCTTTGGTCTTTGGGCCAGTGGCCCGCGCAACCTGCACCACGTAGTCCGCTAGCGGCACGACGGGCGCGGTCTTGTCGGACGGCACGCTTGGCGGGCCGCCGAACCGCCGGTCCTCCAAGACTAGAAGCTTGGCGACGAGATCACGCTCCTCGGATAGCTGCGCGGTTTCGATACGGTACTTCTCATCGACGGCCTTGTGCCCTTGCTCACGGCGGTCACGGGCGAGATCGAACTCGTCGTCGATGCTTAGAAGGCGGTCCCGAAGACCGTCCCGGAGGGTAGAAATGGGCTTTTCGGCCATGGCTGACGAATCCCTGCTTGTTCCAGTATAGTCTCACTGGAATCCAGAGCCGTCAATCCAGTCAACCGGCACTGGTGTGGATACCGGCCCTATGAATAGGCGTCCAAGCCGTCAGTTGGAACATTTCGTGATTGGGCGAATGGTTTTTGTGCAGCCGCCCGGGTGTTTGTGCAGGGACCGGTTGTTGTGCAAAGCCCCTTGCGGGAGAGGGAAAGCAAGCGAAGCGAGCCAGGGTGAGGGGTTCTCCCCTCGCCCGCCCTCGCTCACACAAGGGAGAGGGGAAGCAATCACGCCGCCTTGGCGAAGTGCTGCACGAGGCCGGCGAACAGCCCGCGCCCGTCGGTGCAGCCGATCTCCGCTTCGACGTGGTTTTCAGGATGCGGCATCATGCCGAGCACGTTCGATTTTTCCGAAACGATCCCGGCGATCGCGTTGACGGCGCCGTTTGCGTTCCATCGATCATCGCGCTCGCCGGCCGGCGAGGTGTAGCGAAACAGCACCCGCCCCTCCGCTTCCAGCCGCCGTAGCGTGTCGGGATCGGCGAAATAGGCCCCCTCCCCGTGCGCCACCGGAACGCGGATCACCTGCCCCGCATTGTAGCCGCGCGTGAACGGCGTGTCGGAGCGCTCGACCCGCAGATAAACATCCTTGCAGATGAATTTCAGCCTGGCGTTGCGCAAGAGCACGCCCGGCAAGAGGCCGGCTTCGCACAGGATCTGGAAGCCGTTGCAGATGCCGAGCACGAGCCCGCCTTTGCGGGCATGCGCGCGCACCGCCTCCATGATGGCGGCCTGCGCGGCGATCGCTCCGCAGCGCAGATAATCGCCGTAGGAAAATCCGCCCGGCAGCACGACGAGCTCCGTGCCCGCCGGCAGCTCGGTATCGCCATGCCACACGAGCGCCGGCTCGCGCCCGGACATGAGCGTGAGCGCACGCGCCGCGTCGCGCTCTCTGTTCGATCCGGGAAAAACGATGACGGCGGATTTCATGATCAGATCTATCGCGCTCAGGATCCGATTTCGATCCGGTAGTTCTCAATCACGGTATTCGCCAAAAGCTTTTCGGCGGCGTCCTTGAGCACGGCTTCGGCCCGCGCGGCTTCCGCCCCCTCGATCTCGATGTCGAACACCTTGCCCTGCCGCACGCTGGCGACGCCGGCGACGCCGAGCGATCTCAGCGCGCCCTCGATGGCCTTGCCTTGCGGATCGAGCACGCCGGACTTCAGGGTGACCGTGACGCGCGCCTTCATCCTCGCTCCTCGCCGTCAATGGCGGTGCGTTACAACGGATTCCCCGCGACTGCAATTCCGGGTTCCACGTCTTGGCAGACCGGGCGCCATGAAATGGCGAGCGACAGCGACAAGGCGCGCCGGACCGGCGTCTGCCGCCCATTGTTCGCAGGAGAGCGGCAGATGGCCAGCCGCCGAAAGAGCGCCTAACTTTTGACCAGAACCGGCCCCGTTCCTTGCGGCCGCTCGTTCTCGCTCATGATGCCGAGGCGCTTGGCGACTTCGGTATAGGCTTCGAGCAGCCCACCGAGATCGCGGCGGAAGCGGTCCTTGTCGAGCTTTTCGTTCGACTTGATGTCCCACAGCCGGCAGGAGTCGGGCGAAATCTCATCCGCCACGACAATGCGCATCATGTCGTTCTCCCACAAGCGGCCGCATTCCATCTTGAAATCGACGAGACGAATGCCGACGCCGAGAAAGACTCCGCTCAGGAAATCGTTGACGCGAATGGCGAGCGCCATGATGTCGTCGATCTCCTGCGGCGTGGCCCAGCCGAAGGCGGTGATGTGCTCTTCCGACACCATCGGATCGCCGAGCGCGTCGTTCTTGTAATAGAATTCGATGATCGAGCGCGGGAGCTGCGTTCCTTCCTCGATCCCGAGGCGTTGCGCCAGCGAGCCCGCGGCCACGTTGCGCACCACGACCTCGAGCGGAATGATTTCGACTTCGCGGATCAGCTGCTCGCGCATGTTGAGCCGCCGAATGAAATGCGTCGGTACGCCGATCTCGTTGAGATGCTGAAAAACGTATTCCGAGATGCGGTTATTGAGGACACCCTTGCCCTCGATCACCTCATGCTTCTTCGCGTTGAACGCGGTGGCGTCGTCCTTGAAGTGTTGAATCAGCGTTCCTGGCTCGGGCCCCTCATAGAGGACCTTCGCCTTGCCTTCGTAGATGCGTCGGCGGCGGCTCATAGGGGTATACCGTGGTTTTAAAAAATCCATCGTGTGCCGTGGCTCCTGGCAATCGGGTCCGTAATGATCGGCTCCGCGGCTGCTTCGCCAGACGTTCACTTGTGAAGTGCCGTAAGGCGCGGGGGCAACCTAGCCGATCGGGTGAAGGAGCACAATCGCAGCCGAGGCAGCATGTGCGACGATGTGGATGGGAGTCCGCTGTTGATTTGGGAGTAGTCGCGCTATATGCAAGGCCATCCGCAAGACATTGGACAGGGTGCGAGGTCTTATGACGACCTTTGACAAGCGCGAAGAAGGTTTCGAGAAGAAATTTGCTCACGACGAAGAGCTTCGCTTCAAGGCGAATGCGCGGCGCAACAAGCTGCTTGGACTGTGGGCTGCCGATAAGCTTGGTCTATCAGGCTCCGACGCGGATGCTTACGCCAAGGAAGTGGTCATGGCCGATTTCGAGGAAACAGGCGAGGATGACGTCTTCAAGAAGCTTCGCCGCGATTTCGATGCCAAGGGCGTTGCGCAATCCGACCACCAGATCCGGCGCACAATGACGGAGCTGATGGAAAAAGCGATCGTCGACATCAAGACGGTGGGCTGAACGCCCGCGATAGGCGCAACCGGGAGTCTTGCGAACGGCCGGGCGTCCCCCGGCCATTCGCATTTTTCGGCCGGCTTTGTTATCGTCGCCCTCTGAACGCCGTGCCTTTCCGGCTCGCCGCCGGGCCCACATCGCCATCATCCGCTTCAGACGGGTTCGACATGCCTGCGCCATCCTTCTCGCTCGCCCAGACTCTTCGTTCGGGGAAACCCGTGTATACCGCCTGGTGCGGGCTCGCCGCGCCGATCCTTGCCGAGCTAATCGCGCGCGAGGGCTTTGCTGCCGTTGTGCTCGACCAGCAGCACGGCCTCTACGACATGGGAACGACCGCCGCCGCGATCGCCGCCGTTCGCATGGCGGGTTCAGCTCCGATCGTGCGCATCCCCGTCGGCGACTTCGCGGTAGCAAGCCGCGTGCTCGATTTCGGCGCCGAGGCGGTGATCGCTCCGATGATCAACACGGCGGCGGACGCCAAGGCTTTTGTCGCCGCCGCGAAATATCCGCCGCTTGGCGAGCGGAGCTGGGGTCCGCATCGGGCGACGACGCTTGCCGGCATACCCGACCAGAAAGTGTACTTGAAGGAGGCGAACGCCCTGACCGTCGCCTTGGCGATGATCGAGACGCGCGCGGCGCTGAAGAACCTCGATCTCATTCTCAAGACGCGCGGCATTGACGGCGTGTTCGTCGGCCCCTCCGATCTGTCGATCAATCTCTCGAACGGCGCGGCGCTCGAACCCGTATCCGCGGACGTCGAGCGGGAGCTCGCGCGGGTCGCGAAACTGGCGAAGAAGGCCGGCAAGATCGCTGGCGTCTATTGTCACTCGGCCGAGCGCGCGCGCGAGCTTGCGGAACGCGGCTTTCAATTTCTCGCCGTCGGCAGCGACATGGCTTTCCTGCGCGCCGGCACGGCCCCCGTGGTCAAAGCGCTGCACGCTTAGCGCGGCGTCTCTCTGCGGCTGTCGGTAATGTGCCCTCTCCCCTTGCGGGAGAGAGCAGCCGCAGCAGTTCCGCCGCAATGAATGGTGAGGGGCGAGCTGTATCAGCGCCCCCTCACCCATCAGAGACTGCCGGAAGCTCAGAGCGGCCCTCTCCCACGAGGGGAGAGGGCGCAAATTCGAGCGCCGCGATTGGCGTTCCTTGCACAGCAACACTACGTCGCTGATTTGATTTCACTGGCCAGGTAATCGAGAACATCCATGACATTCGTTTCGATCTCGCGCGCGGGAATCGCAATGACCCGATAGTCCCGCGCCTGGAGCCATGCCCTTTTCTCGGCGCGAGCGCGCGCCGCGGCTTCGCTCTCGCCCTCCGGCGCGATGTCGACGACGGCGCGCAGCGGAAACGACACGAGATCGGCGATGTGCGGGCCGACCGGCGTCTGCCGCTTGAAGCCATGCCCCGCAAAGCGGCGATCATTGACCAGCGCCTCCCACAGCACGCGCTCCGCATCCGTCGGATTGCGCCGCAAGAGACGCGAGAGCCCGCGCACCGGCCCGCGCTCGCCGGGCACCCGCCCCTCGCCATGCTCGGCCAAGAGCCTGCGCAGCATCTCGGCCTCCGCCCCGTCGAGGACGCCGCCGCGTGCCGGCCCCTTGCGCCCCGCGACGATCGACATGATGACGCCGTGCAGCGTCTGGATGTCCTGCTGCGTCGGCTGCATGCGCGTGAAGATATTGCGCAGGTTGATGGTCATGGTCTCGCGCTTGTCGGGCGGGCGGAAGAATTCGACTTTTTCGAGCTCCCGCTCCAGCGTCGCGAAGAAGGCGAGCATCTGCTCCTTTGGCGCGGGCCCGGACTTCTGCGGCGTCGAAAACGGCAGCGCGCCGCCTCCTGCGCGCTTGAACCATTCGTAAGCGACGATGACGACGGCTTGCGCGAGATTGAGCGAGGCGAAAGCCGGATTCACCGGCAGCGTGACGATGTAATCGGCGAGCCCCACTTCTTCGTTTTCGAGCCCGTTGCGCTCGCGTCCGAACAGCACGGCCACGCGCTCGCCCGCCGCGATCCTCGGCTGCATCAGCGCCGCCGCCTCATCCGCGCCGACGACGTGTTTTGCCTGATCATGGGCGCGCGCCGTGGCCGCGAACACGAGCGCGCAATCGGCGATGGCCTCGGCCAGCGTGCCGTGCAATGTCGCGCCGTCGATCACGCGGTCGGCGCCCGACGCCATCTTGCGCGCCTCCGGATTGGGCCAGGCCTCGCGCGGATTGACGAGGCGCAATTCCGACAAGCCAAAATTGGCCATGGCGCGCGCCGCCGCCCCGATATTCTCGCCGAGCTGCGGCTCGACCAGGATCACCGCCGGAGCCGGCTGCGCGATCCAGCGTTTGGTCTTGTCGGTGCCTGCACCTGGCATTCGGTTGATCTTCTCCAAAGGTCGCCTTCCGCCCCTGCCCGAGGCGTGCTAGAGCGGCACCCGGTCGCCACGTGTCCCCGGCGCAGCGCTCCTCCCGCCACGCTTTAAGGCTTTTGCGAACAAGGTTCGATGGTGATGGCAAAAATCAAGGTTGCAAACCCGGTCGTCGAGCTCGACGGCGACGAGATGACCCGGATCATCTGGCAGTCAATCAAGGACAAGCTGATCCACCCCTATCTCGACATCAAGCTCGAATACTACGACCTCGGCATCGAGTACCGCGACAAGACCGACGACCAGGTCACGGTCGACGCCGCCAACGCCATCAAGAAGCACGGCGTGGGCGTGAAATGCGCCACCATCACTCCGGACGAGGCGCGGGTGAAGGAATTCGGCCTGAAGAAGATGTGGAAATCGCCGAACGGCACCATCCGCAACATTCTCGGCGGCGTCATCTTCCGCGAGCCGATCATCTGCAAGAACGTGCCGCGCCTGGTGCCCGGCTGGACGCAGCCGATCATCGTCGGCCGCCATGCCTTCGGCGACCAGTACCGCGCCACCGATTTCAAGTTTCCCGGCAAGGGCAAGCTCACGATCAAGTTCGTCGGCGCCGACGGCAAGGTGATCGAGCACGAGGTGTTCGACGCGCCGGGCTCGGGCGTCGCCATGGCGATGTACAATCTCGACGATTCGATCCGCGACTTCGCCCGCGCCTCCCTGAATTACGGTCTCGCGCGCGGCTACCCGGTCTATCTCTCGACCAAGAACACGATCCTGAAAGCCTATGACGGCCGCTTCAAGGACATCTTCCAGGAGGTGTTCGACAAGGAATTCAAGACCGAGTTCGACAAGAAGAAGATCACCTACGAGCATCGCCTGATCGACGACATGGTCGCCGCCGCGCTGAAATGGTCCGGCGGCTATGTCTGGGCCTGCAAGAACTACGACGGGGACGTGCAGTCCGACACCGTCGCGCAGGGTTTTGGCTCGCTCGGGCTGATGACCTCGGTCTTGATGACGCCGGACGGCAAAACGGTCGAAGCGGAAGCCGCGCACGGCACCGTCACGCGCCACTACCGCGAGCACCAGAAAGGCAAGGAGACCTCGACCAACTCGATCGCCTCGATCTTCGCCTGGACGCGCGGGCTCAGCCATCGCGCCAAGCTCGACAGCAATGCCGAGCTCGCCAAATTCGCCGTCACGCTGGAGAAGGTCTGCGTGGACACGGTCGAGGCCGGTTACATGACCAAGGATCTCGCGCTCCTCGTCGGCGCCGACCAGAAGTGGCTCTCGACCACCGGCTTCCTCGACAAGGTCGCGCAGAACCTCGAACGGGCAATGGGCCTGCAGAAGGTGGCGTGACGACATCGTGCCCGGCCAAGCGCGTCGGCCGGAGTCAGCGCCCGACCAGCCGCCTGAACTCCATGTCGCGCGCCTGCGCCAGCCGCTCGGCGACGACCTCCGCCGGCATCCCGAGTTCTTCGAGCAGCCGTCCTGACAGCTGCAAGCTCGCCTCCACAGCTTCCGGAATGACGTGCACCGCGCCGAGGACGGCCAGCCGCTCGGCATGGGTCATGTCCTTGGCGCGCGCGAAGATGACGGCATCGGGCCGCTGCGACCTGATCGCTTCGATCATCTGTTCGGCGGCGCCCGGCGCATCCAGCGTGACCACGAAGGCCCGCGCGCGCGCGGCGCCCGCGCGCTGCAACATTTCGGGCCGGCTCGCGTCGCCGAAATAGACGCTGCGCCCCGCCTTGCGCTGGTCGGAAACCAGCGTTCCGTTCGCGTCGAGCGCGACAAAGGGCACATTCTCGTTGTCGAGCATCCGCGCGACGGTCTGCCCGACGCGGCCGAACCCGCCGATGACGACATGATCCTCCAATTCGGCGACATCCGGATCCGGCTCGCTGCCCCCATGATCCATGCGCTCGAGCCGCCGCCCGGCTCTTTGGGCAAAGAGGGCAAGCGCCGGCGTCACCGCCATCGACAAACCGACGACGATGGTCGCGAACTGCACCGCCTCCGCGGACAGGATGCCGTTCGCGCGCGCGATGCCGAAGACGACGAAGGCGAACTCGCCGCCTTGCGCGAGCAGCAGCGCCACCTCTCCCGCCGCCGAGGTCTTCACGCCGAACGCCCGGTTCGCGCCGAACAGGATCGAGGCCTTGATCCCGGTCAGCGCCAGGACGGCAGCCGCGATCCAGGCAAACTGCGAAACGATCAGCTTCGGATCGATGCCCATGCCGACGGTGGTGAAGAACAGGCCGAGCAGCAGCCCTTTGAACGGCTCGAGATCGACTTCGATCTGGTGGCGGTATTCCGTCTCCCCGAGCAGCAGGCCGGCGAGAAAGGCGCCGAGCGCGGTCGAGAGTCCGGACGCTCCCGTCGCGCCCGCGACGCCGACCATGATCAGCAGGGTGATCGCCATGATCAGGTCGCGGCTTCCCGTCTTCCCGGCATAGCGGAGCAGCGGGCGCAGCACGTAGCGTCCGGCCATGGCGATGAGAACCACGGCCGCGGCGGCCTGGATCAGCGCGTTGAGGAGCCCGAGCGCGATCGCCTCGCCGCTCCCGCGGCCAAGCACGCGCGCGATGAACAGGATCGGCACCACCATCAGATCCTGGAACAGCAGCACCGAGAGGCAGATGCGGCCCACCGTCGTCGCCGCCCGATGCTGCTCGGCCAGCAACTGCATGACGATCGCGGTGGAGGAGAAGGCGAGCGACAGCCCGAGAATGATCGACGCAGGCCCGTTCGCACCGAGCACATAGCAGGCGCCGCCGAGGAGCAGTGCGGATACCGAAACTTGAACGGACCCGACCCCGAGAACGTAGCGCCGCAGCGCCCAGAGCCGCTCGAACGACAATTCGAGCCCGATGAGGAAGAGAAGGAAGATGACGCCGAGTTCCGCGAAGGGCTCGACCCGCGCCCGATCGTCGATCGTCAGGAAGCGGACGAGCGGGTACTCCTGGGCGAATTGACCGAGCCCGAGCGGCCCGACCGCGACCCCCACGAGGAGGAATCCGAGCACCGCGCCGATGCGCGCGCGGTGGAAGAACGGCACCACGATTCCGGCGGCGACCAGGAAGACCAAAACGTCCTTGAGCCAGGCGGCGTGGGCCAAAGGAAAAGACTCCGTAAGGCGGGCGAAGCGAAGCGTGCCCATCATCGCCACTGGATGGACCTGGCGGGCACGGCGCTGTCGCGCCTTTGCCCACCCTACGAGATTCGCGCCACGAGCGACTCTTCTCCCTCCCCCTGAAAGGGGGGAGGGCCGGGGTGGGGGTCTGTTCATCAGAGCTTCAGCGCCGGGAATTGTGACCCCCACCCGGATCGCTGATGCGATCCGACCTCCCCCTTTCAGGGGGAGGTCAAGTGCCGCCGAGCGCCACGAGCGACTCTTCTCCCTCCCCCTGAAAGGGGGAGGTCAAGTGCCGCCGAGCGCCGCCGCGACGGCATCGAGGGCTGCGTCCGCTTTTGAGCCGTCCGGCCCGCCTGCCTGCGCCATGTCCGGCCGCCCGCCGCCGCCTTTGCCGCCGAGCGCCTCCGCGCCGCGCCGCACGAGATCGACCGCGGAGTAGCGCCCGGTAAGATCGCTGGTCACGCCGACGACGATCCCCGCCTTGCCCTCGCCGGTTACGCCGACAATGGCGACGACGCCCGAGCCGAGCTGCTTCTTGCCTTCATCGGCCAGGCTTTTCAGGTCCTTGATGTCGATGCCGTTGACCGCGCGCGCGAGAAGCTGGACGTCGCCCACCTTGCGCACGCCGTCGAAACCGGCGGCGCCGCCGCCCATCGCGAGCTTCTTTTTCGTCTCGGACAGGTCGCGCTCGAGCCGCTTGCGGTCCTCGATCAGTTGCGCGACGCGCGCATCGAGCTCGCCGACCGGCGCTTTCAACAGCGCGGCGAGGTCATGCGCCTTGCCGCTTTCCGCCTCCAGATGCTTGCGCGCGGCATCGCCGGTCATCGCCTCGATGCGGCGCACGCCGGCGGCGACCGCCCCCTCCGACACGATCGTGACGAGCCCGATATCGCCCGTGCGCCGCACATGCGTGCCGCCGCACAATTCGACCGACCAGCCGAGCGCGTTGCCGCCCTCGCCCATGGCGACGACGCGCACCTCTTCGCCGTATTTCTCGCCGAACAGCGCGCGCGCGCCGAGCGCGATGGCGTCGTCCACCGACATCAGCCGCGTCGTCACCGGCCGGTTGTCGAGCACGTGCTTGTTCGCCATGTCCTCGATACGCTCGAGCTCGTCGTCGCCGATCGGCTTCGGATGCGAGAAATCGAAGCGCAGCCGGTCGGGCGCGACCAGCGAGCCCTTTTGCGCGACATGATCGCCGAGCACCTGCCGCAGCGCCTCGTGCAGGAGATGCGTGCCGGAATGGTTGCGGCGGATCGCCGTGCGCCGCGCGTGATCGACATTGAGCGCGAGCGGCACACCCACTTTCAGCGCGCCCTGCTCAACCGTGCCGATATGTGCAAAGACGTCGCCCGCGCGCCTTTGCGTGTCGGTGACGCGGAAGCGCACGCCCTCGCCCGCCATGACGCCGGTGTCGCCGATCTGCCCGCCGGATTCAGCATAGAACGGCGTCTGGTTGAGGACGACGGCGCCGCTTTCGCCGGCTTTCAAGTGCGCGACTTCGCTGCCGTCGCGCACGAGGGCTGCGACCACGCCTTCGGCTTTCTCGGTCTCGTAGCCGAGGAATTCGGTGGCGCCGGCCTTCTCCCGCAGCGAGAACCAGACGGCCTCGGTTGCCGCCTCGCCGGATCCCGTCCAGGCCGCGCGCGCCTTCGCCCGCTGGCGCTCCATCGCCGCATTGAAGCCGTCGAGATCGACCGCGATGCCGCGCGGCCGCAGCGCGTCCTGCGTCAGATCGAGCGGGAAGCCGAACGTGTCGTAGAGCGTGAACGCCACCTCGCCTTTCAGCCGGTCGCCGCGCGTGAGCGCGCGGCTTTCCTCGTCGAGGATGGAGAGGCCGCGCTCGAGCGTCTTGCGAAAGCGCGTCTCTTCGAGTTTCAGCGTTTCCGTGATCAGCGCTTCGGCGCGGTGCAGCTCGGGGTAAGCTTGGCCCATCTCGCGCACGAGGGTCGGCACGAGGCGCCACATCAAGGGCTCGCGGCTGCCGAGGATCTCCGCGTGGCGCATGGCGCGGCGCATGATCCGCCGCAGGACATAGCCGCGCCCCTCGTTCGAGGGGAGCACGCCGTCGGTGATCAGGAACGCGCTCGCGCGCAGGTGGTCGGCGATCACGCGATGCGAGGCTTTTTGCGGGCCGTCCGGCTCGACGCCGGTGATGTCGGCGACCGCGCGGATGATCGCGCCGAACAGGTCGATGGCGTAGTTGTCGTGCGTCCCCTGCATCACCGCGGCGATGCGCTCGAGCCCCATGCCGGTGTCGATCGAGGGGCGCGGCAGGTTCACGCGCTCGGCTGCGCTGAGCTGCTCGTACTGCATGAAGACGAGATTCCAGATCTCGATGAAGCGGTCGGCATCCGCATCCGGCGAGCCCGGCGGACCGCCCGGGATGTGGTCGCCGTGATCGTAGAAGATTTCCGAGCACGGGCCGCACGGGCCGGTGTCGCCCATCGCCCAAAAGTTATCGGAGCCGGCGATGCGGATGATTTTCGAATCCGGAAGCCCGGCGATTTTCTTCCACAGCTTGAAGGCGTCGTCGTCGTCGATGAAGACGGTCGCGAGCAGCCGCTCCTTCGGCAGGCCGAATTCCTTGGTGACGAGAGTCCAGGCCAGCTCGATCGCGCGCTCCTTGAAATAGTCGCCGAACGAGAAGTTGCCGAGCATCTCGAAAAAGGTGTGATGGCGCGCGGTATAGCCGACATTGTCGAGGTCGTTGTGCTTGCCGCCCGCGCGCACGCATTTCTGCGCCGTGACCGCGCGGGCATAGGGGCGCTTTTCGAGGCCGGTGAAGACGTTCTTGAACTGCACCATCCCGGCATTGGTGAACATCAAGGTCGGATCGTTGCGCGGGACGAGCGGCGACGACGGCACGATCTCGTGATCGTTGCGCGCGAAATAGTCGAGAAAGTGGGTCCGGATCTCGTTGACGCCGCTCATGCTGCCGTTCGCTCTAGTGTGGCGGTTCGGAAGTCCGCATCATTCTTGCCGCAAGACCGAAATGCGGATTTTCGAACCAAAGCCACACTAAATCAATAAGTTGCTAGTGTCCTTCGATTCCGAAGTTCGCAAACGAGGCTGCCGCACAATGATGCGAACTTCGGAATCGGGACACTAGCCGCATTCCGGCCGGCGCGCGATGCTCGCGCGCCGCGGCGGAAACAGCGTGGAGCACGGTATTTAGCGACGGGCCTGGGCAGTGTCCAGGAAAGGCGGCAGGCGCGGCCTTGCCTGTCCGCTGGCGCGGGATGCGTTCAGGTTTGCGGGGGAAGGGCGCTAGTGGAGTGGATTTGACATTCGCTACCCATCGAGCAGCGGGTTCACAAGCGAATGTCAAATCCAAAACTCCACTAGCAATTTGAATTTGCTAGTGGTCCTTCGATTCTAACATTCGCAAAATGGCCTGCCGCAACGGGATGCGAATGTTAGAATCGGACCACTACCCTTCCGCCGCCTCGTCCTCGTCGGCCTCGGCGTGTCCCAGAATCTGCTCGGCGATGAGACCGGAGTTCTGCCGCACGGCCGCTTCGATCCGCCCGGCGATGTCCGGGTTGGCCTTCAGAAACGTCTTGGCGTTCTCGCGTCCCTGGCCGATTCGCTGGCTGTCATAGGAGAACCAGGCTCCGGATTTCTCCACCACGCCCGCCTTCACCCCGAGATCGAGGATTTCACCGGCCTTGGAGACGCCTTCGCCATACATGATGTCGAACTCGACCTGCTTGAACGGCGGCGCGAGCTTGTTCTTCACCACCTTCACGCGCGTCTGATTGCCGACCACCTCGTCGCGGTCCTTGATGGCGCCGATGCGGCGGATGTCGAGGCGGACGGAGGCGTAGAATTTCAGCGCATTGCCGCCGGACGTGGTCTCCGGCGAGCCGTACATCACCCCGATCTTCATGCGGATCTGGTTGATGAAGATGACCATCGTGTTGGAGCGGTTGATCGAGGCGGTGAGCTTGCGCAGGGCCTGGCTCATCAGCCGCGCCTGCAGCCCGGGCTGGCTGTCGCCCATCTCGCCTTCGAGCTCCGCGCGCGGCACGAGGGCTGCGACCGAGTCGATGACGAGCACGTCGATCGCGCCCGAGCGCACCAGCGTGTCGGCGATTTCGAGCGCCTGCTCGCCGGCGTCCGGCTGCGAGATCAGGAGGTCGTCGACATTGACGCCGAGCTTGCGCGCATAGATCGGATCGAGGGCGTGCTCGGCGTCGATGAAGGCGCAGATGCCGCCTTTCTTTTGCGCTTCCGCGACCGTGTGCAGCGCGAGCGTGGTCTTGCCCGAGGATTCCGGGCCGAAGATTTCGACCACCCGCCCGCGCGGCAGGCCGCCGACGCCGAGCGCGATATCGAGCCCGAGCGAGCCGGTGGAGACCGTGTCGATGTCCATCGACCGGTCGTTCTTGCCGAGCCGCATGATCGAGCCCTTGCCGAAATGGCGCTCGATCTGCGAGAGCGCGGCGTCAAGAGCCTTCGACTTGTCCATGGACTGTCCTTCGACGACGCGCAACGCGGGCTGACTCATCTTCGCGCTCCTTATGACCTAAGAGTGTGTGAACCGACAACGCAATTGAACCGCCGCCTGAACTGCCGCCTTTGCGAGGCCTGCCGCCCAAGCCCTCGAACGCGGATGGATGTCATCCCCTGCCCGACTCGACGACCCGAGCCCCATTGTACACGCTTTGTTCTCGTTCGCAATATGTTCTTTTCGGAGTGGGGACCCTGTGCTCAACTCCTCATACACGCCATGCTGTGGCGAGCACGGGGGGATGCCATGTTCATCGTCCAGCGAAACAGCCTTAGACTCCGCAAAAGTTTCTATTGGTGGTTTGCCATTCTGACTTTTGGCGCCTTGGCGCTCACCATGCACGTCCATTACCGAGCTGACGACCCTCGGGAATAAAGACGCCTCGACTTTGCGGCGCTGCGCGGGTTTTGCGCTGGGTCCCGAGTCGCGTTCGGCGTTGCTCCGCTTGCCCGGGACACGATGCGTTTGAAAATGCGTTCCCCGGCCGAAGCGAGCGCCGTAGGGTGGGCTTCGCCGCGCGAAGCCCACGTCTTCTGCTTGCGTGGGCGCGCGCCTTCGGCGCTTCGCCCACCCTACCGAATCTCGATCGTGCCGAATGTCAATCGTAGGGTGGGCTTCGCCGCGCGAAGCCCACGTCTTCTGCTTGCGTGGGCGC
>JALHLQ010000042.1 GCA_022844485.1 Xanthobacteraceae bacterium
GATGGAGGCCGTGATGCGTCTGAAAAGAGAATTCGCCGCCTTCCGCCTCGCTTTGGAGCCGCTGAGTTTCTACCAGAAATTCGAGCACCTCTGCGTCCTCGTGCTTACCGCGTTGATCGCGATCGTCATCGTCTTCTCGATCTGGCACCTGGCGCTCAAGATTCTGTTTTCGATCCTGTCGAGCACCTTCGACCCGACAGATTACAGCGTCTTCCAGGCGGTATTCGGCATGATCTTCACCGTCATCATCGCGCTCGAGTTCAAGCGCTCGCTGCTGGTGCTGGCCGAACGCACCAACGGCATCGTGCAGGTGCGCTCGGTAATTTTGATCGCTTTGCTCGCGGTTGTGCGAAAGCTCATCATCCTTGACCTGAAGCAGACGGATGCCTTGCAGCTTTTCGCTTTGGCGGCGGCGATTTTGGCGCTCGGCGGCGTCTACTGGATGGTGCGCGACCAGGACCGGCGCCATCGCGAGGCGCGAGCGCGCGGCTGATTATTCGGCCGCGACCGGCCGCCGCTGCGGCTTGCGCATGCGGGAACGCAACGCATCGAGCGCGGCGGCTGCCAGCCCGGCCGCCAGCACTTGCCAGCCCGGCCGGATGCCGATGTCGACATCGAACGCCGTCTCCAGCACGCGCAACGGCGAAACCCCGAAGGCGATCCCGATGCCGATCGCCTCGCCAGCGAAGGTCAAAGCCGACACGGCCACGGCAAGCCAGACCAGGCTCATGGTCGACAGTTCGCTGGTGTCCTGCCGCCACGCGAGCAACCGGTAGCCGATCAGCCAGGTGAACAATCCCGCGGCGAACACCGGCACGGTGACGTCCGCCCTGGTCTGCTGGAAATAATGGATGAGGCCGAGCAGAGCGATGGCATAGATCGCCTGATGCAGCCGCCGCCAGCGCAACGGCCCGAGCCGGCGCATCATGCCATCGGTCGAGGTGGCGGCCAGCGCCGCCAGCCCGAGCCAGGCGACCGCGCCGACGATCAGGTAAGCGCGATGGGTGATCTCGTGCCAGACCTTGGCGAGATCGTAGCTCTGGTCGGCGATGTAGAGCGCCAGGTGCGCGGCGATGTAGCAGAAGGTGCCGACGCCGAGCATGCGCCGCACCTCGATGAGATTGCCGTAGCGGGCGATGCGCCGGAACGGCGTCACCGCCAGCGTCACCCCCAGAAACACCAGCGCCCAGAAGCCGGCGCGGTGGATGAGGTCGTTGAGCGGGCGCGCGCCATGCGCGATGGCGCCGGCGTCATAAAGCGCCTTGGCCAGCGGCAGCAGCAAAAGCGCAAGCGCCGCCACCCGCAGCCAGGACAGCCGTCCGCGCCGGTCGAGCCACAATTGCCAAGCCGCCAGCCGGATTGGCGGTTCGCCGGGTCGCATGTTAGCCATGCTGCGGTGCAATATCTTACCTTTGAGAATCCCGAAAGGGTGATAGCATTTTCAACGATTTTGATTCGTCACAACCGATCACAAGATCGGGCGTCAACCAGCCGGACCCTGGAACAAATACGGGGGCCGGCACTTACGGGAGATGGAGGAGCACAGAAAAGGCAGAAACGCCCGCGCCGGGGAGTCTTTAATGGAGGCCACCGATGCCGCGCATTTTCTTACCTGCCCTGCTCTTCGCTACCGTCTGCTTTGCCGCTTCGCCCACCCTCGCTCACGAAAACTGGATCAGCAAAGGCGGCTTGAAAAACGCCGCCGGCGAATGGTGCTGTGGCGCTTACGATTGCAAGAGCTACACCAGCATCAAGACCAGCGCGACCGGCTGGGTGCTCGACGGCGAGCTCGTCCCCTTCGACGAAGCCATGCCGGTGCCGCCGCCGGACGGCCAGGTCACCGTCTGCCGGCGACCGGACGGAACGCGGCGCTGCGTGTTCGGATTGAAGCCGGGTCTTTAGGACGAACTCAGACCCGCGGCAGCGGCCGCCCGCCGGCTGTCTTGGACGGGACCTTCACCCAGGCCTCGCCGTCGAGCACGGGCTCGCCGTCGACGCTGCACGTGCAGGTGAGCCGCGCGCGCTTCTTCTCCGGGATCAGCTCGGCGACGGTGACGTTGACCTCGACCGTGTCGCCAATCTTCACGGGCGCGCGGAAATTCAGCGTCTGCGAGATGTAGACAGCGCCCGGCCCCGGCAGCCGCGTGCCGAGCACCGCCGAGATCAGGCTGGCGGTGTAAAGGCCATGCGCGATGCGCGTGCCGAACGGCGTCTTGGCGGCGAAATGCTCGGACAGATGGATCGGATTGCGGTCGCCGGTGACTTCGGCGAAGCCGACGACGTCGGCGGAAGCGACGGTTTTCTTGAGCGTCTCCGTCATGCCGAGCGAGAGATCCTCGAAATACAGCATTTGCAGCGTAAGTATCATTGTGCGCGTCTCGCCGGGGCTTCAGTCCAAAAATACAACCGTCGTTTGACATACATCATAACGCGTGTGCCGCGCGCCTGATTATTGGACCTTAGATCAGTTTGTCGCGGTCATCGTGTCATGATCCTCATTCGCTTTGCCATCAGCATCTTCGCCCTGTCGCTGCTCGGGCTGGCCTTGTCGTTGAGCGGCGCGCAGAGCGCGTCCGACGTCGCACCGGCGGCCATCGTCATGGCTCGCTAGCCGCCGGACGGCATAGCCACCACAATACGCCGACCAGCGCCACGTTGATCAGTGCCAGCCCCGTCAGCACGGCGATCGTCACATCGGAGCCTTGCGCTTCGATCAGCCAGGCGCCGGCCGACGGCGCCAGCGCCTGCACGATCAGGCTTGGAAAGGCGAGCTTGCCCATCAGCCTTGGGAAACGCACGGGCCCGAACAAGGCCAAAGGCAGCGTGCCGCGGCCGATCCAGGATATGCCGTAACCCGCGCCGTAGAGCAGGATGACCAGCACGAGAACTGGAAAATAACCGGCCAGCATGATGAGGCCGACCGCCATCAAGGTGCAGGACGCGATCATCGTCCAGATCGGGTGATAGCGATAACCGAACAATCGCTCGACCACGCGCGCGCCGACCTGCGCCGGACCGAACAAAGCGCCGAGGCTGACCGCCACGGCGAACTCGACACCCCTCGCCTGCAAAAAGATCATCATGTGCACGATCACGGTCGAGCCGATGCCCGAGCCGATCGAGAGCACGAGCGCAAGCAGGCCGAAAATCAGGCCCTCGCGCGCGATGCGTGTTTTGCCCCGCGGAGCGCTGCCGCCCTCGCCCGCCGCGGTCGCCGCCTTGGGCGCGCCCGGGCGGATCACGCTCATCTGCAGCGGCAGCGCAACACACAAATGCATCGCCGCATAGACGAAGCAGGCGCTGCGCCAACCGATATGCTCGATCATGAAGGCGCTGAGCGGCCAGCACAAAGTGCTGGCGAAGCCGCCGAATAAAGTGAGGTTGGTGATGGGCCCTCGTGCCTCGCTGCCGTAGAGGCGGCCGAGCGCGGCGAACACCGCGTCGTAAAGTCCGGTGCCCATGCCGAGCCCGATGACGGCCCAGGCCAGCAGGTAGATGACGATGTTGGGCGCAAACCCGACGCCGGCGAGGCCGGCGGCGTAAAGCAGCGAACTCGCCATAATGACCGGACGCCCGCCACGGCGGTCGATGATGCGGCCAACCTGCGGCGAGATCAGCCCGGCAACCAAAAGGCCGATGGTGGTGCCGCCGACCACCGGGCCAAGCGACCAGCCGGTGTCACGCACGATCGGCCCGGCGAAGACGGCAGGGAAATAGAACGAGGTGCCCCAGGCCAGGATCTGGGCGATGCCAAGCGCGGCAATGACGATGCGGCGGTCAATCGGGCGCGCCCCGGCGTCCAATGGCAAATCGAAACGTCCCTGCGCTGGCCGGCCCCATGCGCCCCATTTGAGCGCGGACCCAGCGAATGCCCCGCGCAATCTACACGATCCGCCGGCAGGGCAAGCCAGGGCCGCGCCTCAGGCGGGCATTCCAGCCAATGCGCCAGACGCATGGCCGGGTTCCCTGGCCGGCCGTGTCATATTCCGGATTCGGCGTTGATCGACAGATTTTGGGCTTTCAGCACGCCCATATTCGTTAAAACAGCGCCGATTCCGCGGCCAGCTGAACCACAATCTCGCACGTGCGAAATGAAGGGCCGACGTTTCCCGAACAATACAGCGCGGTCCGCAGCCAAATTTATGTTTTCGCGTTAAAATACAGTTGCTTAAGTTATGCGTTTTTTACTTAGCTGCAGCGCAACATTATTCGTTTTCAATTGCCGGCGGGTGACTATGTTCCCTCCAACTGATTTGCCCCGCCCGGGGCTGAGAAAGCTAAGAAAGAAGGATCGCCATGCTTACCGCCATCGTCCGCTTCATCCAGGAGTGGAAGCGCTACAATCGCAGCCTGAACGAGCTCAATCGCCTCGGCGACCGCGAGCTCGCCGATATCGGCATCAGCCGCGCGGACATCCCGCGCATCGCCTGGGCCGCTTCGCAGAAGGCCTAACGCTCCCTACGCAGCAGGTCCCCCCGGCCTTCTGCCCTCGCGACCAACCGCCCGCCAGCCGCGGGCGGTTTTGCTTTTGGTGCTATTCGAGCGTTTTCCAGACCGACAGGCGCATCACCTCGGGCGCCTCGCCATAACCGCGGGTCCAGGAATCGACCGCCCATTCCTCACCGCTCTTGCTCTCAACCAGCACGGCTGTGGTATGCGGCGGCCGGCCGTCGAGGAAGAAGCCACGCGACGCCGGCACGTCGACGGTGTGGTGGCGGAGCAATTTGAGCTGATCGAGGATCAGCAAAAGCGACGTCGTATTGCGGCTGGAATCGATGCAGTCGTACTGCTTGGGGTCGTACATGTGGGTATAGCCGGCGCGGCGCACATGATTGACCGTGCCGACCGCCGGAGCGACCCGCTTGTCGAACCAGGCGCCTGCCGCGCCGACCGCCTTGCGCTCGGCTTCCGGCGAAGCCTTGCCGGGCGCGAGCAGCCTAGCGAGCGCGGCGCGATCGGCGGCCGTCAGGCCGATCTGGGTGCGGTATTTGCACTCGAAGCCATGGCAGATGGCGAGGTCGCTGAGCGTGGGCGCCGACATCGAATACGGCGCATAGGTCGCGGCTGCGACGGCCGCCACGTCGGAATGCGCCGGCGCCGCATAAAGCGCGGGAACCAGAACGCACCCAAAAGCACGCCACAAACGCATTTTGTTGGTCCTTACGCGAGCATTGCCGCCGGCGGCCCAACCCCCTAGTTATAATTCAATGACATCCAGCCAAATACAAGCCGTCCATGTCGTCGGCGGGGGCCTGGCGGGTTCCGAAGCCGCCTGGCAGCTCGCCGAAAACGGCGTGCCGGTGGTGCTGCACGAGATGCGGCCCAGCCGCGCCACCGCCGCGCACAAGACCGGCGACTATGCCGAACTGGTCTGCTCCAACTCGTTCCGCTCCGACGACAAGGAGCACAACGCGGTCGGCCTGCTGCACGAGGAAATGCGCCGGCTCGGCTCGCTCATCATGCGCGCGGCCGACGCCAACCAGGTGCCGGCCGGCGGCGCGCTTGCGGTCGATCGCGACGGCTTTTCGGCTGCGGTGTCGCAGGCGCTCGCCGCCCATCCGCTCATCGAACATGCGCGCGGCGAGGTGGCCGTGCCGGCCGACGATTGGGATAGCGTGATCGTGGCGACCGGCCCCCTCACCTCGCCCGATCTTGCCGCCAGCATCCGCGCCCGCACCGGCGAGGACGCGCTCGCCTTCTTCGACGCCATCGCGCCGATCGTGCACCGCGAGTCCATCGACATGAGCCAGGCCTGGTTCCAGTCGCGCTACGATAAAGCGGGTCCTGGCGGATCGGGCGCCGATTACATCAACTGCCCGATGACGCGCGAGCAGTACGACGCCTTTGTCGAGGCGCTGCTCGCGGGCGACAAGACGGATTTCAAGGACTGGGAATCGTCGACGCCCTATTTCGACGGCTGCCTGCCGGTCGAGGTGATGGCCGAACGCGGGCGCGAGACGCTGCGCCACGGCCCGATGAAGCCCTTCGGCCTCACCAATCCGCACGCGCCCGGCGTGAGGCCTTACGCCGTGGTGCAACTGCGCCAGGACAACAAGCTCGGCACGCTCTACAACATGGTCGGCTTCCAGACCAAGCTGAAGCACGGCGAGCAGGTACGCGTGTTCCGCGCCATTCCCGGCCTGCAGAATGCCGAGTTCGCGCGCCTCGGCGGCCTGCACCGCAACACCTTCATCAATTCGCCCAAGCTGCTCGACGCGCATCTGCGGCTGAAGGCCAATCCGGCCTGGCGCTTTGCCGGCCAGATCACCGGCTGCGAGGGCTATGTGGAGTCGGCCGCCGTCGGGCTGATGGCCGGGCGCTTTGCCGCCGCCGAACGGCGCGGCGAGACGCTCGATCCGCCGCCGCCCACGACCGCGCACGGGGCGCTGCTCGCGCACATTACCGG
This sequence comes from Xanthobacteraceae bacterium, assembly GCA_022844485.1. Taxonomy (GTDB): domain Bacteria; phylum Pseudomonadota; class Alphaproteobacteria; order Rhizobiales; family Xanthobacteraceae; genus JALHLQ01. The sequence continues at coordinate 6,407 of JALHLQ010000042.1, forward strand.
CGGTCATATCGAGACCATCGATGCCGGCCCCTCTTCGTTTCAACCAATGAACGTCAACTTCGGCCTGTTCCCGCCGCTGGCCGCGCCCGCGCCTTACGACCCGGAGGACGCGCGCAAGTTCGGCCGCGGCTCGGCCAAGAACATGGCGAAGAAGTCCGCGCTGTCGGCCCGCGCGCTCGACGACCTCGCGCGCTGGAGCGGCGCGCGCCAAGCCCGCCGAAGTGACGGTAAGCTTGACCAACCAAGGCTAATGGAGAAAATTGAATGACTCATCGGACGTTTATTCTTTTCGCGGCCGTCGCGTTGGCTTCGCTTTTGACTCTCGCAAACCCAGGTCGAGCGCAACAATCCATGAGTCAGCCATTTTCATTCGATGCGGACATGCCTGACGCGACCCGCGGCAAACAAGGCATCACGCACACGGCCCTGCTCCGATCCGATCTCGCCAGGGCCGCCGGACAGGAAGTCATTGTCTGGGACACCGAGTACGCCCCGCGCGCGATCAACCCCCGTCACTATCATCCGGCTGCGATCACCTTCCACATCCTCTCCGGCACCGCCGTCTTTCAGGAAGAGGGCAAGCCGGCGGTGACGCTCAAGGCAGGCGATAGCCTCTTCGTTCCGGCCGGATCGACGCATGCCCACTGGAACCCCAGCCATACGGAAAATATGCGATTTCTGGAGTTCATCGTCGGCGCGAAGGACAAGTCGCGCCCGCAACCACGGCCGCAATAAACTAAGACAAAGACCACGGCGGCCGTCACCGCTCCTGCCCCAGTGCGATCCCCGTGCCGGCCCAGCGACGATGGAGGTTCAGCCGAAAATCCGCTGCCGATCGCGGCTGGCGCGCCAGATCAGCCATTGCCGGCGCAAGGGCGACATCGGCGCGAACAAAAAAGGTTCGTAGCCGCGCCGCTCCATCAGTTTCAATTGCGCCCCCACGGACGCCAGCGGCAGGAGCGCCGGCATGACATCTATGGGGACCGACGTTGCCTCCGCCTGCGCCGCGGCAAGCTGACGCCGCGCGTGGCGGCGCAATTCGGCGAGCGCGGCGCGCAAGGCATCGCTGTCGTGCCCGGCCATGACCGCGGCGCGATCGACCGCGTGCCGCTCCAGCACCTCGGCCGGCAGCAACAGCTGCCGCCGCGCCGGCGCTGCGAGCACGCCGAAGACCGTGTGCGCGATGCCGGCATGCCGCGCCAGCATCTGCACGGCGAAGCCGGTGGCGCCAAGGATCTCGGCGGCAAGGCCGATGAGCGCCGATTGCGTCAGCACCGCGTAGTTGTCGAGGTCGTCGAGCGTCTCCAGCGGCTCGTCGTAGAGATCGAAGCTGTGCGCGTCGACCATGGCGACCAACCGCTCGGCGGCGATACCATGGCGCGCCATCGTTTCGCGCAAGGCGGCGGCGACCGGATGGGCGGCGGCCTCCCCCTCGCGCGCGCCCTCCAGGGCCTCGCGCCACCATTGCAGGCGGATTTCGCCCGCCATCGGGTCGTTCACCAGATCGCTCACGCGCACGATCTCATTGTTGAACGCATAGAGCGCGAACAACGCATCGCGCCGCTCCGCCGGTGCGAACAGCGTGGCGAGATAGCGGTCACGGTCGGCCGCGCGCACGAGCGCCGCGCAATGCGTGAAAGGGTCCTGCATCGGCAGAGCCTAGTTCAATCGACGGCGATGAGTCCCGCGCCGACCCGGCGGTTCTCGGCGAGCAGGATGTTCCAGGTGCGCACGGCCGCGCCCGTCGGCATGGCGTCGACCGACAGCGACGCCTCGCGAAAGCGCGCCCGCAGACGCTCCGGCAGGACGAAAGGATCGCGGCCGCCGCCGATCAGGAAAAAATCGAGCCGCTCAGCCCGTTCGAGCGCCGGCGCAAGCGCCTCGAGCGTGAGTTGGCTCACCGCGCCGACCGGCCAGGCCCAGATGCCGTCGGGAAAGCACAGCAGCGAACCGCGATGCGACATGCCGCCGAAGCGGAAGCCGCCGTTGCCGTAGGCCTCGATCGGCGCCGGGCGCGGCAGGTGCGGCGCCTGCGCCTCACCGCCCATCAGGGCCGGTCGTCCTTTTCCTCTGCGCGCAAATGCGATTCGCGCCCTTCGCCGACGCCGAGGTAGATCAGGATCGGCGCCGCGATGAAAATGGACGTGTAGGTGCCGACCAGCGCCACGCCGAACATCATGGTGGCGGTGAACGAGTGAATGGCGTTGCCGCCGAACAGCAGCAGCGCGAGCAGCGCCAGCGTCACGGTGACGTGCGTGATGACCGAGCGCGACAGCGTGGAGTTGATCGAGGCGTTCAGAATCTCGGTCATCGGCATCTTCTTGTAGCGCCGCAGCATCTCGCGGATGCGGTCGTAGATGACGACCGTGTCGTTGAGCGAATAGCCGAGAATGGTCAGCAATGCGGCGATGCTGGTCAGGTCGAAGTCGATTTGCACCAGCGACATGAAGCCGATGGTGAGCACGAGGTCGTGCACGTTGGCGAGCATGGCGCCGAGGGCGAATTGCCACTCGAAGCGGAACCAAAGGTAGATAAGAATTCCGAAGATCGCCAGCATCAAGCCAATGACGCCGTAGGACAACAGCTCGCCGGAGACCCGTGGACCCACCACCTCGACACGGCGGTACTCGACAGCGTCGCCGAGCGCGCCGCGCACCTTCTGCACTGCCGTCTGCTGGGCCGCCTCGCCGCCCGGCTGTTCCGCGATGCGGATGAGCACGTCGTTCGGCCCGCCGAACTGCTGGAGCTGAACTTCGCCGAGGCCGAGCTCGCCGAGCGTCGCGCGCATTTTGGCAAGGTCGGCCGGTCCGGCCTTACTCTGCACCTCCATCAACAGACCGCCCTTGAAATCGATGCCGAAGTTCAGTCCGTTGAAAAAGTAAAGCGCGATCGCCGCGATCGACAGCAGCGCCGAGATCGGAAAGCTGATGCGCCGAAAGCGCATAAAGTCGAATTTGGTATCGTCGGGAACGATCCGAAGGAGTTTCATGGCTCAACCCTCAGATCGGCACGTGCTGGGGCCGCCGCCAGCGCACCCAGTAGGCGACGATCAGGCGTGTCACCGTGAAGGCGGTGAACACGGTGGTGATGATGCCGATGCCGAGCGTCACCGCAAAGCCGCGCACCGGGCCGGTTCCGATGTAGAACAGCACCGCGGCCGCGATGAATGTCGTGATGTTGGAATCGAGAATGGTGGCGAGCGCGCGCGAGAACCCTGCGTCGATGGCGTTGATCGGCGTGCGGCCGGCGCGCACCTCTTCGCGGATGCGCTCGTAGATCAGCACGTTGCTGTCCACCGCGATGCCGACGGTGAGCACGATGCCGGCGATGCCGGGCAGCGTCAGCGTGGCGTTGAGCAGGGACAGAACGCCGAAGATCATGGCGACGTTGATCGCCACCGCGATGTTGGCGAACACGCCGAACAACCCGTAGGTCAACACCATGAAGATAACGACGAGCGCCGCGCCGACATAGGACGATATCTTGCCCTTGGCGATCGAATCCGCGCCGAGGCCGGGGCCGACGGTGCGCTCCTCGATGATGGTCAAGGGCGCCGGCAGCGCGCCGGCGCGCAGCAGGATGGCGAGGTCGTTGGCGCTCTGCACGGTGAACGAGCCGGAGATCTGGCCGGAACCGCCGAGGATCGGCTCGCGGATCACCGGCGCCGAGATCACCTCGTTGTCGAGTATGATGGCGAAGGGCTTGCCGACGTTCTCTTGCGTCGCCTGCGCGAACTTGCGCGCGCCGGAAGTATTGAAGCGGAACGAGACGATCGGCTCGCTGGTGCGCTGGTCGAAGCCGGGCTGCGCGTCGGTCAGTTCGCCGCCGGAGACCAGAACGCGCTTCTCGATCAGATACGGCGTCTTCGGCGCGGTCGATGAATAGAGGATTTCGGAATCCGGGGGTGCGCGGCCCTGCAACGCCTGCTCGACCGGCACGGTCGAGTCGACCATGCGGAAGTCGAGCTTGGCGGTCTTGCCGAGCAGTTCCTTCAGGCGCGTCGGGTCTTGCAGGCCCGGCACCTGCACCAGGATGCGGTCAGTGCCCTGGCGCTGGATCAGCGGTTCGACGGTGCCGAGCTCGTTGACGCGGCGCTCGATGATCTGGATCGACTGCTCGACCGACTGGCGCACGCGCTCGATGATCGCCGGCTCGGTGAGCGTCAGGCGAATGAGCGTGCCGTCGGACGAGATGTCGACGCTGCGCTGGCCGGTGGTCGCGAGGATGCCGCCGAGCGGCTGCGACAATTCGTTGAGCTTGGCGCGCGCGGTCTCGACCTGGTTGGCTTCGCGGATGCGCACTTCGACGCTGTTGCCGCGCACGACCAGGCCGATATAGCCGATACGGGCGTCGCGCAGCACGCGGCGCACGTCGTCGCGCAGCGCCTCGACCTTTTCCTTGCGCACGGACGCGGCGTCGACCTCGAGCAGGATGTGCGAGCCGCCCTGCAGGTCGAGACCGAGAACGACGTGCCGCTGCGCCCATTTCGGCCAGCTCTCGACCGTTTTCTCGGGTAAGAAGTTCGGCACGGCGAACAGGCAGACGACGAGCGCCGTGAGCACAATCGCCGCCGCTTTCCACCGCGTGAAATAAAGCATGACGTCCCGACTTGGATTGAAACCTGGAGCGCCGCGGCTAGCTCGCCGTGGCCTCGTCCTTCACCGGCTCGCCCTTGGCGCGCACGTCGGTCACCATCTGCCGCATCTGGCGGATGCGCACGCCTTCCGCGATCTCGATCTCGAGCTGATCGTCGTCGAGTACTTTCGTGACCTTGCCGATGAGCCCGCCATTGGTAACGACGGTGTCGCCGCGGCGGACGTTCTTGACCATCTCCTGGTGCGCCTTCACCCGCTTCTGCTGGGGGCGCAGGATCAGGAAATACATGATCACGAAGATCAGCACGAAGGGCAGAAGCGACATCAGCATGCCGCCGTCGCCGCCCAGTGGCGAGGTTTGGGCATAGGCGGGCGTAATGAACATCGGTCGGTCCTCGTTCGGTTCGCAATACGGGCGGAAATGGCCCGTTAAGGCCCCTTTCCGGCACGCAAATTCGCGCGGACTATAGCGGCCGCCCGCCCAATTGCAATGTTGCGCGGGGCCTCAAAACCGGCCTTTTCGGGCGGTTTTGCGGCCCCCGCTTGCCTTGAGGCCCGTCGCCCCGCTAAGAGCAGCGCGAATTCCGAAAGCACCTCGCCGATGGCCAAAAAGAAGTCAGCGTCCAAATCCAAAGCCGCCAAGCCGGCGACCAAGCCGGGCATGAAGCCGGCCACCAAGGCGGCGTCCCCCGACGTGCTCGAGCGCATTGCCAACGCCCTGGAGCGGCTGGCGCCCAAGGCGAAGGCCCTTCCCGACCTCTCCGCGGCCGATGCCTTCATCTGGCATCCGGACGGACGGCTCACCCCGGTGCCACGTGTGAACCGCGTCGAGATGTCGCTGCTCAAGGGCATCGACCGTGTGCGCGACACGCTGGTCGAGAACACTGAGCGCTTCGCCAAAGGCCTGCCGGCCAACAACGCGCTGCTGTGGGGGGCGCGCGGCATGGGCAAGTCGTCGCTGGTGAAGGCGTCGCATGCTGGCGTCAATGCGATGCTCAAGAGCGAGCCGTTGAAGCTGATCGAGATCCACCGCGAGGACATCGAGAGCCTGCCCGAGCTGATGGCGCTCACGCGCGGCTCGCACTACCGCTTCATCGTGTTCTGCGACGACCTCTCCTTCGACGCCGACGACACCAGCTACAAGTCGCTCAAAGCGGTGCTGGAAGGCGGCATCGAGGGACGGCCCGACAACGTCATCTTCTACGCCACCTCGAACCGGCGGCATCTCTTGTCGCGCGACATGATCGAGAACGAGCGCTCGACCGGCATCAATCCGGGCGAGGCGGTCGAGGAGAAAGTGTCGCTGTCCGACCGCTTCGGCCTGTGGCTCGGCTTCCACCGCTGCAGCCAGGACGAATATCTGGCGATGGTGGACGGCTACATCGCCCACTACGAAATTCCAGCCAAAGGCGAGGCGCTGCACCGCGAGGCGCTGGAGTGGTCGACGACGCGCGGCTCGCGCTCGGGCCGCGTCGCCTGGCAGTTCATCCAGGACCTGGCCGGACGGCTGGGCGTGGCGCTGAAGGATTAGCGATTAGCGAATGGTGAGTTGCGAATAGCGAATAGCGCGCCTGCACGCTAAACTATTCGCTACTCGCTATTCGCTATTTTACGCGCCGCTGAGATACTTGGTCGGATCGACCGGCGTCGAGCCCTTGCGGATCTCGAAATGCAGTTGCGGCGAGGTCACGTTGCCGGTCTGGCCGGCGCGCGCGATGTCCTGCCCGCGCTTGACGCTGTCGCCGCGCTTGACCAGCAGCTCGCTCGCATTGGCGTAAGCCGAGACGAAGCCGTTGGCGTGGCGCACCAGCACCAGGTTGCCGTAGCCCTTCAGCTCGTTGCCGGCGTAGGCGACCACGCCGTCCTCGGCGGCCTTCACCGGCGTGCCCTCCGGCACCGCGAGGTTGATGCCGTCATTGGTCACGCCGTTCACCTTGGCGCCGAAGGCGGCGATGATGCGGCCCTTCACCGGCCAGCGGAACGACGGCATGGCGCCGGCGGCTTCCGCTTCCTTCACCGGGTTCTCGGCGACGGGCGCTTCCTGCGTCGCCAGGCGCGCGCTCTGTGCCGGAATGCTGGCGACCTTCTCGACCTGCGGCGCGGGCCGCTGCTGCTGCACAAATTGCTGCTGCGGCGCGGGCGCCGGCTGCGCGGCGGCGACCGGGCGGCGGCCGGCCGGAATGGCGATGCGGTCGCCGATATTGACCTTGGTGTAAGGCTGGATGTTGTTGGCGCGCGCGATTTCGCTGAGCGTCAGGCCGTTGCGCCGCGCGATGCCGATCAGGCTCTCGCCCGGCTGCACGATATGGACGTTGTCGGACGTGCGCACCGGCGCGCTCTGCGGTGCCGCCACCTGCGGCGCGGCGCTCGACACATAACGCGGGATGACCAGGCGCTGGCCCGGGCGGATCGCCGCCGGGCTGGCAATGCCGTTGGTCTGCAGGATCGCCGAAGCCGGCACGCCATGCTTGCGCGCTATGGTGTCGACCGTCTCGCCCTGCCCGACCGTGACCGGCGCACCGCCGTCCCAGGTCCAGTGGCCGGCCGGCTTTGCCGGCTGCGCCGCGGTCACCGAGCCGGTAACGTCGGACGCATGCGTGCCCGGGCGATAGGCGCCGAGCCCCTGCGCGCCGGTAGCGACACCGCCGCCGCTGGCGGCGACCGTCGCCGGCCGGCTGACGGCGGGCAGCGGCTGCGCCTCGACGCGGTTGCCGGTCGTGCGCGACCCGATCGAGCCCGTGACTTCCTGTTGCTGCGTGCCCGGCGCCGGCGCGTTGCGGTTGGAGACGAAGGGGTTGGAGTCGAAACGCCCGGAGTCGGAGCAACCTGCGACGCTGATGCCGACCACGGCGAGGATTGCGACACGCGGCCAGCGCGAACCTGCACGCGACCGGAACGGCTCAAAGGAGCGCGGCATGTGGTTACTCACTCATACGCATACAATGTAGAATTCGAATAAAGCAGCCGCGAGTAAATAAGGCTTTAAGAATTGGGTACCGTTACGGCGCCGTACCCTTTGAAAGCCTGAGTCGGCAAAAATATCACAGCTCGCGCGCCTGCCCCGGCAGCAGCGGCACGAAACGCACGGCGATCAGTTCGTCACGCTTAAGCCCCGTTTGCGACTTGGTAAGCTTGATAATGTGTTGCGTGCCGTCCTGTGGACCGACCGGCAGCAGCATGATGCCGCCCTCGCCGAGCTGGGCGACCAAAACCTCCGGCACCGACGGCGCGGCGGCGGTGACGATGATGCGGTCGAAGGGCGCGCGCGCCGGCAGGCCTTCCAGGCCGTCGCCGGCCACCACCTCGACATTGGCGTAGCCGAGCGCGCTCAGCCGCTTCGCCGCGGCGTCGGCCAGCGTGCGGTAGCGCTCGATGCTCACCACCTCGCGCGCCAGCCGAGACAGCACCGCGGCCTGGTAGCCCGAGCCGGTGCCGATCTCGAGCACCCGGTGGTGCGGCCGTAACGCCAGCTGCTCGGTCATGTAGGCGACGACGTAAGGCTGGCTGATGGTCTGCCCGCAGGCGATCGGCAGCGCATGGTCGGCATAGGCGCTGTCGGTAAAGTCGGCCTCGACGAATTGCGCGCGCGGCACCTCGTCCATGGCCCGCAGCACCGCCCGATCGGAAATGCCGCGCCGGCGCAACGTGAGCAAGAAGCCCATGCGGCCGATGTCCCGTTCCGAGCCCGAATCCGCCAAACCGCCCCCCTCTTCCCTCCATTTTTAACATGCCTGTTGCCAAAGCCGATAAGCTCGGCTGTGTATGGAACTCGGCGCGGGGCGTCGCGTTGAGGGGCACGGGAGCGGGACAAATGGCGGAATCCCCGATGGCGGAAACGCGCCTTCTGGTGGTCGAGGACGAATATCTCATCCGGATGCTGCTGGAGGACATGCTGGCCGACCTTGGCTACACGGTCGCCGCGGCGGTCGGATCCGTTGCCGAGGCGAGCGAACTGGCCGCCACCGGCGACTTCAAGGCCGCCATCCTCGACGTCAACGTGGACGGCCAGGAGATCTTCCCGGTCGCCGACATCCTGGCCCAGCGCGGCCTGCCCTTCGTCTTCGTCACCGGCTATGGCGAAGGCAGCCTGCCGCCCAATTACCGCAACCGCCCCAGCCTGCAGAAGCCGTTCCAGACCGACCGGCTCAAGAGCACGCTGGAAGGCCTGCTGGCAGCGACGGCGTGAGGCTTGCCCCGGACGCGACGCAGCACGAAGTGATGCGCCGCTGATCCGGGGCCGTTGCAAACTCCGAATTCACAACGGTCCCGGTTCTGCAGCGCACCGCCATCAGCGCGTTTACGCGCGTCTTCGACGCGCTATGGCGCTGCGCTGCGCCCGGGACACGTCAGCTAAACACCGCCGCCAGCTTGGTCATGAACGGCTCGTCGGTGAGATCGAGCCGCAGCGGCGTCACCGAAATCTTCTTGTCGTTGAGCGCGGCGAGGTCGCTGCCGGGGGCGGCGCCGGCGATGCCGCCGCGGCCGAAGGCGATCCAGTAATAGGGATTGCCGCGCCCGTCGTGGCGCGCGTCGATGCGCAACAGCTCCTGGTCGCGCTTGCCCTGCACGGTGATGGCCGTGCCCACGACCTCGTCCGGCCCGCAATCCGGGAAGTTCACGTTCACCAGCACGTCCTTCGGCATGCCGGCCTCCAGCACGCGGCGGATGAGGTCCGGCGCGAACTTGATCGCGGTCTCCCAGGGCGGCGAGCGCTTGAGGCTGAACGAATAGCCCTGCGACAGCGCGAAGGACGGGATGCCGAGCACGGTGCCTTCCATGGCGCCGGCCACCGTGCCCGAATACGTCACGTCCTCGGCGCAGTTGCGGCCGCGGTTGACGCCGGACAGCACGAGGTCGGGCGGTTCCTTGAGGATGTGGCGCACCGCCATGATGACGCAGTCGGTCGGCGTGCCCTTGACCGCGAAACGGCGCTCGTCCACGCCGCGCAGCCGCAGCGGATCGTTGAGCGAGAGCGAATGCGCCACGCCCGACTGGTCGGTCTCCGGCGCCACCACCCAGACTTCGTCCGACAGCGCGCGCGCGATCTCTTCGCAAGCGGCAAGCCCCGGCGCGTGAATGCCGTCGTCGTTGGTGACCAGAATGCGCATGTTTTCCCTTGCGTGTCCCGAGCGCAGCGCAGCGTGAAACGGTGCGCTGCAGAACCGGGACCCAGTTCCTCAAAATGTGGGTCCCGGATCAGCGGTGCACCGCTAACGCGCTGCACCGCATCCGGGACACGAATTCATCGACTCCGCTCGATCTTCGCCACCCCGCCCATATACGGCTTGAGCGCATCCGGCACGGCAATCGAGCCGTCTTCCTGTTGATAGGTCTCCATCACCGCGATCAGCGCGCGGCCGACCGCGACGCCGGAGCCGTTGAGCGTGTGCACGAAGGCGGGCTTGCCGTCCTTGCCGCGGTAGCGCGCGTTCATGCGGCGCGCCTGGAAGTCGCCGCACACCGAGCAGGACGAAATCTCGCGGTACATGTTCTGGCCCGGCAGCCAGACCTCGATGTCGTAGGTCTTCTGCGAGGCGAAGCCCATGTCGCCGGTGCAGAGCGTGATGACGCGGTAGTGCAAATCGAGCTTCTTCAGCACGGCCTCGGCGCAGGCCAGCATGCGCTCGTGCTCGTCCTTGGATTTCTCCGGCGTGGTGATGGAGACCAGCTCCACTTTGGTGAACTGGTGCTGGCGGATCATGCCGCGCGTGTCTTTGCCCGCGGCGCCCGCCTCGGCGCGGAAGCACGGCGTGCAGGCGGTCAGCCGCAGCGGCAGTTGCGCTTCGTCGGTGATGGCCTCGCGCACGAGATTGGTGAGCGGGACTTCGGCGGTGGGGATGAGCCAAGCCTGCCCGCCTCCATGGACGACAAGATCATCGAACTTTTTTTCGTAGTCCGTAAATTCTTTGTTTAGCTCCGTGAATTTCTTATTCAGTTCACCAAAGCGGTTTGATAAAAACTCACATGTTGGCCCCACCCAGCGAACGTCTAAGTTACGCGCCTTTGCATCATGCATTGCCGCACTGAGCATTGTGCTAAGATTATGCAGAACGACATTTGCGTTATGTAGCTCGCTGTTAGCGGCTGACTTCTTCTCGTACTCCAGTTGCAATTTCCGAAATGCGCCGAAAATCTCAAACTGATCGTCCCGAAATTTTGGCAGCTGCGCCGTCCCAAACATTGGGCCATTCAAAACCATCGCAGGCGGATTGACCTCGGTGTACCCGTGCTCTTCCGTGTGCACATCGAGCATGAACTGCCCGAGCGCGCGCTCCAGCCGCGCCAGGCCCTTCTGCAACACCACGAAGCGCGCGCCGGACAATTTGGCGGCCAACTCGAAATCCATCATGCCCAGCGCGGCACCCAGGTCGAAATGCTCTTTCGGCTTGAATGAATAGTCGCGCTTGGCGCCGCTCTTGTGACGCTCGACATTGCCGTGCTCGTCGGTGCCGTCCGGCACCTCGTCGAGCGGCATGTTGGGGATCTGCGCCAGCTCCCTGTCGAGCGCGGCGGCAAGTTCGCTTTGCTCTTTCTCCAGCGCGGGCAGCGTTTCCTTGAGCTTGGCCACCTCGGCCATCAGCGCAGCGGCTTTCGCTTCGTCCTTGGCCTTTTTGGCTTCGCCGATTTCCTTGGAAGCCGCGTTGCGGCGCGCCTGCGCCTGCTCGAACTGCGTGATCGCCGCGCGCCGCTTCTCATCGAGCGCCAGCAGTCTGCCTGACAAGGGCTCCAGCCCGCGCCGGGTCAGGCCGCGGTCGAAGGCCGGCGCGTTCTCGCGAATCCATTTGATGTCGTACATGGCGAAGCCTTTAGCGTGCCGCGCGGCCGGGCAAAAGGCGCAAAGCGCCGTCTTGCCGGAAATGTCCCGGCCACCCCGATCAGGCGGGCATGGCGTTGCCTACCTAAGCGGGATGGCCGGGACAAGCCCGGCCATGACAAATCCGCTCGCTTTGGGAGTCTAGGGAAGCATCCCCCGCAACAGCGCCCTCAGGCCAGCGCCATTTCCAGGAACGGCTTCAATTCCTCGGGGATGTCCGTCCGCCGCTTGACCATGCCGGCCAGGTCCTTGTCGGTGCGGGCGTCGCTGATCAGGCGGGCGAAGCTGTTCTCCGAAATGGCCGCGCCGCCATTGGCGGTCACCTTGCGCTTGACCGCCGGGTTGCCGCGCTCGACCAGCACGTCGGTCACCACGTCGGCGATGCGCTTGCGGCCGGCGATCGCCAGCAGGTGGCCCTGGCTCTTCGACCTGGCGATGCCGACCAGGTGGGCATCCTGGAGGGCGTCCGACTTCTCCAGCACCGGGCCGGACACGGCGGGATCGTCGTCGCTCGACAGCCGCACGACGGTTTCGGCGGGCGCGCCTTCCATCATGGCGAGGCGGCTGCTCAGCTCGACGAGTTCGCGCGAGGCCACACCCTCGGTGAGGCGCTTGATCACGCCGTCGAACACGGCGACCTGCTCGGGCGTGTAGGAGCCGGTGAGGAACAGCTCGGTCATCTGGCGCAACATGGCGAGGCGGCGCGACGGCGTCACGCGCGCAAGCGTGGCGTCGAGTTCCCTCAACAGCGACTCGGCCAGTTCCGACATTACCGTTCGACCGATACTCACAAACAGGCTCGCTTTGGATGGAGCCCGGCCCGCACTGATACGGCCGAAGCGGCAAATTAAAACTTAAGGAGCAATTCCACGCCGGAATGGAGCGCGGTGCCCGATTGCGCAAAATCTACCTGTGTTTTCAGCCAAAAAGTACGAATTCGATAAAATCTTAATCTAGAAATACAAACTGGATTGACGCAAAAAGGCCTCTCGCCTACTCCGCCGGCGTGCCGGCCGCGGGTTCCGCCTTGCCGGGCGCATCCTCGGCTTTCTTGGCCGCATCCTTGGCGGCGTCGGCGGCGGCCGCCTTCTTCTCCACGATGCGCACCGACCAGATCGAGCCCTCGTAGAGAATGAGCAGCGGCAGCGCGAGCGACATCTGGCTGATCACGTCGGGCGGCGTGAGCACGGCGGCGAGCACGAAAGCGCCGACGACGAAGTAGCGGCGCTTCTGCTTGAGCTGCGCCGAATTGACGACGCCGATGCGGCCGAGCAGCGTGAGGATCACCGGAAGCTGGAAGGCGACGCCGAAGGCGAGCACCAGCGACATCATCAGCGAAAGATATTCGCCGACCTTGGGCAAAAGCGCGATCGAGGCTTCTCCGGGATCGACCTGCTGCATGCCGAGCGAGAAGCGCACCAGCATCGGCAGCACCAGGAAATAGACCAGCGCCGAGCCGAGCGCGAAAAAGAACGGCGTCGCGACCAGATACGGCAGGAAGGCCTTGCGCTCGTGGCGGTAGAGGCCTGGCGCCACGAACATGTAGAGCTGCGCCGCCACCACCGGGAACGACAGGAAGGCGGCCCCGAACATCGCCACCTTCAACTGCGTGATGAAATACTCGAGCAGCGCGGTGTAGATGAATTTGGTGTTCTCCGCGCCGGCCACCCACACGAAGGGCCAGACCAGGACGTTGTAGATGTCCTTGGCGAAGGCGAAGCAGAGCGCGAAGGTCAAGCCGAAGGCGATGAGCGCCTTGATCAGCCGCGAGCGCAGCTCGATCAGGTGATCCATCAAGGGCGCTTTGGTGGCCTCGATGTCCTCGTGACTCATCCGCCGCTCCCGGCCTGTTTCGGCGGCGGCGGCGCGGGCGCAAAGTCGTCATTGGTGACGGGCGCCGGCGGCTCCGGCAGCGGCACGTCGATCGGCGGCGGGCTCGCCGCTTCGGCGGATGGGACGGGCGCGGCGGCGACGGTGTTCTCGCCCGGCTCCGGCGCGACCGCGGCCTCCATGCTCTTCTGCACGTCGGCCATCGGATCGTAATTGGTATAGCTGGAGACGGTGCTCGACAGGTCGTCCGCCTGCTTTTTCAGGTCGGCGACCTCGGCCTCGCGCATGGCTTCCTGGAACTGTCCCTGGAATTCGCTCGCCATGCGCCGGACCTTGCCCATGTACTGGCCGATCGTGCGCAGGACAGTCGGCAGCTCCTTCGGCCCGATCGCGATCAGCGCGACGATGCCGATGACGACGAGTTCGCTCCACCCGATGTCGAACATGGATCAGACGATTTCCAAGGCCTGGGCCGCCGGCCGCAACCGGCAATGACGGTGGCCGTCGCCGCCCCCGGACGCGCCTCTGATTAAGAGCGAACGCCCTCGGTGCGCTGTTCGGTTTCGGTCTTCGGCGGCGTGGCGGGCGCGGCGTCGATTGTCTTGACCGGCTCGCTCTTGGCTTCGGCCGGCTTCTCGTCCTCGGCCATGCCCTTCTTGAAGGCCTTGATGCCCTGCGCGACGTCACCCATCAGGTCGGAGATCTTGTTGCGACCGAACAACAAGAGCACGACCACAAGCACCACGATCCAGTGCCAGATGCTAAAGGAACCCATCGACTAAACCCTCCGCAGCGACGGGCTTGTAGGCACCCGTTTCCCGCCTGTTTCAGATCGAAACTAGGCCCCGGAAGCGGCAAAAACAAGGTGTTCGCGGCTCCGCAAGGAGCCGCGATGTCGCGGCAAGTGCCGGAATTTACCGTGTTTTCGCCCCCGAAGCCGTCATTCCGGGACGCCGCGAAGCGGCGGACCCGGAATCCATACGCCGCAGCGCCCGGGGTTATGGATTCCGGGCTCGCGAGCTTCGCTCGCGCCCCGGAATGACCGGGAAGGGTAAGCCTACGGCTAGCCGCCCTTGGGCTGGTCCGCTGGGGGCGGCGCCAGCCCGAGGTCGAGATCGCCGGGATCGAGCGGGTCCTCGTCGTCGCGCAGCGTCGTGTCGTCGGACGGCATCGGCACGTTGAAGCCGGCCGGCAGGCTGCCTTCCAGAAGTCCGGCGCCTTTGAGTTCGTCGAGGCCGGGCAGATCGCCCACCTCCTCCAGCCCGAAATGCGACAGGAAGGCCTCGGTCGTGCCGTAGGTGATCGGCCGGCCCGGCGCCTTGCGGCGGCCGCGCGGCCGGATCCAGCCGGTCTTGAGCAGCACGTCGAGCGTGCCGGCGGCCGCCTGCACGCCGCGGATCTCCTCAATCTCGGCGCGCGTCACCGGCTGGTGATAGGCGACGATGGCGAGCGTCTCGACCGCGGCGCGCGAGAGCTTGCGCGTCTCCACCGTTTCCTTGGTCAACAACCAGGACAGGTCGGAGGCGGTGCGGAAGGTCCACTTCTTGCCGATGCGCACGAGGTTGACGCCGCGCGGCGCGTACTCGGCCTTGAGCGCGGCCAGCGCTTCCTTGACGTCGACGCCCTCGGGCAGCGCCCGCACCAGCGTCGGCTCGTCGACCGGCTCGCCGGCGGCGAACAGCAGCGCTTCCAAAAGGCGCAGCTCTTCCGGACGCGGCGCAGGCTCTTGCATGGGCTCGCTCGCCTGCACGGGCTCGTCGTTCTTCACAATCTCGAGTTTCGTAGCCACGCTCGGCATCGACCCGGTCTCCTTATGCGTTTTCTTGCGCGTCATGCGTTCGTGCGGCGTCGATCGCGCCAACCCGCTTGCGCATGTACAGCGGCGCGAACGACTCTTTCTGATGGATTTCGGCCACGCCCTCGCGCACGAGTTCGAGCGCGGAGGCGAAGGACGAAGCGAACACGGAAGCGGCCTGCGCCGGCTCCACCACGTAGCTGATCAGGAACTGGTCGACGCGCGACCAGTCGGTCGACTGGCCGATCAGCCGCTCGAGCGCGGCGCGCGCTTCGGCCAGCGACCAGACCGAGCGCTTCTTGAATTGCACGCGCGAGAGCACGCTGCGCTGGCGCTGTTGCGCATAGGCGCTGAGCAGGTCGTAGAGCGTCGCCGTCCATTCCGGCCGCTTGATCTCGGCGATCGGCTCCGGCAACCCGCGCTGGAAGACGTCGCGGTTGAGCTGCGGGCGGTCCATCAGCTTGGTGGCGACCTCGCGGATCGCCTCCAGCCGGCGCAGGCGGTTGGCGAGCGCGAGCGCCATCTCCTCGGCGCTGGGGCCCTCGCCCGGCGCCGTCTCCGGCAGCAGCAGGCGCGACTTCAGGTAGGCGAGCCAGGCCGCCATCACCAGGTAGTCGGCGGCGAGTTCGAGGCGCAGCTTGCGCGCCTCCTCGACGAAGGAGAGGTACTGATCGGCGAGCGCCAGGATCGAGATCTTGGCGAGGTCGACCTTCTGGTGGCGCGCGAGCGTGAGCAGGAGGTCGAGCGGGCCTTCGAAGCCCTCGACGTCGACGATCATCGCCGGCTCGCTATCGCCGCGGTCGGCCTGCAGCGTGGTGTCGAATTCCTCGGCGTTCATGAACCTGTCATCCGCTGCTCGGCCAAAACCGTGTCGTTGAAAATCCGGCGCGCCTCCGCGACGTCGAAGTCTTCCGGCGCCTTGCGCTGTGCAAGCGCAGCTTCGGCGCGGCGCAGCGCCTCGCCCGCGAGCATCGGCGCTACCGACGCCACCTGCGCCATCTCGGCGAGGTCGCCGTTGCAGTGGAGCACCACGTCGCAACCGGCGGCGAGCGCCGCGCGGCTGCGCTCGGCGATCGACCCCGACAGCGCGTTCATCGATACGTCGTCACTCATCAGCAGGCCCCGGAACCCGATGAAGCCGCGAATCACTTCCTGCACCATTGTGACCGATGTTGTCGCCGGTGCGACGGGGTCGATGGCGCTAAACACAACATGTGCGGTCATGCCGAGCGGCAGGTCGTTGAGGGGGCGGAACGCCGCGAAATCCGTGGCTTCAAGGGTCGCCCTAGGCGCATCCACCACCGGCAGCTTGTGGTGGCTGTCGGCGGTCGCCCGGCCATGGCCGGGGAGGTGCTTGAGGACCGGCAGCACCCCGCCCGCCATCAGGCCCTCCGCCATGGCCCGGCCGATAGCGGCCACCTTGGCCGGTTCCGTTCCGTAAGCCCGGTCGCCGATCACCGGATCGTGGCCGGCGACCGGCACGTCCGCGATCGGCAGGCAATCCACGTCAATGCCGAGCGCGCTCAAATCGGCGGCGATCAGGTGGCCGGCAAGCCTGGCGGCGGCAACGCCGGCGGCGGCGGCGCGGTCATAAAGCGCGCCATACCGCGCCCCCGGCGGATAGGTCGGCCAATGCGGCGGGCCGAGCCGCTGCACGCGGCCGCCCTCCTGGTCCACCAGAACGGGCGCCCGCCATCCTAAAGTTTCACGAAAGGACGAAACAAGCTCGATAACCTGCTGAGGATTATCGATATTCCGCTTGAATAATATCAGGCCCCAGGGCCGCGCCTCCCTGAGAAAGGCGCGCTCGCTGGCCGAGATCGTCTGTCCCGCCAAGCCGGTGATGAATGCGCGCGCCGTCATCGGCGCGGATTAGCCCGCGCCCGCCGGAGGATCAAGCTTCCGGCCGTTAATTCCTCTGGATGATGCAGGAGCCGCCGGCGGCCTTGAGGCTCGCGCAGAGCTCGGTCGCCTCGCTGCCGGCGAGCGGCCCGACCATGGCGCGGAAATAGATGCCCTTGGCGCCGAGATCGGCCCGGTGGACGACCGGCTGGCGGCTGCCGAGCTGGTCGGGAAACCTACCCTGCAGGGCGCGGAAGGCGGCCTGCGCCTCGGCCTCGCTCCGCTGCGACGACACCTGCACGAAGGCGCCGCTGCCGCCCGCGGAGGCCGGCGGCGGAGCTAGCTGGGTCGGGGCCGACGCGGTGCGGGCGGGCGCCGG
>JALHLQ010000043.1 GCA_022844485.1 Xanthobacteraceae bacterium
CGGCGGGCGATCCGGACGGTGCGCGCGCGGCCCCTTCGCGGCCGGCTTGCGCCCGCGGCCCTCGCGCGACGATCCGGAACGCTCACGGCTTTCATCGCGCCAGCGCTCGCTGCGCGACGGGCGCTCGGGTTCGGCGGGCCGGATACGCTCGACCAGAACGCGACGGCCTTTCTGGTCCTTGAGCAATCCTGATTTCTTCACGGTGGGGCGGCGTTCCTCGGCGGTCCCCTGCTTTGGGCGATCGGATCGGTGTGCGCGGCGCGCATCGGAGCCGAACCGATGCGGCTCGTTGCGGTCGCGCCAGACATGGCCGGTCCGCATCGGCTCGCGTCCTTTCGGCTTTCGCGGCTCCTTTGGGCGCTCGCGATCGTCGCGGTCAGGAGAACGCTCGCCGCTCCCGCCGTGCCGGCGGGCGCGATTGTCCGGCTCAGGCCCTCGGCGGACCGTGCCGGCGTCCTCTCTTTTGCGCTTCGCCTCGCGGCGCGGCCGTTCCTCCCTCGCGGGCTCGTTTCGCGGTCGAACCTCGCGCTCGGTGATCGGCGCAGAAAAGTCGGCGCCGGCAAGCGCCGCGATCCGTTCGCCAATCTGTTCGCGCAGCGTGCGCGTTCGCACCTCCTCGACCGCGCCGTCGCTCAAGTCGCCGAGCTGGAACGGGCCGTAGGACACGCGAATGAGCCGGTTCACCTCGAGCCCGAGCGCGCTCAGCACATTGCGGATTTCCCGGTTCTTGCCTTCGCGCATGGCAAAGGTGATCCAGATATTCGCGCCCTGCTCGCGGTCGAGCGTCGCTTCGATCGAGCCGTAGCGCACGCCATCGACCTCGATGCCGTTGCGCAACGCATCGAGGCGGTCTTGGCCAACGCGGCCGTGCGCGCGCACCCGATAGCGGCGGAGCCAGCCCGTTTCCGGCAACTCCAAGACGCGCGCGAGGCCGCCGTCATTGGTGAGAAGCAGCAGGCCCTCCGTGTTGAGATCGAGCCGCCCGACGCTGACGAGCCGCGGAAGGTCTTTCGGAAGCGCGTCGAAGATGGTCGGACGGCCTTGCGGGTCGGCCGTCGTCGTCACCAGACCGCGCGGCTTGTGGTAGAGGAACAGGCGCGTGCGTTCCTTGACCGGCAGCGGACGGCCGTCGACCGTGATCGTGTCGGAGGACGCCACGTTCAGCGCGGGCGAGGTGATGACATTGCCATTGACAGCGACCCGTCCGGCCTCGATCCAGTCCTCGGCCTCGCGGCGCGAGCCGAGGCCCGCGCGCGCAATGACCTTGGCCACGCGCTCGGCCGTCTTTCGAACCGGAATGGGTCCTCGGGCCGGCTCCGGGCGCGGCAGTGCCGTCCGCAGCGGCTTGCCGCGAAAGGGCCGGCCGCCATGGCGATCCGGCCGCGGCCCGCCGGGCCGTTTGTCGTTGCTCTTGCGGTTCATCACCAAAGTCGCCGATATGCGGCGCTTGGATAGCAGAGATCAGGGGGCTCGACGAGCTTGTCCGCCTATATGGAACTGGCCCTGGCAGAGGCGCGGGCCGCGAAAGCGGCCGGCGAAGTGCCGATCGGCTGCGTCATCGTGCATGAGGGGGACGTGATCGGCCGCGCCGGCAACCGCACGCTGGCCGAGCGCGATCCGACCGCGCATGCGGAAATGCTTGCGATCAGACAGGCCGCGGTCTCGCTCGGCTCCGAAAGGCTCGCCGATTGCGACCTCTACGTCACCCTCGAGCCTTGCACGATGTGCGCCGCGGCGGCGTCTTTCGCCCGCATCCGCCGCATCTACTACGGCGCCTCGGATCCGAAGGGAGGCGCGGTCGATAGCGGTGTCCGCTTCTTCGACGCGCCAACCTGCCACTGGCGGCCGGAAGTCTATCCGGGTTTTGGAGAACAAGCGGCGGCGGAACTGCTGAAAGATTTTTTTCGGCTGCGACGCTGACGCTTACGCCGCAAGCAACGCCGCCACCTTTCGCTTCACCTCATCCTTGACCGGCTCGGCGGCGCGCAGCACGGCGCTTGCGTGAAAGAAGTCGAGCAATCGGAAGCTGCGCACATTCGGCCGCACGACGATCTCCGGCGTCCAGTGGCGAAGCTTCTCGGCGACGATCGTCGAGCCCATCACCTGCAAGGTCGTGAACACCGTTTCGAATGGATCGGGAATGCCCTGGCGGCCCTCCGGCGGGCCGGAAATATCGACCGCAATCGTGACGTCGGCCTTGCCGCGCACATGCTCGAAAGGCAGCGGGTTCACGGCGCCGCCATCGACAAAAACACGGCCTTCGAATTCGATCGGCCGGATCAGGCCGGGTACGGCCATCGAGGCCGCCAAGGCCGGGCGCAGCGGGCCCTGGTCAAAAGGCGCCTCGGCGCGCGCGTAGAGATCGGTCGCGACGACCGTCAGCGGCGTTCGCAGCTCCGCGAAATCATCGGGAATGCTTTCGGGCAGGAAGAGCGCGCAGAATTTGGCTGCATCGACCAGCATCGGATTGCCAAAGGTGGCTTGGAAAATACTCGTCAACCCGCCGACCCGGGCGGCGATTACGCGGCGGATCATCTCGGGCCGATTGTGGGCGAGACGGAGCACATGCCGCCGCATCTCCTTGCCGCTCATGCCGGAGGCGTAGGCTGCCCCGACGAGCGCGCCTATGGAGGTGCCCGCAATCGTGACCGGCTTGATGCCGATCTCGTCCAAGGCTTCGAGCACCACGATGTGCGCGAGCCCGCGCGCGCCGCCGCCGCCAAGCGCCACGCTGACCGTCTCGGGGTGCGGCATTGGAAGCGACGGCGGCTCGACGCGCTCGTCGGCCTCGCGCCTGCGCTTGCGCGTGAGGAGCGCCGGCAATCGCGGAGCGCGCATCAGCGTGCCCCTGCCTGCTGCGCGAAGCTCCAGGCTTTGACGGCGAGCGGGCGTACCATGCCGCCCATGGCCGGAGCATTCTCGTTGGCCGCCGTTCCCTCGCGCGCGCGCGCGGCAATGCCCTGCAAAATCGCCGCCAAGCGGAAGAAGTTGTAGGCGAGATACACGGGCAAATGCGCGCGCGGATCGTAGCCGGTGCGCGCAGCATAGGCATCGACATAGTCCGAGCGGGTGGGAATTCCGAGCGCGGCAAGGTCTTTGTCGGCCAGTGATCCGACCCCGGCGATGGAATCCGACGGCGGCATGTCCCACTGCATCAGATGGTAGGTGAAATCGGCCAGCGGATCACCGAGCGTGGACAGTTCCCAGTCGAGGACCGCGAGCACGCGCGGCGCATCCGCGGCCAGGATCATGTTGTCGAGCCGGTAATCGCCGTGGACGAGGCGAACCGGACCGGGCGGCGGCAGCCGCGTCGGCAGCCATGCGATCAGCCGATCCATCTCCTCAATCGGTTCGGATTCGGAGGCCTTGTATTGCTTCGTCCAGCGGTCCACCTGCCGGGCAATATAGTTCTCGCCCTTGCCAAAGTCGCCGAGCCCGATCGAAGACGGATCGAAGGAGTGGAGTCTCGCCAGCGTTTCGTTCATCGCATCGTATATGGCTGTGCGCTCCGCCTTGTCCGATCCCGGCATGTCGGGCTCCCAGAAGACGCGCCCGTCCACGAAACCCATGACATAGAACGGCGTGCCGACAATGGCGGCATCGTCGCAAAAGAGGACCGGCGGCGGGACCGGGAAGTGCTGTCGATGCAGCGCGCTGATGACGCGGAACTCCCGATCAACGGCATGGGCCGATGGCAGCAGTTTTCCCGGCGGCTTCCGCCGCAGCACGTAACGAGCTGCGGGGGTTTCGAGGAGATAGGTCGGGTTCGACTGGCCGCCCTTGAACTGGCGCACATGCAGCGGTCCCGCGAAGCCCGGCGCCTTGGCCTGCAAATACTGCGCGAGCCGGGGCACATCGAAGGTCAGCGCCGCCGGGACGTCTTTGGTGCCTGAGAATGCGCTCTGCCGATCGGGGTTTGACAAGAGAGTCTCTGCATCAAGGTGCGGCACGCCGTCATGCGCGCCGGCGTGTCACGCGCAGGTTTAGCCAGTGCTCGGGTGGGGCGCAATCGGGGCCTCCTCCCTCAGGCTCTCATGCGCGCCGGCTTGGCTTCCATCACGAGAAGATAGGTGAACTCCTCGGCCGGCAGCGGCGGGCTCAACAGATAACCCTGAACTTCGTCGCATCCTTCGGTACGAAGAATGTCGAGCTGCTCGAGAGATTCAACGCCTTCGGCGGTGGTCCGCATCCCAATGCTGCGCGCGAGCGTCACGACGGCTCGAATGATCGCCTGGCAGTCCGGGTCGCTGACGAGTTCGCGTACGAAGCTCTGGTCGATCTTGATCTTGTTGAACGGGAATTTGCGCAGGTAGCTGAGCGAGGAGTAGCCGGTCCCAAAATCGTCCAGCGCGATGCGCACGCCGAGCGCGCGCAGTTGATGAAGCTTCGAGAGCGTATCGGGATTCTGCTCGAGCAGAACAGACTCGGTGATCTCCAGTTCGAGGCGCGCGGCCGACAGGCCGGAAAACGCCAGCGCCTGCATGACGAGCGCGGCAATATTGTGCAGCTTGAACTGGACCGGAGAGACGTTGACGGCGACGCGGATGTCTTTCGGCCAGCGCGCCGCATGGGCGCAAGCCTCCCGCACGATCCATTCGCCGATCGGGCCGATCAAGCCGATGCGCTCGGCGATCGGAACGAAAGTGGCGGGTGGAATGTAGCCCAGCTCGGGATGGCGCCAGCGCAGCACCGCCTCCGACCCGGTGATCTCGTTGGTCGCCAGATCAAGGACGGGCTGGAAATGGATCTCGAACTCATGGGCGGAAAGCGCCGACATGAGATCCAGCTCGAGCCGGTGGCAAGCCTGCGCTTCGGCATCCATCTCGGGCTCGAAGAAACGGTATGCCCCCCGCCCCTCCGACTGCGCTCGAACGAGAGCCAGCTCTGCGTTCTTGAGCAGCGTATCCGCATCACCGCCGTCGTTCGGGGCGAACACGATGCCGATGCTCAGGCCGATCACGGCCTGATATCCGTCCAGATCGTAAAGCCCTTCCACCGTCTCGATCAGCTCTCGCGCCAGGGCTGTCGTGCTCTCGATCGGCCTCGACGTGAACTGCATGAGGGCGAATTCGTCGTTTCCGAAGCGCGCGAGCATTTCGGAGTCCGCCGTGCAGCGCTTCAACTTGTCGGCGACGGATTGCAGCAGCCGGTCGCCGACCTTGCGTCCGAGCGTCTGGTTGACGGTCTTGAAGTGGTCGAGATCGACCAGCAGCACCACGAAGGTCTGGCCGAGGCCGCGGCTCAAGCGACCAAGCTCCCGTTCCACGGTCGCGCAAAAAAGAGAGCGATCGGGAAGGCCGGTCAGGCGATCGCACCCTTCCGCGATCAACGCGGAGCGCTCGGCTTCATCGGCCTTGCGAGCCGGCTCGGAGCGCAAGCCCGGCGCCTGGCTCAGGCCGCGGGCGGCATCAAGGATCGCCGGAATGCGATCGAACCAGCGGTTCGAGAACGCTTGCCAGAGGAGGCCTCCGAAGAACGCCAATCCGCAAACGACCAGCGCGAGCGCGCCCTCGCCCTCTTGCAGCTTGAGCGTCAAAAGCGACGCAAGCACGAGAGCAAGACTCGCCCCCAAAGCTGCATCCATCGGCTTCTGTACCCTTTTCCCGTCTGAAAAGGCGTGGATCCCGAACCGGGCCGCGCCAGCCGGATTGTCTCCCCCTGTCGTGAAGAAAGCTTTCATTCATACGCATAAAGTTTTTTCGAGCCGCCGGTCGGGACCGCGCGCCGCGGCGTCACGATACCGCCGAAACCGGGGTCAGGCCTCGAAAAACGGGAGCAAAGCCGCCACGGTGGCGTCCGGGTTCTCTTCGGCGACAAAGTGACCCGAGTCGATGGCCGCACCCTGAACGTCGGTGGCCCATTCGCGCCAGGTTGCGAGCGGGCCGGCCGTCTCGCTTGGTATCCCGGCCGCGCCCCATAATGCGAACAGCGGAGCCGCGATCTTCCTGCCCGCAGCGCGATCGGCTTCGTCGTGCGCGAGGTCGGTCGTGGCGCCGGCCCTGTAGTCTTCACAGGTCGCGTGGATGCGCAGCGGATCGGAGAAGAAGGCGTGATAATGCGCGAGCGCGCGCGGATCGAAGGCGGACAAATCCTTCGCCTTCGTCCAGCTCGCCATCTTGCGATCGATGTAGCCGATCGGATCCCGTTCAATCAGGGCCTCCGGCGTCGGATAGGGCTGGGCGAGAAACATCCAGTGCCAGACCTTCATCGCCAGACCGCGGTTCATGCCGCGCCACATCGCGTAGGTCGGGATCATGTCGAGCACGGCAAGGCGTTCGACGCGGCCTGGATGGTCGAGCGCCAGACGATAGGCGACGCGGCCGCCGCGGTCGTGACCGGCGAGGCGGAAGCGCACATGGCCAAGCTTTTCCATCGCTTCGACCATCACCGCAGCCATCGCGCGCTTGGTGTAAGGCGCGTGATCGGGTTGCGCGCGCGGGACGACCGACCAGCCATAGCCGGGAAGATCGGGAAGGATCAGCGTAAAGCGGCGCGCCAGCGCGGGCGCGACCTTGTGATACATGACGTTGGTCTGTGCGTAGCCATGCAGCAGCAACAGCGGCGGTCCCTCTCCGCCGGCGCGCGCGAATATCGTCCCGATCGACGTGTCGACCCAGTGCGAGGCAAAGCCGGGGAAGAGATCAGCCAGGTCGGCCATACAATCCTCGGGTCACGGTCGCAATCCGCGATCTGCGTCTTAGAGCCTGATCCGATCGGATAGAATCGGATCAGGCTCTAAGCTTATTGTTTTGTCGCATTTTCTTTCGGCCAACCGGTACCCACTTGGCCGGAAAATACGCTAGCACGGAACCGGTTTCCACTTCGCCTGACAATGCATCAGGCCGGTTTGCGCGCCGCCGCCTCCCGTTCGATCGCGCGCCAGCCGATATCGCGCCGGCAAAAGCCGCCCGGCCATGCGATCTTGTCGACAGCGGCATAGGCGCGAGACTGCGCCTCCCGCACGGTCGATCCTATTGCGCACACGTTGAGAACGCGTCCGCCATTGGCGAGAATGCGGTCCTGGTCGGCGCGCGTCCCGGCGTGAAAGATCGCCACCCCCTCGAGCGCCGCCGCCTCGTCAAGGCCGGAGATCGGCGACCCCTTCGCGTAGGCGCCGGGATAGCCATTCGCCGCCATTACGACGGTGAGCGCGACGTGGTCATGCCAGCGCAAATCGAAGGTCTTCAGCACGCCGTCGCGGGCAGCCCAGAGCGCCGGCGCAAGATCCGACTTCAGGCGCAACATCAGGACCTGGCATTCGGGGTCGCCGAAACGCGCGTTGTATTCGATCAGCTGCGGGCCGCCCTTGGTGATCATCAGGCCGGCATAGAGCACGCCCTTGTAGGGGGCGCCGATGGATTTCATCGCGCGCAGAGTCGGTTGCACGATCTCCGTCATGCTGCGCGCGATCAGGTCCTTGGTCATGACCGGGGCGGGAGAATAGGCGCCCATGCCGCCGGTATTCGGGCCCAGGTCGCCGTCGAAGGCGCGCTTGTGGTCCTGGGCGGTGCCGAAGGGGATCGCCGTCTCGCCGTCGCAAAGGGCAAAGAACGAGGCCTCCTCGCCCTCGAGAAAATCCTCCACGACGATCTCGCGAAGGCTATCGCCCGAAGCGGCGGAGAAGTTGGCGTCGATGGCGGCTTCGGCCTCGGCGAGCGTGGCCGCAACCACCACGCCCTTTCCGGCTGCGAGACCATCCGCCTTGATGACGATGGGAACGCCGCGGCGGCGAACATAGGCCTTGGCATCGTCGGGTGCATCAAACCGCTGATAGGCGGCGGTCGGGATGCCGTGCGCGCGACAGAGATCCTTGGTGAAGCCCTTCGAGCCCTCCAGCCGCGCCGCCGCCTTGGTTGGTCCGAAGGCCCTGATGCCTTGGGCTTCGAGATCGTCGACAATTCCCGCGACCAGCGGGCCTTCGGGGCCGACGACCACCAGGTCGATGGCCTTCGCCTTGCAGAAGGCGATCACAGCGGCATGGTCGGCGATGTCGAGCGCGGCGATCTCGGCTTCACGGGCGATGCCGGCATTGCCGGGCGCGCAATAGAGGCGCTCGACCAAGGGGCTGGCCGCCAAGCTCCACGCCAGCGCGTGTTCGCGGCCACCCGAGCCCAAGAGCAGGATATTCATGCGCGCCCCATCTTGCTGGTCCCAATAACCGCGGTTCCTCTTCGCGGGAATAGCTCCAAAGGCCGCTCAAGCGGCCGTCCTGTATCATGCGCGCTGGAAGCGCGGTAGATTTGCCGGACATGAACGAAGCCAAGATCAACATTCCGGAATGGACCGTCTCCGAGCTCTCGGCCGCGCTCAAGCGCACGGTCGAGGATTCCTACGGCTATGTGCGGGTGCGGGGCGAGCTTGGTAATGTAAAGTATCACTCGAGCGGGCACGTCTATCTCGATCTGAAGGACGAGAATGCCTGCCTCGCCGGCGTCATCTGGCGGACGACGGCGCGCCGGATCAAGGTGAAGCTCGAGGCGGGGCTCGAGGTCGTCGTGACCGGGCGGATCACGACCTATCCTTCGCAGTCGAAGTACCAGATCGTGATCGAGACCCTGGCCCCGGCCGGGATCGGCGCCCTCATGGCGCTGCTCGAACAGCGCAAGAAGGCGCTCGCCGCCGAGGGCTTGTTCGACGAGGCGCGAAAGCAGCTCCTGCCGCATCTTCCGGGCGTGATCGGGGTCATCACCTCCCCGACAGGGGCGGTCATCCGCGACATCCTCCACCGGCTTGCCGACCGGTTTCCGCGCCGCGTGATCGTCTGGCCGGTGCGCGTGCAAGGGGACGGATCGGCGGCGCAGGTTGCCGCCGCAATCGAGGGTTTCAACGCGCTCCCAGCCAACGGGCCGATCCCTCGCCCCGACCTCCTCATCGTCGCGCGCGGAGGCGGCTCGCTCGAAGACCTCTGGTCCTTCAACGAAGAGGTCGTCGTGCGCGCCGCGGCGGGAAGCATGATCCCGCTGATCTCGGCCGTGGGGCACGAGACCGACGTGACCCTGATCGACTTCGCCGCCGACCGCCGCGCGCCGACGCCGACCGCGGCGGCGGAAATGGCGGTGCCGGTCCGTGCCGAATTGATGGCGGAAGTCGATGACCTCGGACGACGCGTGCGCACCTGCCTCACGCGATGCTTCGAATCGTGGCGCACCGAATTGCGCGCCGCAGCGCGCGCGCTGCCTGCGCCCGACGCGTTTCTCGCCACGCCGCGGCAGCGGCTCGACGGATTGGCCGATCGATTGCCGCGAGCCTTGCGCGCCAATGCGCATAGCCATCATCGCGCCTTCGCCCATGTGGCCGGGCGGCTCTCGCCGCAGATTCTGCGGGGGCGGCTTGTGCGCGAGGGCGATCGGCTTCGTACTTACGGTGAACGGGTCGGACGCGCGCTGCAGGTGTTGAATCATCGAAAGCGCGAGCGGCTCGCTGGCTTGGATCACCGCCTGAATGCAAGCCTGCGCGCCTATGCCGGCGCGGCACGACACGCGCGGGCGAGGGTGAAGGAATTGTCGGATCGCGCTGAGCGGGCCATTGTCGGTTTTCTCGACCGTCGTGCAGACCACATCGAGCGGATGGAGCAGTTGCTGACCGCCCTCTCCTATCAGGGCGTGCTTGCGCGCGGTTTCGCCCTCGTGCGCAACGAGGCCGGAGCGCCGCTGCGCGAGGCCGCCGCCGTGCGCGCGGGAATGCGGCTCGACATTGAGTTCGCCGATGGGCGCGTCGCCGCGGTCGCCGGCACGCCCAGCGCGAAGCCGAAGCCGACGTTCCGCGAACGCTTGCGGCGGCGGCTTGCGACGCAAGGACATCGGGATTTGTTCGAATAATCTTGCGCTCGGTGGGCGCGAGCGCGCGTACCGCATGCGTTCCCGCCTGAGGACGGGTTTTGCGTCAGCGCCTTCCTTCCTATATTCCGGATCACATAGCGGATGGCCGAAAGCCGTGAGACCCTTGAGGTGAATTCGTGTTGAACCGTTCCGACCGTTCGCACCCGATGACGGGCGAGGCCGAGGTCAAATATCTCGATGGCGATTTTCGCGTGGTGAAGCCGGGGGCGTTCGTCCGCTGCGCCGTTACCGGCATTCCGATCCCGCTGGACGAGCTCAAATACTGGAGCGTCGAGTTGCAGGAGGCCTATTGCTCGCCCGAGGCCGTGCTCAAGCGCCATGGGCGTCCGGAGGCATAGGCCTCCCAGCCGCGCCGGCGACGAGACCGGCGAATTGTTCCTGCGCCTCGAAAACGACGTGCACCGGCAACACCGCCGTCCTGCTCTTGAGCCCGGGACTCTTGAGACGCACCCAGTCCTTTTCCGTCGTCACCGGGACGAGGCTCCCGTGCTCCGCTTGGGCGGCAATGTCTGCCTCGTCGCGATGTGAAAAAACGTGGTGATCCGGAAACGCCATTTTCTTCTCGATGGCGAGCCCGGCCTCCCGCACAGTATCAAAGAACTTCTCCGGGTCGCCGATCCCGGCAAAGGCTAGAAGCTTCCTGCCTTGCAGCGTCAAAACAGATGCCGGATCGGGCTCAAGACGCGCGCGCAGAATGGCGAGACCACGCTTCTTCGCCAAGGCCACAACCGGATTGGCTTCGCTCCCGTCCCCCATGACCACAAGCGCCTGCGCGAGTGCCAATTGCGGCCAGAGCGGCGCGCGCAATGGACCAGCCGGAAAGACCCGGCCGTTGCCGATCCCGCGCCGGGAGTCCACGACCAGGAGGGAGAAATCCTTCTTCAGCGTGGGATTCTGAAACCCGTCATCCATGACGATGACATCGGCCCCGGCCTGCTCCGCGAGGCGGGCTCCAGCCAGACGGTCACGCGCAACGATGGTGGGGGCCACGCGCGCCAGCAGGAGCGGCTCATCTCCCACATCGTCGGCACCGTGGATGGAGGGGTCGACGCGCAAGGGCCCTTTGATGCTTCCGCCATAGCCGCGCGTCAGAAAGGCGGGTCTTTGCCCACCTGCCAGCAGGACGCGCGCAATCGCAACCGCCAGCGGCGTTTTTCCCGCGCCACCCAGGGTCGGATTGCCGACGCAGATCACAGGGACGCTTGCGCGGCCTCCGGGCTGGGCGAGCCGGCGGGCAGCCATCCGCCCATAGACCGAAGCCACCGGCGCGAGCAAAGCCGACGCGATGCCCGGACGACGCCCCCAGAAAAGCGGCGCGCGCATTATTCCTGCCGGTGCTCGAGCCGAAGCTGCATGAGGTAGGGCTCCAGCGCGGCGACCGTGCGGTTCAGCGCGCCGCCGAGGTGCCCGACCGTCGCCAGCGCCTGCTCTGCAACGGCCTTGCGTGCGGCCGGCTCCGTCAGCCACTGGCCGATGCGGGCCGCAAGCCGGTTTACGTCGAACACGAGCGCTGCGCCCTTGGCATTGTCGAGCGCGGCATAGATCTCACGGAAATTCCACACATGCGGGCCATGCAAGATGGTCGCGCCGAGTTTCGCCGCCTCGATCGGATTCTGCCCGCCGTGGCGCACCAGCGAGCCGCCCATGAAAACAATCGGAGCCAAGCTGTAGACGAGGCCGAGTTCACCGATCGTATCAAAGACGTAGATATCCGTGTCGCTGTTCGGCAGCCAGCCGGGCGAACGCAGCACGGCATTCAGGCCGGCGACCTTTGCAATATCCATTACGCCCGCTCCCCGGTCCGGATGCCGCGGCGCGAGAATGGTCATGAGGCGGGGAAAATCGCGCCGAAGGCGACGGTGGGCATCGATGACCATCGCCTCTTCGCCGGGATGGGTGGAGGCCGCCGCGATCACCGGCCGGTCGCCGAGTGCCGTTTTCAGCTCGGCAAGTCTCGCCTCGACCACCGGCGGGGCCGGCACGTCCAGCTTCAGGTTGCCGGTCAGGCTGACGCGCGGGGCGCCGAGTTCGCTGTAACGCTCGGCGTCTTTCGCCGATTGCATGAGGCACAAATCGAAGTGAGCCAAGAGCGCATGGATTGTCGCCGGCGCGTAGCGCCAGCGCGCATAGGAGCGCTCGGACAAGCGGCCGTTCACAAGAATAAGCGGCAGGCCGCGCTCACCGCAGGACATGATCAAGTTGGGCCAAAGATCCGACTCGGCAAAAATCGCAAGATCAGGCCGCCAGTGATCAAGGAAACGGGCGATGTAGTGGGGCACGTCGACCGGCGCGAACTGGTGAATGATGCCGGGCGCGAGCCTGCTTTCGGCCAGCCGTGCGGATGTCACCGTGCCGGAGGTCAGCAGCATCTGAAAGCCGCGGCCGTGCAGCAATTCCACGAGCGGCAGAAGCGAAAGCATTTCACCCACGCTGGCGCCATGCGCCCAGATCAGCGCACCCTCTTGACGCGGCAGGCTTGCTTCGCCGCGCCGTTCGGCCAGGCGGTGCGGGTGCTCCTTACCGCGCTTCAAACGCCTCGCGAGCAGCATAGGCGCGAGCGGCGACGCGGCGGATGTGAGCCGCCGATAGGTCCGAAGCGTCAGCGGGAGCCGCTCAGCCACGAGACGATCCCGCTTGGCCGCGATCGACAAGAGCGTAGGCGCGCGTGGTGGCGGCGTTCATGGACTCTTGCAGTCGAAGGCGGCATGTCTCGAGCATCGTTTCGTCGGCGTCTTTTGGCACTCGCACGCTCTCGCCGAGCACCACGGCGGCCCGGCCAAACGGCAGGTTGATCGCGGAGCGGTCCCAGTTCTTCAGCTCGATGCGGCGGCTGGTCGCCACCGCGCCGGGAAAAATCGACCGGCCCGATTGCTTCGCCAGCATGATGATGCCCCGCCCGACAACGCGCGAGACTTTCGGGACGTCGGCGGTGAGCGCCATCGTGTAACCCTGTTCAAGCGCCGAGATCATCTGCATGAAAGCGCTAACGCCGCCCTTGCGATCGAAGCGGCGCCCGTGGTCGCCCGATCCGCGAATGGCTTCCACCCCGAGACGCTCGGCGGCGATGGCATTGATTTCTCCATCGCGGTGCCGCGAGACCAGAACCTTGCCCGGATAATTGCGCCTAACAAAGGGCACAAGAAAGTGCTGCCCATGCCACATTGCAAGAATTACGGGGAGTTCGGGCTCAATTCGGTCGTAAATGTCAGGCGGATCGAAAATAACGCGATTGGTCTTCCACACAAGCCGCAGGTACTCGGCGGCCGCAAGTCCGGCAGCAGTTTGGACCCAGCGCGATTCGCCAATCCGCTTGAACGACAGCATGCGCGCGGCGATCAGCGAGCGGCCCCGTCCGTCTCGGGATCGAGCAGACGATGCAGGTGCACGATGAAATATCGCATCTGGGCATTATCGACCGTTCGCTGCGCCTTCGTTTTCCAAGCGTCATAGGCGGCCGCGTAATTGGGGAAAATGCCGACGATATCGAGCTTGTCCAGATTCTTGAACTCGATCGCATCCAGCCGGGTGAGTTCGCCGCCAAACACGAGATGCAGCAACTGAGTCGCAGCGGGCTTTTTCGACATGCACATTCCGTCTCGATAGGCCCGCAAGGCCGATTAGAAGAAGTCCGTCCTGTACCGCATCACCTGATCGAGGATCGCCTCGTGACGCGCGCGGCCAGCCGCGAGGAGCGGGCGGTGCACGGGATGCGCGCTGTTGTACACGAGCGTCTCACCCCCGACCGTGGTCAGTTTTCCTCCCGCTTCGTGCACCAAAAGGTCGGCGGCTGCAAGGTCCCAATCATAGCTGTTGGCGGACGCAAAAGCCGCATCGATCTCGCCGCTTGCAACGCGGACGAGCCGCAGCGCAAGGGAGCGCAACTTGGGCTGCGGCGCAATCGGAGCGATGCTCGTCATCTTTTCGAGGTAGCGTTTCGGACCCGCAAAACGCGCGCCGTCCAGTCCCCCTCCTCCCGTGGTCATAATGGGAGCGCCGTCGAGCTTTGCGCCGCGGCCGGTCTCTGCAAAGTAAAGCCGGTCCGACACCGGCGCGTAGACGGCGGCGAGGACCGGGCGGCCGGATTCGACGAGGGCCACCGAAATCGTCCAATCGTCTCGGCCGTCGAGATAGGCGCGGGTGCCGTCAATCGGGTCCACGATCCAAAGCCGCGCCGCCCCCAGCCGCGCCTCATCGTCCTCCGTTTCTTCCGACAACCAGCCGGCGTCGGGCACGATCGCGGAGAGCCGCTCGCGCAGGAGATTGTCGACCGCAATATCGGCCTCCGTCACCGGCGACGAGCCGTTCTTCATCCAGCTGCGCAGGGGCTTGCGAAAGGTCCGCATCGCCAGCGCGCCGGCTTCGCGAACGGCGCGCTCGAGCGGCTCGCTCGCTGCTACATGCGCGCCTTTGTCAGCGGCCAGCAACGGTCAAGCCTTCGATACGCACCGTCGGGGAATCGACCCCGTAGCGGAATTTGAGATCGGAAGCAGGCTCGAGCGAGCGATACATCTCGCTCAGATGTCCTGCGATGGTTACTTCGCTCACCGGATGGCTCAGCGTCCCGTTCTCGATCCACAGGCCTGCGGCGCCGCGGCTGTAATCGCCGGTTACGACATTCGCGCCCATGCCGATCAGGTCGGTGACGTAGAAACCGTCTTTGATTTCAGCGATCAGCCGCTCCGGCGATTGCTCGCCTGCTTGCAGATAAAGGTTGGTGGAGCCTGGCGACGGCACGGACGAGACGCCGCGCTGCGCGTGTCCGGTCGTCTCAAGAGCGAGCTCGCGAGCCGTCGCGCTGTCGAGAAACCACGAGGTCAGAACGCCGTCGTCGATCACGGCCAGGGTTCGGCCGGCGACGCCTTCGGCGTCGAAGGGGCGCGAGCGCAGCCCGCGCCTTCGCAGCGGATCGTCGACGATGCGGATGCCGGCCCGAAAGAGACGCTCGCCGCGTTTGTCCTGCAAGAAGCTCGTCTTGCGGGCTATCGCAGAGCCGTTGATGGCCGATGCGAGATGCCCGATCAGGGAGCCGGCGACGCGCGCGTCATAGACGACCGGCACGCGGCGGGTTTCGACCTTGCGCGGATGGAGCCGCTTCACCGCGCGCTCGCCCGCGCTCGTTCCGATCTGCGCGGCGTCGACGAGATCGGAGGCGTGCAGAGCCGAACTGAAATCGTAGTCGCGTTCCATGCCGGTCCCCTCGCCTGCGATCGCGGTCATCGCGATGCTGTGGCGCGAACCGAGATAAGCGCCGTGGAAACCGTGGCTCGTGACCAGCGCCATCCCGCCGATCCCGGCGGAGGCCGAAGCGCCGCCCGACTTGGTCACCCCCTTGACGGCGAACGCGGCATTCTCCGCCATGCGTGCGAGTTCCTCCAGACGCCGCACGTCCGGCAGGTCCGGGTCGAGCATGTCCAGCTCGGGGAATTCGTGCGTCAACTTGTCAGGATCGGCCAGGCCCGCAAACCGATCATCCGGTGCGGCGCGCGCCATCGCGACCGCACGTTCGGCAAGAACAGCAAGGCCTGTGTCCGACACGTCGCTGGTCGATACGACCGCTTGCCGCCGGCCGACCAGCACGCGCAGGCCGACATCGTCGCTCTCCGCGCGCTCCGTTTCCTCGACCGCGCCTTCGCGCACCTCGACCGACAACGACACCGAGCGCACGCCGACGGCATCGGCGGCATCGGCCCCCGCCCGCTTCGCGGCGGTGACGAGACGTTCAGCCAGAGTGGCCAGTCGGGAGAGATCGAGCAATGAGGTCATGAGAATTACGGACCGTTTAGCCAGTCGCAAACCGTTCTGGCAAGGCGGCTCGAGGCTGAAATGGAGACGACGGCGCCCGCCCACAACGCCGGATCCGTCCATTTCGACCAAGTCGGGCAAGCTTGCGTCAATCATCTCGCGCAACGCGGCGTCAAGCATAGAACCCCACGGCCCCCGCGCAGCGCTCCGTTAACCAGCCGGCTTAAGCGGATTCTGAAGGGACTGCCCGCAATCTCCGCGCAAACGGGGCCCGCAGAAGGCCCCAGGGGAGCGAGTTGTGAGGCGTCAAATCGAGCTTGGCGGAACCGCCGGGTCGAGCCGCGATCTGCGGCTTGACCCTCTCGCTCTTCCGGCGCGGTTCGCCGCGTCGGACGAGAGCGCCGACGGGCGCATGCGCACCGTCGAACTGCACCGCGAGCGCGTCGTGCTTCGGCGCGCATTGCGCGGCATCAAGATGGCGGTGAACCTGCCGGTGTCGGCCTATCGCGGCGTCGCGATCCGGATGGAACGAATCGAGGTCGGCCAGCACCGCATGGTGCTGACACTCGAGCACCGCGACCCCGGACTCTCAATTCCGCTGTTCGCCGCCTTCAATGCCGACGACATTGTTGCGGAATGGCAGTTGTGGGGGCGCGTGCTGTCGCTTCCGCTTCTCGTGATCGACGCCGATGGCGACCTGCGCGAGCCGCTGCCGCGAATGGGCGGGGTTCGCATCGCGCCTCCCGCCGCGCGGCGGCGACGGCGCACAGCGTTGCGCAAACGCCGGCCGCGAATCGTATTCCGGCGGCGCGCGGCCAGGATCGCGCCGGATACCCCGGTCCACCGCGGCGAACGCGAGATCATCGCGCGCACCTGACCGCACTCAGGCGCCCAGCGCAGCCTCGGCGACGAGGCCCGCAAACAGGATCAATCCGGCATCGCGGTTGGACTTGAACAGCGCGAGACACAGCGCGGGATCGTTCACGTCGAGACGCCATGTCTGCCAGGCGAGGTGAGCGGCAAACGCCGCGAGGCCGATGGCGAAATAGACGCCCGCGTCCGCAGACCATCCCGCCGCTCCGATAAGCAGCACCGCAACGGAATAGAAGAACGCGAGGGCAGACCTTGTGTGCGCCCCGAACAAAAGCGCCGTCGATTTGATCCCGACCAGCGCATCGTCCTCGCGGTCCTGGTGGGCATAAATCGTGTCATAGGCGATGACCCAGGCGATCGAGCCGGCATAGAGCAAGAGAGCCGGCGGATCGAGATTTCCGAAGGCGGCCGCCCAACCCATGAGCGCGCCCCAGGAAAATGCGAGCCCGAGCCCGATCTGCGGCCAGTCGGTGAAGCGCTTCAGCGTGGGATAGACCGCCACGATCGCAAGCGAGGCCATCCCGACCCCGACCGCGAACAGGTTGAACTGCAGCAGCACCGCCAAGCCGACGAGCGACAGCGCGACAAGAAAGACAATCGCCGCGCGCACACTCACCTGCCCTGATGGAATCGGACGAGAGCGCGTCCGCTCGACACGGGCATCGATATCGCGGTCGACGAGATCGTTCCAGGTGCATCCTGCGGCGCGCATGACGACGGCGCCGACCGCAAAGAGCACCAGGTGCCAGATGTTCGGATAGGGCCAACCCGCCGCAACCGCCGCCAGGGCGGCCGACCACCAGCAAGGCAGCAGCAAAAGCCAAGCGCCGATCGGACGGTCAGCGCGCGCCAAACGAAGATAGGGCCTCGCCCAAGGCGGGGCGATGGTATCGACCCAATTGCCGGTCGCGTCGGCGACGCGGCCCGCCGCTTCGTTCATCGCTTGATGGCGCTTCCGGTCAGCGTATCGAAGGTCCCGCGTCCCGTCGCCGGCGTATCCAATTGCGGCCGCTGCGTTCCGAGCGCCTCGCTCAGGCCGGGCCCGCGCGGCCTCGTCGGAGCATTCATCTGATTCTCGGCGACGGCGCACACTTTTTGACGCATCTGCAAGGTGCGCTCGTGATTGGTGCGGGCCTCTGCGCCGACTTGCGCGGGAATGCCGCACCATTCGGAATTGTCCGCCATGAACTTGACCACCTTCGCCTCCGCTTCCACAAAGGTGCGCAGCAGCTTGCAGAGTTCCTGCGGCGGCGCTTTGCGCTGGCCGGCGGCGTTGAGGGCTACGGCCCGCTTCTGCGCCTCATCGCGCAAGGGGACAAAATCAGCAAGGCACGGAGGCGCCCCGCCGCCGCCGGGCGCGCCGCCCGGAGCAGGCATTCCCGGCCCCATCATCTGCGCGCGAGCCGGCAAGCCATGGCTGAGCACAAGGACGCCCGCTAGCAAGACGGCTCGAACCCAGGTCATGACGATTCCCTTCCCGGCCAGGGCATGCAGGCGCCCAAGGTCATTGATTGGCATCAGGGTTATAACGTCCTAATTCCGGCGGCAAGGCGGTGTCCGGGCTCAGCACATATGAGACGCGGGGGTCTCGTTGGCTCGGCGTCGTTTGAGGTACTCGGAGGGCGTGAGGCCGGCAAGGGCTCCGTGCGGCCTGTGGTGATTGTAGAGAT
>JALHLQ010000044.1 GCA_022844485.1 Xanthobacteraceae bacterium
CGAGCCGTCAAAGACAAGCGCAGCATCAAGCTGAGGCGAAAACGTGCCGGCTGGAATCCAACTTACTTGGCGGCAATCCTCGGTGACCTACCTCGTTAACCTGGATTCGTTGCCCTGCCGGCAAGCGCGCGATGAACCTCGGAACGGCTGGTTGGCTTTAGCATGCGCATGGCAGCCTTCGATCACGTTCGAAGGCTTATCGAGGTGCACGATCACCTCACGGCAAGCGAGCTGAAACCAGGCTTTGTTTTCAACGGAGAGCGCATCCGCTGATAAATCCGCAACGCGGGATCTTCGAACCGCACGTTGCATCGTCATCTCGCAACCGGACCACGGAAACGCCGAACGGAGCATTCGCGCGCTATTCGCGCGAGTGGTCCGCGAGAGAATTTCACTACGTGCCTAGCGGAGAAAGTAGCAGCCGAAATTCTTCAAGCCGTGCCGGAGGTTGCAGGCTGCCTCGTGGAGAGAAAAATCTCTACAGAGTCGGCCCGGCGGCCGAAAGAAAATGCGACAAAACATAGTTTTAGAGTCTGATCCGGTTCTATCCGATCGGATCAGGCGATAGCCGATCAGCGCCGCTGCGCGTGCCGCCGCGGCGCTGATCGAAAAGCAGGTCTTATTTCTTCTTCTTGCCTTTGGCCGGCGGCGGCGGGGCCGCGGGTTGGGCCATGGACTGAAACGGGACGAACACCTGGCTCAGACCGGACATCACAAGCCTTCCGCTCGCTTCGTTGGGATTGACAGGCGCTGCCGCTACGGGCTTTGCCTTCGCGCGCTTTCCCTTTTTCGCGGCTTCCGCCATCGACGCGCCGCCAACCGCGAACAAGGCCGCAAGGACAACAACGACTAGTTTCCGCATTAGCTCCCCCAAATGCTCCACCGGCCAACCCGGTATCCGTGAACTTAATGCAAGGGCTGGCGCTGAGGGAAGTGCGGCAGGGGCACGCATGTCCCTTTCTTTACGGGGCCTTAAAGCGCGGCAGCATAGCCTCGATCCGGCAACAACCCGCAGGGCGGGTTCTCAAGGCGCATCCCATGGCTCCGTCTCGGCCCCGAAAACCCGCGCGGCCCGAATCGGACGGCGAGGCCGCGGACAAGCCGCCGCCGGTGGAAAATGCCCGCGCCTCGCGGTCCAAGAGCGGCCGCTCCCCCGCTGCCACTTCCGAAGCCGCCCCCCCGGAATCGCGTCAACGAGGGCCAAGTCGCGGCCGCAAACCGCGGCGAAGGCGGCTCGATGCGCGTTCCTTGAGGAGGCTCGCCTATTGGACCCTTGTGCTCGGCCTGTGGTGCGCGATCGTCGTTGTCGGCGCGGTCGCCTGGATCAGCGCGCATTTGCCGCCGATCCACTCGCTGGAAATTCCCAAACGCCCCCCGACCATTCAGATCGTCGGCCTCAACGGACGCATCATAGCGACGCGCGGAGAGATGCCGGGCAGCAACGTTTCGATCCGGCAACTTCCCCCCCACCTGCCCCAATCCTTCATCGCCATCGAAGATCGCCGGTTCTACTCGCATTTCGGGATCGATCCATTCGGCATCATGCGGGCGATCGTGGCCAATGTCTTGCGTTTGGGCGTCTCCCAGGGCGGCTCCACCATCACCCAACAACTCGCCAAGAACCTGTTCCTGACCCAGGAGCGCACGCTCGAGCGGAAGGTGCAGGAATTCGTGCTGGCGCTGTGGCTCGAACGCCGCTTCTCCAAACAGCAGATTCTCGAACTCTATCTCAACCGTATCTATTTCGGATCCGGCGCCTACGGCGTCGAGGCCGCGAGCCAGCGCTATTTCGGCAAGTCTGCGCGCAGCGTGACGCTGGCGGAGTCGGCGCTCTTGGCCGGTCTGGTCAAGTCCCCCTCGCGCCTCGCGCCGACGCGCAATCG
This sequence comes from Xanthobacteraceae bacterium, assembly GCA_022844485.1. GTDB lineage: Bacteria > Pseudomonadota > Alphaproteobacteria > Rhizobiales > Xanthobacteraceae > JALHLQ01. Next base: position 1,884 of record JALHLQ010000044.1, read on the forward strand.
CGATGGGGCGGAAAAGCGGGCCCATATCGTGCTCGCGGCCATGGCGGATGTCGGCTTCATCAACGAGCAGATCGCCGCGCGCGCAATGGGCGAAGCGCCGCGGATCGCCAAACAGCCGGCCGCGACCACGATCAACTATGTGGCGGACTGGGTCATGGACGTCCTGAACGACCGCATCGGGCGCGTCGAGCAGGATATCGTTGTCGAAACGACGATCGATCCTCTGCTGCAAGCGGCGGCAGAGAAGGCGTTGATCGAAGAACTCGCCACCAGGGGCGAGCGCTTCGGCGTTACCCAGGGGGCGCTCGTCGCCATCACGCCGGAGGGAGCGGTACGCGCCCTGATCGGCGGTCGCGATTACGCCGAAAGCCAATTCAATCGCGCCGTGTCGGCCAAACGCCAACCTGGCTCCGCCTTCAAGCCTTTCGTTTATCTGACCGCGCTCGAACGGGGGCTCTCACCCGAGACGGTCCGTGAGGATCGTCCGATCGATGTGAAGGGGTGGCGGCCCGAGAATTATACCCGCGAGTATTTCGGACCGGTATCGCTGACCCGCGCGCTTGCGCTGTCGCTCAATACCGTTTCGGTGCGCCTCACTCTGGAGGTTGGCCCGCAAGCTGTGGTGCGCACGGCGCACCGGCTGGGGATTTCTTCGACGCTCGTGCCCAATGCCTCGATCGCGCTCGGCACGTCCGAAGTGTCGGTGCTGGAGCTTGTCTCGTCCTTTGCGCCGTTTGCCAATAGCGGGATCGCGATCACCCCGCATATCGTGGAGCGCGTGCGCGCCGCCGACGGCAAGCTGATCTATCGCGCGCGCCCCTCCAGCCTCGGCCGTGTGGTCGACGAGCGCCACGCGGCGGCGATGAATGCCATGCTGCACGAGACTTTGGTGACCGGCACCGGGCGCCGGGCGGATCTGCCGGGCTGGCCCGCTGCGGGCAAGACCGGCACGAGCCAGGATTTTCGCGACGCCTGGTTCATCGGCTACACGTCACAGTTCGTCACCGGCGTCTGGCTCGGCAATGACGACAACTCACCGACGCGGAAACTGACCGGAAGCGGCATGCCGGTCGACATCTGGAGCCGCTTTATGAAGATCGCGCACCAGGGCGTGCCCGTGAGCGAGTTGCGCGGAGCCTCCGGTGCAACATCGGGCGGTCCGCCCGTGCCGCCGGCGACGATCTCGCCCGCCCCGCCGAGCGTCCGGCATGATGTCGGCCGACCGCCCGCAGCGGCGACATCGGCTCTCGACGGATGGATCGTCGACCGGCTCTTCGGCCGCCGATAGCACAATGGTGATGGATAGACCGGACGGGACGCGCTGCGTCACCGTTAAAAGCCGCGCCGCGCGCGCGCATGGGCAGACGGACGGCGAGGCTCGCCGAAACGATGCAGGTCTGTGCCATGCGCGTCGAGCCAAGCCTTGGCGCGCTGCCATCGCGGGCACATGCGTTCGACTTGCCGCCAGAAACGAGGCGAATGGTTCATTTCGGCAAGATGGGCGACCTCATGCGCCGCCAGATAGTCAAGCACGTAAGGCGGCGTGAAGATCAGGCGCCACGAAAACGAAAGCACCCCCGTCGTGGAGCAAGAGCCCCAGCGGCTCGCCGGATCGCGAATGACGATTCGCTTGATCTTGACACGGATCATCTCCGCGTAGCGGCGGCACGCAACATCGAGGTCGTGCTTGGCTTCGCGTTTGAGGAAATCGGCAACGCGCCGCGACACATGCGCAGGTGCGCCCGCAACGATCAGATGATGGTGGCCATAGGCATTCGTATTCGTCCAGACCGTGCCGCGCGCCTCGGGGCGGTGCACGATCCGGTGCGGGACGCCCCGCAACGGCAAGACGGTCCCGTTTTCGAACGGCGCAGCCTCTGCAAGCCGCGACAGGCGCGAGGCGATCCAGTCGCCGTTCTTTTCCGCGAATGTCTTTGCTTCTTTCAAGCTTCCGCGCGGAGGCATGGTGAGAACGGCCTCGCGCGAGGTCGGCTGGATGCGCAATGTATAACGGCGGGCCTGCCGATGGCGGCGCAATCGCACCAAGAACATCGAGCCATCGAACACGACTTCAATGGCGTGCGGCTCGGTGGGGCGGCGATAGAGCATGGCGCGGGGAGACATGGCGGGCCGGGCACTCCAAAACGGTCGCGCATAGTGCCACTAACGAAAACCCTTTGAAGAGGCTTCTGAAAATAGAGCTTAACGACATGATCTAGGGGATTGGCCACCGATACAGACACAATATCTTGCGAAACAAGTGCCTGAATAAGAGTTCAGTCTTTGGCTAGGATGGCTCCTAGAAATGAATCAATATTCGCGCAATATAATTGTCCGGACTGGATGGGAAAACTGTCCAAAACCAATGACTTAAAGCCCGCAGTCCAGCGCCGGGAAAGCAAGAGCGCATCTGATTCGAAGCCGCCTGCGGCGCCCTCTCGCGAACGCGTCGTTACGTTTACGCTTTTATGAAAAGTCGCGCGGTTTTCACTCAGACGATCTCTGCGCTGCTGCGCCTGTTCGTCGCGCGAGCGGCAATCTTCGTGTTTATGAAAAGTCGCGCGGTTTTCACTCAGACGATCTCTGCGCTGCTGCGCCTGTTCGTCGCGCGAGCGGCAATCTTCGTGAGATTCTTCCAGCTGCTGTTTGCGCTTCTGTCATTGGACAGAATGAAGTCGGCGATGCGCGGCTGAATTTCCGCACGGAAGCGCGAGCCGTTGAACACGCCGTAATGTCCGACTTTCGGCTGCACGTAGTGCTGCTTACGCTCGGACGGAATCCCCGAGCAAAGATCTTGCGCCGCCTCTGTTTGCCCGCCGCCGGTGATGTCGTCGTTCTCGCCTTCGATCGTGAAGAGCGCAACGTTGCGGATCTTGCTCGGATCGACGAGTTCTCCGCGATGTCGCATGTTGCCATTCGGCAATGCATGCTGGATGAAGACCGTTTCGACGGTCTGCAGATAGAACTCCGCGGTCAGGTCCATGACGGCAAGATACTCGTCATAGAACTCGCGATGTTTCTGCGCGGAATCGCCATCGTCCGCGACGAGATGCAGGAAGAGCTCTTTATGCGCATCGAAATGGCGGTCGAGGTTCATCGTCATGAACCCGGTGATCTGCAGAAATCCGGGATACACGTCCCGCATCATGCCGGGATGCGGGAAGGGTACCTTGGTGATGACATTGCGGCGGAACCACTCGATGCTCTTTTTCTCGGCAAGCTTGTTCACGGCGGTCGGGTTGCGCCGCGTATCGATCGGCCCGCCCATGAGAACCATGGACGGCGGCGTGTAGGGATCGTTGCGCGCCTCCATCAGCGATACGGCGGCGAGCACCGGCACCGAGGGCTGACACACGGCAATGATATGCGTGTCGCCGCCGAGGAAGTGCAGGATGGAGATGAGGTAATCGATGTAGTCGTCGAGGTCGAACCGGCCGTCGGCAGCCGGCACCATGCGCGCATCGCACCAATCGGTGATGTAGACCTCGTGACCGGGCAGGAACGCCTCAACGGTTCCCCGCAAGAGCGTTGCGTAATGGCCTGACATGGGGGCGACGAGGAGAATCCGCGGTTGGCGTCGCCGCGCCGGCACCGCACGCTCGAAGTGAATCAGCCGGCAGAACGGACGCTCCCAAACAACGCGCGGATGAACCGCCACGCGCTCGCCTCCGATGACCGTCGAATCGATGCCCCAGTCCGGCTTGCCATAGCGCCGGGTCACGCGCTCGAACAGTTCGCAACCGGCGGCGATCGACTTGCCGAGCGTCGTGTGGGCGAACGGGTTGATCGGGTTCTGGAAAAGGACCTTGGTGGCATCCGCTGCGGCGCGATAAGGGCTCAGGGCTGCGTGATGCATCTCGTACAGATAGTACCGAAACATCGTCGTTCCTTTTCACCCTAACCGACCGGGTTTCCACCCAGAATCAGACCTCATCCCGGTTCCACTCTACAGTCTCGCCCGCTGCTCGGGGTTGCGAAATTGTCACAATCCCCGACGCAGATGCGCCAGACCCCGCTCACTCGCCTCCCGGGAATGTTGCAGTGCACAATATAGTATAACTGTGAGGTCTATTCAACCTTGGCACCACTTAAGGACCAATGAACTTACCTGAGGGGAGTTCCTGGGCGCCCGGGACGATCTTTTTCTTCATTCTCCGGCTTGCAGCAGGGAACCCTGCTGCCGCGCGCTTTCAAGAAGCTTCAGGAAGGCATAGGCGGCCGCGGCAAACCACACGGCATTCAAGGCCAGGGCGGCCAGCATGAGGTCGGCGCGAAATGTCTGCTCGATCAGAAGTGCGCGCATGCCCTCGAACACATAGGTCGGCGGCAGCATCCAGGCGAGCGGCTGCAGCCAGACGGGCAAGGTAGCGACGGGGTAGTAGACGGCCGTCAGCGGCAGAAACAGGAACATGATCGTCCAGGCCAGGCTCTCCGCGCCCAGTCCGTTTCGCAGCACGACCCCGGAAACGAAAATGCCGATTGCCCAGCTGGTCAGGATCAAGTTGGCGAAGAACGCGGCGAGCGCGAGACCCAGCTCATAGACATTGAAGCCGAAGAACAGGATGGCGAGGATGCTGACCGGCACCATGCCGATCGCGAGCCGCACCAAGCTCATGATCATCAAGGCGGTCATGAACTCGATCGGACGCAGCGGGCTGATCATCAGATTGCCCATGTTGCGCGCCCACATCTCCTCGAGAAACGAAACCGAGAAGCCGAGCTGCCCGCGGAACAGAATGTCCCACAACAGCACAGCGCCGATGAAGGTTCCCCCGGCTAGGGCCAGCACCGACGTCTGCTGGCTGATATACAGTTGCAGAAAACCCCACATCAGCATTTGCACGGCCGGCCAATAGATGAGCTCGAGCAGCCGCGGCCAGGAGGATCGCAAGAGGTACCAATAGCGAAGCACCATGGCGCTGACGCGATGCCAGGAGAACCCGGCGCGGTGAACCGAACGAGCGCTCATTGCGCCGCCTCGAGCGCCTCGTCGCGACCGCGCGCCACGTCCAAGAACACCTCTTCAAGCGTATTGCGGCCATAACGATGGAGCAGCGCCGCGGGCTTATCGTCGTCTTCGATCCGGCCTTTCTTCATCATGATCACGCGTTCGCAGAGCCGTTCGACCTCGAGCATGTTGTGCGAAGCAATCAACAGCGTTGCCGCCTGTTCCCGGCGATAGCGTTCGAGGCGTCCGCGCACCCAGTCCGCGGTATCGGGATCGAGCGAGGCGGTCGGCTCATCCAGCAGGAGAACCTCCGGCTCGTTCAAAAGCGCCTTTGCGAGGGAGACGCGTGTTTTCTGGCCGGCCGACAGTTTTCCCGCCGGCCGATCCAGGAGATCGGTCAGTTCCAGCTCTTCGGCGATTGTCCGGATGCGGGCGTCAAGGTCGTCGACGCCGTAGATCATTCCGAAAACCGTCAGATTCTGCCGGACGGTCAGGCGCATCGGCATCTCGACATAAGGACTTTCGAAATTCATCCGGTGAAGCACGCGGTAGCGTTGTCGCGGCATGTCGGCGCCGAGCACGCGCACCGATCCCGAGGTCGGGGCCACCAGGCCCATGATCATGGCAATCGTCGTGGTCTTGCCTGCGCCATTCCCGCCCAGAAGTCCCGTGATCGACCCCGGTGCGAGTTCAAACGAGATCCCGGCGACCGCAGGACCGCCCTTGTAGACCTTCACGAGGCGGTCAAGCGCGATGGCGGGCTCGGCGGGTGGGTTCATGGGACAAATAACCGTTGCTGAACAGACTTGGCGCGGCTTGCACCGGGGCGCAAGTGGCCAAGACGAGGAAGCCGCTATGCGCCGTTCCGCCGGATTGTGCGGGATCGTGCAGGATTGTGAATGACAGGCGACCCATTAGAGTGGCCCGATGCCTGATCAGGCGACCCAGCATATCCGCAGCCCCCAGCGCAAGGTTCGGGTCGACACCCTCGTGCGCCTGCGGTGGTTCGCCGTGGCCGGCCAATTGGCGGCGATTCTGATCGTCGAATACGGCCTCGATTTCAGCCTTCCATTCTGGGAATGCCTTGCGGTCATTGCGCTTTATGCATGGGTGAACGTGGTCTTGCGGCTGCAGTACCGCATGACCCCGCGTGTCGATCCGGAGCACGCGGCATGGCTCCTGGCCTTCGACGTGATCGAGCTCGCCGTTCTGATGTTCTTGACCGGCGGCCTGCAAAACCCGTTTGCATTCCTGCTGCTCGGACCTGTTTTGTTGGCGGCGACGATTCTGCCGCCGCGAATGACATTGCTGCTCGGTCTGTTCGCCATAGGCTGTGCGACGATCCTCATCTTCTTCCACCTGCCCTTGCCCTGGGCGGGTGACCAATCCATTGAGCTTCCGCCGCTGTATATCGTCGGAATATGGCTCTCGATTCTCCTGGCCATCGGATTCATCGGCGCAAATGCCTGGCAGATAGCGGAAGAAGCGCGTCTTCTCGCCGACGCGCTGGCCGCGACCGAGATCGTTCTCGAACGCGAGCAGCACCTCTCCCAGCTTGACGGGCTCGCCGCCGCGGCCGCGCATGAGCTCGGCACGCCGCTTGCCACGATTTCGGTGGTGAGCCGAGAGCTGGAACGGGCGGTTCCGGCGGGTTCGCCGCTGGCCGACGACGTGAAGCTTCTGCGTGAACAGGCGCAACGCTGCCGGGACATTCTCGGCAAGATCACGGAACTGCCCGCCTCGGGGAGCCCCTTCGACCGCATGCCGCTGTCCTCGCTGCTCGAGGAAGTGATCGCCCCCCACAGAAGCTTCGGTATTGTGATCGATCTGGTGCTGCCAGACGATCGCAGTGCCGAGCCGGTCGGCGCGCGAAGTCCGGGCATTCTCTACGGCCTTGGAAATCTCGTCGAGAATGCCGTCGATTTCGCGCGCGCGCGCGTCGAGGTGGTCGCGCGCTGGACCGGGCAGGATGTGGCCGTGACGATCAGCGATGATGGTCCCGGTTTTTCTCCGGAGATCATCCATCGTATCGGCGAGCCTTACGTCACCACGCGCGGGCGCGATCGCACCAAGCTGGCAGGCGAGCCGACTGGCCTCGGGCTTGGCTTCTTCATTGCCAAGACGTTGCTGGAACGATCGGGCGCGACGCTCGCGTTCCTTAACCGGATCGCTCCCGCGCAAGGCGCAGTGGTGCGTGTGCGATGGCCGCGTGCGGAATTCGAGCAACGCGTCGAGGCGGAGTAGTGCGTTCACGCGATCGTCATCTGCGGCAGGACGCCACGCCGCCAAAGGCCTCTTTCCCGCCCTGGCCGGAGTATCTACTTTGTTGCCGGTAGGAATGCGGCCTGTTGGGTTTCGTGCCACCGCTTAGGATTGAGAAGATGACCGACATTGCGGCCAAAATCGCGGGCGAGCGCTCGCTCTTGATCGTCGAAGACGACAAGCCTTTTCAGCAACGCCTTGCACGCGCGATGGAATCGCGAGGCTTCGCGGTCAAGACCGCCGACACGGTCGCGGACGGTCTGCAACAGGTCGAGATGGCTCCTCCGGCTTATGCCGTGGTCGACATGCGTCTTGGGGACGGAAACGGCCTCGACGTCTTGTCGGCCTTGAAGAAACGCCGGCCGGATGCGCGCGCGATCGTCCTCACCGGCTACGGCAACATCGCCACCGCGGTGAATGCCGTGAAGCTCGGCGCCGTCGATTACCTCGCAAAACCGGCCGATGCCGACGATGTCGTGAACGCATTGATGTCGCTCGACGGCCGCAAGATCGACCCGCCCGAAAATCCCATGTCGGCCGACCGCGTACGCTGGGAGCATATCCAGCGCATCTACGAACTGTGCGGACGCAACGTGTCGGAAACCGCTCGCCGGCTCAACATGCATCGCCGGACGCTGCAGCGCATCCTGGCCAAGCGCGCGCCCCGCTAATCGATTTCGCTCCCGTAGGGACCTTGCGGGTCGACGAGCGCTTGCAGCCGAAGCGAGGCGGCTCTGGCAAAACACATCGTCATGCCTTTGCGCGTCGCGCTCGGAAGCCGGTGTTCAGGCGCTTCGCGCGCGAGCAGAGCGCCGAAACCGTCCGCGACAATGAGACCGGTGTCTTCCGGGAAGATGTGTTGCGGCACGTCGAGCGACGTCGCAAAGAGCAAGCGGTCGCAATGCAGCCGGTATTCCGGCCATTTCTGGTCGGCGCGGAAGTCGGCGATCGACGACTTGATCTCCACGATCCAGATTTCGCCGCTTCTGTTCAGAGCGACAAGATCCGCGCGCCGTCCGGAGGCAAGCGGCAGCTCGCTCACGCATGAAAAGCCGAGCGACAGGAGCAGCCGTCCGGTCCCGCGCGCGATCGCGCGTGCGGACGGGGATTGCCGTCCATCAAGCGGAACAATATTGGAATCGGCCAGCATGGAATCAGCATGCCACGCCGGAACCCCGCCGATCAACGATCACGGCTTCGAGCATTGTCCGCTGGCCCGGGGTGGCGGGTTGATTGTGTGTCGCGCTAACGCAAAGCCGCCGCGATATTGCCGCCGTCGACGGTCGTGACGTCGCCCGTCGTCTTCAACGCGAGCGCATGAAACAGGAACGCCTGCGCCACGTCGTCGGCGGTGACTTCGCGGCCGAGCAGGTTGCCGCCCATATAGTCCTTCTCGCTCAGTCCTCGCGCCGTCGAGCGCGCGGCGATCATCGCGTCGGTGAGCAGGCCGGAGCGCACCCGATCCGCATTCACCGCATTGGCGCGAATTCCCTCCGACCCGTAATCGAGCGCGTACTGCCGCACCAGGAAGAGCGTGGCCGCTTTCGGCAGCCCGTAGGGACCGAAATTCGGCCCGGGGTTTACGGCCTGCTTCGAGACGTTGAACAGGAGCGCACCGCCGGTGCCCTGCGCGCGCATGATGCGGACCGCGTTCTGCGCCACGCGCTGATGAGCGAAAAAATTGAGCTCGAAGCTCTTGCGCAATGTCGTCTCGTCGATGTCGCCGATGCGGCCCTGCCAGGCCGCGCCGGCGTTGGAGATGGCGATGTCGAGCCCGCCGAAGATCTCGACGACCTTGTCGAAGGCGGCACGGGTCGAACGGGCGTCGGTCACGTCGCAGCGAACCGCAAGCGCCGCGCCGCCGATCTCCTGTGCGCGAGCCTTGGCGGCGCCCTCGTCGATATCGAGGAGCGCGATTTCCGCGCCCGCTTGCGCGAAGGCCTTGGCGGTCGCCGCGCCGATCGCGCCAGCCGCGCCGGTCACCAGCGCAATCTGGCCGGCCAGCGGCTTCTCGGCGCCTTGACCGAGCTTGGCCTGTTCGAGTGACCAATATTCGCAATCGAACAGGTCGGCTTCGGGCAAGGCCTCGAAACGGCCGATCGCCTCCGCATCCGTGATCGTCTCGACCGCGCTCTCCGCAAGGTCCGCCGCGATGCGCGCGTCCTTCTTCGAGCGGCCGAGACCGAAGAGACCAAGTCCCGGCACGAGCACGACGCGCGGCATCGGATCGAGCATGCGCTTGCTGTTTGCGCATCGCGCATTGTTGCGCGCGAAGTACTCTTCGTAATGGCCGACGAAAGCCTGCACGGTCTCGCGTAGGCCTTGCTTGAACGCATCAAGTCGTCCCTCTTCCGGCGGCGGCGCGATCAGCGGGCGGTTCTTGATCCGAATGACGTGGTCGGGCGTGACGACGCCTTGCTGGCTGTAGCGCGCAAGCTCCGCGCCGTTGACGAAATTGAGGACGGCCGGGCCGCCGCGGAAATCCAGGATGAAGCGCTTGTAGGCGCCGTCGGCCTTTCCGTCCTCCACGCTGCACGCGCCGCGCACGAGCGGCGCGATATCGGCTTGCGCGGCCCCGCTCTGCGGAAGCTGGATACCGGCGAAGACGCTCCTGCGTCCGCGCTTCAAGCGGTCCTCCGCGCGCGAGACCATCGCGATCATGCGCTCATAGGCCTCGCGGGCGTCCGCGCCGAACGTGAAGATGCCGTGCTTGAGAAGGATCAGGCCCTCGACCTTCGGATCGGCCTCGAACGCCTCGGCGGATACCTTGGCGAGCCCGAAACCCGGCATGATGTAGGGCACGAAGCCCATGCGCCCGTCATAGACCTCGCGGCACAACGCCTCGCCGTCCGGCTGATCCGTGAGGCTCAGCACCGCGATCGAATGCGTATGGTCGACGAATTTGTGGGGAAGGAAGGCGTGCAGCAGCGTCTCCACGGAGGGATTCGGTGCGCCGGGGTCGATCAAGTTCGCGCGCTGCAGCTTGACCATGTCCTCGTCGGAGAGCGACTCGCGCGTGCGCAATTTGCGCAACGGGTCTAGGCGCACCGCAGGCAATCCGGCAGGCTCGATGGTCGCCATGTCCCAGCCGGAGCCCTTTACGCACAGCACGTCCGTCTCCTCGCCGTTGAGGTCGCGCATGCGCGTCTTGACCGATGTGTTGCCGCCGCCATGCAGCACGAGCTTCGGATCCGCTCCGAGGAGCCGCGTCGTGTAGACGCGGAGCGCGAGATCGCGATCGACCCCTGCCTTCGCGTAACGGTCGACGGCCTCGCCCGCATCCCGATCGTTCCAGCGGCTCTGCATATGACGCTCCTATTCCGCCGCGCTTCGTTTCGGCGCGCGGTCTGCGCGCGCGCGTTCCGGAAACGCCCGCGCCAGCGCCTCGCGCGTGGGCGCGACCACGCCGCGCTCGGTGATCAGCCCGGTCACGAGCCGCGCCGGCGTCACGTCGAAACCGTAGTTCGCAACCTGCGACCGGTCCGGTACCACCGTCACCGTTTCGATGCGGCCATCCGCGGTCCGGCCGGTGATCTGCGCCACCTCTTCGCGTCCGCGCTGCTCGATCGGGATGTCCGCGACGCCGTCCGCGACCGCAAAATCGATCGTCGGCGAGGGCAGGGCCACATAGAACGGCACGCCGTTGTCCTTGGCCGCCAGCGCCTTCAGATAGGTGCCGATCTTGTTGCACGCGTCGCCATTCGCGGTGACGCGGTCGGCGCCGACGATGACGAGGTCGACCTCGCCGTGCTGCATCAGGTGCCCGCCGGTATTGTCGGGAATGACCGTGTGCGCCACGCCATGCTCGCCGAGTTCCCAGGCGGTGAGCGAGGCGCCCTGGTTGCGCGGCCGCGTTTCATCGACCCAGACGTGGATGGCGATGCCCTTCTCCTGCGCGAGATAGATCGGCGCCGTCGCCGTGCCCCAGTCGACCGTGGCCAGCCATCCGGCATTGCAATGCGTGAGCACGTTGACGCGCTTGCCCGGCGCCTTTTCGGCGGCGATCGATGCGATGATGTCGAGGCCGAATCGGCCGATCGTCTCGTTGATCGCCACGTCTTCGTCGCAGATCTCGGCGGCGCGTGCATAGGCCGCCGCGACGCGGTCCGCGCGCGCGCGGTTGCGCACGGCCGCCGTCATCTCGTCGAGCGCCCATTTCAGGTTGATGGCGGTCGGCCGCGTCGCGAGCAGGACATCGTAGGCCTGCTCGAGCGCCGCGTCGGACGCATCCTGCCGCAGCGCGAGGCAAAGCCCGTAGGCGGCGGTCGCGCCGATCAGCGGCGCGCCGCGCACCAGCATGCTCCTGATCGCGCGCGCGGCGTCGTCGAGCGTCTCGATGCGGACCGTGCGGAACCGATGCGGCAACTGTGTCTGGTCGATCACGCCGATCGCCCAGCCGTCCGGCTCGACCCACAGCGAGCGCATTGGAATTCCGCCGACCTTCATGGCCTAAAACCCTTGTCCGCCAAGGTCTTCAATTAGTCCTTTGGGGCGCGATCCACAAACCATGTGCCGCATATGTTCTTGTGGATGGCGGGAATCTTGCCCCGAAATGGTCGAGCCTCCGCCAAAATTCCGGCTCGGCAGGGTCCAGATGAGTCGCATTCATGGCGTTGCCGCGAGGGGAGCGGGCAAGGGGGCGGGGATGACCGGTCGCGTAGTCTGTCGAGCGTGCTTCGCCGGCGTCAAGACTCTCCCAAAGCTGCTCCCGCGATCATCGGCGCTACCTGGAATTAACCACCGCGATGCGACCATGACGGCGGCCGGCATTCGCCGGCGTCCGTTTCCGTTGCCGACGGTGCATGAGAGGTTCGCGCCCAGGCGAAGCTTGGTTATGCGCTGAAGCGGCGAAGCGCAGAACGTTCTCTCCGCGTGGCGTATCTGGAGAGACGGGGTGAGGGGGCGGCAGTGTGTGCCGAGTCGTCCGCGCTCCCTCACCCTCCCTGCTCGTCCAAACGAGCAAATCGCCTTGCCGGCTGGATAACGATCCCGCAAGCTGCCGGTTCCGCGCGGCGAGGCGTCTTGATGATCGACCTTGAGGCCGAATACGACAATAGGGCCCGCGTCCCTGACCACCGCGAAATTTTTGCCCGCTGGACCAGCGAGGCGTCTCTTTACCGCGAGCGCCTGACCGCGCAGGGTCGCGCGGAGCTTGCGCTGCGTTACGGCGAATCCGCGCGGCAGACGATCGATCTTTTCTTCGCCGAACAGCGCGAGCACGCGCCGCTGGCGCTGTTCATTCACGGCGGCTACTGGCGCTCCCTCGACCCGTCTTTGTTCAGCCACGTCGCGGCCGGCCTGAACGACAAGGGCGTCAGCGTCGCGGTCGCGGGCTACGATCTTTGTCCACAGGTTCGCATCGGCGACATCGTCGAGGAGTTGCGCGAGGCCGGCCTCTATCTTTGGCGGCGCTTCGGCCGCAAATGTCTGGTCTACGGCCATTCCGCCGGCGGCCATCTCGCCGCGGCGATGCTGGCGACCGACTGGACGGCGCTCGATTCCTCCGCTCCCGCTGATTTCGTCCCCGCCGCCTCGGCCATTTCCGGCGTGTTCGACCTGACGCCGCTGCTCAGCGTATCGATGAACGACGATCTGCGCCTGTCGGAGCCGGAGGCGAAGCAGGTCTCGCCCCTGTTCTGGCCCGCGCCGACGGGGCGCACGCTCGACGTGCTCGTCGGCGCGCGCGAATCGGGCGAATTCCTGCGCCAGAGCCGGGAAATCACCCGCGTCTGGGGCCGGTCCGGCGTCGCCACGAGATATGAGGAGGTCGCCGGGGCCGATCATTTCACCGTGCTCGATCCGCTGTCCGACCCGAAGAGCCCGATGAACGCCCGCCTGGCCGAGCTCGCGCGGCTCACGCGTTCCTAGAGCATTTTCCGGCCAAGTGGGTACCGGTTGGCCGAAAGAAAATGCGACAAAACAATAGTCTTGGAGCTTGATCCGATCCGATCGGATCAAGCTCTAGTGGTCCGATTCCAACATTCGCATCCCGCTTGGGGTCGCGAATGTCAAATCCACTCCACTAGAAGAAAGCATGGATGCCGGTCTGGGCGCGTCCCAGAATCAGCGCATGGATGTCGTGCGTGCCCTCATAGGTGTTCACGGTTTCGAGGTTCGACAGCACGCGCATGACGTGGAATTCGTCGGCGATGCCGTTGCCGCCGTGCATGTCGCGCGCCATCCGCGCGATATCGAGCGCCTTGCCGCAATTGTTGCGCTTCATCAGCGAGATCGCCGGCGGCGACGCCGTTCCTGCATCCATCATGCGCCCGAGCCGCAGCGCGCCATGGAGCCCGAGCGTGATCTCGGTCTGCATGTCGGCGAGCTTCTTCTGGATCAGCTGGTTCGCGGCCAGCGGCCGGCCGAACTGCTTGCGGTCGAGCACGTATTGCCGCGCGCGATGCCAGCAGAATTCCGCAGCCCCCATCGAGCCCCAGGAAATGCCGTAACGCGCCCGGTTCAGGCAGCCGAACGGGCCCGGCAGCCCTTTCACGTTCGGCAGCAGATTGTCTTCCGGCACGAGCGCGCCGTCGAGCACGATCTCGCCGGTGACCGAGGCGCGCAGCGAGAGCTTGCCTTCGATCTTCGGCGCGGAGTATCCGGGCGTGCCGTTTTCGACGACGAAGCCGCGGATCACGTCGTCGAGCTTCGCCCACACGACCGCGACGTCGGCGATCGGCGAATTGGTGATCCACATCTTGTTGCCGGTCAGGCGGAAGCCGCCCGGGGCTTTTTCGGCGCGCGTCTTCATCCCGCCGGGATCGGAGCCGTGATCGGGCTCGGTGAGCCCGAAGCAGCCGACGAGTTCGCCGCTCGCGAGCTTCGGCAGATATTTGCGCCGCTGCGCTTCCGAGCCATAGGCGTAGATCGGATGCATCACGAGCGAAGATTGCACCGACATCGCCGAGCGGTAGCCGGAGTCGACGCGCTCGACTTCGCGGGCGATCAGGCCATAGGCCACGTAGCCGAGTTCGGCGCCGCCATAGGCCTGCGGAATGGTCGCGCCGAGCAGCCCGAGCGCGCCCATCTCCGTCATGATGGCGCGATCGAAGGTCTCGTGCCGATAGGCCATGAGCACGCGCGGGAAGAGCTTCTCCTGCGCGTAGTCGCGCGCGGTGTCGCGCACCATGCGCTCCTCCTCGGTCAGTTCGCTTTCGATCCCGAGCGGGTCCTCCCAGTCGAACGGCGCCGTATCGATGCTGGCGGGCTTGCGGTGGAGCTTTTCGGCGGTCTGGGACATGAGGTGAGAACCTTGGTCGGTATCTGGTTTCTGAGATCGTCGTCGCTATATTAGTCGCATGCGGAAGCGATACTAGTGGTCCGATTCTAACATTCGCATCCCGTTGCGGCAGGCCATTTTGCGAATGTTAGAATCGAAGGACCACTAGCAAATTCAAATTGCTAGTGGAGTTTTGGATTTGACATTCGCTT